>OY969561.1:0-1198634 GCA_963701085.1 uncultured bacterium | reverse complement strand
CTTTCTTTTTAAACATAGAAAAAGTAACATTATTCATAGTAATAAAAATCATCACTGCAAACATCATTTGTTTTGTCGTCATTGTGCGTCCTTTTTGAATATAATTGTTAACATTGCAACAAGTGTACGAAAAATCACAAAAATAACAAACAAATGAGACATCTTAAAATTTTATTGCGCTTGAATAAAAACTTCAGGCCCTTTTTGCGATTTTTTATATTCCTGATACGCATACCACGATAAAAATAATACCGTAATCGCTAAAATTATTGTTGCAACCAATCTTTTTGTCATATGTATGATCCTATTATTTTAAAATAAACGCCTCTTCTTGTTCCAACTCACCCAATAATCTTTCACACGCTTTGTATGAAACAGAATTTTTATCAAGATTTAACATAGCATTTTTTATCGCTTTTTTCTTTTCATCATGTGTTTTTTCATTTCTACCAAAAAAATATGAACTGCTATAAAACAGCGATTTTTTATACTCATTCATTTTTTCTTGTACCGCCTTTTCCGCAATATCTAATACTAATTCAAACGGCAGAAATGCTTTGACCGCCCGCTGCACATCTTCAGGCAATGTTATAAACAGTTGATAATCAAGATCTTGTGTATCCAATATCACCGGCACGTTATTAATTTTTGCGAGATACAAACGATATAAAAAACGCGCTTGTGCAATATTCAATTGTGTAGCAATATAATTAAGTACTTTCTGACTAATCATCTTAAATGCAACAAGCCCTTGATCACATCCACAAAACAGATAATTACCATCAGGACTGAATGCTACACACCTTACCTGCCCAAATACTGAAAACCCTCCTATCAGCTCACCAGTTGCACAACTAAACAAAAATAAATTATTCTGAGATCTCTGGTAACCTGCAGCTATATACCGACCAGACGGATCAAAAGCTACACAAGTTTTATATTCCAAAGGATAAGGATCTTTAAAAACTTTTATTTTCTCACCTGTTTCGGCATTCCATAAAATCAATTCTAAAGTTCCCCCAACAAAATAGTTACCATCAGAACTGCATGCCATACATGGCACTCCCTTACTCAGCCCCACAAAGTTTTTTGTTTTTCTTTTGCATGTTTTACCATCATATACAACAACATTAGGCGATTGGGATTGAGTAACATCTAATCCTAAAACTATGTCATTACTATGAGGCCTAAATACCACACAATTGATGGAACCATTGAAGTCTTTAAATGTTGAAATTATTTTGCGACTCTTTATATCATATAAAATAGGTGTATAGCCAATAAAAGATGCATCTGCTGACCCTGCAATAAGATACTTACTATTAGGGCTGAATGCCACACAGTTCACTGACATACCATTAAATGTTTTTATTGGCTCACCTGTTGCACCATCCCACACAATAAGATTGTCAAATTCCCTTGATGAACCTGTGGCAATATAGTTACCATCAAGGCTAAATGCTACACAAGGCCCGGGAAAAGTCTCTAAAACCAAATTCTTTATCTCTTTACCAGCTTTTAAATCATACAAAATCAAATTATGATCAATGCCTGCAGCACCAGAAATGATGCGATTCCCATCAGGGCTCAATGCAATAGATAACACAGGTCCCTTGTGGCTCAGAGGAATTGTTTCTGAACTCTGCAAATACATCACCACCGGCGCAATAATACCTTCTTGCTGCAAAACAGTCGCCCCCATTAGGCCTTGCACCTCTTTGGGGAAAACAAGAGTCATTACTAAAGATAATAACCCTTGCGCCTCAAGAATGCTTGCACCATCCATAAGACTCACGCGTTCATTCTGAGTAAGATTCCTACAAAAAAATTCAAACTTTTGAAAATCGCTCGCTGCCTCTAATGCATGCTGCAGCAACCCAAGCTGATTACTGGTGAGCATTGATGCATCAACGGGATTATCTTTACTATTTCCTCCTTTTTGATGCACAAACAGTACCTGCAGCACCTTCAGCTGGTCGATCTGCCACAGCGGCAGCCCCATAATTACGTCATCAGACGTTTTCACCCATACCATTTCACTCTTATAGCGCTCAGGCTGCACGTTCTGTACCGGTTGCGGAACACGGACACGCCTAAACGTAGATTTTTGAGAAATCATCGCTCCTGCTGGAACAATTAAAAAGAAAACAATTCCCCAAACAACTCCACCAATCGCTGCTTTACATCGTTTACTATACTTCATTCCTACCCCCACTATTTAACATTTATCACAAAACCTCCCCTATCAACCATAATAAAATTACAATTAAGAAATCAACAACTAATTGAAGGCCCCACTTGCGAATGGATTTTTATTCTGCTAAGCTAAAGATGTTTAATTGTTTATTTGGCCAATAAACGGTATTAGTTATTTGTTTTATTTTTTATTAAAGTGATGTTTATGAACATTTATGTTGGAAATCTTCCTTATTCAGCTACAGAAAATTCAATGAGAGACCTTTTTGAAGGTTTCGGCGCAGTAACAACTTCAAAAATTGTTACCGACAAATTCACTGGTTCATCCCGTGGTTTTGGTTTTATCGAAATGCCAAATGCTGACGAAGCTCAAAAAGCTATCGATGGCCTTAACGGTAAAGACTTTGAAGGTCGTAAAATAGTTGTCAATGAATCTCGCCCACGCGAAACAACTGGCAATGACAACCGCCCTCCACGTCGTGATGGTGGTTACAATCGTGATGGTGGTGGAAACGGTGGAAGAAATTCCCGCTACTAATCGATTTTGACAAAAATATACCAAAAAGGGCTTGTGCTTACCGCATGAGCCCTTTTTGGTATAAAATAAAACTTGCTTAGCTACTTTCCTTCTGTTACAATATAAATGTAATAAATATTTATTGGCCAATAAATAATATCAGTAATTGTTTTATTTTTACTAGAGTGATTTTTTATGAACATTTATCTCGGAAATCTTTCCTATTCAGCGACAGAAGCATCAATCAAAGAACTTTTTGAAACATATGGCGCTGTAACAACAGCTAAAATCGTCACTGACAAATTCACTGGTTCATCCCGTGGTTTTGGTTTTGTCGAAATGACAAACGATGACGAAGCTCAAAGAGCTATTGCTGAATTAAACGGTAAAGACTTTGAAGGCCGCAAAATGGTTGTCAATGAATCTCGCCCACGTGAAACAACTGGTCGCGATAACCGCCCTCCTCGTCGTGAAGGTGGCTTTAGCAACAACAGTCGTGATGGTGGAAGAAATTCTCGCTACTAATCAACATTTGATTTAAAGCTAAAAAGAGCTGTGTATAAAAACACAGCTCTTTTTTTGCGTTCCAAGGGATTTTATAGCAAGATTTACAAAAACATACACTATTTCCTGCGCTCGCCCTGAACTTGTTGAAGGGTTTTCTTCGAGCGCTCGGGGAAAACCCTTCAACAAGTTCAGGGCGAGCGCGGTAAGATATATTGATAATAACTTAGAAAATGTCGCTATATTATCCATATTTCTTGACTTATTCACCATAGAATTCCTAGTCTTTTTTTATATATATTAAAAAACTACGGAATAAAATGACAAAAAAATGGTACTTCCTCCTCTTATAATAACCATCTGCTCTATCTGCTATAACCTTGGTGCCCACTTAGGCACCACATTCAACCCCAAACAATCAATGTTGGCATTCTCCACTCATTAACTGGCGATCTGGCAATCAGCGAACGCCCTGTTTCAGACGCAACACTCCTTGCAATTAAAGAAATTAATGCAAAGGGAGGCATCTTAGGCAAACAAATTAAACCACTGCTTGCGGATGGCAAATCTGATGAAAATGTATTTGCTGCACAAGCAGAACGCTCATTACCAAAAACAATGTTGCCGCCATTTTTGGATGCTGGACATCGCCAAGCAGAATTATGGTCAAAGCTGTGGTGGAAAAATATAACTCCCTACTCTTTTATCCGGTACAATTTGAGGGGATTGAAGATTCACACAACATTGTTTATGCAAGCTCAACCCCAAACCAACAAATTATCCCCGGCGTTACCTGGTGTTTGCAACATCTTGGCAAAAAATTCTTCCTCGTGGGATCTGATCTGTTAGTTCATGAAATTATAAAAGATATCATCACCGCTCAAGGTGGCACTATTGTTGGAGAAGAATACCTTGCTCTTGGCGATAAAAATGTTGGTCCCATTATACAAAAAATAATCACCGCACAACCTGATGTCATTTTAAATAATATTGAAGGCGACCCGAATATTACCTTCTTCACAGAACTACGTAAAAATGGCATAACCCCTGAAAAAATACCAACCATGTCATTCAGCGTATCTGAACCGGAACTCCATGTATTTAAGACTGACATGATGACGGGAGATTATGCTACCTGGAGCTATTTTGAAAGTATCGATACACCAGAAAATAAAAGCTTTGTAAAAAAAATTGAAACTACCTATGGCAAAGATCATGAAATTGGGGATGCCATGGAAGCTGCTTATAATAGTGTTTATCTTTGGAAGCAAGCGATAGAAAAAGCACAATCAACAAAAACTGATCTTGTTATTCCAGCGCTGCACAACCAAGCATTTAACGCACCACAAGGAATTATTCATATTTCAGAAAAATCACTACAAGCTTGGCAGTTTGTGCGCATCGGAAAAATACGATCAGACAAAATGTTTACCATAGTTTGGAGTTCTGAAAAAGCTGTACAACCACTAGCCTATCCTCCCACAAGAACTATCGCCGAATGGAATAAAGTACGTGCACAATTACAAGAAAAAGAGAAGAGAAAATGATCAAAAAAAACAGTGACGTATGCATCACTCCTATTTTTTGTTATTACCTGCGCCATTTTTGGCCTTTATAGTTACCTCTATTATTCAATTATACCAACATACGAGCAAAAGCTTTTGGTGATGGCAAACAATCGCGCTACTGAAATTAATACCTATCTTAATGAACAAGAAAAAAATGCTCTACAACTATCACAGGAGTCGGTGATAATTAATGCCCTGTCCCACGCTCATTCTGAACATGTTGAAGAATCAAGCGCTCAACTTGACCACTCTCATCACCACCCACAAAGAAAGTATGGGATTTAAAAACATATTACTTATTGATAAAAGTGGAACCATTATTTTTTCAACAACAACCAAAGATATTGTTGGAACAAACATTGATAAAGCTCCTTACGCCAACTCATCACTCGGCAAATCATATGAACGCGCGTCAATGACACTAACAAACGATTTTTCCAATTTTAACTTTAATGAACTACTCCAAGAACCGGCACTCTTTATCACCATACCCATTCTCAAAGAAAAGAAATTCATCGGGACCTTAATCTATCAATTGGATCAAGAAAAAATATACCTCATCACACATCAATACATTGGCTTAGAAAAAACAGGTGAAGTGGTACTCGCCAAAAAAGAAGCCTCATATGCTCTATTTCTTTCACCAACACGCAACGATCCTGATTTAGCATTCCAAAAAAGAGCACTCTCAGCTGATCACCCACTTGCAATCCAAGCGTGCATTCTTGGCCATGAAGGCTTTGGAACAGCAGTAGATTATCGTCATAAAACAGTTGTTGGTGCATGGAAATTTATCCCCAAACTTGACTGGGGAATGATTATCAAAATTGATGTAGATGAAATAATACAACCACTCGGCACACTCTATAACTTTTTCTTGTTGTGTCTTATTATTTTTATCATAAGCATACTCATAAATACATATCTCTTTTTTCCACGTCTCAAACAAAAAATTAAAAGCTTTCAGTAAGAGCTCCCCGTGCAATAAAATTCCTTCACTGCTCAAAAGCCCTCTTTTTATCGCGCTCTTAGTAACCGGTGGAATTACAACAAAAAATATTATTTTATGTAAAAAAAACAGATCACGCACCATTGAAAAAGCAAAAAACAAAGCAATTGAAACCATCTCAAAAAATAGTGAAGCAATTGAAACCATTCTGGAAAAAATAGTTTTTGTAGGACAATCAATTGCCAATGATCTGCAGACAAACTATCTCAAAAAAGATGATATCGCCACGCGCATAAAAAGAGACACCGCAGAAAACCGCATCATTACCGACATTACGATAACTTTTGATCAACATGCGCACGATAAACAAATGGAAAAAGATGCTACATGGACTGTTAATCCACTCAAAGATGATAATGTGGCACAACAAACAGCAACCTATACCTGTACATTTTTTGATACGGAAAAAAAACCAAACGGTGTTATTGCAATCACCTTCTCGCTCAAAAGCATCATAGACACTTCAGAATATAGTGGCATTGGTCAAACAGGATATGCAATTATTATGGCTGATAATGGTGCATTTATTTTCCATCCCCTCACCACACTGGTAAAAACAAAAACAACATTGTTGCAATATGCTCAGTCAAAAGGGAATGAAGAACTTGCCGCTATTGCACAAAAAGTAGCCAATGGAAAGCCAGTCATGGCAACATATTCATCAGAATCAACAAAGGAACGGTTTTGGATTTATACACAACCCATAAAAATCAATAACTGGATTATTGGAACAATATTCTCCCAAGATGAAATTAATGTACCAGCAGAAACACTGCGCCATTATTATTTTTGGATACTCATCTGGGCAACCATAACACTCCTCCTGTTGTTCGCGCTCTTGTGGCGATACACATTATTCTCCCTTACCTATTATGCAGTAATTGCAAACCTCATACTTATCTTAGCGCTCATTACCACCTGGTACACCATACAACAAACAACAACCATCAACAGAGAATCTCGTATCATTATTACCGACCAAGCAAGTCTTAATAAATTTTTAAATGATCTTAATGATGAAGCTCAACGCAAACATGAAGCTCCTCCAATCAATATACCCTGCGGTATTCTTTTATATTCACTCAGCATTTCTGGATCTGATAGTGTTACCATTTCAGGTTACCTCTGGAACAAATACAACACACAACTGCATACAAAGATTGTGCGCGGCATGGATATTCCCCAAGCAACGCGCATGATATATGGAACACCACTGCTTTCTCAAACAGGCAATGAAGAAACATCAACATGGAATATACAAGGAATAATGTTCCAAGAACAAAATTATGCCAAGTATCCTTTTGATCAACAACAGATACAAATATTTTTTGAGCACAAAGATATTGAAAAAAATATTATACTCACGCCAGATCTTATCTCCTACAAAAAAATAAGCCCGGAGTCTACACCGGGACTTGATAAAGATTTTTCTCTTGCAGGATTCACTATTGAACAAAGCTTTTTTGAATATCACAAAATTGATCCAAGCACCAACTTTGGTTTTAAAGAATATGGCAAGGTTACTGATAATTACCAACTCATTTATAACGCTATCATTGACCGCAACCTCTTAAATCCATTTATTCTCTACCTGTTGCCATTGCTCGTTATTCTTTTTTCACTCTTTACCACACTCTTAATAATAGGAAAAAACACCATACCACTTTCCATTCTTGGTGGTTACTCAGGATTCTTTTTTGCTCTCATCTTGCTGCAGCGATCACTCCGTGAACGGTTTCCAACCGGCACAACATTATATATAGAATACGCATTCTTTTTTACGTACATCACCATCATTTTACTCATCATGCAGACTATTCTCATGTACTACTATAAAAATGGGGGACGGCACCAAAACATATCATTATATCTCATGAGAATTCTCTTCTGGCCATTCCAATTTATAGCATGGCTGATTACAACATTGATTATTTTTTATTAACTATTTTTTAACCAAATGGAGGCCTTTTATGAAAACAAAAAATATCACCCTCAGCATTCTTCTTACTACCCTTATAATATCTGCCAGCTGCTCTGGCATGGATTATATGAGCAATACATACAATTCAACAACAAACATGATAAAAACCCATATGATGATCGCTCAACATTTGACCTCAAACTTTTTAAACAGATGTTGGAAAGTGAGTATATTAGGAACAATATACGCATCATTTGGATTTTATGATTTTAAAAAAATCACCGGACTCGATGAAAACAAATTAGATACGTATAGTTCAGAACAAATTAAAAAAGGGCTAGATCGCATAGAAAACATGGCTCTCTATGGCGGATCAGAAGAAAAGTTAAAAGGCTTTGCTAACTTACTTGATACGCATTATCTCAAAGCTCAGAATAGAGAAAAATATCCTTCGCTAAGTGCTGAACAAGAAAAAGCCGTTCAAGAAATAAAAACAATAATTAACGAAAAATAAAAAACATAACTTTTTACACTTTGAATAAAAACAATCTCGCTGAGTACAAAACAAGGGGCCGTAAAAAGGCCCCTTTTATAAAATCAAAAATTAATTCTATTAGATGCTAGTAAGTTGAAGCAAGTTGTTCCACTTCTTCATACATAACCTTAATATCACCAATCATACCTTTTTTGATATAAAGCTCATTTTCAATCTTGTCATTTTTTGCTGCCTCAATAACTTGTGATAACGCCACTTGTTGCATTGCATCTGCAGGACGAGGGAATTGATACTCCAATTCATACGATCCAGATTTTTTTGCCGTGAAAATTCTAATAAATCCTTGGCCACCTGTTGCCGAATCACCCGGCTGCACAACTTGCGCAACTTCTTTACCATTCTCCATATATTCAGTACTGATACTATCAGAAGAATCATTAACAACGACTAGATCGCTACCTTGTTGAGTTGTTTTAGTAAAGATCCCCATTCCAAGGCGATTTCTTAACGCCATAATTCCCAAAACACTCGCTACAACAATAATACCGACTAAAATTAGTTTCTTCATGGTCTCCCTTTATTTTAAAAACTACAATTTTTGTATTAATTCACCATTAACCATATCATAATTGCTATCTGAATTTCAAGAGAATAGTGTTAGTTTATAATTTTTTATTCCATTGCAGCGTGCTGTAAGCTCTGCAGCGCAGCAACGCGATCTTTATGTTTAAAAATTCCAGAACCAATTGCGCAATCATCAACTCCATATTCAACAAGCGTTTTTATATTTGTTATATCAATCCCTCCATCCATACCTATTTTAAAAGAACTGTTCTCTTTTTGACGATGAGCAGCTAATTCAGCAAGTCGCGCAACCGAACTTTTTAAAAAAGGTTGTCCAGAAAAGCCAGGCTCAACTGACATCAATAAAACTTGATCGATATCATGCAAAAAAGAAAAAATTCGCGAAAGAGGCGTTTTTGGACTTATTGCGATGCTTGCGTGGTGTTTTTTTTCTCTTATTGTTTTTATAAAATGAGCAATATCAATTTCTGATTCTATATGAAATGAAACAAGAGACCCGACTGGCAGCAAAAGTGTCGTATACAACAGCTCCGGTTTTTCAACCATCAAATGCACCCAGACTGGTTTTCCCCTTTTTGCAACTGCATTTACCGTATGTGCATCCAAGGCTACATTAGGAACAAAAAGGTTATCCATAATATCAAGATGAAAACCTGCACAATGCGGCTCCAAAAGATTTATCTCATTTTCCAAATTGAGCGGATCGGCCGCCATTAATGATGGGTAAATATGCATCATACAAAAACCCTTTTTTAATAATTTTATTTACTATAACACAAATGAGTAGATTATTTTAAATAATACCCTTCGATACACCCCTAACGGGGCACTCAGGGCGAGCGGAGGAGGTCAAAATCTAAATCTTATTACTATAAATATTTCATGCCGCTCATCCTGAGTGTCCTCCGTAGCCTCGGCGCAGGAGGATGTATCGAAGGATAGCATACATTACCAAATGGTAAAATATGACATTATAGCGTGCAATTATATGAGTCGAACACCATAAACTTATAGTACATAAAATAACCATTAATCAATAAAAGAAAAACTGTTATCAGTAAACGATTTTATCGACCTATCCAGACATCTCAACATTAAGAAATATGAGCTTTATGCTATAAAAAAAGAATTGAATTTTGTTGTTTTTTATTTATACTTAAAATTGACATAAGTGTAAACCACATTTTAAGGAGAACAGATGTTTCAAAAATTTCGTCCACTTGGCGATCGCGTTCTGATTAAGTTAGTTGAACGTGAAGAAAAAACAACCTCCGGCATTATTATTCCTGATGCTGCAAAAGAAAAACCACAAACTGGCCTCGTCATTGCAGTTGGATGCGGACGCATGTATGAAGGCAAAACAACCCCTCTCACGGTAAAAGTTGATGACTTTGTCTATTTTGGCAAATACTCAGGCACCGATGCGGGCAACAATCATCTCATTGTTCGTGAAGACGATATCCTTGGAATTGTTGAACAATAAAATTTTTATCATAAGGTAGTAATCATATGTCATCAAAAAGAATAGTTTTTGGCACCGAAGCGCGCGAGAAAATTCGTAAGGGTGTTGACACATTAGCCGAAGCAGTTAAAGTCACCCTCGGGCCTTTAGGGCGCAATGTTGTTCTTGAGCGTTCCTTTGGCGCACCGGTAATCACCAAAGATGGTGTTACCGTTGCAAAAGAAATTGTCCTCGAAGACAAATTAGAAAACATGGGCGCGCAAATGGTGCGAGAAGTTGCAAGCAAGACTGCAGACATTGCTGGTGATGGTACAACAACCGCAACTGTTTTAGCGCAAGCAATTTTCAGAGAAGGCAATAAATTTGTCACCGCGGGCGCAAACCCTATGGAACTGAAACGCGGTATTGATAAAGCAGTTGCAGCAGTTGTTGAAACAATCAAAAAAAACTCTTGCCC
This sequence comes from uncultured bacterium, assembly GCA_963701085.1. Classification (GTDB taxonomy): domain Bacteria; phylum Babelota; class Babeliae; order Babelales; family Vermiphilaceae; genus SOIL31. Next base: position 1,187,919 of record OY969561.1, on the reverse strand, counting down.
CGTTTCTGATAAAAAAGAGATCCAACAAATTGCTACCATCTCTGCAAACTCTGATGATGCTATCGGCGAACTCATTGCACATGCAATGGACCGTGTCGGCCGTGATGGTGTTATCACCGTAGAAGAAGCAAAGGGAATGAAAGATGAATTGGATGTTGTTGAAGGCATGCAGTTTGATCGCGGATATCTTTCTCCGTACTTTGTGACCAACCAAGAAAAGATGGAAGCAGTTCTTGAAAATCCATACTTGCTGATTGTTGAAAAAAAAGTTACGAGCATGAAAAGCTTGCTACCTATTTTAGAACAAGTTCTTAAAACTGCACGTCCGCTCCTTATTATTGCCGAAGATGTTGAAGGTGAAGCACTTGCAACATTGGTCGTCAATAAATTGCGTGGCTCATTACATATTGCTGCGGTTAAAGCTCCTGGTTTTGGTGATCGTCGTAAAGCAATGCTCGAAGATATTGCCGTGCTTACCGGCGGCAAACTGATATCAGAAGATATTGGTTTAAAATTAGAAAACATTCAGCTCACTGATCTTGGAAATACAAAACGCGTAGTACTTACCAAAGATGATTGCATAATCATTGAAGGTCAAGGCTGCCAAGATGCCATCAAAGGCCGTGTAGCACAACTGCGCACACAAATTGAAAACAGTTCATCTGACTACGACAAAGAAAAAATGCAAGAACGTTTGGCAAAACTTGCTGGCGGCGTTGCAGTAATAAAAGTTGGTGCAGCCACTGAAACTGAAATGAAAGAAAAAAAAGATCGCATTGAAGACGCACTCCACGCAACACGTGCTGCGGTGGAAGAAGGCATTGTTGCTGGTGGTGGTGTTGCATTAATCCGCGCACAAAGTGCTGTTGATGCATTAGAACTTGAAGGCGACCAACGTCTTGGTCTGCAAATTGTTCGCCGTGCATTAGAAGAACCTCTGCGCGTAATTGTATCAAATGCGGGATACGAAGCTTCTGTCATAACCAACAGAGTAAAATCTGAAACTGGCAACATGGGCTTTGATGCTAAAAAAGGTGAGTATGTTGATATGGTTAAAGCGGGTATTATTGATCCTGCAAAAGTAACCCGTTCAGCAATTCAACATGCAGCATCAATCGCTGGTCTACTTCTTACCACAGAAGCTACCATTTGCGATATTCCTGAAGATAGAAAAGAAACTCCTGCTATGCCTAATATGGGCGGCATGGGTGGAATGTACTAAACATACATGTTTTTTAGAAACCAAAAGGGCTCCAATTTCTTGGGGCCCTTTTTTTTGCTGTCACTACTTTCTTGTATATACTGATAATTAAAAAAAATAATTTTTACTCTACCAACAAGGTTCATTCAATGAAAAGTTATCTTATACTTACATCATTACTTTTAATAAGCACACAACAAATAACTTTTACAATGGAACGTGTTTCACCAGATTATTTTGAAAGTGTTTGGGAAAAGGCAGATCAAACAGAAGAATTGCAATCTACTAATACATCAATACAACAAACAATAAAATCTACTACATCGCCTACAACAACAAATGCTCCATCTCTCAATGAAGATAAACTTATCACTCTTATTAACGCTGCAATTAATAAAAAATATTCGGCAAACAGTACTTTTTCATACATTTTTACTGCACCACAATTAACTGAACAAGATTTTTTTGACATTATAAGTATTATTAATAAACATTCAAAAACACCAAGCCGTGAGCTCATCCTCAAACTCACTACAAAAAACACAGACTGCCGACAAGCAATTAAGCATTTCATTGATCTTGCAAGTAAAAACATAGACAATGTTACCATAAATACCCTTGAAACAATTCTACATTCAACCCTGCCACAACCAACAGCAGAACTTAATAAACTACCAATAATCATCAAACCAATGATCATGCAAGACGCATACTATAATATTAATCATTCGTGTGATATCATTCTCACTGGGCACACTGACAGGATTACTTCTTTTGATATATGTACCATTACTCATCAAGCAGCTACCAGCAGCGCAGATAAAACATTACGCCTGTGGAATTTAAAAACAGGAAAACTCATCCATATATTTTCGGGAGAAAATAACAAGGCTGATTACATAACCTTTAGCCCCGATGGATCTCACCTTGTAACAACAAGAACAAGAATTCATAAAGACGTCACCAGTGATATAAAACTATGGGAAACAAATTCAGCACAAAAACTTGATGAAATCAACATAAACCATACCATAACTACTCTCTCTTATGGCACAAACAACACGTTCATCGCTCGCGATATAACTGAATATCCGCCCCACATAATGATATTCTCGATAAACAACAACTCGATAAATATATTAAGCCATGTAAAATTAGATGTTGATATATCAATCAATAAAGATATGTTTTGGAACAAACTTTATAAAACACAGAACCCTTATAACAATACAAACAGGGGCTCAACACTCACGGTAACAAAACTAAATTGCCCCTCATTATATCTCTGTAAGCAAGCTGTAAAAAATACACATTATGTATCATCAGAAACATTAGACCAACTTGCTCAACAACCATTATTTCAGGAACTCACTGAATATGAAAAAAATATAATTACCAAATCATTATTAGCCAAACGGCAATCACAAACTAATACATTTTCTATCCAATAAATAATGTGAGGGCTCCAAGAAATTGGGGCCCTTTTTTTTGATATTGTGATTTTAAAACACCAAGATTATGCTAAACGCCAAATGCCCTATTATCAAAAAATAAAAAAGGAATGTTTTTAATGAAGCACACAAGCCGCATCCTCTACCTTATTATCTTCTGTGCATCGCACACAACTTTTGCAATGGAATCTGTAGAACTGCAACAACAAACAACTAACACCCTTAATATTAAAACACTTAATCTTATTAGTGACAAAATCGATTATGAATACGCCCAAGGTAATGAGGTAAGTAATTTTTTTACACGATTACAATTAAAAAAAACAGATATGCTTGCCATCATAAATCTCACCGATTACTGGTATAAAACAACAGCCGATTTTCTTAACCCATCATTTATCGATGCGCTTCGCGAAAAAAATACTTTTTTCGATGAAGCAATTAATTATTTCATTAAACTTGCACGTAAAAATAGAGACAATGTTACGTGCGCAACAATAAACGCTATTGATAATCCTGCATCACACCAACCAGTACAGCTACTGAATACGATTCCTCGAGAAATTAAAGAATACGTCATGCAGCAAGCTTACAATGAGATTACATTAACGTATAACATGATCCTTGCACATCCGCACAAGGTTCGCCTGCTTGCAGTACACCCAGCAACTGATAGAGCTGTCACTCACAGCACAGACAGTCAATTGCGTATATGGGATCTAAAAACGGGATCTGCGATTACTTTTCAAGAAAATAATCCTATTATTCTGATACAATTCAATCAAGATGGTTCTCTGATGGCAACAGCAACTCATTATACAACACGCAATAATCATACAAAATCTCGCATAAAAATACGCAAGCCACTATCAGAAAAACCGCTCCATACTATTACACAAGATGCTCATGTGTATCATATCAATTTTATGCAAGGCTCATCAAACAACATTCTTGCCGCATTTGCACAAGAACACAATAATGCTTTTGGCCGCCACGATAGAATTCTTACGCTATGGCAGCTTAATGATATACAAGAGCCAATCAAGCTCTGCTCCTCATCTCCATTACCGTGGCGCCAAGACCAATTAACAGAATTTTTATCAGACAAAAAAAAATATGAAGGGAGTATTAATGATGACGATGATACAATAGTATGTATAATCAAAAAAAGATGTGTTACATTGCATCTCTGCAAACAAGCTATAGAAAACAATACTCACTTAGATACATTGAATGATATTCATGCAACACTCCCCTATCAACGCTTAACAGAATATGAACAACAATTGATCAATAAGGATATAGCAGAACAGATATCGCAGGCAAAAAAAAATATCCCTCTGTTTTTGGCGCTTCAAAGAAAATAATTTATCTCTTGTTTTATTATTTCTTATTTTGAGACATTCAATGTAAATAAAAAGAATACTAGATACAAAGAGGTAAGCACATGAAAAAACAAAATTATCTTATTACTCCTCTACTACTCTGCACATTTGCATTACCTTCTCTCGCTCATTGCAAACAACTTACACAACCAGTTGCAACACAAAAAATAACCCCCGCACCACACACTCCTCAAACAATGTATGAAAAAATTGAAGAAGAGGAAGAAGAGCCTATAAAACAACGTATTCAACCTGCTACTACAACTCCAAGCAACTGGAGCATGATCTATAATCTGCTACCACAAATATTTATACAAAGTTTTTCGACCGGCTCAGATGCTGGCATTGGCGCTTTTACAAAAAATCTTACCAAACAATTTATGCAAAAACGAACGTTTACTCACATGAAAAATGAAGCTTTTAGCGACATAAACAATTCACTTAAAGAATCAAATGAATTCGCTACCGAAGAAGAAAAATTAAATATGGTAAAAAATTATTTTAGAGCAAAAAACAAAATCAATTTTGACGAATGGCAGCAACAAACTTCAACCTCCTTTATCGTCAGCTCAGCAGCCTCTACAGCACTCATTTATACATTTAGCGCCATGATGGGACAATTACTTAAATTTGGTATTGTGCTAAGCTTGCAAGCCCTTGCGCCACAAGCACATTAATTTTTCTCGAAGAAATTCTGAAAACAATTCTACAACTGATCATATTTCAGCGACTTCCCTTTGCATTTTTCAATGGGATATTTACGTGCAGCCTCAATACGCTTATGCGCAATAGCAGCACTCAGATCAATATTATGACGCACACAAAATGCCAACAATAAAACTGCCACATCAGCAATTTCATATTCAACATCTTGTCTGCGTTTTTCTAACTCATCATATGATGCAGCACTTTCACACCACAAAAAAAGATCCATAACTTCCGCCGCTTCTGATGCAAGCGCCATGCTCAAATTTTTTGGGCTATGAAATTGTTGCCATTCACGATCTTCAACAAATTTTTTAACATCATTTTTTAATGATTCTACGGTTGTTGTTGCATCGGCCATGTAATTCCTTTTATGCAAAGCCTATTTTTGAACATTGCAATGTTCGACCAGCTTGTTAAGCTCTGCAGAAAACAGATCAAAAATTGCTACAATAGCAGTAAGATTTTCTTGTTCATACGCATGTGCTGTCAGGTTTCTTTTTCCTTGAAAACTAAACCATACTTCAGGATCAGCAATTATTTTTGCAACAACCGCTTTTCTAAATATATCTTTTGGCGATGTTGCTTCTAGACCCTCAGCTGCCAAAACAGCTTCCATCACTCTCAATGCTAATTCATAACAAATTTTAAATGCTAAAACCGCTCCCATCTGATCTCTATCATCCTGCATATCACGACGAAACCGCTCAAACATAGCTTGCGCTTTGATAAGTTTACCCAATTCTACTGCTGTTGACTGTTCCATGATGAACCCTTTGTGTTTTATGTTAATTATTGTTTCTGTTGTTGTAAAAATTCTAGTACAAACTGGCTCCAACTTTCCATACATTCTTTTTGCGCAATACATTCATCCAAAGAAACAAGAATGCCACTTTTTAATTCTGATTTAATGCTGATATCAGATGAATCACCGCGTAGCAAAAATGCAAAGCCAATATGCACCTTGCCAACATCATCTGAATCATCATTAATAATTCCCAAAGGCAGTACTTTCAAATTACCTGCATAATTTACTTCTTCATGAAACTCACGCGTTGCCCATGCAAATAATGAATTTTCTTGCTTGTTCTCCGAAGCCTCGGCGAAGGAGGACATATCCTCCTCACGAATATGCCCGCCAATGCCAAGAGTTAACTTATTACGCAATCTGCTTTCTGACGCATCTGATTTGCGCTGCATCAAAAAATAATGATTATCATGCTCAAAAATAAGATAGGGAATAATTTGTTTGTATGTTGGATCTGTTTCCATAATGGAACGTGGATGAAACTCTTTGCGATGATTAATAATGTGCATGTAATCATCAAAGTTAACCTCTTTTAACCCATGCCATGCTGGCGTATCTGCGGTAAAAAAATGTGAACGGCACACTACAAGAATATGTTCATCATGTAATGGCTTATTTTGCCTGTCCTCCGTAGCCTTGGCGTAGGAGGATTGTTGCGAAGTAGTTATCTGCATATTTCTCCTTACAATTATATACTTCCAGTATAAATCGAGTGACAATATTAGCAATGATATGGTATGCCTAAAGCAGTTCCCAGTTTCATAAAAATAATAGAGGAGTTGTGGTTATGATGATTATCAATGAAAACAAATTTAATCGCATGTGGACTATTGCACGATATATCTATGGTCTTGTTCCAGTATTAATAGGCGCTGATAAATTCGCCTTTTACATTGTTAACTGGAATATCTACGTAAGTCCTTTTGTGGCATCATATTTTCCAATAGCTTACTTTGTCCCCGTAATTGGCATTATTGAAATTGTTGCCGGCCTACTTATCCTTACCAAATACCCACGTTTTGGCGCATACCTTGTTGCAGCATGGATCGGTGCTGTGATCATCAATTTATTCATGATTGGCGGCATGTATGATATTATTTTGCGCGATGTTGCCATTGCATTTGGTTATATCATGTTTGCATGGCTGACTGAACTCAAAGAAACCGCCCGCCAGCAATAGACCGAAAAAAGTCTTTGTGTTACTTTTAATATATGAAAAAACAACACAAAGACTTTCAAGAATACTTGCTCAATGTATTACAAGATCCAAAAAAAGCACTCGCATATCTCAATGAAGCATCAAAAGATCCTGACCAACGCGTCTTTTTACTCGCACTCACAGAAGTTATTCAGGCACAATTTACAAAAAATAATACCATTTTTAATACCCCGCCCTCCAAATGTGTACTCCGAAGCTTTATGCGAAAGAGTAAGCTTTAACAAAGGAGGGTTACTTTTTTCCAAGAAACCTCTAAAATTGTTATATATAACAGTTTTTTAGATAAGATCTAAGGGAATTTTTAATGAGTTATGATATATCAGCAGTTGAAAAAAAATGGCAAAAGAAGTGGCAAACCCATCCAGATGCGCAAGCAAAATCCTCTCACAGCGGAAAGAAATTTTATTGCTTAGACATGTTCCCCTATCCATCCGGCAGCGGATTGCATGTGGGGCATTGGCGTGGATATGTACTCTCCGATGTTTACACGCGTATCAAATGGCTTGAAGGCTACAATATTTTACATCCAATGGGATGGGATGCATTTGGACTCCCTGCAGAAAATGATGCAATAAAAAAAGGCATTCAACCCGCAGAAGGAACTGCTGCTAACATTGCTCATTTTAAAAAACAGCTACAAGAAATTGCTGCATTATATGATTGGGATAAAGAACTTAATACAACTGATCCTGATTATTATAAATGGACACAATGGATCTTTTTACAAATATTCAAAGCTGGCCTTGCGTATGAAGACAATGCACCAATCAACTGGTGCTCATCATGCTTAACCGGTCTTGCCAATGAAGAAGTTGTTGATGGCAAATGTGAACGTTGTGGAACGGAAGTCATCCAACGTACCATCAGACAATGGATATTAAAAATCACTGCTTACGCTGAAAAATTATTAACTGGTCTTGATACCCTTGATTGGCCTGAAAAAGTTAAACTGATGCAGCGCAACTGGATTGGCAAAAGTGAAGGCGCAATCATCACGTTTACTACCCAAAGCAATACTACAACAATCAACCTTCCCGTTTATACCACCTGTGCAGAAACAATATATGGTGTAACATTTCTCGTCATGGCTCCTGAACATGATCTTGTTGATGTGATCACCACACCAGAATATCGTGCAGCAGTTGAAGAATATCGCACTCACGTCAACACCATGTCTCCACTTGAACGCATGACTGATAAAGAAAAAACTGGCATATTCACCGGTAGCTATGCAATAAACCCAATTAACAATGAAGAAATTCCTGTGTATCTTTCCAGCTTTGTAATTGCTGATTACGGTACCGGTATTGTAATGGGTGTACCAGCTCACTGTGAACGTGATTTTGAATTTGCACAACAATGTGGATTACCAATCAGAGAGGTTATCAGTTCACCCGATATCAAGCGTGATTATGATGGCATTATTATTGCAGCATATACCGGCGATGGCGCATTAATTAATAGTGATCGCTTTAATAACATGCGAGCGCAATCAATGGGTAAAAATGCAATCATTGATTTTCTTGTCAACGCTGGGCTTGCAACAAAAAAAACAAACTATAAATTACGTGACTGGATATTCTCTCGTCAACGTTATTGGGGTGAACCAATACCACTCATTCATTGTCAAAAATGCGGTGTCGTTCCCGTGCCAGAAGATCAACTTCCGGTAACATTACCATACATTGAACATTATCAACCAACAGGAACCGGTGAATCCCCCCTTGCTGCAGTGCATGATTGGGTTAATGTTACATGTCCAAACTGTAATGGCCCTGCAAAGCGTGAGACCAATACCATGCCGCAATGGGCGGGATCATGCTGGTACTTCTTGCGCTACCCAAATCCACACTTAAAAGATAAACCATGGGATCCAGCTGATATGAATTACTGGTTACCTGTTGATTTATATGTTGGCGGTGTTGAGCATGCAATTTTACATTTGTTATACGCACGTTTCTGGGTAAAAGTATTGCATGATTTGGGACATTTACCATTTGATGAACCGTTCAAGCATCTTTTTAATCAGGGAATGGTATTAAAATACTCAGAAAAATCAGGCCTTGTGGAAAAGATGTCAAAATCAAAAGGCAATGTTGTCAGCCCTGATGATATGGTTGCACACTATGGTTCTGATGTGTTGCGCATGTATATTCTTTTTATGGGACCACCTGAACTTGATTGTGAATGGCAAGATAATGGCGTTGAAGGTGTAAAACGTTTTGCACACCGTCTGCATGATTACTTGGTAAAACCGGGCACACTATTACCAAAAGGACAACAAGAAGAATTAGTAGTTACACGTCGCGTGCACAAACTATTACAAGATTTCCAAGAACGCATTGATCTGTTCAAGCCTAACACCGCACTTTCTGCATTTATGGAATGGATTAATGATGCAACAAGCACCACAATGCAATTGAGCCACGACTCAGCTGAAAAAGTAATCGTTGCTCTCTCAGTAATGGCTCCGCACATGGCAAGTGAACTACTTGAGCAATTACTTAACAAACAATTGCAAGATTGCACCTGGTCATATGCAAATCCTGAATATACGTATGAAAATAATGTAGAAATAGTTATTCAAGTTAATGGAAAAATGCGCGGTAACGTTACGGTAGAACGCAATGCTGAACAATCTGCTGTTGAGCCATTAGCACGCGCCGCAATCAGTAATTGGCTTAAAGATAAAAACGTTATCAAAGTTGTTTTTGTTAAAGACCGCTTGATTAGCTTTGTAATACGATAACAAACCAAATAAAATAAATTTCAGGATTTTCACATGATAAAACAACTATTTTTTTCTTTACTACTCACCAGCACAGCGCTACAGAGCATGGAACTGGTGCTATCTTATACAGAGCCATTCAACTGCATTACTGAACAAATTTGCAATATTAATCAATGTCATATAACACGAACAAGAAAGGATATTGCCGCATTCTCAAAAACTAATAAAACGTTATATACATATTATAACCTTGAAAAAACCAAACAAAACATTGTCAGACAAATGGCGATATATAAAAATATGAGCGATCGTTCGATAGCAGATTTTTTTCGTTACAAAACAATAGCAGGTAAAATAGATACTATTTTTACCAAAATAAATAAAGATCAAGAACTTACTGAGAATGATGTACAAGATAGTTGGTACCTTAATAGTACTACAATGAATTATCCAAACGATAGCACATTATTGTTGGATGCAATAAAAAAGCGTGAATTCACCAAAGCAAAACTCCTCATTACTGCCGGCATTAATTGCAATAATGCACGATGCTCGGAAAATCCTTTAGTCTTAATTACCACACAATGTTGTGAAGATGCAGAAGCACTGCAAAAAGAAGACTGCCTCGATATTATTAAGCTCTTATTGGAAAATAAAATTCATCCCGATAGCCGCAAAGAGGGATGTTATTCTCCAACATTACTCCACATTGCAGTGGGCAGTAAGAATAAAAATGTAGCTCGTTTAGCATTAGAACACGGAGCAAATCCCCACTTAAAATGGATTGCCTCTGATGCATTTGAAATAGAAGAACTTTTTAACAAACAAGATCATTGGCTTGCAGGCCTCATCTATGAAATTGAGAAAAATAAACAAAACAGTTAACACTTATCCTCAGGACTTCACATGATAAAACAACTACTTTTTTCTTTAGCACTCACCAGCACAGCAATCCATAGCATGGAACTGACTGTACTTCATAATCACGATATACTGTTTCATGTTACTGAAAAACTGTGCGCTGCTCATGACATGAAACCATCTAACTTCAAAAAAGAGATTGGCACGCTCTCTCAAACTAATAAAGCGCTCTGCATTTATTATGAAAACAATGTAAAAAATATAGTCAGAATGGTAGCGCGAGGCCATTGTATATGCGATCAATGGGCAGCAGAATATTTAGGTCAAAAAACAATACTCAACAAAATAGAATATCTTTTCTCTATTGCTTCTGATAAAAATAAATCCTTTAGTCCAGAAGATTTGCAAGATAACTGGTACCTCACTGCCACAAAAAGCTCCTGGCAGCGTTCGCTATTGCGTACCGCTATAGAAGCCGCTCAGATAACAAATGTAACAATGTTAACTGAGCTCATAAGTGACATCAATGCAGACAGCAATACCTGCTCACTATGGTCTACAGCCAAATCGCTGCTAAAATCTAAAGGAAGCGAATTTAATAACCTCAATCTTCTTATTGCCCAGCTATTACTTCATAAAAAAGCTAATCCAGATGATCGTCCTACTATTACATCACACACTCCGCTCATGATCTGCATTTGGGAAAACCATAAAGAGTTTGCTCGATTATTATTAGAACATGAAGCGAACCCTTATTTATTATTATTTAATGAGCACTATTATAAGCATAGAGATTTTTATACTATTAAGCAGGCTGCAAAACAATATCCCATTGATACAATACTACCTACATTCAATGAAAAAAAACCATGGCTCCAAAATGCCTTTAATTGTGGAAATGAAGAATCTCAGAAATGGTTCCGGGCAATGGTTGACGATGTTGCAAAAAGCAAAAAAATTACTTAATTCTTACCCTCATGATTTTCACATGATAAAACAACTATTTTTTTCTTTACTACTCACCAGCACAGCGCTACAGAGCATGGAACTGACTGTACTTCATGATCCCAATATGCTGTTTCATATCACTGAACAAATCTGCAATGCGCACATTTTTTTGGTTGAAAAAAAAGATATTGATTCATTAGCAATGGCTGATACAACGTTATGCGAATATTACAGCCGTGAAAAAACACAACAAAATATTATCAGACAAATGGCTTTACAGAATGATATAAGCGATTGTAACATAGCTTGTTGCTTGAAATACAATGCAATCGGGAACAAAATACGTTGCTTTTTTGACAAAGCAAAGCAAGGCAAAATATTTACTGAAGATGACTTAAAAGATACATGGTATCTTAACAGCACCATAACCATATGGGCAGATGCAAAATCAACATTATTAACTACTGCATATCACGCGCAACAATTAGATACAATAAAAACTTTAATACATGCCAAAACAGATGTTAAAAATAACATCAATAACTCTTTACTGACCACAATATGTGACGATAGGAGAGCAAAAAGATTTAAATCAACACAATTATTAACAATTGCAGAATTATTATTAGAACATGGAGCTGATCCAAATTTTAAACTCTCAAATAAGTATAATACTCCATTGATCGCAGCAGTCCTCGCTAGCTCCATTGATAAAGAATGTGCACACTTATTACTGTGGTATAATGCAGATCCTTGTAAAATTGTAGTAAACAAAATTTATTGTGGACATTATTATGAACGTATATGCAGTGCCTTTGACTTAGAAGAAACTGGTTGGCTCAAAAAAATGGTTGACAATAAACAACAAACAATTTTCAACTATTTGCTCTTCAAACATCATAATCTTGAAGAATTAACATTACTTCAGGAATTAATAGATCTTATTGGATATAAAGTATGGGAAGTTGGTAAAAATTCATATAAAACAATTGAAGATCAAACTAAAATAACTCTGTAACAATTTGTAATACGATAAAAAAACAACCCGGGATTTTTGTGAAAAGAATAATAATATCAGCTACTTTAATCATCATGACACACCCACATCATAATGTATGCATGGAAACCAAAAAAGAAGTTTCAAATCATACACATCACGAAGGGAGCATTTTTGATCATTGGGATAATTCCAGTCATAAGGCATGTGAAAAAATTAAAAAACATATCTATACAGGTACTAATATTAATAAAAAAGAAACAGATATGTCATCTTTGTATTATGATATGACACCATTAGAAGCAGCAACGCTTCATGGATGTAAACGCTGTGAAACCTTTTTAAAAAAGAATGGCGCTCGAGATACGGAACTTTCAATTTTTTTACGTAACAGACAAACTCACAAATTATAACAACTCGGTCATACATTGATTTAAAGATCATTACATGAATAAACAGATACTATTTTCTTTGCTACTCATCACAAACACATTAACTCATGGCATGAAAAGACCAAACATTGTTGAAAATAATGATGCGGTTAACACCGCAATGGTACTTTTCAATGATGATCTTATACCGCAAATTACTGACCACCTCTGCATGAGTCATAACTATCAGCCGTGTGGCATAAGAACAGATATTAGATCACTTTCTGACACTAATAAATTTTTTCACGATTATTACGCTCAAGAAAAAATCGCACAAGGGATCATCAGATCATGTTTACGTTATAATAATTCAAATGATAAAAGCACTGCACGTGAATTAAAATGCCGTGCAATATATGCCAAAATAAAACACTTTACTGATACTGCTCGCTTTGGATACAAAAAATTCAGTGAAAATGATCTTCTGGATCCTTGGTATCTAGCAATAACTACCACGTATGGTTATAAATTCTATGGACGACCTCTCAATCGATCATTAGTATATATAGCAATTGACAATCTCAATCTAGAAACAGCAATTACCATACTAAATAATACAGAAAAATTATCTTTTAATTATGGTCATGGGAAAAATCCTTTATTCAAAATCGCTGACCACCTATTCTGGCTAGACTTACATGAAAAATTCGACGAAAAAAAATGCAAGAAGCTGCTCACTATTGCACAAGGCTTACTTAAAAAAGGAATTCTTCCTGATGGTCGCGAAGGAAAAACTCAATATACTCCATTAAACTACTCAGTTACATGCAAAAAGTTTGTTCGATTATTATTAGAATATGGCGCCAACCCTTATCTTGAAACATATAGTGGGTTGAGAAACAAAATGGTAAATGCTTTTGATATTGAACCAGAAGAAGGCTGGCTCCAGGAAATAATTGATGAAGTTGCAGAAAATAAAAAACTTAAAATAAACAATAGAAATTCATGCATAAAAAAATAATTTTTTCTTTTTTACTTATCGCACACCCAACAGTTCATGGAATGGAAATACCAGCATCCGCCATCTCATTAGAAATGGTACTACGTAACTCTGATAATGCATGGACTGTTACCGAACATCTCCGCAAGCAGCATAAACCTAATATCAACAACCTCAAAGAAAATATCCGTGCTCTGTATGAGACCAACAAATTTTTTCATGAATATTACGGCCAAGAAAAAGTCATGCAAAAAATAATAACCGGATGCGCGTCCGACTACTACAGTAATAGCTATAGCCTTATAATCAAAAAACTAGGTTGCCATACAGTACAAAAAAAAATAGATCATCTTTGCACAATTATTCGCCAAAAATACAAACCATTCACCGCAAAAGATTTACAAGATCCGTGGTATTTTAGCATCGTTCTGGGAAATAATGACCAATCATTGTTGTACGCGATCATTAATAATAATAATCTACAATTTAAAAAAGCACATACAGTCATAACGCATGCACAAAAAATAGATTTTGGATGGCATACCAGCAATTATCTATTGAAGCTTATTGCTGAAAGCCGACGCGCTATATCCGATGAAAATACACGCAATGAATTATTATGTATCACGGAACGGTTGTTACGCGAAAAAAACATGCCTGCCGATGGAACATTCCTTCCATTAACAGCTCTCATGTATGCTTCTTCAAACAATGACAAACCGCTTGCCCATTTATTATTACAATATGGCGCAAATCCTTATAAAAAACGTGATGGGTGGTGTGGTAAAAACTCATTTGAATTTGAAGAAGGCGAACCAAAAGGTTGGCTGAAACGTATGGCTACAACAAATAATTTATTTAAATACTGGTCATTCAAAAACTATACCGATACCACATTGCCGCAAAAAACAATGCAATCAATTATGCGTACTGTACAACAATTACATTATCATTATGACACTCAGAAAGATCGCTTATTCAACATTATAGAAAAACGAAATACAATAAAAAAACTAGTGAAAAATAATGCAGTCTCTGAGTTTTTGAAAAATAATTCTACATTCCATATCAAAGATGGTATTGAATGCTGGTCCTCCCCTTCATCATATAAAATTGATTTCAATGGTCTCTTGGAAAATAATACTGAATTCAATGACCTCTTCAACAAAGCACACCGCTTACTACAAAAGGGTCTTAGGCCTAACTTCCGACAAAAAAATACAGAGCAAACTTCATTAATATCTGCTGTTAAGTACCAAGATCAACAGCTTACACAATTATTATTAGAATATGACGCAGATCCTTACATAAAAAGCTATAACTCTTTTACAAAAAAAATGGAGAATGCATTCGATTTTGCAGGACAACAAATGTGGTTCAAAAAAATGGTTAATGAATTTGAAATAAAAAAAGAGGCTACTCCTAAATACTTGTTGCTCAAAAACTATACAATTGAAGGTTGTGACACGCTACCGCAAGAAATAGCGCTCTTAATTATGCACATGTACGTAAATCACAAAAATCTTCAAGAAGCCCAAGAGCCTATTGGAGAAAGCTTAAGCAATAACTGATTGCTGAAGGAAGTGAGTTGTCGACAATTTGTCGACAGTTGATATTAATATCATTAGATGCAAAAGTTCTAAAATAGTCCGACTTATTTTTTGAAGAATTCGAGCAGGTCAGCATTTACTTGATCTTTTAACACTGAACATACACCATGCGGTGCCCCCGGATAAATTTTTAAAGAAGCATTTGGGATCATCTTTGATGAAAGTAATCCGGAAATGTTAAGTGGCACAATTTGATCATCTTCACCTTGGAGAACAAGTGTTGGTATATCAAATTTTTTGAGATCTTCTCTAAAATCAGTTTCAGAAAATGCTTTTATGCAATCAAAAATCGCGCTAAAACCACCCATCATTGCTTGTAGCCAAAAAATATCTTTGAGTCCTTGTGAAACATGACTATTTGGTCTGTTGCCACCAAAGAATGGATCAGTGAAATCTTTAAAAAACTGTGAACGATCTTTGAGTGTATTTTTACGCAAGTCATTAAAAACTTCCATAGAAAGGCCATTGGGATTGGTATCTGTTTTGAGCATGAAGGGTGGTACTGCACTAATTAAAACAGCTTTGGCAATACGTTTTGTGCCATGCCGACCAATATAGCGAGTAACTTCACCGCCACCTGTTGAATGACCAACCAGAATTACATCTTTGAGGTCTAAAGCTTCAATTAGTTTTGCAAGATCATCGGCATAGGTATCCATATCATTGCCGGTGCCTGGTTGGCTTGACCTGCCATGTCCGCGACGGTCATGAGCGATACAACGGTAGCCATTCTTTGAAAGAAACAGCATTTGATCTTCCCAGGCATCTGCTGTTAATGGCCAGCCATGACTAAAAACGACTGGTTGTCCTGTGCCCCAGTCTTTATAATAAAGTTGGATATCAGCGGAATTTTCTTTTCCTACAGAAATATAGCTCATAATAGATCTCCTTTTATTGCATCTCATTCTATTTCTTTTTTTATCTTTTTATGCGATGAGCGTCAAGAAATTAACAGCGAACTTAAAAAAAATGTGGGATTTTATTTAGAATAATTCAGTCACAAACTGATCAATGTGTGCAGCAGTAATCATATCACCCATATCGCGATAGAATTTTTCATCATATTCACGTGTTTGAACAACGACCGGCATTGCAATGGCATGACCAAGCAGCAATGCCTGTTTTTTTGTATCCAAAGATGCAAGAATTGAACGTAATGCAGTGGCGCCACTGACGCCAGTCAGCACCGCTTGAATATCTTTTTCATCATTCAATTGCGCCACAATTTTAGTACCAATCTGAGAAATAATTTCTGGATCAATACCTGAAGGGCGCTGATCAACAACAAGCAAGGAAACATAATATTTACGCATTTCCCGAGCAATCACGCCAAAAATTGTTTGCCGCGCTGCTTGCGGATTTAAAAATTTATGCGCTTCTTCAATCGTGATCAACAATTTTTTTGGTTCATCTTCTTTTCGCTGTGATCCCAAAAACTTTTCTGTTTTTGCAACATACTGCGCATGAATCCGACGAGTAGATAATATTAGCAATCAATAAGATAGACAAACGTGGAAGTATAATTACCAAACTCCACAATAATATTAATACCTTTATCAATATATTCCATCATCTGATCTATCACCGGTCTTTGTGAGCACCCTTATGCAGCGGCTTAAAAAATGGCAACCGTTCAATCCGCTTTAATTTTCTATACAATGCAGCAATTGATTCTGGATGAGCACCAATTGATTGCGCAAACTCTTTTAAATTTTCACCTTGATTAAGCAACACATACAACCAATCTTGTTTATATTGCGCAACAATCAAATAGGCCGCTTCAATTGCCGTTGAATGCAAGATTAAGTTCATCTTGCAGCGATAATAATATCCTCAACTTGAATGCTTTGATATGAAAGAACAATATCAACGTCTGGACTGCCACCACGTCTGCGTGTGGAATCAGGATCTAAAGAAAAAATAGCAACGCGATCAGGGAACAATGTTTTAAGCCTTTTACAAATGACTGATGCTCAGACTTCTTTGCGTGCTTGCAAACCATATTCACTGTGCATATCAAAAATAAGATTAACCGCTTTTTCATTTTTAATGAGGCCCGCTAAAACTAAGCGCGTTAAAAATGTTTTTCCCGTTCCTGTTTTACCAAAAATACCGTTGCTTCGTTCGGTGAGTTTTTCCAAATCAATACATACCGGCGTATCCATATCAAGCGGACAACCAATGCTAAAATATTTTTTACTGATATGCGCTCATCACCAAAAATAAGTGCTACATCTTGTTTATCCGCTTCATGCACTACCGCAAAATGAGGTGGAATAGTTTTAACCGGTGACGGTTATTGTCTTTGAGTGAGCATAAGCATTGGCCTGAGGGTGCGGTTGCATAAATATCACGCTGTTTTAAAAGTGATGTGAGCAATGTTTCTTCTGGTGTGGGAGGGAAAAGTAAAATATCAGGATGCGTAACTTCTAACGTGAGATCAGTAATAAGAGAAAAAAAGGTATGATTTTTTCCGGAGATGGAAACAAATTTTCCTGTCTTTATTTCTTCCAGCGGCGTTTCTGGGGAAATGCGAATAATCAAACCTTCAGTGAGTGAACCAGAAATGATATGACCAAGAACTTTTTTTAATCCAATTTTCACTTTGTTCTTTCGCGCTCGTCCTGAGCCTTCGGCAAGCTCGTAAACACGCGTTCAGGTCTTCGCTGCGCTCATCCTGAACTTGTTGAAGGATTAAAGCGCTTCTTGTTTTTTCTTAACCATTATTTTTTTTGTCTTTTTGATATTAAAGCTTATTTGTTATGTGCGCTTAACCCTTCAACAAGTTCAGGGTGAGCGCAGCGAGAAACTAAATACATATTTACTGCAGTATTTATTAAATGTCCGTTGTATCCTGACTAATCACAGCCGTTACACTTGTTCTATCAACTTCCAAAAAACCAGGACGCACCAAACGAATGATTTTCTTTTCATCAGTCGGCAATAAAAATGAAAAATCAGAACCTGCAACAAGCGTCAAAATTATTGGCGCATGCCCAGGCTTAATAAATAGTGTACCTGCCGGCGTATACGCTTCAATCCATTCCACAACATATTCATGTTTAGTTTGCGGACTTACAACAACTAACTTCACTGCGCGCCTTGTTGTAACAGTTTTTGAGATTTTTCAATAACTTCTTCCAACGTACCAACCATGTAGAATGCTTCTTCTGGCAGATGATCATAATCACCCGTTAATATTTTTTCAAAATCTTCTATCGCTTTTTCACGTGACACATATCTTCCCGGCATACCAGTTGCAAATTCTGCCGTAAACAATGGTTGTGTTAAAAATTTTTGTACACGTTTTGCACGTTTAACAATAGCTTTATCTTCTTCTGCAAGCTCTTCCATTCCCAAAATTGCAATCACATCTTGCAACTCTTTATAACGCTGTAAAACATTTTGAATGGTGCGCGCAACGTGATAATGACGTTGCCCAATAACAGATGCTTGTAATCCTTTAGAATTAGAAACGAGTGGATCAACTGCAGGATAAATACCAAGTTCCACTAATTTACGAGAAAGAACCGTGCTTGCATCCAAATGAATAAAGGTTGTTGCAGGAGCAGGATCGGTAATATCATCAGCAGGAACATACACCGCTTGAATTGAGGTAATTGAACCATCAACCGTGCTCGTTATACGCTCTTGGAATGCACCCATCTCTGATGCTAGTGTTGGCTGGTAACCAACCGCAGAAGGCATTCTCCCTAACAACGCGGAAACTTCTGAGCCAGCTTGTACAAATCTAAAAATATTATCAATAAACAGCAGCACGTCTTTTTTTTCTTTATCTCTAAAATATTCAGCCATGGTTAAACCGGTAAGACCAACACGCAAACGCGCGCCAGGCATTTCACCCATTTGGCCAAACACGAGTGCTGTTTTATCAAGTACACCAGTGCGTTGCATTTCCAACCACAATTCATTACCTTCACGCGTACGTTCACCAATACCAGTAAACACAGAAACCCCGCCATGTTCAGTTGCAATATTACGAATAAGTTCTTGCACCAACACCGTTTTACCAACGCCCGCACCACCAAACAGTCCAATTTTTGAACCTTTAATATACGGACACATCACATCAATAACTTTAATACCCGTTTCTTGAATCTCGTTTTTCACCTTGATATCAACAAACGATGGCGCTGTTTTAAAAATTGGCCATCTATCTTCAGCTACAATTTCTGGCTTGCCATCAATAGGATCACCCAGAACATTAAAAACGCGCCCTAAAACTTGTCTACCCACCGGAACTGTAATAGGAGCTCCGGTATCAACAACTTCTAAACCGCGCGTAATATTATAAATATTTTCTATTGCAATGCAGCGCACCGCACCATCACCAAGCTGCTGTGCAACCTCTATACTCGCCTTTTTATGCGTATGACCATTTTGTTGCGGAAAAAGAATGTGCAACTCATTTAAAATATTAGGAGTGTGTTCATGGGGAAATTGCACGTCAACAATGGTACCTGTTACGGCAAGAACATAGCCACCTTTTACTGGTGTTGCCGTGTTGTTTGTATCTGTATTTTCGAATTGATTCATTATGATGCACCTTGTGCTTAAACCCATCTTCAGCACGCTCATCCTGAGCTTGTCGAAGGATCGATGGGTACCCAAAAGATTCATCCTGCACGCCCGCTTTAACATAGTAGGGAGCTCGTCGAAGGATGAAGGGCAGGCTATAAAAAATAGTGTTAAACCCTACATAATTACTAAGCTAAACCATGCGCTAGGGTTTGTAAAGAAACCCTATAAAAACAAAAGAGTGCTTTTGAAATTACTCCAAAGCACTCTTCTCTTAACAAGCTAAATTTATCTGCTTATTTATTCAAAAATTCTAAAAGCTCAGTATCTCGTGGATTTCTCTCAATTAATAATTCTTTTAACGGATTTGTAATATTTTTATTAGGACACGTCTTATTTATTAATGAAAATATTTTATAACCAAGCTCATCTTGATTCAAAGTAAAAGTCATCCTGTGATGTTTTTGAAATGTAATCTTAGTCAAAAATGTCATCCAGTTTTCTTTAGAATCCAACTTTTCCTGATGCTTATTTAGAACCGGGCATACATAAGACTCAAAAGCCTTCTGCCTCTTCGGAGAATTGTATGTAGGAACATAATCTCTTGTAATATATGCTATATTTCTACAATTAATCTCATCATCTAATTGCTCTGACTTAACTATCAATAAAGGTCTATTATCTATCTCTGTAGGAACAGCCATAAATTTAGAGCTGAAAAAAGAAATACCACTTACTTGATAGCCAATATAACCCAAAAACGCAGCCATTGCGCCATATAAGAAGTATTTTTTGGTATCTGACAACCCACTGGTGAAATTAGTCATCCATTCTGGAGCGGCCGGCATAGATGGCACAGACAACCATAAACGATCAAAAATACTCGGTTGTACTGGCAATAACGGCTCAGAGCACAATACCTGCCCTGGGATCATCAATAATACACTCAGCAATGCACTATTCAACTTATTATTTTTCATAAAAACCCCCAATACATTCATTTTAAGGACTAAATCATCTATTTCTACAATAATCATATATGAATATATCAAATAAACAATGCTAAATACAAGGGTTTTAAAAAAACAATATATTGGCAAGTTGATAATGTTGCAGTAAAAAGCGCCCTGAACTATTTATCAGAGCGCCTTTAGATCTTTAAATCAATCTAAAAAAAATATACTCTACTCTTATTCTTTATTCTGCCGCAAATCAACATCAAATGTAACAGTATTATTTCTGTTATCTTTTTCATGCATAGTAACACTGAATTGCGGATTATAATCTACTGCTTTAACAAACATAAGACCTTCGTAAGAATCACCAGGATTAATGGTTACTTTTTCATGTAATGTTTTTTCTTTAAGATCTTTGCTTATACGTCTATTCATTACAATGGATTTTATACCATAAGCCAAAAAGGTTAAACTTAAAACCCCGCCCACTGCACTAAAACCAGCCAAAAAGCCAACCATTCCAGCAGTAAGTATTGGTACCATAATAGGCACAATGGCCACGGGACTAAGAACTATTGCAACAGGAAGAACAGGCCACGCAATTAATGCACTACCAGTCAATCTAACTATACTACTGGTTTTTCTCATTGATCGAATAACATCTCCATATTTTATTTGTCTCACATAAATATGATCATGAGAGAAAACATATGGCACATTACCTAAATTATGAACAGAAACATAAATCCCCTGAAGTTCATCATTAATCAACCTATTACGGTCACCAAAAAGATAATTCTTTTCTGCCTGACTCAGTTTTTTTGCCCGCATAATCACATTCTTTTCAGCACCACGATAAGTACAATGATCATTCACTGACTTCAATGATTTACGCTGATACGTTGGCACATGCATACAGCCTGGCAACAGCACTAAAACGGCCAAAAATAACCCTAAAAACGATTTATTATTTTTCATCATGACCCCCATATAAGAATTTCTTGTTGAATTTTAATCAATTTCACGTTTTACTATTATTCCTATATATAATAACATAAAGCGATAATTTGCACAAATGGGGTGCATAAAACGTCTATCGCTACCACTGCAGCATTTTTGCTACAATCACCTGCAAAAGGATTTGTACTAAAAACAAGGGTAAGTTGATGAAAAGTATCCATTTTGACCACGAAAATAGCTGTCTGGTCGCCCAGGAAGCTCTAGAACCGTTACAGGCAAAGCTGCAAACAGAAATTGAACGTATTTATAACGCCCGAACCTATGATTATGACACCGACTATGCATCAATAAACCTGCCATTTGATGGCGAACTGATAAAAACAGTCACTATGGCCGTAAAAACGGCAAAATCCCTCAACCCAACAACATTGGTTGTTATTGGTATTGGGGGATCTAATTTGGGCACCATTGCTGTGCTGGAAGCGTTACGAGGAAAGTTTTATAACGAACATTATGATATTGATGTTTATTTTGTTGATACGGTGGATACTGATCACGTTAATAATATTGCGCAGTTGGTTGAGCGGGAACTGGCAACAGGTAACAATATCATTCTCAACGTCATTAGCAAATCTGGCACCACCACAGAAACCATTGCTAACTTTGAGATATTCCTTGAAATTCTCAAAAGCCATCGCCCATACAATTATCATAACTTTGTTGTAGCAACAACTGATAAAGATTCTGCGCTGTGGAAACTTGCACAACAAGAAGAGTTTATACACCTTGCCGTTCCAAAACTTGTTGGTGGGCGTTATTCACTATTTTCCGCCGTTGGACTATTTCCTCTTTGTTTTTTGGGGATTGATATTGAAAATCTCTGCACAGGTGCGCAAAGCGGATTTTCACTCAGCACACACAAACAATTCAGTAATAACCCTGCCGCATTAAGTGCAGCACTCATTGCAACGCATTATAAACGTGGCAATATTATTCATGACACATTCATTTTTTCTGTTGCACTTGCAAACCTTGGCGCATGGTACCGTCAACTATCTGCTGAAAGTGTTGGCAAAGCTTATGATATAACCGGAGAACTGATCAACACCGGCGTTTTACCAACAATATCTTTGGGCAGCACTGATTTACATTCAGTTGCGCAACTTTATTTGGCTGGGCCGTATAACAGATTTACAACGTTTGTTTCAGTAGGACAAAACAAATCGAATGTGACTGTTCCAAACTATGAAGAATTTGAAGCAGTTGTCCCGCACATTCAAGGAAAACCCCTCACCGCAATCATGGATGCTATTTTAGAAGGAACAAAACGTGCATATCATAATGATAACCGCCCTTTTGTATCTGTTATGTTACCTGAAAAATCTGCGTATTATCTTGGTCAATTTATGCAGATTAAAATGATAGAAATTATGTATCTTGGTTTTTTATTGCACGTGAATCCTTTTGATCAGCCGCAAGTTGAGAATTATAAAAAAGAGATGAAGATGATTTTGAGTAGAGATTAAAGGGGAAGAAGATAAGATTAAAACAAAGACCCCAACTTAGACCCTCCTACGCATAAAGCTACGGAGGGCAGGCCGTTGGGGACCCCTCCTTCGCGTAAAGCTACGGAGGGCAGGCCCACCTTCACTTCGTTACGGTTTTCTTTTCGCAAAGGGGTTTTGCAACCCCTCTGCACTCGTGCACCCTACTACGCCAAGGCTACGAAGGGCAGGCAAATGGTTCCCTTGGATTCCCCCGATCATTTTTAACCCAACTTACGCTTCGCTACAGTCGGGTACCCAAATAAAGAATCCTTCGAAGCCTTGGCGAAGGAGGACGAATTCAGGCCACAGTCTGTTCGCAGGGCTTCACAGCCTAAACCATCATGCGAAATGTGTAGGTACTTATTTTTAAATTTGCGCTCGAGGAAATCCTTCGACAGGCTCAGGACGAGCGCGGGGAGAACAGGATTTGAATTTTTTTCCGCTCGCCCTGAGTGTTTTTGTCTTCAAAAATGTATCGAAGGGTGCGAAATATTGTGAGTACATGAAGGGTTACCAGCGAGTTTCTGGCATTTTTCTTAAAATGACATGGGGCTCGGTCGCCATCCAGCCGTCGCGGGATCAGGAGCAGGCTGGATCAGCGACCTTGCTTTTAACCCGTAAGAGGTCAAGCTGGAAGCTTGTGCACGAGTGCAGAGGGGTTGCAAGACCCCTTTGCGAAAAGAAAACCGTAACGAAGTGAAGGTGGGCCTGCCCTCCGTAGCTTTACGCGAAGGAGGGGTCCCCGGCGTTAAGCTGGGGATTAAATCTTATCTTGGTATTCTACTAATCTCTTAACAATCTCATCATTACAACGTAAGCTTAATAAAAAAAGAGCCACAAAATGCTGCTGATATATTACTGATTAATGAAAGTATAAAAAAATGAGTGACCAAAAAAGGTCTCCAATAATTAATAATCATATAAAAAAATAATTGCAGCACCGATAAAATGCCACCTAAAAGTAATGAAGCGTCAAGAGGATTAAACACATTGGGCGTACCACCACCAACGAATTTCCATTGAAAAAAATTAATCAGTAATACAGAAACAAATGCAAAATAAGTGACAATGGCAAATGCATATGACCCTACGGTTAAAATTAATGCAGGAAGCATCCGCATGCGACCCATAAGCATAAACATAAACCAAGTAAAAATAAGACCCAACGTCAGCTGATAAGAACCCCACGTCATCATCCACAACAGTTCATCAACAAAAAAAGTTACCACGCGCATTATCATATCGTATCCTATTTACTACTGAAAATTCCTTCAAAAATAAATTCTTCAACTTTTTTGCGATCCGATAACACCTCTTTTTTTTGCAGCTCTGGTGATAAAACATCCAATGCTCCAGGATAACCTATTGCAATCATCGCCTCAACCGTGTACTCATCAGGAATATGCAAATCTTTACGAGCCTTATCATAATCAAACCCTTCCATACCATGAGCAACAAGATTCATGATTGAAGCCTGCAAAGCCAAAGACATCCATGCAGATCCGGCATCAAAAGAATGAGTACGTGAAGGCTTATTATTATATTCAAAACTATTACGAGAAACAACGACCATCAACACCGCCGCATTTTTTGTCCACTCCTGGTTTGCGAGTACCATTAAATTATATAATGCATCCCACTGCGGAGTATTACGATGCGCATAAATAAATCGCCACGGCTGACCATTAAATGATGATGGCGCCCAGCGCGCAGCTTCAAAAAGAGACATTAATTGTTCATGTGATATATCTTTTCCCGACATCGCCCGCGGCGACCAACGATTGATAAACATATCATTAATTGGATACATTGCTTTTCTTGGCATTACATACTCCCGTAGAGGTTTAATTGCTTACTATAAAAAAACTGACACCTTTATTCAACACAAATAAAATGCTTGTCAAACAATAAAAAACGTTAGTATCTTATAACAAATCTAACTAAAAAAGGAGCCTTGTGCGCTATATATTTAAAGCATATCTCATCTTTGTTTTCTTTGAATGTATACCATTATTACCGTGCGAACAAGCAAGCACAGCGCCAACATACAACAATAACTTCGACCCACACATCGACCTTCGTCCGCAAATTGACCTTCGTCCGCAAATTGACCTTCGTCCGCAAATTGACCTTCGTCCGCAAATTAATATCGCCAACTCTTCCGCTTTCAGCGTAAAAATTGGCGATATTACCTTACAATGCATTCAAAAAATTAAAAACACCGCAACGCCAGAAAATTATCATCTCCTCAAAAATCTCATCACGCAAGCACTGTGGCAATACCGCTACCACATTACAGGAGGAACAGTAGTAAGTTCATACGGCATCATAAGCATGCTATTGCTTGTTGACTACTACCACACACTGCAAAACAACACCATATGGGCACACTGGAAGCCGGAATGTAATTTTGAGGATTTGTGCACGCTACCACAAAAAGATCTCACCCATGAACTACTCTGTGCGATTAACAAGCACTATTACAACAAAGATAAGCCAACCGATTTTGCACACCCACTAACAACATTTGTGTATGCCGTTGATACAGAAATAAAAACGTGCAAACGTTATATTAAAATTGCAAAAATAATAAAACGTTTACACCTCATACCAATTTTCCCCACCAGTGATAACAAGATACATCAGGCCACTCAACTGCTTGAACGCGCATTATTTATCAAACATCTATTTTTATCATGGCTGGCAGAGTACAATATTGCTAGCAATCAAAAAAATTAAGTCATAAAAAAAGGATTGAGTCAGTGAAACATACAACAAAAATTCTCTACATATTATTTTTTATTGCACTATCGCCACTACACATTACGCCTTCCACGCAAAGTTCCGGGGCACAACCTATACCTCATAACATAAACGTCACCACTACGCCAAACTATACCACAAACATAAGTCCAACAATTAACACCACCACAACATCAACTATTCATGCTGTTGGCATGCAAATGAGAGATATTGGACTCCACATCATGGAAAAAGCACAACAAACATTCACCAAAGATAATTACAACAGCGCAAAAGAGTTACTACAAAATCTCATCTGGCACTATCGCTATAACATTGTGGTGGGTACAGGACTCACCGCGTACGGCACCACCAGCTTACTCTTATCATCTGACTACCATTACCTTACACATGCCACCCGCTGGTCACGCTGGAAATCTGATTACAACTTTGAAATGTTATGCAGCGTATCACCGCATGAACTTGAACAAGAATTAATACGCGCAATTGGCGAACATCACGTTAACAAAAAAAATCCGACCGATCTTTCTCACCCATTAATCACATTCATTGAAACAATTGAACATGAAATAAAAACATGCAAACGATATTTAAGTATCGCTCAAACCATAAAACGCCTACACCTCAGCACCATTTTCCCCACCAACGATACAAAAATAGCTGCAGTTGCCGCATGTCTTGAACGCGCCCTATTCATCAAGCACATATTCTTATCATGGCTCACAGAACGCAATCTTATCACTACATCACGCAAAAAAGTGAGTGTACAATGGCCACTATAAACGCTCGTTTATTGTTTGTTGTGTTATTATGTTTTACGAGCATTGCTTTTTCAAATGATTTTTTTACTCCACCATTACAACAGATAAAATGCGTCAGAAGAATTATTTTTGTGGAGGATGCTCATAACAGAAAATTTATCTTAAAATATCCTCGCAGTCCCAACCACGCACTTAATGATGCTCTTGGAGCTGAAGTAGGAAGATCTATCGGCGTTAACATTAATCACGTAAAAATATTTCCCCCGTACGACCCTTCTCTCAGCTCTGTTGATAAATTTCCCCATCACATAAAAACTCTCCACACCCTTGTACCTGGCAATGAAGTGAGGAGAATGAATAATGCAATTAGTTTTTTTAGCATAAGATCAGGACTTACCAACAGAGCAAAATTAGAAAGTCTCATGACACACAAAGATCTCTACAAAATTGTGGCTCTCGATATATTCCTCAACAATAGCGATCGGCATAACGGCAATCTTTTTTATGATGAGGACAATGATCATTTTTATGCGATTGATATGGACGCACTATTTTGTAAAAAAGAGTTATTAGCTACAAAAGCGGGTAACTTTATACAAGGTTTAGATAAAAAAAGATTATCTTCTAAAGCAAAAATTGCCTTAAAAAATCTTCATAAAATTTTAAATGATCTTATCGCACTTTATCCCCCAGAAAAGCTCTGCGAACTTAAAAAGAGATTAGCTGCACAAGCGCATTATGCATACACTGAATTAGAACAAGAAAATTTCCGAGAGCTTATTGAATATAATTTTAATGAAATTAAACGCTTACAAAGGCGATTAAGCCGATTACTTGACTAAGAAAACCTATCCCTAAAAGTCGAAAAATCTTAAATTTCTTAGCGCGCTCGCCCTGAACTTGTTGAAGGGTTTTCTTCGAGCGCTCAAATTACTTGGCTAAAAAAACAAGGGCGTTCTTTTTAAGAGCGCCCTTGTTTTTTTATGCTTAATTTATCTACTCATGATGCCATACAACCGTAAATGCCTGACCACCAGAAGTTAACGCAGATGTTGCAGCTTTTACCGCGCCAGCAGCAGTAACCATGGTAAGCACATCATCCTTCCAATGGCTGTTATTAATAGCGCCATGAATGTTATTTATAGTTGCAGTACAGTTACTAAAATATGCTGTACCAAAATGTGATAAAGGTAGTATTCCACCTGAGTATGGCGCTTCCATCACCCATTCGGCTGAACTACGTTGAGCAGTGCGTGATGTTGTATACGATGTTGGAATTGTTGTATGAACTCCTGCGGTGGTGTTAGCTATAGATAAAACAAATACGCCATTCCCTTGATACACAACTGATGCACTAATCATATCGCCAGGACGTGCGGGGAAACCAACAATTTCATATGAATAATTTGGATACATTTCAAACCATGCATAATTTGATTGCACACCATTATACCAATCATGTTCAGTGCCAAGTTGCTCAACACTATTACTGCTATAACCATCTATACCAACCCACAATGAACACCAGGTATTATGAGATGCTGATGAAAGTCTTGGGCAAACCCATGAACCATACACTGCACTGACGCTATTTGAAGCTGGATGACTTAAATTAGTAAGTGCTGCATAACCACTCCAGTTTTGACTCGTACCTTCTTGTATAGGAATATGCGGATGAGTAAAGCTTGCATACGCAGAACTCTGTTCATCGGTAAGCTTAAAATCTTCATGATCATGTTTACGTAAATTTCTTTCTCTTAACCGCAATTCACATTCGATATACTGCAAACCTTCAAAACTATCATGCGCACCAACAACAACAGAAAAAATAAGCGCTAGAGAAAAAAACATATTCCGAAAATGCATCAACTTCATGAGGTCTCCTTTATAAAAATAATCATTTTTTCTCACTCAGTTCTATGTCAATCTCAGAAAAAATCAACTTATACTATTTATAAACTCCCAACAGATAAAAAGTTTGATAATGCAAACGTCAACCGCGTGCCAAGAATTGTTTGCGTAATTGGCCCAAGTGTTGATGATCGATACGGTGAAAAATAGTCATCAAACTCACGATTATTATTAATAATACGTTCTGCGCAATAGGTACCAAGCGCTGCAGCAAATGGCAATCCACAGGCTCCGGCGATGTAATACACTGATGACATTTTTTCATCAAAACCAGCTACCGGAAAAACATCTTTGCTAATACCAATAATGCCCGGCCACATATATTCAAATTCAACTTCAACAGATGGAAATTTTGTATGAAAGTAATGCATCAATTTTTTTGCCACACGATTATTACCATGCGTTTCATTTTTTGAGTACGTATATAACAAATCAGAACCACCCAGCATCAGACGATTGTCTCCCGTGATGCGATAGTACTGATAAATCATATCAGTGTCCCACACCATGAATGGCTTTACAGGAAAAATCTTTTTAACCTGAGTATCAGAAAGCGGAGCAGAAAGCATCAAAAATGTTTGTACATGATATATCTTATCCCACAAGAGTGATGCTGCTGGTTCAAAACGGTCCACACACATAACAATATGATCCGCTTTGATTGTTGCATGTGGCGTTGTTACCATATTATTTTGAATGCAAATCGCGGGTGTTTCTTCATAAATGTGCACGCCCAATTCTTGTAAAATCTTTTTCATGCCAAAACAATATTTATATGCTTGAATACCAAACGTACCGCCGTATGATATGCCACCCTTGTAACAATCGGAACCAATAACTGATCCTACTTCCTGCTGGGTATAAAGAGTACTTGTATAACCTGCTTGTTGACGATTATTATATTCCTTTTTTATGTCATTATTAAATGCGCGTAAACTGTTTGCAAGAATAAGTGTATCTTGTTTTTGATAGTCACAATCAATAGTGTACTTTTCAATATTATCCCGAATAATATCAACGCCAGAACCAATTAAATTCCATAATTTTTTTCCAGTATCTGCGCCAAAAATACGCATAAGTTCAAACAATGACAATTCTGAATCTGGTGTTATAAATCCTGAACTTTTTCCTGATGCACCCGCACCACAATAATTTTTTTCTATCAACACAACATTATGACCTTTAGAACGAAACGCTTGCGCTGCTGTCAATCCTGCCATTCCTCCACCAATAATTACCACATCAGTAGTAATATCATGGGTAAGCGGCGCAACAGTACCGGTATTATTGAGATACCAAAACACTTGATCTTGCATGTTCTCTTTCCTTTTTTTTTAACATATTGACAAAGATGACCCAAAAGGTGATTATTTCTTCATCAATACTAAAAAAAGGAGCTCTATGCAAAAACAGATTCTATTCGCTCTTGCACTCTGCAGTACCAATATCACCGGAATGGAAAAACAACCAAACCCCTCTATTGTTAGTGAGCACTCTCACAACGTTATACTACAACACACAGCGCCCAACATTACCCGCATACACTCAAAAGCATATTTAAACAATATAGAAAAACATCCAAGCGCAATGCTTTCAGCAATCAACAATAATGCTTTCATCTATTTTTATCCCAATAACTACAGCACAACCTACTTTACACCAATGCTCAAAAATGTGACCACAACCATGCTGGCAGCCATAGACGTAATAACGGCAATAGAAGATCGCCAAAAAAGACAGAATTATGCAATATCTTTAAGTGAAGGCTATTCATTTGCAGGACATGCACAAGGTACCAATGGCGATGTCTATGCATCAATCCCCATTGCTGCTGCATTTGCATTAAATACACAACTAGCCAAACACATTCTTGTTATTGATGAAAATCTTACTTCAAAAACAATGGCGGACTATTTTCAGCACGGCAATGGATCCATTTTTTATCCACACAACAATCCTGAACTTTCTGCCCTATTTGACGACAAAATTATAACGCGCAATACAATAACAAATGATTATTTACGTAACTTTTTACAGGATACAAAAGATGGTATAGATTTGGCATTCTGTAACATAAATATTGATAATTCTGACACTGCAGATGAGCGCAAAGAAACAATTACCTCTCTTTTACACAACGCCATTCCAACAATATTTATTCTGTCTGGCGACAAAAATAAGCACCAAGACTCTACAAATACCCTGATTGATTATATCACTAAAACAGCCGCCGAGTGTAAGATTGATGCATTATTATCAGAATTTCAATCATTTTCGCCAGGTGGTTATTATCACAATTATGCTGATGAAACTTTATCTTCATCAAACGATGATAGCTCTACTGATGATGAGGAGGATGATGGCAAATGCGTATACAAAGTAACCACAGATATAAACAATACAAAAAACTATGACGGGGCAAACTTAATTTATTTAGCCGATACAATAACTATCGATGATAAGGGAGTTATGGAAATCACCCTCAATGATAAATATGCTGCCTATGGTGGTTACCGATATCATTCTCCCACATCATGTTCAGGATCTGATGATGAGGACAATCAATGAACAGTACTATTATTATACTCACACCATTACTACTAACTCTCTGCGCATACGCTGAAATAGAACATGATCATCATTATGATAAAAAAGATAATTTTTTATTTATGAGAGAACAACTTAATCATAAAGCTAAACCGGTGATTGCAACTACAAGTATTGGTCTTGGCACCTATTTACTGTATGACACCATACAGACGGCTATTGATTTGCAAGGAACAGAGCAACAAAATAGTAAAAAAGGAATGATTCCCACTGCTATTGTTGCTGCGGGACTTATCACGGCTGGAGCTTATCTTTGGAAACAAGTTTGGGATGATAATAAGTCTTCAACAAAAAACTAAGAACCTATCCCTAAACTAATTTTTTATCCCGCGCTCACCCTGGTACTTCGACAAGCTCCCTCCTTCGCATAAAGCTTCGGAGGTCACAGCAGTATTAAACACGCGTTCAGATCCTCGCTGCGCTCGCCCTGATACTTCGACAAGCTCAGTAGTAAACACGCGTTCAGATCCTCGCTGCGCTCGCCCTGAACTTGTTGAAGGGTGTCTTCGAGCGCTCGGCGAAGGACGGTTTGAAGGATTAAAGCGCCTTTCCAAGCCTTTTTCACCTCAATCATGCCATTGACAAACTGGCAATTTATGATATGATATTCAGTATGTATAAGATTTTCGACATATTACAAATAAATACGCCAAAATGAGATACCCGATGAAAACAGCTATAAAATTCAGCCTTGTTGCCTTTTTATCACTCATAATAAGCCTTCCAACTCTCTGCTCGGAAAAAAATAAATTCGCTACAACAATATCGATTCATGCAAAAGACATGGTCAGCAGACATACCTATGACTACATGTCTCCCAAACATATAAAAACAGGTTTACTCTTATCATTGTTACCATCCCAACTCTCTCTTGCCGTATTGCAAAAACAACGTTCAAACATGGTAACGTTTTTGAGAAAAAATGAAGCTGAAGCACTCGAAGATGTTAGACAATATTGGAACTATGATCAAGAAATATGGTCAAATATTATGAAAAAAACAGAAGAAGATATTGCATTTAATCTTAATATTCTAAAAGATTCACACAATTACAATGCGCTGCATGATCCCAATTTTCCATCTGAATGGATTACCGCAATCAATAATGAATGCAAAAGACATAAATTCAATATCAATAACCTTGGTCTTATAACGATAAAAAACGATTCTAAGACATTGGCATCAGCCAAGATCGCTTATGAATATAATGGATTCACCGATACAAAAATAATCACCTCCAGAAGTATTACATTAAATGTAGCAAACATATTCATACAGAATCAATCTACAACTGATCTGTATAATCAACAACTGCAACATGCTGCGACACATGAAATGACACATCACACGCAAGGCCATACCCCGCGCGCTATCAATATTTTATGGGACAAATGCCTAAAACCAGCCTTTTGGCAAACTAATATCTTCCATGATCTTATTGAAAAAGCAAATATAGAAGCAACACAAAGGAAACAACTAGAGGAAGAATTTAATTGCTCACCTACAGGTAAAAAATACACCGCCGCTATAGAAAAAACTGCGGATACACTTGTAGCATGCTCTGACCCGCAAGCCGCAAAAAATGCTTATTATTTCACTCGCATTAACGGATATATTGATAATAATAATGATATGAAAACTATTCATGCAAACTGGCAATTGACGCAGGCAATTGAAAAAAGGCAACGTTTGTACCAAGCATTTAAAAATACAGGACAAAAAGTTCAGAGCACGCTCAGAAAATATATGCCGTTTTAAGCGCTCGAAGACACCCTTCAACAAGTTCAGGGCGAGCGCGGGAAAAGCAAGAGTCAACAACTAATAATACAGATAAAATAATACATGCGCACACTCTATCAATTAAGAGTATGCGCACTTTTTTTTACGTTATTTATTTACGACTTAATTAATCCACCAGCACCGGAAATGCTGCCAAGGACATACTTCACATCATCATCACCAAATCGCATACCAATACCCACAAAGGCGTTAGCATTCTGCTTACTTATAAAGTCATCAGCACCAAACGTGAAGTAAATGTTGCGCATCAAGAACATTCTGTTGAGCCATTTTAGATGCGGTCGTTTATCTTGGTGGAATTTGTTCGGCCCTCGACGATTAAAACCACGGAAATCAAAACCTTCAAACGTTGTTACCCAACGGAACTTATCAGTCTTGAATGGAAAATCATAATCCGCGCCCATTCCTGCAAAGCCATCAATCATACCAACACGCAATGCAAGATCGCCAAATATTTTACCAAATTGTAAACCAAATCTTATACCATTACGTTCAAAGCGTAACTCTTCTTGTCGATAGTTTGTTTTAAGTTGATCATCAAATGGCAAGGTATTTGCATAGACACTATCAGATAGCAATTGCGGCCGCTGGTCCTCAGTAGGTGTTTGGAATTCAGGAACGGCTTGTGGATTATTTGGTTTTGTTGGATCAATATAATCAAGATCATCATTGGTGTAGGTGTACTCTTTTTCTGTACGGTACGCAAAACCACGCTCCGAGCTCGCTATTTGCACAAGATAAAAATGTTCTTCATTGGGGTGGATACGGATGTCAAAATACCCTTTTGAATCCTCATATCGATAGTTTTCCGCCGGGCGATGCATTGTTTCAAAATGCGTATCGAATAAGATTTGCATACGATCAAGTTTAGTTACGTAATTTTTAAATCCTGATACGGCAACTTTAAGATCACGATATGTTTCATCTTCATTAACAAGCTTACCAAGCAAACCTTTTCCTTCATCAATTTTTTCTGCTACGGCACTCACACTACGCAGCCCATCACGTGCTTGTGCTGCAGCTTCTTCCAGACGCTTCTGTGGTAATTTCCACACGATTTGCTATGCGTCCAAAATCACGATCAAATACACTGGATATTTTTTCTATACTCTCTTGAAAAGAAGGAAACACGTTATTTTCTAATCTTTCAGATAACATGCGTACATTGGCACCAATTTCCAAGAAGGCGTCAACATTATCTTCATTACGCATAAATGATCGTTCAATAATATTGGTAACGTTTGAAAATTTTTCTGCAGCATTTTCCATATTACCAACAAATGATTTAATTTGGTCCATTCCCTGCTGTCCACCCAAAGCATCTTTAAATGATTCAGTTACTTCACGCACATTGTGCGCAATCACTTTTACTTCACGGAAAATATCATCAAGATCAACAGGTTCTGCTCCAGACTTTTGAAGAGATTCTCCTTCATTTAATTGTCGTAATAACTGATCACCAGGAAGAAGATCAATATATTTTGGTCCTAAAAGACCATCTTGACGGACAAGAGCATACGCATTTTGATACAAAGGATACGTTGCTGAGACCATTACTTCAGCCTCAACCTGAGCCTGAGCTCCTTCAATAAGTTTAATATTTTCAACCCACCCTACTTTTACACCAGCAATTTTAATGGCAGCTTTACGTGATAATCCAGAAATATCACTAAAATGCAACATATATTTTGTATATTGTGCACGATCAAAACGGAATGCACCAATTTTAAAGCCCATGTACCCAAATACGGCAAGTGCTATTAAAACAAAGATTCCAACACGTGTCTCTATTTTACCTTGCAAACTTATTCCTTTTACCCTCTGTTCCATTTCATTTCACACGGGGACCCGGCTTAGAATATGGAGCTAGGAATTTTTTTAAAATCACAGCCAATATAATTTTTTAATTGCAACGTCATACTCAATAGTATCACCTTGTTGTTGCTTATTTCTTTCTAAAATTGCGTAAACACATTGTGTTACATCACCAACTTTTCCATGCACAAGAACCGAAAAAAAATGTGAGTCAAAAGTTGTGCTTAGCATTGAGTCTATATTTTTAGGCAAAGTCCGCAACTCTTTCCCGTACACTGGCATCAACATTGTTTTCCAATCCTGTTGCCAATTGGCTCGCGCTTTAAAATTTTTCACCCAGTTTGCAGATTGTTCTTTTCTTTGTTTTATATCATCAACTTCTACGCGTGGCAATCCCAATAATCCATTTATAGAATCTGAAAAAAGCCATGGCTCAATCTTATCGGAACTAGACCATACCGTAAAAATATCTGTTAAATAAATAGTATCTTGTTTTTTTTGTGCTGGAGGTTGATAAAACAATGTATCTTTAAAATAACTAAACTCTTTTCGCGTAATAAGTTCCGTTGCATCATTAAAGGGGAATTTCAAATCTTTTACTATTTTTTCCAATGCAGGAAACAGATCGCTGCCTTTGGTTAATTTTTCAATAGATTTACACAGCTCCTGCATAATCGCCTTCCAACCAGACTGTTCACTGCCACTGAACACACCTTTTTTAAAATCGATAATACGATTTAAATTAATTTTTCCTTCTTCACACATCAAACATATTTTTATCTGCCCATCAACACCATCAACATCTTCTTTAAGCGCAAACTCTTGCCAACGATTAAGTGCTGGTAAAATACGTGACAAAAATTCTTGTTCAGGCGACATACTTTGTGAGTCAGACTGCCTGTCCGCCGAAGCTTTAGCGGAGGAGGACGATAATTGCGCAATGGCAACCTGAACACCGCCAAGTGCTACCATTTTTGCTTTTTCACGCGCAAATATCATGTGTGAAAATGGTAAATAAAAAGAACCGCGATGTCCTACATACGTAACAATCATCATTGCTGCTCCAACAACAAGCAATGTAAAAATCATTATATACCCCGCCGTCGCTCCATCCTTCGCTAAAAGCTTCGGAGGACACGGTGAAGCGGAGTTTATCCTGAGCTCCGTCGAAGGAGCGGGCTGCGCCGCACTCAATTCACTCTTGGCCGCGCTCGGTCTGAACTTGTTGAAGACTATCCTCGAGCGCTCGAAGAAATCCTTCAACAAGTTCAGGACGAGCGCGGGAAAAAAGTTTACGAATTCAATTATCTTTTTCATGAATTACGCCGCCCCAACATTTTTGTTATGTCTTGTAACACATTCACCACAATTGGTCCTGGTGTTTTACTCGGTTCATTCTGAGCAACTTTATCTGGCTGGTTAGCTGGTGTTTCACCACCTTTATCATCAGCTTCTTTCTTTGGCTTTTCTGGCTGTTGTTTTTCTTCTGTTTCAGCAGGTGAAAAATCAGTAGGAATCTGACACACAATCGTAAACTCTTTGTCTTTTTTATCCTGCTTATCCCACAGCAATAATTTAATTTCTACACTATACGGAATTCGCGGAAATTCTGATTTTTCTTTATCCCTGATTCCTCTTTTTTGCTCACTCACCCAATCATTTTGGGTTTTGTATTCATACAAAATCTTAGGAGGATTTTGTTCAGAAGATTGTTGTTTGTCTTGTTGTTTAGGTATGCGTGCGGTGAATGTTGCCGTACAACTTTTAATACCACTAATAACTTCATACGCGCGAGCGTTTTTAAATTTTTCTAAATCCAGCTCCATACTTTCTTGCCGGAACAATGTATACGAATTTTTTTTATCAGCTTCTAGTTTTAAACTGTACTGCACACGCACAACTTTTGGTTTTACCTCACCAACATCTTTACCAACATACACAACAAGAGGATTGTTAGTAACAAAGGTTAACATCTCCAATGTGCCATCTTTGTTCGTGCTATAAAATATTTTTTCAATCGGCTTTGGTTTTTCTTTTTCAGGACCTTTTTGCCCAACGTCTTCTTTTTTATCAGTCTCTTTTCCCTCTCCCTCACTCGGTTTAAGTGCGGTAGAAGGTGTATCGAGGGATTGCTGTGCCTGCACGGGCAAAAACGCACCCATCAAATCTTTTTCTAACTGATTAGCAATAACACCAATCCGCACGGATGTATTAATAACATTATCAACGCTTGCTTGAACGCGTGTACTTTGTGACAACGCAGTCAATAAAACACCAGCAACCATTGAAGCTATCAATGTTGCAATGATAAGTTCAATTAACATAAATCCTTGCTTCATGATTTCTTCTGCTCTGGTTTTTTATACACAAATGTTACTAACCGATCTTGCTTTTTTTTATCTTGCTCTGTCCAGGAAACCTTTACCGTTTCGGTATGCAGCCCCTGCAGCGATGCAAGTGATGATTTTTGATCAATACCCTTTTCAAGAGAATAGGTAAGCGTTGCATCAAAATCAATCTCCGCTTTATCAAGTGAAAACGTTTGAGCATCAGGATCTTGTTTCTGACGTGCCTCAAACAACAAATTTTTACACAACAATATATAATCAAATGCTTTTGATGATTTATCCACGCGCTGAATTATGGTACTCAACATAATAAAAATAGGCGTAAAAACCAATGCCGCAATAGACATTGCCAATACCGTTTCAATCAACGTAAAGCCATGTTTATGGTTTTTGAAATGTATCATATGTTTTAAAGAGGGCAATAAAAGGGTTAAGCACCAATGCCACTGGTCGCGGCTGATCATCATGTAAATCTTTGGTATCCATAAAATTAATTACCACGTTCTGCACCATACCTTCAGGAACAATATAAAACCAGACTGATGCCGTTTTGCTCCGTGCAAATTTTGTCATCATATCAAACCCCTCAATAAAAAATTGCTTGATAATAATATTTTCAGGAATAACGCATGACGTATCATCAACGGGATTGTCTATCGGTTTAAAAACAATTTCTCCTGAACGATCTTTTTCACCGGAATCTGCAGTCAAACTAATTAACTTTTTACCAACATCAACGGTAATTCGTTGTATTTTATGGGTAAGTAATGATTGCTGCCACCCATATTGCACCAAACTGTTAAACCGCGCTATAAACACTTCTCGTTCATAGCGCGGTGTTGTTCGCTGAATATTGGGCATAATGATTGCGCCAAGAACACCAATAATTGCAATCACTATCATTAATTCTAATAAAGAGAAACCACGCACGTTTTTATTCAAAACATTATTCCTTTGAAGGCTCCTCCCACACACTGATCCATTCCTCTTTTGGAGCACCTTGACCGTTAGGACCCCATGAATGCAATTCATATGGATGCTTAGCGCCTGGCGTTAATTTATATTTAAAATCAGCTCCCCATGGATCTTGCGGAACTTCTTCTTTTTCTAGATACGGGCCATCCCATTCTTTAGCACCCGTTGGTTTTTTAATAAGATCTTTTAATTTTGCTGGCCACTGATGTGTTTCACGCTGATACTCAGCAATTGCATTTTTAAAACTTCTTACTGTTACTGCGGCTGTTCTTTTTTGTGATTTTTTATACGCATTATTCAGCGCAGGTCCAACCATTGCCATAACAAGACCAAGAATCATCACCGCGATCATAATTTCCATCAAAGAAAATCCTGCACGCGCGTATCGCACACGTTCATTATTTTGTGCCGTAATTGCCATAAAAACTCCTTTGTTAATAATAAAAAAAATTTATCCAATATTTTGAATTTGCTGCATCATTGGCATTGCAATAGCAAGCACAATAAAGCCGACAATAACCGCCATCACCACAAGCATTATTGGTGAAATTAAACCAACCATGGTATCAATGAGCTCAACATAATCTTTTTCATAATTATCAGCAACCGTCAGCAACATGCTAGCCAACTGTCCTGATTGTTCACCCGTTTTAATCAGATAAATAGCAATCGGCGGAAACATTTTTGTCTGCTGCAAATACTCTGCAATTTTACCTTCTTTAACAATATTATCACGCGCGGTGCGCAACGCAGATGCCAATACACGGTTATCAATAACGCTCACCACAATATCCAACGCTTCAGCAATATTAACGCCACCTTCAAGCAACAAACCGAGTGTATAACTGAACTGTACTACTGCATTCGTTTTTGAAAGATATTTAACGAGTGGAAGCTTTAATTTAAGTTGATCATACTGCCGGCCACCAGCTGGCGTTGCTTTCCACAATCTAAACAGCGCAATAACTGCTACCACGCCAATAATAACCAACCAAAAATACCCGATCATAAAATTGGAAAGAGATAAAACAAATTGAGTTGGTCCAGGCAGCTCTTGTTTTTGCGATGCAAAGTTTTTTGCCATCTGCGGCACAACTTTCATAACCAAAACTGAAATAACACCAACCGCCACAACAAGCTGAATAATAGGCTGCTGCATTGCACCTTTTACTTTTTTAGTAATAGTTTCTCTGCGCTCCAAGTATACGGTTAATCGTTCAAGAATTGTTTCTAACTTACCCGTTGCTTCCCCGGCACGCACCAACTGGATATATATTTTTTCAAAAACTTTTGGATATTTGTTCAATGCATCAGCCAGTGATGTACCTTCTTTAACATCATCCTTGATACGCACAAGCATATTTTTTACACTGCCCTCAAACTGTTCAATGAGTGTTTCGATTGCTTGCAAAATAGGAACACCAGATTTAAGAAGAATTGCCAGCTGTTTTGTAAGAAGAATTTTATCTTTAACCGTTATCTTCTTTTCAAACAAGCGCTTAAAAAAACCAGCGGTTGACATACCGCCCGTTGATTCTATTTTGGTAGGAAACAGTCCCTGTTTTGTTAACTGTTCTCTCAAGGCTTCTGCTGATGGTGCATCTATCACACCATGAACCTTTTTGCCATCCTTTGAAAATGCTTCGTACGAATATAAC
This sequence comes from uncultured bacterium, assembly GCA_963701085.1. GTDB lineage: Bacteria > Babelota > Babeliae > Babelales > Vermiphilaceae > SOIL31. The sequence continues at coordinate 1,147,992 of OY969561.1, read as the reverse complement.
GCCATAAAAAATTCCTCAGCACTATTATCTTCTTACCCCAATTTTCACTTCCTCCTTCGCCAAGGCTTCGAAGGACACGTCGCTTCAATCGGGGACTCCATTAAAGAGATTAAAAAAACTTATTTCATTGATCAGTCTGTAATCTTTGTGATACCATTAACCTTGATCGAGGTTGTTTTCTAATTTTATACGGAGTCAAAACCATGATGCATCGTTTTATTACGCTTTTAATTCTTTACACTCTTTCCAGTCATAGTATAAATGCTGGCTCTTTTCAAGAAAAAGATACTCCACTACAAAATCAAGACCATCTCATTATATCGCTACAAAAAGAATTGAGAACTCCGCAATATAGAAAAGAAGTGTTACCCAATGATTTTTCATATCTTTCGGTGCTTGTTACGTTTGGCACCTCAAGCCATCAACCACCGGTATATCTACGCTCAATCATAAAACTGTTTTCTAACATGTTAAAAAGCTCTCACTATGTAAACGCATCCGCATTTTCACACTTACTGACAACATTACCTGCAGAGCTTGCTCCCTATTTTACACTGCCCGCATCACGTGAATATATCACTAATTCAGCACTTTATGATGCATCATTTGTTGACCGCTTTAACTCAACCGTTCAAACAATGTTATATTCAAAATTCAGTTCTGAATATGAATCATTCCGCCAAGACCCTGATATGTTTCTCAAAAAAATCAGTTCAAACATTGTCACTATCGCACAAGAAGAAATTATTCAAGAACAACTACGCCAAGGCATTATTAAATTCTGTGAAATTGCACTCAGCAAATTAATTTGGAACCCTACAGAACAGGAACAAACATGGAATATCACCAAGAAAATTTCCGAACAACTCGTTACACTTCTTGAACATAACATTCTTGATGACGTGAATGATTTGGATGATTTACATTGGACATTACTTAATCGCTACTGCTATTTTGTAGAACTAACCGCAACTGACATGCCTGAATCATTCTATAGAACAATCAGAGATGATATGCACTCCAATGATCTTGTTCTCTTTGCACTCAAAGAACAGGATTATATTGTTGAACCAAAATTATCATACATGCAGCGCACATTGCTGGAAGCGGAAACCGCTGCATATCGTCATCAGGTAGGCCTTTAATATATCTCTTTTTACTGCATTCACCTTACTATCTATAAAAAAAGGAGAGTACTATGCAACAACCACCTCACCACACTCCACCAACAGAAATAGTCTCACTACTTACTGTTGCTCAAGGGTCAGCAAAAAAAATTGAAGACCATCTTGAAAAAGCCTTATTAACAACCAAACAAGACGTTACAGAATATAATAAACAACATATGGAACAACCATTAAAGTTTATAGAAGATAAAATTCAACACCTGAAACAATTAGTGGATGATACAATTAATGAAAACATATTGAAACTCGAAAAAAAAATTACAGAACAAATAGTTCTCAATGCAACAAAAGAAGAGCTGAGAGAATTAAAAAAAGAACTTTCAGAAGGATTGAAACGCTTAGAAGATCGCTGCTCAGAGGACTTTAAAATTGTTAGTCGAAATTTTATATATTTTGGCCTTGGGATCACCGTCACTGCAGCACTCATACTTATGGCATCATATTCATAAATAATAGAGGGTACTTTTCTTTTCCTTTGATTACATTGTAAAATTCGCTATATTTACCTATAAAAACAAAGGAAAATATGTTCACACCACAAACACCTCCAACAACACCAACGTTATTAGAAATTACTAAAACCAGCCAACCTACGTCACCTGAGGAATTTTTCAAAACAATAAGTAATGTCGATACTATAAAAGATTTTTTAGGAGAGCGCCTAAATCAAATCGAAACAAAAAAAAAACAACTTCAAGAATACTTTGAAAAAACAGACACACTTTATCAAGTGACTTTAGCCCTACAAAATCAAATAAACACAATTGAAAAAGGTCTCTTACTCTTGCAACAACCAATAAACTCACCACAAACATCATCAGAATACTTACCTCTAAAAAGTACTATATCCTCACAAAGTCTATCACTATCAAAATTACAAACCAGCACACGAGAAGCAATTCAAGATCTCATTAAAGAAAACTTAGCACTGAAAAGGAGTATTAACACACAACAAGAATCAATACAAGAAACAATTAAAGACCTCGCTCAAGAAAACGTGACAGTGAAAAATATGATGAGAGCACAACAAAAATCAATCTCAGAATTGCACACCTGGGTAAGTGGATTACTCTTTGGTGGGATTGGTTGTGGCACAACCGCTGCTCTCATGTTTTGGCTGTGGCATTACACGCATAAATAGTTTTTTACAATAAGTTAGACTGTTCAATCGCTTCCAGATAAATATCAAGGCTATATTCAACAGCAGAAATTATTACCGCATAAAACGGATCAAAATCACCTGTCTGCCTCGCATGTTCAATTGCAGCAATATATTCAGGGCGTTGCTCTTTTTGAATAATTGCTAATGGATACCCGTGTTGCAATAATAATAAGTTCATAAGCAAGCGTGCAGTCCTACCATTGCCATCGATAAATGGATGAATGGTAACTAATTTGTAATGCGCAAGTGATGCAATAATCACCGGATGATCTGTACGAGAATGCAACCATGCTATAAAAGCATTAAGATCCAAAGATGGATCTATTTTTTCTGATACTATTTTGTAAAGAGTAAGAATATCATCATGCGTTATATTTTGTTTTTTGAAAGCTCGTGCTGTAATAAAATTAATTGCACGCGCACAATTAATAAGTTCAATATGCTCACGCAACGTTTTTCCACCAATAACAATGTCTTTTTCAACCACTATTGCAGTTTCACTGAAAGAAAGAGTATTGCCTTCCAGTGCGTTTGATGTATAGATAAATTCTACTACAAGCCATTCTTGCAAATTCTCCACCAATTCTGGTGGTAAAGGATATGCTGCATCTAATTTTTGTTTTTTTTCATCTATACGTTTGAGAGAATCTGCTATGCTTTTCATATAATTACCTTTTAAAACAAATATCACTTACATAAAAAAACCATTATTTAATTCTTGTGTTTTCTTTTCATCTCCATGTAACGTATAGCATAACTCATTTCACTTGCCCTATTCATACTCCCTCGCGCTTATTCTGAACTTGTTGAAGAATTAAAGCGCTCAAAGATACCCTTCAAGCCGTCCTTCGCCGAGGCTTCCTCTTTCGCCAAGGCTTCAAAGGACACGTCGGAGGCCAGGCGGGTGTTTACTCCTGCTGTGTCCGCCGAAGCTTTATGCGAAGGAGGGAGCTTGCCGAAGGGTCAGGGCGAGCGCGGTGAGGAAATTTAAAAATAAATAACCATTAGGACAAGTACTCTATGAATCTAAAACTCATGCTACTTCTCATTATCAGTATCTGTTGTGCTACCAACTCATTAGATGCTGAAAACGTGTGTGCCACCTACACATGCACGGATGATCCACTCATGCAATTTTATCCCAATCAAAACATGTGCGCATTATTAAGCACAATTCCTGCCGCACTCCAAAATTTGGATTATGTTATATATCCCGATTGCGACACATATGATATCAATAGATTCAATTACAACAAACGATTTAATCTATTTCCCGCCGCTATTATTATTCCCCAAACATATGCGCAAATACAATATGCTTTTCAGGTTCTGACAGCACATAATCTCCCCTTTTCCGTACGTTCGGGAGGCCATTGTTATGGTCCGGGATCACTATCATCGGGATATATTATTGATCTGCGTAATTTTAATGAGATTATTCCTAATATTGGCAATAACACCGTGACTATTGGCGCAGGATGCCACCTAGGTGAAGTGATTAGTACGCTAGGAGAGATTAATTATGCAATTCCAACAGGCACCTGCCCCTCAGTTGGTATAACCGGCCTTTCATTAGGTGGTGGCATTGGATTATTGGCACGTAAATATGGATTAACCACGGATTCAATTATCAGTATGACCGTATTAATGGCTGATGGCACAATTATTGAAGTTACCAAATCAACCTATCCTGATCTGTTTTGGGCATTACGCGGCGCAGGTGCTAATGCGTTTGGTATTGTCTTAAGTTTTACTTTCACCATGTATTATATACCAACAGTAAGTTATCTGCAGCTTTCATGGCCATGGAACCCTTGCCAAGTAACTCAAATTGTTAAAGCATGGCAACATTGGTTTGCTGCACAATCACAATCTATTACATCAGAACTAGTATTTTATTATGATAACGGCCAGGTCACCTTAAAAATTAACGCACTTAAAGTTGGCGCCACTCCTTTTACTGAGTGGCAAAGTACATTTGCACGATTTAAACCAACCGTTAACGTGTATCGAGGTAATTATTTAGGAGCAGCTGATATTTTTGCATCCAATTACACGCAACCATTTTCTAAGGTGAAATCTAAATTTCTTTTTTCTCCCCTATCATCAGATGGTATTAATGTGATGATTAAATTCATGAACAAATTAATTAAAAAAGCACACCCTTATATATGTTTTCTTGAATTTGGAGGAGAAAGCGGTGGCGCCGTTGCGCACGGTAATAGTTCATTTTACCCACGCAAGGCCTATGGCTATATTTTTCAATTTATTTATTGGCCTTTTGAATTCCAACAAGAGGAAGCATTGCATTTGATTCGAAAATTTTATAAGGAATTTGAACCATATACTTCACCCTATGATTATGCAAATTTAGTTGATTATGATTTAGGTCCAGATTATTTGCATGCCTATTATGGTAGTCACATCAAGCGTCTTATTAAAATTAAAAATAAGTATGATCCGAAAAATATATTTACCTGGCATCAGGGAATACCACTTAAATATGATCATTGTTAGAGGATTTATTTCTCTTACAAAAAAAACCATTTTTCTATATTCTTAAATTATGTTTATTCGCGTCAGACTTTTAAATGGATTACCCGAGCCCCTCTGGTACTCAGTACCAACAAACTGCAACTACGGTCCTTTATCCGGCCTCATTGTACAGGTACCGGTGCGTAATCGTATTATCCCCGCACTTGTTTTGGATGAGCATGCACTAAAACCACACAATCTTACCTTTGAAATCAAAGACATTCATGGTCTTGAACCACTGCCTGCCGATGAGCATTATCTCAGCTTTTTAAAAAAATTGGGCGATTATTACCAAATTGAGCCGCTTCATTTTATTAAAAGAATTCACCAGTTTTTAATCAATAAAAAAGAGTCCTTCGATACATTTTTGAAGACAAAAACACTCAGGATGAGCGGGGATGAGGAAATAATCCATTCAAAACAAAGCACCGTCACCCTCACCGACGAATCCTACTACGCTAAAGCTTCGAAGGACAGGCAAAAAAAAGTAACTCTTACAAACGAGCAAAGTACTGTATGTGATTTTATTACACCAAACATCGGTAACAATGTTTATTTGCCAGTACTCCTGCATGGCGTAACCGGATCAGGAAAAACAGAAGTCTATAAACATCTTTTTCTTGAGGCACTGAGCAAAAATAAAACCAGTTTACTATTACTGCCGGAAGTGACGCTTGCCATTGCCTTTGAAAATCGCCTGAAGCAAGAATTACCTGATATGCCTATTTACGGATTTCATTCAGGTAAAACACCCAAAGAAAAAAATGCGGTATGGAACAATCTCAACAATAAAACTGCAATGATTTTAATTGGTGTGCATCTACCAGTATTATTACCCATTCCCAACCTTGGCGTAATTGTTGTTGATGAAGAACATGAAGTTGGCTATCAAGAAAAAAAACATCCAAAAATTAACAGCAAAGAAGCTGCTATCATGCGTGCACAAGAAGCAGGCATTCCTATTGTGCTCGGATCTGCAACACCATCAATCAGCACGCTGTATAATGTTAAAACAAAAAAATGGGCTTTTTTCCAACTCAAAAAAAGATTCTCTGGAACATTGCCAACCGTGCAGGTTGTTTCTTTAACAGAGAATAAAAATAGAAAGCAGTTTTGGGTAAGTAAAGAGCTTGAGACTGCAATAAAAAACCGATTAGCAAAGCATGAACAAACCATTATTTTTATCAATCGGCGTGGTTTTAGTTTTTTTGTGCAATGCAAAAACTGCACTTATATTTTTACGTGTAATAATTGCTCAGTCAGTTTAACATTACATGAAGATAATCGTCTTGTGTGCCATTATTGTGGCATGGCACACATGCTGCCATCCACGTGCCCGAGTTGTAAAACGAGCGCTGATGATTTTTTAAAAAAAGGAATTGGCACGCAACGCGTAGTCACTATTTTACAAAAAATGTTCCCACAGGCAACTATTGCTCGCGCTGATCTGGATACCACCACAAAGAAAAAAGTTTGGCAACAAACCATTGCTGATATGACAGAGAATAAAATAGATATCTTGGTTGGCACACAAACAATTACCAAAGGATTTCATTTTCCGCATGTTACACTGGTTGGTGTATTATGGGCAGATTTGCATTTGGGTTTCCCCGTTTATAATGCTGCCGAAACTGCGCTGCAACAACTTATTCAAGTCTCCGGGCGTGCGGGAAGAAATCATGAACAAAGTATGGTGATTATTCAGGCTATGGCTGACCATGAGTTATTTAAGCATTTAAATGAAATTGATTATTTAAAATTTTACCATTCAGAAATGGAAATACGCACTGAATTACATTATCCACCAGCAATGCGTTTTGCAGAATTGGAATTAAAACACTCAAATGAAAAACGGCTTGAACAAGATACACATCATCTTATTGAACATTTATACGCGTATACAAAAAATAATACATTATCAGTAACAATTCTTGGCCCTGCCAAACCTCCCGTATCAAAAATAAAATCAATACACAGCCGCAAGATTTATATTAAAGCAGAAAAGTTTGCTGATATTGCGCGATTGTGTCAGCAGATTAATAGAAAAAATTACTCGAGTTCAATTTATTTTACGCCGAACCCACTTGCGTAAGATTTAAGATTAAAACAAAGACCCCAACTTAGACCGTTGGGGACCCTACTTTCGCTTTGCTCAAGTGAATTTACGCAAAGGGGTTTTGCAACCCCTCTGCACTCGTGCACCAATAGTTCCCTTGGATTCCTTAACGGGTTAAAAGCAAGGTCGCTGATCCAGCCTGCTCCTGATCCCGCGACGGCTGGATGGCGACCGAGCCCCATGTCATTTTAAGAAAAATGCCAGAAACTCGCTGGTAACCCTCGTTGTACTTACGATCATTAACTTTAAAAATTCTCAATTTTTGAAATCTTACTCCAGCGCTCGTCCTGAGCCTGTCGAAGGATATCTCCGAGCGCTCAAAGAAACCCTTCAACAAGTTCAGGGCGAGCGCGGGAAGGAAATTTAATATTTTTCGACTTTAGGGATAGATTCTTATTTAAAAATAAGTACCTACACATTTCGCATGATGGTTTAGGCTGTGAAGTTTTGCGAACAGACTGTGGCCTGAATTCGAAATGGTCTAAGGGATCAAAGGGAACGTTTGTGCACGAGTGCAGAGGGGTTGCAAAACCCCTTTGCGAAAAAAAAACCGTAACGAAGTGAAGGTTGGGTCCCCAACGGTCTAAGTTGGGGATTAATTCTTTATCTTATTTTTAATACAAAAAATTTATCTAAAAAAATTTATACGAAAATGTTTAAGTTCAGCAATTGATTCATACACATCACTCAACGCGCGATGCCTATCTGATTTTTGATATTCCGTTTTTTTATCTTCAGGATACCAACGTCGCACTATCTCTTTAACACTCGTCACATCAATAATACGGTAATGCAAATATGAACTAATACTTGGCATATACTTATCCAAAAAAACACGATCCTGCCACACAGAATTACCTGCAAGAACTCCCGTATTTGGAGCACAATGCTGCGCAATGAAATCAAATGTTTCTTCTTGGGCTCGCTGCAATGTTACTGTTGATTGACGCACTGCTTCCGTTAATCCTGTTTTGCCATGATGATCTTGGCACCACTTACCCATAGCAGCTAATTGTTCTTCTGGTTGATGAATAATAAAAGAAGGGCCTTCTGCAATCACGTTAAGATTACCATCAGTGATCACGGTTGCTATTTCTAAAATAACATCCGTTGCTATAACTAATCCGGTCATTTCAAGATCAAGCCAAACCAAATTTCCTAAAACATCATTTTTTGCCACAACCATTCCCCTACAAAAAAATTTCCTTCCATTACCCAGCATACCACAACCCATCCGGTTGCCAACAATCAGATTATTCCTTTACCAGCATCACGCAAACCAGTAGAATAATAACGCAGTTTGATATTTGTATAGAACGTGAACTACAATACTGAATTAAGAGAGAATAATTTAGAATTAAAAATTATAAGGCTACAAGCATATGCAAAAACTACGCGTTGGCGTCCTTATGGGCGGCAAATCCCTTGAAAAAGAAGTTTCTTTTAACTCCGGCAGAACAATCTGTGATTATGTTGATACATCACGCTATTCAGTTATTCCACTATTTCAAAGTGATGCAAAAATATACATACTTCCTTGGCATTTTTTACATCGTGGAAAAACAACTGATTTTGAACATCGCCTTACTCATGAAGCAGAACTTATTGCATGGGATGATCTTAAAAATCATGTTGATTTTATCTACATTGCACAACATGGCCGTTACGCTGAAGATGGTATATTGCAAGGTTTTTTAGAAATTATTGGCATTCCCTATCTTGGTTCAGGAGTTCTTGCAAGTGCATTACGCAATGATAAAATTGTACTCAAAACATTCCTCAATAATGCGGGCATTGCAACACCACGCTTTATCGCCGTTGAACCATATGAAGTTGATAATTTTGAGCACTACAAAAACAATATTTTTGACCGACTTATTAATGCGGGCATTATCCAGAATGCAATAATTCTGCCCAATCTTTATGTTCCGGCGCTCGTCCTGAACTTGTTGAAGGATATCCTCGAGCGCTCGAAGAAAATCCTTCAACAAGTTCAGGACGAGCGCTAAAGAATAAAAACGATGCACGCTACAATGCTGATCATTTTGTTGTTAAACCTTATAATGAAGGCTCCAGCCTTGGTATTTCTATCGCAAACAGCAGCACTCTTGAACAGGCACTCAAAAAAGCGTGCTGTATAGATCCTAACAAAAAAAAGCGCGTACTTATCGAAGAAAAAATTGTTGGAATGGAATTTACCTGCATTGTATTAACAGATCACAGGACAGGTGAATTTTTTGCATTACCTCCCACAGAAAGCATTGCGCACACTGAAATAGGCTTTTTTGATTACGAACAAAAATACATGCCTGGCCGTGGTGTAAAACGTACACCTGCTCGCTGTAGCGCTAAAACTACTGCACGTATTCAACAAACATGTATTAACGTAATGCATGCATTAGAGCTGAGCAATATGGGACGTATCGATGGATTTGTAACCAACGATGGCACTGTTGTTATTATCGATCCTAACACCTTCTCTGGCATGGCACCATCAAGTTATATTTTTAATCAAGCAGCAGAAATTAATATGAGCCCTGCGCAACTTATTAACCATATTATTGAAACAGAACTCCAACAATACAACATGCTGGAAACGATTATTACTCAAGAAAAACTGGAATCTCCAACTATGAATACACAAAAAAATCGTGTTGCAATACTACTCGGCGGCAAATCAAATGAAAAAGAAACATCACTCGATTCTGGCCGCAACGTATTTTATAAACTATCTCCCCACAAATACGAACCAATTCCTGTTTTTGTCAGCGATAGTTTAGAGCTCTACATTTTAACGCAATCACAACTCGTGCGTAATTCTACTAAAGAAATTGTTGAACTGTTGCAACCATCACAAAAAATTAAATGGGGTGATTTATCATCTATTGCTGATTTTGTATTTATTGCGCTGCATGGAGGTGAAGGTGAAAACGGTTCAGTACAAGGCACACTAGAAATGCTTGGCTTGCCGTATAACGGATCATCGGTGCTTGCAAGCGCGTTGTGTATGAATAAGTATAAAGCAAACCAACTACTTGCTGCGCATGGCTTTGATGTTCCAAAGAATATTTTGATTATGAAAAATACGTGGGTTGCACCCTTCGATACATTCTTCTCCGCTGAAGCTACGAAGAACACTCAGGGCGAGCGGGGAGAAAAAACTTCACAGAAAGAAAATACTCTGCCCCTCCCGCTCGCCCTGAGTGTTTTTGCTTGCAAAAATGTATCGAAGAGTGCGGATAAAGAAAAAGATAGTCTTGCATACCCACTCATAGTTAAACCACATGATGATGGCTGCAGCGTAATGGTGCAAAAAGTAACCAATGATGAAGAATTAATTGTCGCAATTAATAAAGTTTTACAAGAAAAAGATTGTGTATTAATAGAAGAATGTATTACCGGCATGGAACTCACCGTGGGAGTTATTGGTAATGAACATCCGCGTGCATTACCACCAAGCCAGGCGGTTTCTGCTGCAGGAATACTTTCTATTGAAGAAAAATTCTTACCCGGTGCTGGGGAAAATCAAACACCCGCACCACTACCACACGCAACACTCGAGTTTGTACAACGCATTATGGAACGCGCTTTTACAACACTACAATGCAAAGGATATTCACGCATTGACTGTTTTTACCAAAACAGCCACGCAAAGCCCAACAAAAAAAGAACGCGTTGTTATTCTTGAAAATAACACATTACCCGGACTCACACCAGCAACATGCTTATTCCACCAAGCAGCTGAAATTGGACTTAAACCAATGGATTTTATTGATACACTCATTACGCTAGGATTTGAAGAACATACGCTTGCGCGCGTCACTGATACGCAACAAGTAATGAATAAAGAATTATAATAAATAAAAAGTGGTTCATTTTTTTAACACCACCTTTTAAAACATACATTATTTATTATTTTGACTACGATAATACAGTATTTTTACTGTCTCAGTCGTTATAAAATAAGCAGCAATAATAAGAGCTATTTTCCTCATATCACCCATACTTGGCTGCACAAAAGAGAAAATGGTTTGCCCAAAAGTAATAAATGGCAAAATCAATACAATAGCTGTAGCAAGGCAACATAATCCCACTAACATCCATGAGGGACGCGGTGCTCGCCAAAACGGTATTTTTGTCCGCAATGAAAATATCAGCACAAACTGGAACAATGAACTTGCAAGAAACCAACTCGTTTGTAATAACACAGGGTTAGATTTAAAAAGAACAAAAATTAAAAAATCGAATGGCAAACGCACAAAGCCAAAAAGAAATGTGACAAAACCAATCTCTTTCATAGAATAATGCAAAGGCTTTTGCAGCTCATGTTTACTTACCGCATCAGTGGAGATGGCAATTAACGGAAAGTCAGTAATAAGATCTAAAAACAAAAGCTGTAATGGCAACATCGGTAAATAATTAATAAATAATGATGAAAACACGAGTGCATAAAACAGCGCTATGTTACACGCGATAGTTATTTTTATATACTTAAGCGTGTTAATAATTATTTTTCTACCCTCTTCTATCCCCAGTAAAATATTCAATAAACTTTTTTGTAGCATGATAATTTCTGCTGCCTCACGTGCAACTCCAGCTGCAGTATTGACCGCAATACCAACCTGAGCAATTTTCAGTGCTGGTGCATCATTAATCCCATCACCCATGTAACCAACGGAATAGGTGCGTTGAAGATATGAAATAATTTGATACTTTTGTTCCGGCGTTACGCGTGCAAAAATAGTACGATTGCACACAAGAAACATTTTCTGTTCTTCGGTCGCTTTTTCAAAATCCGTGCCCAGTACAACATTATCAATACTGTGCTCCAATCCCAACTGCTGCGCAATCGTAAAACATACGTACACACTATCACCACTCAATACTTTAATCTGCACACCGAGCGCTTGTGCTTTTTTAACCGCTGTTTCCGCTGTTGATTTAAGTGGATCAGCAAAAGAAATTAACCCCAGCGTATCATACGTTGTGTCATACTGATGTATCATGTCATCAGTGACCTGCTGCGCGCCGGTTATTTTTTTTATTGCTACCGCAAGTACACGGTTGCCCTGTAATTCATTATCTTTTACCCACGCATGAGCAGCAACAAGATCTTGCTGTGTTAAAGAAGAACAGAGAGGAATAATATATTCGGCAGACCCTTTGGTCACCAAACAATACGTATCATTTTTTTGAGCAAGCGTAATACTCCGGTGACGTTCATACGTAAAGGGAAGTTCTTTAACAATAGTGTACTCTTTCAATGATTGCACTTGCTCTGCCGTTAACGCTTGCACAATTGCTTGATCAAAACCATTCGGTATGATTTTCTTTGTGCGGGAAAGCATATCCGACGTGAATGCTGCATAGAGTAATGTATGTTCTTCATGCACCGCATAAACATCTTTTACACTCAACACATTTTCCGTCAATGTCCCTGTTTTATCTGTGCAAAAAACTTCAATACTGCCAAGATCTTCAATAGAAGACAATCGCTTTACAATCATTTTATGCTTATGCAATCTCATTGCTCCATTGGTCAAACAAAAGGTAATCACAATGGGAAGCGCTGAAGGAACTGCCGTAATTGCAAGCGCTCCTGCAAAAATCAAAAAATCAAAAAATGAACGTTGTCCTGTTTTAAAAATAACGTTAACCATCACAATAAGCACAAGGCTGATGACAACCATGCCAAAAACAATCTGTGCAAGCCGCATGGTGCCTTTTGCTAAATTACTTTTGGTTATTGTGTGCGTTGCTAACTGAGCAATAGAACCCATTTCTGTATGTAATCCGGTTGCAAACACAACGGCAGTAGCACTCCCATCAACCACAACAGTACCTGCAAATCCGATGGTGTATGCATCATATACTGCTGTTATTTTTTTATCGGCGAGCATGTGCATTTTTTTTGTTGGTAATGATTCACCAGTAAGCATTGCTTCATCAGCAACACAATTATCCGTTGCAATAAAGCGGCAATCTGCGGGAATAATATCACCCGCATTAAGCTTAATACTATCACCGGGAACTAATGTATTAATGCCAACAAGATCATCTTTGCCATCACGATAAACAATAATTGTTGCTTGCAGATATGATTTGAGCAACGCCATTGCCTTGCTACTTTGATATTCTTGATAAAAGCCAATAACCGTATTCACCATCATAATAATGATCAAAATTATGCATTCGGTATATTGCTCGGTAAAAAAATAGGCAACAGCAATAACGATAAAAATAAGAATGAATGGATTTTTGAGCTGATTTTTTAAAATTTCAAACCATGTTGCGGTTGTCTCTTGTATTTCATTGGGGCCATACTCCCGCAAACGCTTGCTCGCCTCTGCCTGCGACAATCCTTGTACTGATGTTGCAAGATTTTTAAAAATGTTCATCTATACTACTGTTGGCATGATAATAAAAATCTTTATTTCCATTTTCCATATCTTTTCTTTCACATAATAATACGTCAACTTAACCCCTTCAGCGACAACCAAATTAAACAACACCACACCAATCAACCATGGTGCATGCGCCCATTGTGGTGTACTAAACATAAACACATCATGTCCAATAGTTGTAAAAGGTAAAATAATTGCGGTTAAAATCACCACAAGAGAAAGCCCCATTAACAATACTGATGGACGCTCAGCTTTAAAAAACAGTACTTGAGTACGGAATAAAAATAAAAACACAACTTCTGAAATAGTACTCGTGATAAACCAACTTGTTTGCAACGTTTCAGGAAAGTGTGATCTAAATACCAAGAATATGGTTATATCGGCAACAAACATAATCAGGCCAAACATGATAATAAGAATAGTCGCATCGGTCATGTCATATGTTAATGGTTTTCTGACCTCTTGATCACTCACGTTATCCGTTGATATTGCAATCATGGGCAAATCAGTAAGCAAATTCAAAAATAAAAGTTGCATTGGCAACATCGGCGGATAATCAAGTAACAATGAAGCAACAGCAAGCGCATAAAAATGGCCAAAGCTCGGCGCATTCGTCATCTTGGTATATTTGAGCGTATTAACAATTGTTTTTCTTCCTTGCTCAATACCCAAAATAACACTGCTCAAACTTTTACGCAGCAATATAATTTCCGCCGCTTCACGGGCAACAGGAGCCGCATCATTAACTGCAAAACTAACATGAGCAATTTTAAGCGCAGGAGCATCGTTAATACCGTCACCCATATAACCAACCGAATATTTTTTTTGTAAGTGACTAATAATTTCATATTTCTGCTCAGGATTTACGCGAGCAAAAACAGAACGATTATGTGCCAAAAACGTTTTTTCTTCTTCAGTCGCTTTTTCAAAATCTGATCCAAGCACTACGTTCTGAGGATCTGTTTCCAACCCCAACTGCTTTGCAATGGTAAAACAGACATTTTTGCTGTCACCACTTAATATTTTTATCTGGATACCCAGCGATTCTGCTTTTTTAACGGTTGTTAATGCAGTCCCCTTGAGCGGATCCTGGAATGCAATAAGGCCAATTGTTTCATAATCATGATCATCAGATTCAATATCATAGGATTCTGCCGTATATGAAGCTATATTTTTAGTCGCAATGGCAAGAATACGATTTCCCTTACTTTCTTCTGTATCGATCCAGTCCTGAATGGTATGTTTTTCTTGATCATTTAAAAACGTACATTTTTCAATAATAACTTCAGGAGAACCTTTAGCAATCAATGTATGCTCACCATCTTTGTGCACGAGCGTCATGCATTGTCTTTTTTGCGGCGTAAAAGGGGACTCTTTAAGTACATTGTGTTGTGCAAGCTGCGTATTGTGTTCATCAGTAAGTTTTTTTTGTAATGCTAAATCAAAACCTTTGGTGGGACTTTCTTTGGTTGCCGTTTGTGCAGGAGAAGAAAGAATTGCGTAAATCAATGTTTTATCAGGATCATTGCCATACATAGTTTCCACACTCAACGCATTTTCAGTTAACGTTCCCGTTTTATCGGTACAAAAAACTTCAATTGAGCCCAAATCACCAATTGCTGATAAACGCTTTACAATAACATTATTTTTTTTAAGTGTTGCTGCCCCTTGCGACAAACAAAAGGTAATAACCATCGGTAAACCTTCAGGAATTGCCGTTATAGCAAGTGCTGCTGCAAAAAGGAAAAGATCAACATAATTAAGCTTCCCTTTATCCAAAATAATATGTATCAGCGCAATAGCCAACAAACTAAAAAAAACAAGATATATTGTCATACGCGCAATAGAAACAGAACCTTTTTCAAGATTACTTTTAGTCACTGTTTTATTGGTCAATGCTGCAATGGTGCCGAGCGCTGTAGAACTTCCCGTTGCAATAACTACTGCAATTCCCTTGCCTTGCGTTATGACCGTTCCGGTAAAACCTATATTTTCAGCGCGGTACATATCAGTTACCGCTTCACTCATTGCATCACTTTTTTTTGCAACGGCAATTGATTCACCCGTCATGCTTGATTCATCAACTGCAAGGTTATCAACTTCTATAAACCGACAATCTGCCGGAACAATATCACCGGCATAGAGTACAATAATATCACCCGGAACAAGTTGGTTTAAGGCAACATTCATTTCTGTGTTATCACGCTTGACCGTAACCTGTGACATAAGACATTTTTTTAACAGCAGCATTGATGAATTACTGCGATATTCCTGGAAAAAGCCAATGCCCACGTTCACCAAAATTATAATAAAAATAATAATACTTTCTGCTCCTTGGCCGGTGAATAAATAGGCAAGACCAATAACAAAAAAGATGCACATAAACGGACTTAACAATTGCCCTTTTAATATCTGAAACCACGTAATATCAACTTCTTTAATTTCATTAGGCCCATACGTAGCCAAACGCTTATCAACTTCCGCCTGCGTTAATCCTGATGCAGATGTTTGCAGATCTGCAAGTGCATCATTCACCGCAATGTTGGTATAAAAAGAAAAATTTTTATTTGTCATGGCCTGCCATTCGTAGTTTTACCGTGTCCTCCGAAGCTTTATGCGTAGGAGGAGCGGAGTAGGGGTCCCTTTTTGTTACCAGTGTAGGGAATCTATCTTTTACTATGCAAGTGTTTGTTTTCACATTACTTTTTGATCAATTGCTGTAAAATAACAATTATTATATCTTCATAACCAACAAGGTCCTCATGAAACATATTACTTTGGTCATCTCCCTTTTCTTATGTATCCCCCACACATCATACGCAATGGAAATAACGCAAAAAAATACTAACCCCTCTGATGCAACACTATTGTGCCTTCAAGGCATAGCAAAAAACAATCCAAACCAAGTAAAAATTGCATTATTAGCAGGTGCAGATGTTAATCACATAATCAGTGATGGAAAGTCACTTTTTTATTTAGCATGTGAGAAAAATAGTAATGAAGAAATTTACAAATTATTAATCACTCATGAAAATATAGATATCAATTCACGCAACTCCTATAGCGCCACTCCATTATACGTAGCATGTGAACTAGGATTAACCACCACAGTTGCATCAATGCTCAGTAAAGCTCCTCAAACTGCAAACATATGCAGCAGAGGAGGGAGTATTCCACTCCATGTGGCAGCATATCACGGGAAAAAAGATTGTGTTACATTGTTTCTTTCTCATGATATCAGGACCAGCAATCACCAAGATTACGGTGGCTTTACAGCTCTACATCAAGCATGCAACGTAAGACAACTTGACACAATCAAACTACTCATAGAAAAAGATGCCGACCCAACAATCAAAAACAATTATCAAGTAACGCCTTTAACTCGTCTTTTTTCTGTTTGTTATGATGATTTAAATTTATTCTATTCTTTTCTTGCTGATAATCCCTCTGTTGCAAAAAAAATCATCCATAAAAAAGATAAACAAAAAAACAATCAGTTTCATTTATGTGCAACAATACAAGGCATCCTCGAACCTAAATTCGATAGTTACTTATTATTTCTTGCATCCCACAACTTGGATATAAATGCCAGAAATAATGAGGGTAAAAGAGCGGTGGATCTTGCGTATGAAAAATACACTAAACTATACAACTTTTATACAATAGAAAAATTACACAACATGTATAAAGATGTAACCAATCAAGAACAAGTAATGCATGCTTTCTTACGCTTTATTTCACCACACACACCATGCGCATTATTCAAAACAATGTTGGAACAACAAAGTGCCAATGGCCATACACTGCCAGAAGAATTGTTAGTCCACATTATACGCAATTATTATGAGCTCAATATTGAGACAATCGTTGCCAAAAAATATAAACATAACAAAAAATATTACGACGATTATATTGAAAACAAAAACCAGATAAAACAACAACTGCTCGCAAAACCTGAACTACATTTATTATGGAGTGCTTCATGAAATATATGATGACAACCATTAAACTTGCCCTATCCATGTCTTCTCTAGCGCTCGTCAGTTACACCCATCTTCAGTTCCTTCTGATGGGTACCCGAGTGAAACGGAGTGGAACCTGGGTTGAAGATGATGTCTTCGAGCGCTCTAAGATATTCTTCAACCCGTCCTTCGCCGAGGCTTCGGAGGGCAGGCGGGTGTTCACTGCTGAGCAATGTCGAAGCATCAGAACGAGCGCAGGAAAAAAATTTCAAGCGAGCAACTATAGTAGTTTATACCATCTATCATCACTCGCTTTTCTTTTCTTATGCATCCCCCACACATCCCATGCAATGGAAACAACGCAAAAAAATATCTCTAACCCCTCTGATGCAACACACTTGTGTCTTCAAGGCATAGCAAAGAACGATACAAGAGCAGTGCGAGATGCATTATTAGCAGATGCAGATGTTAATTACATAAACAGTGATGGAAAGTCACTTTTTTATTTGGCAAGTGAGAGAAGTATCAATGAAGAAATTTACCAATTATTAATCACCCATGAAAATATAGATACCAATTCACGCACCTCAAAAGGCTGCACCCCACTGCACGTAGCATGTGAACTAGGATTAACCACAACAGTTACATCAATGCTCAGTAAAGCGCCTCAAGCTGCAAATATATCTGACAAATCAGGGAATATTCCACTCCAGATAGCAGCAGGTAACGGAAAAGAAGATTGTGTTAAATTGCTTCTTTCTCATGATACCAGGACCATCAATCACCAAAATTATAATGGCAGTACAGCTCTACATATGGCGTGCTCTAGAAAGCAACTCAATGTAATTAAACTACTCATAGAAAAAGACGCCAATCCAACAATCAAAAGCAATAATTACCAAACAACGCCTTTAATTCATTTTTTTTCTGCTTATAATGATGATTTAAATTTATTCTATTCTTTTATTGCTGATAATCCCTTTATTGCAAGCAAACTCATCCATACAAAAGATACACAGAAAAACTCTCAACTACATTTATGCGCAGTAATAACATCTATTGTTGCTCCCAAGTTCGAACTATACTTACCGTTTCTCACATCTCATGGCCTGAACATACATTCCAGAAATAAAGATGGTAAAAGAGCAGTGGATCTTGCGTGTGAAAAATACACTAAACTATACAACTTTTATACAATAGAAAAATCACCCACTATACAAAGCTGTAACCAATCAAGAACAAGTAATGCATGCCTTTCTATGCCTTACTTCACCCCATACCCAATGCGCATTATTCACACATCTTTTGCAACAATAAAGCGCTGATGGTATGCCATTGTTAAAAGAACTGATCACATTCATAGCACATATGTATTATGAATTCAATATCGAAACGATCATCGCCAACAAATATAAATATAGCCGCAAATATTACAATGATTTTATTGAAAACAAAAATGAGATAAGAACAACAACTGCTCGCAAAACCTGAACTACATTTATTATGGGATGTATAAAATTTTTATAGCATCCCATTAGAAAATATCTTGGACAATTTTACTTTTAAATAGCGATCTGTCAAATCGCTATCAATAATACTATCAGATAAGATTTTTCGAATGGACAGATTTTTAAAAAAACAATCTTTGGTCAAAAAGCAAACCAATTAATAAGAACTTTTGGTCAAAAAGCACGGTTATTTAAAAAAAACAGAGGCTCATTATTGCATATTAGACAATCAACAATCTATACTCAAAAATGGATATTGAGGTTTTTTAGATGCCCATAACCAGGAAAAATCGTGAAAAAAAGTTTACTCTATCACTTTTTATTCATTGCAGCCCTCAGCGGCCTGAGTAATGTTTGGGGAATGACATCAACAACAGTCCGTCGCACAGGGAAATTACGACGATTGCCTACTTATACACCAAAAACAATATATCAAACAAAAAGCTACCAACCTCTCACCTGGACTGCTCGGATTAAACAATCATATAACCGATTTAAAGAGCTGGTGTGGGGTCCCGGTAAAACAAGAGGCGAAAGTGTTGAGGAAATTGTTACGGTTGTAGAGAAAATGAAAAATGAAGACCCTAACTCTATACTAACTCTTGGTATGTTTATACAACAACACTCACAAGAAGAAGTAAACGTCCTTTTAACCAAGCTTGTTTTTGAAGAAAAACTACTCCACAAATTAAATAGACTTGTGTTTGGACTCTGGATGCAACAAGAAGGTAATGCTACTGTTGATACAACTATCCTAAAAAAAATCACTGCATGGACAAAAGACAATATTATCAAACTATTTAAGAGGCTAGACATTGATACCAACTTTTTCCTCCCAACGTTGCTAGGCCTAAGTTTTGATCGAGAACTAATCTCCCTTCTTCAACAAAACTTCACCGATATCTATCAAACACAATCTGGTAAAAAGTTCGTTAAATTACTGCAACAAGAAAAAAAACGTGAAGCATTACATGAGAAAAAAATAAAAACATATGAAATGTTATATAAAATAATTGTTCCTCAGACTATAAGAAGCATTCTCGATGAAAAAAAAACTACACCTACCAGCAGAGAATAAACATAATCCCTTGAATTACGCTGCACATTTGCCCATACTCAAGAAAAATCACAAAACACTTTGTGGGGTACATATCCTTGCAAAGCTTTAGCGGAGTAGGGCATGATTAAAAAAGCAATTGCAGTCACGGCACTTCTTATTGGTTTGGGGTTCATGCTTATACCGTATGATGCATTGTTGATCTATAAAAAGAAACGCAACTTTTCTGTCTCTCCCGAACCACAAGGAAATTCCATGACAGCTCCAAAAAATAAACCAATTTTTGTCATACAAAAACATAACGCGAGTCATCTGCACTATGATTTTAGATTAGAAATTGATGGTGTACTCAAATCATGGGCCATTCCTAAAGGTCCTTCAACAGACCCTCACGAAAAACGCTTAGCCATTGAAACAGAAGATCACCCTATGGATTATGCAACTTTTGAAGGCATTATTCCTGAAGGTGAATATGGTGCAGGATCGGTTATTGTGTGGGACACCGGAACATTTGAAAATATCAAAGAACAAAATGGCACAATTGTTCCGCTTGCACAATCATATAAAAACGGACAAATAGAGGTGAATCTACACGGTAAAAAATTGCAGGGCGGCTACGCACTTATCCGCACAAGTGGCGATGATATGAAAAAATGGCTTTTGATCAAAATGCGGGATGAATATGCTGATGCACGTCGCAACCCCGTCAACTCACAACCGGAATCAGCCATTTCAGGAAAAACAATAGAAGAAATAGAATCCAAAAAAAAAACAAAAAAATGAAGATTAAAAGTGGGCGCTACACCGTTGAAATAAGCAATGCCGACAAAGTTTTATTCGGCAAATCTGATATTACAAAAGGTGATTTAATCAATTACTATCACATGATCGCCCCTATCATGCTCCCCTATTGCGATAATCGTCCTATCTCCATGCAACGCTTTCCCAATGGAATTAACCACGAAGGTTTCTTCCAAAAAGATGCCGGTGATTATTTTCCAGATTGGATAACGCGTGTTGCAATACCACGACAAACTGAGGGATTGGTGCACTATGTAGTCATTGATAAACCTGCAACATTACTCTATCTCGCCAATCAAGCATGCATAACGCCTCACGTATGGCTTAGCCGCACCGATAATCTTGAAAAACCTGACAGACTTATTTTTGATCTTGATCCTGCAGATGCACATTCATTTGGTGATGTGCAACGTGCTGCGGTAGAACTGAAAAAAATACTCGATGAATGCGAATTGCCAACATTTTGTATGCTCACTGGATCGCGCGGTGCTCATATTGTTGTTCCCCTTAAACGACTACACACCTTTGAAGAAGTACGTACCTTTGCTCATGATATTGCAAAGCTACTCGCTGCACAATTTCCTGATATGGTTACGGTCACTATGCATAAAGCTCACCGTGGCAAACGTATTTTTATTGATTGGTTGCGCAATGGATTTGGTGCAACTGTCATCCCTCCCTATGCCGTGCGTGCACACGAAGGTGCTCCGGTTGCAATGCCAGTTACCTGGGAAGAACTGTTGGCTAAGAACATGAATTCACAAAAATATAGCATTAACAATGTTGAACAGCGTATAAAAAAAGTTGGCGATGTGTGGCAAGGAATACAACACCATGCAGTATCACTTAAGAAAGCGCGAGCGAAACTTGATAAAATATCTTTACGCTCACAATAGTTATCGATTATCATATTTTTTCTTTGAAATGCAATTCAGCTCTCTGAACTCAATTCCCCGTCCCGCTCGCCCTGAGTTTTTTTGCAAGCAAAAAAGTATCGAAGGGTGCAATATAAAAAGAATTTTTTAAATTTAAGGTCTTCGTATTGTCGCACCCTTCGATACACCCCTACGGGGCACTCAGGGCGAGCGGGGGAAGAGAATCTTGATAATAAAAAGGATAATGTTTTAATTCACAAAAACCATAGTGCGCAGCACTATAAAAGGAGACCTCTCATGATGATCATTATTATTCTTGCACTCATTGGCCTTGCAATTTCAGCGTACGGTATAATCGTAGAACGCAAACTCAAACAAGATGCGCAATTTAAACCTGCATGTGATATTTCTGATAAAATTTCATGCTCACGCGCCTTCCAAAGCCCATATGGAAAAATGCTTGGCATCTCAAATATCTGGGCATCAGCCTTATATTATTGTGCAGTAATTGCGCTAACAACCATGCACATGCATACCTTTACTCTTATACTCACATTGGCTGGCGTGGCAGTATCAGTTGTATTTGCCTATATTTTGTATTTTAAAATACGAACACTCTGCCCAATCTGCACCTCTTTATATGTAGTTAACATAGCGCTCGCCCTTGCATGTTATTTTTCTTGAAAATTTGAAAAGAGAATAGTAGTCTTTTTTGTATGAAGATATTTTTAGACACTGCAAATACAGAGCTCATACAAAAATGGGCTCACACCGGACTCATCGATGGGGTAACAACAAACCCTACCCATTTAAGTAAAGAAGGCAAGAATCCCGTTGATCAGATTCTTGCCATTTGTGATGTTTTACCATCCGGCGTTATCAGCGTAGAAATTGTAGAAACAGATCCAGAAAAAATCTATCGCCAAGCACATAAAATTTCTGAATTGTGTGATAATATTGCGGTAAAAATTCCCTGCCATGCAGAATACTATGTGGTCATAAAAAAACTTATTGATGAAGGAATCACTGTTAATATTACCTTACTATTTTCTCTTGTTCAGGGATTGATGATGGCA
Source organism: uncultured bacterium (assembly GCA_963701085.1). Lineage (GTDB taxonomy): Bacteria > Babelota > Babeliae > Babelales > Vermiphilaceae > SOIL31. The sequence continues at coordinate 1,125,309 of OY969561.1, read as the reverse complement.
AAACTAGGCGCACACTACATCTCTCCTTTTATTGGTAGGTTAGATGATAGTGGGAACAATGGTATTGAATTAGTACAACAATTACGACACATGCTTGATTGGTACGATTTTAAAACAGAACTGCTTGCGGCATCAATTAGAGACACATCTCATTTTGAACAGGTCATTATGGCTGGCGCTGATATTGCAACGGTACCGGTTACCGTATTTGAAAATTCACTCGCACATCCATTGACTGATAAAGGAATGGCACAATTTTTAACTGACTGGAAAAAACTTAACTTCTCGCAATTTCCCTAAATAAATCATGCGTATCGCGTTTGTAACCAACAATTATACACCCTACTCCGGTGGTCTCACCAGTTCAATCAATGCAATAACAGATGCCTTGAGAATGCAAGGCCATCAAGTTTTTATTATCACCCTCGATTTTTTAGACAAAAAGGAAGAAGCAATAGCCGATCCCGATTATGTTATTCGCATTGCATGCCCCATCAAATTTATGTACAAAAAAAATTACATGGCAATTCCATGGCGACCAACACATGCAATTACACAACTGCTCAAACAATATAAACCCGATATTGTGCACGTGCATCATCCCTTTTTATTGGGTGTAAGTGCGCTGCGCGCGGCACGCACACTGAAAATTCCGTGTGTTTTTACGTATCACACCATGTATGAACAATATGCGCATTATATACCACTGCCCAATTTCTTCACAAAACCCCTGATCCGATCAACTGTACGCCGTTTTTGCAATGCTGTCGATGGCATTATTGTGCCAAGCAGCGCAATCAGAGACTATTTACTCGCACAAAAAATAACTGTTCCAATAAAAATCATTCCAAGCCCATTGCGTTCATTCTTCTTTACATCCACGGCTGAAACCAAAAACATACCCAACAAAAAACATTTTGAGTTACTCGTTGTGAGCAGATTTGTACCAGAAAAAAACATTCCCTTTGTTTTTGATGTTTTTAAACAACTACCAAACATATTCACGCTCACGCTTGTTGGCTATGGAACTGATTACGAAAAAACGCAAAAACGAGCGTTTGATACATTACAGTTATCGCCTGAACGTGTACGCTTTATCCACAAACCCGATCCGGATAATTTAATAAAGCTTTATCACAATGCAGATCTCTTTATTTTTTCATCACAAACAGATACACAAGGACTTGTTCTTGCTGAGGCTATGTCACAAGGGTTGCCAGTTATTGCGTTAGACGGGCCAGGACAGCGCGACATTATTAATAATGGCATAAATGGCTTTATTATTGAAAATGCAAATCAAGCAGCGACAACCATTATAAACATTGCAAACAACGCAGAATTACACAAAAAACTTTCAGCTGGTGCACGCGCAACGGCACAACATTATCATACTGATTCCATCATCAAACAGCTGCTCAATTTTTATCATGCGATCAGAACTTGATAAATCAAACCCAAATTATTAGACTTGAGGCAAGTTTTTAATCACATCAATTATCAAAAGAAGAGGATTTTTTTATGAAAGTTAAAATAACGATTCGCATTGCTCTCTGTGGACTCTTCATTGCTGCAAATACAAGTGTAGCCATGGATACTTCAGGAGAGGACAATTCAGCGGCTGTGCTAGCACTCAGTGAAAGACTAAAACAACAAAACTCACAACAACTTTCTCCACGCAATAACTCAAACAATTCTTCAGATACAACGTTGAGCTTGTCTTTACAAACAACACCAAATAGCTCTCCACGCGCTGTATCAATAATTCCGCCGCTTAATTTAACAGAATCTGGCAGTCCAAAACTATCTCCACGCACCCTTGCTGCACAAGCTAGTCCAAAATTATCTCCACGCGCCTTTGCTGAATTGCAGGAAATCACTGCAATAAGCGACCTTGACTGGCAAAAGCCAACCCCACCAAGCTCTTCACTAACCAGCCCAAGCCGTAGCCCAAGAGATACAATCGCTGCACAGTTTCAAATCACTGCATGTTTTACCAACACTCCAGATCGAAGCATTCCATGTTTTACCTATGTTAATAGCAAACAAACCATCGATGGCCTCGATGAGCTTACCTATAGAGACACAGAATATAACCTAAAAACCATACTATTCACAGCAAACGCAGAATATAATAAAGAAACCCATATCACCATTCTAGAAACTACACAGGGCGGGCTGCAAAGGTATGTTATTGACTTAGGAAGTGAAAAAACTTCATCTGACACAGAACAAAAAAAGCCAAAATTATCAGGTGTTTTGACGGGTAACTTCGACAACATGACAAACAGCATCACGGTCTATCAAGGCAACATCACTCGAATAAATCGTGAAAATATGAACTGTGAAATTACCTATAAAGATGCCAACGATAATACTCTCGCCATTGATATAGACTATACAACAACTTCAAAAACCCCAACATACGCTCTAATCAAGGAAGATAACGTTTTTAAATTTGCCATCAAATTGCCAGAACAAAAAGATGTTACCAGACCAAAATCAACTACTTCTAAGAAATTTACCCCTCAAATACGCAGAGATTCTATGTATTCTGTCAAAACTGCCATTGGAGTCACTTTCTTAACGGTCTGCATAATTCTTGCGTATAAATACGATAAATTGCCCGCTGTCTTTGCAAAGCTGCTTGGTGGTATTGGAGCACAGTGCAACAACCTTATACCAAGCCGTTTTACCCGATAAAAAACTCACATAATTTGCGCACATAATACAAACCCCCTGCTTTGATTAGCAAGGGGTTTTTTTAGGCCCATTCACACCGAATAAATCATCATATACTTGACAATTAGAAACATTAAAGCTATATTAAAAATAGCTAAATAATGAGGTTTTTTACCTTAAATGGAGCAATAATGATAAAAAAACAGCTATTTATCACTCTTTTTTCTCTTATTCTTATGGTTCCATTATGGGGAATGGATCCCTCAAAGGCTTTACAGCCCCTCAATAGATCTATCAGCACGCCCAAATCACCAGAAAAAAGCATTCGCTTTACAAGTAATTTTAAGGACAATTATCCGTACCTTATTAACAAAGCTTATCAAAATGAAAATCTACAAAATTATGCTATGGAAAAGTATGTATTAAGCCAAGATAAATCCATTGAAAGCATGAATGCAGCCGTTAATAGAGGTGCAAATGTTTATCTTACGGTTGGTTCTCATGCACAAAACCCTATGGACAAATATCAAACAACAACCACCAAACGAGACCCCAATATACATGGGAAGATACTTGTTGGCGTTGATACAAGTCCATCAAAACAAACTCCAAAGACAGGTATACTGTTATTCGGATCAGCTAACGCAACTAATAGCACCTGGCAACATAAGCCAGGCAAAGCTGGTCAACGGTTCAATTTTGAATCTGGCATGAAAATAGAAGGAGATATGGATATTATCACGCCAGCATACAAAATGATAAAAAATCAATCTCCAATGAAGCCAGAAACACAAAAAACTACGCTTCTAAACACACCAACCAAAATCAGCATATACAGTTCAAAAGATACTAATCTTAATAAATCTCTTGCTCGACGATTTGATAATGCTGCTCAAAACCAGGGTACCGTAAAATTACGAACTATGACCCTCACTAATAAGGACGTAGTCAATTCCCTCAGTAAATTAGGACCAAACGCTGAAGTTATTGTTGATTATAGCGCTTTAACTGCTCCCAGTATTCCACTATTACAACAACTGCATGATTCTAAGGTTTCAGTAAATATCTTCAAACCACAATTAGGTTCACGCGCAAAGCAGCATGGTAAAGATATAGTTATTGAAAGTGAAGGCAAAAAAACCTATATCAGTTCTACTGCAAATATAACTGAACAAGGCGACACCCAAAGAAATTATCAGCTCTATGTTCCCAATAACGAACAAGTTATAGCTGATGCAAAAGAAGATTTTGAAAAAGTTAAAAAAGAGACTATTACACTTCCTGAAGCATTAAAACGTAAAAATGAAGAAATTAAACAAAAAGCTACAACAAAAAAAACGTCTCTCAAAAAGCAAAAGTTGATTAAGCAATAGCCTAAAAAAATGGATCTGTTATGTCTTTATTCAAACTCCATACACCATTCCCGCCAGCGGGCAGCCAGCCAGAGGCCATTAAGCAACTCTGCGAAAATAGACCCGGCAAATCAACACTTCTTGGTGTAACTGGATCAGGTAAAACGTATACAATAGCACATGTTATTGCCAAGCAAAACAAGCCTGTCCTCATTTTGGCTCCTAATAAAACATTGGCCGCACAGCTGTATGAAGAGTTTTCACAATTTTTCCCTGAAAATAAAGTCTGTTACTTTGTTAGCTACTATGATTATTATCAACCGGAATCATATATGCCAGCACAGGATATTTATATCCCCAAAGAAACAAAAGTTAATAGTGAAATTGAACGTTTACGTGTAGAATCAACCGCTTCGCTCATTAATCGGAATGATACGATTGTTATTGCATCAGTTTCCTGTATCTATTCTTTTGGTAACCCAAACGATTATCGTGAACTTGCACTGTCGCTATCAGTGGGACAAAAAATAACCCGTGCAGAACTGTTGCGCCAACTTATTTTTATTCAATACATACGTAATGATATTGAACCTGCTTCAGGTAGATTCTCTGTATTCGGCAATACTATTAATGTTAATTTACCCTATCAAAAAGATATCTTACGCATTGAGCTCTTTGGTGATGAAATTGAAAGTTTATCATGGGTGAGCAAACACAATAACACCGTTATGCGAGAGCTTGATAACACCGTTATATTCCCTGCAAGTCACTTTGTAACCACCCAAGAGATGAAAGATGCAGCATTACACAGCATCCAAACAGAACTTGATGAATGGTTACCGCAAGTCGCAAACCCAATTTACCGTGAACGCATCAGACAACGTGTATCACATGATCTTGAAATGATTGAGCAGACCGGGTACTGCAGCGGTATTGAAAACTATTCAGCACATTTTGATGGCCGCAGAAGCAATGGTCATCCTTATTCACTGTTTGATTTCTTTCCTGATGATTTTTTACTCGTCATTGATGAATCCCATATGGCAATACCACAACTGCGCGGCATGTATGCCGGAGACCGCGCACGCAAAACATCACTTGTTGATTTTGGATTCAGACTCCCGAGCGCCAGAGAAAACCGTCCTCTTCAATTTAAAGAGATCGAAGACTATTTTAATGACGTTATTTTTGTTTCTGCAACACCAGGTGATTATGAGCTCCAACATTCTGATCAGTTTGTTGAACAGATTATTCGTCCCACCGGCTTAGTTGATCCGGAAATATCCATCCATGGCCGCAGTGGACAAATTAGTCATCTCATCAGCTCAATCAACAAAACAACCGCTGCAGGATACCGCTCACTCGTCATGGTAATGACCAAAAAATTAGCAGAAGAATTGGCACGCTATCTTGAAGAACAACAAATTAAAGTCTGCTATTTGCATAGTGATCTTAAAACACCACAACGTACTGAGCTGCTACAGAAGTTGCGCCTTGGTACTTTTGATTGTCTTGTTGGTGTTAACTTACTCCGTGAGGGAATTGATCTTCCTGAGGTAGCATTGGTTGCTATCATGGATGCTGATCTTGAAAGTTTTTTACGAGACAAACGATCACTTATTCAAATTATCGGCCGCGCCGCACGTAACGTGGCAGCACAAGTAATTCTTTTTGCCGACAAGATTACCGGCTCAATGAAAGCAGCAATTGATGAAACAAGCCGTAGACGAACGCTACAAATTGCCTACAACAAACAGCATGGCATTACACCACAAACAGTAAAACGGGATGTCATTAAAAGTATTGTTAATATTCAAGAGCTTATTGCGCAAGCGTCTAAATCTAAAAAAGATAAAAAAGTTCAAAAAACGGCACCTGCTCATCCACAAGACAATGCCACTCGTATTATACAGCTGGAAGAACAGATGAAACAAGCTGCCGAACGTCTTGATTTTGAGACGGCTATTGCCTTGCGTGCCGAATGGCAACAGTTAAAAAAACTCCTACCCCCCCCACTTGTCGAATAAAGCATATTTGTATATCATAAATAATATTAGTCAATTATCTCACTATTTTCTAAAATGGACGCCGTATGAAAAAATATATCATTATCACTGCATTAAGCTTATGCAGCAACATATGGACAATGGAACATACAAAAAAAGATACAAAAATATTACAAAAAACACTTACCTCTCTACGAAACGATTGCGTTGATAACACAGTTGATAATATAAATACATTAGATACTATCAATAAAAACTCTGGTTTTCGTATAGTTGATAATAAATTTATTATCAACACAGATCAAACACTTTTCGTCGTCAATCCTGATTTTAAGCAACAACCTATAAATTTTAAGCAACAACCTGCAAAATTATAAGTAACTGCTACATCGGAAAAAATTAAAGGAGAGTAGAAAAAATGAAGCAAAACTCGTTGAGCTTACTTTTTTTTGGCATAATGATTATTTTCTTAGCCACCTTAAGTTATTGCTCAAAAACAAATGAATTGGACAAAAAGATGATTACCAAAGCATTCCATACATCCGATATTATCTCTCTTTTCGCGTTGACCACAGATGATATTGCGGTAAAAACACCCCTCTATATTGATGAAGCAAAAAACATTATTGCCGCTATTATTGCCGTTCCTGATGATCAGCGTACTTATGCAAATACCGCACGACCACTGGATGAAGTGTGTTCATTATCTAACCTTGCTATTGCACAACGGGTCTATGAAGCACTGGAGCTCCTGAGCCCAGATACCAATATTCGCAATGCAGCGCATGATGCCTCTATAAGAATCCAAGCTTTTTGGGTTGATAATGTGACAAGCAATAAAGCTCTTTATCATGCATTTATGGCATATGAATCACAAACAATAGAAAATGAAAATCTTTCCAAACAACAACGTTATTTTGTAAACGATACGATTAACTCATTTAAACGCGAAGGCTTATCACTTCCTGATGAAACATTAGCATTCGTGAATGCACTCCGCAAAGAATTAGCTAGTCTCTGCGCAAATTTTGATCGCAATATAGCGCAAGATAATAGCTCAATTACCGTAACACGTGAAGATCTTGCTGGTTTAGACAATGATTTTGTAAACACACTCACGCCCACACCTGATGGGTTCTATACTCTTGGCGTAGATTACCCAACATACTTTAGAGTTATGGAAAATTGCTCAGTTCCGCAAACACGTAAAAAACTATACATTGCATTTAACAATCGTGCATATCCTGTCAACGATGCGTTACTCACAACAATTATCACCAAGCGTGATGAACTTGCACAACTCCTTGGATACAGTGATTTTGCTCATTGTGATATTGATGATCAAATGGCTCATACGCCGCAGAAAGCACACGCTTTTATTGCTGATTTAGCACAAAAATCATTGGCAAAAGTTCAAGCGGAAATGGCAACGCTTACTCAAACATTACCTCCATCAGTTGAGTTAACGCAGAACGGTAAAATTCAACCATGGGATTTTGCATATCTTGAAAACAGTTATAAAAAAAATAACTTCAATCTTGATGAACAAAAAATAGCTGAGTACTTCCCTATGCAAAACACCATTAATGAATTACTTGATGTTTACCGTCAATTTTTCAGTATTGAATTTCAGGAAGTTCCGGTAAGCGGATTGTGGCACAAAGAGGTAACCGCTGTACGCGTACTTGATAAAGCAGGTAACGTATTACTCGGCACACTCTTACTTGATCTTTATCCTCGCCCCAATAAATACAGCCATGCGGCACATACCACTATTATTCCGTCAACATACAAAGCTGATGGCACCCGCATTCCTGATGTATCAATTGTCATTGCTAATTTCTCCAAGGCAACTGATGGTAAGCCTTCACTGCTCAAACGCGCTGAAGTTCAAACATTTTTCCACGAATTTGGCCATGCACTTCATGCGGTTTTAGGAGCTACTTCAATCGCATCATTATCAGGAACACATACAAAAACTGATTTTGTAGAACTACCCTCACAAATGCTGGAAGAATGGTTGCATGATAAGGATATCTTAAAAAAAGTAAGCAAACATTATATCACCGGGCAACCGTTGCCTGATGATATAATTGATACAATAATTCAACTCAAAAACTTAACAACCGGTTATTTTGTCACCCGCCAAACATATCTTTCTTCCATTGCACTATCATATTTTGGAAATGGGGAAAACCCATCCTTCGCTGAAAGCTTCCCCCTTCGCCAAGGCTCCGGAGGACAGGTCGGAGGGCACGGTAAAAACCCTCATGCAATTATGAAACAATTGTACACAACAATGTTGCCATACATGGCATATTGTGAAGACAATCACTTTTACACCTCATTTGGCCACTTAACCGGCTATAGTGCAAAATATTATGGCTACCTGTGGTCTAAAGTATTTGCACTTGATCTGTTTGCAACCATCAAACAATATGGTTTACTCAACCCTGAAATTGGTCAAAAATATATTAAAGAAGTGCTTGGCAAAGGTGGCGCACAAGATCCGAACGAATTACTGTATAATTTTTTGGGTAGAGAACCTAATGCACAGGCGTTCTTACAAGAAATGGGATTAAACTCATAATTTTGTAGCTTTTTGCATGGCAGTCATCCTATCGTATAAACAACTATGTTCATAATATAGGAAAAATGTTTATTCAAAGGAGTCTGTTTATGTTAAATATGATTATAACCTTTTTAGTTCTTGCAATTGTTGCCGGATTATTAGGTTTCACCGGAGTGGAAATAGTATCTGTTGAGATAGCAAGAATGCTTTTCTTTATTTTCATTATATTGCTTGCCTTATCAGTTATAATGAACTTTCTTCGTGGCAAACGCCCACCAATGAATTAAAAAAAAGAAGGTCCTGCATGCACTATGCACCAGGACCTTCTTTTTTTTTACGCTTATTTATATTCAGGATCGAACAAGTCAGGCAATATCTCATATGTTGATGCAGATGGTTTAGGAACATTCAACAGTTCAGCAAGTGTATTGGCCAATTGCAACGCAGCAACACGTTTGCGCACATATTCTGCGTTCAAACTTACCCGGATGGAAAATTATCAATGGCACATGCGTATCATAATCATACGGTGTCTTATGCTCAGTTCCCTCTTTCCAATGGGTTACCACAACATACGGTTCTGTTTTAATGATCACTGAACCGCTACGTCCTTTAAACAACTGATTTTTAATATTTTCTTCTATGGTATTGGGCTGAGTAGGAAGATGTATAAAATCATCATACAACCATACATTCAGAATCCCCGGTTCTTGCGATGCATAAAACTTTATATCCCTCATAACTTCTGCATGTTTTGTGGAATCCAATTGCTGTAAAGCAGGCTCATTAACCAACAATTCTTGACACTTAAACCCAGTAACTATCTGTTCAAGATCATACTTTTCTTTAACTTTTTTATTAATATTATTGATCAATTCAACACGATCAAGCCTACGAGCTTGTGTTAATCCTTGTTGCGCAAGGAGCTGAGGAATTGGCATCACGCCATGATCAGCAGTAAGAGCAAATACCACTTCATGCTTGCCAATCACCCTGAGCGTTTGACGAATAAAACGACGTATCTGTTTATCAAGATGATAAATCATATCAATTGCTTCCATACTACTCGGACCATATTTATGTCCAATTTTATCAAGAGGACTGAGGCATACCCATAACAGCAAACGATCCCTGTGTTTTCTGCTCACGTGTGTTTTAATACATGTTTGGGCGCAATCTAAAATATATTGATTAGCCTGAGGCGTTTTTTCAAACCAATGATATTTATGGTGAGGATGCGCTTCATCACACACCGGCAGCGCCCTATTAATCATCGGTTTTTCATGGGTATAATCATAATTATTAATATTAAAAAAATTATACGCATACGGGCTTTCTGGATACATAGGTTTCCATGTTATTGGACTCTTTTTACTCAGATCATGAGTGCTGTTAAATTCCTGTATCCACTCAGGTAAACTATCAAAATATGCTTTACTCGAAGTAAAAATCCCTGTTTGATGATCAAACCACAATGCTTTTCCAAGCTTGCTCGCTGTTGCAATTGCTGAACGACTTTTTCCAGAAATACTATATACAGCAAAATTACTGTTTGGTTTTGACTGCAATACACATTGATCAGATAAACCATCAGCCATTAATCTTTGTGCCGATTTGCCATAATCATGCATTCCATCAGGCGAAAAAACAAGAGCATTGCCTGATGCATCATCATCACAGGCAACTTTCTTACCATTCTCATACCATGCATTAGCAATAAAACCATGGTCTTTTGCACATGTTCCTGTATTAAGACCTGCATGACCAGTTGCAGTACTTGGTTGACCATGCGGCATATGTGCATTGGTATACACAACACCATTATCCAACAAATACCTTAACCCATGCTTTAAATGAGGATACAACTTATTAATATAATGATGCGCAAACTGATCAACAACTAACACCACCGTCAAGCGCGGCGGCCGAGCATTATACCCTAAAACGGATATGGGAATAAAAAAAATAATATATACAAATAAAGTAAAGACCATGGACATCGTACATTTCTTCATACTAACCCCCTAATATTCTAATAAGAAAAAACTATGATTCTTTTTTTCCATAAATTTAACTTAGCACATTATTTGCTAATAAAAAAAGATATTTATATTTTTTAACGTAATACTAGCGAGATTATTTCTTGTGCGTTAGGATTAATATATATACATGAGGAGCGAGATAGTGTTTTTGGGTTCTGTGGGTATTATTTTAAGAAAAAATAGCTCATCACCATATAAAGTGATAGTTTTGGATAAAGTTCAGGGAAAAATTGAATGTGTTACCACAACACCTTCCCTGTCCACTGGTGCACTTATCACCTATAACATCAAACAACAACAGGCAATACATTTTATAAGCGATAGCACTCTTTTATACATTCCTCTTTCTTTAGCACAAGCTGATATGCTTTTTTTCCATCATGTACTTGAACTCATTTATTATTTCACCAATGTAGGCAGTTGCTCAAAAGAGGTATTTGATCTTCTTGCCTTTTTATATATAACTGAGCATGCACTCATGACAACGCAATTTAAAAAGTTTTTTTTATTAAAATTGCTCACAAGTATGGGTAGTATACCGGAACTAAATGAAGCACGCACAGAACTTATTACCCACCTAAACACTATTAATATTGAAAAACTCAATGAAATAACAATTGATACAGTGTATGAAAAAGAATTGGATAGATGGTTATGGTGTTGCATTTGGCAACATCCATATGTTAATGAATTTAAGACAGTTCATTTTTTAGCAGAAAATAGGGCATTATGAAAATAATAAAAAAAGCATCTCTTATACTCCTTCTCTCTTAACATCATCTGCCATGGCGGAGATTTTTTCAAACAATTTGTAAAAACTGATCACCAGTCAAAAATTTTTTGTTGGCGTTATTGAGGAAAAACAAAAACTATTAGATGAGCTTGAAAAAGAACAATCCGAACTAATGAGTTCGAATAAATCTTTTACGGAAAAAATTTTACGACAAATTAGATGAAGTTAAAACATTACTTAGCCAATGTAGAAAGCGGGTTACAAAAAAATTCTGAAGATGATTTTCTCCTTAAAACAACAATCAATACTTAATGAATCAGAACAAACACTCAAAGATATGCAACGTATTTATGATGACTATATCTCACTCGTTACCGAAATTATTACACAATTACGATCCTTTCTTGAAGACCCTTATTTTGAAATCATTCAAGAAAAAGAACAAACTACAACGAACGTCTCTACTACTCTTTTGATGATCTTCAATCATTACATGATCATATTCTTGATTATGAACAACGAGTAACACAATTGGCGGAACAAGAAAAAAGCATGCGTGTAGAAAAAGAAAGCAGAAAAAGAATTATAACAACCCTCCAAGAAGAATATGACAGACGTCAACAAGATATCAAGGCCTATACTGAAGCTATTGCTGCAAACAGCATGCTTAGTGGAGATACTGAGCATGAAAAAGAAATTATTAAACTCGAAGATCATCTCTATAAATATAAAAAGCAGCTTGCCGATATACGATTTAAAGAAATCAATTATCGTATAAAATCACTTGAACTACAGCTCTTTTTAGCAAAATCTTATCTTGATCTTTTCAAAAAACAACTCCGCATCGTCAAATCAGCAATTCACGTCAGTGAAGCAGACCTAGCGCTCGCTGAAGAAGAGTTAGCAAGGGAACAAAAAACCTATTTTTCTCACAAAGATTCACTACGGCATGATCGTGAAAAAATTAGTAACTCTCCAAAAAAATAAAGAAAAAGAGCTCAACGAATTGAGTAAGCAACTTTCAATTCCTCTCGGCAGCGAAGTTGATGAATGGAGTAAAAAACCAAAACAAACATCAGACTCCTATGTAGGCCTTGTACAGATTGGCGCATTAAATGCAGAAGTTATTCTCTATACCAAGGAAAAAGATTTACTGGATGCACATTTAGCACTTGAAGAAGAGAAATTTAACTATAAAAAAATAAAAACTGAAGCAAAAATAACCTATCATAAAATTTCTACACGAGGTTTTCTCACTGAAGAAGAGATCACCAAAGAACGCACTGATTACGAAACAAAAAAGAAAATTGCTGAAGAAAACAGCAAGCTTTATCAAACTAAAATAAATGCTGTAGCCAACTCTCTTAATCAAATCAAAAAAATTCTTGATAGAGTCAATGCATTCCGTGAAGACACTGAAAAACAAAATGATCTTATTTTTAAAAATAAAATTAAAGAACATAACCAATTCCTTGCCTATGTAACACGCGCTGATAGAGCACTCAAAAAACAAATTGATATCTTGGGCAAATTAACAGGGATCTATTCAGGAATAATCGCTGAAATCAATAGCACGGTACGATTAATTGATTTTATTAGCACTGAACTGCAAACCAGCACCATATGGTATCGCCCAGCCTATGCAATTACGCTTGAGGGGGTAAAAAATATCCTTTCCGATGCGAAAAGCTTCTTTAATGATATTCGTATCTATATGGCCAAATTCAATAGCAAAGTGCTTCTTACTCATCTTTATGACGGATTTTCTCGCCCGACTTAATGTCCTCTTTTTATTCTTTACCCTCCTTACACTCATATTCTCACTCTTGTTCATAAAAAAACATCAATCGGCGCTCATCACATTAACACTCATTCGCAGCGGCAATCATGGTGCTTTAATAAGCATGGCAGGATTTATTCTTGGCACACTTATCACATTTGCCTGTACATTCAGCCGCGGCATTTTTACATGGATGATGATATGGTTATTCTGCTGCGTTATCCCTGATAACTATCTCTTTATTCTCTTTTACCTCTTTTCCATTCCCTATCTTTTGTATCTCTCTCAACGATTTATGAAAATGTTGATGTCCATGAATGAAGAATATAGTCATGTATTACTTTCTGAAGAGTTCCAACGTCGATTTGAGCTTGTCTTTTCTACCTTGGTATATCTCACGATCATCGTATTCTTCTTCCGCCAAGCTTTTATGCTCTCACCGGTGTACTTACGATCAGAGTTATCCAATATCCTCCTTGCCGTAAACTTTATTATTTTGCAAATTTCATTGATCTTTTTGATCACCAAAGAACAGATCATGGGAATTATTCCTGATTATTCTGATTTTTGGCGATGGGTGCACGCTCACGTTGATCACTATTATTATCTTATACTGTTCTTTGTTGTTGCCATTATTATCATGAGCAACCCATATGTTGGTTTTGGCCGACTGGTCCTTTACCTACTTTCCGGCTCCATTTATATGGCAATACTTATGAAACTATTGTCATTACTTCATGATTTTGTAAAAAAGAGTACATCAATGCTCTTTTTCTCCCAAGAAGACGCCATTGTTCGCGAACGCTTTTCATATGCAAAAACCTATTTTGGCTTAGTCATCATTGGATCATTTGTTATCTTAGGATTTATCGGATTTATTGGTGCGGCAAAAATATGGGGATGGGATGTTACATTCACTGATTTACGACAATGGCTCAAAGTACCACTCATTCTTGAAGACACCATGCACCCCATTACCATCATGTCTTTATTAAAAATCATTGCATTCTTTATTGGTGGTCTTACCATTGCCTACTCATTAAAACAGTATGTTCTTGCACGCATCTTTGATCTGTTATTAGTTGAATCAGGGGTACAACATACCGTTAACAGCATTATTCAATACATTGTTATTATTATCGCGGTATTCTTTGCATTCAATAGCGTTGGCCTTGGATCATTAATCGGTAACGTCTTTATTGCGTTAGCACTGAGTATTGGTTTGTATCTCAAAGACCCTATTAGCGACTTTATCTCTTATTTTGTAATCTTAGTCCAACGCCCCATTAAAATTGGTGATTACATAAAAGTTGATGAAGAAACCATGGGTGTTGTTCGTAAAATTACCCCACGCGCGGTTGTTTTACGCAGAAAAAATAGCACAACAATTATCGTGCCAAACACACTCATAGTCAGTAAATCAATTGAAAATTGGAACTATGTTCGCAACTTTATCGCGCTTAATGATATCACGCTCTATGTCTATTTTAAGGAAGATGCTCAGCGTGTGAAATCTATCTTACTTGCTGCAACGGAAGAACACCCCAATGTACTCAAAAATCCACGTCCTATTATTCGTTTAAGCAATTTTACTGAATATGGGTATGAATTTATGGTACGCTGCTTTGTCAGCTCTGCCTACACGCTTGAAATGTGGGATCTTGGCAGTGATATCCGTTTGCTCATTGCAAAAGCATTCAGAGAAAATGGCATTGACTTTGCAATACCTATGTATAAAATTGATGAATTCGGTCAGTACTTTGAAACCAAAATACCCGCTGACACTCATTCATCCAAACATGGCTTAGTTGATGACGGAAAAATAAGAAAGGAATAAAAGCAAATCCGTCATGAACACAATATATGCGTATGTTCTTACAACTACTATATATTTTTCCTTAACAGGCATGGAGTTGCAACGTAAACAACTATGCAACCTAATTCCGTTGCAACATACCATCTCCAATGACGTTAAACAAGAAATCATTAACCATGTAAACCTAAAACAATGGTGGTATTTAGATAAAATATTTGAACATAGTAGCTACATTACTTCAATCTGCTTTGACCCTTCTGGAAACCTCCTTGCAACAGCATCATCATTCATTAATGGCCAGGCACGTATATTTGATATACAAAAACATCAAGAAATTGCTTCTTTTAATTATGGTAACTACAAATTTGCCTCAGTTTGCTTTTATCCCTCTAAAGAATACCTTGAAATAGCATCACATAGTGGCAAAGTGCAGAGATTTAATATACAAAAACAGCAAAGAGTTCTTTCATATGAACTTGATGACTCGGATTATTTAGACTACTTTAGCCGACCTGGAAGATTCATTGCAACTGTATCATTGTTTGGCAAAGTACATATCTTTGATAGACAAACATATCAAAAAATTGATTCTTTTTCACCTGGCAGCCCGCCTTGTTCAGCCTGCTGTGACGTCGAGGGAAAGCTCGTTGCAACAACTTCAGATGATCACAAAATACGTATATTTGCGCGTTATGCTGATTATACATTAGAGCAACTGCTGCTCAAGAAAGCCCTGCTCACATGGCTACTTATTGAAAAACCAAATAAGAAAATAGATACACCTGAAAATCTTATAAAGGATGTAGCATTAAAATGTACTATCCCTTATAAAGAATTAATAACAATGTGGTCCACATTCCCTAAGAATATGCAAGATGCTATCTGGAAAACCATGTCCTATAAAATTCAGAAATATGGTAAGGAATAGCGATCGGCTATTCCTTTTCTTTTATTTTTTTACCTGTTTTATTGTACCCATCATTTTTTGGTACAATCCACTTTTTACACAACCAACACCAATTAAATAAAGCGCAAACAAAACTATAATCAGCGTGATACCTTTTTCAATAAAACCAAGAGCGTACAAAAGCATCACCGATCCTGCTCCGAAATATAATATTCCTTGATATTTATTCGGCAATTGTTCAAATGCATTCAACATAATCTCTTCCTTTTTTTTAAATTCATCTATTCCCAAACATATATTTTTATAATGATAAGAGTCAAGTACACAAAAAAACACCCATGGACGATCGTACTCATTCATGCTATAAAATATGCAATGCTATGACCATTAATTATGCCTTCAAGGAATTATCGCATGAAAAAAATATCTGCTTTTTTATTACTCGCAACCCATATTGTATCAACCTCATGCATGGAACGAGAACGCCCCAAGATTCATCATCCTGTGCCACAAAATATACCTGTGTGCGAGGCATATGATACTAACGAGAAATATCTAGATAACATTATGAATATGACCTATAAACGCGACCAAACAATTGCTATCAATGAAATTGAACTTACACCCATCTACCGCCCAATGCATACAAATAATACGGCCCTAACAAAAAAACAATGTGAAAAAGAAGAAACAAAGCCATTTTTACGCACCCTTATTCCCGTGCAACCTCATACCGATATACAACAATTGTATGATAATGTATTCACTGTTATTAAAAACCTTTCTACAAAAACTCTGATTACTTTAATTACTGATATGAATGATGCAAAGAATAAAAATATAGATGAAGATGTTATGGGGAAATATTCATATGATAAATGGCTGGACAAACAAGAGGCATCAGAAGAAAAAATGGTGCTTTTTTTTGGTTATTTAAAACGCTATAACCTGACGGTCAACAACACAAAAGAACTTCTTCCAAATAATAATGAGTTATACAAAAAAAAATTAACACCAAAAACTAACAACCAACTTGCCAAAATCCTTGACCTTCCATCTTCTGCTAACACAAGCAAAACCTATTATATATACGACCATGAATCAGTATGCCATAACTATCATGCATTTTATAATTTAGAATCGTATGCAAGTATGAAGCCCTATAACGGCTTAATGAAGACTTTTATTTCTTATGTCTATTCAAACAAAGAAATCCCACAAAACAATTACTCACAATTATCATATGCTGATTTAAAAGATAAGTTTTATGAGCTGGCATCTTGTGTGATCTGCTACACAAAATATGCAGAATATCAAGAAACAGTAGGTATCTACCTGTATGATTTAATAAAAATAATCGAAGCCGGAATAACATCAATTCCTAAAAAACAAGAATATGATTTTGGTTATGATATTATTGAATCAGAGCTAACAACAGAAGAAGGACTTTTTATATTGTTAAGCATCATAAAACTAGACGATAATCCGCATCGTGCAAAAAAACGTATTGGTATTCTTTGCCATCTCATAAAAAAATACAATAATCAACGAAAAGATAAAATAACACCAACATATACTCAATTCAAAGCTTATAACGAATTCCGCTATTGTAACTCCAATTTTGCCTTACCTGATTCATGTGATAATACGGTGTTCAACAAAGAAATATATGCACTTGATGAATTTACAGAGTTAGTTAATCATATAACAATATTAGCTCGGTCTTCTGACGAAAATATACAGGAATGTATTGATCACCTTTATCCTCCAAGGAAATAACATTATGAAAAAAATGTATCTCTCTTTATTTCTGACCATCACTACTCTCACCACCTCATGCATGGAACAACAACGCCACTGGCCCTGTACCACCAATCTAACAGGATTCCCTTTAACTATTTTTAGCCAAACCCCATTCCTCCCCCAACCCATACATACCAATACGCAGCCAGACATAGTAAATAATCAACAAACCTATAAACGAATCGTCGATACAAATTGGCAAAAATATAATGAAATCATGGATATGACCTATAAACATGACCAACCGGTGGTATCTACCAATGCAAATGATCTTCTTGTTCCCGTCTACGTACAAACAGTACCTGAAGACAACACAACCTCTACCTACACTTCTTTATCCTCCTTCGTTCCATCCTTCGCCGAAGGCTACGGAGGACAGATCGGAGGACACGGTAAAACTACGGCGGACAAGCACACGTCAAAAAGAACGCGCGAAAAAAAGACTTTGTTGCTAACAAAGCCTCAGGTGCAACCTAATACTGATATGCAACAATTATATGATAATGCATTCACTATTATTAAAAACCCTTCTACAAAAACTCTTATAACTTTGATTACTGATATGAATACTGCAAAGAATAAAAATATAGACGAAGATGTTATGGGAAAATATTCATATGATAAATGGCTGGATAACCAAGAAGGATTAGAAGAAAAAATGGTGCTTTTTTTTGGTTATTTAAAACACTATAACCTGACGGTCAACAACACAAAGGAACCTCTTCCAAATAATAATGAGTTATCATCAACCCAAACAACTAACAACCGACTTGCCAAAATTCTTGACCTTCCATCTTCTGCCAACACAAACAAAATCAATTATGCATATGACCCTGTATCAGTATGCCGTAACTATCCTGCATTTTATAATTTAGAATCGTATGCAAGTAAGCAACACAGAAACGGCATGATGAAGAATTTTCTTTTTTATGTCTATTCAAACAAAGAAATTCCACAAAATGATTACTTACCATTATCATATGCTAATTTAAAAGATAAGTTTTATAAACTGACATACCCTATAGTCTTGCTCACCATATATGAAAAAGAATTTCAAGGGTCAATAAATAGCCGCCTGTATGATGTAATAAAAATAATCGAAGCCGGAACAACATTAATTCCTGAAAAACAAGAATATGATTTTGGCTATGATATTATTGAATCAGAACTAACAGCAACAGAAAAACTTTTTACATTCTTAAGCCCTGTCGCAGGAAAAATTCATAATACATTTTACACAAAAAAACTTATTGGTATTCTTTGCCTTCTCATAAAAAAATACAATAATCAACGAAAAGATAAAAAAACACCAACATATAATCAATTCGAAGCTTATAACGAATTCCGCTATTATAACTCCGATTTTGCCTTACCTGATTCATGTGATAATACGCTGTTCAACAAAACAATATATGCATTTGATGAATTTAAAGAATTAATTGATAATATAAGAATATTAACTAACTCTTCTGACGAAAATATACAGGAATGTATTGATCAATTTTATCCTCCAAGGAAATAACCTATGAAAAAAATATATCTCTCTTTATTTCTGACCATCACTACTCTCACCACCTCATGCATGGAACGAGAACGTCCCAAAATTCATCATCCTGCGCCACAAAATGTGCCTGTGTTCAAAGCAAATGAGCTTGGTTGGGAACGTTTTACAAATATGACATATGAACGCAACTGGCCCTGTATCACCCCAACAGGACATCCTTTGGTTATTTTTGACCCAAACCCCTATTCCCAACCCATACATACCAATGTGCAGCCAGACGTAAATAAACAACAAACCTATGATCAAATCGTCAATACAAATTGGCCACTATATAATAAAGTCATGGATATGACCTATAAACGTGACCAACCAGTGGCAACTACTAATGAGGCTCAACTTCTTACCCCCGTCTACAAAAAACAGAGTAAATCTACTGAGCAAGAACCCTACTTCGCCAAGGCTACGAAGGGCACATCCGTGCAAAAGCCACTTTTACTCACCAACTCCTTACGACCTGATGAAAATATGATGCAATCACTGTACAATGAATCTTGCCGTATTGTCTGTGGTGAATATGGAAAACGACTTGAGCAAAAATATCAAAATAAAAAACTTGTTCGCTTAATCCAACATATGAATGAGGCAAGAAATAGCGGTATACATGAAGATAGTATGGGGCGGTTTGCGTATAATAAAAAAGGAATTTTGACTATTAATGATATTGATATGACCCCATTCTACCCTCTTTTTTTCAGTCTTTTAAAAAAATACAACCTAACGGTACGTGAAACAGGTGAACAACCACCTCTTCACTTTGGTGCAAAAAAAACCCGCCTTAAAGACATCCTCACTGCACCATCTGATACAAACGAACAGACTGTTACGAATACAACACATACACATAATGACTTCTTAACATATCCAGCCTTTTTTCAACTCACCTGCGCTTTACGGCATGCTATGCAAGAGCTTGATATTGGATCTGTAAATATTTTCACGACTTATTTGTATGAAAATGACGGCATACTATTACAGGATTATTCACAAGGTTCTTACGTAGATTTTAAAAATGAATTTTACACTCATGCTTATGATCTGTTACTCCACAATGGCACCACCTATGATCTCTACCATCTTATACAAATGATTGATAAAGCAAAAAACGCGCGAGATATAATTAATGAGGATGATCTTGCTGCTAACATTATTGGATTTGAATCATTTCCATCAATTAAAGAGCTATTTTGTAGGTTTTTTGATTCAAAACACTCTCCTGAAAATATAAGACAATATATTTCTCTTTTTTGCACATTAGTAAAAAAATATAACAACGCACGGCTTACAAAAACAACCCCAACAGCTACACAATACCAAGCCTATACGGTAATAAAAGAACTTGATATTGCTGCTGTACATGATTCATTGTGCAACAACTCTCTGTTTGATGAAAATCGTTATGCATTTGCAGAATTTAAAGAATTATTCGAGGGTACTGCATTATTGAAATATGAGAGTGAAAATAAAGTAAATCAACATTTTGATACACTCTATTCTCAAAAAAAACTGGAATTATAATGCAAATCATTCTCATCAAAAACAGAAACAATTATCATTAATGTATCCGTAATAGTTTTCAATTCTGATCCAATCAGAAGGCTCATCCGGTGCATATAACTCAATAAAAACCGGTTTCCATTTATCTGACAACCAAAAAACAAGATCCTTTTTAATTGATACACCAAGATTTTCGAGAATACGATGATATTCACAATGCATAACTGATTTAAAATTTGAGGGAGAAATACGATAATTCAGCGTACGTATTCTTAGAGAAGCGCTAGAATCATTGGCAGCATCTAATCCAAATTCATTCTGATACAAAATTGCTGCCTTTCTAAAACAAGGATTCTGTACATAATAACTTGTCACTCTTTTGCACGTTTTAGCATCAGGGACTCGATGAACCACACCCTTTTCTTCATAATATTGTCTCATTTGTTCATTTGTACTGTTAATCATGGGCTTCATTATATCTTGTCCAAGGGATGCCTCTCTGAGCAAAGCCTGATATGCTGTTGGAGCATTAATTATATAATCATTCAGCAACAAAATAGGAATAATATCTTTCCGCATTAACTGCATTAAAACATGCTCCCGCTCCATTCCAAAAGTAACACCACATAAACTAAAAAAACCAACAACAAGAATACCACTACTTACCTTCTTATACATAAACCTATCCTTCTAGGTAAAAAAACAAAAAAATCATACGTTAGTATAATTAATAAAGTTAAAAAAATAAGAATATTGTAGTAACACCTAATTTAGCTTTTTATAAATCCATGAATTGGCCATGGCAGAGAAAAATCAAGATGAGCATCGTGGAGCGGCTGGTGTTGGACAAGAAATTGTACGTTTTTAATGGGAATATCATGTAAGATGATTGTTTTAAGTAATCCCTCAATAAGCATCCATTTTCTAAAAATCGTCTCTTCTTTACCCAAAATATTATGATCAAAAGAGAGATACACACAGCCGGCTGTTGAGATCAATGCCGACTGCAGCATTGTTTTCTTTGCCGTGATGTGCTCTTCATCTAAAAGCGTAAGCCACGCATTGATAAGTTGAAAAATATTTTTCTCAACACTTTCTGTCCACAACAATTCCTGCTTTTCTGTTTTCCACTTATCACCATGAAAATAATAATGCGTCACCTGTTTCTTTTGTATAACTGATGCACTATCACTACCATAATTCGCGCTCCAAGGTGCACGGAATAATATCCATTGGTTATATATGGCAAAAAAAAGGAGTGCTGATATAAAAGAGGTGCTGACGATGATTATATGAGAACGAGAGATATTATTCATGGTTACCTCAAATTATTCTTGCTTTCCCGCGCTCGTCCTGAACTTGTTGAAGGATGTCCTCGAGCGCTCCCCATCATTATTTTTGTAAAAAATTAAGTTTTTTAATTTTGTCCCAATCATTTTGTATAAAAGCTTCTTTTTTCTTGCGCGACCAACCTTTAACTTGTCTCTCCGCATGAAATGCATCATCTCTCGTTGAAAAAACTTCAAGACACACAAGCTCTAGGGGCCATTTATTTTTAGTATAACAACCACTAATTAAACCTAAATTATGTTCGGACATTCTTTTATCAATATTATCTGTATGTCCAACATAATATGCACCATTTATGCATTTTAAAATGTACATGTAAAAATGATTTTGCATATTTATTATCTCTATTAAGAGCGCTCTAGGACATCCTTCAACAAGTTCAGGACGAGCGCGGGAAGGACATAATCTACTTTGATAGATACCATATTATTATATTCACTCTTTACAAAAAAGATCTGATCGCTTATTCCAACTCATCAACAATGGTAATAATAGCATTTGCCAACGGCTCACTATAATAATGCCACAAATCTTTACCTTTTAATCCCACTTCAACCGCAATACTTGGTGCGACAATACCAATTAATGGTTTTATCGGCAAATGATAAGGCCCTGCAACTGTACAAAGCGAATGGTATTTTTGTTGCAAAAGCTCTTTTTGAAACAACTGACACATCGCATCAGTTGTCTCTTTATTAATTCTATATGCCTGGTCATAGCTCTGTAATGTTAAACCTTGCTGACAACATGCAAAATCATTGCCATAAGAAAATTGGTACAGATACAGAGTAGGCTTAGTTTCTTGCGTATGATAAAAATTGAGACTCACAAAAAGATCTGCATGAATGCGATTAGACAAAGATGCATTTTGTAAGTCATACACATTATCACCCGGCATGCGCGTCAGAACAACTTTAATATGCGGAGCACGTTCTCCAATGATCTCTTTTATTTTTTCAACACACTGCAATGTCAGACCACGCTCAAAACTATCACCAATGCGTCTACCAGTACGTTTAGCATCACCAGCAGGATCAATAACAACAATACGTGGTTGTTTTTCCCGTACAATAATAGGCAAGGTTATGCCCATGATGCATAAACAAAAAATTATTTTTTTTATCGGCATGCTAAATCTGTTGTCAAAAATTGTTGTAAAAACGTAATACGCTCGCTGCTTTTATTATTTTTTATTCCCATTGCAATAGCACGCGATTGCCCTATGATTATACATAATTTTTTTGCACGCGTAACGGCGGTATACAGTAAATTTCGTTGCAGCATCATAAAATGCTGCATAAAAACCGGAATAATAACGGCAGAAAATTCAGATCCTTGGCTTTTATGAATAGAAATTGCATACGCATGCACCAATTCATTAAGATCTGATGTTTCATAATCAACAATATTTTCAAAAAAACGTACGTGCACTATTTTATCTTCTGCATTAATGCTTTCAATAACCCCAATATCACCATTAAACACATTTTTATCATAATTATTACGCAGCTGCATCACTCGATCACCAACCTGAAACTGCGCTCCTGCATACCCAACAGCCGGTCCACCATTATTACCATTCAACAGCTGTTGCAAATCATGATTTAATTTTTGTGTTCCTGCAACGCCACGATGCATCGGTGTGAGTACAATTGTATCATCTTTGTGGATGCCATAATGACGTAATGCTTTACTATAAATAGCTTCCAAATGCATTGGTATATTTTCTGGATTATCTTCTTTAATAAAAATAAAATCTTTGCGCGAATTTTCATGTTCCGTCGTTGGGAATTCTCCATTGTTAATACGATGGGCATTAATAATAATAAGGCTATCTTGCGCTTGCCTAAATATATGCTTAAGACTTATGGTGGCAATTTTTTTACTCGCAATCATATCATGTAAAAAATTACCCGCACCAACTGATGGCAACTGATCAATATCACCAATCAACACAAGATGTGCCGATGCTGGCAATGCTTTAATCAATGCGTTCGCAAGAAACACATCAATCATCGATGCTTCATCAACAATCAGATAATCAACCGCAAGAGGATGGGATTCATTGTATCTAAAAGACATGGTACTTACATCAAAATCAAGCAACCGATGAATAGTAGAAGCGGGCCTTCCTGTGCCTTCCGTAATACGTTTTGCCGCTCTTCCTGTTGGGGCTGCAAGTGCATATTTAACTCGTTGTAGATCAAGCAGCATTAATAATTTTTTAATAAGTGTTGTTTTACCCGTTCCCGGGCCACCAGTAATAATAGTAACTTTGTGCTGCAAACAGGCGAGCACACCTTCCTGCTGCTGTTCATTAAGGGCAATACCATTGTTATGCATCTCCTTGCGCTCGCCCTGAACTTGTTGAAGGGTTTCTTCGAGCGCTCGGGGACATCCTTCAACAGGTTCAGGACGAGCGCGGGAAGAATGATTTAAACAGGAATCATTCCATAAATTTTTTTTTATTTTCTCCAAATCAAATGTATGATGTGGTGCCGATGTGACCATTTTATCAATTTTATGCGCAATACCTTTTTCAGAAAAATAAAATGAAGGCAACGTAATATAATGAATATCGTTATGCGTTAATAATTTTATTTTATCAGCATTATACAGATCATGCAGCGCACATTTTGTTGTATGCTGAATGCCTTCAAGTTCCAACTCAAGCAACTCTGCCATCTCTTTTTTAAGCAATTCGAGCTGTATATACAAATTACCATCACTCGATGTTGTCTGAATAACATGTAAAATTGCTGCCACAATGCGTCGCTTACAATCAGGAGCAATACCACTTTTTTGCGCTATCTGATCAGCAGTCTTAAAACCAATACCCCACATATCTTGTGCAAGGCGATATGGATTTTCCTCAATAATAGCAATAGCGTTTTCTTTGTACTGCTTATAAATTTTTACTGCATAGGTAGAAGAAATTCCTTTATTTTGCAAAAAAACCATGATGTTGGAAATCTCTTTTTGATCTTTCCAGGCAGTGACAATTTTTTCAACACGCTTAGCACCAATACCGGGAACAGACATAAGACGCTCAGGATGTTGATCAATAACTTCAAGAACTTTTTCACCAAAAGCTGCTACCAGCTTATCACCATAAACCGGACCAATACCTTTGATAAGCCCCGAACCCAAATATTTTTTAAGACCAAGAATAGAAGTCGGCGCCTGCTTTTCACATGATTGCGCATCAAACTGTTTGCCAAATTTTTGATGCATATTCCAAACGCCGCTCACCAATACCTGTTCGCCAGCAGTAATTGTCGGCACACATCCTTTGACAGTAACACTATTTTTTGCGTTCAGTTGGATAACAAAAACAGCAAAGCCATTTTCTTGATTTTGATAAATAACGCGATCAACAACTCCTTGTAAGGATTCAATTTCAGGCATGTGCA
Source organism: uncultured bacterium (assembly GCA_963701085.1). Taxonomy (GTDB): domain Bacteria; phylum Babelota; class Babeliae; order Babelales; family Vermiphilaceae; genus SOIL31. Next base: position 1,099,798 of record OY969561.1, on the reverse strand, counting down.
TTCGTATGTTTTATATATTCTGTTAATAAAGGAACAATAACCTGAGGAGTAATCTCATTCAGCATTATTGAATCAAGATACCGCTCTTTAAGATATTTAAGAAATTCAATTTCATTAACATACTCATTTTTTACATGCGCTTTTTTTAACACAGTTGGTAGTATCGCTTTAACAGCACTCCACTTTGCAACACGATCTTTAAACTGTTTTTCTGCTTTGGGACAACTATGGACAAGATCCAATAAAAAATTCACCAAATCAGTCAAAAAATAATAATAATGACCAAAACTGGTGATCTGACGTTCAAACATTGTTGATTCTTGCCCTTCTTTGGTCTTAGCCCAATCTAACAACAAACTATCCAGGCGATTACGCTTTTGACAATCTTCTTGAATAAGCACAACCATAATGTTTTTTGCACCACGTCCACTTTCGATAAATTCACTTGATTGGACAATAAAATCCGCTTTAGCGTGCGTTAACAATTCTTCAATTGCAAGTCGTTTTTCAACATCTTCTTTGCGTGTTGAAGTAGCCAATTCTTGCTCAATGCGGGCAAGAGACTCTACACCATGCCACTTACCACAAAAGAAGTACTTACCCTTGCGTTGATTATTAGAGAGCTGGTCACCAAAAATAAACGTAAGTAATGTTCGACGAAATTTTCTAATAAACTCTATTTTATCGGCATTAAGAAACGTGCCATCTGCTACTTTTATTACTGATGATTCAAGCATAATATTTTTTTCTGATGGATATATTATGAGCGCACTAACGAGTAATGGTAATACACACATTATTCTCTTCAATTGACTCTCCTTTTTCAAACAATATGCCAATCTTCTTATCTCTATTCTTTTTATTACCATATTACACATGTAGATTAAAAGCTTGATTCAAAATTAAAGGAAAGCGTATAATCCTGACCAAGTCCTCGCTCAAAGAGTGAAGCATCCGCATTCAGTGAAAAAATCCATGTACTTCTTTCTGTTTTATGCTTAAAAACAATGCCACCATAAATTTTAGCCTGATACGCAATAGACTGCTTTGCTTTGGGAATATCGAGCATATGAACTGTTTTTGCGGGAGCGTATATTGTTGAAAAGTGAGCTTTATTCTGCAACCAAAAATCTGGCCCTAAATTGAAGCCCCATGCTTGTCCTTTATAATACAGGCCTCCCGATGCACGAAAAATAACACCCGGGATAATGCGTGTATCAAATGCACGCAAGAAAAGCCGCGAAATAGCCTGCTCTTTAAGAAATTGTAAATTTGCCGCAGCAACATCAGGATCAAGATCTTCAAAATTACGATCAGCAAAAGCAGCTTCATTAATTTTGTTAATATAAAAACGTTTTTCTGTTGCAGGAAATTGTAACTCCAAGGATATACGACTCGCCAAGTGCATCCTATCAGCAAACGTTGTGCTCATATAATGCCGCAAGGGCAACTTCCCCCGTACATAACCACCAATACCAAGATGTTTATTATTACCAAGAGGGACATCAAGAAGATCAGCATCAACACGGTCCAAACTATCAAAAAGTAACTCAGCTATAATTTTATTAATATCCTGCTTACCTAAACTAGGATTTTCGAGTGCATCAAAAAAAGGATCTAATTCAAGAGTTGGTAATGTTGAAGGTTTGGCAAATCGTGAACCTACAAAACCTCCTCCCCAGATCCATGCTGTTGGAATGGTTGCAAAACCACCACAGCGCAATGTATAAGATGGACGCTTGAGCGTAGTATTATCAATCTCTATACGTAGATCACCAAATCCTATTTTATCGCTAATAATATGCGCTTGTGCAAATCGCCATTCTTCTTCCGGATCTGTAGCTCCCAACTCTTCGGCTATCGCATCCCGCTCTTTTTGAGTAAAAGAATAATTACTTTCAAGATAATAAATGGGCATCATCACAAACAAAGTCGTATGACGCCAGCTCTTCATACAATGCAACATAAACCCAACTTGCCGCTCTTCCACGCTCACGTTCTCAAAAAGAGAAAATATTTTAGCAACGTCAATAAGAGAACCTGGCGCGAGCTTATCTAATATAGTAAGCGTATCTTCAAGCTTAGAAATCAATGATGCTTCAGTGAGCGCGATATATGACTTCAACTTGAGGCTATGTTTAGTGAAATTGGAACGATCTATTTTATGCACAAATGCACTGGCACCAACAACCAAGCTGCCCGGAAATTCTGCTCTATCTGGCTCAAAAATTGGCTGATCAAGCAAACTGCGTTTATTAAGAATATTGGTGTGCAAGAAAATAGGCTCTTCTAAAATGGCGGGTACCTTAAGAAGGTTAAGAATAGACATAACCTGTGAAGGATCTATCGCACGAGAGATATGGTCCATACCGGCAGTATCAAGATATTCTTCAAATTGATAATCATCATCCTCATCAAAGTAAATGGTATCAAAATCAAAATCTTTTGTTTCTATCAGGTGCTTACTATCAACTGCGTGAATGTGATGTGGTAAAAATAGCGAATATGTACTGCACAACAACAGGCCAGAACAGATTAAATTTAATAGATAAAACATCATAATTTTTTATATTTCTTTGATTAAATTTCAGATTTTTTTTAAAAATAACAGATAAATCATGCCATTATATCGATGGTTATAGTAATGATTATTACAAAATTTTAGAAAAAATGATACTACCCTCACTGCAACCAAAGAGCAACTTTAACGATTTCTGTCAAAAATAAGCCTTTTGTCAAGATTATTCTTGTGAAAAAATAAAAAAAGGCGTTACACTAGGAAAAGAAGGTAATAACAACAATAATTATAAATAAAGGGGTCATCCATGGATGGAATCTTTTATGCAAAAGCAGCTGCTTTTCTCGGTGCCGCAATAACGATGGGCGTGGGAAGTCTTGGTCCAGCTCTTGGTCAAGGAATCATTGGCATGAAGGCATGTGAAAATATTGGCAAGTATCCAGAAAGCGCAAATAAAATTCGTTCAACAATGATTTTTGCACTTATTATCGTAGAATCGTCTTCAATCTATTGCCTCTTAATTTCTGGCGCATTGCTACTCTTTGGCTCTCAAATTGGGTGATCTCAATGAATATAAATGCAACACTTTTTGTCCAAGCGTTCAATTTTTTTATTGTCTATTGGATGGTGCGATTTTTTTTATTTAAACCAGTCGTCAGCGTTATTGAGCATGAAAAAGCCCAGGAAAATGCTATGATTGATATCATTGATCAACAGAAAAAAAGCCTTGAAATTCAAGAAAAAGAACGGCAACGCCACTGGCACATTTGTCAGGAATACTTTAACACGCATCAACCACATCTTCCTAAAGAAATACCGTTCTTTGTAGACGATACAGAAAACAGTATTGCCGCACCTGCTGAATTATCACCCACAGACATAGCGCATATAATCGCTGACGTACACGGCATTATAGAGGAAAAAATAAAACATGTTCACTAATCAAGACATTATTGCCATCGCGTTTAGACTCATCAACTTTGCCGCTCTACTCAGCGTTGGTTTTATTCTTTTTAAAAAACATGTTATGCCTGACCTTTTTTTAAGCATAGCACGAAAAAAGGAGATGCAAGATTCTCTCTTTTTACAACAAGCGCATCTTGAAAAACAACAATTAAATCTTGATATTCTTCTCAAAACAGATGCCTTGCAATGTGAAAAATTTAGATCAAAAATTGATGAGTGGAAAAAAGCAGTTGCTCTTGAACGGGAATATCAAGAAAAAGAACACAATAGCACCGTAGCAATCGTACACAAGCGCATGGCTTATAATGCTATTCAACGTGAACATAGCCGCGTTAAAAATATTATCACTCAAACTGTTGTTGCTGATGTAAAAAAATCTCTTTCTACTCAATTTAAAGATCAACAGCAGGGATCAGCGTATCTTAATTCAATTCTTCACTTTATGGATGAAAGAATATCGTGAATTACACACCTATTGATAGAAATATTTCAAAAAAATACGCTGCTGCTTTTATGACTGTTTTCCCCAAAGCGTGCTCTTTTGCTGATATAGGAAAAATCTTCATAGCGCAAAAATTTTTACAAAAACATAAGCAAACGCTACTTTTCTTGCAATTACCACAGTTTGACCAAAAAAGAAAAAAATCAATGATTGCTGACCTTATTGGACACTTCTCTTTACCGCATCAGCTATCAGCAATTATGTTGCTACTTATTACACACGATCGCTCTTTTTACATCCCTGATGTACTATTCTGTATTATCAAGCTCTATAATAACCAAACTAACAACGTTGAATTTTCTCTTAAAAGCGCTCACAATCTTCATGAAAAACAAATTGAATCAATTAAAAAATTCCTTGGGCAATTACTTAATAAAAACATTACCGGTACACCTTCCCTTGATCCATCACTTATTGCAGGCCTCAGATTGCAAAGCGATGATTATCTCTGGGAATATTCAGTACGCAAGCATCTGCAAACCTTGCAGAAGTTAGAAAAATAGAAAGCAAAAAAATATGAAAAACACTGATCTCATATCACTCTTTGAACGATCACTGCGTGATTTACCAGAAGAACAACTCCAAGAAATTGGTACCGTTATTCGCGTTGGCGATAACATTTGTACGGTATATGGTTTATCACATGCCATGCTTGGTGAACTGATCACCTTTGAAGGCGGAAATAGCGGTATTGTTTTTCAGCTCAATGAAAACTCAGCTGCTATTTTTTTAATTGATAGATCAATTCCGGTTGCAGAACTTGAAACAGCAAAGAGATCTCATTCAGTATTTACAACTCCTGTTGGCTCATCGCTGCTTGGCCGTGTTATAACCGCTGAAGGATTACCATGCGATGGTGCTGGCGATCTTAATACAACAGAATTTCGTCCTATAGAAACAGATATTCCTGGTATTATGGAGCGATCTCCCGTAAATGAATCCCTCGAAACTGGTATTCTGGCAATTGATGTCTTAGTTCCTATCGGAAAAGGACAGCGAGAACTGATTGTCGGTAACAGAAGTACGGGTAAATCATCAATAGTGATTGATACAATTTTGCATCAAAAAGACAAAAACGTCATTTGTATCTATGTCTCCATTGGACAACGCCAAGCAAACTTAGCTCGACTTGTTTCATTATTAGAAAAAAATGGTGCGCTTGAATATTCAGTTATTATTAGTGCTGATTCTGGCGATGCAGTCTTGAGTCAATATCTTGCTCCTTATGTTGGATGCACTATTGCTGAATATTTCCGCGATCAAGGCAAAGATGTGCTCATTGTATATGATGATCTGAGCAATCATGCTATAGCATTTCGTGAAATGTCACTCCTCCTGCGACGATCACCAGGCCGAGAAGCTTACCCAGGAGACGTTTTTTATCTCCATTCCCGATTGCTTGAACGTGCAGGAAAATTAGCAAAAGGTGGTTCCATCACGGCATTGCCTATTGTACAAATTCAAGGTGATGATATTACCGCATATATCCCAACAAACCTTATTTCTATCACCGATGGCCAAATTTTTCTTGATACCAACCTCTTTAATCAGGGAATTCGCCCTGCAGTAAACGCTGAGTTATCAGTTTCTCGTGTTGGTGGAGCTGCGCAAACCAAAGCAGTTAAAAAAATGACCCGCGCTTTACGTCTAGAACTTGCCCAATATCAAGAGCTACTTGCATTTGCTCAATTTGGCGCTGAACTGGACGAAGTATCACACCGGCAACTTGAACGCGGCAAACGTGCAATTGAGCTTCTCAAACAACCTCAATACATAACATTTTCATTTGTTGATCAAGCGCTTATGCTCTTATTCTTAAAAGAAGGTTTTCTTGATTCCATCGCCCTCAACCAAGTCAACCCTTTTGCACTTCAATGCGTAAGTTATATCAAATCTGTCTATCCCAATGTTTATACTACCATCGCCCAAACACAGGATATATCAGATGAACTGCAAAAACAGATACACACTATTACCGCTGAGTTTATTAAATTATTTATCCCAATAAGCTATTAATTCTAATGATTTTTTGAAATTTGTTGGTATAATTAATAATCATGAGATGTGCCCGTAGCTCAGTTGGATAGAGCAACGGATTTCTAATCCGTAGGTCGCAGGTTCGAATCCTGCCGGGCATACCAGCCTTCGCGTAAAGCTACGGCTGGCAAGCCAGCTTTTTTAAAGGTTGGATACAAATTCAAAAAAAATACTTACAATAAATGGCGAAAGCTGTCCGCCATAGCTTTAGCGACGGCGGGCAGACTAAAAATCAAAATTATTTATTTCGCGTAAAGCTACGGCTGGCAGGCCAGCTTTCTCATAGGCAATAGCTTCTTTAAGCGATGCCTTTAAATCCTTAGCAAATCTACTGCTCATTGTGAATGTCTCCATAAGAGTTTGTATAACCTATAAACTAACGATAAAGTATATTTATTATACAGATCAATTTAATGTTGAGGTAATCATTGTGGAAACGCAACAACTAGATCAAAAAACAATAGAAGAAATCACAAAACGACTTGTTAAAACATATAACCCTCGTGAAATTTATTTATTAGAACCGCAGCGAGAAGATACTATTGATATTGGTATCCTGGTAATTGTAAATGATGATATGGCTGGTCTTCAACAGCGATATGCTCTTATGGCTGAAGGACATAAAGCTCTTATTGGTGTTAAAATTGCCAAAAATATTTTGGTTTACACCAAAGAAGAATTTGATGATTATTCAAACGATCAATCTACGCTTAGTTATTCAATTAAGCACTATGGTAAATGTATCTATGCGCGCGCATGAACAAGGTTATAGCCATACCCTCTTTCCCTTTTTACCCCCCGTTGACACAAAGCCGTTTTCCGGATACGATTTAGGTCAAGATACTTCACAATGAAGTATAAAACAGTGTCATCAATTATAATCTCTATACTGAAGGACTCTCTATGAACATATCACGTATTGCATTACTCTCAGTTTTATTTACAGCTTCTTCTGTGTTTTCTATGGATAACACAACTTCAACTCAATCTAATTTTTTTTCGGAAGTAATTAACTTAGCAAAAGCTCCTTTTGCTTTCGCAGCAAAATACACTGTTGACGCAACAGACTTAATCGTTAACTGGGCTGTTAATCCTTTATTTTTAAATCAACTTACAAAAATTAGCTACCTACAAGGTGGAAATTTTCAAGCATATGTTAACAACAATTACATTGGTCGCACTATGGTATTAGTTGCAGCAGCATATGCAGCGTACCAATTACAACAAGCATACAATGCGCAAGATGTTAACGCTGATGAAGATATCTTTGGCGATGACGAATATGCAACAGACAGTAACTAAATTTTAGTTATTTATAAGAATTTAAAAGAGGAGCATTTCAGCTCCTCTTTTTTTTTAATCCAATTTTTTTAATCCAATTTTTCTGCTTTTTCAAGCAATGCTGCCGTTTGAGATATCCTACGAATCCATGCAAGCATGATATCGTGCTTTTCGTCCTCAGAAAGCTGCCATACATATGATGAACGATGTAATCTATTAATAACATCATACAAACAAAGAGCAACGCTCACAGATACATTAAAACTTTCCACAAAGCCATACATGGGTATTTTAACAAACGTATCAGCCTGGGCTAAAGCAGCCTCCGATAACCCGGTTTGTTCACTACCAAAAACAAGTGCTGTTTTTTGATCAAGTGGCAAATTTGGTAGCTCGTAACAATCAGTATGTGGTGTTGTTGCAACTATTCGATACCCCTGCTTTTTCAGCTCAGTAATTGAATCGGTGATTAATGAATAAGAATACACATCAACCCATTTTGATGATCCCATAGCAATGGTTGGAATTGCTTTAAAAGTATGTTTTGCCTCCACCACATGAACATCCTGAACTCCAAAAATATCACAGGTACGCAATGCAGCACTCGCATTGTGCGGCTGAAAGAGATCTTCCAAGATAACGGTAATATAACGAGTGCGGTTTACAAGCACTGCCTGCATTTTTTCACGCTTATTATCCGTCACATACGCGAGCAATTGCTCTATTAATGCCGCTTTATCATGCTTATTCATACTTTTCCATATTATTCTAATTCTTCAACAAACAAATCCTATTCTTCCCCGCGCTCGTCCTGAGTTTGTCGAAGGATATCCTCGAGCGATCTTTGTTTCTTATGTAAAACATTTAATTGTCTTATTTCTTCCCAATCGCTTCTCATCAATGCTTCTTTTTTCTTACGAGACCATCCTTTAACTTGGCGCTCTGCATGAAATGCAGCATCCCTTGTAGGAAAATCCTGTAGGAACACAAGCTCTAAAGGTCTTTTATTTTTTGTATAACAATTACTAATTACACCCAAATGATGCTCTGACAGACGCTGTTCAATATTATCTGTATGCCCTACATAATAGGCACCATTAACACATTTTAAAATATACAGATAAAAGTAATTTTGCATATTTAACTCTTAATACTGCGCTCGAAGATATCCTTCGACAAACTCAGGACGAGCGCGAGGAAAGAACATTTAACAAGAAATGGAACTTTTTAACCCCCCAAAAATCCCTATATACCCTCAGTATACAGCCATTTTCCCATAAAAACAGCATTAACAAGGCTTTTTGAGACCCCATTTGCGAAAATAGAAAATAAATATACGCTAATAATAAGGACACATACATTAAATAATGAGAATATTATGAAAAACAAACGCTTACTCATAGTCATGCTTTTACTAGCACCTATATTCACCTGTTTACTCTTTTGCAATAACAACAACCCCATAACCAACATCTTTTATTTACATGACCAGAAAAAAACAGCCGGTTCTTCACAAACACATCTCAAATCATTCAGCAGCACTGGCAACGTAATTCTCCAATTTTATGCTGATTGGTGTGGACCATGCAGACGGCTATCGCCAATCGTTGAAACCGTTGCAGGAGTAATGCCAAATATCAGGTTCATTAAAATAAATCGCGACTTTTTCTTAGATCTATCGGCTGATTTCAAAATCACCAGCATTCCAACGCTCATATTTTTACGCAACGGCAAAGAAATAGGCCGCTATGATGGCGGCCCATTAACGGAAAAAGCTCTCACAACATTGATCAACAAAGTATATAGATAATTATACTGGAGCAAAAGTAGGAGCGAAAGTTGGAGCATGAGTCGGTGCAGTGCTCGGTGTATGCGCTTGACCATAAGCACCCCAGGCTAAAGTTCCCGCAAGGCCCGCAACAAGCATTACTGCTTTAACAGCCACCGCTATCCATAAATTACGCTTAGTGTTCTGATCTTCAGCAACCTGCCCTTCTAACAAATCAATATGCGTATCAGCAAACGCTGATGGCTTACCTTGACCATCTTGTTGATCAAGAACATCTTTAAAAATTTCCAAAATTATTTCTTCATATTTGTCCGGATTATTTTTTTTTATCTTCTCATACTTTTCACGTTGCTTCCAATCAGCTATTTTTTTATCATCAGGCAATTTATTTTTTATCTGATCAACAACAGCCTGCGGAGAAACATCAAATTGATTTTTCAAATCAGCAAACATCAAAAAATCATCCAAAGATAAATTATGATCTTGTGCAAATTTGTGAAGAACAGGATTCGCTTTAGCTACAAATCCCCATACCTCGTTAGGTAAATATTTTTTCTCCATTGCTGCCAAATCATCTATTAAAGCATTATCTTGAATGGGAGGTGATGATTGAGATAACATATTTCTTTTTGGCATATTGGCCATGTTAATAACAACATCCTGAGAGCCTCCATTGCTACTTGCCCGTGCACTACGCTCTGTTTGTGCTCTTTTTGCATTTGCAACATTGTGTGATAGTTGCCTAGCGTTATGAATCGGTGTTTTTGGTATTGAGGTGCTCGTAGCTCTCGTGGGAGACAAAAAGGAACCTAAATCCAAATTAGGTACTGGACTCTTTTTAGACTCCTCTTGACCATTAATTAATATACTCGGTACTGTAGGCAAAGTTGAATTAGTGGTCGTTGTAGTAGTCGTTGATATACTCGATGTGTTGTGAGTAATTTCATTAAAAATATTTTTCGCTTCATCCTGCACTGCAGAATTACTAACAGCTTGACCAACAACATTTTCCAACTCCTGAACCTCAGGTGATTTAAGAAATTGAGCGGCATGATTCATGCCATGCGCCATGAATAAGAATGATAATATCAGTAATGAACAGTTCGTTATTTTTTTCAACATAACTCACTCCTCTCTTTATTACATTTTTATATTTCTTCTGTTTTTGTAGCGTCTTGCTTCTTTGTATCTGAAGATTGAATAGGATCGCAATTAATTTTATTACCTCTTGTTACATCACTCATACCAATATTATTACTCTTTTTATACATATCGCGTGCACGAACAATTTTGTCAAAATCTTTGCTATCCTTAATAACAACTTTTTTACTAGTATTCATACCCTGTAATGCGACTACACACAACAAAAGAGATGCTACAACAACTATTTTCTTTTCCATGCCAAACTCCTTTATGTAAAAAAACAAATCTCACAAGCACTATACATAACTATTTTGACAAAAAAAAGGAGAAGAATTTTTTTATTCTTCTCCCTACATTAATCCTACTTCGCTCTCCGCTCATCCTGAGCTTGTCGAAGGACGAAGGACAGGTTCATTCATAGCTATGCTACTTTTACCACTCCAATGAACCAGCTGTCTGATACTCCGTAACACGTGATTCAAAAAAGTTCTTTTCTTTGCTCAAATCAGTTGATTGAGACATCCATGGGAATGGATTTTTAGTGCCATATATTTTTGGCAAATCAATCCGCTCTAAGCGACGATCCGTTATATGCTCAACATATTCAGCAAACTGCTCAGCATTAATACCAAACATTCCTTGTGGGCACGCATCATGCGCATAAACCTTTTCCAACACAACTGCTTGTTTAATCAACTCAACAATTTCTTGTTGGAATGACTCTGTCCACACTTCAGGGTTTTCTGATTTTATCACGTTGATCAAATCACAACCAAATGCAAGATGAAGACTTTCATCACGCATAATATATTCAAACTGCTCACCAACACCAATCATTTTATTTTGACGTTTTAATGCAAGCATCATTGCAAATCCCGCATAAAAGAAAATACCTTCCATGATCACGTAAAAACCAATTAAATCATGCAAAAAACGTTGAATGTTTGCCGTGGTATCAGTGGTAAAATTTGGATCAAAAATTGATTTTGTTAAACCAACCACAAAATCATCTTTTGCTTTAATAGAAGGTACCGTTTCATACATCTTGTATATTTCATCTGGATCTAACCCCAATGAATCACAACAATAAATAAATGTATCAGTATGAACCGCTTCTTCATACGCCTGACGCAATAGATATTGACGGCATTCTGGATTGGTTACGTGTTTATACACGGTCAACACCAAATTATTTGCTGTCAACGATTCAGCCGTTGAAAAGAAACCAAGATTCCATAAAATCAAGCGGCGTTCTGATGGTGTTAAAACCGTAGATGATTTCCATTGCTCAACATCATGCTGCATTGATACTTCTTCTGGCGTCCAATTATTTGCAACGCCATCTTTATAATGCTGACGCGCCCATGGATATCTCATTGGCAAAATTTTATTTGGATCTACCGTTGAATTATTTATAATTCCATTTTTATTCATTATATTTTCCCTTCTTATTCCCATTCGCTCACTTCGACAAGCTCCCTACTTCGCTAAAGCTACGAAGGACAGGCAGTGCGAACGGGAAATTGAATTCTTAAAAACCCGTTCGTGGTGAGCCTGTCGAACCATACGAACGGATTATTGACACACATCACATGCAGGATCATCTGAAATACTGCATGAAGTACCCGCAACAATATCTTCATCTGATGAAACAACATCTTGTTTATCTATTTCAGCAAGTTCAACTACTGCGCCATCCATTGTTTTATAAATTCGTTTTTGCGTAAAGCCAAACTTATTTGCATCCAAACTTGCTTTTTCAATCTGACTCGCACCAAGCGTACGCAAATAATACGTTGTTTTAAGACCAGCTCTCCACGCAGCAACATAAATATCGTTCAACATTTTCCCTGAAACACCTTTCATGAAAACATTGTGCGATATACTTTGATCAAGCCATTTACCACGTGCTGCAGTAATATTAATAAGATGTAATGGACCAATCTCAAACGCTTCTTGATATTTATCTTTTAAATTTTGGGGAATAGCATCAATCATCTGCACATTACCATCATAATACTTGAGCAATTCAAGCATCTCATGATCCCACAATCCAAGAGCCTTTAAATCATCAACCAAATAGTTATTAACAATGGTAAATTCACCACTCATATTTGTTTTAACATAGATGTTTTTATAAATCGGCTCAATAGAAGGGAACACTCCTGCAATATTTGCAATGGTTGCTGTTGGCGCAATTGCCATAACATTTGAGTTACGCATACCATGGCGCTGTACATGCTCACGAACGGGAGTCCAATCAAGTTTACCACCGCGTGAACATTCAATAGCAACACCGCGTTCTTTTTCCAAAAGATCAATAGTATCTTGAGGGAAAATATTACGGTCCCACTTAGAACCTTTGTACGATGCATATGCTCCACGTTCTTTGGCCAATTGCGATGAGGTCAAAATGGTATAATATGCAATCAACTCCATTACTTCATCAGAATATTCAATTACTTTCTCTGATGAAAAATTAAGACCTACCTGATACAATAAATCCTGAAAGCCCATAACCCCAAGGCCGACCGGACGATGACGCATATTGGATGTTTGCGCTTCTTTAACCGGATAATAGTTGATATCAATAACGTTATCCAACATGCGCACGGCAACCGCAACTGTTTTACTTAATTTTTCTTCATCAAGTTTGCCGTTTGCCACATGATATGCAAGATTAATTGACCCCAAATTACATACGGCAATTTCCTGTGCTGAAGTATTAAGGGTAATTTCTGTACATAAGTTAGAACTATGAACAACACCAACATGATCCTGCGGTGAACGTACGTTACATGCATCTTTAAACGTAATCCATGGATGACCTGTTTCAAATAATCGGCTTAACATCTTACGCCACAAACCTCGTGCAGAAAGTGTCTTGTGCATTTTGATAGCATTTAATTTCACGAGCTCTTCATACTCTGTGTAACGTCTTTCAAATGCACTGCCATATAAATGATGCAAATCAGGAGTCTCTTCAGGAGAAAACAATGTCCACTCTTGATCAGCAATTACGCGCTTCATAAACAGATCAGGAATCCAGTTTGCGGTATTAATATCATGGGTACGACGACGTTCATCACCAGTATTTTTGCGCAAATCAATAAAATCTTCAATTTCTAAATGCCATGTTTCAAGATATACAACCGCAGCACTACGCCGTTTACCACTTCTATTAATTGCCGCAACAACGTCATTATTAATTTTCAAGAACGGCAATACACCTTGGCTTTCCGTTTTAATAGAATTGACCATCGCTCCGCAGGCACGAATATTACTCCAATCAACGGCAACGCCCCCAGACCATTTTGCAAGCAACGCAGAATCTGAATAACTTTTGAAAATATCCACCAAATCATCTTCCACGGTTGAAAGAAAGCAAGAACTTAATTGTGGGCGCAAGAGGCCTGCATGGAGCAATGTTGGCGTACTTGGTACATAATGCAATGTTGACATCACGTTATAAAAATCAACAGCAGCTTTATTTTTATCTGCTTCATTATACGCAAGCCCCATCGCAATACGCATCCAAAAAACTTGCGGTAATTCTATATGACGTATTTCATGTTTAAGAAAATACCGTTTATACAACGTATTAACACCCATATAATCAAATAAATTATCCCGCTCAATACATAACTGTTGTGCAAGATATTCCAAATCAAAACTAGCTAAACGTTCATCAAGCAGTTCAAGATCTATGCCTGTTGTAATACCAGTCACGAAAGATTTACGATAAACTTCTTCACTATCAGTACGTATAATAGAACTATGTGTTACCTGTTTAAACAATTTTTTTAACTGTAAACGTACCGCAACTTTACCATACGCAGGATCACGCTCAATAAAGGTAACTGTTGCTAGCATCAAAGCATCTGCTATGCCTTGAGGAGTAATTCCATCAAAAACATTTTTTAATGTTTCACTCAGAATTAACTCAACATCAACAAAAGATTCATACCCAACGCAGGCCCAGCCAATCGTTCGTCGCAACCGCTTTTCACTTACTATCTCCCGAACTCCATCAGGTTTTACAACAGAAAACATATATAAATTTTTTTCTGTTTTTTCACCCGCATCACTTGTCAAAAAAGGTGCGGTTGAAACACGATCGTGCTGTTCCATATCATCCTTTAATTTTTTTAGGTGTTACACACTACTAATTCTATACATCTTGTTAGAGGACAAAAATACAACGATTAATTAGTGCGTTTGAAGCATTACAAGCGCACTAAAAAAACTTATTTTTATATAAAACTTTTTTAAAATAGTTGCTATATGAAAAAAGACAACATGTTGTATCATTCTAGGATAATGACTAACTCCCCTATAATCAAATAGTTTTTTCAACTTTTTATAGAAAATATATTCTTAAATATTTTTCAACCGTCGAATTGTTTTTAATTCATTTAGGATAAAAAAACACAGGCATAACATCTTTCTATTGCCGCAGCCACAAGGAGCGAACAGCTCAATTTTGCAATAAAAAATGACCTCTACTCAAATAAAAACAAGTAAATCATTTGCAAAAACATTTCTCTAAAAACGCCTATGGGTAATTCATTTATCAAAAAATGGTCTATTTTACCCTCCTCCCCTTCACTCAATATTCCAATCCACATCAAATGCAAAAAGGCTCGCAATGAGCCAAACTGCATGATTGTATAAAAAAAAAGTACCGAGTCTTACATTTTATTTATAAAATCCTGTATAATAGAAACAAGACGATAGAAAGCAATAATGTTAAAAATGAGTAAAAAAACTATGAAAAAATATAATTCGTTGTATGCAGCGTTACTTATCATGCTTACGATCACCTCTCCAGCTTTGAGCATGGAAGGAGACTTGATGCAATCAAGTTTTTTTGAACGTTCTGAACCAAGGACTATTGATTTGCCTCAATCAATGATTTCTGAATCTTCATTCTCCGAGAAACAAAAAAAAGAGATTTCAAAAGCATTGCCACTTAAAAAACAACCTATCAGCTTTTTACAACAAAAATCCACTCAAAAAAGAATCAAATCACTTTCAGAGCAAATTAAAAATATTGATGAGCTTAAACAAGAAAAATATAAACCTATCATTGATGATATTTCATCAAAGCTTCAAACGCCCAAAAAACTAACAAAAAATAAATTGAGCGCCATAGATTACACGCTAAAAATTATTAATGGCAAAACCATTAACAAGATAATCGAAGATCTCAACCAACAACCAATCGGTTTAAAAAACAAACTCAACATATTAACCGATCTCTATAATCTCCCTCAACCGGCTATCTATAAAGAACTTGAATCTTCTCTCTATAAAAAACCTACAAGCTCACGAGACTCAAAGAGTAATACGAAATTGAACAACGTGAACTATCCTTTTGGTTTGGACAAAAAGGCAGAAATTGAAACAGAGATAGATAAACTAGAACTTCAATTCAACGATCAACTGAAAACTAAGCTACAAAAAGAAGAAATTCCCTTAAAAGCTCTCCGTACATATAAAACAAATCTAGAAGCATCTATTGCTCAGTTAAAAAATTCAAAAAACCCCGAAGAGACTAACAAAAAAAGAAACATACCAGGAGTTACTCAGCATTGTCTCTCATCAAATAAATTTGTTCACCGAAATCGATCAACAAATATTAGTAGATTACACAAATTTTACCATAGACCAGCTTTTTGATTACCTTGTGCTCCTTGCGGATTTACGAAAAAATCTTCAAAATGAGTTCTCTGAACGATATAACAAACTAGATCAAAAGTTTAAAGAAGCCAGTTCTTATCGAGAATGGAAACTGCAACAACAAAGAGATGAACAAAAGCAATTAGAACAAGTAATAATAGCAGAGCAAAAAAGACTAGCGGAACAAGAAAGACTAGAACAAGAGCAGCAAAAGAAAATATCAGAATCTGCACAACTTACAGAGAAATGTCTTAGAGCTCTTAATGCCGGCTTTAGAAGAGAAGTAGCAAAAAATGCACAAAACGAGCGCATTACCACAGAGGATCGAAACAAAATTCTAAATGCGCTAAAAGACTATGAAAAACATGACCAACAAATAGCAGAGGAACAAAGACTAGAGCAAGAGAGATTAGACAAACTAATAAGGTCAGCAGAAGAAAAACAACAAAACGAGGCAAGACTAAAATATCGAGAGAGAGAAGAACGAAGGCTAGACCAAGAGTTATTAGAACGAGCAAGAATATTGGAACAAGAGAGACAAGAATCACAAAGATGGATACCATCATGGATAACTACTCAATTCACCGCAATAAAACAAACCTTTGGTAACTTCTTTAGCTATTTGCGTTCATGGTGGCCATTTTAGTTGATCGGCGCATTTGCATAAAAATATAAACTTATGAAACAAACTAATTAAAAAAATGGAATTCAATAGTAAAAAAAAAGAGTAGGTCACATGAAATATAATTCTTTGCATATTGCTACATTCAGCATGATCATGATCTTTTTTAATGCATGTGGCATGAATCCTCTTCTTGAATTAAAAGAATATCCTATAAAAGAAGGCTATTTAGAAACCCTTGATCAACTAAAAGAAGACCTCAACAACAATAAGTTGATTTACAAATTTGGTTATTTTGAACCTATTTCCAAACAAATAAACAAATTAACTGAATTACGCAAAAAAAACCCTACTAACACTACATTCTTATTTCTACTTAAAGAATATAAAGAACAGTTAAATAGCCATGCAAATAAAGGTATTCAATGGATTATCAACAACCCTATATACCCAACATCAGAAGTAAAATTAGCAATTTTAAAGAGTTATTTTCCAGAAAGTGATCCCATCTTAAAGGAGTATTTTGATTTAGGACAACAATCCATTCAAAAAAAACAAAAAGTGAAACAAATACCACAACAAATTTCCCGACAATTAATAGTTGCACATAGTGAGGAAAAAAAAGAAAAAGAACTGCTCGAAAATATAATAAAATACCATCCACATGAAAATCCAAAAATAGATTTTTCGATATATACTCCTCTCTATTTTCGAGGACTATCTGGCACAGTAGAAATAATTAAAAAAGTAAAACAAGATCCAACTATATATATAAACAAACTTAACGAAGAAGCGATAACTTACATTAATTACGTAGCAACCAATAACAGTGGCCAACAATAGAAAGCAAATTGGCTCAAATAAAAACATGCCTGCCAGATCAAACGTTATTCTATCTAGAAATAACATTGCAACACAATCAGCCCACAATGATCATATCAATTATACCAGAAGAAGAACCTATTCAAGAACCAGGGACGGTAGAAGAAGTCCCTTCAGAAGAAGAAACACTAGAACCAGAATCAGTAATAAGTACTTACGAGCAGCATCCTTCACCAACTGTGGTCGAAATACCTAAAAAATTAAAACCGAAGTTAGCGAGGAACCTAAACCTCAACCAATATATGTTACTCGAGCCATCAGCTTTATATGGAATGGAATTACCACCTTTATGAGCAACATTTATTATGGTTTAAAATGGATAATTACAAAATTAGCAGGAAGCGATAAACTTTAACACTCACAAAGAGGTGATCAAAGATTTACACGCAATTACGGGTGCTGGTTGGTAAAAGAATGAAGATTGCGCACGCCGGTGAAAGCGTTGCAAATCTTTATGTATTTGTCTAAAAAACTGGCGCTCGGACACATTTCCCGCAATTAATTCTTGTACATCCTTAGTCCCCACCGCTTTATTAAACGCCGCTGAAAAAGAAAATGTTATCTTCTCTTTTTTAAAAAACTGCAAAATCGTAATAAAAAGCTCAAATGCATGCAGATCATTAACATCAGAAAACTCCAACCGCAATCCTCTATTCTTCTTTTTATTCTTTGTATTAACATGGTGATATGGAAAACTTTGCACCCCAAATGAACTGAGTATTGTTTGCAACCGTTCCCATACACCATGCGGCACGTGCATGCTTTCTGGTAATGCAATACAACGGAACGCCATAGGTGTACCAACACCAACATCAAACGGTTCTATTTCTCCCAATAATCCTAAAAAACTGTAGCCATAACATGATTGTAGTGATTGCAGATTTGGTGATAATTGATGCACAAGTTCACCAACAAAACCTTGTGTACGATCATAATTTTTCATTTTAACCACGTGCAACACTGCCGGTTTATCTAAAACATGTTTATTAAAATACCATGCAAGTTCGCCAATGGTCATGCCATGACGTAATGGAATCGGGGCAATGGAAATAAATGAGATAAGTTCGGGAGCAACAAGAGGGCCCTCCATAACTGTTGCCAATGGATTAGGTCTATCTAACACCACAAATGGTTTATTATGTTCTGCGGCGATTTTCATGGTGTTAAGCAGTGTAGAAATATAGGTATAGTGGCGCATGCCAGAATCTTGAATATCAAATATTAAAAAATCAATGTTATTCAAATACTCAGGTGCAATCATTTTTCCCGAACCATTGCCATACAAACTAATAATCGGAACACCTGTTTTTTTATCAACAGAATCGTGCACATCACGCTCGGCAAGAACACCATTCAACCCATGTTCTGGAGCAAAAATATACCGCAATGCGCATCCGCGCTGCACAAGAATATCAATTGTTCGCACACCTTTTTGATCAACACCGGTCTGATTGGTGATTAAACCAACCATGCAAGAATCATTTTTTTTATGAGGACAGATTTTTTTAAATAATGAAGTGGGAATATTTTCAACACCAAGTTTAAAAGGCATATCATCTGCATACGACAATGCACCAATGCTTAACAAACAATATAATAACAACCAATAGTCTTGCCCTTTATTCCCCGCGCTCGTCAGCTCACCCCATCTTCGACTTCTCTTGATGGGGACCCCGATTGGAATAAAACGAAAACTGGGGCAAAAGGATATCCTCGAGCGCTCGAAGACACCCTTTTGCCCCAGTTTTCGTTTCACTCCAAACCGGGGACCCCATTGAAAGGAACTGAAGATGGGGATAAAACTGTTCAGGGCGAGCGCTAATGAAAAATTCGCTGAGTAACTATAGCAACTTAAAATGTAGTAGAGAAACTTCTTATGAAATATTGTTTTCATGACGTCACTCCTTTTTTTATATCTTCAGCATACGGTTATTATTGCGCCAACCGCAACAACTTGCATCATCATGCACATAAAAAAAAAGAGCCACAGAATTTCTGCAGCTCTTTTTACGTTTTCAAAAAAAATTTAGTTACTGATTAAATTATAAATATCTCTTCGATGACCAACAGCAGATATGCGAATTTGTTGCGCTTGTTTATTTATTGAAAAAATAATGCGATAGTCACCGACTCGTAACCGGTAAAGATCTGAATGACCTTTGAGTTTTTTTATATCACTATTTTCGTAAGAAGTGGGTAAAAGATCTATCTGCTTTATAATAGATTTTTGGGTAAGCATAGGTAATTTTTCAAAACTTTTATGGGCAGATTTAAGCCATACAATAGAAAAGTCTTCAAAATTACTTGCCATTAACGTTTCCTAGCTATCTTTTTTTTAACATCGGTATGCGTAATATACTCATCTTCTTCATGTAATGCTTTATGAGCAATGGATCCAAAATAAATATCTTCTATTTCTTCCAAAAGCTGCTCAAAGGCAAGAATATCAAGAATTACGCCTGTTTTTTTACCAGCTTTATCAATAATATATTGCGGAGTAATTTTAGATAAAGGGGCCTTATTTTTTAGCATCTGAGTTCCTTTATAGTTCATGATCATGAAAGAGTCTTGCTCAATAACAGGATGGCATAGAGCTCATTTGTTTTCAAGTTATTCATATTCTGCACCACGCAAAAAGAGCCACAGAAATTCTGCAGCTCTTTTTTTTACACATGTTATTTTCTAACCAACTAAGAACTAGTAACAATGAAACGATCGACATTAACTTAATTAAAATATTAAGTGCTGGGCCAGATGTATCCTTGAAAGGGTCGCCTACCGTGTCACCAATAACCGCTGACATATGAGCAACCGATCCTTTACCACCCAAATTACCAGCTTCAATATATTTCTTAGCATTATCCCATGCACCACCAGCATTTGCCATCAAAAGTGCAAGCAATACACCAACAACAGTTGCTCCTACAAGGACACCACCGAGAACATGCACGCCAAGTGTATACTTAACAATTACGGGAATAGAGATCGTTAATACACCAGGCAATACCATTTCCCGCAATGAAGCCTTGGTACTGATTGCAACACAACGTTTATAATCAGGCTGCGCAGTTCCTGCCATGATACCAGGAATTTCTTTAAACTGACGACGAACTTCCATCACCATTTTCATTGCAGCATCACTGACTGAACGCATTGTTAATGCTGAAATAACAAATGGCACCGTGCCACCAATAAATACACCCGTTAAAATATACGGATCCAAAATATTAAGAACATCAATTCCTGCTTGTTGCGCATATGCAGAAAATATTGCAAGAGCGGTAAGCAATGCTGAACCAATTGCAAAACCTTTACCAATTGCCGCAGTAGTATTACCCAATGCATCAAGCTTATCAGTAATTTTTCTGACTTCTGGTCCAAATCCTGCCATTTCCGCAATACCACCAGCATTATCTGCAATCGGGCCATAAGCATCAACAGTCATGGTTATACCAACGGTAGAAAGCATAGAAACTGCTGCAATGGAAATACCATACAAACCACCAAAATGATGTGCTACCAATACAATGAGTCCTAAAATAATTACCGGCGCTACGGTTGATTCCATACCAACAGAAAGACCGTAAATTATATTAGTTGCTGCACCAGATCGTGAACATTCTGCAATATTAATAACCGGTTGACCACCCGTGTAATATTCAGTAATTGCACCAATAACAACTCCAGATAAACATCCAAGCACGATTGGAATGAATAAACTCATTTCAATGCCATTCTTTACCTGATACAGATACGTTGCAGCAAGAAAAGCTACAATTGCTACATAGGTTGCATTGCGAAGCATTGCAGCTGGTTCACAGCGTAATACTAAGTTAAATAGCAGACCAACAATAGAACTGACCAAACCAATACCTGCAAGAACTAAAGGAAACAGTATATATTCAGGATCCATCTGTGAGCCAATAGCCAATATTGCAGTAGAAACAATTGCGCCAACATATGATTCATAAATATCAGCGCCCATGCCTGCAGTATCACCAACACAGTCACCAACGTTATCAGCAATAACTGCAGGATTACGAGGATCATCTTCAGGAATACCTGCTTCAACTTTACCAACTAAATCGGCACCAACATCTGCTGATTTGGTAAAAATACCACCACCAACACGCGCAAAAAATGCCACTAAACTTGCACCAAGACTAAAGCATGTTAACAATATAACAAAGTCAGGATGATTCCCAAATAAGTAGAAAATTTTGGTCAATGCTAACAAGCCAAAGCTTGCAACAGCAAATCCCATAACACCACCACCATAAAATGAAACCATAAATGCTGCTGGTTCACCACCATCTTTTGCAGCAATTGTTGTTCTGACATTAGCTGATGTTGCCGCAACCATACCAATAAAACCGATAAGCATAGAAATAAATGCACCGCCTACAAATATCAGCGCTGCTAATCCACTTTTAAAAATAAATCCTAAAATAATCGCAACAATGGCAACAACCACGGCAATAATTTTATACTCTTCCTGCAAAAACGTCATCGCACCAGCATGAATTGCTGCTGCAATTTGTTCTGCTTTTTGGTTATGAACCTCTAACTTTCGGATAGCATAAAAAAGCACTGCTACAACCACAAGGCCGAGCAATGCTATACATCCGAGAATACACAATTGTGGAACCATAGTCCTCCTCAATAAAAAATCATTATGCCTGTTTTTTAACACGCATATGATTGTACGTCCAAATAGAGATATTGTAAATATAGCAAGGACTATAAAGACTTATTCAATTTTCTGCCCTGCACAAAAATTCTGCTACTCGCGTAGAGAGTTGCTTTCATTATTCCTAGTTGACCTGGAGACCGCAATTGTGGATGTTTACCTCTCCGTGCTTCTACTAACTCTCTACTCATCATGTTTTCAATGACACTTTTTGGCACCATTCTATCTTTAATCAATACTGCAGCATCATCTGCTATTTTTTTTAACGTTGTTGGATTTAAATTGTAATAACTTTCTTTTGTATCATAAATCCAGTGCATATCAATCCCATTGTCTTCTTGTGCTGGGCTTTGAGCAACTTCTTTAAAATAGTGAGCAAATTGCTTAAACTCTGGTACAGTAGCACTATATATTTGCTTAAAGATATTATTTTTAGCAGCTGCTATTGCTTGTCTATTAGGGAACCACAATGTTTTGCTATAACCATTAATCGCGTTGTTTATTTGATTATAAATTTCACTTCTTTTTGCTGGCGTATTATTTTTTTTTATGAGCCCATTTGCAACACGGACAATGTTACCTTGCCAATCTTCACTTGGTGCTTTTTTCCATCCCTCACTGATTCTGCCTAATAATGGTTTCAATCCTTGTTTTAGTTCTTGCTCTAATTCTTGATATTTTAGTCTGTACTCATTTTGTTGTTTTTCTTCTTCTGACCTTATTAGTTTGTCTATTTCTTGGTTTAGTTTTTCTTCTTTCTCTTGTTCTAGTCTTTCTTGTTCCGCTAGTCTATCTTGCCGTTTCTGTCTTTTTCGTTCTAATTCTTGTTTTTTTTCCAACAATTTATAAAAATTATCTTTTACGAATTCAATTGTTTCAACAAAGACTTTCTGAGGAACCTTTGCATAATGATCCCATAATGCTTTATCAAGAGCACGCACCACTATATTAATCGTAGTTGCTTTATCTTCTTTTATAAGTTTTGCTGCAAATTCAGCAGCCTTTTCCATCCATGCCTGCGTTGGCACGCTACTTTCTCCACCACTTTTCACAATACGACTCATCCATTTTTGTTCTATCTCAGCACCATCATGCCAATTTTCTTCTTTTGATAAATCAGCTAAATATTTTTCCCAAACCGTCTCATTCTTACGCTGCTCTAATAATAGTTGCAGAGCCTCATTTTCTAATTTTTGTTGCTGTTGTTGTCTATTTTCTTCAAATTTTTTCAAAAACAACTCTTTTCGATCATGCTTTTCCTGCTTTTTTTGAAGTTTTTTATTTTCTTTCTCTGCCACTCGCTGCAGTTCAGATTTCTTTTGCAGAGCAACTTTAATATTTCCTAAAAAATTGTTTTTTATATCTTGTATAGTTTTTACTTGTATAACTCGATCCTTATAATATTTTCGCGATACATCTCCCAGCTCCTTTAAAAGATCATCACTCGTCTTCTTCTTATCTTCAATAAGCTCTATAGCATCTTGAACAGCATTGTCGATCCATTCTTGTTTTGGATAGCCATCATCATCCCAATTTTTATTATTTAATAAATTAGCTAAATCCTGTTGCCAACTACTCGTATGTGAAATTGCAACATTTTCTGCTGCTGGTTTCACTTCCGATTCCATTGCACTCAAAAAATTTAACCCAGAAAAAAAATAAAACGTGATGGTAAGAAAAACTATTTTTACACTATTCATATAATCGTCCCCTTGCCTATTTTTTAGCTATAAACAAATCGTATAATTCTATTTGCATAGTATCAAAGCAACTCATATACAAACAAGAAATAGATACAATAAGAAGAGAACTAGTGACTACAACTGCTCAACAACGCGTTGTTCGCTGAAATAATGTTTTGTTGTTCCGATAATCTGATATTCATCAGGACCTTTGCCCAGCAATGCGATAATAGAACCCTGGTCCGATAAAAAATAGGCATGTTCAATTGCTTTTTTACGATCAAGTTCCTGCACAACCTTGTGTTTCAAGGATACAGGTATACCTTGTATAATATCATCTGCTATTACGATTGGGTCTTCTAAGCGAGGATTATCTGAGGTGATTACCACAATGTCGGCAATCTGTGCGGCGATAGCGCCCATCATTGGACGTTTAGACTTGTCTCTGCCACCACCAGCACCAAACAATACAATTAACTGATGGGTGAGAGAACGTAATGTTGATAAAACTGCTTCAAATGATTCTGGATTGTGCGCATAATCAATAAAACAACGCGCACCATTAGTAAGAACATGTTCCTGCAACCTACCCGGAACACCTGAAAAGGAAAGTAATGCTGCATGTACAGTATCGGGTGTTATGGATAATGCTAATGCCATACTTGTTGCCGCTAATACATTATAGCCATTATAAGCCCCAAACAATTTTGGGCAGACAACTGTCATCGCATCATTGCGGTACTGCACTTCAAACATAATGCCATGAATAGGATCAGATATATGTATGCCTTTATAACATACATCACGAGAGTTACCCGACAATGTTTTTGTTTTTTCGCGCTCACCCTGAACCTGTTGAAGGGTTTCTTCGAGCGCTCGAGGATATCCTTCAACAAGTTCAGGACGAGCGCTAGAATATAAAATCTCAGATGATACAGTAATTTTTGAAATATTACCAAATCCATAACCTACAGCATGCATATGTTGATCAAGTAATTGTATGCCATGTGCATCATCGCCATTAACCAATATCGGTGCATCATGTGCGGCCATGTCAAAAATTAATGTTTTTGCATAAAAATAATCATCAAGTGTTGGATAAAATTCTAAATGCTCATGAGAAAAATTAGTAAAAATGATACCACAAAATGTAATGCCCGCAACGCGATGAAGTGTAAGCGCTTGAGCAGCAACTTCCATCACCACATAATCAACATTATGTTCCACACACAACTTCAGAAATTGCTGTAAATAATCAGGTTGCGGTGTTGTTAACGGTGCAGAAAAATTGTGACCGCAAATGCGATTTTGAGCGGAACTAATGAGTGCCGTTTTATAACCGGCAGAATGGAGAATATGTTCAAGTAAAAAAGAGGTTGTTGTTTTGCCTTTAGTGCCGGTGATACCAATAATGCGTAACTTTTTTGCGGGAAAACCAGCAGCTTGAGTGCTAAGTTCAGCTAACGCCTTGCGCGTATTATCAACACGTTCAACAACAACTCCATGCATGTGTATGAATGAACATAATTCGTCATCTAAAAAAGTGTTGTGGTGCACGACTATTGTACGTGCACCCTTTTCTATAGCTTGCCTAATATACTTAACACCATTATCCGCATACCCTTCAATAGCAACAAAACAGGATCCATGTCCCACAAAATCAGTGTGACACGTAACGGGGAATATGCTGGGAATAGTAATTGGTGAATTCATAAACGTATACTATGCCTTATAATCACGAAGTTGATTGAGTAATGTTGTTCGTACTTTTGGTAACAACATTAGTAATCCATATAAATTAATCAAAAGCATTACTGCAATAATAATATCTGCTAAATACCATACCAAATCAACAGTTGCTAATGCTCCACCAAATGCACAAAGACTGTATACCACCATGAATCCATGTGCAAAACGATTATTTGTTACAAAGAACCATGCAGAACGCACAACATATGCATAAGAAACCATAACACCAAAACCAAAACTAATAGAAAGAAAACTTACTATCCATCCACCATAAACACCAAATAACGTATCAAAAGCTGCAATAGTTAATGCTGTACTATTCAAACCACTATTCCATACACCGGATACAACAATGCATAATGCAATAATAAAACCAATACAGGTACTAATAAATGTGCTCACCATACCCATAAAACCATTTTGAATTGCATCATCATTACCGGTGGATCCAAACATAATTGCTGCAGAACCAAGTCCTGATTCAGTAGAAAAAATAGAACGAGACATTCCGGCAGCAATCATTTGCTGCAGAGAAAATCCAACAACACCACCTGCAAATGCCTGCAATCCAAGACCACTTGAGACAATAAGATATAACGCTGGTAGTAAAGATTTATAGTGAAACAGTAAAATTGCTATGGTAGAAATCATAAACACCGCAACTTTAACCGGAACAATGCTGACGGAAATTTTAATAATACGTTCAGCACCACCAAGAAGAATATAAAGAACAAACACTAAAAGAGCTAATCCACTGAATAGTGGCGCAATAGCCCAGGTAGCAGCAAGACTAGTAGCCATTGAATTTGCTTGAATTATATTACCACCAATTAATCCGTAGAAAATACAAAAAAATGCGTAGGTAAAAGGGAGATACTTACCACCAGGAACATGTTTTAAGTAAAGCATTGGTCCACCAAGTGTGGTTTTTTCTGTTTCTTGAGATGCATAATATGTGCTTAAATATACTTCAGCAAAACGCACCGACATCAACACAAAACCAAAAACAACAAACCAGAAAGCTGCGCCAGGACCCCCTGCATAAATAGCAGTCGCTACACCAGCAATAATACCGTTACCTAAATTTGAATTGATAGTATTAATAAATGCATGAAAAGGAGAAACATCGCCTTGTTGTTGAGCGCCCTGACCTGAAGGAGATACGGTTGCTTTTAAAGCAGTTAAAAGATATCTAAACTGAATCCCGCGCAAAGCAATGGTATATAAAAGACTAATTACTATGACATAAATCATCAGCGGCCAGCCAGAAACAAGCTCACTGAGTTGTTTTATTAATTGAACAAATTCCATAAATACTCCTTGGGAAAAATTAATTTTTTACAACTTCGACAAATCCAGTATACTGAAATTTTAATATTTGGATAAGGCCAAAAAAATGAAGATTCTTGCGCTTGATATTGGTGATCGTTGGACCGGAGTTGCAATTTCTGACCCTCTTGGCATTTTGCCACGTCCTTACGACACAACAAAAACAGCTGATTTATATACTTTTTTAGAAAAAGTAATCCCAAAAGAACACATCTCAACTATTGTTGTTGGACTTCCCACAACAATGCGCGGCACAGAAAGTGATCAAACAAAAAAAGTTATTGCCATGACTGAAGAACTTAAAAATCATTTTCCCTCTATTGAATGGAAAATGTGGGATGAACGCTTAACAAGCAAACAAGCTGCCACTATAAGATCAACAAAAACAAAAGAAGATAAACTCCGTTCCCATGCTATTGCCGCTGCAATTTTTCTCAGTTCCTATCTTGAATACAAGCGATTCTACCAAACGCCTACCGATGACCAAGTTTAATTGACAAGAAGCATGATTATGCTTTAGGTTTAAAAACAAAAGGAAAACAACTTGAAGCGCATCAGCACTATCGTTAGTACCATTGTATTGTAGTGATAGGCTTATAGCTGAAAGGAGTAGTTGTATGAAGTGTCAAAAATGTGACGGATTATTGGTCCTCCAATCATTTTTTGATAATCCTCTCAATTTTGAGGGGTGGAAATGTTTAAATTGTGGTAAAATAATATTAAAGAAAGAAAAAACAATCGAATATGATTCGTTTAGTCTTTTTTACCAGCAGCAAAAATCTAAAAACCGCAACTAAAAGATATCATGCATTCCTTTTTAGCAATTCAAAACACCTATGAAGTTTTCGAGATAGCGCTGTTTATCAATAATACATTTGTTGATAAACAGCGTGAAGATAAACGCCACGCCAGCAAACTGTTTATTCCCTTACTTGATGAGCTACTCACAAAAAATAACGCAAAAATCAGTGATTTTGATTTTTGCGCCGTTAATTGTGGCCCCGGACCATTTTCTACCTTACGCTCCATTATTGCTTCAGTTAATGGTCTGCATTTAGCCACACAACTGCCATTAATTGGTATCGATGGCCTTGATGCAACATTTTTAGAGTTTTATGACAATTCATATCAAAACACCGTTGTTTTATTAAATGCTTTCAATAATGAAGTTTATTATTGCATCGCACACCAGGATCAAGTTTTATCTAAGGGATACCAAAAAATTGATGCTTTTCTTCACCGCGCTCATTCTAGCGCTCCTCACCCCACCAATTTTATTGGTAACGGCGTAACCCTTCACCATGATCTTATTAAACAAATTTACGGAAATAGCGCCATTATCAAACAAAATAACCCACCAATGTGCTCTATTGAAACCATTGGCAGATTAGGTTTAGAAAAATTTATAAATAAAGATGTATCTGATGGCTATCTGATGCCGCTTCATCTCAAAAAACATGCGGTAGAATTATAAAAATTAATCCAGCTTTCCGTACTTTCTTTCAGTTTCCACCACAAGCATTTTTAGTTGTAATTTTGACTCTATCTGTAAAAAGTGCATGTCCCTTCGACGTTCAATTTCTAATTCCCGCATATTATTATAGTGCCATATTTTCAATTCTTGATTCGGCGTTAATGGCCGTTGCTCTCTATTTTTATCCATACAAACAATATTAAAACTCAACAAACAAATACCCAAACCCAATAAATTAACTATTTTCATCTTCTCTATCCATTATAAATTAAAAAAATCATTTTTTATGCCGCACCGTATTCACGCAGTAGCTGTTCAACAGAATGATAATTATGTTTCATTGCAACAGTAAGCGCCGTTCCAAGTTCGCCATCACTGACACGGTCAACAACAGCTCCTTCATCCAACAGCACACGCACAATATCTATATTATTTTTTTCAACAGCCGCGATTAACAGCGTTTTACCTTGTTCTGCATAATTAACATCCGCTTGCGCGTGACGAACCAGCAAGGATATGAACTTATTATTTTTGCCATGCTCCACGATATCCCAGAGCAATGCTGAAGATTTGACTTGAGAAATACGAACTTTTTTACTCAGCAGCATTTCAATCGCTTCATAATCATCATTTTTTAAGGCTGCAGCAAAAGCCTGCTCAGCATAAGAAGATAAAAGATCATGAGGATAAGCTTCATTTTTCTGACGATCTTTGCCCCAGGCAATAAACAACGCAATAATATCTGCATATTTACCACGAGCCAAAGAAAGTAATGCGGGAGTCTGAGAGTGCAAAACAGGATATTTCAACAAAAGATCTAATAACTCATACTGAACATTCTTTTTTGTACCACAATGAGCTACCAAACCATAAATGATATCCATTTTTTCTTCATGAGACAGACAAACAACATCATCATTTATCATTTTCTCAATAAGATCATGAGCAAAGCGATATTTAAATTGACTCATAACTTTAACAATCAGATCACTATCATGAGCAATAAACAATGAATGCATTGCTTCATATGCCTGATCCAATGAAAGAGTTGCCATAGGGTCAACTTTAAAGTTTAAAACATCAATATGGGTTGCCGTAATAAAATTTTTTTTATTATTATTCAAAAAAAATATACTGACGCTAAAAAACCCCATTATGATGCTCAGTCGCAAAATTCCCGCTTGTCTGCTTTCCATTACACTCTCCCCTATCCTCACCCAAAAATCTCTTCTCATCCTCAACTAATAACAGTGTAATACTCAAAAATATAAAAAATCAACAAAAATGTAAGTACTATTTGAATACATTTGCCATAAAGCTACACAAGAAGAGATCGAACAAAACCAGCAGCAAGAGCTGCCGCTTGAACAGCCCGCATAATGGTAGGGGTAAGAGCACAAAAAATAAATTTGTTTGTTCGTACCATTTTTTTTTCTTCTACAGTTAAATCTCCCTCTGGCCCAATAAGCAGCACAACATGTTCTGGTCGGTCATCATGCAATCTATTCATTACATCAAAAAAATGGCTTCCCTGCGGATCAAAAAATATTTTTACTCCTCCACCAACATCACGCTGCTCTTGTAATGCCACCTCCAAAGAAATAGGCGCTTTCAATCGTGGGTATGCAAAATTTTTAGATTGCTCTGCCGCAGCAATGAGTATTCGCTGAGCACGATCATTATCCCGTTCTTTCGACCAGCAATTTCCGGTTTTTTGAGTAAAAACGAGCTGTATCGTACTCACACCAACCTCAGTAAGCGCATATAAAGCTGATTCATAATCATCACGTTTGAGCATAGGGAGTAAAAAGGTGATATTTGGACGCAAAATGGTTGTTGGATGTACCGATTCTATTATCACCTGAATCTGTTTTTTCCCAACAAAAGATTCAATTTTGGCTACTATATACCGTTCTTTATCAAAAAAAATACACCCGTCACCAACGCGCAGGCGCAACACCGTCACCATACGATGGAACAATTTTTCGTCAGAAAAGATTACACTACTACCAGGACCTTGTTTCTGTAGTAACAAAGATAATGATTCTTTATATACAGCAAATTCATGCGTATCTTTATGCACTGCCATATCGCTCATGAGGAACTATTTTCTTTTTTTTAAAAATTTACGCCTTCAACACAACAGCAAACCATTTATTAAGAGTGTCTTGAATTTCTTTAAAACAAACAGTAGCCATCTCTTTTACGATCAAACAATGCACAAGAATCTTCCCCATAATATCTCTTAAAGAAGCTTCTAAAGCAGATATTTTTGGTGGTTGTACATTGTCACAAACATTCTGATCGTATTCATCAATATCACTTTGATTTTCTTCAACATGCACGTACTCATCCCTTGGACTCTCGGCATCAAGAAAACGCTGATTATATCCACAAGGAGCATCTTTTTGTATAAGCTGACTACCCTGAAAAGCATTATTGGCACTGCTTACCAAAACAACTACAAGAACTAACACCACTTTTTTCATAGAGATTCCTTTTTTTGATCAAAAATTACTATTACGATGCTCTCTATATTAAAGTATCTCAAAAATTAAAAAAAGCTCTTTTTTTTCAAAGAGCTTTTTTTTAACAACGTATGTTCATAGAAATTATAAATTAGGATCAACAGGATAAGCACCTTCACCCCGATTAGGATCATACAATTCTAATTCAGGATTTAAGTTACGTCGCGCACCACGTCTTTGCTGTTCTCTTTCCAGCCTCATCTGCTCTCTTGCCTCTCTTGTCCTAGCTTCTCTTTGCTGTCTAAGTTGTGCGTCAAACTCTTGCTGAGTAAGCTGCGGATACGCCGCTCCTTCAGAGCGCTCCATAGCACCTACACCAAAAACAGAGAGCACTGAAACCATTATAGTGAGACTTAATAATTTATTCATAAACATCTCCAACTCTTAATATTTGGTTAAAATGCCACATACAATACTATTTGTATGCTTATCACTAATAACTGTACCATAATTATAATAATATAGCAAGAGATTATTTTCTCTTTGTCATAAAGTAGCTACTGATGAGAAAATACGTATATTGAGCAAAATCTATTTTTTTGATACTCTTGCAAGAAATAATGTACTTTTAAAACCTAATAAAAATGGGGATTGCAATGATCTCACGGATACTCGCAAAAATAGTCGGCACAAATAATGAGCGCCAATTAAAAAAAATGCTCCCTGTTGTTGAACAAATTAATGCATTTGAACCTTCAATACAACTCACTAACCGATGAACAACTCGCCCACAAAACAATTGAATTTAAAAGCCACAGTTAGCTGCTGGCAAAACATTAATGATATTTTACCAGAAGCTTTTGCCGTTGTGCGTGAAGCAGCAAAACGCAAACTTAGGCCAACGCCATTTTGATGTTCAGCTTATGGGCGGCATTGTACTGCATCAAGGTAAAATTTCTGAAATGAAAACGGGTGAAGGTAAAACACTCACCGCAACATTAGCCCTCTATCTTAATGCTCTTGACGGGCAAAGGGGGCACATTTGTTACCGTTAATGATTATCTTGCACGCCGTGACTCTGAATGGATGGGTCCTATTTACACATTCCTTGGACTTAACGTTGCATGTCTACAAAATTCTATGAATGATGCAGAACGTAAAAAAGCCTATGCAGCTGATATTTTATATGCAACAAATAATGAACTTGGATTTGATTATTTGCGCGATAATATGAAGTTCCGCTTGAATGATTATGTACAACGCGAGCTTTCTTTTGCCATTGTTGATGAAGTTGATTCAATTTTAATTGATGAAGCACGTACACCACTTATTATTTCCGGTTCATCTGAAGAAGTAGCACGCTCTATACGAGATGCTGACCGTGTTGTTTCTTATCTTAGAAAAAGATGAATGACTATGAAGTTGATGAAAAAGCACGCTCAGTTCTTTTGACAGAATCTGGCGTTGATAAAGTTGAAGCAGCATTTAATATTAAAAATCTATATTCTCATTGAACATATGCAACTACTTCACCACTTCAATCAAGCACTACGCGCGCATGCACTTTTTAAACGTGATGTTGAATATGTTATTACTGATAATCAAGTTCTGATTGTTGATGAATTTACGGGACGTATTTTACCAGGACGACGCTACAGTGATGGATTACATCAAGCCATTGAAGCAAAAGAAAATGTTGAAATTGAACGCGAAAGCCAAACACTTGCCAGCATTACTTTCCAAAATTTTTTCAGACTTTATAAAAAACTTGCGGGTATGACCGGTACTGCTGCAACAGAAAGTGAAGAATTTCATAACATTTATAAACTTGATGTTATTTCTATTCCAACCAATCGCGCATATGATCAGAAAAGATATGCCAGATCTTATTTTTTTAACAAAAAATGCAAAATATAAAGCAATTGTTGAAGATATTAAAGAACGTCACACAGCAGGACAACCAGTTCTTATTGGTACCATTGCCATTGAAACATCAGAACTATTAAGTGCATATTTTAAACGCAAATGGTATTCCTCATGATGTACTTAATGCAAAACAACATGAACGAGAAGCAGAAATTGTTGCCCATGCAGGAGAACCTGGCCACATTACTATTGCTACCAATATGGCTGGTCGTGGTACTGATATTAAACTCACCCCAGAATCAATTGAAGCTGGTGGTCTTTATATTTTAGGCACAGAACGGCATGAAAGCAGACGTATTGATAATCAGCTTACGAGGACGATCTGGCCGACAAGGCGACCCAGGAGAATCTCGTTTTTATATCTCTCTTGAAGATGATTTAGTTCGTATTTTTGCCGGCGAATCACTCAAGAAAAAAATGGAGTTCTTTGGTATGCAAGAAGATGAAATTATTGAATCTAAGCTTGGTTTCACACACAATTGAACGCGCACAAGAACGAGTTGAAAAACACAACTTTGATAACCGTAAACATTTACTTGAATATGATGATGTTCTCAATCAACAACGTATTGTCATCTACAATCATCGCCTTGATGCACTTGAAGGTGAAAATCGCATTTATGAACTTATTCGTGATTTTATTGCTACCATTGTTGAAGATGCTTATTGCATATAATGCACCAAAAAGAAACATCAAAACAGAACAAATTGAAAAAGTATATGAAGCTTTAGAATATATGACCAGGCTTACGCAGAAAGATTTTGAAAAAGCAGGCATCAGCACACGCAATGTTGAACAGTTTGAAAAAGATCTTATTAACTTTTTACTTGAACAATATGATCTATACCGCAGACACCACAATGAAAAATGTCATTAAAACAGCTGAAAAATGGCTCGTGCTTGAAACAATTGATCAGGCATGGCGTCAGCACATGCTCAATCTTGATCATCTTAAAGAAGGCATTGGCTTACGTGGCTGGGGACAAAAAAATCCGCTCATTGAATATAAACGTGAAGCATTTGATATGTTCCGTGAAATGATGACCCATATCCGCTTTGATATTGTCCATCATATTTTCCATCTCAATCTTACCCAGTTTAATGCACAGGAATTTGAAAAGCGCCGCGATGCTGAGCTTGAACGGCTCAACTTTTCTGGTGAAAATGACCCTGCATAAAAACATAACCCCCCTTCGATACACCCCTAATGGGGCACTCAGGGTGAGCGGAGGAAGGAAATCACGATAGACTTCTTTCCGCTCATACTGAGTATTTTTGTCCTCAAAAATGTATCGCTGTATCACCCTGAGTTTTTTTGCTTGCAAAAAAGTATCGAAGGGTTTTACTCACCATTACAGGTATGACAATTCTTTTTTTGTATCATGGGTAATTCACGCACCATAGAAGAGTGCGGCTTATTTTTGGTGATGGTAAATAATTGTGCTTCGCCCGTATTATCTACTATA
Organism: uncultured bacterium; assembly: GCA_963701085.1. Lineage (GTDB taxonomy): Bacteria > Babelota > Babeliae > Babelales > Vermiphilaceae > SOIL31. Next base: position 1,065,591 of record OY969561.1, on the reverse strand, counting down.
TCAGAAACCTTTAATTGAACATTGCCATTACTACCACATTCATTCTGTTTGCAAACATTTGCTCGACTATACAAAAGTGGCGTTTTTGGTTGCTGGGTATAAAGAGCAAAACAGGCATACGTATGATGGCGGCCAAATGGTCGTTTTCCATTTTTTGGAATAAGCATAAAACTTTTATCATTCTTATTAAAAATAGCTATTTTACCATTGCTATCATTAATGACCGTAGTCAGACATGCAAGCACATTACTACTCACACCAATCCTTACAACATAATCATAATCATCAATCTTTTACTTTTATTCACCATAATCTTGCTCCTTTTTTTACTCCACATTACTACTCACCCCACCCATATCCTTTTCCTTCAATGTATACATCTCAAAATCCAAATAGCAATAATTGCTTTAGTTTTTACAAATTTCAGCTACCTACTCGATAAAAGCAATAATTATTAGTTTCTTGAATTTACCATTCCAAAAAATGTATGTTTTAAAAAGGAATAAAATAAAAAAATGGCGCTATAAAGATAAAAAGCAGAGGAATCAGATGAAAAAAAACAGAATCACTCTTATCCCATTGCTCCTCTGCGCTCTTTTGCCTACGTATTCACATAGTATGACAACAAGATTGGCAACAGGAGCCACAAAAGCTCTTAGACCAATTGGAGCAATAACCCCTCCACCAACATATAAGACTCCCACAGAACACCGTACACCTTCTACCTCTACCACTGAGGCAAGAACTCCATCCACACAAATTAAAGGCCAAGCACCTGTATTATTTCCAGGACAACCGATCCGCCCCGGAAGTAAGCTTACAGAGCAATCTCATGCTCTCATATCCCAAAAACCAAGCACCGCTATAATACCTGAAGCTCTCGAAGAGCTGAGGATTAATGTAAACAACTTTAAAGATCTCATTAAACAAGCCGAACAAACCAAATACTGGCTCCCTCAACAAATAGAAGACTATCAAAAATTAGCCAAGCTCATGGATATCTATGTAAGTAACCCAAAAAAAATTAACCAACAGTCTGTAGATTTATTTTATGAAACATATTCCACTATAACACTCGCATTGAAGATAGATCATTTTACTCAGCTCACGAGAGAAGCAAAAAAATTCTTACCTAAAGAGCGAATAAAAGAACTGAAAAGCTTAGTGAGAGAGGCACAGAAAAATCCCTCACAAGAAAGATTACATTATATTGATGAACAATTTTCAGATCTAGAAAAAATGCTCAAAGAAAAAACATTAGAGGAAGTATCTCAAAAAACTGAGGCTGAAAAAACAGAAGAACTAGCAAATAAAGAACTAGAAGAAGCTTTTGCAGAAGTAGAAAAACAAATATTGCCTGAAACAAAACCAACAGAAGTTGTAAAAAAACCAAAAAAAATGAGCATGAAAAAAATGCTAGAAGAACAAAAAGCTAACGAGTTAAAGGCAAAAGAACTTGCTGAGGAACAAGAAAAACAGTCTGCTGCTGCTGAAAAGCTACGAACGGAAGAAGAGGCCGCCCGACAAAAGGCTGCTGCAGAACAGGCACAATTAACTGAAGAAAAATTAAAAAAAGAAGTTGATGCAGAATACGAACAGTTTGAAAAAGACAATGCTCGTTTAGAACGAACTGAACAAGAACTCGCTACAGCTGAAGAAGAGCTGAGACAACTCAAACTTGAACAAGAAAAAGTTGCAAGTAAAGCTGAACAAGAAAAACTAATGAAAGACATAGCCGATAATGAAGCTGCATTGGAGCAAAATAAACTTAAAATCCAAGAAACACAATTAAAAAAAGAAGAACACTTAAAGGCTATTCAAGAAAAAAACAGCGCTCTTGAATTGGCAACTCAAAAAGAAGCTGATGCCTTAGCAGCTCAACAAAAAATTGAATCAACTCAGCGCACAAAAGAGTTAGAACAAATTAAAGCTGAATCATTACAGGCAAAAAAAGAAGCTATTGAAGCTGAGCAAAAAGCTCAAGAAATAGAAAGACTTGAAGTAGAACTTACACAAACCAAAAACGAATTTACAAAAATCAAAGAACGCATACAAGATGCTGAAACAGATTTTGCTCAACAAAAAAAAGAAATAGAGATAAAAGCTCAAACAGAGCTAGAACGCATAGAACAAGAAAAAAAAGAACAACTACAACAAACTAAAGCATCTCTTGAACAATCACAAGAATTTATTAATAAAACAAATCAAGAGCAACTCAAAAAACTTGAAGAATTAGAAGCGGTATCAAAAGAAGAATTAGCAAAAAAACAACAATTAATCGAAAAAGCAAATAATGAAGCAAAACAAAAAATAAGCGCAAACTATGAGCGTGATCTGGAACTCATTCATGCAGAATTAGAAACATTCCAAAAACAAAAACTGCAATCTCAAGAATTGGACAAAGCAAAAGTTGAGCAAGAAGCTAAAAAAGAAGAGAAAACAAAAGAAGAAAAAGGTGAAGGTGGAGGTCCCGAAGGAAAAGAAGGAAAAGAATATCAAGAAGAAAAAAGCACTGAAGAAAGAACCACAGCGTTAACAGCTCCACGCCCAGTAGCATTAACCACTGAGAAAGAAAAGAAAACAGAAGTATCTCCTGAAACAATCACCCTCCCCAAAGAAACATCTACCACAAAAATATATGAGCCAACCTTGCCACCGCAAGAGGAAACACAACCTACTACTCAACCAATCTCTGCTATTACCCAACCAACAACCCCCTCTAGTATGGAAGCTAGTCAAACCACTAGCAGAAGAACACCCTCTTACACCAGCACTACAACCAGCAGCCCCTCAGCAGCGCGTACATTTACCCAAACACCTTCAACAACCCCTTCGGCCTCATCATCATCAACAGCAGTGGAAAACTTCCCCAGCAACTACCCATCATCACCCTATAAATCACGCACGGGGGATAAGATAACTGGTCAACCCAAAAAAGAAGAACCAATACAAGAAGTAGAAAGTATTAAAAAAGTTCAGCCACAAAACCAAACATGGTGGGAAAATATGCTCGGAAATTGGAAAGAACTGCTACCAGACTGGATTAAACGTCAATTACAACAAAAAATACAACTACAAGACCAAATCAGTAAAAAAGAACCAAAAGCAGTAGAAATGCCAGTTTCCAAAGCAGTTGCTGAAGAAAAAGCACCACAAAAAGAGACTGTTGGGGTTGTCAAAACCATCATAGAAACCATTAAAAAACCTATTTCTAACGTCATAGACTACTTCCGGCAATGGTGGCAAACTTCATAAAAATACCATTTTATAAAAACTTATTATACTATCCACACGGTATTTTCTACGTATTTAACACTATTTTTAATAAAAGTATTGCACAATAGAAATTGTTTGTGCAATGCTGAAACTAGTAATAATAACGTTTTTCTCAAGAAAAAGGAGAATTGTATGAAGTTTCTCAAAAGTACATTAGCAATCGTAGCATTGCTTGCCATTGTTTCAGTTGATGCAAAAGTGCTTACAAAAAAAACTCAACCTGCAGTTCAGCCAATTGCTCAACCAGTAGTCACTGAACAGACCATACGTAATTTCATAGATCAAGTATTCAATGAAAACAATGACGATATGGAAGATATTTTCATAGATAACTATAATGATTATGGAAAAGAAGGCGCCTGTGAATTTATTAAAAATCTTGCGCAGATTATATCCAGTGAATTTCCTATGAATATCCCTACCGCGAAAAAATTATTTAAGGAAAGAATGATAGAGTTCTGTAACTCTTTTGTTGGATTGTTCCGTATTGAAGGTGAGAAAATGGCATCCATTCAACAATGCATAGACAATACTATGAATGGTCCTAGCACAACAATAGCACCTGTAGTAACACCTGGTAAGGAAACTGGCAGGGGAACTCGCCGATATAGACGACAGGCAAGAAGTGGAAAAGTAACTCCAAAGTAAATAAGTTGTTTTACGTAATGTAAGCACAATAAAAAGAAGATCCTGGGAAAAACCTAGGATCTTTTTTTAAACCATTACGTAGCAAAAACAACCTGTGCAATACTGCAAATTAGTAATAATAATGTTTTCGTATAAAAAACAAGGAGAATTGTATGAAGTTTCTCAAAAGTACATTAGCAATCGTAGCATTGCTTGCCATCGGAGCTGTGAACGCAAAGAGTCTCACAAAAACAGCACCTGTAACAACGGCACCAACAAGACCGCAAGCAGGCCAACCAATGGGGCAAGTACAACCACAACCAAAACCACAACAACAACGCACAGTAAAAACTTTTGCGCAACTCTTTAATGAGGTAAAAAGTGCAAGAAATGCTTGGGATAGCAAAACCCAACTGCTGAGTAAAACCTTTGTTGACAACCTCGTAAACGATGCCATAGCAGCAGATATAAATAAGGATGATTTAGAATTATTATTGAAAGCAGCGAGAGATTATCATGCACAATTTACTGGCCCCAAAGAAGATGCTGCTCTATTAAAAGAACTTGAAGAGCAGCGGTGGCAGGCCATGGATAAGTTTGACTTTGAATTAGATAAGGCATACATGGGCTCATCCCTTGCATGGTAATAAAATAAAAATATCATAAAAAAAAGGATTGATGATGAAATTTTTGAAAAACACACTCGCAATCTTGGCATTATTCGCCATCGGTTCAGCGACTGCAAAAGGTCTCAAAAAAACAGAACCCGTAACAACTGCACCAATAAGACCACAAACGGGTCAACCAATGGGGCAAATGCAACCAAAACCACAGCAACAACCGCAACTTCAAAAAGGAACGTACAGACAGTTCCTTACTGAACTGAGAAACATGAACGTAAACGATGTATTTATGCCGGATAAATCAAAATTTACCGATAAAATGATACAGTTTATGTATCGCGTGAGAATCTCTGAGCTCGAAGAGATTGAAAAAGGTTCATTAGCAAGCGCTTTAGACAGCTTACATGTAGCCGGCACCGTTGTTCCTATAAACGAGATCAATAATCCTAATCCTAACACACAGGCAAAACTTGATAATTTATTTGAAGATGCAAAAGAAAGAAGAGAGCAATTAGAACAAGAACTAGCGCCAACAAAAGAACCTATGACAGGGCAACCAAACCAGCAACAAATGGAAAAAGACTTACAAGACATGGTTGATCTGAAACTGTACCACCTTATTGAATTTGACAAGCAAGGATGGAAGTTCGGAGAAGTGGAGATATTGAAGCTTTGTCGAGCGATTAGCGCGATGACAGAGCAGGCATTCAAAGAACAAGTTGCTGACGGCCTTCTGAGACTTCCAATGATAGAAGTAAAAATCGTCAATAAACTCTCAGAGCTTAGCCTAGATACACAGAAAGAACTAATAAAATATATACACGAACAAGACCTGAGTAAAATGGTTAAAGATATTGGAAGGCAACTCGCTATAATAGCGAAACAAGTTCCTATTGAAGAAAAAGAACCTATGACAGGGCAACCAAACCAACGGCAAATGGAAGAAGACTTACAAGCCAACGTTGATATGAATTTGAACTCCTTTATTAAAACCAACAAGCTCGGAGACATGGGTATATGGCGCCTCTGTCAAGTGATTAGCATAATAACAGAGCAGGCATTCAAAGACCAACTTGCTGACGGCCTTCTGAGACTTCCAATGATAGAAGCGAAAATCGTAAATAAACTCTCAGAGCTTAATCTAGACACACAAAAAGAACTAATAAAATATATAAAAGAACAAGACCTGAGTAAATCGGTTAAAGATATTGGAATGAAACTCGCTATGATGTCGACCGCACAATTTTAATAACGGTGAAAAAAAAAGATCCTGGGAAAAACCCAGGATCTTTTTTTGTTTATAAAAAGCTATTATTAATACGATACGCCCATTTTTACCCACAGAACCCAGCGACGTGGAACTGCATCATTATTTTTTGAGAATGTGTATGACGCACCAAAATTACCAAATATCGGATATTCTCTATCTTGGCAATGGAATCCAAGCGTAGCATACAACGTGTTAGCAAAGAGTGCTGGTGTTGCTGCAGAATTAAGATCTAAATCTGATTCTTGAATCAAGCTTATTTCATAATCTGCTGGCGCTACTTGCACAGGAATAATCAGAACACCTGGCACAACTGGTGTTGGCGTCGGTACTGGTATACTGCTCACAATTTGTTCATAAAATGGACTGCCATTGATCGTGCGAATTGGGTTAGTTTGACCTGCTCCAAGGAAATGCTTCAGCGCCGGCCCTACTTGCCATGGACAATCAAGTTCTACCTTTTCAGCCCGTTTTGCTAAGAAGTTATAACCAGCTTCAGCCTGGAACTTTTTCCATGTAAAGACAAATGCTGTATTAATATCTGTTGTTAAGCCTGGCGTTACTTTTACTTCTTGCGTGAATACGTTAATACCAGGAGTTGAAACATTTTGAGCATAAAGTGGATTTGGTCCACCGACAAGCGCTGCCGCTGCAGCTGCTTCTTCTTGATTAGCATACACTGGCAAATAACGGCTCCATGGTTTGTTTTTTAAATCAAAAGAACGTTTTTGATCTTTTTTAAACAACACTTCATAATGGTTTGCTAATTCGTAACGAAGATTTTTATCACCATCTTCACTCGTCCAAATTTCTAGACCCAACGAGCTACCAAGCATAATTCCAAAATATTTACCACGGCCAACAATTGGTTCAAAAACAAATTCGCCTTCATTTTTGTTACCTGTTGGAATAACAAGACCAAAATATGATTCCATATGCACTGGCTCATGTTGCAACCACTCATAACCAACCTTTGCTTCTATATCACCCAGGCCAGTTTTTTTCATTGCACATTCGGTAATTTTACCATACTTCCAATCTGATTGTTGGAATGCTTCAGTCATATTTGCAACAACAACTGGATTAGCTGCTTCATTTGCACCACCACCATCATTCATTACATTTTCAAAAAAATTCATATCATTTTTGACGTGCATAATAGGAGCAGAAAAGCTTATCCAAAGGCCTCTTCCTTTTTCATGACTTTTCCAAAAACTTTGACGAACATGCAAACCAAGACCAATAACGCTTTGTTGCGGTTCAATGGAAATAGTACTTTCAAAATTATTATTCACCGTAAAGACATTAAAATCTTGCGCAAGAAGATCTTTTTTTACACTAAATCCCGCTTGGCCTGCTACAGGACCATCATTGGCAGCAACTAATGATTCATGTGCATCGGGAAAAAAGTAACGAGCTAAATCTTTTCCATCTGATGTGCGGCTTCCAAAAAGTACTGCTTGGAATGCTCCGCCCCAACCATTTTCACGCGTTTGATTGCGATCATTACGGAATCCTGAAACAAGTTCTGGTTGTTGCGATACAAAAAGTGGATGAATGGTAAGTGTTGTTTTATTTGTTGCTTCTAACAAAGAACTATCATTTCTATCGCAATCAGCTGATAATGATCCTGCCATAGCACTTAATGATAAAAGTGCTACTAATTTTTTATGCTTCATTTTTCTCCTTTTGGTTTTTCCGTCTTTATGTTACTACTTCTTGTATTCTCTACCATGAATAGATTCATCAAGTCAATTGCTATGTTTTTTTGTTTGTTAAAATTTGGTATAATCTGTAATAAGAAATTTTATAACCGAGCGCTCGAAGAAAACCCTTCAAGCCGTCCTTCGCCGAGGCTTCGGAGGCCAGGCGGGTGTTTACTCCTGAGCTTGCCGAAGGGTCAGGGGCGAGCGCAGGAAAGAACTAAAACAGGGAATAATTATTATGATTCCACGCGTAAAAGGCACCCAAGATTTTATAGATTGCACGCTGTTTAACTTTATTATTGATTCAGTAAAAAAACATCTTATCATCTACCATTTCAATGAAATTCAAACTCCCATTCTAGAATTTGTTGACCTTTTTCACCGTTCACTCGGGCTATACACCGATGTGGTCTCCAAAGAAATGTTTGTTATAGAGTCCCGCCAAGCAAGCAGTGAAGATCGCATCTGTTTACGACCAGAAGGCACAGCACCCACCGTGCGTGCATTTAATGAACATCATATTGAACTCACTCCATGGAAAGTTTTTTCATACGGCCCCATGTTCCGCTACGAACGTCCTCAAAAAGGAAGATTCCGTCAGTTCCATCAAGTCACAATGGAAGTTATTGGTTCCGGGGCAATTGCACAAGATGTACAATTTATTGCGATGCTTGACCGTTTTTTTCATGAAATTTTAAAAATAAATAGCTATGCACTTGTCCTCAACTTTTTAGGCTGTACACAAGATCGTGAAAACTATCTTGTCATCTTAAAAAAGTTTATGGATAAACCAGAAGTTGCACAAAACATCTGCGATCAATGCCGAGAAAGAAAAGAACACAACATTATGCGTATTTTTGATTGTAAAAATCCGCAGTGCCAAGAAATATATAAACAAGCTCCCTATATTGCTGATAATCTTTGCGAGGCTTGTACACAAGAATGGCAGGAGCTACAAAAACAACTCAGTCTTTTATCCATCTCTCACGTATATCGTCCAACATTGGTCCGTGGCCTTGATTATTATACTAAAACGGTATTTGAGTTCGTCAGCAAAAATCTTGGCGCACAAGACACATTTTGTGGCGGTGGACGATACAACCAATTAGTAAAAGATCTAGGCGGCAATCAAGACCAACCTTCTGTTGGTGCCGCATTTGGCATCGAACGTCTTATGTTATTACTAGAACCACTGCGCGATCAGCTCAATATCCCTCATCCTCCCGCACTACATCTCATAATTCCTATGACTGCTACGCAACATACTTTGGCACTGCTACTTGCAGATGAATTACGTGCTCATAACATATGTACTGATATTTTGTTTGAAGGTTCAATCAAAACCATGATGCGCAAAGCAAACAAACTTGGCGCTGCATACGCACTTATCTTGGGTGAAACTGAACAACAAAATCGCACCGTCATGCTCAAAAATATGACCACGGGGGCTGAAGAAGCTGTTGCTCAAGTTGATCTTGTTGCACGGTTGAAGAAATAAAAATAATGAAATATAAAGGTTATTTTGGAGAAGTAACGTACGATAATGAAGCAAAAATATTTCATGGTGAAGTAATTGGTCTCAAAGATATCATTACTTTCCAAGGGAAAAATGTTAATGAACTCAAAAAAGCATTTCAAGATTCCATCAATGATTATCTTGCATGGTGTGAAAAAGACAAAGAAACCATTTTAAAACAAGCAAATGATGAATATTCTAAATTAAAAAAAAATCATAAAGAATGGCTTGAATATCAAAAAGAATTATCAATTTGGGATGTTAGTTTAGAAGATGGTTTAAATGAGTATAATATGCAAACACAAATCAAATCAGGCGAAATTTGGCGCCACTACAAAAATAAAGATTATCGTATTCTTGCTATTTCATGCTATTCAGAAGATTTATCATGGTACGTTGTATATGAAGCATTGTACGATAATCCTGTCAGCAAAATCTGGCATCGCCCTTTGGAAATGTTCTTAGAAAACATAGAAATTGATGGTACAAATGTGCCACGATTTAAACGTATTGAATAAAAAGAGGCTCCGCATGGAGCCTTATTTTATTTGTAAATCTAATTGACTTTCAACACGCGCAGCTTTTTTAAGAGCTTTGCCTGGTTTGAATGTTAATAGTGGTGCTTTATGCATTTTCTCGCTACGTTCAAACAACAACAATTCACCTTCTTCATATATACACTCAATTGGTTGCTGTTTATTTTTAGCAACTTCAATTTCTTCAATTAATTGCCCTACTGCAGAAGAAACATCAGAAGTACCATTCATTTCCCTGAAAAAGTCTTGTCTCTTTTTCATAAAGCTAGTTTTAACACTACTATTCAATTTTTGTTTAATAATATATCTTTTTCCATTTATAACTACATCACTAACACAACACTGTCCTTTAATATATTGCCCTTTAATAATATATTGCTGCACTATCTCTTCTATAGTAAGGGGCTTATTAACAATACAACGCGATTTAGCTTCATCTTGCATACCAAAATTCATTGCACTAAAAAATAACATGCACCATGCACTCAACAAGATATATCGTTTCATATAATTTCGCCCTTCATGTTTGTTATAACCAATAGAGATAAACTTATATTATCAAAAAATATATGATTACAAAAGGATAAATATGAAAAAAGTGTTAACAATCGGCAGCGGCATGCAGGATATTTTTACTCAATATGAAGGTGTAGAAACATTACACCTGCATACCAAAGAAGAGGATTTTGCGTATGTATGCATGCGAGCGGGAAGAAAAATAGAACTGCAAGATATCATGTACTATTGTGGTGGCGGTGCAACAAATAGCGCGGTATCATTTGCACGCGCCGGCTTTGATGTGCAAAGCTTTTTCAAAATTGGAACTGATAACGCTGGTGATTTTATTTTACAAACATTAGCACAAGAACATGTTTCTACCACTCATGCACTACGCACAGATGCAGCACCAACTGGCCAATCTTTTATTATTCCCGGACCGCAAGGCAATAGTGCAGTTTTAGTTTATCGCGGTGCAAATATTACCCTCACGCACAAAGAACTGCCTGAATCCGCCATTGCTGATACTGATCAACTCTATATCACCTCACTGACTGGTCCTGCTGCGCCACTCTTAATTCCCATCACACAACTCGCTAAAAAATACAACAAACCTGTTGCAGCCAATCCGGGAACTAGTCAACTGCATGCTGGTGCTGAATTTTTAAAAGAAGCATTATCAGGCATTACTATTTTAATTTTAAACAGCTATGAAGCTGAACTGCTCATGACATCCCTATCACTCAAGCTACCACCCTCCTTCGCCACTCTTTCGCCAAGGCTTCAAAGCGCAGGTAAAGCTACGGCGGACAGGCCCCTTGAAATACCTACACCTCACGATAAAACTCTACCAGATTTGCTTAAAAAACCGCTTGGGTCTGCAACAACCTGTTTTACTTTACAGCAATTTTTTAATGCAGTGCATACATGCGGACCAGATATCATTGTTGTTACTAATGGAGCTGAAGGAGTCTATGCCTCTGATAAAAACAACATCTACTTCCATCCCAGCATAAAAATCAATATTGTGAGCAGTATTGGTGCAGGAGATGCATTCGGCTCATGCTTTGTAGCACAACTGCTTAATAACAAATCTATTGATGATGCTTTACGCGCAGGCATTATCAATAGTGCTTCCGTTATTAAACATCTTGGCACACAAACGGGATTACTGACGAGTAAAGAACTTGAACAAACATGCGCGCATCTTGATAAAAATTTACTTAAAAAATATCCTCTAACATAAATATTTTTTTAATGTGGAGTAAGAATAATGGAATCGTATCGCACAAGCATAGAAAGTATCACGCAAACATTGGCGGTGGACAGTGAAAAAGGATTATCGGAAAAAGAAGTTGCTCAGCGACAAAAGCGCCATGGCTATAATGTTTTGCATGGCGTAAAACAACGCAGCATTGTTTCTATTTTTATCAGTCAATTCCAAGACCCTCTCGTTTACATCCTCTTTTTTGCCGCATTAATTATCTTTATTTTTGGTGAAGACAAACTCGACGCTTTTATCATCAGCGGCGTTCTTTTTTTTAATGCCATTTTAGGCACCGTACAAGAAGCACGTACTAAAAATATTATTGAAAACCTCAAGCGTTACATAAAAGCAGAATCTGTTGTACTGCGTGATGGAGCAAAAACAGTTGTCGATGATAAAGATCTTGTTGTTGGTGATATTATTTTTTTACAAGAAGGACAACGCGTTCCTGCTGATGCGCGCGTCATAACATCAAATAACTTACGTGTTGATGAAGCCATATTAACCGGTGAAGCACATGCAGTAGAAAAACAGAGTGATACCATCTTTCGTGCTGTTTCACTCGGAGATCGCATCAATATGCTTTTTAAAGGCACCTACGTTGTAGCCGGATCTGGCAAGGCAATTGTTACCGCAATAGGAGCGGCAACTGAAATAGGAAAAATACAAGTTATCACCGAAGAAATTGATACCGATATTCCGCTGCGCACGGAATTAGAGCGCTTATCTCACTGGATTCTCCTCTTTATCTTAATCACCTGTCTCTTTTTATTTGGTGTGGGTATTTTTACCGGCAAACCAATCAAAGAACTGCTCGTTATGCTCACCGCACTCTTTATTTGCGTGGTACCGGAAGGATTACCGGTAGTACTAACGTTAGTACTTGCTACAGGAGCACTACACATGGCAAAACATTTTGTTCTTGTGCGTAACATGCAAGCAGTGGAAGCGCTTGGGCGCACCAATGTTATTGTTATTGATAAAACAGGAACACTCACGCGTAATGAAATGATTGTTTCTCGCGTATGGACTGCTGATAATATCTGGCAAATAACTGGTAGCGGATATCACTGCGAAGGTACCATATGCAAAAATGGTACTATCATTAAAGATTTTAATAAAGAAAGCTCTCTCACGCAGATGGCAATTGCCGCACAATTGCTTAACAATGCCGAAATTATTCATCTGCCCAAGCTTGATATTTTTGATATCAAAGGTGATCCAACTGAAGCTGCACTTGCCATTTTCTCACAAAAACTGGGATCAATTATCAGTGAACAAGCATCCCACTATATCAAAAAATATGAAATCCCATTCAGCTCCACTACCCGCTACCATGCTGGTTTTTACGAAAAAGATACTACATGCATAGCATTTATTATTGGATCACCAGAAGCAGTATTTAAGCGTACACCAGAAAAACCACAAGAATCTGAAACAGTATTAACCGGTTTTCTTGCTGATGGTCTGCGCGTTGTTGCCATTGGTATGAAAGTGTTACCACCACATACGTATGATGGTTTACATAATGTTGAAGCATATCAAGCCTTACTCGATACTCATATCCAACTTCTTGGCTTTGCAGGCATTGAAGATTCCATCAGACCAGAAGTGGCATCAGTCATTCAAGATGCGCGCAACGCAGGATTATCAATTATCATGGCAACAGGCGATCATCAAATCACCGCTTTACACGTGGCAAAACGTGTTGGTATTTTCCGTGAAGGTGATGAGTCTATTGATGGTTCTGAAATAGATCAATCAACTGACGAACAAATTCTTTCGCGCATCAACCATATCACCGTATTTTCACGTGTATCGGCGCATCACAAGATGCGCATTATTGAATTACTCCAAACATCAGGCAAGATTGTTGCCATGACCGGCGATGGCATTAACGATGCACCATCATTGGTCAAAGCAGATCTTGGTATTGCCATGGGAAGCGTCGGTACTGAAGTTGCAAAACAGGCTGCAGATTTAGTGCTACTCAATGATTCTTTTATCAATATCATTAATGCAATTGAACAAGGCAGACATATTTTTTATACACTAAAACGTATCGTTCTTTATTTCTTTTCTACCAACATGGGTGAAATTTTAATCGTCTTATTTGCATTTCTCACAACACTACTAACCGGCATAGATTTACCGCTACCAATTACTGCCGTTCAAATTTTATGGCTTAATTTGGTAACTGATGGTTTTCTGGATGTTGGACTTGCAATGGAGCCAAAAGAACCAGGATTACTCAAACAATTTTGGCTTGAAAAAAAACAACGTCTTATCGATGGTGCACTATTACTGAAAATGTTATTTATGGCAATCCCAATGGGTATTGGATCACTTGCACTATTTCTTATGTATTACCAAACTGATTTAGCATATGCCCGTACCATGACTCTTATTACCATGGCAATGTACCAATGGTTTAATGCATGGAACTGCCGCTCAACAACACGCTCCCTTTTTACAATTGGGTTATTTACTAATAAAGGTCTTATTGCAGTGATGGCGCTTGTGCTTGCCCTGCAATCAGCAATCGTCTACGTGCCATTTATGCGATATATATTCAAAACAGTGCCCCTTTCCGGATCTGATTGGATTATTATTATAGCAGTCACCGCACCCATTATTATCATGGAAGAAATTCGCAAAACAGTTGCGCGCAGATGGTATTCTCACATTGACGCATGAATGTAAAAAGAGTATCCTTCGATAAACTCCTAACGGAGCACTCAGGATGAACGGAAGAAAAAATATTTATATCTTAGGCGCTCGCCCTGAACTTGTTGAAGGGTATCTTTGAGCGCTAAAAATGAGGAAAATTTCATGAAAAATCGTATGATCACCGCAACAACTTTATGCGCAATTTTATTAAGCAACTCGATTAATGCTGAACAAAAATCACTTTCCACCGCTGATGTTCTTAGCGATAGTAAAGTTACTATCAATGCAACAGTTGGATTTGTTGAATCATTCACCATGATGGGAGAAAGTGAAAAAGGTCAGGAAAAACGTAAAGAAATTGAAGGCAAAAGAAATTTAGCAACTGGTGAACTTCAAGAAGAATCAAAAAAATTTGAAAAAGCAAAAAATGATTATGTCAGTAAATCAACAACAATGAGTGATTCTGCACGTGAAAAAGAAGAAAAAAAATTATTAAAAATGGAACGTGATATAAAAAATCTTGTTGCAGAAAAAGAAGAAGAGCTCAAAATGGATATGCAAATAGCTACCGAAAGCCTCGCTCAAGATCTTGAAATAAGCGTAACTAAACTCGCTAAAAATGAAAACATAGACATTGTTTTTGACAAAATGACCGGCCGCGCAATCTACGTTTCAGACAAATTTGATTTTACTGATAAAGCAATCAATGAAATGAATAAAACATACAAAATTGAACTTGCTCAAAATAAAAAAACAGAAAGTTCGCTCAAAGTTGCTGATAATAAAACAGCTACTGCAAAGCCTGCTAAAATTGGTGCGTAGTACATCTCTATAAAAAATAAAAAAAGGCATTCTCATGACAAAAATGTTTTTATTATCTCTTTTACTCATTCCTACTACCGTACACTGCATGAAAATTGTACGTTGCATAAACCTGTAACGAAAAGAATACCTTGATAACATAGCACGTGAGAGAAATCATTTAGAGGAAGCCTTATGGAATGCTCGAGGTTGGAAAGGGCTACGATTTGAGGATCCTCTACAATATCTCGTAATATGCAGATACCCTAAACATACATACGGATACGTAGAAACTGATAATGAGTTTTACAAAGGTGCTCTACTTGACCATAATGTAGAAACTCTTTCAAAAATGAATATGCTAAAAAATGCTCGCTACAAAGGTTATTCTGCCATGGGGGTAGCAACCCTTCCAACAGATATATCTGATCAGGAAAAAAATAAAATTATACAAAACTTGTATGCTGCCGGCTGTAGGCCAACAGAAAAGGATATAGAACTAGCACTGATCTTGGACTTTTAGTATCATATGAAAATAAATCATAAAAGAACTTAAAAAAGCGGTTGAATAATTCAACCGCTTTCTTTAAATATAACAGGATAATTAAATGTTTTTTTATCAAGACACAAAGTTACTTTTATTATCCCTCTTTTTACTACTCCCCAATGCAACACAATGCATGGAAAACAAATCTGCATTCAAGAACTAACCAAAAAGCGTGATGCATTTAAACAAAAATTAGATGATAATAAAGATTTTTGGAAATTCGGCTTAGACCCATATTGGGTTGGATCAATAACCTAATCATTACTTTTTATCATGTACATATCGCCAAGATCTTCATAAAAAAACATATGGGGACATCTCTCGTGAAACGAATTTCCAGTATGATCATGGTAAATATTGCTTTGTTGGGTGTAATATAAGATCTCTACATCGGCTAATAGATCCTCCAGAATTTAGACATATTAAAAAATACTCGCATAAACAACTACTCGGCCTTAGGATCTGCAACTATGGCAGAAAAAGTAACCTTTGAAGAAAAACAAAAATTTATACAAATACTTCGCGATCTTGGTTTTGAACCAACGCCAGAAGACAGAGAATTAGCTCTTGTTGAACGATTGGAACGAATTGAATCAATCAAAAAAATATATCCAAAAAAAATATGCTTACTTAATTTCATAATCAATAATTCGCAAATGCCGCATGAGCTGATACAATACATAATATCTTTTATGTTCAATACAGAATTACTATTTTAAAAAATAATCTTACTGATATAATTTATTGGACGTTCGTTTCCTTCGACAAGCTCAGGACGAACGGAAAAATAAACTTCTAATACCGTTCGTGGTGAGCCTGTCGAACCATATCGAACTCAATTGAAAAATATTCTCATGCAAAATAAAATAAAAATAATTATAGGCCTAGGTAATCCAGGAAAACAGTACCACTACAATCGCCATAACATTGGTTTTTTAGTTCTTGATGCACTTGCAGAAAAACATAATGCATCATGGCAAAAAAAGGCCGATATGGAAATTACAGACATTGAAGTTAATGGTGAAAAAATCATCCTCGTCAAACCACAAACTTTTATGAATAGCTCCGGCAAAGTAATTCCACCATTACTTAAGCAAGGCATCAAAGCTGAAAATCTATTAGTTGTGCATGATGAACTGGAAAAACCATTTGGTAAAATTGAATTCAGAACTGGTGGCAGTCATCGTGGACACAATGGATTGCGCTCAATTATGGAGTTTTGTGGGCCAGATTTTATGCGCCTACGATTTGGCATTGGTCGGCCAGAAAATAAAGAAGAAGTTGCCCAATATGTTTTGAGCAACTTCGACAATTTTAATGAGCTTGAACAACTGATTGATAAAGCTATTGAAATGATCTTCGATACATTTTTGCAAAGCAAAAATACTCCCAGACTTCGCATAAAGCTTCGTCGGACACGGCAGGATGATCGGAAGAAAAAAGATTGTATACCCAACCGTTTTAAAAAGAAAAAAATTCTTTTTTCATTGAATGGTAAGCAATTCTTTTTTCAATACAGGGGTTTATGCGAGGTCTTACCATTGGAAACCCGTATGATTGATTAGAATTTGTTACTTCAAAGTGCTTATTTATCATACATCCTTCAGATACACAGCGTGTCAAATGAGTTTCTATCCGAGGCAGACTATTACCAGAATAGATAGGATAAACAGGAGGCAATTTATAAATAGGTAATGATTCTATCGTATGAAATATCACTAGCTCTTCCTTTAGGGATTCCCTTGTGATAATTTGTGGATTACTTTGGACGAACCCTTTATTTTCCATTCCAAAGATTGGCATAGCGCAACTAACGATAAAAAGAGCAATTGTTATATTTTTTTTCATGTATCCCCCTGGATCCTCTGGATTGTTATTGCTTACTTTGGTATTTTCTAATTGTATAATTAAGCAACAAAAGGCTTAACATACTGAATAATATATTTTATTATATCATGTATATTATAAAGCACAAATAAAAATTAACTTAAGAATAGGCTCTTATCAGTAATTACTGATTTCGACGACTATTGCAGCGCGGCTCATGATTATGCTTTCTCGGCTGATGAATTGGCTGATTGATCTGAGCATGTTTTTGCCGATCAATACGATTATCGTTTTTAAAATATAACTTCTCTGGTTTCTCTTGTAACCATGTTTCCTGAACGCCGAACCAAACCGGTACTCTTTCTCTATATCTTCGTGGTATTGAATGAGAATTAGCACGATCAGATAAAACTCCAAAAAAACTTGTTAGCAACACAAAAAACATAATCAACTTCATTACAATCCCTTTAATCTAACCGTAAATTTTTTATCTCTTATTTTTTATAGCATAATTATTTGATCGCGGCTGATGTATAGGAGCATTGTGTTGATTGGTGCGCGTCTGCGCACAATGATATTTGCTATAAGTTTTCTTTTGATGTTTAATGGCTTGTGCTTCTGCCCGTCCTTCTAATATAAATTCTTGTCGCCGCCATTCTTGCCATCGCTGTTGTGGTCGCTGCTGTGGTTCTGCTTGTTGTCGTCGTACTTCTTGCCACTGTTGTTGTAGTAACCGTTGCATCACTTGTTCTAATTGTTCTTCTCGTCGTTTTAGCTGTTTTTTCAAAATTCTAGCTGTTGTGTTCCGCATTTTTTGCATTTCACGTTCTGGAATTCCCCCAAAATCAAATATTAATCGCTGATGAAACATTTCTGCTAGACGTCGGAGTATCCTTATATTGTCTTGTGCTATTTCATAATCCCCAAACATAGCATGCAGTTGATTTTCGCAACCGATTACCATGAGCAACAGTATAATTAAATATTTTTTCATCAAAAATCCTTATTATTTCGCTTGCAGCCACTTCTTGATATCAGAACCCAATTGTGGATTATATTTTTCACCACCACCTTGGATGCTATTTTTTGCCACACCACCACGCAACCCTTGTGCGCTGCTCAACCATGCCGAAAACGCCTTCATATCAACAGCATCAGCATATGCGGGTGATAATACAGCGTAAAACTTTGTACGAGCGTTATCAGCAGAGCTCATAATAACATAAAAGCCTGGCAATTTTTGTTCAAGCGTTGTAGCAATCATACGCATATCCTCAACAGAAATAGTTGGAATATTTACGCATAAAAATGGCATGCTACCAATATATTCAACTGACTGTAGCCACATCGGCATTTGAGTGGTAATAAGCTGGTGCGTGAGATGCTTAATCTCTTGTTGCGCCAATTTAAGCTGTTCTTTTTGCTTACACACAACATCAAGCACTTCTTCACGTTTAACTTTATAATCTTGTGATAATGTTTTAACAACAGAAAATGTTTCTTGAAACAACTCAATTGCACCAGGACCTGTCACGGCAACAATACGACGATGCCCTGCAGAAAGCGCGGTGCTTTCAGTAATTTTAAAAGTACCAATATCACCAGTGGCATGCACATGCGTGCCCCCACACAGTTCAACAGAAAAATCATCAACTTGTACAACACGCACATTTTCTGGTTTGTACTTTTCACCAAAAAATGCAAGCGCGCCCTTTTTTTGCGCATCTTTTAAACTGCAATATTCAATATTTACCGGAATATTTTCACGAATTTTTTCATTAACCACATCTTCTACACGTTTAATATCATCAGCAGAAAGTTGACTGTGATACGTAAAATCAAAACGTAAATAATCAGGATGCACCAATGATCCAGATTGTTGAATTTGCTTACCAAAAATATGCATCAATGCCGCTTGCAATAAATGCGTAGCTGTGTGGTTTTTCATTGCATTGGTTCGCCACACTTTATCTACGCGTGATATTACACGATCTCCAACACTGATTTTTGTTGGTGCAGTAATTTGAGCAGCAATTGCATTACCAATAAAACGCACCTGCATAATTGCTGTTTCTATGCCATTAATAGTCACCCAACCTTGATCGGGAACTTGCCCACCACCAACAATAAAGAATGGCGATTTTTTTGTAATAACATAACATGCTTGCCCCGCTGCAACTGTATCAACAGTGTGCGCTTCAACAACAAGCGCTGCAACTTCTGATGTTGTTTCTAATTCATCATATCCCGTAAATTCTGATAACTACGCCAACTTCAAGTTGTGATAACGCATCAATCGTTTTTTTGCCTGATTGATTTTGCTGTTTTTCCATTTCAGCATCAAAACCATCCATATCAACGGTATAGCCTCTTTCACGCGCAACAACAATAACTATTTCAATCGGAAAACCGTATGTATCATATAATTTAAATGCCTGATCACCCGTGATAATTTTACTTTTTTTAGTTTCATCAAAATAACGTTCAAGAATCACTTTACCGCGAACAAGATTTACCGCAAACTTATCAACCTCACTTTTGAGTGTTGTGTATACAAGTTCCCTATTTGTTTGCAATTCTGGGTATATTGCACCGAACTCTTGCACGACTGTATAAGAAAGTTCAGGAAAAATATTTTTATCAGTTAACTTTTGTACAAACAATGCAGCGCGACGAATAATTTTACGTAAAACATATCCGCGTCCTTCATTTGTTGGCGCACAACCATCAGCAATAATCATTGTTGATGAACGGATATGATCAGCAATCACATGAAACGCTGCTTTATTTTCTGCGTTTTGTTTTTCATACTGCAATCCGGTAAGTTCCTCAATTTTTGCCAAAATTGGCGCAAAAATATCAGTGTTATACACAGAATCTTTGTTTTGTATAACGCTGCAGAGTCTTTCAAGCCCCATACCGGTATCAACGCCGGTTTGTTTAAGAGGCTTTAATGATCCATCAAGCTGACGATCAAATTGCATAAAAACAAGATTCCATATTTCTAAAAAACGATCGCAATCACAACCAGGACCGCATTCAGCAATATCAGCATGACCATACACTGCACCACGATCCACATAAATTTCTGTGCATGGACCACACGGCCCTACATCACCCATTTGCCAAAAATTGTCTTTTGCCCCTAAACGATAAATACGATCTGCAGGAACTTTAATATCATTCGACCAAATCGCATATGCCTCATCATCCGTTTCAAAAATCGATACATGAAGCGTGTTGGGGTCAATATTCAGTTCACGAGTTAAAAAATCCCATGCATAAGCAATAGCTTCTTTTTTAAAGTAATCACCAAAAGAAAAATTGCCCATCATCTCAAAAAAAGTAAGATGACGCTTGGTGAAGCCAACATTGTCTAAATCATTATGCTTACCACCAGCGCGTACACATTTTTGGATGCTGACCGCTCGTTTATAACTCCGTGTTTCATGACCAAGAAAAAGGTCTTTGAATTGATTCATTCCCGCATTTGCAAAAAGTAACGTTGGATCTTGCGCGGGAATTAATGATGAGCTTGCTACTGCCTCATGCCCATTTTTAACAAAAAATTGTATAAATTTATGTCTAATATCTCGTGAATTCATCTTTTTTTTCCTTTATAACAGGTACCTATATTCATTATGCAGCAGAAAAACTTTCTTTTCTATTTTTTTCAAAACTGCAGTAGGCTGGAAGAAATTTTTCCCCTCAGCGCTCATTCTGAGCCTGTCGAAGAATTAAAGCGCTTAATCCTTCAACAAGTTCAGGATGAGCGCTTATATAAAAAGGAGTTCTCATGATTATTCCAATGTTGTTATTATTACTATCATCATTCTCACTCAGTGCAGATGAATGGCACTACCTTCCTTTTGACGACGCAATGGAGCGCAACAGCTATCCAAATGCAATTCCAACAACAGAACGCATTATTGGCCTTGACGGTGATATGTTGTACGCCTTCTTTGCAATGCTCTATGAAAAAAATAATTTCTCACACATTACCCCCGGCAGCGAACTTAAAATTCCTAAAATAATTCACCAAATTTGGTTGGGCAGTCCCGTGCCAGAATCATTCATAGCATTACAGCAGTCATGGATTGAACACCACATGGGACGCGATTGGCTCTATAAATTATGGACCGATGAAGATGTGGCGCAAATGCAACTGTATAATCAGGAATTTTATGATGCAACTGATAATTATGGAATAAAATCTGATATTTTACGCTGGGAGATCTTATATTTTTATGGCGGCGTTTATGTTGATATGGATTACGAGTGCTTGCGCGCATTAGATGATTTTCACTACACTTATGATTTTTATACCGCACTTCAACCACTCGATACCTGGTTTGTTCAACTGGGAGCTGCATTATTCGGCTCTCGCCCAGGACATCCAATCCTACGACATTGCATAGAAACCATTAGAAATGATTGGCATTTACAAGGCGCACCCAAGAAAACTGGTCCTGTGCATTTTACTAAATCATTTTATGCATGCGCTGACATGGATGGTAATACAGATATAGCATTCCCTGCATTTTATTTTTACCCACTGGGCTGTCGAGAGACAGAAGGCAACAGAAGTGGTTGGACTCAACAAGGTTCTTATGCGGTGCACTGGTGGGCAAAAAGCTGGATGCCTAAAAATTACCGCCCGGCTATGTTCCAAAATATAAATAACGATTCATCCGCCGCGAGTTGGAATAATTAACACAAAGGCCTCCTGCAAAACAGGAGGCTTCTTTACATTATCTCAAAAAATTATTTATCCACGTCCTAATAACGCCATGCATTTTGAATGAAGATTAAAATAATACATCAAAGCAATTAATCCAGCAACACCAAACATTGTTACTATTTTTGCCATATGAAAGTCCTGAGTTATGAACTCAAATTGTTCTTCTGTTAAAGAAAAAGAAACACCTTTTGTCACATCTTGATTTACTAAACTAATCATAAAGTCTTGATCACCAAGCCTCGTCTCCCTCAGTTCATTAGCTTTTTCTAATGCTTTTTTTAGATTTGCAAGAGAAGCACCAACAAATTGTATATCATACAGATTTTCACCACTCCCCGTTATTTCTATCGCATTTTGGATAACAATCAATTTTAAATTTTTTTCAATAGATTCTATATCTTTTTCTTTGATTCTTGTTGGATATTCATAAACACCACTCCCTGCTACTGCATATCTACCAAGTTTTCGAACATCCCTAACTTCATAATCTTCAGCAGCTGCATTATTTACCTGAATTTGAGCAACCATGCGTTGTTTTACCATTGTTTCCGATGCTATTGAAAGAGAAAAAACAGATAGCATAAGAAAAAAAAATATTTTGTTATTCATAAAAAAACCCACTTGATATTGTTAATTTGAAAAAATTAAATAATTTGTATTATATCATATGTAACTATAATAAACAAAAAAAAACCTCCTGCAAAACAGGAGGCCGGACGGCTCGAAGTATTGGAATAATTAACATAAACTTCTATAAATTATCTTGATCTACCCGCCGCTCGTCCTGAGTTTTTTTGCTTGCAAAAAAGTATCGAAGGATGCAACACAAAAGAAATACGGACATAAATAATCTTTTTTTTATTGCACCCTTCGATACACCCCTTACGGGGCACTCAGGGCGAGCGGAATGTAAAAGTCACGTTAATGAATCCAAACATCTTTTAATTAATAAAGTTACTTACCTTTTCTTGTTGTAAACTTAGTCAATGGAACACGTTTATGTAGATGTATTGGCATCAATGTACGAACATATTCATTACGTTTTTTACACAAGTATGATTGCCCAATCGAATCACATACATAACCAAGCTGTTTGAGAATTTCAGGATTCACCACATTGCGCGCATCAACAATCATTGGGTAATGCATAAACTTTTTTAACCGTGCAAAATCAAGTTGTTTAATCTCATCCCAGTCAGTCATAATAACAACCGCATCAGCATCTGTTGCCGCATCGTAAGGTGATGAACAATAGATTATATCAGGGAATATTCTCCGCATATTATCAGTTGCAATTGGATCATAGGCTTTTATAATTGCCCCTAACTCTTGCAACAACTCAATGGTTCTAATGGAAGGAGAATAACGAACATCATCAGTATCAGCTTTAAACGCAAGACCAAGCACAGCTACTATTTTCCCCTCAAGATCTTCCTGCCGCTCTATTTGCATAAGTGCTTGTAATTTTTCAACAGTCTTGCCTTGTTGAACAGTATTTGCATGTAATGCCGCCTGCACGGTATAGAAAGGTAAATTATGTGTATGAGCTATATACACTATTGCTTGAGAATCTTTTGGAAAACAAGAACCACCAAAACCAGGACCTGGATTTAAGAATGCAGGACTTATGCGATGATCAAGCCCCATGGCATACGCAACTGTTTTTACATCAGCATCAGTTGCATCACAAAGATTAGCAACTTCATTGATATAACTTATTTTGACTGATAAAAATGCATTAGCTGCATATTTAATCATTTCCGCCGTTTGCACATTAGTCAGCACGTACGGCGTACCACCTGCAATTAATGCTTCATATACTTCACATAACTCGATAAGCGCACTATCAGAATCTGTTCCAATAACTAAACGGTCTGGGTAAAGGAAATCATTAACCGCAAGTCCTTCGCGTAAAAATTCAGGATTAGAAACAATGCTAAACAGATTTGGATCTATACCGTAATCATTTTCTAGCTGTGCGCGTATGCCTTTTCCTGTTCCAACTGGTACCGTACTTTTGGTAACAATAATTTTGTATGAATTAATATTTTCAGCAATCATTCTTACAACACCATCAATATATGATAAATTTGCACTACCATCATCCCCCATTGGTGTACCAACAGCAATAAAAATAATGTCCCCGAGCTCTATTGCTTCTACAACATTATCAGTAAACATTAATCTTTCTGCATCAACATTACGTTCAACAAGTTCTGCAAGACCTTTTTCATAAATTGGCATGATTCCATTATGCAACATCTCTATTTTTCTTGAATCAATATCCGCACAAATTACTGAATTACCAATTTCTGCAAGACAGGCCCCTGAAACAAGACCAACATATCCGGTACCAATAATAGTTATTATCTTGTCACTTTGAGCATTGATAAGCAAAGATGGCAATACCAGTAATCCAAAAACAAAATTTCTCATCACAGTGGACAAAAACATAAGAATCTCCTTTTTTAATAAATTCTAACTAAAACATAGAATATGTTTTTTCTATTCTATACATTGTTCCATATAATCAGCAACTGTTAGGCTTTTTTTATAAAATTTGTTACTATTTTTCGTAATCTATTTTTGTGATCTATTAACGATATCATTTAAAAAAGGAAATGATAATGAACCATATCAAAATACTAGCCACATTCTTTTTATGTCTTGGGCACCTTGCGAACGGAGCAATATCAACAACACAGGATTCTATCGAACTTCCCATTGTTGTTGTTATCTGTTCATATAACAATGATCAGTGGTCTGAAAACACTCTTAACTCAATATTTACACAAGAATATGACAATTTTCGAGTAATTATTGTTGATGACTGCTCAACGGATAACAATTGTGAGGTTATTCAACAGTATATTGATAATCATAATTTGCAAAACCGTGTTACCTTTATTCGCAATAAAAAACGTCATCGTAAGCTATTTAATTTATACAAAGTCCTCTATGAGTGTGATGATGACGAAATTATTGTTATGGTTGATGGTGACGATTCATTAGCACATTCACACGTACTCGAATTCTATAACAACCTCTACAAAGATGAAAATATATGGTTTTCTTATGGCCAGTATAAAAATGTCCCCGCTTCCCAAGCAATTCAATGGGGACACAAAGAAATGGGATATTGTCGTGCTGTTCCTAAACATGTTCAACGAAAACGAGCATATCGCTACTACAGTTTTGTTTATATGCATCCACGATCCTTTAGATCATGGTTATTTAAATTAGTAAAACTTGAAGATCTCATAGCGGATAACATTGAAGGTTTTCAAGGCGACTTTTATCCTGCAAGTAATGATGTTGCTATGTATTTCCCCATGGTAGAAATGGCCCATACTCACATTAAGTTCATTTCTGATATTTTATATATAAGAAATTTATATTCAGAGATTGTTGGTTTTAAAGTTGATCGACGAATTCAAACGGCATCAGCACGTGAAATAAGAAAGAAAAGTTGCTATCCTGTGCAGTTTCAACCAAAAAAGAAAAGGCTTGTTCCAGTAAAAAATGCACATGCCGATATGTTTTTATTGTGTCGTTATGACCTCACTGATATAGCCAGCATCCTAGAAAACATCCAAAACAACACTATTAACCTAGGAACAATCCACACCTTCTACCACAACACAGAAGCTAACAAAAAGATATGTCGATTTATGAGGAAAGATTTCCCAAATGTCATTTTCATACCGTATGATGTGGATGGTAGTAAAAGTTTGAAAAACCGACTTTTAACGTACTTAGGATTATGTAAAAATGATCATATCCTAATGGCAACCGATTCCTGTTTGATCACAAAACCATTAGATATTTCTCATTATATTTTTTGGCTTGAAAAAACATATGCCTATCGTTTTTACCTTAATAGGCATCCTTTAAAAAAAGGAGCTCCACGATTTATTACCCTCAATGATGAAATATGTGCATGGAAAAATCCTGCCGGTTCAGATATATGGAAAGGATCAGTCATAGGAGAAGATGTTTTTCTGTGCAACAAAGCAACACTTTATCAAGAGATTAAAAATTTAAACTTTTATAATACCTATAACCTTTTTAAAGAAATGCATCTTGCTTTTTTACTACCATCACGCGTAGGACTATTTTTAACCAATGAATCCGTTAAGGAAATTTCACGATAGCCTTTTTGCGAGATGACACTACATTGCGCACGTACACAAGTTGAGCTATTTTGTTTTTTATGCCTTTTGTCCAGTTAGCATGGTGAATCATAATATCATGCGGTATTGGCAAAAACATGCCTGGATGCCACTCACATCCGGTAAGTGTACCTCCGCCAAAAAAAGTATCGGGTAAATAATCCCACACAACATTATAGGGATTCTTTTTACTGCTTCTTTTTATACAATGATTTAATGAATTTTGATCACTATTTGATCCACTGATTTCCATTCTTTTTTTTACATCTTTCCACAGTTGTAATGTTTTTTCATTGCCACGACAGGCAAAAAAACCAGTACATAAAACACCACTCGGCGTATTCCTTTGTATTACCAGATCCTTATCGAGCATTAACCTCAGTATTTCTTCTTGAATAGGGCAAAAGAACTGAATATCTACATCCGAAAAGATAAAAATTGAACCCCAATTTTCGCAAATTGCACGAATAATAAGATCAACTTTACGCATTGTCGTCTCTGTCCATCCTTCACTCATAAACTTTGCTGATGGACATGTTTGATCACAAAATTCAAAAACTATATCAAAATCATCGTGAAGAGAAGGTAAAAAAAATTCATCTTTTAAAACTTCATGTGATGGGGTATACAAAGCATAAATCTTTATTTTTTCATGGGGAAAGGATTCTATCGCATAACAAAATAAGAAAATAGCAGAGATAACAAACAATTTTTTCACAATAACTCCTTTTTAAATGATTGTGTTTTTTTATCACGCTTATTACTTTAGCACTAAGAACACAAAAAGTAGTTACAAAAAAAGGAACCTTCATGAAAAAAGAATTTTTTTTATATACTCTCGCCGCACTATCGCTTAATTGTTTAGCTCAATGTTTGGAAACGAACCACAAAGAAATGTACACAAGTGCCATTACATGGGAACCAAATGGAGGACGCTTCGGTGATAATCTTCTTTCTTACTCAAGAGCAAAATGGCTTTCATACACATACAACATTCCACTCCTTTATCTCCCCTTCAAATATTCTGACCAACTGATGATTCATGAAAAAGAAAATATATTTACCCCCGAATCTACACAACAGTTTGCTACTATCATACATATACCAATAAGATATATATTACTACCTTACAATAATACGCTCTATATGAGCACTTGGCACTCCAATATCACCATTGATTGGTATGATCAAGCTTTTGTAGAAGAGATCAAAAAAAATATTGCCCCACGATATGAACTAGAAAAAGTTATTATTCCTAACGGGTATATATCAATTGCCGTGCACGTACGCAATGGTGGTGGATTTATTGTTGATACAGAAGAAGAAAAAGAACGCTGCCCATTACGTTTTGTTCCCGATGAATTTTTTATTGCACAAATAGCACGTCTTGCTGACATGTTCCCTGAACAGAATTTGTATGTACACATATTCACCGATCACCAAGAACCTGCAGTGCTCATGCAAAAATTTAAACAATCCCTCGATAATCCTCGTATTACTTTTGGCTATCGCGAACAAGACAACAGTCACAGCTCAAATGTACTAGAAGATTTTTTTTCTATGATGGAATTTGATTGCCTTATCCGTCCTGGATCTCATTTTTCACGCTTTGTACAGCGTCTTGGCAACAATAAAGTGGTCATTTATCCAGAAAGCATCAAAAAAAACAGTGATGGGAAAAAAGTAATTAACGTTATTAATATCAAAACACGGGCACAAGTTAGCGATAAATGGAAAACAAAAAAGATAACAATTGCTTAAAAAAGTTATTTTTTCACAAAAAGTACATTGCCAAAAAAACATGTTGTTGTCTCGGTAAAATCACGCCCAACATACTCAAAGCCTTGATCAGTCATCCACGCAATAACATCTTCATAACGCGGTTGACCTTCATAACTTTCTATAAATGAAACTTCCGCCAAAACAACCTTGGTATGCTTAAGCATTTTTGGCGCTGCCTTGAGGATTGCAAGCTCATGACCTTGCGTATCAAGCCACAACAAATCAATCGCACTAACGCCATTTTCATCTGCCCATGTATCAAGCGTAATGGTTGGCACTGTTGTTGTGCGAGGAAATATAAGCGGAGATTTTGATAATCGCTCTTTTGGTTTATGAATGGATCCAGCTTGAGAAGCAACTCCAGGCCTTGAGGGGCGTTCTGAAATGTAAAAATGCGCTGTGCCATTATGATCACTCAGCGCCAATGGATGATAACAAATATTGGAGAACTTACGCGTATTTTTCAATAAGCGTTCATAAATTTCAGGCACTGGCTCAAAAGCGTGAATCGTGCTCTGTGGCCACTGCAACGCCATCTTATTGGTATCATTGCCATCAAATGCACCAGCTTCCACAATAATTGGGTTATCTGGCAAAAAAGATTTAAGAACCTCGACGGTTTTATGAGGTTTAAATATAATCATTGTTTTATCTGCTTTATCAAATATTATTTATTGATTATAGTAATGCATTAAATAACTTTAAAAATGAAAGAGTTTCTATGTTCAGTTTATCTAAAATCAAAAATAAAAAATCATTTTTTTTACCAATCATCTTATTTTTCGCTTTTAGTAGCCAATGTTATGGAATGGAAGATTTTCTAAAGGGGGGTCTCGGTGACAAAGATAACCCTATACATATTGTCACATTTCAGCAAAAAACTGATTCATCTTCAGAAGAAAATTCAGGGTACTATAGACTTGGTTGGACGCTGCTGCCAATTGTTGCCGGTGCAACCGTAAATTATGCCTATAATAAATGGAATGAAGATCCTGAAATGACAGCTCTTACAAAAAAAGAAAAACAAATGGAACTTGACCTCAAAAATCATCCTGATTATTCCAATGTTTATATATTACAGCAACGCAATATAGCTCAAGAAAAAATCAATAATACTCGAGAAAAACAGTTAGAATTAAACGTAAAAGAAGCCCAGTTAGTTCAACATCATCAAGATGAATTAACTAAATTTTTACGTTGTGATAAAACAATGTTCACTCAAAATTTTTGTGATTATATGACCAACATACATCAACACATGCTGGAACAGATTACTCAACAAAAAAATTCTCAATAATAATTCATAAAAAAAGCTCCCTCAAATTGAAGGGAGCTTTTTTCACCGTAAATCAATTATTTCTTGCTTTGTACACTAGGAAAACATTTCACTGCCAATTGTCGCAATGGAATATATGCTAATGCAAAACGAGCAATAGCTCCGATATCTTTTCTTTCATCACCATCTTCATCAACAGGATCTGTAAGAAGGCCCCCTATTAATGGTATTGGTCGTAATACATCAGCTACTGGCTGCGTAGTAGCCGCCATAGCAATAGCCGCAACTCCTATTTTTGCTAAATGTTGTTGTGTTGTACTTGTATCACCCGTAAGAATATCAACCGCTAAAATAGAACCCGCTGCTAGAGCTGTTTTTGTTAAACGCATTTGCATATCAGGCTTTTTATTTTTTTTTGAATACTCATCATTCATCTGTTGAAGACAATGTCCTCCATAACCAAGAGTAGCAAGCGAACCTATAATCAAAAGCTTCTTTATCTCATCTTCTGCTTTAACAAAGTTGGTTAAACCAGTGAGCAACATGATACTTAAAATGAATGATAATTTTTTTTGCATAACTAAATCCTTAAAAAGCACTATAAAATATGTTTTTGTTGTATACGTATCCCGATATTTGTTACTGTACTGTATGTCTTACTTAACCTTTCCCGTTTTAAAAAATGATTACTCTGTAATTGCAAGACAATATACAAAAAAAATGAATAGCCGTATATTAAACAAAAAATATTTATCAGATACAAAAAATGGATACTAAGGAATTCTCATGAAACATCCTTTTTTCACCATAAGTCTTGCATTACTTTCACTATTTCTGATTATCTTTACATTTGAATATGTACGAGACAAATTCTTCACCAAAGAAAATGGTAAAACCACTACAAAAAAAGATGTAAGTATGATGAAACTGAGTATTATTTTCCCCGCATATAATGAAGAAAAACGTATTGAAAAAACAATACGTACCTATCATCAATTCTTCTCAGAAAAAAACATGCCATTCGAATTTGTTATTGTACTTAACGGATGTAAAGATGATACCATCGGTGTTGTTGAACGCGTGCGCAATGAGTTAACAACAAGCTCCATTGTTATTATTGATTTACAACAAGCAGGCAAAGGACTGGCTATAAAAGCAGGATTTGCTGACGCTCTAACACGTGATAACGATCTCATCGGCTTTGTTGATGCTGATATGTCAACGTATCCAAATGCATTCTATGATCTTATTGAAAAAATTAACGGTAATGATGGCATCATTGCAAGCCGCTACATGCCAGGAGCACAAATTTCACCGCCACGCCCTGCGTATAAACGCTACGGCAGTCGCATTATTTATGAACCATTAATCTGGTTATTATTTGGCTTAACATATTATGATTTCCAATGCGGTGCAAAACTGTTCAAACGAGCAACACTGGAAAAAATTAATCCACAACTAACCGTTAAGCAATGGGCTTTTGATGCTGAGCTGTTATATTTATGCAAAAAAGCTGGCTACACCGTTATAGAAGTTCCAACGGTGTGGGAAGATCGCGAAGGCAGCAAATTAACACTGCGCGGTGGCGTGCGTATGCTGAGCGCAATGTTTGGCGTGTGGTGGCAGCATCATTTTGCCCGTTCATCCTAAGTACCTCGCATATGAAAAAGCTCCTTGTTTTTTTAACAAGTTTATCGATAATCTCAGCTCCATTATACAGCATGGATACACAAAAAAGTTGGCATTTTGTGGCAAGAACCTGTAGCTCGTATCAACCAATAGAAGATATTAATGCCAAATACGGTGATTTTATAAAAAAAGACATTGATGCGGATCGTTCTATTATTGATGAATTACGCTGGGCAAAGGAAATGAATGATAAAGAAATTTTCCCCAAAGACGTAACCAATTTAATAGTAACAATGAGTATCCAATTGCCTTATCAGTATAGCAAAAGTTTAAAAACTGGTCCTTTTTGTAACGAATTACTTTTTACTAACGAATCGCTTAAGAAAATACTTTCGAACTCAAAAATAACCTCCTTTAATAAAGGTCAGCTGGAAGCTATATTATATCTCATTACTAACGCAAATCGTAAAGACAATCAACCTATTACCATAGAAGGTAAAGATAGAAAATTCTCACAAGGAATGTTTAATCGGCTTCAAGGCTTACGAAGGGAACAACGAGAAAATCTAGCACAGTTGTATGGTAAAGATATTTTTATTAACACCAATTACCAAGAACCTTCATTTATTAACAAGTTATTGGGAGATAATATCACTGCAAGAACAAAAAATGCAGAGCTACTGGGCTCAAAAGCCAAACTAATAACAAGATTCACCCTAAAAGCTTGCACCATTATTGCAGCTCAAATAATATCCCCTGAAACATACATTGGTTTAGGTGCAGGAATAATTGCTTCAGAATTAGCACCCCTAACCACAACTATTACTATAGGACTAACATTACTAGTGAGGCTAGGGAGTCATATGTTAACAGAAGAACTATCTCCCCCAATAGCAGTAAAAGTATTGCCCATAATTATATCCGAACTCAGAACAGCGACCTTAAATTTCTCCGGTGTTGTTATTGGCAATTATTGCGATAAAGCTGGCGATTATATAAAAGATCAGACTATAAATAGCTTCAAAGAAACTAATATTGACACCCTCAAAAGACGTGGTTTTAGGATGGAATCCATTTTGCCAGAAACAGATACATATGAAGATATCAAACGCAGATATGACTTCAATTGGGGAAAATATAAATGAGTAAATTTTACACAGACTTAAAAACAGGGCTCAAAGAAATCATTGCCTATAAAGAAGGCAAAATAAAATTACGTTCAACAATAATAGAAATCCTTAAGTCTCCTGCAACCCATACAGTAAAAAACAAAAATAAAAAACTCCGAATTTAATCGGAGTTTTTATCATTATTTCATCAATTTTATATTACCGCTTATCCATCAATACCGTATCAACTAAATTATCAATCAACTGACTTAAGGACAATTTTCTTTTCTGTGCCTCTTTACTAATAAGATAGTGCCGTCTGCTTGTTGTCCTGTATGCTATATTACCTTTAAAATCTTCTGGGCTGATCGGCTCTGGAATATCTTGATTATTTTCCATATAAAATTCGATTGCTGCAGATATTGGCTCTTGAATTAACTTCATCGCCTCATCCACTGATGAAGCATCCGTGCATATTCCCGGCAATTCATTAACACACACAACATATATTTTACTATCATTCTCATCTCTTGCTTGTTCAACCGTGTATGTCCATGGCAAATTGAGATAATAACTTAATTTTTTGTACTGTTTTTTAATAGCCATGATCTTTTAAAACCTCCTCTAAATCTTTAAGTTGATATGATAACAACTGTGGTCGCTTTTTAATAGTTACATGTTTATAGCCATTTTTTCTAAAAACATGATGCGATCCTCTAATCTTTAACTCATACCCTAAACCTAATAATATCTTTTCTGCATCGCTATAAGATACTTGCTGATGATCAAAAATCTTCTGAATTAATTTCTCAATTTTACTCATAAGATATCTTTTCCTTTGAAAGATTTACACAATTAAAATGATATCATATATGATATCATTTGTCATCAATGAAAAGCAAATATCTAAAAATTAAAACCTAAATCAAACAAGAAAATTATTATTAAACGTTTATCGGAAACTCTGCACACAAAGCCCGAACCTTAATTTTTGTCGCATTCAACGCCGTTTCATTATCATGATGCCGAATAACATCATCAATCAAATGTGCTATCTCTTTGGCAGTCTCAACCTGCATGCCACGCGTGGTAATAGCCGGCGTGCCAATACGAATGCCACTCGTTATCCATGGTTTTTCAGGATCAAAGGGAATACAACTGCGCGTGACGGTAATTCCCGCCTTTTCAAGCGCAGTTTCTGCTTTTAACCCCGTAATATTTTTTGACCGCAAATCAACAATAAAAAGATGATTATCGGTGCCACCAGCAACTATGCGATATCCCAAATTAATTAACTCATC
This sequence comes from uncultured bacterium, assembly GCA_963701085.1. Classification (GTDB taxonomy): domain Bacteria; phylum Babelota; class Babeliae; order Babelales; family Vermiphilaceae; genus SOIL31. The sequence continues at coordinate 1,032,420 of OY969561.1, read as the reverse complement.
AGCCATGTTTTTGGCATTGTTAATAATCTGTTTTTGATATTCAACAAAAGATGGTTGCAGCGCTTCATGAAATGCTACCGCTTTTGCAGCAATGGTATTCATTAATGGCCCACCTTGCATTCCCGGCATAATAGAGCGATCAATTTTAGCTGCGTGAGCAGCAGACGTCATAATAAGTCCTCCACGTGGGCCGCGCAATGTTTTATGTGTTGTGCTCGTGGTGAAATCAGCGTAATTAATAGGACTTGGATGCAGACGGGCAGCAACTAATCCGGCAATATGCGCAATATCGGCAAGTAAAAGAGCATTAACGCTCTGTGCTATTTGAGCTAATCGTTCAAAATCAATGGTACGTGAATAAGCCGATGCCCCTGAAATAATCAATTTTGGCTGACATTTATGCGCCATTTCTTCAATGGCGCTATAATCAAGAAGTTCTGATTCCTGGTCAACGGTATACTGCACGCTTTTAAATAAAGTACCGGAAAAATTAACACCATGTCCATGCGTCAGATGCCCTCCAGAACTTAAACTCATGCCTAAAATGGTATCGCCCGGCTGCAAAAGAGAAAAATAAACCGCCATGTTTGCTTGTGAACCGGAATGTGGCTGCACGTTTGCATGTTCTGCATGAAAAAGTTCTTTACAACGCTCTATTGCTAAGAGCTCAACTTCATCAATCACCGCACAACCAGGATAATAACGTTTACCTGCATACCCTTCGGCATATTTATTAGTCAACACTGACCCGGTTGCTTCCATAACCGCTCCTGAGGCATAATTTTCTGAGGCAATAAGATTTATCGTCTGATCCTGACGTTGTTTTTCACGTTCAATCATCTGAAATATGTGTGGGTCTTTTATATTCAAGTTCATGACTATTTCCAAAGGTTAAGAAGTTTTGAGGCCAATCGATGAATATATAGATTATGCGAATTTAGGTATTTTTGCCATAATGGCCTATTATGACGCCATTTGCCTTTTTTAAAGGGTTTTTTTATACTAAGAGAAGGACTAATTGCGTCAACCCAAGGAAATTATAATGATCGCTACGACAGATTTTAAAAAAGGTATAAAAATACTTTATAATAACGCTCCCTACATGGTTCTTGACTATCATCACGTAAAACCAGGAAAAGGTGGCGCTTTTGTTAAAACAAAAATGAGAAACATGATAACTGGACTTATCTGGGAAGATACATTCCGCTCTGGTGAAAAATTTGAACAACCAGACCTGGAATACAATGAAATGCAATATCTTTACTCAGACAACGGCTTATACCACTTCATGGATCAGAATACCTACGATCAAGTTTCATTCAACAAAGATCAAGTTGAAGAAGTACTCGATTTCTTAAAAGAACAAGCAGTTTACACCGTACTTAATTTTGAAGGTAAGCCAATAGCGGTAACTCCACCAATGTTCATGGAAATGACCATTAAAGAAACAATGCCTGGCGTTAGAGGTGATACAGCTCAAGGTGGTGCAACAAAACCAGCAACTCTTGAATCTGGACTTGTTCTCCAAGTTCCTTTATTCGTTAATGAAGGCGATGTCATTAAGATAGACACACGCGACAGAAATTATATGGAACGTGTTAAAAAATAAATTGATCCTTCGATACACCCCTAACGGGGCACTCAGGGCGAGCGGTTTTTAATCTGATTAAATTAAATTTTATGGGGGAATTTAATATGTGTTCTTTTACATCAACAGAAGATATTACTCAACAAGATGGCGAGCAAATAATGCCTAAATCATATGATGATTTATCTCGGCGTGATGTTCGCTCTCTTGTTTTTCACTTTCTCTATGCAGCAGATGCCTTTAATTACGAGGAGTCTCTGCAGTCTATTATAGATAACTTTAATCGTGGTTTTGATCTTAATGTACCCTTGAACGGCGAACTATTTAACATAGTTAACGCAATCATTACCAAACGCGATGAGCTTGAAAAAATTTATGAGCCCTATCTTGCAAACTGGCGCTCTGAACGCATAAGTGTTTGCACAAAGCTGATCTTATTGTTTGCTATTTGGGAACTTAAATACACCGAAACTGATGCTCGCATTATCATTAATGAAGCAATTGAACTTGCAAAATGCTTTGCCGAGGAAGATGCTTACAGATTTGTTAATGGAATATTGGACCCTGTTTCTAAGGAATTCCGTAAAGAATTAAGTATTAATACAGAAAGCTGACGATCACGCTCAAGCAAATCATTTCTATACATATCTTGCTCATACTCAGGAGCCTTGTTATCGTCAAAATAGACTACGCTTGGCTCTGATATATGATCAATCACATCTTTACCTTCTAAATATTGTTTAAAATGCTGATGAATGTAAGCAATCCATTTACCAACCAAAGGATGATGAAGCCCTGCATGATCTGGCTCTTTTCCATTAATAACAACACGTAAATTAGCTATGCGTTTATGTTCAGGAAATTCACGCACTGATATACCCAAGACCGTCTGGATAATATCTTCAAAAGAAAACAAATTATACACATATTGTATAACTTTCATATTCGGCAAATAGTTACTCATTACCGGTGTTCCCAAGGCAAATAAAGCACGAATACGGTGTTTATTGTCTTCTTCCTGCGCCAAAAGATGCGATGCTAATGTTACCACATTACCACCATGACTATGAGCAATCACAAAAATTGCCGTACTAGGATCATATGTTTTGATAAGTTTTATCAAAACATGCGCCGCTTTTACGCGGGAATCATGGCCACAACCACCACTCCAACGGAAAGGAACGACAACACTGTTTTTTTCACACACCGTATCTTCTAGTGCATCAAAAAAATCACCGCTTGGCGTATACCAACTACAATCAGCCCCCCATGTTCCATGGATAAGTATAAAAACTGATTGAGCTTTGGTTTCAACCGCCATAGACAGAAAGAAAACAAAAAAAATAGTCCGAATCTTTTTGATGATATGCATACAATCTCTTCTAAAAAAAAGCTCTATACTTAGCATAAGCCGGACCATTTTTACAGTCAAATTTTTATATGCATGTACTAAAAAAAATATTCAAAATTTGTTCATATCACTACTCGTAATACTTTTTACACATATAATAGAAGTTTAATCATTCTTTTTTTAAGCCGTTGACAATTTGAAACAGATAAGCCTATCATGAGAAAAATGGGTTAAAAAGATCAAAAAAAAGGAATTTGTTTATGAAAAAAATGATGAATATAGTTCTTGGAACAGTCATAGCCGCCATTACAATAATTAACAATAGTGTTGCAGCACCCGAAGCACCGGTACTCGGGCAACAAGTTATTAGAGAATTAGGAGCAAATGTCGAAACAGCAAATATAGTCTTTAAAGCATCTGTAGGAGATGCTGAAAAGCAAATATCCTTAAAAAATGCTCGTGAAGCTGCACAAACATTACTCGATAACCTTAATGACCTTAAAACATTTGGTACCAATATCATAAAAGGATACAACCCAGCACAAAGACGCCAAGCAGCGCTAACACTCGCAGATTTACTCATGCGTGAAAATTCACTCAAAATAGAACTTGAGAGCAACAGACTGAAAATACGCGATATGACAGATGTCGGTCTTATCATTGATACCGCAAAGCCAGGCAAAGCTGACGTACGCAGCCAAGCAGAAAAAAAACAAAGAAGACTCCATGCAGAGCTTAAAGATATACGCGCTGCAATGAACGACCAAGAAATGATTTTAGGACAACCATGGAGCAACACAATCAAGCTCGCTATACACAACTTGATCGTAGGTAACTCATACGGAATTGCCTATGACATAGATTGGCACGCTGGTACTCACGGTGCAAAACTTACGCAAGAAAGTGGAACGGCTAAAAAACATCACGCGCCAAAACAGCATATGCGTGGTTCGGCTGAAACAAAAAAACAACATGCCGCAATCAAATCATGGCATAATCTCCGCAAATCAGAGATATTATCAAAGGAAATTTCAACAGCATATCAGTTAACCCAAGCAAAAGATCTTCTTACTAAATTAAATAACATCAAGGAAGATCTCAAAAATGTTCCTGCAAGGCATCAACATGTGTTAGACAGGGTCTCAGAATCAGTCGACTCATTATCACGCAAAATAGACAGAGCAAAAGGTCTCTGGCTCAAAGTTGTCTAAAACAATTATGTAAATAAAAAAAAGTAATCCTACGGATAATCTCCGTAGGATTACTTTTTGTATTCAATGCTCTTACAAATCCGCCGCTCTATCAAATACTGCTGAAATGGGGTTTTTTGATTAAAATCTTCTATTTTGAGTAGCGTATCAGTCTTTTTCTTTTCATTGAAAATTGGCACAATCAAATGAGACAATATTTCATTGGACGATTGTAAACAAATACTACTTCCTTTTATAATGAGATGAGTTCCTTGCTTATTAAATTCAAATACATTTATAGTCTCCCCAAAGCGAAGCGATCGTTCAAATTCCCATTTTTTGTGTGTAACAATATTTTCTATGACTACATGAAATACCCCATTACGAATCTCCTCTGTATGGCTAGAACGTTCGAACATTGCAATCATATTAGCATGGCGAGAAAGAGCAAGCATCAAAAATATTCTGTTATTGCAACATATCTCTTTACTATGCAAAATTTTATCTTCTTTTCTATCAACCAATCTTAATAACCGAGAAGTCCAATCATAAACAACATACTTCGATTCATCAAGACAAAAAGCAATATCATGAAAATCGTGCCTACCATGCTTAGCATACAAATTATATTTTGCACACAGCTCATGCGCATAAGATTTTTCTAAATTTTTAATTCGCGCAATAAACTCTTCTTCTGTTTCATCATCTTTCACAAAAAATAATATATGATTTTGCACATCAACGGGCATGCAGGTCAAATAACACAATTTTTTATCATCTATTGTAGGTTGTATTTCCATAGCAGATGCTTGCATTATGATGCTGAAAACCAAAACAATAACTATCTGCTTTATCATGAAGAACCTCTGTATTTATTGAATGCTTTATTAAAAATATTATAGCAGAAAACATTAACCTTATATATTACTCTCGACGCAAAAAAAAGATCCTGCAGAAATTAATCTACAAGATCTTTTTTTATTCTTTAATAACTATCGCTGTGCGATTATTGATCGCAGCAATCGTCATCATCTGAACATTTGTCTTTTGAGCAGTTTTCGCCCGCTGATTCATATTCAAATAAATCAGGGAAGAACATTTCAAGTTCAGTTGCTGCAGTTGCTGATGAATCTGAACCATGAACCGCGTTGTTACCAATGCTGGTTCCAAATGAATTGCGAATGGTACCTTCAGCTGCTTTAGCTGGATCAGTAGCACCAATCAATTCACGCCATGAATTAATAGCATCTTCTTTGTGAAGCGCCATAATAATGACAGGAGCTGAGATAACAAACTCAACGAGTTCTGCAAAAAATGGTCTATCTTTATGCACTGCATAAAATTCTTCTGCTAAATCTTTAGCAATAACAACCTTTTGCATACGAACAATTTCAAAACCATTATGCTCAATAATATCAATAATTTTACCGCAATGCTTAGCGGCAACAGCATCAGGTTTAATCATCGCAAAGGTCAATTTTGTCAATTCCATTGAATATGCCTTCCTGTGCTATTCTTCTGTATTATTCTTGCTTGTTTTATCAGTTTTTTGCATTGCAGACTCAAGAGCAATTTGTAAAGAACCACGCACTTTTTGTTGTTGAGGTTCTTCTTTTTTCTCTTTCTTAGGTTGCTGTCTGCCGTCTGACCTGTCCTTTGAAGCTTCAACAAAAGAGGAAGCTTTGGCGGAAGAAGGTTTAGGCTGAGCTTGCTGCTGTGGAGCCGGGCGTGCACCTTCTGATTTTTCTTTTTTAGGTTCAACTTTTTTAGGCTCAGCTTTTTTCAGTTCTTGTTTCTTTTCTTCAAGAAGTGTACTTAAAGCAAGCTTACGTTCTTCCTTGTTAATATTAACAATACGGAATTGCGCCTTTTGTCCTACTGTGAAGAATTCTTCAGCTTTTTTACCCTGTTCTTGAGTAAGAACTGTATTATGCATAAGACCTTCAATATTATTTGGCAATCTAACAAATGCACCAAAATTGGTTATTTTGCTAATTTCACCATCAACAATTGAATTTACAGGATACTGTTCTGCAACTTTTTCCCATGGATCTATTGTTAATTGTTTAATGCCAAGTGATATTTTTTTGTTATCTTTATCAATAGCCAAAATAGCTGCTTCAACTTCTTGGCCTGGTTTATAACGGTCTGATGGATGCTCAATATGTTCTGTCCATGAAAGATCAGAAATATGAACTAAACCATCAATGCCTGGTAACAATTGAACAAAAATACCAAAATCGGTAATGTTGCTAATTTTGCCTTTAATTGTTTGACCTGGCTTGAACTGTTCGTTCACCATTTCCCAAGGATTTTTACCAAGTTGTTTAATGCTCAATGACATACGACGGTTTTCTTTATCCAAAGAAACAACAAGCACTTCAATCTCTTCACCAACCTTATAAAGACGGTTAAGATCCGTAATACGATCTGTCCATGAAATTTCAGAAATATGTACTAAACCTTCTACTTCTGGAGCAACTTCTATGAATAAACCATAATCGGTAATGCTTGAAATACGACCTTTGATTTTATTACCAACAGCGATACTTGGGCTAATTTGATCCCAAGGATTTGTTTGCAACTGTTTAAGACCAAGAGAAATTTTCTCATTGTTTTTGTCAAAGCTGAGAACTTTAACAGCGATAGTTTCGCCAATGCGTACCATTTCACTTGGATGTGCAACGCGGCCCCATGTCATATCAGTGATATGAAGAAGTCCATCAACACCACCTATGTCTATAAATACACCATAGTTGGTAATATTTTTAACAACACCTTGGATTACTTGTCCTTCAGTCAATGTTTCTAAGATCTTCTTACGATCTTCAGAACGTTGATCATGGAGGTATTTACGACGTGAAATAATAACGTTTCCACGTTTTTTGTTTAACTTAAGAATACAAGCTTTAATGGTTTGACCAACATATTGATCAAAATCAGTGACACGTTGTAGATCAATTTGAGATCCCGGCAAGAATGCAGGAATACCTATATCAACGTTCAAGCCACCCTTAACTTTATGCGTAACAATACCTTCAGCTGGTTCACCTTTCTCAAAGAGCTTGGTGACAGCATCCCATGCGCGCATTTCTTTAGCTTTTTCGTATGATAATACAATTCTGCCATCAGCATCTTCAAGTTGATCAAGGATAACTTCTATAACATCACCTGGATGTAATTTTTTAAGTTCATACTCGCCAAATTCATAGCGAGGCACTAATCCACGTGATTTATATTTAATATCAACAAGAACACCGTTATCTTCTATTGCTATAATAGTACCGGTGATAAGTTTACCTAATTGAAATGTTTCAACGGCACCTTTATAAAGAGTATCAAGCTCTCTTTGAAGATCTTCATTAAGTTGTAAGGAAGATGGGTCGAAGCTTGCTTTGATTTTGACCGTACAGAATTGTTCCGGTCTTATGAGTTCTTTTGCCATTTAGCTGGTCCTACAATCGTTTCTCATATGTCATGAGAAATGAGTAAAAAGGTTGAAAAATATAATAATTAAAAACTATCTTAATTATAATACCATCAAAAATGCTTACTGACAAATATAATTAAGCCATACAAAACAGGAAAAACCCCATGAAACACTCAAAAATAGCTATTATTGGCGCTGGTTTTGTCGGATCTACAACGGCCTATGCACTCCTGCTGAAAAATATAGCCGCTGAAATTATCCTCGTGGACGTGAATGAAGTCCGCTGCCGGGGGGAAATTCTTGATCTTTCTGATGCCTTATCATTTGATGGGACTTCCAAGATTAGATTAGGCAATGCTCAGGATGCCGCACAAGCGGATATTATCGTCATAGCTGCAGGTAAACCCCAAGAGCCTAATGAAGATCGTCGCAAGCTATTGCAAGCAAATAAACCCATCTTTGATGCAATCTTTATCACAATTAAGCCAATCAACCCACAAGCGATTATTATTATTGTCACCAACCCTCTTGATCTGATGACCTATTATGCGCTATCCCTTGCTGGACTACCTCGCAACCAAGTCTTTGGCTCAGGAACCTTTTTGGATACATTACGATTGCACAGTATTATTGCAGAAAAAACTGGCGTTGCCAGTTCATCGGTGGATGCATACATACTTGGTGAACATGGTGATTCACAGTTTGCTGCGTGGTCATCAGCGCAAATTGCGGGTATTCCCATTGCGGACTATCCTGGCATACAATCAAAAGATCTTAATGCAATGGCAGAGTCAGTTAAAAATAAGGCGTATGAAATTATTGCATGCAAAGGATCAACATACTTTGGTATTGCTACAGCGGTAGCACGCATGTGTGAAGCGATTATTTTTGATCAAAAATTAGTCATGCCGTTAAGCGTGTATAATGAAAAATATGACATGTGCATCAGCCTACCTGCTATACTAGGTGAAAATGGCATTGAAAAAATACTCCCAATCCCACTTGATAACGATGAACAAAAACAATTAATTGACTCAGCGCAGCAATTACGCAATCTTTTCAAATTCATGTTTGACAAAAGGGATCACTGTAGTAGCATTTGAAAGAAATTTTCAACTATTATACCAAACTGACGTCACATTAAAAAAAGAAAAGTCTGTCATGAAAAAAATATTATCAATAACAGTATGTTTATTTTTTACGCATTCTATATTCAACTCCATGCAAGAGTATCGTAATGGCATTAATGGTTTTGGAACACATTTTCCTGTATTGGCAACTATAGCAGCCAATACGACTGGACCCATACTGGAAATGGGTTGTGGCGATTATAGTACACCAATGTTGCATGCATTATGTGCGCCAATGAAACGCATGCTTGTTTCAACTGATGTAGATAGAGTATGGCTCGAATTATTTATTGATATGCAGCGTGATTGGCATACGTTTATCTATGTACCTGCATATGATAAGTACAGCGAGAGGAACGATGTATGGTTTAGTGTTGGAGAAGATGCGTGGGATACTATTGGTTCAGATACGCATTGGAGTATTGTGTTTATTGATCACACTCCAGGACTGCGTCGCGTAGTTGATATTGAACGTTTACGCTCACATACCGATATCTTTATAGTACATGATGCTCAAGACACGTGGTATGGATATGAACGAGTACTAGAAACATTCAAGTATGTTTATGAATATAAACGATACCATGTCACCACAAAAGTGGCGAGTGATACTATTGATGTAGCAAAATTCTTTGAACTATAGATCTATTATCTTAATAATACAGTTGGATCGAATCTTACACTCACCCTGCACGGACAGGAATCAAATTCTTTGAGTTAAGAAATATTTTAACTGCTTTTTTTACATCATCAAGCGTAATTTTTTCAAGTTGTTCAGCACGATTATCAAATATGACATGTGCATCAGCCTACCTGCTATACTCGGTGAGAATGGAATTGAAAAAACACTTCCAATCCCACTGAATAACGATGAACAAAAAATATTAACTAATTCAGCTCAACAACTACATAAATTATTGATACAATCAAAAAAGCAGTAAAATAGTTCGTAAAAAAAACCGTGAATTAATAAACCATGAACAATAAAAATATTATTTTTCTCACCATTTTTTATTTAAATAGCACACTAATCGGCATGGAGTCTGAAAAAATTATTCCTGTAAAATCAACAGGTCAATGGCATTTAGATAAAATATTTGAAGACCATCGTTGGATTAGTTCAGTGTGCATCGATCCTACTGAAAGATTGTTAGCTGTTGTTCCCTGTGCTGAACTGGTATACATATCTGATCTACAATCGGGTAAAAAAATGGCTTTTTTGTCTTTTAATCATGGTATTACATCAATTTGTTTTAATCATGATGGTACAAAGTTTGCAACACTATCACACAAACCAGAAACATGTATCTTTGATATCAAAAAAGATGAAAACGAATTAACATTGAACCGAATCGATTCTTTTGCTCATGACGGAGCCATTACCTCAATCCATTTTGATAATAATAATAATCTACTCGGGGTAAAATCGATAGAATCATCTCAAAATAAAGTGCGCATCAACAACCTCAAAACAAATGAAAAAATCATCTCCTTTAAGCATAACAGCTGGATTATTACCACAGCAGTTTCCCCATCAGGAAAATTTCTTGCAACAGGATCTGGTAATAACAAGGCATGTTTATTTGATATTAAAAGAAAAGAAAAAATCAAAATTTTTGAACTTAACAGTTCGGTAAGCGCACTTGTCTTTGACCCTTTTGAAAAACTTCTTGCAATAGCATCACGTGATAATAAAGTTCATATTTTTGATCTGGAAACATACCTTAAAACTGCAATGCTGGAACATGATAAACAAGTTCTTTCAATGCACTTTGGCCCATCGGGAAATATATTAGTAACAGGATCTTTTGATAGCAAAATACGCATTTTTGTTAAGCAAGAAATAAAATAATCAGCATAATAACTTAAAAATCAAAAAACGGGGAATTGGAAAAACACTTCCAATTCCCCGTAATAAACAATAAAAAATTAAATATTTATACTCGTCCCGCACGCACCGTAATAATTTTGTCTGATGCAAGAATATTCTTAACCGCTTGCTTCATTTCATCGAGCGTAACTTGTTCAACTTGTGCAGCACGATTATCAAAATAGTCAGCAGGGAATTTAAAACGATCAACATATAAGAATGTGCTTGCAATATCACTGTTAGATACAAAATTATCAACAAGCGTATTGACCACCGCAGCCTTTGCTTCTTCAAGATCTTGTTCAGTTAACGTATCAACAACATTATCAATGGTTTCCTTGATAACTTTTTCTGCCTCTACAAGTCTATCCAAAGAAACAATAGTGCGCACTTGGAACATACCTGGTTGCTCATCAGCTCCTGCAGTTAATGATCCACGAATAGTATAAAATAACCCTGTTTGCTCACGCAAATCAAACAAACGTGAACTCATAGAACCAAGAGCTCCACCACCAAATATTTGATCAAATAATAGATATTTATCAAAATCAGGGTGTGTACGAGCAATTGATAATTGCGCTAAACACAACACAACCTGATCACGATTAATAGGATAATTTACATCTTGTTTTTCTACCGGAGACAGTTGAGGATAATCCAATTCTTTGACAACTGGTCCCTGCCAATCGCCAAGAGCTGTTTCTAAAACATTCTGTAAATCATACTGTTCTATGTCTCCAACAATTGCTATGCGAGCTCCAGAAGGAGAAATATATTTTTTATAAAAATCCATCAAATCTTGGCGCGTCATTGATGAAACAGATTTTTCAGTTCCAATGCTTTGTTTACTATAAGGATGGTCTTTATAAAGAGTTTTACGCACCAAATCACTGACAAAAGAACGTGGTTCATCCCAATACTGTTTAATATCAGTCAACAACTGATCGCGCACTTTTTCTATTTCATCTTCAGGAAATGTTGCATTGGTCAAAACTTCTTTTAAAATACCAAGACCAAAAACAAAATCACCCTCGAGCATTTTCATAGAAATGCCACCAGGGTATACATTCAATGACATCCCTCGTGATTCAATTGCATCAGCGAGTTCTTCACTCGTGTAATTTCTTGTACCTTCGGTCATCATATCAGCAACAAATGTGTAAAGTCCTTGCTGATCTTGGGGATCGTAATGTGAACGAGCTTTAAATTCAAGAATAATGTTAATCTTGGGAGTCATATCATTATTGTGATACAACACTTTTAATCCGTTTGATAAAGACATTGTCTCTGGCTTAGGAAAATTAAAATGTGCTGGCAATTGAACATCAACCGTTTTTGCATACACCGCCCCACCAACTTCAGTTGAACGTATACGCGCAGCAAGAATTTTCTCATCTTCCTTATCTGATTCTTCTTGCAATACCGCCCATTCCCCTTTTTCAGATTCCGGTAATTCAAGCACAAAACCTTTATGCATAACTGCCGGGCGGAAGTATGAGCTAACAATTTCTTGTATCTGTTTTTTTAAAACTTCTTCTGGTTGTTCTAAAGACGTAAACACATAATTTTCATCACCAGTAGCCAAGTAAGTGTGCCCAATTGCATACGCTTGATCTTCAATCGCTTCTAAAAGACTATAAAATGACATTTGTGTTTTTTTATAACCTCTTTCAAACTCATCAAGGCTAATGCCGTTTTTTGCAAGATCATCTAACTCTGCCAAAATAATACGTTCAATGTCTGACGCATCTTCTATGTTTTTTGGCTCTGCCAAAATAAAGAAAATACCATAATCAAAAAGATTCCAAAAACCGGTTGAGACGCTCGTTACCAATTGAGTTTCATTAACCAATTTTTTATACAAACGTGAACTCTTTCCCTTGCCCAAAATCCACTCAAAAATATCAAGTGCTGTATCTCTTTTGTCAACCGCTCCTGGCACAACAAATGCATATGCTAACGTTGGCTGAGCAACATCGCGATATAATGTTAATGATTTTGACGCGATGTCACGATGAAAGAAATTTTCTTTTTTTGTATATTCTGGATCTTTTGGAATAGCACCAAAGTATTTATTTGCTAAGTCTACTACTTCATCAGGATTAACATCACCAACAATCACCAGCGTGGCATTATTAGGCTTATAATGTTTTTTGTAAAACGATAATAAATCTTTACCCGCAACACTCCACAAATCTTGTTTATACCCAATAATAGGAAAATGATATGGATGATCAGCAAAAATCATACCAATCATCTCTTCCATCAAAGAACGTTCATATTGATCTTTATATAATTTTAGCTCTTGTATAACCGCCTTCATTTCAGAATTAAGCATATCATCATCAAATAAGCAGTTGGTCATACAATCAGCGACAACAGGAAAAGCTTCATGCCAGTGATGAGTAGGAAAATTAAATAAATATCCCGTGTAATCATATGAAGTAAATGCATTACAACTACCAGAAAGCTTATGCACAAGAACATTAATATCTGATTCAGATAATGTATCAGTACCTTTAAAAATCATATGCTCAATAAGATGCGCAATGCCCTTTTCACCCGTTAATTCATCTTTTGAACCAACATTATACCAAATCTGAAAAGACACTTTTGGTATCTCGTGAGATTCACGCACAAGAATAGTAAGTCCATTATCTAACATTCTTTTTTCAACGTGTGGATAAACAGATGCCGCCTGTTGCATCATATTTTTTTGATCTGACATGTACATTCCTGATTCTGTTTTGATGGCATCATTGCCGAGTATTGGCACATATATTATGATTAACCCTATAAGAATTACATGATACCCAAGAGCTGCTAAATTAACAAGATAAGAACGCATAGACCACCTCACTAGAAAAGAATTTTCTCGCTTTTTTTAATTAAAAACAGCATAACGAGAAACGGTGGCTATTGCAAAATTCATTAAAAAAGGTAAGGAACTTACGACAAAAAGTGTTTTTGTATAAGTTCCTTACCTTTTTCATTTGTAGTCAAATAATTGCGAATATACTCGCGTTCATTATCATGCAATTCAGCGCGGAGTTTTTGTTCTTTTGCTTTATACAAATGCAATAACAGATAAATATCGGCTAATTTTATATTATTTGTTATGTCTTTGTATGCATCAAGATCACTATCGCTATACAATTCTGCTTTAGATACCAGCATATCATCAAAGGTGGCTACTAAATACCTCAAATCAGTAGTAACACCAAGTCCATTGATGTTTATTTGATCATATGACACTGTACCCATATGTTCAAATAAATGTTTATTATGATTGTATATTTCCACACAATTCGTACGATTTTTAGCCATACACATCATTGTTGAAAGAGGTATATAAGTTATTACAGGGTTGACTGAATGATCATTAACTAAGAAACATTTCCCATTAAAAGTATCTGTCCCTAATTTAGCTATCGGTGGTATATATAAATCTTGCATTGATAACTTTTTTACTGATTTTGGCTCAAATGAATAAGCTTTTTCTGATTTCACGAGATCATTGTGAATATTGTCTGCAATCATGGAAACGAGAAGATAATCAAAAACTTTTTTATACGCAGGAAGGTGATGTAGTATAATCTTTTTTTTAATCTCTTTTTTTAACTCATCTTTATTCTCTTTATTCTCTTGAATCGCTTGTAAATCAATTGTGTTTAATTCTTTATCAAAATATGAAATTTCTTGTTCGGTAATACCAGGAATGTTAATCGTAGCATCTAGATATAATTCTTGTACCACTTTCCATCGCGCTATTGAATAAATTTTGTTCTTATCATCTATCAATTTGAGATTTACCATTTGTCTATCTCTCTGCGGCTCCATAGCCACAAGCATATTCATTGATATACATAAAAAAAACAAATAACTCATTACTTTTTTCATTTTTTTTCTCCTTAAAAGGCTTTTCTGGCTGTTTTTAATTAAAAACAACATAACAAGAAACAGTGGTTATTGTAAAGGTCATTAAAAACAGCTCGTTCATTATCAAAATTTATGATATTGTATACAAAAACAATATTTCAAAAACAATATATGCTATAATAGAATTAAACAACTCATAAAACATGTACTTATTCACCAAAAACTTCCACCTTATCAACATCCCACCACTTTTTATTATAACACTGTTTTTTATTGTTGGCATCATCTGGCACACAACACTTATCCCCTTTTTGGCCATTTTAGTGCTATTACTCTTTTGTGCACTATTTGCACACCTAAAACAGCTACCCTTTCCAAAACAACTTATTCTTTGTTCCTTTTTTGTTTGTACAGGTGCATGGCTGCATCAAAAAGAGCTGCGTGATTATGATGATTTTTATACATTTGCTCATAACAAAAAAATAACTATTACCGGAACTGTCATAGATAAAAGTGAAGTGATACAACATTACAAAAAATTAACCGCCATTACCCTTGCCATTAACGATGTTGCAACAGCACAATGCACACAAACAAGCAACAAAACATTGATTATTTACACAGAAAGCAACAATAGCGCTGTTGTTGGAGATACCGTGACTTTCTATAATATATGTTGTAAAAAGCCATCTAATGAATCTTTTCAGCGCTATCAGATAAAAGAACAGATTGTTGCAACAATTTTTGATGATGCACCATCATACACCATTAACAATCATCCAACATGGTCGTTGCGCTACTGGATATGGAGCCAAAAAAAAAGACTTTTAGATAGCTTAGCAAACAAACTGTCTCCAAACGGATTTCGTTTTTTTTCATCACTTTTCCTTGGGAATCGCGCATGCATTAAAGCAGAATTAGAAGAGACCAATGAACAGTTCAAAATCTGGGGAATTTCACATTTTCTTGCCCGCTCGGGACTACACCTAGCACTCTTTATTTTTATCTGGCAGGCCATTTTTTGTGTTATTCCTCTTCCTCTCATCATAAAACAACTCATAATGGCCCTACTCAGTTGTATCTATTTTATCTTAACGTGGACATCAGCACCATTTACCCGATCATTTGCATTATTCATATTAAATAAGTTTTGCTTATTCGCCAAAACTCCTTTTCATTTGTTGCATTATTTAACTCTCGTCTGCTTTGGTTTCTTACTCTACTGTCCGCTCTATCTCTTTTTTCTTGATTTTCAACTAAGCTTTGCACTCACATTCGCCTTAACATGGTTTAACCAATTATCAACTGAACATACAACCAAATAATCAAAATATTGATTCTCCCGCATCACATCGCCTAATATAAAAACATTAACTGAGCAACAAATCAAAAAAAGGGAGACTTATAATGTTGTCACAAATTATCAAAACAACGAGCAAGATAATAAACAAATGTATTCTTGTAGGCTTATGCTTAACAGTCGGAATGATCCACACAATAAATAACAACAGCAAAATACATTCTGCGGATAGGAATGTTACTTATCAATCATGTTATTGCGATTTTTGTGATGAAATTCGTCAAACAAGTTCAATAAAAACGAATAAAGTCACCATCACGAAAAAAAATAAAAAAATCAGTAAACCTCATAAACAGAACAAGGCCAATAAAGT
Source organism: uncultured bacterium (assembly GCA_963701085.1). Taxonomy (GTDB): domain Bacteria; phylum Babelota; class Babeliae; order Babelales; family Vermiphilaceae; genus SOIL31. The sequence goes on along the minus strand of OY969561.1, from coordinate 1,016,309 downwards.
CGGTCAAACTAAACGCACTATCATGATATATATGGCGGCAGACAATGATCTGCGCCCTTTCGCAGCTCGTAATATTCAACAAATGGCAAACATTGGATCTAATCAAAATATCACGATCGCCGTTCATTTGGATATTCGCATATCAGGCAATAAAAAAATAACTCGCCGTTACCTTATTGAAAAAGACCAAGTGCTTCATATTGATCCTTATAATCCTCTGACACAACAAATGGATAGTGGCAATCCTGCAACACTTATTTCTTTCTGCGAGTGGGCTATCAGAAGCTATCCTGCCGATGAATACGATCTTATCCTCTGGAATCATGGAACGGGAATTCTTGAACCACCTCATGGCAAAATTATCAACCCAATGGATCTTTTTGTATTTAATCCATCAACCCATCGGCTTGATCTTGATAGATCGATTGAATTCATGGACGCAATTGAACATGGAGATCCAAAATATCGTGGGGTTTGTTGGGATGATACCACAGGAAACTATTTATCAAACAGAAAAATGGAAATAGCTCTCCAAACAATATGTCAAAATTATCTTGGTGGTAAAAAATTCGGCATAATTGGTTTTGATGCATGTCTCATGTCAATGATAGAAGTAAGCAGTTTCATCAAAAAATATGCTCATGTCATGGTAAGCTCTGAAGAAGTAGAACTTGGAATGGGATGGAAATATGATGAAGTACTCTACCCTTTTCTTAATGATAGACTGGATACTCCTACCTTTGCTCGTCATATTGTTGCCGCTTATGACAGAACCTATCAATCAATCACTAATGACTATACATTATCCGCAATAAATCTTGATTCCATTGAACTGTTGGAACGCAATATAGATCATGTATCAAAAATACTGATTGATGGCCTTGATAAACAAAAAAATATCCTTGCTCCTCTCATAAAAGAAAGCAGAAACAAATTACTCTGCACGCACTTTGATGAACCAACATATATAGATCTCCATCACTTTTATAGAAACTTATCAAACAATATAAGAAGATTTACGGCAGACAATAATCAAATGAACCCAGCAACAAAAAATAATATCCTCATGAAACTTGATGAGGGCATACAATTAATTGAGCAACTTGTTATCGCAAATACCGTAGGAAAAAATTTAAAAAATGCACACGGAATTGCTATTTATTTTCCTGAACGCGGCATTCACAACTCATATCAAGAGGCCGTATTTTTAATATCTAATGCCTGGGGCGCACTGCTTATGCGCTATATTTTTGGTTAAAAAAAGTAACATAGTGCACTATTTTGTATATACTTAATGGTGCACTATTTATTTTTTCGCTCAATACACTCGGAATGAACGAAAGCAACATATGAATCAAAAAGATCAAAAAACAGTACTTTTGCAACAACTATACGAGCCTTATATCAAATGTCTCTCCTGTCCATTGGGAAAACTGGGAAGAAAAACTGTTGTTTTTGGACAAGGAAACCCCAATGCGCAACTAATGATCATTGGAGAAGCGCCTGGAAAGGATGAAGATGAACAAGGAATTCCATTTATTGGTAGATCAGGTAAATTTCTCACCAAAATACTAACCTCGCTCGATATAAACAGAGAAAAAATATTTATCACCAACAGCGTAAAATGTCGTCCTCCGCAAAACCGTAAGCCAACTCCACAAGAAACAAAAACATGCAAAGACCTCTTGCTCATCAATCAAATTAGCATCATCAAACCCAAAGTCATCTGCACTCTTGGATCAGCCGCTATAGAAGCCTTACTCGAAAAACCGGTAAAAATGCACGAAATTCATGGCACGCAGCTACTTTTTGGTTCAATTATAGTCATTCCGACCTATCATCCGGCTTATATTCTCAGAAATCCAAAAAAAACAGATTTACTGACCAAGGATATCTACACCGCTTATTCAATTTGCAAACAATAATAAAAAACTGTCGCCTGCTACAAAGCATGCAAATTACACACAGAATTGCTCAGGGGTGGTGCATAAGTGGTGCATAAGTGGTTGATAAGTGGTGCATAACTTGTTCATAACTTTTTTTTCATCATTTTTTCATCGAATGAATAGTGCGATCAAAAAGAACTTTTCAACAATTGTCCTCTAAAAGTATCGATCCAATAGCTATTTCCAGAGTTATCAACCAGTTATCAACCACTTATGCACCACCCATTTTAAAAAAATTATAGTGATCTAATCGATGTATTGGAAGAAAAAATGGCGAGTTATGCACCACTAACCCCTTCACCTATTATCTTAAGAGAATATATCTATTCTTTTTAAGACTATAATAATAGGCTCACGATTATTTTTTTTTAGAGCAAATCTTAAACTGCACCTTAAAATACAGAAAAAGGGGGGATTTGCTCTTTACTATTGCCAGAAAAAAATAATTGTAATAAGCTTTACGTATAAGACTTGAAAAAACGTTTGCAGCACTTTTTTTTTGCTGTCGTAATCTCTTGTCAAAACAACGACCATATTGATCGTTACAAAAAATTAATTATTTATCATCACTTGAGGTAGCTTGTGAAACTTGCTGACGTAATAGACGAATTAGTTGAAGAACGTGGATTAGAAAAAGAATCTTTAGGTGCCGTGGTATGCGAAGGTATGCTTGCTGCCTATCAACGTAAATATCCAGATCTTGCACTCAAAGTGGAAGCGGATTCCGTTACGGGTAATCTTGTTGTGCTCGTTCAAAAAACTGTTGTAGCGTCTGTTGATGATGAATACAGCCAGATCAGTCTAAAAAAAGCTCGCAATATAAACAAAGATATTGCTTTGGATGATCAAATATGGGTTCCGTTTGAAGGTAAAATTGGCCGCGTTGAAGTGCTGAGAGCGCGTCAAGTTATTGCAAGTCGTATCAAGCAAATCGAAGCTCAGATTGTTTACGATCAGTTTAAAAACAAACAAGGTCAAATTATTATTGGAACCATTCACAAGGCTGAACGTGGAGGTATATCCGTTAAGTTTGGTGATGTTTATGCCTTTTTACCTTACTCTCTCTCCATTCCTGGTGAAAAATTTGCAGTTGGTTATACCGTTAGAGCTTTGTTGAAAGAAGTGCTTGTTGAGCCACAAGGTGATTATCAGCTTATTTTAGATCGCATTTCGTCAGAATTTTTAGAGGCTTTGTTTGCGTTAGAAATTCCAGAAGTGTTTGAAAAATTGGTTGAAATTAAAAAAATTGTCCGTTCTTCTGGGTATAAATCAAAAGTGGCTGTTTCCTCTCATGATAGAAATATTGATCCTGTTGGAACATGTGTTGGTGTTGGTGGTAGTCGTATAAAGCCAATCTTAAAAGAGCTTGGTGGTGAAACAATTGATGTTTTTCTTTGGAGTGATGTTTTACCATTGTTTGTAAAAAATTCTTTAAAGCCGGCTGCTATTGATCGAGTAGAGATGAGTTCTGATAATACAATAGCTCGTGTATGGCTGAATGAAGATCAAAGACCATTTGCTATTGGAAAAGGCGGGCAAAATATAATGTTAGCCTCTCAAATTACTGGTGTAAGTATTCAGCTTGTTCGTGAAGATGTGCCTAAAAAAGACAGAGAAGATGTTGATGATGAAGTGTTAACCAATGAAGAAGCTTAGAAAAAAGATGTTTAGTTTTTTATTATGCGAATATATGAATTTGCCCAATTAAACAATGTTTCAAGTAAAGATATTATAGAAAAATTGCAAAAAAATGGCTTTGATGTCAAAAGTCACATGTCCATTTTGGATGAAAAAGCTCTTTCTTTTTTAAATAAGTTATCAACAAAGGCTGACAAAAACTCTCATAAAAATGTTGAATCATTAACAGAATCAAAACCTTCTAGCCTGATTGAAAACAAAGTGCCTGAATTATCATCTGCAACAGCTCAGAAGTCTCCAAAAGTTTCTGAAGAAAAAAAACAACAATCTATTTCTGCAAAAAAAGAGCAACCAGTTATTACTCCAAGTAAAAAAGAACAACCTGCTCTTGCTCCAAATGTTGGACTGTTAGTTCACCAAATGAGTGTGGTTGAGTTTGCGGAAAAAACTAAAAAACCAGTTACTGATGTTATTATTACTCTCCTTAAATGGGGAATAGTAGCAACCAAAAACCAAATTATTCCTGAAACGGTGGTACAGCGGCTCGCTGGACACTATGAGATTCCCGTTATAAAAACTGCTGAAAAGCAAGAAGTGGTTGAAGCGGCTAAAAAAATGCCGAGCGGTTCTGCATTAAAAGAAAGACCACCAGTTATTGTTATTGTTGGACACGTTGATCATGGAAAAACAACTCTTCTTGATTATATTAGAAAAACACGTGTTGCCTTTAAAGAAAAGGGCGGAATAACGCAGCATTTAGGTGCTTATGAAGCAACAACTCCTCATGGTAATATTGTCTTTCTTGATACTCCAGGACATGAAGCTTTTGTTAAAATTAGGCAGCGTGGTATAAAAGTTGCGGATATTGTAATTCTTATTGTTGCGGCTGATGATGGTGTTATGCCTCAAACAGTTGAAGCAATAAAATATGCTCTTTCTATGAAAGTGCCAATAATTGTTGCAATAAATAAAATGGATAAGGTCGATTCATCCCGTCTTGATGTAATAAAAAGACAACTTAACCAACATGGTATTACGGTAGAAGATTGGGGTGGAGATGTTATATGCGTTCCTATTTCAGCAAAAACAGGAACAGGGGTTGATCATTTGCTTGAAATGATTAATTTACAAGCAGAAGTAATGGAATTGCGTGCAGAAATTAATGTTCCAGCTAATGGATATATTTTAGAATCATCTGTGGAAACAGGGCGTGGAGCTGTTGCAACGGTTATTGCTCAAAATGGAGTTTTAAAAGTTGGTGACTATCTGTTGTGCGGTAATACATCAGGTCACATCAGTTCTTTGTTTGATTCATATGGCAAAAGAATTAAAGAAGTTTATCCATCAATTCCCGCTCAGGCAGCTGGGTTTGATAGTAGACCAGAGGCAGGAGATTTTTTTAGAGTTGTATCAAAAGATGAATACTTAAAAATAAGATCAGCGGGAGAAGGTAAAGTTTCTCTAGCAGGTAAGCGTTTTATGTATGAAAAAGGTATTAATCTTATCGTTAAGACTGATAACCATTCATCTCTTGAAGCAATTGTTGAAGGAATTGATCGTCTTTCTAAAAAATTAAAAAAAGGTTTTAATATTCTACGCCAAGAAGTTGGCAACGTAAATGAAGGTGATATTGAATTTGCCTTTAATACGGGAGCGCGTATTATTTGTTTCAACGTAAAAACTGAATCAAATGCGCAAGATCTTGCTGATCGCAGAAAAGTATCAATTGCTTACTATGGTATTATTTACAAATTACTTGAAGAATTGGATACCATTGCTGAAGCAGCAAAAGATATTGAAATGGTTCGCACTAAAATTGGTGAAGCTGTTGTTCTTCGTGTATTTGATATTAAGAAAATTGGTGTTATTGCTGGTGCAATTATGCGGGATGGTCGTTTTACTCGCGATGGATATGTTGTGATTTGGCGTGGTAAAACAAAAGTTGGTGAAGGAAAAATTTCAAGCTTGCAGCGTGATAAAAAATCAGTAAAAGAAGTATTTAGTGGTTTTGAATGCGCATTTATGGTAAATGGTTTTTCTGAATGGGCTGAAGATGATCGCGTTGAATGTTTCATTGATGTTCCAAAAAAATAAGAAATGTTGATTTTTTGATTAAAAAAAACAATTTTGACGCCGTATTAGTACGGCGTCTTTTTTAATAGCAATGATAAAATTGTGTAAAAAAAGGTACTGTCTCCATGAAAATAGCTTCTGAAGTTTCTGTTTTGCTTGAAAAAGTTCGTACTTCTCCCGTGAAATTTATTGTTGTTACCGGTGGTGTTTGTTCATCTATTGGTAAAGGAATTTTGATTGCATCCCTTGGCGTACTTTTAAAAGGAGCGGGATATTCAGTTTCAATTCTTAAGTGGGATCCTTATCTTAATGTTGATCCAGGAACGATGTCACCTCTTGTTCATGGTGAAGTTTTTGTTACATCTGATGGAGCTGAAACTGATTTGGATTTGGGTCATTATGAACGATTGGTAGGTCTCAATTTAGAAAGAGATTCTTCTGTTTCATCAGGGCAGATTTATAAGGAAGTTCTTGATGGAGAAAGAGAAGGGCGTTTTTTGGGCAAATGCATTCAGCTTGTGCCGCATGTTGTTGATGTTGCTAAAAAGCGTCTTTTGGAATTTGCATTAAAACATAATGTCGATTTTGTTTTACTTGAGATTGGTGGCACTGTTGGTGATATTGAAGGTGAGCTTTTTTTGGAAGCAGTTCGTCAATTGAAAATGGATTTGGGCCCAAAACACGTCATGCATGCACATTTAAGCTTGGTGCCTTTTCTTAATTGGGCGAATGAAGTAAAAACAAAGCCAACACAACATAGTGTGATAGAGTTAAAACGTGCAGGATTAACACCAGATTGTTTATTCTTGCGTGCAGATAGAGAAATTGAGAATCACTCAATTGATAAGCTTTCAGTTATGTGCGAAGTAAAAAAAGAGTATATTTTTCAGGTATTAACATTTAATCCTGTTTATAGAATATTTATTGAGTTGGAAAAACAAGGGGTAGGTGAAAAAATTCAAGATTTTTTTAAACTTCCATCTATTAAAAAAATCGATATATCATTATGGCGTCAATTTATTGATAAGATAGCTGAGAGCAAAAAAACGTTAACAGTTGGTCTTGTTGCAAAATATGTTGGGAGTAATGATCCCTATATTAGTGTATTTGAGGCAATAAAATCTGCTGCATATAATATTAATTATTGCGTTAACATTGTTACGATCGAAGCGGAGAGACTTGAGAAGGATTATAATAATCAAGACAACAGTCAAGCATGGAAAGATCTTAAATCTGTCGACGGTATTGTTGTTCCGGGTGGTTTTGATTCAAGGGGCGTTGAAGGTAAGATTTTAGCATGTCAATGGGCTCGTGAAAATGATATTCCTTATTTAGGTCTTTGTCTTGGTATGCAGGTTATGATTATAGAAGCAGCTCGTTCTTTGTTGGGTCTTGATACAGCAAATAGTACAGAATTTGATGTGCACACCAAGGATCCTGTTGTGTATATGATGAGTGAGCAGAAGAATATAACTACTAAAGGGGCTAATATGCGACTGGGTTCTTATTTGTGTACACTTATTAAAGGAACTCATGCATATAAGGCTTATGAATCAGATTCTGTTCTTGAACGTCATAGACATCGCTATGAAGTAAATAAAGAATATAAACAACAACTTGAGAAAGCAGGAATTGTCTTTTCTGGTATGTGCGTTGCTATGGATTTAATTGAAATAGCAGAAGTAAAAGATCATACATTTATGGTAGGAGTACAATTTCATCCAGAATTTCAATCCTCACCGATTAAAGTACATCCTTTATTTAAAAGCTTTATTGAGGCTGTTGCCCAAAAAAACAGTCAATAATAGAGGGGTTATGTTTTTTTGTTGTTTTATGTTGTTTTTTTAATAAAACAACATAAATTTCTTAAAATAGTCTTTGTTTATAGCTTTTTTTGTTGTTGCACAAATTTAAATAAAAAAAAAATTGTTTTTTAGATGATCATGTTCAAACTTAATAATGCTTTTAAGTATTTTAATTCCTTTTTTATTAGTGGTTAGTTAAAAAGGATGGTTGAAAGCACTGTTTTAGTGACGAGATAATGGATTATATTTTCTTTGATTTATTTACTACAATTTCTTCTTAGCTCACTTTCAAAGATATAATCTATTATCTCAGTTTCTAATTTTCTTTTTTTGTAGCAACGTGTAAGAGCGTTCGCGTTTTATGAGTCAGCAAATCTATTAATTTTTCCATATTTCTTTTATCATCAGATAGATCATCTTTTGGGGTTTCTAAAACCTTGGGGATATCAAAAAATCTTGGATCATTAAACAACAATTCAAAGGCTCTTAATCCTATCTTTCCCTTGCCGATATCAGTATGACGATCCACACGGGATCCAAGATCTTGTTGTGAATCATTGATGTGAACTGCTTTGAGTTTATTAATCCCGATTATCTTATCAAATTGTTCCCACATAAGATTATATGTTTTTTCTGTTCTAAAGTCATAGCCTGCAGCAAATGCATGACAGGTATCCAAACAGACACCAACACGATTTTTATGGTCGATATTCTTAATTATTTGTGCAAGGTGTTCAAAGGAATAGCCTACATTAGTTCCCTGGCCAGCCATTGTTTCTAATAAAATTGTGCAATCGGAGGTTTTAGCCAGAAGTTTGTTAAGATTATCGCTGATTTTGGCAAGACATGATTCTTCATCGGCATCTGTGCGCGATCCAGGATGTAAAACAAGATAGGGTATATCCAGTTCAGTACATCTTTTGATTTCCAGCTCAAGAGCGTTGACTGACTTTTTTTCAATTTCATGGTTTGATGATCCAATGTTAATAAGATAGGAAGCATGGGCAATAACTGATTGAATGGATGAGTTTTTCCATGCATTTTTAAAAGCTATTGCTTCTTCATCAGTGATAGGCTTTGCATGCCATTGACGATTGCTTTTGGTAAATATTTGAATTGCCGTGCACCCAATTGATTCTCCTCGTTCTATGGCAAGTTGTATTCCGCCTGCTATGGACATGTGGGCACCGAGTAAAAGTGAATGTTCTTTACGCATTAAAATCCTTTTGTAGATAGGTTAAAACAGCTTTTTGAGTTGACAAATTAACCCAATAGAGTACGATTATTTTAGAGTAATCTATTCAGATTAAAATTCGAATTTTTTACACATTTCTATTCAATCTATTTTGTGGTTATACAGGATTCAAAGGAAGACATGCGCATTAAGGGATATTTGTTAACAGTTATTATATTACAATTTTTATCGGTTGGCTTGTTACGGGCTGAACTACGATCAACATCCGGTGATTTTGAATATGTTTTTTCTGGTGTATTTAAGCCAGAAACATTTTATGGTAAAAATGTTAATTGGCTGAATAATGATAATGATTTTGATAAATCATATGTTTCTAAGCATGTTTTAGATCTCTCTGTTGATTTGTTGTATGGCGCACAGACATATGGAGAAAAAATAGCAGAATTTCTTTTCCAGGTTCGTAACAAAGGGATATGGGGAAATCCTGAAAGTATAGCAAGTACAACATTTGCGGATATAAAAATTCTTGATGCTATTAGAGGAACTCATAAACACGGATTCCCTCGCCATGTATTTTGGATTAGACAGTTATGGTTACAATTTAATATTAACCAAGCAGTTAATCTGCCCTTTAAAAACATTCATACATTTACTATTGGGGCATTTCCGTTTCAGTTGGGTCGTGGTATTGCTCTTGGCGATGCTTATGCAAGTGGTCCTGAAGTTCTTGGTTTTTGGTCTGATAGTGTTGTTGATCAGTATGCATTTGGTGCAAAATTTTCAGGAGATATTTTTCCAAAAATTTTATCATATGATTTATATACCGCTATTTTACAAAACAATAGTACCGGCATAGCTGATACTGAAAAAGTTATTTTTGCTCAGCATATTGGAGCGGTTGATAAGGATACTAAACGTGGTTTTGGTAAAGTAAATTATATAATGGCAGGGCGCTTTAATTGGAATGTGTTTGATAATTCATGGCTTGGTAGATTGACAGTTGAGCCTTACGGATTATATAACAATGATCCTGAACAAAAAATTGAATTTCCTGCTGATGCATCCAGCAAGCTTGGAACTGCAGGATTAGCAAGTGAATTTTATGGTAATCGCTTTGAGTGTGGTTTTGATTATGCGGTTAACTTTGGTCAGCAGCGCGTAAAAGGCTGGGATCGTAATATTATTAAAGAAAATAATAACAAAGGTGTTGTTGTTTTGGTTAATGACAACGTTAATGCAAGTTATATCGATTTACTCGGTCAGCCAGTTGTTGAACCTGCGCCGTATGTTCCTGGTAGTGACGCTCAAAAATTTATTAATGATCCTACAAAACAAAGTGAAAACTGGAATGGTCAAGAAATTGGTAAAGTATCATCACTAGGGTATTTAGTGAATAAACCGGGTACTCAGATTGCTTTAATAAATAGCAAAGGGCGATTTGGCAAACATTACACTAATACGTACAGAGGTTGGATGTTTGTGACTGATGCTGGATATTCATTCTGTGATAAAGATCTACTTTTAGCGGTAGCTGCAGGGGTTGCTTCAGGAGATGATAATCCTAATTTTGAAAGCAAAGATGGTACGTATGAAGGGTTTATAGGATTACAAGAAACATATTCTGGAAAGCGTGTGCGAAGTGTATTCTTACTTGGTGGTGCGGGAAAATTAAAACGATTATTTTCAACACCAGCCTCAGGAGATGTTCAAGCACCAACGACTAAAGCACAAGCAGTTTCTGGATTTACCAACTTGATTTACTGTGGTACATCATTAAAATGGAAACCAAAATCATGGAAAAAGCCGTTTGAGATAAATCCTAACGTTCTCGCTTTATGGCAAGAAAAGCAAATTGGTAAGGCACGAACATTCCTTGGTGTTGAAACAGGATTGTTTATTAACTATAGTTTGCTTAAAGATTTGAAAATTTTCTGGGTGTCTTCAATGTTTTTCCCTGGATCACATTATAAAGATCGCATGGGAACGCGAGTTTTTACTGATGAAGAAGAAGCGTTTTATGATAGTGAAGATCCAACAGGTAAACCAGATCGTATTCCTGGTTTAGGCAATAATGTTGCATATACCTTTAATTTGGGATTGATTTATTGCTTTTAATGAATGAGTAAAAACATGGGGTAACACGATAAATACGCGTGTTACCCTTTTTTTTGTTGTGATATAATTATTACTATTATTTTACTTTCTAATTATTGGATTAAGATTTTTTAAGGAAATATATATGGAAATATCTGAACGCACAACAGGGTGTGGATTAGTTAATGAACAATATTTAAATAAACAGATATGTCTTTCTGGATGGGTTCATAGGCGTCGTGATCATGGTGGATTAATTTTTATTGATTTGCGTGATCGTAGTGGGTTGATGCAGCTTGTTTGTAATCCTGAATTTTCACAAGAAGTTCATGAAATTGCTCACAAGGTACGTTCTGAGTATGTCATAACGGTTTGTGGCAAGGTAGTAGAACGAGCTCCTGAAACAATCAATAAAGAGTTGGCAACAGGTAAATGGGAATTGCATGTTGAAAAAATTACCATTTTAAACACCGCAAAAATGTTGCCATTTTCTATAGAAAGCACTGATGTTATTGATGAAGAGCTCCGTTTAAAATATAGATATCTTGATTTGCGTCGTCCTGAGATGCATAACAATTTTGCATTGCGTCACAAAGTTATTTTTGCGATGCGTGAATTTTTAAATGGTGAACAGTTTTATGAAATTGAAACTCCTATTTTAACCAAAAATACGCCCGAAGGAGCACGTGAATTTTTGGTTCCTTCACGAATTCATCCAGGTTCTTTTTATGCATTACCACAGTCTCCTCAGTTATATAAGCAGATTTTAATGTGCGGTGGCATGGAAAAGTATTTTCAGGTGGCGCGCTGTTTCCGTGATGAAGATTTACGTGCAGATCGTCAGCCAGAATTTACGCAGCTTGATGTTGAAATGTCATTTATTGGAGAAAATGTTATACAGGATCTGATTGAACGTTTGCTAAAACATATTTTTACAAAAGTGCTCGGCAAAAATTTAAAAATACCATTTAAGCGTTTAACGTATGATGAAGCATTTGCAGCATATGGTTCTGATAAGCCAGATTTGCGGTATGATTTAAAAATTAATGATTTTACGTCATTGTTTGCTGATACTGAACTTAAATTTTTACGTGATGCAATTAATAGAGGTGAAAAAATTGGTGGCATTCATGTTTCTGGCCATGCATTTACGCATTCTGAACTTAATCGTTGGGTGGATAAAGCCCAAAAATTAGGAGCAAAGGGTTTGTTATGGATTGATCTTGAAAGCCCTGATAAAATTAGTTCTCCTGTTTCAAAATTTTTACCAGCAGATTTTTTTACACGTGCAGTTAATGCATGTGAAGCAATTGTTAATGGGAGTGTTCTTTTTATTGTTGCAGGGGAATATGAAACTGCATGGGAAATATTAGGACGCTTACGTCAAGAACTTGCAAAAGAGTTGAATATTATTCCTGATAGACGAACTTAATTTTTCATGGGTTACTGATTTTCCATTGCTTGAATATGATAAAAAAGATAAATGTTGGAATGCAAAACATCATCCATTTACTTCACCAGCCAAAGGTTGGGAAAATCAAGAACTGGGCGTTATAAAAGCGCGTGCATATGATGTTGTGTTGAATGGTATTGAACTTGGTGGTGGATCAATTCGTATTCATGATCGTACTGTACAGGAAAAAGTATTTAACCTTCTTGGATTAAGTAAAGAAGAAGTGGAATCAAAATTTGGATTCTTGCTTGAAGCACAAGAACTTGGATTCCCTCCGCATGGTGGTATTGCACTTGGTCTTGATCGTTTTATTATGTTGTTAACTAATACAGCATCCATTCGTGAAGTAATTGCGTTTCCAAAAACTGCGCGTGGATGTGATCCAATGATGGAATCACCAACTTCCGTGGAAAACAAACAACTTAAAGATTATGGTCTGCAGTTACTGCCAGCCCTTCGAAGTTTTAATGAAGAAGGGTTGACTGCCACAAAGGAATAAATGATGATAAAAACACCTGGGTAATTCCAGGTGTTTTTTTATGCTAAAAAAGGAGTTTAGAAAATGAAGATACATGCTATTCATGCACGTGAAATTTTTGATTCGCGAGGAGTTCCCACCGTTGAATGTGCTGTTTCTTTGAGTGATGGTGTGACGGTTACCGCATCGGTACCTGCAGGCATTTCACGTGGTACGCATGAGGCAGTTGAGTTGCGTGATGGGGGAAATCGTTTAATGGGGCTTGGTGTTCAAAAGGCCGTGCAGGTTATTGAAGAGATCATTGCTCCAACATTGGTTGATAGAGCACCTGATGTCATTACGTTTGATCTTGAGTTGTTACATTTAGATGGAACAGAAAATAAGTCTCGTCTTGGTGCAAATTCTCTTCTTGCGGTGAGCATGGCTGTATGCAAGGCCCAAGCGTATATCGAAGGGGCTGAACTATATGAATTTATTGCTCATATTTCTGAATATTCTACCGTAGCTTTGCCGTGCCCAATGTTTAATATGTTCGGAGGTGGGTTGCATGCATATAATAATTTTCAGATTCAAGAGCTTCTCATTGTTCCTACAAAAGAATTTTCTTTTCATGACGCTATGGATACTGGCGTTACTATTTATCATGCGTTAAAAGAGATTTTATGCGCAAAAGGAAAGATCATTTCTGTTGGGTATGAAGGAGAATTTATTCCTTCTTTTAGTAATGAATATGAACCGTTTGATTTGTTGATGGAAGCAATTGAGAAATCTGGCAATGGAAGCAATGTCATGTTAGCGCTTGATGTTGCAGCTTCTCATTTATATAACAGTGCAACAGGAATGTACTTGTGGAACGGCACTGAAGTTTCAGCTCATGAACTTATTGAGTGGTATGAAAATCTTATATCACGTTATCCAATGTATTCAATAGAAGATGGGTTGGGTGAATCAGACTGGAATGGATGGCGTGATTTAAAGAAAGAATTAGGTTCTCGCGTTAAAATAGTTGGTGATGATTTATTTACTACTGACCCAGAACGCATTTGGTATGGCATAGAAAATAGTTGTGCAACAGCTGCACTTATCAAACCAAATCAAATTGGCACAGTAACTGAAACATTACAAGCTATTCAATTATGCAAAGATAATGAATGGGATGTTATTGTTTCTCATCGATCGGGAGAAACCAATGATTCATTTATAGCCGATTTTGCTGTTGGTACCAGTGCTGCGCATATTAAAGCGGGAGGTTGTTCCCGTGGTGAACGTATGGCAAAATATAATCGGTTGCTGAGTATAGAAGAAAATTTGATGGCAATATAAAAAATTAAAATTAAAAATCTCTCTGTATTTTTTGATAAATACCGAGAGATCTTTTTTTAGCTTGCGTAGTTATCTCACGTATGTTATTTCCGATTGTGTAACATTATTTCCCAATGGAAAACCAGATTCTGTTTTACCTAATAATCCCATCCATGGACCTGTTTGAGGATATAAAGGATTAGCAGCATGACTTTTATCATCGGGGTTCCAAGATACATATTTTGTTTTTCCTGGAGCATTGAGATCATAGACATAGTGCATAGACTTAGACTTATCTTTTGTTCGGACGTCAATGAGCTGCGCAGGTTGAGTGTTAATTGTAAGCTGCACAGATCGAGTCAGTTCAATGGCGCATGAATACTTTTTACCAGCAGAGATAACAACAGGTTTTAGAGGTTGTTTATCCAGAGAGATTATAATCTGAATTGGGGTTGCTGATTTATTAAAAACTTCAAAACCAGGATCATGAGTAACTCCAGCTACAATAGTTGATATATGTGAACTCAACAATATTACGGCTGATGCGAGCGATATGAATATATATTTTGTGTTTTTCATGATACTTTCTTTAGCATTTTAGGTTTATGATAATAATGAGGTTTTTATGCTTATTTTTTTATAATTTGTTCCTGTGTAATATTGTTCTTACCCAATGGAAAGCCAGTTTCTGTTCTACGTAATAATCCCATCCATGGACCTGTTTGAGGATATAAAGGATTAGCAGCATGACTTTTATCGTCAGGGTTCCAAGATACATATTTTGTTTTTCTTGGAGCATTAAGTTCATAGGAATAATCCGGTTTATTTATTATGTTACCTGACCTATCCTTGTGTAATTCTTTTACTTCTCCGGTGTAAATGCCAAGCTGCACAGTTTGATCCAGTGCTATGGCGCATGAATATGTTTTACCAGCATCAATACGAGGAGCTCTCTCCATAAGGATGTTATCCAGGGAGATTGTAATCAGAATTGGCTTTGCTGATTTATTAAAAACTTCAAAGCCAGGATTAGGAGTAACTGCAGCTACGATAGTTGATGTGTGTAAAGCAAACAATATTACGACTGATGCGATCGATATGAACATATTTTTTGTGTTTTTCATGATACTTTCTTTCGCGTTTTAGGTTTATGATAATAATAGATTTTTAATTATTTATTTTGGTGTTATTTCTGATTGTTGAATATTAGTCGCCCAAAATGGATAGCCAGATTCTGATTTTCCTGTTAATCCCATTTTTGGTCCTGTTTGCGGATATAAAGGATTAGATTTTTATCGTCAGGATTCCATGTTAAATATTTTGTTTTTCCTGAAGCGTTAAGATTATAGAGATAATCCGGTTTAGGAGTTATTCTTTGAAAAAGCACCGATTGACAATTGCATGTTTGTTTACTGTAAATGCCAAGCTGTATAGACTTATTTACATCAATGTTTTGTTGAAAATTTTTGACCAGCAGGGATATTAGCATGTTGATCAAATTTATCATCCAGGAAGATTGTAATGGTTATTGGGTTTGCTGCTTTATTAAAAACTTCAAAGCCAGGGTTTTGTGTTTGTTGTGCAGTTAATAGTGCAGATTTTCAGCCATTTGCCGTGCACACTTGATGACTTGTGCACTCATTAATACTACGATTGATGCGAGCGATAGTACTATATTTTTTGTGTTTTTCATGAAGATCTCCCCTTTTTTTTAAAATAATGGTTTTTACGTATACTCCATTATTCTATCAGTTTGATATTGCAGTTTGCAATATTTTCATAGTATTGCAAACAAAAATCCCTTCTGATGAGGCTTTTTAGGCATCAAAAAGAAGGGCTTTTTTAATAAAAACTACGCTTTTAAGAAGGGATTTGGATCATCGGCGATTATTTTTTTTAAATCTGGCAGGTGATAATTGCTATTTTCTGCAACAAAGCCTTCAGCTGTATGGGTTAGTATATCCGTGCTGTCCTCACGATTTTGCCGAGATTTTGATTTCGGGGGATTATTTTTTTTACGGGTAATATCATTTTGTGGCAGTGTTTCATCCTTTGCAACAAATTTATCTATCGCTTTTTCCGCATCAACTTCTTCTCCAGCAAAGAACCAGCGTGTAATAGGATCCGTGAGGGAATCAAAGAGGTTTCCACGAGATTCATTCTTTGCAATATTAATATAATCTTGCGTATATTCATTTGCTCCATCGCGGAGTCGAGGTTCAATAATAGTTGGAGAGATAAAAACGGTTAAGTTATTTTTGAGAACATCATTACTTTTGCTTTTAAAGAACCATCCAATTATCGGAATTTTTCCTAAGAATGGAGTTTCTTTAACACTAGATGTACTTGTTGTTCTGATCAGTCCTCCAAGAGCAAAAATACCACCACTTTTTATGTTTGCGTTGGTTTCTAGTCTTCTGATGTTTTTAGTATTATTAGTCGTATTGGTAGTATTTGAGATAAATTCATCAATTTCAACAAGGACTTGCAGATTAACGGTGCTTGCGCTGCTAATGCGTGGTGTAATTTTTACGGTAAGGTTAGCAGCAATTGGTTTATATTGAATTGTTGTTGCACCACCATAGTTAACGCTAGAGATATCTTTTACTTTATCCACAAGCCACCGTGTTTGACCGATAGAAACAACCGCTTCTTTATTGTTTCGTGCCATAACATGAGGATGCGATAGTATTTTTGTGCTCGTAAACAATTGCAGAAGTTCCCAGATACTCCAAGTATTACCATCATTATCATTTAATGAGAGCAATGTAGTACCAGTAGATGCAAAGTCAGCGATGTTGTTTGTGCCACTACTCGTTGGATTAGCAAGAACGGGTGAGCCGTTGGAGTTAGTATAAGCATTTGCTAAAAGATCAGATTGAATAGTTGTTGTAGGTCCAGGGGCAGGTGGAGCAGCTGGTAGTGGAATTGGTAGTGCTGGAGCAAGCATTGCTGACTGAAATTGAATATCATCAGGAAGAGGTACTTTGTCAGGAACACGTGTCATAGAGCCGAGCAAGCGTGAGTCTTCAACCGTTAAATCTGCTACTAACACTTCAATAAGTACCTGTCTTTGTGGAGTGTCTAATTCTTCAATCAGTTTTTTTATCTGTTTCCAGTCATCATTACGGGCAGCAATAACTAAATTATTGCCACCATAATAGTAAAATATTGTTGTTGTTTGTCAGAGGTGTTTGCACTATCTGCACCGCTGTCTTGAGGGCTATCAGTATAAATGATTACTTTATCAAAGAAACGTTCAATACCGCCAGTTTTTGTTTCTCCTGCACTTGCTTGGCTTGGTCCGCCATTGCCACCTCCTTGTACTATTTTTTCAAGAACAGGAGCAAGTGTTTTTGCATCGAGATATTGTAATCGATAGACGTGTAGAATTGATTTACCTGAATCTGGTGCAACATCGATATATTTTTTAATAAAATCTTTTAATCGTTCTACCGCTTGAGGCCGTCCAAGAATGATAAGTTTGTTGAGACGAACTTCAGGAATTATTTTGGTGAAACCAGAAAAATATGGTATTTCTTTTGCTTTTTTTGTATCAAGGCGATACGGATTGGTGGCTTCTGTTTTAATGAGTTGTTCATTAATGAGTTGAGCTACAATACTTGCAGAGGTGTGACGTAATGTAATGATATCAATTTTTTCCTGAAAATTTACTTGATCAAGTTCTATAATAATTTTCATAGCAGCACGAATGTCATTTGCTTTTGCTATTATTAATAAACCATTAGTGACCGAATCACCCTTATAAAAAGCATTTTCAGGTAAAATATCTTTTAAGATACCATTCAATTCATTTTCTGGTTGATCAGAAATTTTTATATTAGCAAGATAGTAAAGATAGCGAATTGGTTGATCATTATTTGGTAAATCATTAGGATGAACCCCTATATAG
The DNA here is from genome assembly GCA_963701085.1 of uncultured bacterium. GTDB lineage: Bacteria > Babelota > Babeliae > Babelales > Vermiphilaceae > SOIL31. Next base: position 998,412 of record OY969561.1, on the reverse strand, counting down.
GTTGGCATTGGCTCACGTGATATTTCCTTGCCTGATCTGACTATTCTGATAGTGGAGCCTTGTGGAATAATGAAAAAACCAGCAATATCTAACAGTGTATTAAGAAGATCCCAAGCTTGAGTAAGAGTGATTTTTTTTTCAATATGCAGTGTTACTTTTGCATTAAGAATATCGCCTTGTGGCAAAATGACATTAAGATCTTTTAATGCAGCTAACTGATTAATAATAGTAACAATATCTTCATTTTCATAGTTAAAACTGAAATCAGGAAATTCTTGTTCAAGTTACAATGTTTACAGTTTGTTGCATTCATGCTGCATGATAGCATGTATTGATGCGGTGCACAACTAGTTGAAGGGTAGGCTATGAGAAAAGAAAAAGAAAGTTTTTAGGTTTTATAATTTTTTATTATTTTCATTTACCTTGTCCCTTAGGTGGCGGTGATTTCTATTTTTGGTAACAATGTTGAAATAGTGAGGCTCGCTTCAATTGTTTTTGGTTTCTTTTTTGATTTTGTTATTTCAATACGGTTGGTAGCAATACGAGAATTTTGTTCAATTTCTTGTAACAGTTCAGTGAATTCTTTCATACTCAGATCTTCAAACTTAGCACTCAGTTCACTTTTACGATAATTTTCTTCAAGATCTGAGGTGGATGTTTCCTCAGCAACTTCTTTATCTTTGAGATTAAGTTTTATTAAAAGATTTTTAAAGTAGCCACCAATTTTAAAATCAGTATCCTTTGCAAGTGTTTCTTCTACCATGAGGCGTTGTTGTTGAACAAGTGCTGCATTTTCTAGTATAACAAGCACTTCTTCTCGTGTACTGTTGAGATTTTTTATCTTTTTTTGTAAGGCATTTGTTGAGCTATAATAATAAAAAATAATAAGTATAAAAAGGAGTAAGCATGCAGCAAGATAGCCTATAATATAATAGGAAAATGTTTTTGAATCAGTTTTATTAAAAAAAGTTTTAATTGGTTCAAGGAGCATCATAAGAGTTCCTCATTGCTGGTTGCGAGCGGTATTTTCATGGTAAATTGTGGAGTTTCTGGTGATTCAAATGGTCCAAATAGTTCTGATTGTGCAAGTTCGCGGCTCAGAATTTTAAGTGCATCGTGATCTCTCACTTCTGCTTTGAGTGTTAAAAAGCCTTCTGCTATAGTTACTTGTTCAACTTTAAAATCAATGCTTTTTTTATCAATTCTTTTAGAGAGTTCAAGTAAATATTGTAAGGAAGAAGCACGAGATTGATGCTGAAAAAGCAAACCATCTCTTTTTTTGTTCTTCTACTTCTTTTTCTGCTTCCTCAATAGCATCATGTAAGTTTTTTTCATCTTCTAATGATTTAAACGTCGAGGTAAGTGCGGTGAGAGCCTCAAGTTCAGATGCTTGAAATTCTTTTTTTAGCTTATTTGTTTGTAAAGAGTAATGGGTAATGAGTGCAGCAAATAGCCCTAATGTAAGAACAATAAGAACAATTGATTGTTTGAGTAGTAATGAGTTATCCGGTGTTTTGAACTCTTTTTGTGCAAGATTATAATCAATAGTTGTAGAAAGAGGCAATGTGGCACTTGCACTAATAACATTGATAGGAGTTATGGAGGTACTATTTTTAATAATGCACGTTGGATCTTGACTAACGCTTTCAGAATTAAATAACTCACAAGCTATGCCACTTTTTTGACCAATAAAGGGAATGAGTCCTTTAATAAGTGATCCTCTGCCAAGAAAAATAATTTTTGTTATTGGTTGATTGTTGAGTAGCTGTGTAGAAAATGAGTTCAAGGTAAAATTAATAGAATTCCACCATTCGGTAACTGCTTTTTCTATCGCAGGTGAATGCGCAGGAATGTCAGTTGCTTCAAGGCCAAAGCGGAGTAAATGATCCAACATTTCTTGAGGTGTTTTATTAATTTCTTGAGCAATTTGCTTGGTGAGTGCAATAACACCTCTTGGCAATGTTCGCACTGTTTTTAACTGTCCATTAATTATGAGAGCAATACTGGTTGTATGGGAAGTGATGTTAATGAGTACCGTGCCTCCTTGGAGTTGTTTATACGCATCGATTTGTCGGTAAAGGCCATAGAGAGCAATTATATCAACAGTGATAACATCTGGTTTTAATCCTGCAGCTGCAAACATCTCTAGATGATGAATAATGTTGTTGTTTTTGCACGGCAGTGACTAAAATTTCTGAGCTTTTTTCCTCGGGAATTTCTCTGGTAATAATAAAATCAATAGCAGCATCACGTAATGAAAATGGTAAAAGTGGTTCAATTTCAAACCCTATCACCATGCTGATTTTTTCACGTGATACAAAGGGGAGTTTTAGTTCTTTAAATACAACAACAGAACTAGGCAGTGTTGTGTGTATTTCATCATAGTTACCAATTTTAGAAAAAATAGATGTTAATGTTGGTGTTGTTCGTTGAAAATCTTCTTCTGATACTTCTTCTGATATTTTTTCTTCAATAATGAGTTCTATGGTGCTCGTATTGCCTTGTATACGAGTTTTTGTTGCGATAATATTTGTTTTATTAATTTCAATACCAACAACAGTTTTTGAAAAAAGGTAATACGAATTTATTTTTTCTGGTAAAAATATGTCCTTAATAAATTGGCTCATGTGTGTGCCTCCTTATCATGTCAAAAAATCTGACAGCGATAGCTGAGTTCGTTTTTTGCTTTGTATAGTCTCTATGAGGCTATTATGTGCTGATTGCGTAGCGCTCTGGTTTCTCATCTGTTGTGTCGGGCTCTGGCTGAATTGTGTCTGGCTGAATATTTTTTCAGGTTCCTGTTCTCTTTTGATGACGTTCAAAAATAAGACCTTCAACAGCTCCTTCTGCACGTAAATTTTTATCTTTGAAGAATGCATGATCAATAGGATCACGTTTGCAGAATACGTATTCCATATCATTGATAGTGTTTTGGTAATCATCAATATGGTCACGGGTGAATGATTTCATTTCTTCGCCTTTATGAGATTCTATGATGCGTGTTGAGATAAGAACAAGAAGGCTTTGTTTGATAACTGTTTTTTGTTTATTTTTAAAGAACCAGCCAAGAATAGGAATATCACCGAGTATAGGTACCTTGCTTTCTATGTTTTGTATATTATCTCTAATGAGACCGCCAAGAGCAAGAACTTCTTTGTTAGCAACAATAGCATTCGTGTTGATGATTCTGGTGTTTTGGGTAGCATCATTTGGATTGGTAGTAGCAGACGTGGTGAATTCATTGATGGTAATATTTATAGCAAGACCAATCATGCCATCAGAATTAATTTGAGGAGTGATGGTAACTTCCAGTTTTGCATCATCGGCATCAAATCCCTTTTGGTTGGTGCCGTCCTGCAACAACAAGAGATGTTGCGATACGGCGTTCTTCACCAATTGCAACGGTTGCTTTGGCATTGTTAGTTGCAAGAATAAATGGATTTGATACAACTTCAGCATCAGTAATGGTTTGCAGTGCTTCGAAAATGCCCCATACACCAAAAGCATCTTGACCAAGTGTTAATAATGATGTTCCAGGAATAGCGCCGGTAACAAGGTTGACAAGATTACCGAGCAATCTTTCCGTTCCCGTTGAAGGGTTAGGATTGGTGACTATCCTGGAGTTCCATAAAGTCCTGATGTCTGGAATTTAATATTGTTACCAAGGAGCCCGTTTGGTCCTGGTTGTTTGCTTCTGATTTGAGCACCAAGACTTTTTGTATCAGTAAGATCAACAGTGACAATCAGAACTTCAATCGCAGCTTGCGGTTGCTTTTCATCAAGTTGAGCAATCACTTTTTGTGCTTTGAGATAATCTTCGTAATGTCCTTTGATGATAAGCCGATTGGTTTCTTTTTCTGGAATGAATACCATTGGCCTCATGTATTGATCAGTGCCACGAACACCACCATATTTGCCTGCATCTGTCTCTTGACCGAATGATGTTACCTTGGTCATGATATCGGCAATTGTTGCTGCATCAGCATATTTAAGTTGATAGGTATACAACGGAGAGTATGCTTGATCAAGTTCAACATCAATATATTTCATAATGAACTGTTCAATTTTTTGAATTGAATTTGTAGGCCCGAGTAAAATAAGTGTGTTAGTGCGAGGGTCAGCAATAATGCGAGTGTTTTCAGGGAAAAAGAGAGATGTTGGTTGTTTTTTTGTAAAGAATCGTGATGTTTGCTCTTCTTTAGGGAGTAATTCTTTGTAGAGGTCTTGTACTTGTTTTGCATCAGCATTACGCAATTTAAGAATGGACATTGATTCAGGAATGCTCACCTTATCAAGTTCTTTAACAATAGACATAAGCATTTTGATGTTATAAGACTTATCGGTAAGGATAAATCCTTTATGCTCTTTTAGTTCAATAAGGCCTTGTGAACTACTGCTTCTGAGCGGTCCGACAATTCCCATGATAGTTTCTGTGGATGCATTTTCCAAGAAATAAACATAGCGAATTAGTTCATCGGTATCAGGCAATGTTGTTGGATCAACACCAATAAATGTAGGTAGTGGTGATTTGCGTGCAGCTTCTATGGTGGTGATATGGAAAACTTTTGGATCGGCTTGAGGAATAACAGCAAAACCAGCTATATCAAGAAATGTAACAAAAAGATTCCACGTTTCTTTTTTGGAAAGAGGCTGATTTGTTTTAAATGATATTTTATTGCTTTTTATAGCCTTCTTACCTTGTGGTAGTGGAGAAAGAGCATCATCGCTAATTAAGGTTATTTCAAATATGTCTTCGATCTGTTTAGCAAAATTCTCAAGACCGGCATTTTCAAAATTAAGTTCTATACTGTCTTCATCTTCATCTTCATTAACAGAAATAGGCATTTCTACTGGCTTGGTCGCTTTATTTTCAGTGGCTGGGATTTGAGGCTCAACAAGAGGATCACTGTATTGATGAGCAGATTTTTCTATTTTTTGTTGAATTTGAGGCATACCAGTAGTACCTGCTGGAGCTTTTGTTTTCAGGGATGCCGTGCCTGGCGCAGTGGCGAAGGAGGGAGTGTTGTTGGTTTGAGGTTGATAAGCTTCAACATTCATATGCGTGTTAACATTTTTAGTTGAAGCCTGTTTTTTATTGCGATAACGTTTTCTGCTTCCCGTTTCTGTTGTGCACATAACGGAGGCAAGCATAAAAACAAAACAAAAATTAACGCTATATTTATTCATAATTTTTACTCAGTTCAACTGCTACTATGCATTAAAGAGCTGCCTTTTTGAAACATCATTTGATGATCCGCTTTTTTTATTTTATCAATTGTAGGGGTAAATGCATAATGTTGTTGTTTAATGGAAGCATCATTTTTTTTAGGTGGAAAAAAGGCTGTTTCTTGTTGTATGTCTGGGCTATTTTTTTCTTTTTCTACTCCAGTAGTGAAATCTTCTAATGTATAGATAATATCCATTTCTTTATTTTTACGAATGAGTTTTATGGTTATCGTGTTACCTGCTTTTAATGAGGTAATATTTTTGTAGATAGCAAGACGTTCCTGTGTTGTTTGAGCAGGGATATTATTTATTGATAGTACAATGTCGCCATTTTGCAATCCAATAAGGCCACCAAATGGTGATTTTGAAAGATTTCCTACGCGCAGTCCTAAACTTTTTCCTTGTTGGTATGCAGTTGTTGCATTGAGGAGATCAATACATTCAGTTAAATTTTTAACATGTTCAACGAATGCTTTTGGATTGATCAGATAATTATTATTTCCTGTTTTTTTAACGACCGTATCCCATTCATGTGATAGTGAATATGCTGGATCAACTTTTGCATCTTGTTCACGTAAGTAAAGAACTTCTTGTTGCCCATTGAGACGTAAGAAGATTATTTTATTTTTAAAAATTCGTATTAATTGAGCATCTTGGATAAGATCACCTACTTTATACGTACCTTCTTGCATTGTTTTATTATCCTGAATCATTGCTCTGTTTTTTGAATCATTAGAACTTACCACGATAATACCTTTAAGGGTTACTTGTAAGGGATCAAGAAATTCAGGCTCAATGATTGCCGGTATGGTGATTTTTTGTTGAGCAGGAGGTTCTGGAAAAGGAATGGTTGATTCAAGTTGTTTTAAGCGTGGAAGTTCTTGGGTGTATGTTCCAAAAAGATCATCTTCGTAGATTTTTTTTATATTGATAGCAACTTTTAGCTCTTTTCTTGGTGATACTTGCGCAGGCTCAATATCTTCTCGTTGAGGAATTTTGATATTCGATATATAAACAAATGCAAAGACAGCCAGGACCAGAGAAAGTAGTCCAAGATTTATAATCCAAAATGGATGTTTCATTGAGAATTCCTTGCATTATTTTTTTTACTTTTTTCACAATAACGCTCTTGTCTTATCGTTGTCAAGTATACCAACAGATGAATTTTTTACTAAGATTAAAAATTCCTACCGCGCTCATTCTGAACTTGTTGAAGAATTAAAGCGCGCTTAATCCTTCAACAAGTTCAGGATGAGCGCAAAGAGTTATGGTGCTGGAATGGTATTGATGATTTTTTTGATAATTGCATCCGCGGTAATATTGTCTGCTTCAGCTTCATAGGTCAAATGCATTCTATGTCTGAGGGCTGGATAGCAGACAGCTTTAACATCATCTGGTGTTACATAATGCCGTTTAGCCAAGAAAGCATGTGTTTTTGCCGCATGATACAGAGCAAGAGTTGCTCGTGGTGAAACGCCATAACTAATATATGAACTAAGATCTTGTAATTTATAATCAGCTGGTTTACGTGTTGCAAATACAATCGCAAGAATGTATTGTTTTATTTTTTCATCAACATAAATAGCTTGTGTTAATTGTTGTGACTCAAGAATATCATTTTTGGTTAATACTTGCGTAAGAGCATTGGTAGCATTTGAGCGATTTAAAATTTCAAGTTCTTCAAATATAGTAGGGTAATCAACATGAATTTTAAACAAAAATCGATCGAGTTGCGCTTCAGGCAAACGGTAAGTGCCTTCTTGTTCAACAGGATTTTGTGTTGCAAATACTAAAAATGGCGCATCAAGCTTATATGTTTGGGAACCAATGGTGACTTGTTGTTCTTGCATTGCTTCAAGAAGTGCAGCTTGAACTTTTGCAGGAGCACGGTTAATTTCATCCGCAAGAATGAGGTTTGCAAAAATAGGACCTTTTTTTGTTTCAAAATCATGTGTTTTTGGATTAAAAATTAAGGTGCCAATAAGATCTGATGGTAATAAATCTGGCGTAAATTGAATTCTATTAAATGTTAGACCAAGTGCAGATGCAACCGCTTTAATCATAGTTGTTTTTGCAACGCCAGGAACACCTTCTAGGAGAATGTGGCCTTTGCACAAAATTGCATTAACAATTAAATCAATGATATGATTTTGCCCAACAATAACTTTACTAATTTCTGTTGGTAGATCATTAAATCGATTACTTTCTAATTTTATCTGGTCAATAACTGCTTGTGTTGGAACTGAGCTATGTATCATAATCAGTATCTTTTTTACTTAAAAAAATAATCCTGCTAACTTATTATATACGTTAACATGATCTTTTAATGAGTTCAACAAGGAGAGTTATGATTCTTTCAGGAAATGAAATTAGACGGCGCTTGGGAAAAGAACTTTTTATAGAGCCATTTAATCTGTCTCAGCTTGGTCCAAACAGTTATAATTTACGCTTGCATAATGAATTATTGGTGTATGATGAGCCACATCTTGATATGAAAAAAGAGCATCAAATTAAGACAATTACTATTCCTGAAGAAGGATTGTTATTAGAAGCTGGCCAACTTTATTTGGGTAGAACTGTTGAATACACCAAAACAAATACATTAGTTCCTATGATTGAGGGACGTTCGTCAATTGGCCGCTTGGGTCTCTTTATTCATGTTACTGCTGGTTTTGGTGATGTTGGGTTTCGCGGTTATTGGACACTAGAAATATTCTGCGTAAGACCAGTGCGTATTTATGCTGGCGTTGAAATATGCCAAATTTTTTATCACACCATTGAAGGTGATTATGTAACATATTCCAGCAATAAATACCAAAATAATCGTGGCATCCAGCCGAGTATGTTATACAAAGATTTTCAAAAGTAAAACTATTTTTTATCTCTAAAATAAGAAATTTCTGTAGTAATGAGCTTTCAGTTAATCCACATAATATTTGTATCATAATTAATGAAAGATTTTTACATGACGAGCAAGACTATTACTGTTACTGCATTATTAGCAATGACTTTTTTAATGACTTCTATGCATATATCTGGCATGGAAAGGACACTTACATTGCCAGACTTGCCTCATGAGATGGTAATACCAATTATCTGTAATGGAAAATTCTTAGAAGATACTGTTAAAACTACTTTAGCGTTAAGCACTACCTGCAAGCATTTTAATGAACTGATATCACCTGCTATGGTCGGTAAATTCTGTAAAAACTACAATATTGCAGAAAAAAATAAAGTTATGAAAAAATTGTTACAAAGTATGAATGATATAACGTATTGGAATAAACGCCGTGCGGCATTCTTATTAGTGTATGCAGGTGCTGATAATGCTGTATGCAGCAGGGATTCTTTACTTCAGCGAGCAATATATCGAAAAGATAAAGAGATGATTGCTGCGTTATTTGAGAATAATGCTAATCCAAATCAGCAAGGTTTATATGAAGATCCAGATTGGTTTGTTATAAAAAATGTTGATATATTAGAAATGTTTATTGATCGTGTTGATGTGAATGCAGAAGGCTATCATGAGCCAAATGTTTTATGGTACACTATCTTACATCATTGTTCGCCCGAATTGATAGAGTTTTATCTGACTCACAATGTTGATGCAAAAAAAAGAAAAACTCTAACTGGGGATTGTGTATTGCATAAGCTTGTTTGTTGTGGATGGAGCTATTCAGTAAGCAGTGTTGATTATGTAAGAATTGGTAAGTTATTACTTAAAGCTGCTCCTGAATTAATTAATGCGACAAATGAGAATGGAGATACTCCTCTTAGTTCAGCATGCAAAAGATTAGATCGTGATCACGTAATGTCTTATGAAAAAGACACACTTACTGCCATCATTAGTTTGTTTGAAAAGCATGGTGGTAAAATTAGACAGTAATTTAAAGAAAAATGGTATATCGGCTACTCTTTATCTTTAAAATAAGTAATTTCTTTAGTAATGGGACCCTCAGTTAATCCACGGATAAATTGATAGATATATGGATTATCTGATTCCCATATTGTTTTTGCATCACCAAAATATCTAATTTCTCCATCATGCAGCAGCGCAACTTTATCTGCATATTTAAATGTTTCCACATCATGAGAAATAATAACAGAGGTTATTTTGAGACGTTTTTGCATATCAAACATGAGTTCGTGAATAACGCGAGAAGTGATAGGGTCAAGGCCGGTTGTAGGTTCGTCGTATAAAATAATTTCAGGATTAGCGACTAGTGTGCGCGCTAATCCAACACGTTTTCTCATACCACCAGATAGTTCTGAGGGATATTTTTCTAAGGTGTCTTCTGATAATTGTACTAATTTTAATTTTTCTTTAACAATAGGCAAAATTTGCGCATGTGATATGCCTTGTTCAATAAGCGTTATGCCAATATTTTCAAAAACATTGAAGTGAATCAAGAAGTGCTGCAAACTGGAATACATAGCCAAATTTTTTGTAGCATTCATTTAATTCATCACCAGACAGTTTGGTGATATCCATGCCATCAACAATAATAGTTCCTGATGTTGGCTTAATGAGCCCAATAACTTGCTTGAGTAATACTGATTTACCTTCGCCTGATCGACCAATGATCACCGTCATTAATCCTTCAGGGATATCGAGATTGACTCCTCGAGTAACCCAATGGCCCTCAAATTCTTTTTGTAAATCGATAATTTTAATTTTGGTTTTGCTGGAGTTCTCTTTTTTCATGGCGAAGTTCTTTTTTAGAGATGTTCAAGGAGTTTGGTTAAGAAGTAGTTGGTGATTAAAATTAATATTGAACTAGCAACAACGCTTTGTGTGGTTGCAATACCAACGCCACGCGCACCACCATGGGTATACATTCCTTTGTAGGTGCCAACCCATGAAAGAATTAAACCAAATACAGCGGCTTTTTTAAGACCACCTTTTATATCGGCCAATTCAACATAGTTGCGAATGCTACTTTCATAATCTTCTGGGCTTAATTCCAATACATGCACGCATACTATGTAGCCGCCTATGATGCCAAAAAACATAGAAAAAAGTGTTAGAAACGGCAAAATAAATGTGCTTGCAATGATGCGTGGTACAACTAAATATTGAAACACATTAATGCGCAGTGTTGTTAATGCATCAACTTGTTCAGTAATTATCATGGTGCCAATTTCAGCGGTAATAGCTGATCCTGCACGGCCTGTTACCATCAGAGCGGTTAAAACTGGCCCAAGTTCGCGAATAAGTCCCAGCGCTACGATTGCGCCAATAAACTGCTCTCCACCAACACGCTGAAAGCCAATGTATGTTTGGAGAGCAAGAACCATCCCGGTGAATAAACCGGTCAAAAGGACAATGCTGAGAGACTCAACACCAATACGATTCATTTGGGCAAATGTTTTGGAAACCTTGAGTTTTGAGGTAACAGATGTTTTTACTGCTTCCACAAGAAAAAGGGTAAATTGACCCGTTGAAGCACATATGTCCAAGGTGAATCTACCCAAAAAATTAATAAAGTGAATTATCACTCGACACCTTTTTTTTCATTAACAAAGATTGTAGTTTTTTATTCAGACTCTTCTGTTGATGTAGGCGTATTTTGTTGAGCAACTTGCTGAGTTATTGTTTTGTTAGAAGCAAGATATCTGAATTTTTTATGTTCTGATGATTTCATGAGAGAAAGTAACATTGCACCAGATATAAAAATTGTACCAAGCACCCAGGTAATTTTTTGAAAAAGATCTTGTCCGCCGCTACCACCAAAAAGCATTTGAGCACCGCCACCAAGGCCGCCCAAGCCTAAGCCACTTTTTCCTTTTTGCATGAGAATAATGAGGACGAGAAAAAAGCAATTAGTGAGGTACAGTGTTAGTAAGAGTCCGTATAACATATATTTTCCTTCTTATTATTGTAGTGATTAGTGTGAGTATAGCATGTTTAAAATTTTTATAAAATTAGGGTTTTTTAGTTTTTTTGGTTGGTTTTTTTGCTGGTGCAGGTTTCTTTTTTGGTGATTATTAGCGGTGTCCTTAGAATGAAATTTTTTTATTATCATAGCATATGTCAATAACGATTGGGAGAATATTTATTTGTCCTACAAGCTGTGGGATAATTGAATAAATATGTTTAAAATAATGATTGGAAGCATATTTAAGAGTCCCACAGCTTGTGGGACTCTATATATAAATATTATCAAAAGTAGCGATTAACAGCATGTTTAAAAGTCTCACAGTTTGTGAGACTTTTTGCATAAAATATGCTTAAAAAAAACGATTGGGAGAATGTTTAATAATTCAACAGGCTGTTGGATTATTGTGTGATAATTTCCGCAAAGCTCTCAAAATTAGTACTGGCACTGCCAATTAAAAAGCCATTGATGTGTAATTTTTTAATGTTTACTAAAATATGATATAATTCGTGATATTAATAGAATGGTTACTATATTTTTGAGGTTCTTTATGATGCAACATGTTAATTTTTTAATAATAGGCTTAGTGACTATTTCCACTTCTTTGCAAGCGATGAAAAGAACGAGAGAAGAAATGCTGGCTATAGAAGCAAGAAGACTATCTTATGGGGATTGGGAATATCATACAGGTGTTTTGGATCAATTTACTGTTGGAAGAAATAGGCCTCGATATCCATATTTTGTACCCGAAAAAGATAGGGATCAATCAAAGCGTTCTTTTTGCAATGAATTGCTTTTGGCAAAAAAAATGCAAGATGTAGGTATTCCACGCGATGTAACAAATAAAATACTAGAGTATTGTTATGTAGAAATGATTTTGTCTAATGAACCATTAATACAGAAAAGCCAACAAGTTTTTAATCTTACTACACTTGATGTTTTGTGTTTAAAAAAAGAGCAGAAACAAGCATTATGGTATGTGTTGCATGATGTAGGGGATAGAAATCAGATTACAATAGAAGGATTAGATAAAGATTTTTCACAAAAAATGTCTCAAAATATTTTGAGTTTGCCTTTATCAATAAGAAAAAAAATTGTTCATAAGTATGGTAAAACAATGGAGAGTAGTCTACATAATACGCCAAGATTCGGGGCTAGGGGGTGCTTGGATGATGAAGAAAATAAGGCTTCTTTTGCATCTTGCTTGGCAAAAGCGGTATCTTTTTTTTCAATTCCACTTCAAAGTTGTTTATGGGATGCTTTAGGTTTTGGGGCAGAACAACGTTGTTCTGCAATTATATTGTTTTATTGTTGCCTGAACAAAAGTATTCTGTATTGGTTATATGAAACACCTGAAGAAAAAAGATATCGAACTAATTTAGTGAAAATTCCTTTGTTGCAAGAAATGGAATGTGAGATTGTTCAAAAATAGAAGTATTTGATAAAAAAAAAGTCCATTGGGAACATTTTACATTATATGCAACAGTTTAGGATGTAAGGTTTTTTATGATGCATCATGTTAATTTTTTAATAATAGGCTTGGTGACTATTTCCATTTCTTTACAAGCGATGAAAAGGGCGAGGGATCCAAAAGAAATGCAGGATATGGAAGTTTATGGGGATTGGGAATATCGTACAGGTTGTTTGGATAAAATCATTTCTGGAGGAAATAGGCCTCAATATCCATATTTTATACCCAAAAAAGATAGGGATCAATTAAAGCGTTCTTTTTGTGATGAATTGCTTTGGGCAAAAACAATGCAAGATGTAGGCATTCCACGCGATGTAACAAATAAAATATTAGAGTATTGTTATGCAGGTTATGCAGAAATGATTTCGCCTGATGAACTATTAATACAGGAAAGCCAACAAGTTTTTAATCTTACTACATTTGATATTTTGTATTTAAAAAAAGAACAGAAACAAGGATTATGGTATGTGTTGCATGATGTAGAAGGTAGAGAGCGGATCATAATAGAAGGATTAGATAAAGATTTCTCACAAAAAATGTCTCAAAATATTTTGAATTTGCCTTTATCAATAAGAAAAAAAATTGTTCAAAAGTATGGTGAAACAATGGAAAGTAGTCTACATAATCAACCAATATGCGGGGCTAGGTGGAGCTTGGATGATGAAGAGGCTAAGAATTTTTTTGCATATTCCTCGGCAAGCATGGCATCTCTTCTTTCAATTCCACCTCAAGCTATTTTATGGGAGATTTTAGGTGGTGGGCCAGTACCAGATTTTTCAGAGGTGACAACTATGGTGGTGACAACTATATTGTTTTATTTTGGTCTGAAAAAAAGTGTTCTTTATTGGTTATATGAAACACCTGAAGACAAAAAATATCGAACTGAGTTAGTGAAAATTCCTTTGTTGCAAGAAATGGAATATGAGATTGTTCAAAAATAGAAGTATTTGATAAAAAAAAGTCCATTGAGAGCATGGTTAAGAATCCAACAATCTGTTGGATTTTTGTGTTTTTAACGATGACTTTTTCCAATACCTATGCTATAAAATGATAACATTTTAATTTTTTCCAAAGGAGTTTTTGATGGTGAAATGTATTAAGCAATCTTTTTTATATCTTTTTACGTTCAATGTAATGTTGTTAAGCTATTCTTTTTCTCTGCAGGCTATGGAACAAGTTGGACAGATAGAGCAAGATTGGGAATATAAGAGAAGAGATGAAAAAAGTCTCTGTTGTTTTGGTAAAAAGGATGACCGAGCATATCCCTATTTTTTGTCTGAAAAAAACAATAATAATGTAAAAATATCTGAACAAAAAATAACAACAAAATATAGTAAAATTTTTGAGAGTGTTTGTGATATTTCGTTTTTAAATGAAGAGAATAAACAAACATTATGGTATGTATTGAAAACGGTAAAAAATAGTGAAAAATTGAGAATAGAAGGGGGAGATAGATATTTTGCACATAAAATGGCAGAACGTGTTATAGGTTTGCCGCTGAAGGTAAGACAAAAAATTGCTGAAAAATATGGTACAAGTATGACGCGCAATGTATGTTATGGACAACCATCGGATATGAAAGATGTTTTCATGAATGCTTTATGGGATAATAAAGACCATGTAAGACATAATGTGGCATGTTGCGGAATGTATAGTTGCTGTTTTTTACAATGTTATCTTTGGTTTATGTTGAATCCTCCCAGTGAATGTATACCTATTCCACTTTTAATACCGTTGGGTTGTTATCTTGGTTTGAGCTCAAAAATTAATGATTATTTAAGAGAAACAGATGAAGAAGAAGATCAGCGACATGGGTTTAGAGCAAAGGATTTTATCTCATTGACAGAAATGGAAAGTAGTATTGTTGATGTTGGAAAAGAAAAAGTGGATTAACTTATTAATTTTTTCAAGGATATTTTGATGGTAAGACTACAACGTTCTTTTTTGTATATTGTAATGCTTAACTCTTTTTGTTTGTTTGCAATGAAATATGAAGATGTTAACAAGCTTAATTCTGATATATATGCGGCGGATATTCGTGATATAATTGATAGAGATCATTTAGGAATTAATGAGGATGTCTGTTTTAGGAAATTGATTGGTGTATGTGTAAGTTGGTATAAAAATAAATTGTTAACGTATCAAAAAGCTACAGATGAGATGAATAAGATAGAGTCCTATATTACAAAAGATATGGATAAAAAGAGTGTATTGCAAAAGCTTGTTGCGCAGCATTGGTACGTGAATTATTTAATGCAGGCTTTGGTGTATAAAAAGACTGAGGAATTAGACGATATCACAGGTCTTACTATCGATAAGCTGTATGATGATGAGTTGCATGTTGATAGTGATGACAATGGCGCACAAAGAATTGCTTCTAATGGTGCTTCTAAATTATTTTTTGGTAAGGACATTAATAAGAAATTAACAGCTATTATGCCAACGTTGTTATCGGATATACATTTTACTGTTTTATATGGTCCTCATGGAAATATAGAACCATCTTCTTTAGGTATGTCTGCTAATGGTAAATATTTGCGAGCAACTGATGATAATAATATTCATTCAATATGGGATATGAAAACAGGGGAGATAATCAATTCTCTACAAATTGAAAGTATAGAATGGGTTAATGGGCATAACTATGTTGATTATGAACATAAGAATAATGCTTTACTAGGAGGTTATTCTTGCATATTTGAAGAGAGGTATAGAGTTAGTGATAAGCATGATAATTATTGTGCTATGGTAACTAATTCTTATATGCCTATTGATTCAGAATTTTTTCCGATAGACGTTGCTCATAATCGTAAAGCGATAGTGTTATTCAAAAGACCAGAAGTAGCATCATACCTTTGCCAAAAAGCTTTTGATAATAGTTACATAAGGGTTGCTGAATTGGTTAATTTATCAGATTCAAAAGCGTTTAAAGCTATTGAAGGTTTTCCACGAAAGAATCTTGAGAGAATTATTGGTAATCGTATTGGTCAATTAATAAAAAAAGATTTATAAGGTAATTATTTTTTTAAACTGCTCAAAATCAGTACTTGCACCGCCAATCAAAAAACCATTGATTGGCGGTATTTTTTTTAATGTTGCGATATTGTTTTGATTAACGCTGCCCCCATACAGAAGTTGCATGGTATGGTCAGGTAGGTGCAGTTTTATGTGCTCCGTAATCCATGCACATACAGCAGTAAGTTGTTGTGGCGTTGGAATAATACCAGTGCCAATTGACCAGATGGGTTCATAGGCGATAATAAGATGTTTTGAGTGTTCCTGTTGCTGAGCTATTGTAGTAAGTATTGGTTCTAGTTGCTCAGTTAGTATGGTATATGTTTTTTTATATTCAAAATATTCTTGTGCTTCACCAATACAGATAATGGGTATAATAGTGTCTGCATACAAAAGTTTTATTTTTTTAACAATTTTTTCAGTCGTTTCATGATGGTACAT
The DNA here is from genome assembly GCA_963701085.1 of uncultured bacterium. Lineage (GTDB taxonomy): Bacteria > Babelota > Babeliae > Babelales > Vermiphilaceae > SOIL31. The sequence continues at coordinate 982,380 of OY969561.1, read as the reverse complement.
GCGTCGTTCGCTGTGGCCAACTATGCAATATTTGATACCAATTTCTGCAAGTGATACAGCAGAAACTTCGCCCGTATAGGCTCCAGATTCATGTTCTGAACAATCTTGTGCGCCAATGGCAATAGAATGATTTTTAAAAATTTCAGCAATTGGTGCAAGTGCAATAAAAGAAGGGCAGAGCACAATATCAGTGGTGTCACTTGATAATTGTTGTAATGCATCAAGATTATTTTTGCAGAAGTTGATGCTTTGAGTAAAAGAGAGATTCATTTTCCAGTTGGCTACATAGAGGTAGGGCATAGTAATTCCTATAGAAATATTCATTAAATTTTTTTTAAAATATCTTATCGCGCTCGTCCTGAACTTGTTGAAGGATGTCTTCGAGCGCTCGAGGACATCCTTCAACAAGTTCAGGACGAGCGCAGAAAATCTTTATGAATTAAACTATATTTATGTTACTGGCACCTCATATATTAAATAAGGCAATGTGTTTTCTACAAAGTTGTACTCGTCTGATTGTAATTCTGAATGAGGACAGTGAGCAAATTTGAGGTGTAATCGACCACTTTCAGCAAGTGTTTTGAGTCCCAGGGCATCATCATTGTACCATTGAGAATCAAAGAGATCTTCAATTTCTTGTGGGAATCCTATTGGATGAAATCCAAAATGACATGATGAAACAGGAACAACAACTTCATCTTGTGTTGATAGCACAAGTACCATGCATGCAAGATTGCAGATGTTCTCTTTAAATAATGCGGCATCCGCATGATCTATTTCATTGTTTACAAAGGGTAAGAAGGTGCAGCCTTGTAAATATTTTTCATAATGCAAAGGATGTTTCCAGTAGCCGGCAAAGCTGATAAGTCGTTGCATTAATGAGGAGTATGCAAATTTATAAGAAATTTGTTGTAATATTTTTAACCATGGAATATACGTATCAATTTTGTCTGGTGCTCCAAATATTCCTGCTTGAGGAGTTCCCCATGCAATATAGATATACACACGCGGGTTGTTGTATTTTTCAATAAAGTAACGGGCAACAAGACCGCCTTGAGAATGTGCAACTATTATGCAACCATCTTGCAGTTGTTCATCAGCTTCCATTTCTTGTTTGAGCCATTCAACTTGATCATGCATGTTAAAGAGTGATGTTATTCTTCCTTCACCAAGCCTGATATTTTTAACGTATACATCAGGAAGATATTCTTGGATATGTTTTTCTGCAGGAACCATGGTATATTCATCCGAAAATATTCCATGAACAAGCACGATAGGTAAATTTTTGGCGATTATGTTGGTGAAAAAAAGTGTAGTTATTATTATGAGGAAAAATTTTTTATTGATGGTATGTTTACGGAGCATAGGTTTCCTTGATAGTAGGGAATAATTTTCCTGATACTACCATGAAGTTTTTTATAAGAGCTAGAGTTTATTAATAAAAGAGGAATCTCAATATGATACATAAAAAAACTCATTTTTTGATGGTGTTACTATTCTTTTTATTTTCCACTATAACAGGATGTATGGAAATGGTAGTGCTGAAGAAAAAATCCGACTTAAAACAAATTTCTGAGTCTTTGTTCGTTAAAAAATTAAAATGCGAAAATGTTATATTAACAATAAAAAATGAGCTATATGAGCGTCATAATGGGCATGTTGTCAGAGGATGGTCTCCAGCAGCATCTCTTTTTTTGTATTCTATTTATACTGCAAAAACTTATGATGATTTTGAGAGAGGGCTTATGCAGAAAGGGGAATTTTATATACAACTTTATTGTAATGAACGAATAAAAGAATGTTCTGCTTTGGGTATAATAACAATGGCAACGGCACCCTTTGCAGTAAAAAAAGAGTGTATACAAACATTATTGAGCTATGATTTTAAGCCAACAGCACAAGACAGGGAAGTGGTATTTTTTACAAAATTTAAAGAATGCGCACCATCCATCATAAAGGAAATATATCCCATCTGTTATGCATATTTTGCGTTAGAGATATCAAAAGAGTTAAAAAATTATATAGGAAAATTGCTCTTTTGGCTTAAGTTTAATGCTGAAGAGTCACTGTTTTAGAAACAACTCATTTTGTTAAAAAAAATTACTTGTTTTTTAAACTTTAAATTATTTAGGATGGGCCAACTGTTTTTCACCTTCTTATTAAAAAAGGGTTCATATGAAGAATATACAATTACTTTCTTGCTTACTTTTGAGTAGTGTTACACTGCATTCTATGGAGTTTGATACAGCTTTTAATTATGAGAGTGATGGAGATGCTAAAGAAATAATAAAAAATGATTTTAAAAAATATTTAGGTAATCGTTTAACGGAATATAAAAAAGAATCTTTTAGCTATGATGATATGCAGAACATAAAGAATACCTATGCTAAGATGACAAACAAGGAAAATTTATCTTTTCTCAGTAAGTGTTTACATAGAGATGTATATGATGCAGAAGGGAATACTTTTGCACACATTGTAGTAAAACATAGAGATTTAAAAATGACAGAATGGGTGATTGATTGTATGAAATATTCATTGAGTATGCCAAATAATGCTGGTAAAGAACCCATTGATCTTTGTATTGATCAATTAATGCCGAATGCAGAGGAAGGCAATAGAGAGGAATCTTATAAGATATTTACTAAATTAATTGCTGGCTATGACAAGGTTGGTTTTAACTATAATCATCGAAGATGTTTTTTAAAGAAAATAGTGACATTAGAGTTTGAGCATATAAAGCATGGTACTAATTTTATAAAAGAGGATGCATCAAAATATTTTTCAGGACAAGGTGTAGTATCGCAACAAGACCTTATAGAAAAGCCTATTGTGTTATCAGAAATTTATCAGGAAATACGGGACGCAGAAGAGAATACATTCACTCATATGCTTGTATCACGCCACTTGTCTGATATGTTGTATACTTTTATAGGAAAAAATTACATTACATTTGCAAAAAATAAAGACACATTAAATCCTCTTGCGTTAGCACAAAAAATCTTTCTTGAGGTAGCACACAGGCTTTTTGAGCAATGTGCTCCCAGCAAAGATTTTACTATTTCAACAGTTTCTCAGGAAGATAGTAGAAAGAAATGTTGTTATTTTATGCTCTTGAATTTTCAAAGAAAGCAGGATAACAACACAGATTTTAAACAATGTTGTGATAAACATATTATTTAAAAAAATAAACACATCATTATTTGGTGCCTATAGATGAGCTAATGCTTGTTTTTTCATTCTAAATTGTTAAAATAAGCCAACTATTTTTTATCTTTTCATTAAAAAAAAGGCACCAAATGAAGAATGTACCAGTAATATTATTTCTCTGTTTCTTTATCACTCATGTTACGTTGTATTGCATGGAACAACCTCAACAAGATAGTAGTATAGATTATAAAGAAACAGAGAAATATCTTAATGATGATTGCAATAATCAGCTAAAAAATTGTTTAGAAAAATATAAAACAAGTGATGAATTTACGCCTCAAGATATGAATAATATACTTGAGGTGATTTCTTTTATAACCGGATGTGAAAATAGTGCTGACTATATACATTTGGCAAAAGATGATGAACAAAATGGATTTTTTCAATATGCGATAAAAAAAATAGATTTACCAATTACGCTATGGCTTATAGCAAAAGGAAATATAAAATATCATTCAGAAAAAGAATGTGCTGATTTTGTTACATTTTGCGCTGAACAATTATCACCAAGGATAGATCTAGAAAAAAGAGACACTGCGTATGCTATACTGAAATCTATTATTGAGCATTATAAAACAAATACTATTTTTAACTCATGTAAAGAGTCTTATTTGGAAAAAATGATAATGCTACAACTACAACATAGAGCACAGAACACGCAATTTATCATTGAAGAAGAGTTATTAACTCCCTTTTTAAATCAAGATCAATCTAATAGTTCTAGTGGGTTGTCTGATATGTATCAAAAAATAGTAGACGCTAAGAGGTAATACGTTGGCTCATATTATTGTAGATCAACATGATGCTGATGAGTTATATAAACTTATGAAGAAAAATTATATATCAAAAGAGGCGGAAAATAGTGATAAATTGACCGTTTATAAGCTTGCATTCAATAAATTTAGAACATTTACACAAGATACAACCTTAGATTCTGTACGCCCAGAAAATTCAGCAAAAGCTCGCTGTTGTTATTTTATGTTGAATAAGTATTTTGCAGAAAATAAGAAAGATTTTGATAAAAAGAAAGATTGTTGTAATAATCATATCATTACTAAAAAATATACTATGGGTATAGAAAGTAAATCTCAAGACCTCACGAGCTCTTCATCAAGTGAATCATCTCTTACAAGTTCTTTATCAGGTGAGCAAGCAGTAGTTCCAAAGCCTTCTTTAACACGCATCCTTTAGGTGATGGTGAAGAATTTAGGTATGGTCGTTGTTGTCCTCGTTTGTTGAATTTATTTAGTTCAAAACAAACCGATAAATCTTTCTCTTCATTGTTATAAAAATGTTAATTTATAGGGTTTTTTATACTATCTTATTATGTATATCATCTATGTTGCATTCTATGGACATCGTTCCTTCAAAGATTCCATTGATGCATTATGTCATAACATCATTGCCAAAAGAAGCTCAGGATAGAACTATTAAATGTATACAGAGGCTATGTAAGCAGGATGAAGAATTGGTGGAAGTTGATTTATGGGTAACCTATAAAAACACACGAGATAACTCGTTCTATGGTACCGAAATACAAAGAAAAATGCCGCAACTTCTGATAGATGTGCTCGTGTACTCAAAGGAGCAGGACGTGGGAGTTGTTTTGGTTTGATGAGTGGTGCTAATGGAATGTGTGCATATACTATATTAGATGGGTGTATGTGCTTCTGGTGTGATATTTTTACACCAGTGAGAGTTATGAATGATATGATGTGGTATGGATTACCCATCTGCACATGCGTTGGCTGCATAATTGGCGCGTGCTGTGTATTAACAGGTTAGTCTAAAAATATAGATGTTTATTTTGAATAGGTTAATCCTTTTTTTCTTTTTAATCGATGATAGCTAATCGCAAAATGATGTGCATAATCACGGAGCGCAATGAGCAATTTTCCAACATTAGTTTTGATATCAAGGATAATACCATCAGGAAACTGTGGACCATACATTGTTTCTTCACGTTTGGCCAAGCTGACAATCGGAGCATCAGGTAATACGTGGTATGCAGCACTCAGTTGCCCTTTGCCGCCATCAATAACAATAAGATCAGGAAGATCTGTTTTGTTTTTATAACGTCTACTTATAATTTCTTGTAAAGCAGCATAATCATTTTGTTCGGTTAATGTTTTAATTTTAAAATGACGGAACATACTTTTCTCTGGTTGCCCATCAGTAAATCGCACGCATGATCCAACAAGATAACTGCTTTGAAAATGTGAAATGTCAAAACAGTCAATGGTGCGCACCGGGAGGGCAAAGCCCAAAAATTTTTGCAGTTCAGTATTGATACTGTTTTTTTCGTCTGGCGAAGTAGGGACGTTGGTGTGCTTGCAACAAAGATATCAGTTGCAAATTTATCTGCGCTGAAATGTGTGTTGAGTGTGTTAAAAATGGTATCAACATTTTGCAAATATTCATGCAAGCGTTGTGCTTTTTCAAAAGCAAATTCTGTACTGTATTTTTTCATTTGATCTTTAATGTTTTGTATAAAACCATCCTGATTATTTTTTAATGCTTCTCGTGCAAGAGTAATCCGGAAGCAGTAATCAGTAAGATCAAAATTTGGTTTGCAGTTGCCCGCGCAGTTGCCAATGTGGTAGTCAAGGCATCCCAGTTCTATTTTTTTATTACAGAGCTTCAGGTTGAAGGTCTGCATTAAAAAGTGGAATGTTTTGCGGGCAGGACTTTTTTGCAGAAAGGGACCAAAATAGGTTCCTTTTTTCTTTTTATTGCGAACAAGCTCTATGGTTGGGAGTTTCAGTAGGAGTAAATAAAGGATATAAAGAAAGGGTTGACCTTCTTTGAGAAGCACATTGAATTTTGGCTTATATTTTTGTACCAATTCAGCCTCCAGGAGCAAGCTTTCTGTTTCCGTTGGAGTAAGAATATAGTCTATATCAGCATATCCATCAATAAGTTGCTTGATTTTCCAGTCTGTGTTGTATTTTTGGAAGTAGGAATTGACGCGGTGATGCAAGTTTTTCGCCTTGCCAATATAGATAAAAGTATCCTCTGCGTCTTTAAAAAGATAGACGCCGGTCAGCTTCGGGATTGATTTTTCCAGTTTCTTTATTGATACTTTCATATTTTTAAGTCTAACACAAATGGTATAATTATAATGTAGGAATCTTTGGCGTAAAAAGTAGTAAATATGATGGTCAAACCATCAAAAATTATGAAATATGATGCTTTTACCATCAAAAATCTATATAAATGATGGGTAAGAGTGTTTTGAGAATCGCTTATTGTAGGTAAGTTTTTTTAGTTTTTACCTTCCGGTGAAAAGTAATTATACTAACTTTAACATTTATTAAAATTATGACAATTTTTTCAATTCTGAACTTTTATTATTATGATTCTTTTGAAACATGCTCCTAAAGTTATTGCATTAATTATTGCATCGTGGATTGGTTGGCAGATGTACGCTTATTTTTTAGATACAACAGTTGCGTGCGTTGGAATAAATGGTATTAATGAAAATTGTTGTTATGCAGGCGATGTGCGTTGTGCGGTGCAGGCAGATAAAACGGGTGATATTTCATTGTGGCTTGATGCGCAAAATTTGGCTAATGGTGTACGAGTTAAAGCGAACCACGATGGTCAATTATTTACCATTCCAACCAAAACATTGAGCAATGGAAAACATCTTCTGAAAGTTGAATTTGCTGATAGTACCTTTAATCGTAATAAGACAGCTTTAAGTCGTGAATTTTATGTGGATAATTTACCATTGCAAGCGGTGTTTGTAAAAACTGGAGCGCCATATAAAGTGTTTCAGGGAAGAACATTGCATATTCAATTTCAGGCAAATAAAGAGATAAAGCATGCGTTTATTAATACGCTGTCTCGTACGTTTGAATGTTTTCCAGAAGCTAAAAATTCAAAAATATATGAATGTTTTATTCCAATCGAATGTGAAGATCAACCAAATGAATATCTTTTCTCCGTTGATATAGAAGATAAGGTTGGTAACACTTTACATCTTGATAATAAGTTCCAGATTGTTGTCTATCCATTTAAAAAAGAAGTTATTACCGTGACTGCTGATAAAGTTCAAGAAGAAAAGTCTTTGGGGCGTGACGGTAAAAATTTAGAGGATGATATTGCACAATTATCAACGCAGTCACCGCGTGAAAAATTATGGCGCGGTACGTTTTGTTCACCGATAGAAATTCAACGCGTTACGTGTGATTATGGCACCATTCGTACAACGCAACACAAGGGGCGCTATGCGCATAAAGCTGTTGATGTGATTAATATGCCCCGCAGTGTTGTTTGGGCTCCGCAGGATGGCATTGTGGTGATGAAAGATAGATTTGCACCGAGCGGTAATACCGTAATTATTGATCATGGTCTTGGTATTTTGTCACTTTTTTATCACTTAGATGATTTTGCTGATATTGAAGTTGGGCAAAAAATTTCACAAGGTAACCCGCTTGGTACTATCGGCAAAACAGGATACGCTACCGGATATCATTTGCATTGGGAAATGCGCATAAATAATACACCGGTTGATCCGTTGCAGTGGATTAAAGCGACGCTGTAATGAAAACATTACGATATACAGTATTTATATTTTTTGCATTTTATTCACATGCAATGGATTTGCCAACATTGTCTCTTGTGAGCAGTGCTCTATGTGATGATTGTGAAGAACCAATAGTTTTACGGCGTTCTCAAGAAAATTATATTGATGAGCTGCCATTGGAACTGCAAGGTAAAATAATTAAAGATTTTTTTAATCTTATTATTTCTGAAGATAAAAAATCAAAAAAATGTACTGATCAGCGACAATTGGAAGAACATACTTTACATGTGCCAGTATTCTTGGGAGTCAAATGTGCTCAAGAATTTTATCAGTTGCAAAAGATGTGCCAGCATAAAATTGGTAATAAGAGATTTTTAGCGCAAGAATTGTTTGTTTTGCCACGTAAACAACGAGATGTGCTTATTAGGATAGCGGATCATTCATTATTTTATGAAGGTGATATTTGTGCTGATGATTATAAAATAATTGCTGAAATGGCTAGTGAAAATATAAAAAAAGGACTTTGTTTATGTGTAAATCATATGAATTCTACGTTGTATCGTATATTGGTTACTAGTCTACTGAGCACATTTTCTGGAATGTTTTGTTTGTTAGTGACATTGAATTTTAAATATGGAAAAAAAATTGAGGCGTTTTTTATATTTGAATCTTTTGTAAGCATGGTGATATTTATTGTATGTAATCGGTTAGCGGGTCTTCAGTCTGAGTATCTTAAAACAGTAAAATTGTAAAGATAAGGAGTCCTTCGATACACCCCTAACGGGGCACTCAGGATGAGCGGAGGAAGTTATTGTAATAAAAAGGAGACATGTAATGTATTTTATTGCGCGTAATAATGCGATCTATAATTATATTGCACATACAAGTTTAAAGCGTTGTTATTTAGCGATGCTTTTTTCATTCAGTGCATTTGTTGTTGTTGGTATCTATGGGGTTTATTATCCGCTGCTTGGGCATATTGCGTTGTTGCAATCTGAGTGTATGACATTGCAAAAAAAATCTGATGACAGTGTTCAGTTACACAAAAGTGGTAAGGAATTATTAACGGTTGTTGAATCAAGTAAAAAAAATATAGATGATCGTGCAATAGCTTCTGACAAAAGAGAAGAGCATTGCCATCAACGCATGTTATTTGTGTTGGATAGCATTGCAAAGGCCGGTCTTACATTGAATGTGTATGGATCATGCAATACCAAAGATAAAACATGGTACTCCAAAGATTTAGCGCATTTTGATGTTGCTGGTTCAATGCAAAAATTAATGACGTTTTTGGAAACAATAAAAAATTCTCGTTCTATGATTACCATTTCTCACGTTAGTTTTACCCGTGTTGCTGATGATAACTTTCAGATGAGTTTTGATGCTGGGTTGGTTGTGGTGAGGAAGTAATTTTTATTTCGCACCCTTCGATACATTCTACTACGTTATACTCCGTAGAACACTCAGGGCGAGCGGGTGGGGGAAATTCTCAAACGTCTTTTCTCTTCCGCTCATTAAACCCATCTTCAGTTCCTTTCGATGGGTACCCAAAAGAATCATCCTGCTGTGTCCTCCATAGCTTTAGCGACGGAGGAAGTGTTTTTGCTTGCAAAAATGTATCGAAGGAGGTCATAAAAAATCCCTTCAACTTTGAATAAGCTGAAGGGTTAGGGGGGTGAACAATGCTTTTTTATACATTGTTCAGTTAGGGACGTTTTTTATATTTCTTTAATATTTGCCTAATGCTAACAATCGCTCAGTGCTTTGTCAAGCATCGCACAATGAACTTTATTCATGACCAGCAATAAATTTTTTTATACGTGGGAATGTATCAGGGTTATTATGTAATTGTTGTGATTGCGCTGTTTCAATGATTGATCCTTCACTCATCAAGTAAATGGTGCAATTAAGTTTTTTGAGTAAATCGGTATCATGTGTTGCAACAAGAACAATGTAACCATCGTTTGCAAGGTGCTGAATATTGTTAGCAACATATGAAGTAAGTACCGGATCAAGGGCTGAAGTTGGTTCGTCTAAGCAGATTATTTTTGGTTCCATTGCCAATGCACGCGCAATAGCAAGACGTTGTTTTTGCCCACCAGAAAGTTGTGCGGCATATTTATTTTTTTTGTCTAATAATCCATAACGCTCTAATAATGTGTGTGTAATTTTTTGTGCTTCAAGAGAACTTTTTTTGAGTACACGTTCCAGTGGTAGCGTGATATTTTGTTCAACAGTCAGGTGATCAAAAAGATTAAAATGTTGGAATACCATACCAACGGTGTGTGTTGTATTAATAGTTGTAAGATTAATTGGCGTGCCATTCAAAGAAATAGTTCCGCTATTGACTGTTTCTAGGTTGTTTAAAATACGCAGCAGTGTTGATTTACCCACGCCGGATGAACCTAAAAACAGTGCAATTTCACCTTTTTGCACGGTAAAAGATACGTTGTTGAGAATTTTTTTTTTGTTAAATGATTTGGTTACATTATCAATCTTGAGCATGAAGATCCATCCTTTTTTCTAGGCGTGCAACAAAGAAAGAGATTGTTGAGGTGACAATAAGATAGAGAACAGCGATAGCAAAATAAACGGTGATTGCATCGAATGTTTTACTTTTTACAATATTTCCTTGCTTGGTCAGTTCTTCCACGCCAATGAGTGATGCAAGTGATGAATCTTTTATGAGTGTTACAAATTCATTACCAAGAGCAGGCAATGTTGTGCGTAATGCTTGGGGTAATACAATGTAGTAAATAGTATCGGCAGTAGAAAAACCAAGCACTTTTGCAGCTTCCAGTTGCCCAATGCCAATTGATGAAATTCCTGATCTCATAATTTGACTGATATAGGCAGCACTGTTTAATCCGATAGCAATAATTGCCGTCCATAATGCAGAGATGTGTATACCAATTTGCGGTAATAAAAAATAGGCACTAAAAATCTGAATAAGCATTGGTGTGCCACGAATAATGACAACGTAACCGGTTACGATCATGCGCAATAAAGAATTTTTACTTGTTTGCATGAGCGCAAGTATGGTACCCAGTATAAGACCAATGCAGCAGCCAAAACCTGCTATCTGGAGCGTAACAACGAGTCCTTGGAGCAGTACTGGCAAATATTCAATGATAAGATTAAAGTCAATAATCATAAAAGATTCCATTTTCTTTTTAAGGTATCGAGCGTGCCATCTTCTTGCATACGATCGAGCGTAACTTGCATGTAATCGCGTAGTTCTCGGTAATGTTTTGATACGGCGAATGCGCTTGTTTCTTCTGTTCCTGGGATTGGTGTTACAGAAAAATTTTTAGCACTATATTTATCGAAATATGGCTTCATGGAAAATGCTGCGGTAACAAATGCATCAGCTCTACCGCTTTCTAGTGCTAACATACCATCGCTCACTGCGGCAGAAGAAAGACGAATAATATGTATTCCTGATTGCTCTGATATATAAGAATCTGCCACATAGCCTTCATTCACCACGATGGTTTTTCCTGTAAGATCATCGAGAGCTGTTAAAGGTAGGCTAGATAAAGAAATAATAATTAATGGATTACCGGCCGCTAAATGCGGTCGAGTGAATAGTGTTCGTTTCCCACGTTCCTTGGTTGGTGTGATTCCTGCTGCAATAACGTGAATGTTGCCGAGTTGAATTTCTGGAAGGAGTGCCTCAAAAGGCATATCTTTGAAAATAAATTTTTTATTAAGCCGTGTAAGAACTTCAGTAATAACATCGATATCAAAACCGGTCATGATATCATTTTCTTTGAATGAAAATGGCGGAAATTCAGCGTTAGTGCCTACAATAACGGTATCAAGTTCTGTGGCAGTAATTATTGTTTTTGCTGCTCGGTACCAAATTATTCCGGAGGTTGCTAAAATGATTACTGTGGCAATATATAATGATGTCTTATTCATGGGGGCTTTCTTTTTTCATTGTGCTCACTCTGATACTTCGACAGGATCAGTAGTAAACACAAATTCAGTTCTTTGTTGCGCTCACCCTGAACTTGTTGAAGGGTTAAGCGCTTTATTCTTTATTTTAATGGTAATTGTTTTTTTGAAGTAGGTCAAAAAAGCATATAAAAATAACAATACACCATTTCTGCATTTTATTTCAGAGATGGTGTATGAAAGTTCTAAAGAATATTTGAGACTATTGAAATCTGCTATTTAAAATTTAATTTTTAGTATTGTGTTGATTTGTTTAAAAAATGAAGAGCAATTAATCTTTTGTTTCCATAATAAATTGGTTATGTTCATGTTTAATGATTACTTCTTTGGGTTTTAATTTGAGGACTTTTTCTTCCCAATTAGTAAGTATTTGTACAAATTGTTCCTGAGTCATTTTTAATTCTGTTGGAGTTTCTTCTTCTGAATACAAGTCAGTAAGTAGTATATAATCGTTATCTTTTTCCAGCGCGGTAAGATTACCACTACATGCATCGCCCCAACTATCAGTAAGTCCCCATTTTTTAAATCCTGAAGAACCCGCCTCCAACATCGCTGGTTAAAAAACGTCCTAAAATAGTCATTTCTATATTAGATGCGTTTTTGCAAATATAACCTCCATGAGGTGAATTGATGAATTTAACGAATTCCATTTTAACAATGAACATCTTGATCTTTTACGTATTCCAAATTTTCTATTTTGGCATCTTTGTAAGTTAAGCCATGGTCTTTAAAAAATGTGGTTAATCCTTTAAAATTGCTAATGCTGATTGTTTGATCTTGAGGCCAACAAGCTTCACATTCATCACATATCTTTATCATAATTCCCAAATCAAGTATCTTTGCATTATAAATATTTCCTTGTTGTTCACATACCAGGGCAGCTCATTATATTTATATTATTTGTGTAATTCATATCATGCCTGATTTGTGTTGATGATATTCCATTCTTCTCGATAATTGCATACAAATTTTCTTGAAAATTCCTTAATTGTTTCAATGATTGTGCCTAGTTCAGCGAGTAATTCGTATATTTTCGTTACTATTTCAGTTGATTCTTTAGTGTTTGCTGAAGAAATTAAAAATGTTTTATCTAGTAGATTATTAATACCTTCCTGAATAAGTTTTATTTTAATTAAAGCTTCTTCTAATGTGGTTAGATCTTTTTCTGAAAGTATTGCACCATAAACTTGAGAATTTAATGTAAGCATTTCTTGTGAAATTTGTTGTATTTCCTTAATCATTTTTTGAATCTTTCATGATAAATTTTTCAGTTATGTCTCTTATGCTTTCGATATGCCAGATATATGTGTTTAAATTAACGTTGAAGTAACAAATTTGTTCCATAACTTCATCAATAGAAGAAGGGTTAACTTTTTTTAGTAAGTTAAGATGTTTTAAGGTTTCATTATTTAGCCTATTTAAATCTTTTATATTATCGTATTCTTCTTGTAGTTCAGAAGAGAGAATAATTTTTTTTGGAGCGTTGTTATTTAATTTTTCTAAGAAGGTTAATATTTTTTTGAATTCATTTTCCATTTTTATCTCAAGTTAATTTAATAGTGCGGCCAGCCTGCTGTGCCGCCTCAAATTTTGCCATATTAAAAGTCCCATCTAAATTATAAACAGCTGCTACTCTTAGTTGCTTATCAAATACTTCTAGATGATCGCCGTGTAAACGATCTAAATAATAGAAGTATCCTTTCTTTAAGCGTGTTTCAGGTATATTTTTTGTTAGCTTGTAGATCGAAAACTTTTGGTATTGATAAGAAGTTTTTAAAGAATGTGGATGTAACGTCTGACCGAATGGTAGTTCAAAAAACTCTTTCATATTGTTTACATGTAAGATTACCTTTTGACCTATTGAACCATTTTTTATTTTTTCACCAAACTTTTTAAGATCATTAGAAGTTTTGAGTACGATACCTTCAGCCGTGACGAGAATAGGGTTATCTGCAAGATGAGTATCAACTGCTTGTTTCAATTTATCTGCTATTTTTGCAGCATAATTTTCTAATTTGCTTGCTGCATCTATTTCTTTAAGATAAATAAATGCCTTAGCAAATCCTTTACCAAAAGCAAAATCTGCTGTTATTTGGGCTACTAAATCAACAACATGTTCTGCTGATACAGATTCAGTAACTTTCCAAAACAGATCACATCGTTGTTGATATTCTTCTGGTGTTAAGTAATTTTGTCCAAAAATAGTATCTGATGTAAACATTGCGGTTTCGACTAAAAATTCACATGTTTTTATGTCTATTTCACGTAGGGTATGTAATGAGTTGATAGGGTGTTGTATTACGTGCTTTGCAAGATGTCCTGCACCTTGGAGAAGCTCACCTACACTTTTTGCTTGTGTAACAGGATTGAGTCCTTTAATAAATTTTACTATTGCCCGCGTGAAGAGTTCTGACCCTCGCTCTATATATGACGTTGATTTTCCTTCAACAATATTATCCACTTTATGTTGAATGTCAGTTAGTAGGTGATCAACCACTGTTATATTAAACACGAATTCAGCATCATTTTGTGGCGCTTTTATGATATGTATTGAATCAAGTATGTGGTTTTCTACTTCTGGTACAAAATCGAGTTTGCATAATTTTGCATTATGAAAAACGTGTTCTGCCATTATATCAAATTGTTGCCCTACTGATGTATAATCATGACAATTATTGAGTATGTTTATGGATTGAGCGTGTACATCAATAGAGGTAAAAGAATTAACCAAATCTTTGTGATCTGGCCGATTTTTATAGGTGTTGTTGACAAGCTCTATAATATCCACACCAAAGTCTTCGATCAGGACCTGTTTTTGTTCAATAGGATCGGTAATATTAAGAGATTTGAACTGTTCTGAAATTTGGTTTACAAGATGAGTTAAGTTTTCATGCGATATGGGTAAAGGTTTTTGTTGTACATTATGCATCACAGTATACAGAGGACTGGAAAGAATAGAGTCGTTGTTGTGTAAAGTAGAAGAAAAAAGATTAATAAAAGGAGATTTATTACTATAATCAGCATGTGATCTATGACAATTACAGGCTGCTGCGAGTACATCATATTCATATTTTTTAATGATCCAATCTTTAATTGTGGAATCAAGATTAATATTCTCTTTGTTTGCTTGATTTAATATTTTCGTTTCTAAATTAGTGCATTGTGTGCTTCTTCAAGAGATGGAGCATGTACAATTGTATGTAAAAAAGTGGTTACTGGATTAAGATAGGTTTTTTCAGCTATTGCGAGACATATGTTGTCTGTAAGGTTATTCTTTTCGCCATTTTTAATAACATGATTATATAAACGATGTGTTTCACTAGAAAGACCATCGAGAGAACCTTTTTTTTGTAACAGAATGCATTTTTCTTTATATCCTCGTACTATTTTGAGGGATTGTGCATTAGTATATTTTGCAATATAGTCTTCACGCGTTATATAATCTCTTTCAACGATTTTCATTATGTCGATGCCTAAATTTGTAATATAATCTGACTCTTCAGTATCATTAGCCAAGCTAGGGATTAAAAATGTATAATTTCGTTTCCAAGGCCAGCAATCTTTTAATATGTGAAAAGCAATTTCGGCAATAGCTAAATTAGGATGTTGTATGTGCGTGAGCAGTCGTGTCATCTCTCCTGATATTAATAGATCAAGAAAAGTTAGTTGATCACTTCATACTGTTTTTTTCTAAACCTTACCTTTTTCTATACATTTATCCGCAATAGATATTTAGTTTTCTGAATGTGTGTGCTAATTATTGGGGATGATAATGCTGTTATAAGGCTGTCGGCTGATTCAAATTGTTCAAATAATTAAGTATATTGCTTGTATTATATGTTCGTATTGTTTGATTATTTTCCATATTGTGTATTTCTCTTTCTAGAGCTTCTTGTTTACAAGATTCTTCTCTAGACTGTTTCGAATGAGCATCTTGCCAATCAGTTGCATATGATGGCATGGTTGATTTGCCAGAAGAGTCAGTATTATTTGAATGTAGCGGTGAATCTGAATGATTATGAGATAGGTTTGTATCAAAAGAATTAAAGTTGTTCGAAAGAGAATCATCAGGGTAAATCTGCATGCTTCTATGACCTATCTCTCCTGTTTCACGATTAAAGTAATCTTGCTCAAGCATAATACGATTTTCATGAGTAATCGTATAAGATGTAATTGTTTCTATAGACGTTTCTATAGTGCAATTATAAGGACTAGTATCAATTTTTGAAGCAATCCATACCTCAGGTGTCAGAGGTGTTATTGTATAAGTATTACAGTAAATAAAAAGAGTAATAATTATGCTTAGTGCACTTTTGTTTAAATGAAGCATTGTAATGTGCCCGGAATGCTATTGTTGTTGAATAAAATTTTTGACCATAATGATTGTATTTTTTGCAAAACTTCAGGATTGCTTCTTAATAAGTCAGATGAAGCTCTTGCTAAAACACAAGCATTAGCAGCTATACCAAAAACTACTCCCCAAGGTTGTAATTTTTCACAAAGTCTATCAGAAAAGCTTTTTTGTAATACTTCAGATTCAGCTTGTAGCTCATCAAGTACTCGCTGAAAGTGAGCTTTTGTTAAAATAATAAAAGGCTCGGTTACAGGCCCTTCAGCATAGCGAAACATTTTTGCTATATCGATAATTAATTGTACATCACGCATTGAGCAATTTTTTATTTGCTGTATCATTTTTGCAATAAATACATCATTAATTGAATTGTCTAATGCTATTGATAGATCATGATCTATGCTATTTTTGAACGCCTTGATTTTTTGATTTTTATCAGGCAATGGCATGGTAATAACTTTTCCAGAAAAGCGACTTTTTATTTCCGGTGGTAATTTATCAACGTTATTGGCTGTACCAATAAAAATAACATTGGGGTTACGCTTTTCTATGTCATCAAGGGCAAGCCAAAAAGCGGCAGCCGTTTGAGAATGTCTGTTGTTTGTGATTGTTCATTATTTATGGTTCTCACTGATATTGTTTTTTCATCATTATTTTGTTCTCTTAACAAATTTTGTATATTCTTAGCTGTTTCATTTCTAAAGCGCCCCAAAAGACCTGTTGCTGGAACAAATACTATAGAATAGCCAAGCATATGTGCCATTGCATGGGCTAAGGTTGTTTTTCCTGATCCAGGCGGCCCCACTAAAATAAATCGATGGCAAGATGGTATAGCTACAGAGAGTTGTGATTCATCCATGCAATGTGAACGTGATTGTAAGTAGCAAAAAATACCTTTTAATAATTCCGGTGCACTTTCCATTGATGATTCTAAGATCCATTCAGCAGGTAGTATTAATGCCCTAGCTGTTGGCTTTTGAGGAGGATTTTCTTGAGTGTTGTTTGCTTGATTTATATCTTCTGAAGGAGTTTGAGCCTGTTGCCGATTTTCCAAATCAGGCGTGTATAGTGGTGTGATTTTAATGCGAGGCTCTTTTTCTATAGGTTTTTCTGAGCTATCTTGATCTGACAATAAGGTATTCGATTAAAGCATTAGGGTAATGAATATAAATTTGTTCATTATTGTTTTCCAATAAAATCATTTATATGTATTGTTTTTTTTTGCGTTTTCTCTTCTTGCCCGGGTTTTTGCCATAATGTCGGCATAGATTTGTTGTTGCTCGTCTGAAATTAAAGACACGAGTCCTGATTCGTCTCCATGTATAAGCTGTCTAAGATTAAGTAGAGGGTTGTGTTCATAGCTCGAAGTAATTTGTATTATTAGTTGTTCAACGAAATGTCTTTCTTGTGCTTCTACTTATTTTCTTTATGATGACGATTTTGCCGCTCATCATCAGTTTCATCTACCCAATCGTATTTTATTGCAGCCTTTCTTTTTATATGCTCGTCTACAACTTGTGTTATGACGGCTTTTTTAATCACAGATTTAGAACGTTTTTTTCATTCATTTCTTATATTTGTTTTACCTATTGCTCGGCATATTTTTTTTAAACATCTTCCAGCTCAATCATTTATTTTTTCCAATTCTTTATTTAAAAAATCATCATTCACTTCTTCATGAAAAACGCTATTTTTGGTTGTTAAATAAATGCGAACGAGCATGTTTTTAATTTTAGGATCTGTTGCGAGCGGAAAATGTATATAGTCAGAAATAATTCTACTTTTGAACGGTTGAGGTAGCTTATCAATGCGATTCATAGTCCCAATGAGAAAGAAGTTTTCATTGCTTTCTTGACTATCAAGAAATGTCCATAATGCTGTTGATGTTGAATCAGTATCGTGATGTTTGCTGTCTGCATTTTCAAGGAGTCGGTGTAGTTCGTCAATTATTATGATAGTAGGTTTTTTTGATGCGACAATTGATTCCAATTCTTGTGTAACGCGCATAGCTGTTTGATCGCGATGCCCTCCAAAAAGAGAGGTGCTTGATACAAATTTACAATCCCAACCTTTTTGTGCCATTTTGTAGGCAATAGCTTTAGCCATCATTGTTTTTCCTGATCCAGGTGCACCAAAAAATATTGCTGACCTATAGTCTTTATCATCAGGGAAATAGGTGGTGTCTTGTAAGTGATTAACAATTAGCTGTGCTTCTAGAGGAGAATATTTAAAAACCAGTTCCATCTCTTCAATTTCAGTTTCACTGATTGTTTCTATTGGATTAGTAGTGGGGGTTTATGTTTATAGGTGGACGCGGGTTACCATTTTTCTGTGAAGTCAATTGATAATACAACATTAGAAGCGCAGAGAATTGAGAAAATAATGTGGTGAGTGCATGACATGTGATTACTCCAAAAGGTGTAAAATGATAAAATTGTTTATTAAGAAAGCATCATACAATTTTTGAGTTTATTATTGAAGTGATTTGTTAAGTTTTTAAGAAATATTTTCTGTTAAAGAAATGAAATTTTAATGATATATGCGTCCTGATGAATATAATTGATTATGTAAAAATTGAGTGATTTAAAATTATTTGTTATATAAGTAAGAGCAGTTTAAAAACATTACAAAACATTCCATGTAGGAGAGCAGATATGAAGAATAAGTTTTTAGCTTTGTTGTTAACATCAATGGTTGGTTCTGTTTCAGCGCATTATCATAGCAGTCATCTTGCTGTTAGTTTTGATCAGGATGTTCATCAGTGTTATGGAGATCAAAATCATTATTGTTCTGATCGTTTTTTGCCAAGTGAGAGATGTTTAAGAAGACAACTTTATTGGTTGTATAGATATAATCCTCACTGTTTGGAGTTGATTAATTTCCCTATCGATTACTTTATAACCGTTTTAGCTGAGCACATAAAAACTCTGGAGATTAAGATTGTAGAGAAAGAAAGTGGATTATATAGCAATGCAATGTTACGCGGAACGGCACTTTCAAGCTTTGCAACTTTATGGGGATATTGTGCGTATGATTCTTATATAAAAAGAGCCAGCAGTGCAGATCCTCAAGGTGCAGTCATTTCAACGGTAATCTTGGGAGCAGCTACAACATTATTGGCAGCAATTGCAGGAAGTCAGTTTCATAAGGTATATCGTCATGATGAACGTTTGGTAGGGCGATTAGAAAGAGATAAGCAGATTTTGGCTGCTTTAGAAAAGATCAAAGCTTCGCGGGATGGTAGTGTGGGTACTGTAGCTGCATCATCGCTTAATATGGTTAATAGCGTCATTGGCGCTCTTAATAGCCTTGTTCAGCCATTGAGCATGGTTGCCGTATCCAGAGACTAATTTTTTAGATAAAAACGACTTTAATAGGAATGACCCGTCTGTATGAACGTACAGATGGGTTGTTTACGTAAGAGCTGTGCTTTAAACATTTGATGGGGCTATTGACTAATTGAAATAAAATTTAAAGTTATAAGTAGGTGGAATAATGATAATTATAACTATTAGGTGCTATTATGAATAAGAAAAATATGTTTTTTATGACCATGATGATAGCTTTAGCTACAAGTTCAATGTTGCCCATGAGTGATAGTGAAGAACGTGCAATTCGTAAAGATTTGTATTTAAATTATCAAAATCATCAAATTAATACGTTTACTTTAGCTGAAGATGCGTTAACTTTGTCAGAAGTTATTGATCGTGATATTACTATTTTATCTCAGCATAAATACTCACTACAACGTAGAATCACTTTTTGTAAAGGGGCCGTTAAGAGCGATCTATTTGTAGGTGGTTTTTGGGGGGGGTCCTCTATTCTTTCAGCTCTTATTTGTAGTTCTTCTTTTGGAAAAATAAAAGATCTTATTCAGAATGATTATGCATCAGTAAAAACAGTAGTATCGTTTGTTGATAAAGTTGCATATAACTTACTTTCACCTATGGATTATGAAGAATTTGTAAAAAAGAATTTGAGTGCTATTGCTAAATGTGATCCTAAGATAAACGCATTTATTGATACAACATGTATAACTGCTGCAGTTACCGTTATATGTGCGTTGCTGTTTTTAAATAAACTCTGTAATGTTTGTGGTTATGCAAGAACATTGTATAGATATATCCAAAAAACTCAAAAGCATGTTGAACGTGATCAAGCAATTATTGATCTGTTAGCAGCAATTAAAGAAATAATTTAAAATAAGAGCTTATCCTTCTGAACTGAAAAAACGTAAACTTTAAATGACTTTAATAGAACAACCCGTCTGTATAACGTACATATGTTCTTTACGTAAAGAGCTGCTATTTTACTTGTCAGAATGGGGCTTTTGACAAATTGAAACA
Source organism: uncultured bacterium (assembly GCA_963701085.1). Lineage (GTDB taxonomy): Bacteria > Babelota > Babeliae > Babelales > Vermiphilaceae > SOIL31. The sequence continues at coordinate 961,982 of OY969561.1, read as the reverse complement.
AAAACATATACTTATAAGTGTATAGAAAATATATACTCATAAGTGTGTAGAATATAATGGTTATACTTATTAGGAGGGACGATCATGAATAAGAAGACTATAGTTTTGGCGATGAATTTAATGGTGTTTAGTACGGCGTCTATGTTGCCAATGCAGCAACTTACTACTCAGGAAGAACAGGCAAGGCGTGATCATATTTGTCATTTGAGCAAAGCGAATGCTTTGGGAATTGCGCAGTATCTTGAAAATGGTCAATTTAGCCGTGCGCTTATTGATCGTGATATTGCGATTTTAGAAAAAGATAGCCAACAAGCTATGAAAAATAAAAGCTGGGCTGAAGGTTATTGGTATTCTTGGATGATTCCTGGTTCTGTTAAATCAGTAGCAATTGGTTCAGGGCTTGGTGCGTTGGCAGCAGGTATAGCTACTACTGTTGGTTTTGTTCTTACTTACAATATTTGGAATAGTTCTTCTGCTGCTAATTTCTGTGATAAAATTGGTTCTAGAGTGATTAACTCTACATGTACTAATTTGCCTGATTATATTGATACTTCTTTAAGATATTATGATGCACGTGCTCAGTATTTAATGCAGCAGAGTGATTATAATCGTTCTATTTTAACAATTGCTCCACTTTTACCATTCACTTTTGTTGCGACACTGATGTTAGTGAGTGTTGCTAAATATTCTTCAAGTAAATTATCGAATTACCGCAATAGAAATGCGGCATTTATTCAAGAAATGCAAGAAAGATGTGATCGTAATTCAATTGCGATAGCACAATTAAAACAGATTAAATATGACGCAGGTTTTTAAGAAAATTATAACAATAATGTAAGGACGATGATGAACAAGATGAATATGTTAGTATTGGCAGGATTGATGTTTTTTGGCGCAAACAGCACATTTGCAATGGGTACGCAAGAAAGAGAGATTTTATACACTTTACATGAGCTTGGGCAAAATATTGCTGATGTGCCGATGATTACTGAGAATATTGATATGTTCATGGGTATTACTGCAATGAATATTCAATTGACTGAAGTAAGGCTGGCTGCAGCGAATAAGAGCTTTAAAAAGACTTTATGGAAAAATGCGGCCGTACTCGGTGGAATTTTGTTAGCTCAAAATTTTTCTTTAGTAGGGCTTAATAATCTTAGAGATGGTTATTTGTCCAACTATAATGATAGTATCTTTGATTTATTTCACCCGATACGTTTAGCAGTGATGGATGCTTTTATTGTTAATGATTTACTGGGCCTGGTTACTGTAGGTAAAGTATTTGCTGCGTTAAATATCCATGATGCATGGAAGAATAGATCAGCGTTGATCGAAGCGTTGGCATTAGATAAAGAGATTTTGGGCCAATTGCAGGAAATTAAAGATTCTATGGATCAGGATTCTGAAACAGCTGGAAATTTTTTATTAAAGAGCGTGGAATAAAGCTGGTTGAATCATTGATTTGACAGTTTGTAAAAAAAGTGGTAGTTTAAAGGAGACGATATGAGAGGTTTTTCCTCCATATCGAGTTTCTTATCTTTTTATACATTTTTTTATATGTGAGACGTATGAGTATACAAGCATTGGGTGTTGATGAACGTTTAGTGAAAGCGGTTTCTGAATTAGGTTTTACCCAACCAACAGCAATTCAGGAAAAAGCGATTCCTCTTCTTTTAAAGGGAGACAGGGATCTTATAGGTTTGGCACAAACAGGTACCGGTAAAACGGCTGCGTTTGGATTGCCATTGATTTCGGCTGTTATGGATGGTAAAACTCAGGGACTCGTGATCTGCCCAACGCGTGAGCTTTGTTTGCAAATTACAAAAGAGTTAACATCCTACGCAAAATATGTCAGTGGTGTTAACGTTGTTGCGGTCTATGGTGGTGCGGATATCAGAACTCAGGTAACAGCAATTAGGCGCGGTGCGCATATTATTGTTGGAACACCGGGTAGATTGATTGATCACATTAATCGTGGAACCATTAATTTAAGTAATATTGGTCGTGTTGTTCTTGATGAAGCTGACCAAATGTTGGATATGGGCTTCCAAGAAGATATCGATGAAATTTTAAAGTCTACGCCAAAAGAAAAGAAAATATGGTTGTTTTCTGCAACCATGCAACCTAAAATTGAAAAAATAGCACATACATACATGAGCAATCCGTTACAAATTACGGTAGGTTCACGTAATAGTGGTGCAACTAATATTGAACATCAATATTGTATCGTCAGAAGTGCTGATATTTATGGCGCGGTAAGACGTTTTATTGATCTTTATCCTGATATGTTTGGTATCGTATTTTGTCGTACTAAGCGTGATGCACAAGAAATGAGTTCACAGTTGATTAGCGCTGGTTATATTTCCGATGCATTGCACGGAGATTTGTCTCAGCCACAACGTGATGCAGTTATGAAAAAGTTCAGAGACAAGAAAATACAAGTGCTCGTTGCAACCGACGTTGCGGCGCGTGGTATTGACGTTGAAGGCGTTACTCATGTATTGCATTGCAATTTACCAGATGATATTGAAAACTACACTCATAGAAGTGGTCGTACAGCACGTGCGGGTAAATCTGGTGTATCCATTATTATTGGTTCATCATTGCGTAAAATTAAAATGATAGAACAGCAATTGAATCTTGTTATTAAACCTATCCAGGTTCCAACTGGTGATCAATTGTGTCAAAAACAGTTAGATCATTTTGCACAAAAATTGATTGAAACTCCGGTTAATGATGTTATTAAACCTTATTTACCAGCAGTTCAGCAATCATTGCAAGCGCTGACTAAAGAAGAAATTATTGAACGTATATTTTCATTACAGTGTAGTGAAATGTTGCTTCATTACAAAAAATCGCCAAATCTAAACACATCTGCAAGTAGCTATGATGCGTATAGAGATAGAGATTCTTCAGCAAGCTCAGCAGGACGAGCGGGATGGAATAGAGGAGAAGTCAGAGGCAGAGGAAGTAATGGTAGTGCTGATAATTATTCATCAGGCAGCCGATTTAGCAGTAATGGCAGAGATGAATCGCGACTCTTTATTAATGTAGGAAAAATTGACTACATGAACAAAGAAGCGTTGATTAAGTTTATCACTACAACATCTGCTGTTGATGGATCATGTGTATCACGTGTTTCAATGCAAAATACACGTTCATTCTTTACCGTTGATGATAACAAAAAAGCGCAAGCTATTGTTAAAACGTTAAAAGATACAACGTTTAAAGGCAGAAGAATTCAAGTTGAGTTTGAGCCAGGCAGATAATTGCATGTGCAGTTAAGTTGATATTAAGATAAAATGGGGTATGAAGAGTAAATTTTCATACCCCATTTGTTTGTTTGAGCACAACTATGAATCAAATAGCAGCATTTAAAGAATTTATCTGGAATTTTTATCATCAGAATAAGCGTGAGTTTGCATGGAGGCATGTTGATAACCCGTATTATGTTGTAGTTTCAGAATTGATGTTGCAGCAGACACAAACGCATCGCGTGATACATAAATATGAACAGTTTATTGCAGAATTTCCTACATTTGAATCACTAGCTGTAAGTTCGTTGCGTGATGTTCTTTCGGTATGGCAGGGCCTTGGTTATTACCGGCGTGCGCGCTACTTGCATCAGTTAGCACAGATTGTTGTTAATGAGCATGGTGGTGTTTTGCCACAAGATCAACACTTATTAGAAACGTTACCAGGGATTGGGCCGGGAACGGCAGGATCGATTGGTGCATTCGCATTTAATAAGCCTACCGTGTTTATTGAAACTAATATCAGAACCGTATTTATCCACTGTTTTTTTAAAGATACAGTTGGTGTTACTGATAAAGAGTTGTTACCATTGATTGCCGCAAGCGTTGATCATGATAATCCACGAGAATGGTATTATGCATTGATGGATTATGGTGTGTGGTGCAAATCACAGCACATAAATCCGAGTCGCAAAAGTGCGCATCATACCAAACAATCTAAGTTTGAAGGTTCTGATCGGCAGATACGGGCACGGATAGTAAAGCTTATTGCAGAAAAAGAAGAGCTATCGCATCATGAAATTTTGAGTGCAGTTAATAAAGATGTGGCACGTGTTGAAAAAATTATAGATAAACTTATTGGTGAAGATTTTATTAAAAAATCGGTAAATGGTGTATACTCAATTACATAAATAGAGTTTATTTCTAGAGTTGTAAAAACGTTTTGGTCTCCCGCGCTCGTTCTGAACTTGTTGAAGAATATCCTCGAGCGCTCGAAGAAAACCCTTCAACACGTTCAGGGCGAGCGCAGGAAAAAATTAGTTTAGGGATAGATTATAAATATAGATTATTCATAGAAAGAATTATTAATGATTAAGAATATAAAAACAATAACATCTCTCGTCGTAGCATTATCGTTATGCAATGTTCCATTGCATGGCATTCAAGATTCAACAGCAAATATAGGTTCGGTGTTGATAGCATCTTTGTGTGCTGGTGGTGGTTACAAACTCTGGTCGGATACGCAGCAGAAAATTAATCCTGGTATTTTAGTTGGTGCTGGTTGTGTAATAACTGCAATGTCATATTATGTTTTGCATAAATCAACGCCAGCCGGACGTATTAAACGGGCGAATGCATTGCTTAATGATATTGCACGTCATACCCTAGCGCGAACATGTTTTGATAGTGACAGGGCATTTTTTGATACGGTGCAGGATGTGTATTTGACTGATGATTTACCGTTAATTAGCGCATATAATCATTTGATTGCGTTGGTGCCAACAATGCATTACACACTGAGTTTAATTAATAAAGCATCAGCAGAAGTTGGCAAGAATGTTTTGTTGCAAGAAGAGTGTGATGCATCATTGTCTCGAGCTAAGACATTGTTTGGGAATATATCGGAGGCAATTAAACGTATTAGAGACCATAAAGATTATTTGACTCAGTTGAGTATTTATAAAGAAAGTTTAGCCAAAGAGCAACAAACAATTGCACAGCAACAACTGGCCAATGCGCATCAACAAGTTGCAGATGCAAAGCAAAGCTCTACTTTCCTAAAATGGTTAAAGTTTTTGTTTGGGCGTTAAATTTATTGTTCCATACCGAATGGGTCTGATGGTTGATTCCTGTCTAGTTCATTTATAAGAGAGCCAAGAATATCTTGTAAATGTTGTAAGTGGGTGAGCGCTTTTTTATCAAATGCTCCTTTACTACAAAGAAAGTTAAAAATTTTGATAAAGTCATGATTGGCATCGAGAAGTGTGAAATTTGTTAGCCTTGTTATAAGTTGATGTAGTGCGATACTAGGGTTTGCTCCATTATCAATAAATTTTTGCATAATTTCCGGTTTATAGACCAAGCTATTACAAGCAAAGCAGTATAATCCATCATTAAGTTCATCTTGGGTGGCACATGGTAGCAATAGATCAATATATTCTTGCATGTTTCGTGATACAACTGATACAGCTCTCCATGTATTAAATTTTATTACTGGTTTATAGTTAAGTATCATTTTAGTTAAATCAATATTTTCAGTATCTATAACATAAGTTAAAACATCGCATTTATCAGGGTTTGCTCCAAGATCAAGCAGTTTTTTTATTATTGCTTTGCTTTGCTCTTCATTTTTATGTGATATGCAACCCCAATAAAATAGTGGGGGGTAGTGTAGGACCGTATGTCGGGATGCGTTGACATCGTAATCAATAGTGGCTCCTTGGTGGAATAATTTTTCGACCATGTCTTCAGTGAGGTTGTCATCATATAATTGAGCAGTGAGTTCACGACACTTTTTTGCACCAGGAAAGACAAAGTTTTCTACGTCATCTGAGGCAAAAGAATCATCGAGATATTGGTGTCTAGTATTTATGATTATACTACGTGCAGTAATAGGGTCATTTCTTTGTTTATCAAGTTCTTGATATAAATCCTTGTTTACCAGGCTCACGTTGAAAATAATGCGAGATACTAATGCGGATTTTGTACAGTTCCATTCATAATTATCAGCATATCTATGACAGTTTTGAGATAGTTCGAGGAGAATTTTTTTTGAGCATTTGTATGGAAGTGCTTGAGACACTTGTTGAAGTGAATTTTCTTCCATGCTAAAAATGTGAGGTGTGAAGGTAATGGCGCATACGAGTGTAATTAATAATTTATTCATTCGATTTTATTACTTTCGATTATTGTTGGTTATGTGGTTTGTTGGCACCACTATAACAAATAATGTGGTAAATAAAAAATCCCCGGTATTTAGCCGAGGATTTTTATTAGTAATGAGCTGTTTTTTATTTTGGACGGTTATTTTCTAGGTTTTGTATTGTATTATCGATGTGTGTTTTGAGGGTCTGCATGTTCGTTAATATTTTTTCATCAAAGACTCCGCGCGCGCAAATGAGCTCAAGGAATATGATAGAACTATCGATTGAAAATACTTTATTTGCCAAGTTCATTGTATTACAATTATCTTTATAATTATCGGCACCATTATCAATTAAATAATTAAAAATTTCCCGATTAGGTATATTAAAGTGAATCAATCTGTGTAATCCTTCGTTGGCTGTTATTAATTTTAGTTGGAGCAATAATTTTATTACTTCAAATTTTTGATTGCGTAAGGAATGGTTTATAACCATAGATCTTGTTTCTTTTTCTTTTGATGTAGGAGTTTCAATTTTTTCATAAGGGAGTAATAGTAGCATCATAGGAGTGTTGTTGAGGTCGGTTGCTATAAATAGAGGGGTCTCTGTTTGCTGAGGAGTATGGTGCAGATGCGCACCAAGCGCAATAAGTTTTTGCATATTTTTTATACCCTGTTCAGTTTCATTACCAGCAAAAAAAGCAGGTACTGTTGTCGTTTGGTATGGGTGATCGCGAAGGCGATGAGGAATTTTATAATTAACATCAGCACCTTGCAGTACTAATTTTTCTATCTCATTTTCATTAAGTTTGTGGTTATAGAGTTTTAAACTCAAAACATCTACTGTTTTTGTGTTTAAATCGCCATATTCATCACATGTTGTATATTCTACAAATCTTTTTTTGTTTGTATTGCTGCTGCTATCATAAAATGTCTCGTTAACGGGGTTTGTTATTAGTTGTTTTTCCATGCTTTGTGTTTGTTGAACGCAGAGCATTGCTGATAATAATGATATATAAAGCTTGTTCATGGATATCCTTTTTTTTAGGCAATATTATTACGGCTGTTACTATAGTATTAATTTATTATTTGTTCAATAAAAAATCCCCAGCTTTCGCCAGGGATTTTTGTTGTTAATTGTGAGATATTTTTATTTTGGGTATTATTTTCGAGTTTATGGCAAGAGAGCTAAAAATGTGTATGTTTTCTACTTGACTGAGTGTTGTTGCATCATATGCTCCGTTGATCACAAAGGAATATGAACTTTTATTAATATCAATCTTTTTTCTATCTTTAATTCTTTTATATTGTATCTTTTCTAAGACATGAAAAGCGCAATACTAGGGTCTGCTTCATTATCAATTAACTTTTGCATAATTTGGTTGATGTTAATAGGCTCATATACAGGCAGATTAGTCCATCATTAAGTTCCTCATGGTGGAATTGGCAATAAGGAGATCTATATATTGGTGATTTTTTACTCTTTATTGCAAGTCCAAATAGCACATAAATCGTCAACATTTTTTTTGCTTTGTAGTTAATAATAGTTTAATTTTTTAAATATTTCCAGTATATATTGCATGTTGCCATGGGTAGTAGTCTTGGCTAATTTTATGATACATATCGTGGTTTGCGCCTAATTGCGGAAGTTTTTCGTATTATGGCCATATTCTGTAATACGGCTTTGGAACCCAGTAAGAAATGGGATATGTCTTGAAATGCCAATTGGTCTTTATCATTATGTAGAATGAGGGCAAGCATCGTAGTTAAGAACTCCCTCATTGTATATAATTCTTCAACCTTTTCTGCGGTAAGCTCTTCACGATATAATTCATTGTGAGGTGAATACATCTTTTTGCCCCAGGAGCTTTTCAGTGTTGCAACTTAGTTCGCAACATGGCCATTCAGTTGGTAGAATGTTGAGTGCAATGAGTTTAATCATGAGCACGTGTAGTGATAGGGTCATTTCGTTTCCTTTCGAGAGCTTTATATAAATTACGATTGATGCTACTAATACAGTTATAATTTTCCTTTTGGCAGGAGTTTCCCATTGGGGTAAAGATTTGTAAATTATATCGTGAGCATTTTTTACCTAAGAGACATAGAAGGTTTTCTACTGTTTGATATTGGCTTGTTTGAGTGGATTGGGGTAGTAATTATAATTGCGCATACAAGCGAAACGCATAATTTTTTCATACATACTACTTTCGATTATTGATTATTGATGTTAATAGCATAAGGATGACTATATCAAAAGATGTTATAAATAAAAAATCCCTGACGAATTCCATGGGATTTAACTGTTATAATTTATTGCGCTCGAAGACATCCTTCAACAAGTTCAGGACGAGCGCGGGGTATTCAAATGCTTCTTGATCAAGATCATTAATAAGTTGCGGGTTGCCTTTGCCTTTTGTCTTCTGCATCATTTGCCCAACAAAGAAACCAAATAATTTTTCTTTTCCTGAGCGATATTCTGCCGTTTGACCAGGATTTGCCGCAATAATTTCTTTGACCATAGCTTCAAGCTCATCAACAGAACCAATTTGCTTGAGGCCTTTTTCTTCAATAATAATCATCGGATCTTTATTTTCTTGTGCAACAAAAACAAGAACTTCTTTTGCGGTAGGGCTGTTGATAACACCTGATCAATCAAATCAACTATTTTGCCAAGACGTTCTGGCGTTACTTTACATTCTGATAATGAGATTTTTTGTTCTTTGAAGTAACCCATCAAATCACGTAAAATCCAATGAATAAGATTTTTGCTCGCGGTATATTTTTTTGCTGCATCAAAATAGTTTGCAAGATCAATATCTTCTATTAAAATATCCGCTTCGTATTCACTGAGGCCAAGTTCTTTGGTAAAGCGTTCAAATTTGGCGAGTGGAAGCTCTGGCATATTTTATTTCGCCTTTTCAAGGCGTGCATCATCAATAAAAATAATTGGTAAATCGGGCTCCTGGAAAAAACGATAATCCGCAGTTTCTTCTTTTGAGCGCATCATGATAGTAGTTTTTTCTTTTGAATCCCAGAGGCGCGTTTCTGAGCGTACTTTTCCGCCAGCTTCAAGAATTTTAATTTGACGTTCCAATTCATGTTCCGTTGCATCGGAAATAAATTTGAATGAGTTGATGTTTTTGAGTTCACATTTGGTGCCCAACTCTTTTTGTCCTTTTTTGCGCACGGAGATATTGGTATCCGCACGGAATGAACCCTCATCCATATTACCCGTGCAGATGCCCAAATATTGCACAATTGAGCGCAATGTTTTTAAGTACGTGCGAACTTCATACGTTGATGAAATATCAGGGTGACTGACAATTTCCAACAGCGGTGTGCCGGCACGGTTTAAATCAACAAAGCTTTCGTTGCTATAGCTTGAGTGAATATTTTTACCCGCATCTTCTTCGATATGAATGCGAATTAAATTAATTTTTTTTATGCTGCCATCTTCCAGTCTAATTGGCACATAGCCATCGGTACAAATTGGTTCAGCTTGTTGCGTGATTTGGAAGTTTTTTGGTAAATCAGGATAAAAATAATGTTTACGATCAAAGGTTGATTGTTGGTTGATGGTGCAGTTGGTTCCAAGTCCTGCTAAAATTGCAAAATCAACCACTTTTTTATTGAGCATTGGCATTGCGCCGGGATATCCAGCACAAATCTGGCATATGTGTGAATTGGGATCTTTTGCTACGGTGTTTTGGCATGTGCAAAATATTTTTGTGTTCGTCATGAGTTGTACGTGAACTTCAATGCCGATGGTTGTTTCATAAGCAGGGTATTTATCGAGTATAGAGGTAGTATGTTCAGCCATAAAATGGTCCTTGAAAAAGTATGTTATTTTTTTTTCGACTCTCCGCGCTCGTCCTGAGCTTGTTTAACCCCATCTTCACTTCCTTTCGACTGGGGACCCCAATTGGAACGAAGTGGAAATTGGGGAATAAATGATATCCTCGAGCGCTCAAAGAGACCCTTCAACAAGTTCAGGGCGAGCGCAGGAAAGATTAAGATTTTCACGACTTTGGGAGCGCATATAATGATACTAGTTTATTATTTTTTTTCGATTTTGTATGTATCAACAGGAAGGTCTTTGGAGCTTAATAGGGTAATTTTAACATTGTAGATGTTTTCTAATTTCAAAATAGCATCATATTCAATTGAGGTAATATAATTGAATATATGGGAGTTGAGATGAATTTCAATTTTTTTACCAGTTGGCAGTGTGATCATTTCATCATGAACAGCGCGCAGTATTTCATAGCTTTCAGTTTGGTATGATTTAACAAATCCTAAGCCGTGGCACGTTGAACAATCATTGGTCAGTTGTTGAACCAATGTTTTGCCAGAACGTTTGCGGGTCATCTGCACCAGACCAAATTCAGAAATTTTGAGTACCACTGATTGGAATTTATCACGTTCTTTTAATATTTTTTCAAAAAAACTAAAAACTTTTTGACGGTTAGATGCTGATCCCATATCAATAAAATCAATAACAATAAGGCCACCTATGTTGCGTAATCTTAGTTGCTGAACAACTTCTTCAGCAGCTTCTAGATTTGTTTTTAGAATGGTGTCTTCCAGGTTTGTTTTTCCGATAAAGCGACCGGTATTAACGTCAACAACCGTCATTGCTTCTGTCGATTCAATGATAATAGATCCACCAGATTTGAGGGAAACTTTTTTCTTGAGTGCTTGTTCAATCTGTTTTTCAATGCCATAGGCTGAAAAAATATTGACGTTATCATTGTAGGATTGGATAACGTGTGCAAATTCTGGAGCGATTTGTTTGGCAAATTTATAGAGTTCATTTTGGCTTTGTTTAGAATCAGTAATGATTGCTTCCACATCACTATCCAAATGATCACGCACAATCTGCAAGACGAGTGGCAAATCTTCATGTATTTTTTCTGATGGTTTTGCCGTTGCAAACCTTTTTTCTATGGTATGCCATTCTTGTACGAGGTAATTCAGATCTTGAATAAGGTCTTTTTCTGCACGATCTTCCGATGTTGTTCTGATAATTGCGCCCATACCTTCTGGCAAATGTGCACGAATAATAGTTTTGAGGCGAATGCGCTCATCGCGGTTTTCAATTTTTTTTGAAACGCCGATACGGGGGATATTTGGCATGAGTACAATAAATCTGCCAGGCAGGGTAAAGCAGGTGGTAAGTTTTGCGCCTTTCTCATAGACAGGCTCTTTGCTTACCTGGACAAGAATTGGCTCATTTTCATTGAGAATCTTGCTAATATCACGCTTTTGGATGACCTTTTTTTCTATTTTAGGTTCATCTTCATCATCTTCCAACTGGCTGCTCAGTTTTTGCATGGCCAATTCTCGGTCAATTTCTGAAATATGAAGGAATCCCGCCTTTTGTTGGCCAAATTCAATAAAAGCTGTTTGAATGCCAGGCAACACTTTGGTTACCGTTCCCTTGAAGTAGGCGCGTTCTAGAGACTTCGTGGGTTGGCGCAGAGAAGTAGATGTTTTGTAGCTTGCCATCCATAATAATGGCTATTCGCACTTGCCACGGATTATCGTTTATAATAATTTTTTTCATAAGGCCTAGGATAGAGGTTTTTGTTGTTTTTTTATTTATTTTTCATAATGTATAAGGTTCCTATTATCTAATATACAGATTATGTGCAATATTGGGTAGAAAAATGGTCAAAAATGTGTTAGATTCTCATCAGCATTGAGTAAATTGAAGTAAAATCTATTTTTTTTAAGGAAGTACACATGAAGAAATTGTCTCTTTTAGTCCTCGCTTTGGTGGTAAGTTTACCTGGTTGTGGTAAAAAACAAGAATCATCTAAGCAATCAGTAAGAAAAAATGCTGTTGAAAAATACATGGATATCGATGTTGATGTTGAAGAGTTTGATGAAGATGACCTCGACATGGACGAAGTTGACGGAAGAAGATCTTGCAAGTTTTGATTTGGATGAAGACGAAGATCTTCCTATGCACGAGGAAGATGAAGACGAGGATGAAGATCTGATGACTATTGAGGAAAATGAAGAATTTTCATGGATAGATGCTCAAACAGATGATGAATTCAAAAAACTCTATTTCTCATTCAATCACTATGGCGTAAGAGCAGATCAAAAAGAATCATTAAGCTATGATATTGACCAAGTAAAACAGTTGGTAGCAGAAGCTGGCAGAGCAGCACAACCAACCGTGGTAATTGAAGGTCATGCTTGTCAAGAAGGTACGCCTGCATATAACTTGGCATTGTCAGAAAAACGTGCAAAAGTTGTGGCAGATCTTTTTGTAGCAGCTGGTGTTGATAGAAGTGCTATTAAAGTTGTTGGTCGTGGCCAAGAATGCCCAGTGCTGATCAATGGTAAAGTGGTTAACGGATCACGTGAACATCGTGCACCAAACCGTCGTGTTGAAGTTCGTGTAATTTACACGTAAGCAATTCATTAGTTTTAAATTAAATTGTCCGCCTCTTTGAAAAAAATCAAAGGGGTGGATTTTTTTATTCATCATAATATTTTATTTTTTCATTCTCTCCGTGCTCATATTCGGAGCCAAGGAAGAGCGGACGTAATGTCATGACTAAAATTGGTCGTAATGTAATAATTTCTTTATTAAATTTTTGTGTTTTAGGATCGAGTACATAGGCCGATACTGTTACAGGGTCATTTTTATTTTCTTGATTAAGAATTGCATTTCCAAGATCTCTCCAGCGTACTTTAGCAAGGCGATCTTTTTCTGTGGTGGTGCGATGTTTTCCAGGGATGCCTGCAGCTTCATAGCGTGCCATTTCTTGCTCACGAGCAGCATAAAATTGTTTAAAGAGCTTGGTTTTGTATTTATTAAAATTGACGATGTAGGTAACGTTGCGAACAGCTCTATTTTTTGGATTATTAAGATCTGTATCTTTTTCATAGGCTATAACAACCCATGTGTATTCATTTTCTGGATCAATAAATTTTTCTACATCTTCAAGATTCCAGTTGAGTACGTGCTCTAAAATTGCTTCTTGGAGAAACTCATGCGCAGCCGTTTGTATTGGATGTGTTTCACCTTTATCTTTGCCACCGCTAAAAGAGTCATACGTATGCTTTTTGGTGATACCATAACCTTCTCTACTCAGAATCGCCCATTTTATATTGCGATGAGTGAATGTCGGTAACACTGCAGCTGATAGATGATCAAATTGATCAAGGTGAAACGTATGAGGAGTGATACTAGATACTATTGTTAATGCGATAACTAATGGAGTAAAAAACTTTTTGTTGAGTATCATGGTACACTCCCTTTTGTTTTTTTATATTTCCTCTGATGAAGAACAGGTGCATTCCTCTGAAGAAGAAGAAAATGTGTATACTTCTCTTAGACGCGCATGATAATGTCTTATGTTATCATTTGCACCTTGTTCATATGGCATATCAAGGAAGAATGGACGTAACTTTGATGGGAAAAATGGTCTCAACGTAACTTGTTCTTTTTTAAAACGTTTTGTTTGTGGATCTTTAACAGCAGCCCATATAGTTTTTTTATTGGTAATGGATGCTTCTTTTAAATCATCCCACAAGATTGAAGCAATCTTATCTTTTTCCGTAGTATGTTGGTGCTTTCTTCTTGTGCCGAGTTTTTTATAACGTGCTTGTTCACTTTTTCGTGCATCATAAAAATTGGCAAATAATTTGTCCGCGTATTTATCAAAATTGACAATATAGGTAACGTTTCTCACGTCTCTACTTTTTGGGTTATGTGGATTTGGATCCTTTGTATATGCAATAGCATATAATGTATTTTCTTTTATAAAATTTTCTGTGTCTTCTACGTTCCATCCAAGTGTTTCTTGTAACATAGCTTCTTCCCAAAATTCTCGCGCAGCAGATGCTAATGGATTTGTGTCTTTTTTTTCGCTACCACCACTAAAATCATCGTAGGTATATTTTTTACCACCCTTTTTTTGATCTTTACCTTCAGCTTCCCTTGTTGGGATGACACAGAGCTTGTCCTTATGGGTATAGACTGGTGTTACTGAAGCTGATTTACAACGATATGTATCCAGGTCAAAAGTCTGGATACTCTCCATGCACGTTATATTGCGTATGGATATTATATTGAGTGCGATTAGTAATGGTATAAAAAACTTTTTTGTACTTAGCATTTCATCATCCTTCGTTTTTAAACTATATTGTCTCTCTATGTAAAATATATCATATTGGCATAAGCAATTGAAATAGTTTTATGAATAATTTCTTTTTGGATATGTTATTTACCAACGCAGAATTCACGGAAAACAGCATCCATACCCGCTTCGCTGATTGTTTTGCCGGTTAGTTCGGATAGGCAGGTCAGAGCATCTTGGAGGTGATAGGAGACGAGTTCATAGCTTGTTTTTTCGCCAAGCAGGCTTACAGTTGCTGTTAGTCCGCTTTCAAGGGAAAGTAAGTTATTGTAGTGGCGTTGATTAAGAAGGAACGGTGATCCAATAGATGCAAACAATGAGTTTATTTTGTCTTGGACCGCTGATTCAATCGCCTTGATGCTGTTTTTATCAGTGGTGCATGCGGAATAAGTTGTTCTATTGCTTATTAATTGATGAGCTTGTTGAGGTAGGTCTGTTTTGTTAATGACAATAATAATTTTATCTGTGTATGTATCGAGTAAATTCTGATACACGGTGCATTCAGCACCAGATAGCTGCTGTGACCCATCAAATACGAGTAGGATGATATCAGCTTTATGAGCTTGCTCGTGGGATCGTGTGATACCCATTTGTTCAATAATATTATCAGTTGTGCGCAGGCCGGCGGTATCAATGAGGGTCCAGTAATTACCATTTTTATAAAGACCAGCTTCAATGGCATCACGCGTGGTGCCGGCAATATTGGTGACAATTGCCCGTTCTTGATTGAGTAGTGCATTAAATAATGATGATTTTCCTGCATTGACTGACCCGATAATAGCAATACGGATACCATTTCTAATCTGTTGTTGCTGATTAAATGTACTTTTGAGTGTACTGATGGTTGTTATTACTGAATCAATAATTTCTTTGATTTGGAGATTGAATTCCATATTTTCTTCATCAAGAAACTCAAAGCTTGCATCTGATAGAGCTAGAGCTTTAATAAGTTGTTTTTCTATGGTTGTAACCCAGTGAGAAAAACTGCCTTCAAGTTGTGATAGTGATTGTTTCAGAGCAAGCTGTGTATTTGCATGAATAAGATCATTTATGGCTTCTGCTTGAACAATATCAATTTTATTGTTCCCTACAGCACGGCGAGAAAATTCACCTTCTTGTGCAAGGCGTGCGCCTGCAAGCAGGGCTACTTGGATAATGTTTTGGATAATAAAAGGGTTGTTGTGGCAGGTGATTTCCACCGTATCGTCACCGGTAAATGTATGCGGAGCGCGCATTAATAAAAAAAGTACTTGATCAATATGCGTGCCATTGTTATCAACTACCCATCCATAATGAATAGTATGTGTTGGCTGGGTACTTATTGTTTTGTTGCCAGGGAGTTTGCTTATTTTTTCAGCAATTGCAAAAGCATTGTCACCGGATAATCGTAATAAAGCAATAGCACCACTGCCTTGTGGCGTGCATTGCGCGATAATAACATCATTTGAGGTAGAATATAGCATGAGATACTTTTAATTTACTCGGGGCGAATCAGGATCACTTTAAGATCCTTAATTTCTTGTTTGTATTGATTGCGCAAAGAAGACATAATCAAGTGCGCAAAGCTGCGAAATAGTTGTTTTTCATGCATTGGGTCAGCAACTAATGGCGTATTAAAGGTAAGCTTTAAATTTTTGCCAGCAATTTCTGAGCTGAAATCAATAGATCCTAAACCCATGAGGGATAATGTTTTTTTGAGCCAATTGTGTGTTGCAGCGATCATTGTATCATTCCATGTAGTAGGTATTCGCTGTGCCTTTTCCGCTTGAGGAGCCGCTACGTGAGTTTGTTCCGTGGGTTTTTGCCTTGTCTGACCTGTCCGCCGTAGCCTTGGCGAAGGAGGAAGTGCGTTGTTGAACTGTATCAGGTTTTGTCTGCGGTGCAGAAGGCTTATGTTGAGTTGGCTGCGCTTTGTGTGCAGGTTGTGGTGCTGGTTTTACAACAGGTTTGTTTTCAGTCTTAGTAAAGGAGGGGCGACATTCTTTTATCTCTTGACGAGGTCTTGATGTAGGTTTTTCATAAATAACAGGCTTGTCACTAAAAAAAATACCAATTTTGGCTGGCTTGGTAGCCATGCCAAAAAAGTTTCTTTCTTCTTGTTCAAAGACTTTG
The DNA here is from genome assembly GCA_963701085.1 of uncultured bacterium. GTDB lineage: Bacteria > Babelota > Babeliae > Babelales > Vermiphilaceae > SOIL31. The sequence continues at coordinate 945,594 of OY969561.1, read as the reverse complement.
ATTGAAAATTCTTTTGGTTTTTCTGCTTGATTCCATGCTTTTTCAATAGCTTTTATTATTGATGATGCTTGTTCAATGATCGATTTCATGAAGGTAACCTTGTGTGGATAGATAAAAAAAAGGATAAAATTTTGGAGCGGGAAACGGGATTTGAACCCGCGACCTTTGCCTTGGCAAGGCAACGCTCTACCGCTAAGCTATTCCCGCTTGTAGAACTGACTTTTACAAAAATGTAAGAGTACATTGATAAGGTACCATGAGTGTAGTTTTTGTCAACAATAAATGATGGTATTTATTTGCTTAGATAGCGCTTTTTTTGATACCTTTAAGATTCTATTGTATTACGTAGGGAATAATGATTATGGTAGATTATTTTGTAGGGGTAGTAAAAGAGGCTCAGGATCAGACAATTATTCTTGATGTGGGCATGATAGGCATTTCTTTGCAGGTGCCAAATGTGCAGGGTTTTGAGATAGGTGTTTCCAGTAAAGTGTATAGTTATCTGCACTGGAATGCTGAAAATGGCCCGAGTCTTTTTGGTTTTGCAAAGCCGTTGGATAGATCAATTTTTCAGGTAATTATTAGCTGTTCTGGCATTGGCCCTAAGATAGGTTTGGCGATTTTGGCTGATCTGGGGGGCGCAGGGGTTTTTGCAAGCAATTTCAACCGGCGATGATCAGATGCTCAGTAAAGTTAATGGCATTGGTAAAAAAAAGGCGGAGCAAATTATTGTTTCATTAAAACACAAAGTTGCCACACTCATTGAGTCTGGCACTGTTGATGTTGGTGATATAAAAGATGTATCGCACTTTCATGATGTTAGTCTTGCATTGCAATCATTAAATTACTCTCGGCCGGAAATTGGACGTGCAATGGATTATTTAAAAAAGAGTATTAAAGGGGAGCTGGTTACGTTTGATCTTTTGTTGCGACAAGCGCTTTCTTATTTATCAAAGCAGATGTAATCGTCGAATGGTGGAAACAAAAAAAAAGAGTCCAGAGTTATTCTGAGCTCTTTTTTTTGTATTATTTTTGGGAGGGATCTATTTTTTTGTTTGTTCTTTTAATTTTTTAAATAACTCTTCAGTAAGCTCGCGACATTGGGTATCGCTTGAGGCTCTACCTTGGCACAGTTTTATTGCAGCATCAATTTCTGCGTTAAGTGTTTGACTATTATAATAAATTTCTTCAGCTTTTTTAGTTGCGGTAGTAGATTCCGTTAAGATATTCTCTTTTTCTTTTGCTATACGCAATTCTCTATGAATTTGTAGAGCTATCTCTTCTTCTTCTGTAAGCCATCCATTATTTTTTCTGATTTCATTGAATGCAGTGGTAATACCACGATCAGTCCATGTACCAGCTAGGTCTATAGCTTTGGTAATTACTGCTCTTTGCGTATGGCCAGGAATACCATGTATTTTTTCCTGAAGATCTTGCATTGCTTTATTTGATGCCGCTTTTTGTTCATAAAAATATTTTTGTGCTTCATATAATTCTTCTTGTGGAGTTTTTTCTCGAGCAGGTTGTTTTTGATTATCTTCGGGATGATCCATAGAATGTAGAGCTGCAGTTGAAAAAATAGCTATTATAGATAATGAATAAAGTCTTTTTTTGGTGATCATTTTTTTCTTTCTTAAGATGGGACTGTAATTTCTTTTGAGCGTTAGTATAATTTTTAGCAGTTGTTTTTTGTAAGTCTTTTCTATGTTCAGCATGCATGGTGAGTGCATCATCCATTTTTGAAGATCGATCTTTTATATCATATAATATTTTTAAAATTCTATATTATTTATGGCGCCAGGAGTTAGTTTTTTTAAAATTAATCCGAATGATGCATCAACTGTTTGATCAATAAAAGAATGAGATATTTCTTGTTTTATTTGACTTGCAAGATTTATTAGTAGAACCGTTTTCCTAGGAAATGTATTTAATTGTTCGATTTCATTTTTAATATTATCTGCTTGATCAAGAAATTTGACTCGTTCTATATCTTCAGCAGTTGCTGACTTGGTGATTGATATTGCTATATTTGCTTGTTCGTTGCTATTATTTGCAGCCTTACATATTTCTTCGAATACCTTTTTTTCTTCTAGCTGTGCTTTGTCTGGATGAACTAATAGAGCAATTTTGTGATAATTTTTTTTATCTTTTGATAATTCATCCGCTAATTTAATGAGTTCATTTAAATTTTTATCGGACTTGTTAAGAGCAGTTTTAAAATCATCCATTGTTTTCATAGAAAAGATAGTAGGATAGAGAGAAAAACATAAACACAACACAGTTAAGGATTTTTTATGCATATTTTTGATCATCAAATTTCCTTGTTATTTTTTTGTAAAAATTGGGATAATTTGTTTTTTGCTATAGTTTTTTCTTCATGAGTTGCAAGGGCAAGTTGCCTTTTTTTATCTTTTTCTTTATTGATTTTTAAATCAATAACATTGTTTGTATCGATAAGAGCATTAAGTTGTTTATTCAGTAAAGCAATTTTTTCAGGATCTTTATTGGAAACAAGCATTATTTGTTTGGCTGTTGCTTTTGTTATAATGGCAGCTTCATATAATGCTACATCAGAAAATGAGTCATCGTTATCTAACTGTGGTGGAGTTATGGCAAAATTTTTTATTGATATATCTCCAGAATCCATTCATATACAATCTCTATTTCTATACCAAAAGAACTAAGTGAACTTATTGTCATTAACAGCGTACATAGAAATATAAAAAACTGATTGATGGATTCATTTCTTCTATCAATTTTGCAGCAAGCCATGTTTCTTTTTCTTTCATGACTTTGTCAGTACTTTCTGTGTAGTGGTCATATCCAAGAAGATGGCAGATGCCGTGGCACAACAATGTGCGCAGATGTTCATTAATTGTTTTATTCTCTTGTTCGCAGAGGTCTTTAATATATTCAAGTGAGATAATCAGATCGCCCACATTTTTATCATCTTCAGTTTCAACAGTCATTGTTCTCCTGGTTTAAGTCTGTATGAAAGGGGAATGATAAAATATCAGTTGGTTCATCTTTGCTGCGGAAATCACGGTTAAAACACTGAATTGCTTGATTATCGGTTAATAAAATACCCAAATCAAAATCCCCATATCCCATGAGATAAGACTTTTTGGGCATCTTTCTCGGATTGTTCTATTTTAGATTGTGGTGCATTCTTCATTGTTTATATTAACCATTGCATAATCTCTCTATTTTTAATTGAGGACTTTATTTTTTAGTATGCCTGAAATTGTAAAAAAAACAAGCTATATAAAGGCTTTTTATCCTTCGATACACCCCTGCGGGGCACTCAGGACGAGCGAAGGAGTAAATAAATTTTATAAAAATATTGAATTTTACTCTCTAGCCGCTCATCCTGAGTGTCCCCGAAGCTTTATGCGAAGGATGTGTCGAAGGATTACTCAGAGCACCACCTCAGCATGCCATGCGCCATCTTTTTCGGTGAAGCGTGAAATTTGGCCACTATGAGCTGCATCGACAACAGACACTGCCTGCGTAATGCCACGGATCAACTGATCATGTTGTTCAATTGTTGATTGTCACTGATTGTGTTTGAGTAAAAACATTCATGGTGGTCAGCGGTGTTTTGAGTGATAGTTGTTTTTCTGATTTTAATTTACGTACCTGTGTTGCAATTGCGATAACGGCATTAATAATTTCTGCTTCAGCTGCAAATACATACGGAGTTTGTACATCCTGGTAACGTGTTTGATGAATAGATTGTAGGGCTTCATGTTGCGCATATAGTTCATGATAGATTGTTTCCGTGATATGCGGCAAATATGGTGAATACAGTTGCAGTATGCGCAATCCTGCATGGTACAATGTCCAACGCGTTGCTTCCACTTCCATTCAGCTTTATATTGTTCAGGATTAAATAATTGATTTTTAATCAGTTCAAGGTAATTGTCGCAGAAGTTGCTCCAGAAAAATTGTTCGATCATGTTGAGCGCTAAACCAAATTCATGTTGTTCAAGGTATTGCTGATATTTTTCAAAGCATGCAGAGATCGTGTGCAAGAGCCATTTGTTAATCGCGCCAATTTGATTAGGTGTAGTATGCGGTGTTTTACAAAATTTACCAAGTGTGGTTGTGCAAAAAGAAAAACATTCCACATCTTGGTGATTAATTTTTGGCCAATTTTAAGTTGTTCTTCTGAGAACATCATGTCTTGACCAAGTCTTCCTGAAGTTGTCCAGTATCTAATTGCATCGGCAGGATATTGTTGGAGTAATAAGTCACCGGATCCATGCCTCGCATTGCTTTTTGATTTTGAAAGTTTCTCTTTACTATCAGCGAGCACGTGACCAGAAATAACAATATCTTTCCATGGAGCGATTCCGTTGTGCATCCATGATTTTACGATGGTATCGAATGCCCAGGTGCGGATGATATCATGTGCTTGTGGGCGCATGGACATTTGAGCCCCAGCTACGCAGGGCGTCTTCTTCGAAAGGACTTGTAAGACGAACTTTATTAATTTTTTGAAAGACGTCATAACAAATGTACGGCGTTAATGATGATGTATTCCATGTATCCATAACATCAGTATCAGGTTTGATATTGCTTTTACCGCAATCAGGGCAAGGGCCGGAATGCGGTGTTTCTTGTGGATCAACAGGCAGTTGATTAAGGATGCGCAAGTAAGATTTTGCCGCAATCTTGGCAGTGCCATGCAGGGAATGGAATGCCATAAAAGCGTTGGCGAGATATTCCCCAATCCCATGCTAAATTTTCTACCCAATCATTGTAGCGAGATTTCATAAATGTTGGGTACCAATTGATGCTGTCAGCCATTTCTAAAAATTTGTCTTTGTATGGTAAAATACTGACTAAACCATTGTGGCAAAATAGTGTATTCAATTTCTTTTTTGCACCGTTCATGAACGTTAACTGAATGCGTAATTGGTTGTTGCCGTGGTAAAAGATTTTGTTCACGTAATGTTTCAATAACCTTTACACGTGCATCTGCAACTTTAAGACCTTGTAAAAAACCAGCATTATCAGTGCATTTGCCATCGAAGACCAATAACATGGCGATAGGGTAAGTTGTGTTTTTTGTACCAAATGATGTCTGTTTTATCACCAAAGGTACACACCATCACAAGGCCGCTGCCTTTATCGATTGCAACTAAATCATCAGGTAATAAAAGGCACAGTTTGACCAAAAAGAGGCACAATTGCTTTTTTACCATGTAAATGTGTGTAACGAACATCATCAGGGTTATAGAGTACTGCAACGCATGCAGGAAGTAGTTCAGGGCGTGTTGTTGCGATAATCAGATCATTGCCATCACTATCTTTAAAAATAATATCCGTTGAAAAATGATGGTAAGTCTTGCAAATCATCAAGTTCTGCTTGTGCAACGGATGTGCGGCAGGTTGTGCAATATAAAGCTGGTTCTTGTTTGCGGTAGATATAATTTTTATTAAACAGTTCAATGAATGATTCTTGCGATATTTTGCGGGAATCATCTGATATGGTTGAATATGTCTCACTCCAATCAGCAGAAAGTCCCATTTTTTGCCATAATTTTTTAAATATTTCAGCGGCTTCATGAGATTCTTGGATGCATAGAGCTGATAAATTCTGAACGGGACATTTCATGCCCGCGAACATTGCGTTTTTTTTCCACATAACGTTCTGTTGGAAGGCCGTTATCATCAAATCCAAAGGGATAAAAAACAGAGTAACCGTTTATGCGTTTGTAGCGGGCAATGATATCGGTTTGTGTATAAGAAAATATATGACCAATGTGCAGTGTCCCAGAAACTGTTGGAGGGGGGGTATCTATGCTGTATAATGGTCCTGGATTGTTTTCCATTGCATAGGTTTTATCCGTTTCCCATTTTTGTTGCGCCGCCGCTTCACATAATTGATGGTCGTATCTTTTTTCCATGGTGACTCTGATTTAAAAAACATAGTAATTTATGTATAAGTATATAGTGTTTGTGTTCTTCGACAAGATGATGGATTTTAGGTATGAAAAGAAAAAAAAGAAAGTATCCTAACAAAAAAACTCTTAAGGCCATTAAAAATGCTGAAAAGGGTAAGGGTATTACAGAATATAAAGATATTAAAGAACTTTTTAAAAAACTCGGTATTTAAGAGCTTATTGTTGCCTAAAAAATATGAAAAATGGGTAAAGAAGGTGATTTCTTTCTACCAGTTTTTTTGGTTTATAGGTTAAATTTTGAAGGTTTTAACCCATCCTACCATATCCTACCATAAAAAGGCGACTGCCTATATTTACACCATCCAAATGTGATATTTTTCTATAGTTCAGAGGTGACATTTTCATAGAGTTCCAACATTTATTTAATTTTTATTGACAAATTGAATCAGAATTAGATAGTGTTATAAGTGATAGATATAGTATCATTTTCAAAAAAGAGGAGCTTTTTTATGAAAAACACAAAAAAATATCTTAGCACAGGCGTAGCCCTGGTAATCACATTATTTGCAGCAGTTCAAATAACTGCAATGGAACGTCGAACAGTAAATCCTTATTTGAATGAAGAAACTAAAAGATGGATACAACGTGAAATCAAAATGACTTCTGACGTTCTTGATCCAAAGTCTCAAAATTTTTTTCCAGATACGAAATACTTAAACAAAGTACGTGCAAGACTTAAAGGATTTGAAGAAGTATATTACGGGAATAAACCTTATACTTATCAGGAAATAGACGAGACTATTGATAAATATTGGGATCTTGCAAAAGAAGAGAATAGACGTATAAAGGCAAGAGAAAATCAATAAACAATAGTACATATGACGGGCGCCTACTGACTATAGTAGGCGCTCATTTTTTTGGATAATAGGTGCTAATTTGACCCATACGTCAAATAGGGGTAAACTTTTTATGTTACTCCTATCTACTTTTATGAGTTTATAATTATATGATTACATTACACACTGCGGAAATGCTCATAGGCATTATTAGTTTTTTTATTGCGTATCTTGTGGTTATCACCGTATCGAACGTGTTTCGCACGTGGGTTGCCTATGAGATGGGCGATGATACGGGAATGCGTTTGGGATATGCAAGTTGGAATCCAATGGTGCATATTGATCCTGTTGGTTTATTTTTTCTTTTTAGCTTCTATTTTGGATGGGGACGTATGGTACCCATTAATCCATTGCTGATTACCGAGCCGCATCGCGCATTAAAACTTGGAGCAGCATATTTAAGTGATACATTTATGCATTTTGTGTTGAGTGTAATTGGCATCATAGCATTGCTTGCTATTTTTGATGTAAATATTATCGGGGTGATGCGGTATATGGTTTTGACGTATAATGTATCACATCTTCCTATCGCAAACATGTATCCCGATGTTTCATCATTGATAGTATCTATTGGCTTTATCGTGTTTGCATTTGTGTATCTTAACGTGGTGCTTGGTGTGTTGTATTTTATTATTAACTTCAGTAATTATGTTCTTTTTGTCCTTGCAGATCATTATCATAAAATTGCTCAGTATGCACAGTATATAACAATCGGGTTGCCGATTTTTCTTATTTTGTTTTTTTCTCCTTTATTTCGGTTGTTATCAGTACATTTAATTTCTTATATAGGTCTTATTATTGCTCATGTTATCGGCATTGCTTGATAGGTAAAAAAGTATTATGGATAAAATAGAAAAAGACGCTAGAGCTTTTACGCTCAGGAACGGTAAATATTTATTCTGAAGATTCATTGGTTTCAGCAATTAAAAGTGGAAAAAAGCTTAAAGTAAAACTTGGTGCTGATCCTACGGCTTCTGATTTACATTTGGGGCATATGGTTGTTTTTTCCAAATTAAAACAGTTTCAGGATCTTGGACATGAAGTTATTTTTTTAATTGGTGATTTTACTGCACAAATTGGTGATCCTACTGGCCGCGATAAAACACGTCCGCCTTTAACTCCTGAAGTTATTCAACATAATTTGAAGTCGTATTTTGATCAGGCAAGTAAAATATTAGACCCAAAAACGCTTATTATTAAATATAATTCTACATGGCTTGGTACGTTAACGAGTAATGATTTGGTTGGCATTCTTGCCAAAGTAACGCTTGCACGTATCACCGAGCGTGATGATTTTGCAAAACGTATCAAAAACAATGAACCGATTAGCTTACATGAGCTATTATATCCCGTTTTTCAGGCATATGATTCTGTAGTTCTTGAAGCTGATGTTGAATTGGGTGGCACAGATCAGACCTTTAATCTTTTGATGGGGCGGTTTTTACAGGAGCAATATGGTCAAAAAGGGCAAGTTGCTATAACAACGCCGCTTCTTGTTGGTCTTGATGGTGTACATAAGATGTCAAAATCATTGGGTAATGCTGTTGGTTTGAATGAGCCAGCAAGTAATGCATTTGGTAAATTGATGTCTATGTCTGATGAGCTTATGTGGCAGTATTATGTTTTGTTGCTCAGTAAAACTTCGCAACAGGTTGAGGAAATGAAAAAGGAAATTAGTGCTGGCAAGTTGCATCCAATGCAGCTCAAAAAAGATATGGCACAAAACATTATTGCACGTTTTTGGTCCGCTGATGATGCTGTTCAAGCGCGTCAGCAGTTTGAAGCTTTATTCCAAAAACATGATTATTCCAAAGCTGAGCAAGTTGCTTTGCCTGATAATTTTGCAAATCCGGTCTGGATTGTTGATTTCCTTAAAGTTTTAGGCGCGGTAAACAGCTCATCAGATGCAAAACGGCTGATTGAAACCGGCTCGGTGCATTTGGATGATATGGCTGTTACTGATTTTAAGGCTGTGGTGACATGGCAATCAGGAATGATTGTTAAGGTTGGTAAGCACCGTATTTATAAAATTAAATAAATTATTTGTCCCGCATACCCTTCGATACATCCTACTACGTCAAGGCTTCGTAGGACACTCAGGGCGAGCGGGAGAAGATAGTTTTCAAATTTAAAAATTCAAAAAATTTTCCCCTCCGCTCGCCCTGAGTGCCCCGAAGGGGTGTATCGAAGGGTGCGGAATAACTGTAACTTGTATTATGAATAATATTGTTTCTTCTGGTTTTCTCCTCATCAACAAACCCACCGGCATGAGTTCCTACGGATGCATTGGGTATCTTAAACGTATTTTAAAGCAAAAAATTAAAATCGGTCATGCAGGAACCCTGGATCCTTTTGCATCTGGACTTCTTATTGTTGCCTTGGGACGAGAAGCAACGCGGCTTCTTTCCCGTATCATGGTGATGGAAAAAACGTACGTTGCAACCGGCAAGTGTGGTGAGTTAACTGATACGCTTGATCATACAGGTACAATAGTTGCAACATGCGCACACATCCCTTCAGAAGAAGAAATAAGAGTTTCGATACTGTCTTTTGGCTCATCATATGAGCAAATTCCACCGCTGTATTCTGCCCTTAAGCATCAAGGCGCTCGATTATATGCATTGGCTCGTCACAATGTGATGAGTACGCAAGAGCTGCAAAGCATAGCTGAAAGTAAGCGCAGGACCGTTCAATTATATGAACTGCAGCTTTTATCCTATGAATCTCCGCAATTTACTATTCAAGCACGCGTTTCTCATGGAACGTACATTCGTACGCTGGTTAATGATATTGCTGTGCGCGCTTGCCCTTCGGAGCTCGTAGAGCTCCCGACTTCGCCAAGGCTTCTTCGGGCACGCAGGATGAGCGGAGAGCAAAGTAGGGCAGGCAGCTGTGCGACGACCTATCAGCTCGCTCGTACCGCAATAGGGCCATTTGATCTGTCTCAGGCGACAGATTTGATGGCAATTAAAACCGTTGATGATATTAATCGGCTTGTTATATCCACAAATTTTTTATAAAGACTTTGTTTTTTTTGTAGTTTAAAAAAAGCGCTCTGGGTTAATCCTGGAGCGCTTTTTTGATTAACTTTTAATGCAATTGTTGCTATTTGTTTTCTGATTCTACTAGAATAATATCAGGTAGTAAATTTTAGTGATGCATTTAAAAGGGGGAGAGGGTAGTCGGAAGCAGTTAATTAAAAATTTGTTAAGGCAGGGCCGGATAAGTTTATTTGTAGCCTTGCTATCGTTTTTTGGTGGGGTTGAGGGTAAACAGGTGCAGTCGGGGGCAGTAAAGCCTGTTGTAAAAATTCCTCAAATAGAATCAAAACCTTTTATAGGTGCTCCTATAGCACCAAAAGTACCGCAGGTAGCCCCAGTGCGAGTTGTTCAGGCACAAGGAACATCAGATCAATTTACGCAAACAGAAGCCTTTTTACAGCTTACGCGTATAAAAGATTTACTTACAGAAGAGTCAAGTTCCCGATATATATTCCTTATCTTAATATTATTTCTGATTGCTTGGTAAAAGAACAAGAATTGAAAAGCAATCATTATGCCTTTTATCATACGACTGATAATGAATGGCGTCTTGCGCAGATGTATATACGCAGTTATATATTCGGCAAAATCCGTCAGGAAAAAAAATTGGAAAGACTTTTTCCTTTTTAAGATTTAGGATTTGCCTGAACGTAATGCCAAAGAATTTTTGATTGATGAATTAAAGAAAAATGGGATTGTTAATGATATGGGAGATTTAAAGGGAATTCTTTTATCAGTAAACGTATCACTGTTTGGTAATAATGGTACAGATGTACTTCATGTAGATGGTATTATTTTTTAAAAGATATAGGACATAAAGTTCCTGATCGCAAAATTTATGAAAAAATGATGGATAAATTTGGGTTAACTCATAAATATATTGATGAATTACTGTCTCTTGTGAATTGTATGACACAAAAGAAAATACCTTGCTTCAAATATTTGTCCCGCAAAATAGAATTGATGATATTGGTTACCAGTCATGGTCAAAAGGTATGCCTTTGCATGAAGAATCAATTGATTGGATAAAAAAGTATATGAAAAAAAACTACTAACACATAAAGAGGGTAAGCACGTTGCTGAATGGCAACTGGAGGACTTGGCGAAGCAATTTAAAAAAGGCAACATAAAAAAACCCTTTATTTAAAGATCTTATAGAAAGTGTTCAGGCGGGTGATTTTAGTGTGAATGGATATTTAAAAGCTTATCGTAATAAACCATGGGAAATGCCAGATATAAATAATACACAAGTACGTCTTATTTTTTATCAGATGTTTTATTGAATCCAGCAGCAGGTGTACAGTTTTACCGTTATTCAACGGTATCAAAGGAAAGATTAAAAGAATACTATAAACGGTTAAATGAGATAATTGATGAAATAATCGTTGAAAAAGAAGGAGAAGAAAATGTTTAACGTAAATAACAGATTTGGTATATAAAAATTTTTTTTGTTATTATCTCATTTTTGACTACTGTACCTGTATTGTCAAAACAACTTAAAAATCCTGTTGTGCAAATGGCATTAGAAAAAGAACGAGAGACGGTAGCGCGGCATGCAGGAGTTCAAGAGGTAAATCTGACAGAGCTTCAATCTCAAATTACTCTGATTTATATAATCGACACAAGCGCATTTACAGTTGAAGAAAATAAAGAGATTTATTCAAGAAAATTATTCAAAGCAAGTGGTGCCTTATTTTGATATTATTTCTCGGGTAATTACAAAAGAGACTGAATTTAAAAATACCCATTGGGCGTTTTATCACGGGACTTCTCAAAAATGGATGGTTTGGCAAGATGCATTAACAAGATTATCTCATCATTTTAATTGATCAAAAACACAAAAGAGTGGAGAGTTTGTTCTTTTGAGGGCTAAGGGTTGAGTAAGCTCAAAGCAAAAGAGTTTTTAGTGAAAGAATTGAGAGCACATGGTCTTGTTGATGATCAGAATGAAGCTCAGGGATGTTGTTGTCAACAAATATAACCTCGTTTGGAAATGCCGGTTTTGAGAATGAAGCAACATGGACGTATTTTATGGAAGAAAAGTCTCATGTGGAACTGGAGCGCTCATATTATGAAGCTATAATGGATGAGTTTGGACTATCTTATACGTATATTGATGAATTAATGGGATTTGATGGAGTGTTCTTAAAGCATGAGTCTCTTTTGCAAATATTTGTTCCCAAAAACATAGTGGATGATATTGCTTACTTAGCATGGATAACCGGTATTCCTGCTGACGGTGAATTTTCTACTGGGTTCGTACTAATGTAAAACGCAAAAAATATAAAGGTGAACCAGGTAAATCGGGAAATATGATGGCATTGGCAGCATTAAAAGATAAATTTAAAAAAGAACAGGAAAAAGATCCTTTATTTAAAAGAATGATCAGAATATTGAAAAGGGTGATTATAGTATCAATGCGTATTTGAAGATTTATTGTAATAAGCCAGAAGATTTACATGGTATTAATTATGCTCAGGCGCGTTTGCTTTTAACAGATGATATTTTATTAAATCCTGCGTCTGGGGTTAAAATATTTAGATATACTGATGTAGATCATAAATCAATGGAAAAATATGAAGAGCGTTTAGATCAAATTATACAGAAGATTGTTGCATCAAAAAAATAATAATCATTTATGAAAAAATGAGAAAAAGAGAGCATGACTGCATTGCTTTCTTTTTCTCATTTTTATTAATTATTTACCCAATGTTTTTTCAATGTTATCAAATATTGGATTAATGTATTTGGTGTTAATTTCTTCTATATAACTAGGATGAAAATTTAAAGGTTTAGCTTTAATATTGGTCGTAATATTCTTCTTTTAAATCATGTAACAATTGTTGTCTATCCTGGGTATTGTATGCAAAGATATATCCTTTAATAAACGGCGTGAGTGTTATATTAAGATAAGTACCAGGGTTTACACCCTTAATGATTTCTTTAAATTGGTAAATAGTGTCATTGCTTGAAAATGGTGGGAATATTAATCGCATAAAATCAATTTTTGGGCCTTTTGGTTTTTTGAAACATCGCACCATTGTTTCATTATCAATAAAGGTAAAATGTCCTGTTTTTCATCATAGAACATATTATTAACATGCAAGTCTCCATGAGCGACTGTTGTACCAATTTTTTTTCCTGGTACTGGCGTCATAAAATTTTTATGAAAATTACCCAGTTCTGTTCCGAGAATTTCATATGCTTTTTTGATTCTTTCTGCATTTGCTCCTGATTTATTATCGCGGAATTGAGTGAGTAGTTTAAATAAGACATCGCCTTTTGCTCAGGCATTGTTGCGATGTAATGAATATTTTGGTGGTGTGGATGATAGGAGAAATAAAAGAATGGCAATGATATAGTTGGGAAGCCTTTGACTATTTTTGGTGCAATGAGGTCTTTCATCCCAGGATATTCTTCTATTTGTTTAAGATGGGTTGATTCGGTGAGTCCTTTTTTTGATTCTTTAACAATGTATAAAAGAGGTGGTGTTGATGGGGTACATGTTGAAGTTACTCTAAACAGTTGTACGGTATTATAGCCGCTTCCAGAACCAAGAGATTTAACCTCTAGGCATTGTTTTGCATTAAAATCTTTATTTTTTAATTTTCCTTCATCGTATGCCTGGGCCAATATGCTGGCCAAGCCATCTTCTGTTAGGTTCCCATTTGATTTTATTAATGCAGGATTAATAGCCATTTTATGTACAACGGTAGTGTTGCTATAGAGTGTGTTGAGAAAATCGTCTGAAGACATATTCTGTGCATTATATTTTCTCTTGATACTGCTTATAGAAGATGTATTGCATTGTTTTGATTTATTCGTGCAATGATCAATAATTTGATCTGCTGTTTGTTCTTCTCCAAAGCGACCTTTGCCATAGGTTAAACAGCACTGGCATGCAGATTCCTGATTATTATTATTTGGCTGGATTACAATCATGCTGATTATTAATTACTTTGACTGATTTATTAATATCTAAAATTTCAGGATCATTTTTGTTGGCTGCACACCATTGCCCTGAGGGGTTAAAATAGGCTTTGGTTGTGGTTGTACAGGGGGTGTTATTGGCTGTGCTTGCACCGGAGATATTGTTTGTTTTTTTACCGGTATGTTTGCTGGTGTTATTTGTTTACTTTCAATGGGACTAACACATGATAGTGCAGCTACACATAGTTTTAGATAACGAGATTTTAGAAAATTTTTCGTCATAACATCCCCCTTTTTTTGAAAAAATGTAAAACCATTCTCTTATGTTACTTTAATTGAAATTAAAAATTGATAACAAGGGTTTGGGTAATATTGATTTGTGATTGAAATTTCAATTAGGATAGATACAAAGAGGTGCAGGTATCAAAAAAGGAGATCATGTGAAGATTAATCTGCGTGCGGTATATAAAAAAATAGGCGTGATTTTGTTGGCACTGTTTTTATTAACGATTATGGAAACTGCCGTTTCAAAATCGCTTTTTACTAAAACAAATCAAATAGCACCGCAGCAATCTCCACTCCCCAAGCCTCTTGCTGAAAAAAATATTGCGGTACATGTTCCAGAAAAAGTAGTTGAAGAAAAGAGATCAGATAGTGCCGTACCTGGTAAATTATCACTGGAGCAGATTCATGCATTAACAGAGCATGGACAGGGTGCTGGTGTTACAAGGGGTGGCAAGGTTTTTCCTGCTTCTTACAGTTCGTCTGATACGTTTACCCAATCTGAAGCGCACATGTCATTGCTGGATATAAAAAAACTGATTTCATCTACTTATGATACAAAACCATACCAGAAGATGATCGATACAATTTTGGCGCGTGAAAAGGAATATAAAGATGATTATTATGTTTTTTATCATTGTGCCGATAATGCGTGGCGTGTTCCACAAGATCTCTACACGCGATTATATTTTCATTTTAAGCATCTGCCAGCAGAGTTACTGAAAAGCTTTATTTTTTTGCGTTTTGAAGATGTATCTGGAGGGCCATCCAATGTGCAAAATTTTCTTATTGATAAGCTCAAAGCAGGTGGTTTAATTAATGATCATGAATTGGGTTCTTTTCTTTTTGCAGCTAATGTAGCGTTATTTGGCAATGTTGGGGTGCAACCGGAATGTACCTGGCAATATTTTATAAAATCACGCGGGCATTTGGCTCCCAGCCGTGTAGTCTATGAAAAAATTTTTGATAAGTTTGAGTTGCCACATAAATATATTAAAGAACTAATGTCTCTTGTTAATGTGTATAAAACCAATGAGCAAATGCTATTGCAGGTTTTTGTTCCCAAAGAGCGCATTGATGAGATTGGCTATATATCGTGGATTCGCGGCAATCCTGCGCATAAAAAAACTATGGATATGGTGTTGCATAGTGTAGAAAAGACGGTATTTCCTAAAACGTCTTCTGCATTAGATTATTATTCAACATTGTTTAAAAATGAGCAGGAAAACAATCCTATATTTAAAAACTTGATGGAACGTGTAAAGGCAGGGGATTTTAGTCTTCGTTACTTTCTCCATTTTTATCGCAATCATCCAGAGTTAATTGAGGGTATTAATAATTTTCAAGCGCGTCTTATTTTTACGCCAGCAGTGTTATTGAATCCGTCATCAGGCGTTAAAATATTCCGGTATTCTGCAGCGACTGATTCGCAGTTAAGAAACTATGAGCAAAAGTTCGATGAAATTTTTAGAAAAATTATTGCTGACAAAGAACAGGTTAAAAAATAAGAAGAGTTGTTATTAACAGCAATGACGCTGGGGTGATTTTTCTTTATAAATACCCAGCGCTATATCTTTTTTTTCCTGAATTTGCATGAGTAAGCGTTTGATATAAAAGAGGTGATTATAAAATTGGGCAAAGTCTGTTTGGAAATCTATATTGCCGTTTAAGACGAGGACGGGAAGGTTTTGTAGTTCGGCGGGGCTGTTTTTATTTTCTATAAACAGTCTTTCTTTTTGTTCATAGACCTGTTGAATATAATCTAATGTTATTCCTGATTCTGCTGGGATCGCCCGTTTTTGTATACGAGCAAAAGCAATTTCTGGCATTACGCGCAGGTAGATTATACCCTCAGGGTCTGATTTATGATCATTGCAATGGGAAGAATGAGAGTGCGTTGCAAGCCATTCTGCGTACAGCATGATTTTGCATGGGGGAGTGTCTTCATTGAGTCGCGCTAGAAATGCCGATACGTCTGAACCGATGGATCCATCAAGAATAAGCATGGTAATATCCCTTAACTAAAAAAAACAGTGTATGCTTTTTTTTGAGCGTAGCATAAATTTTTTATTATGTAACAATGCGCTTAATTGTCGGATTTATTCCTACAAGAAATTCACGTACATTTCTAATCTCCCCCATTTCTGCAAGATCATGTGCACCTATGTTAGGATATGCTCCCATAATAATAACTTCATCGTCAATATAAGCGGTGATATCGGTTACATCGATAATCGTTATATTCATGGCAACACGGCCAAGAATTGGTGCATATGAGCCATTAATCATTACAGACGTCTTGTTTGAAAACCTGAATTGATAGCCATCAGCATATCCGATCGGTAGCAGTGCAATACGGGTAGGCCTCTCTGTTTTGTAGGTGCCGGCATAGCTGACATATGAGTTGGCAGGAATATTTTTAATATTGGTTATGTGCGTTTTCCATGACATGACCGGTTTAAGATTGCTGCATTCTTGTCCAAGACCATAAAGACCAATGCCGATGCGGAAAAAGTTAAAGTGGGGCTGATAGGTAACGGTGCTGATTGCAGCAGAGTTGCTTAAATGTATGTTGGGGATGCAGATATTGTTACTTTGTAGGGAGGCAAGAACATCATTAAATTGGGTGTATTGCTGTGTGGTAAATTTTGGGTTGCTATCAGAAGCGGAAAAATGGCTACAAATGCCATGAATGCTGATGTAATCTAATTGTTGTAATTGGGTAATGAAGTTGAGTGTATCATCAGCAAGAATCCCCATGCGGGATAGCCCGGTATCTATTTTGATATGAATATGAAAATTGTAGGAATGTTTTTTGCCAATATTATGCAGGTTTTGTGCATATGCAAGATTATCAACCATAAAATGGATGTTTTTGCCTACCGCATATTCGGGGCTCACATCGCTATAGTTCATGACCAATATTGGCTTGGAGATGTTTTGTAGGGCAAGGGCTTCTGAAAGATGTGCAACAAGTAACCAGTCAACAAGATTGTTCTGTTCGCATAGATAAGCCATTTGGTGCAGCCCATGACCATACCCATTCCCTTTGATGACAGCTGCCAATTGGTTATGGTGGCCAATTTTATTTTTGTAATAGGCAACATTGTGATTAAAGGCGGCCGAGCTTATTTCAAGCCATGTTTGGAGGGCTTGAGAAGCGTTGGTTGTTGCTGATTCATAATATTTATGGCTTGGTTATTGTGGAGAATCATTGTTTTTCCAGTTTTTTTGGTCTTTGTGGGGCATAGTATCATATTTATAGGTGGTTTTAGTTTATACTAAACAGGTTTTTTTGTGTAATTGAAGAAATAATCAGTAATCCCCTCAGGAGCGGTGTAATAATAAGAAATACTAGTGTAAATTATTACAAAAACAAAAAATATTAACAAATATCTTGTTTTTTATCACCCTTGTCAATTATTATTATAATTGTAATAATAGTATTTCTAACTTTCAAAAAAAGGGGAATTTCTATGAAGAAGTCATATTTACTATCGGGAATGATAGTTTTGGGTATTGCGGCAAGTGTGAATGCCAGCGAAACCATCATGAAAAAACGGATAACTGAAGCTCTTCAAGGAAACAAAAGATGGGCTGACATTTATGACATACTTAAAAAATCTGGAAATGAACGTATTGTCGATACGTATCATGATCCGTCTTCTCATGGAATGACATTGCTTGCCACGGCAATCCTTGATGGTGATAAAAACCAAGTAGAGAAGTTGCTTGTAGTATACAAAGCTGATCCTAATATGGCGGTAGGTACGGGAGGTGTTTTTAGTGAAAGAACACCATTGATGATGGCAGCTATAAATGGCTATTTTGAGATAGCTAAATTGTTGCTTGAGCATGGAGCTGATCCTTACATCATGGATACTTTGGACGACAAGCGAGATGTTTTGCAGGTGCCAGGTGTTCAGAACAATGTAACAGAATTGATTAGAAAATGGATGAGAAGCCATCCTCGCACGAATAAAATTTCTTTTGTATCTGTAACAAAATAATTTTAATAAATTATATTATAGGGCCTTTCTTGTGTTAATTCATGAGAAGGGCCCTATTTTTTTGTTTTTTGAAAGCATATCAAGATAGCCAAAATATCTTATGTATAGTATATTTTTTATATACCTTAGATATTTATTTTGGGGTCAAAAAACACTCCCTACTACGCATAAAGCTTCGTAGGGCACGCAGGGTGAGCGGAATAAAAATATAAGGGACATTTGATGATTAAGAAAAAAGATAAAGAAACAAAAGGCGAACTTATTTTTGGCATTCATCCCGTTGTGGAGCTTCTTAAGGCTAAAAGACGTAAGCTTATATCCGTTTATACAACCAAGCCAACGCCACAATCATTTGATGAGATTCAAAAGGTATGGCCAAAGTATCCCGTAGCTATTCAGTATGTGGCACGTGAGATTCTTGACCGCATGGTAGGCACTACTGATCATCAGGGAGTTGTTGCATGGACGCATCCATTTCCATTTCGTAAAATATTTTTTGATCCTAAAAAACATAAATTCTTGGTTATGGTTGATGGCGTACAAGATCCACGTAATTTAGGGGCTATTCTACGTTCAGCATATTGTACTGGTGTTGATGGAGCTATTATTATCAAACGTGGTGGAGCTCAATTGACTGGTGTTGCAATTAAATCATCCGCCGGTTTGAGTGAACATCTTGAAATTTATGCAGCACAATCAGCTGCAGCTGCAATCATAGAGCTGAAAAATGCAGGCTATACTCCGTACTTGGCAACATTTGATGGTGAAAATGCGGCAACATGTCACTATAAATTCCCAATGTGCGCCGTAATTGGTGGTGAGGGTAGCGGTATTTCCAAATCAATTTTATCTTCTGGTATTCATGTAACCTTGCCACAAAAAGCAAGTGATATTTCTTATAACGCATCTGTTGCTGCCGGTATTTTACTTTTCTTAATTTCAGCATGCCAAGGCAAGCTTAAATAAATTCTGCGGCGCTCATCCTGAACTTGTTGAAGGATTAAGCGCACAGATAAAAATAATCTCTATCATTGACTAATTCCCCTTCAAAAGAGTAAGAAGAGAAAGAAAAGGGGGAGTGTGCAATGAAAAAAAGTTTACTCTTGGTTGCGGGCATAGTTCCATTATCATTATTGATCTTTATTGGGCTGAGGAAAAATTCAGCCCCCTTTTTCTCTGTTAAAGCGTATACATGCATCCATGATGAATCTTTGTCTGACGATTATTGTGCATTGATTAATACGGCATTGGCGGGTCTGCTCAATGAAAACTGTGCGGCTCATCTTATAATTGATCATTTAAAAAAACAGTTTCCTGTACTCAAAAAGGTAGTACTCTCTTATCGTCCTTCAGTTACTCATGTTATGATATCGGCTTATGAGCCAGTATGCTCCGTGAATAATTCTACCATTCTTACTGATGCACATGAATTTTTTCCAAAAAATATCTTTTCAGCAGAAGCAATTGTAGATATTCCTAACATTGCTGTGAGTTGCTTGCCTTTGCAAGCTCGTAAGAGCGAAGTGGGGTCTTTATTGCAGGGGGCACCGCAGGGAGTCCATGAGCGATATAATCTTGAACTTATTAATGAGCATTGTGTCCATTTTGTTGATAAAGAACAGCCGAATTTTACTATTGTCTCTTTTCTTGCGCAAGAAAAATCACCACAACTTTTAGCGAAATGTGAATCAGTTAAACAGACCATTGATGCGCGAGGTGCATTTGATAAAGGAGTAAAATGGATCGCGGATACACGTTTTGCGCATTATATTGTTGCTTATAAGGCCTAAAAAAGGGGGATGTTATGGCACGACTTATTAAGGATCAGATTATTGCATCAATCGATGTTGGCACAACAAAAATTTGTGTTTTGATAGCACGAAAAATTGGTGATCAACTGGAAATTATTGGTATCGGTAAATCTCCATCGCATGGTTTGCAAAAGGGAGTTGTTGTTGATGTTGCAAAAACTATTAATTCAATCAGCCTTGCGGTAAAAGAGGCTGAGATGATGGCAGGTATGCCCATAGAATCGGCGTACATTGGTATTTCTGGTGGGCATATCAGCGCGGTTAATTCAAGTGGTGTGGTACCCATTAAACATGGTCAAATTAGACAGTCTGATGTTGATATGGTACTTGAAGCGGCAAAAGCGATTGCCATTCCTGAGGGACGTCAAATTTTACATATTTTATCGCAATATTTTATTATTAATGGTACCGATCGTGTGCAAGATCCTATTGGGATGCATGGAGTTCGTCTTGAAGTTCAGGCTCATATTATTATGGGATCGGTCTCATCTGTGCAAAATTTATTAAATTGTTGTCAAAGTGCTGGCGTAAGCGTTAATGATATTATATTAGAACAGCTTGCATCAGCCGATGCCGTTTTAAGTGAAGATGAGCGGGAATTGGGTGTTGGTGTGATTGATATTGGTGGTGGCACATCAGATGTAGCGTTTTATAAAAATGGCTCCGTGCGGCATACCATGGTCTTGCCGGTAGCAGGTAATCATGTAACCAATGATATAGCGATTGGATTGCGGATTATGAAGAGTGAAGCAGAAAGAATAAAAAAACGTTACGGGTTTGCAATCAGTAGTCTGGTTGAAACGGAAGAACTTGTTGAAGTTGAAATGATGCAAGGGCAAGATTTGCAAGTGGTGCGACTATCAGACCTTGTTCTTATTATTGAATCACGCATGAGAGAACTGTTTGTTTTAGTTAATGAAGATATACACAAAAATCATTTGCAACAATTTATGACGAATGGGATTGTGTTGACGGGTGGTGGTTCATTACTCACCGGTGCGCGAGAATTGGCAGAAGAAATTTTTGATTGTCCGGTGCGTATTGGTAAGCCACGTGTGCTCTTTGATTTGGTTGAAACATTACAAAGTCCTTTGTATGCAACAGGGTATGGATTGTTAGTACATGTCTTACAGAATGAAAAAAAGATAAAAATGCATCTTAATGATGAACCATTGACGCGACGTGTTTTTGAACGAATGAAATCATGGGTAGCCGACTTTTTTTAAGTAATCTTAAATGGGGTCCCCGTGTGAAACAGAGTGGAACATGGGGTTAAAATCATGGTAACCGACTTTTTTTAAATCAGATTTTTTTAGAAACGTAGGATCATAAAAAAAGGAGAAAATGATGATAGATTTTGAACAAGAAGCATTACAGCGTCAAAAGTCGATGGTATCAATCAAGGTAATTGGTGTTGGTGGTGCAGGGGGAAACGCTGTTAACAGCATCATAGAATCAGGATGTCAGGGAATTGGGTTTGTTGTTGCAAACACAGATGCACAAGCATTGGAATTCTCAAAGGCGCAGCATAAGATCCAGATTGGTGTTAAGTCAACAAAAGGGTTAGGGGCGGGGGCGAATCCAGAAATTGGAAAACGTGCTGCTGAAGAAGATTTAGACAAAGTTATGGATGCTATCAGTGGAGCAGACATAGTTTTTATTGTTGGTGGTATGGGTGGTGGAACAGGTTCTGGAGGATTACCAGTAATTGCACGTGCATTGCGTGAAAAAGGTATTTTATCCATAGCAATTGTTACACGACCATTTTTATTTGAAGGTAAACGTCGCTCGCAAGTAGCAGATGCAGCCATTGAAAAACTTAAAACAGATGTTGATACATTGATTATTGTACCAAATCAAAAATTACTCGAGGTTGTTGATGAACATGTTTCTATGATTGATGCATTTGCAATGATCAATGAAGGAGTTTTGAGTCAGTCAGTTCGTGGACTTTCTGATATTATCACGCGACCAGGGCATATTAATGTTGATTATGCTGATATTCGCGCCATTATGAAAGATCGTGGTCTTGCGGTAATGGGTACCGGAAAAGCATCAGGTGTTGGCCGTGCACGTGCAGCAGCATTGCAAGCAATATCATCACCGTTGCTAGAAAACATGTCGGTCGTTGGTGCTCATGGTGTGTTGTGTAACATTACCGGTGGCAAAGATCTTGGGCTGCATGAAATTAGTGAAGCTGCATCAGTGGTGTATGAACAAGCGCATGAAGATGCCAATATTATTATCGGTTCAGTCATTGATGATAATCTTAAAGATGAGGTTATTGTTACAATTATTGCAACTGATTTTGAACGTCCAGTGGCGCAACAGGTACAAGAAGCAAAAGAAGAAGCGCCTGTTATCCAGCACCAAGAAGACGTTGCGCATGTTTGTATGGTAGCGACAGTGATACAAGAGCAGGAACCGGTTGTGCAGCCATTACCATTGCAAACAGAAGTTGAGGCGGTGGCAGAAGAAACGCATGATTTTATGAAAAAGAGTCATGCGGATTTTTTTGAACAGGCTGATAATACATTTGGTTGCGCAGTAGATTCTAAAGATCTTGATATACCAACGTTTATGCGGCAAAAATAGAATAGATACCTCTAACGTTTGGCCGTGTCCTCCGAAGCTTTATGCGAAGGAGGAGTGCGCAGTAGATTCTAAAGATCTTGATATACCAACGTTTATGCGGCAGAAGTGATCCTATAAAAATGAGCGCCTACTATAGTCAGTAGGCGCCCGTCATATGTGCTATTTTATTGTTGATAGCCTTCTTTAGCTTTGTATCTCTGAATAATATCCTCAAGTTCATCTAGACTATAAGGTTGATTCCCGTAGTATACTTCTTCATATCCTTTAAGATGTGCTTTGTAACTGTTTCTGAGTCGCTCATCTGCTTTAGACTTTGGATTAAGCAGTTCTTGTATATATTCGATACGGTCTTTTATCGATTGCTTCGCTCTTTCGCTCAGATAAGGATTTACTCTTGGGGCCATTGCAGTTAATTGAACTGCTGCAAATAATGCGATTGCCAGGGCTACGCCTGTGCTAAGATATTTTTTTGTGTTTTTCATGAAACACGCTCCTCTTTTTTTGAGAATAATACTATAATTATCACTTACAATACTATCTAATTATGATTCAATTTGTCAATGATATTTAAATGAAAAAACATGGGGTAGCGTGATATTTCTTGCAGATTGTCTTATTGGAATTTAGGGATATGCTGATTTTTAAGAGTTTCCCTGTAGCATTGCACGGCGCTTATGATTCCAAAGAGTATCTTCAATTTGCTGGTCAGTATAAGGTTTATTTCCGTAGTATATTTCTTTAAGTCCTTCAACCTTTGCTTGTTGTTGGCTTATGAATAGTCCAGATCCTCTCATAACAGATTCGGACTTTGGATCAAGAAATCCTTCAGCTTTTTGGATCTCGTATTCTAGCATGTCTTTCTGTGTTTTGCTCAGATGAGGATTTACTTTTCGACCCGGTTCCATTGCAGTTATTTGAATTGCTGCAAATAACGCGATTGCCAGGACTACGCTTGTGCTAAGATATTTTTTTGTGCTTTTCATACAAAATATTCCTTTTATTAGGTGCCCGTCATATGTGCTATCGTTGTTTATTGATTTTCCCTTATTGCAGGGTTCTCTTCCCCTATACGTTCTTGATGTCTCCGGACAGTATCATGGTATTCCTGCCAAGTATAATATTTATTTCCATAAAGCACATCTTCATATACTTTAAGCTCTTGTCTGAGCATTTTTTTGAATGGCTCATCATAAACTTTATTCTTTGGATCAATCATCCTTTCATAAGATTTGATCGCACGTTCTGCCCTTTGTTTAATTTCTGGGCTCAGATAAGGATTCACTTTTCGACCCGATTCCATTGCAATTGTTTGAACTGCTGCAAATAACGCGATTGCCAGGGCTACGCCTGTGCTAAGATATTTTTTTGTGCTTTTCATAACACGCTCCTCTTTTTTTTGAGAATAATACTATAATTATCACTTACAATACTATCTAATTATGATTCAATTTGTCAATAATGTTTAAATAAAAAATAGGCGGTGAGGGTGATATTGCTTGCCGATGGTTTTATTGGAATTTAGGAATAGGCTGATTTTTCTTAAAAAAAGGTAATTATTGCCCCGTTTGCGGCAGAAATGAGCTTATAAAAATGAGCGCCTACCAAGCGAGTAGGCGCTTGTCATATGTGCTATTTTAATGCAGCTAATGCACGGTCATGATATTCACTAACAGTATCTTGAATTTGCTGATAAGTATAAGGTTGATTTCCGTAGTATACTTCTTCAAATCCTTTAATCATTGCTCGTGCTAGTGCTCTCTGTGACTCAAAATATTGCTTAAAAAAATTAGATTTTGGATTAAGTTCATCTTGTAGATGTTTGATATTGGATTCTATCACTGTTTTTTGTTCTGGACTCAGATAAGGATTTACTTTTGGGGCCATTGCAGATATTTGAACTGCTGCAAATAATGCGATTGCCAGGGCTACGCCTGTGCTAAGATATTTTTTTGTGTTTTTCATGAAATATGCTCCTCTTTTTTGAGAATAATACTATAACTATCACTTATAACAATATCTAATTGTGATTCAATTTGTCAATAATGTTTAAATAAAAAAATAGGCAAGGGGAAGTGATATTGCTTGCAGATCACTTTATTGGAATTTAGGGATATGCTGATTTTTCTTAAAAATAGGTAATTATTGCTCTTTTTACCACGGTATCTTATAATAATAAGAAAATTGATAATTGAATTCGCAATTTTCTATAAGGGGTAAGAAAGATGCTTATAAAGCGTGAAATTGAAGTTCAAATGCTCGATGCGGCGACTGAATATCCGGTAATTGCAGTGCTAGGTCCTCGGCAATCTGGCAAAACAACTCTCGTTCAAATGGCCTTTCCTGATCACAAATATATATCTTTGGAAGATTTTGATTTGAGAGAGCTTGCTCTTGCTGATCCCCGGAAGTTTCTTGCTGAATATCCGAGCAGTTCTGGGATTATTTTGGATGAAATTCAAAATGCTCCACAGCTACTTTCCTACATGCAAACTATTGTTGATAGAGAAAAGAAAAAAGGTTTCTTTGTGGTTACCGGTTCCCAAAATATCTTGGTGCATGAAGCTATTAGTCAAACACTGGCGGGAAGGATTGCTATTTTGACCTTACTTCCTTTATCAGTAAGTGAACTTGATTTTGCGAATTTATTACCCGATAAAATTGAAACAGCGGTTTGGAAAGGCGCCTATCCGCAAGTGTATGCTGAAGATAGTATTCCATCGCGCCTTTATAGCAACTACATCCTTACTTATGTTGAACGTGATGTTCGTCAGATGCGGCAGATTACTGATTTAGAAACATTTCAACGCTTTATTCGTCTTTGTGCAGGACGCATTGGTCAGGTTGTTAATTTAGAATCACTTGGTAATGATTGTGGTGTTAATCACAGCACGGTAAAAGCATGGCTTTCTGTGCTAGAAGCAAGTTATATTATTTTTTCTTTATATCCCTACTATCAAAACTTTGGTAAACGTCTTATTAAATCGCCCAAAATTTATTTTGTTGATACTGGTCTTGCTTGCTCATTGCTGAATATTAAATCAGAACAAGATCTGGATAATCATTATTTGCGAGGTGGTTTGATAGAATCATTTATCATTTCTGATTTGCGTAAGCAGCGATTTAATTTAGAACAACAGCCAAATATCTATTTTTGGCGTGATCATACTGGTAATGAAATTGATTGTATTCTTGATCAAACGTATCCCGTCCCTGTTGAAATTAAGGCTGGCAAAACGGTGGCAACTGATTTTTTTAAAGCGTTTGATCAATGGCAAGAATTGACACAATTACCAACAAAAGAACATTATGTTATTTATGGTGGTATAGAAAATCAAAATTGGCCCCAGGCGACTGTTTTAGGATGGAAATCTGCGGGATATCTTATTAAAAAATTGGAAAAAAATTAATCAATATCTAGGCCCTGCCATAAAAGGGCTTTTTTGCCATGTTTGCGGCAGAAATGAGCTTATAAAAATGAGCGCCTACTAAGCGAGTAGGCGCCCGTCATGTGTGCTATTTTATTGTCGCACTTCTCTTGTCGCACGGTCTACATGTCTCTGAATAATATCCTGTATTTGCTGCCAAGTATAATTATTATCTCCATAAAGCACTTCTTCCCATCCTTTAATCTCTGCTTGGAATGTCTTTTTATCTAGCTCACTAATCCCACCCATTCTCTTAGAACGTAGACCCCTTGGATCAAGGAGTTCTTGAAGCCTTTCGATCTCATCTTCTATCATTATTTTGGTGTGTAAATTCAGATAAGGATTTACTTGGGGGGCCATTGCAGATACTTGAACTGCTGCAAATAATGCGATTGCCAGGGCTACGCCTGTGCTAAAACTAAGATATTTTTTTGTGTTTTTCATGAGAAACTCCTTTTTTTTTGAAAAACATTAATATAATTATCACTCTAAGTGAGTAGGCGCCCGTCATGTGTGCTATTTTTGGTTATTGATTTTCTCTTTTTGCACGTTCTAAATGTCCATTAGCAATATTATAGACTTCATTAAAACTATAATCCTTATTTCCATAAAGCACTTCTTCGTATCCTTCAATCAGTGCTTGAATATCCCTTTTTTGTAGCTCACTTAGTTCACTATAGCGTTTATACTTTGGATCAAGATATCGTTGACGAGTTGTGATCTGGTCTTCTACCATTTTTTTGATTCCTGGGCTCAAATAAGGATTTACTGTTCGACGTTCCATTGCAGATACTTGAACTGCTGCAAATAATGCAATTGCCAGGGCTACGCCTGTGCTAAGATATTTTTTTGTGCTTTTCATGAAACACACTCCTTTTTTTTGAGAATAATACTATAACTATCACTTATAATAATATCTAATTATGATTCAGTTTGTCAATAATCTTTAAATAAAAAATAGGTGAGTGGGCTGATATTGCTTGCCGATGGTTTTATTGGAATTTAGGGATATGCTGATTTTTCTTAAAAAATAGATAATTATTGCCCTGTCTGCGGCAGAAGTGAGCGCATAAAAATGAGCGCCTACTGAAAGTAAGTAAGCGCTATTTTTGTGTTATTTTAAGAATTTTTACTGGTTGAATTTAGCTAGTGTAGCCCTGCGTGTATTTGACATTGTTTCTTCTATTTCATCGTCAGTATAAGGTTTATTTCCATAATACATGTCTTTATATGCATTAATTATTGCCGCTGTAACTGCTCTTTTAGACGGATTGTCTTCAAAATACTGAGATTTTGGATCAAACTGGTCTTCAGCTGCAGATGAGAAAAACTCGATCCTGCTTTTTATCAATTGTTTAGCTTGTTCACTCAGATAAGGATTTACTGGTCGTTCCATTGCAATTGTTTGAACTGCTGCAAACAGTGTGATCGCCAGGGCTACGCCTGTGCTAAGATATTTTTTTGTGTTTTTCACGAGAAACTCCTTTTTTTTGAAAAACATTAATACAATTATCACTTACAATAATATCTAATTCTGATTCAATTTGTCAATAATGTTTAAATAAAAAAATAGGCGGTGAGGGTGATATTGCTTGCCGATGGTTTTATTTGAATTTAGGGATAAACTTTAAACGTAGCAAAAACTATGTTTTTTTCTATTTGTCATTGCAAAAAAGAGGGCTTTTTACACCCCATAGTATCTGTGTTACAGTGATATTAAGTATAAATCATCGTGTAACGTCGTGTAACATGAAGGGAACTATGATGAAAAAGCGAAACAATAGAGCAATGGAAGGTCTTTTGGCGGTGTCACTTGCTTGCAGCAGTAGTATGAGTAATGCGGGAAATAATGATGGTTTTATAGCAGGAGCATGTGCAGTAGGAGCAGCAATACTTGGTGTTGCAGGAGCTGTTGCGGTAGCAGACTGGTGTTTTTCAGAAACTGATGATCAGATGATTACGCGTATTAATGGTGAGTATAGTGCTATTCATACTCAGTATAAAGGTACAATGGACTACTTTGGGCTTATTTCAGGTATGACTTCTCATGCGTATCAACCAAGTGTTATCTCTGAATCAGTATTACATGAATTTGCTACCTGTGTATGGAATAGCAATGTTACCCAGCATGCGTATCGTTCAGGTGTTATTGCGGCAAAGAATCAATTAAAAACATCTGTTCAGGGATTGCGTAAGCGTATTAATGCCCTTGAAAGAAAAAATTGTAAGTATGAAGATCTGTGCAGATTGGCGAGAATGCGTCAGTTGTTATCGGCAGCTAATGATCTTTTGGCAGATGTGACATGTTTTGCTGATTGCCTTGAGCACCACAGAAGCTATTCTAATTTGTACTATATGGTAGATAAGTTGCGCAACAGATATTTTGAAGAACTTACTATTCTTGAATCTAATCGTTATTCAGTATCATCAGAACTGAAACGTGCGTTGTAAATAACGATGGTGGGCAATATGCATTGTGTACATTTGTTATTAAGATTGAATCTGATATAGCTAACCTTAAATATATTCGTTCCCTAGCATATAATTATCCTGCAAAGAGACAGTATGTTAATGACTTACTACACGAAGTTGTTGAAATAAACATCATCGTGAACGATCCTCGTAATCAGGAGAATTGTATGAATGGGAACAGGCTCGCTTGCAACGTTTGCAATTGCAGGCTCTTGAAGCGCAAGCGTGTGCAGAGCGTGAGCGAGTTTGGGCGATGCGTGAACAGAATAGAATTCTGGAAAAGTGTAATCGAGTAGAACTAGAAAAATTGCGCAATCGCAATGATCGTATGCGTAATGAGCGCAATTGTTATAAGATGGGCTGATGTTAACTTTAAAGTAGAAGTTATTATTTAAAAAATAGTTTATTATTTTTTTTAAAAAAAGGGCTGTGTATTTTCTGCTCTTTTTTTTCAATAATGCTGCACTTCTCTGTTAATTTATGTGCAACATTAATTTCATCGACATAACAATTTTGGAGAAACGTATGAGCATCGGGAATAAAATAAATTTGAGTGGGTTGTTGGTAATAATTACGACTGCTGCATTAGCTATGGAGCAGCAGCAAGTAGCGATTGCTAGAGCGATTCCTAGTAAGTCTTCACCAGAACAAAATGGGCTTTCTTCATATTTATATGGTTGTGTATCAAATAGTTTTGATTCATTAAGCAGCACTGTCATTAATACCTGTTCTGATTATGCAGCTTTTAGAATATTGGGTTGGCCACCTTTAGATCTAATAGCTCAGCAAGAGTTAGAGAAAAGTAAGGCAATGTATGAAAGAGTTAATAAATCTATACGCACACAGGTTTCATACCCAACATTTTTAGAAGATTGTAATGCTATTACTCGCAGGAATGCGATTTGTCAGCGAGTGTTAGTTGCGCTTGATAATTATCCTGATGCTCTTAATTTGGCTCTCTTTTGTATACAACATCATCGGCGGATTTTGAATGAATTTGATTTAAGTAGATTTTTGGCTTTTGTGACTAAGGAGCAGGAAAAATCTAACAAAGGTGCACAAGATGTTTATCAAGAATTAAGTAAGGTGATGGTTTTGCCGAATGATAATGAATTATTAAATCTTTTTGTTAAACAAAGTATTTCAGGGAAAGAGATAGAATTAAGCAAAGAGATAGAATCAAAAAAAGATACGGGTCAAAAAAAAGATAAGAAATAGAGTAGGTATGAAAAGCACTCATCCTGTTGCACTTGTCATTCTTGATGGTTTTGGTTATTCAGTAGTTAAAAAACATAATGCCATTGCATGTGCACGTATGCCACATTTTAATCAATGGTGGCAGCACTATCCACATGCTGTTATACAAGCTGCCGGCAAAGCCGTTGGATTGCCTGATGGTTGGATTGGTAATTCGGAAGTAGGTCATTTGACTATTGGTGCTGGACGTATTATTAAACAGCCCATGACGGTATGGTTGGAAAGTATTAAGAATAATTCTTTTTCTTGTAATCGCGTGTTGCTTGAAAAATTTAAGCAACTGCAAGAAGTTGGTGGTGCATTGCATATTATGGGGTTGCTCTCTGATGCTGGTGTGCATGCGCATGAAAAAGCGATACATGTTTCTATTGCAGTGGCAGTTGATGCGGGAATAAAAAAAATTGTTATTCATCCCTTTTTAGATGGG
This sequence comes from uncultured bacterium, assembly GCA_963701085.1. Lineage (GTDB taxonomy): Bacteria > Babelota > Babeliae > Babelales > Vermiphilaceae > SOIL31. The sequence continues at coordinate 915,536 of OY969561.1, read as the reverse complement.
CGTGATGTTGGGGCGCAATCAGCATATGATTATTTAAAGCGGTTGGCGGATTTTATAAAGCCATATAATGAAGGAAACAATAATAAATGCCATGTTTTTATTGGCTCAATACACGGACGTTTTTATGCGATGGATCGTGATCATAATTGGGATCGTATAGAAAAAAGTTATCGTGTGCTAACTGAAAAATCCTCCTTCGCCAAGGCTTCCTCCTACGCTAAAGCTACGGAGGACACGTCGGAGGACAGGCAATCATATGAAATATGGGAAAAAGTTCTTGAGCGTAATTACGCGCACAATATTACTGATGAATTTATTCCCCCAACACAATTAGATCCTGATGGTGTTATTCACAATGGTGATGGTATATTTTTTTGTAATGTACGTCCTGATCGCGCGCGTGAATTGACAGCAGCATTTTTAGATTCTTCCGCTCATCTTGACCCTTCGATACACCACTGCGTGGCACTCAGGGCGAGCGGAAAAGATAATTCCTCTTCCTCCGCTCGTCCTGAGTGTTTTTGTCCTCAAAAATGTATCGAATGATTTATTGTTAAACCTCTCAATCTTACCTTTTTTATGACGCCGGTTGTGTATGATGTCCATCTTCCTACAACAGCGTTATTTCCAAGAGACCCTGTGCATAACACATTGAAAGATGTTTTAGCACATCATGGAAAAACTCTTTTCACTATTGCCGAAACAGAAAAATATGCGCATGTGACATATTTTTTTAGAGGAGAGAATGAATTGCCGGTGAAGGCAGAAACACGCGTCATGATCCCCTCAATTGTAGCACAAAATTATATCAATAATCCTGCAATGTCTGCGGAATTAATTACTGAGGCAGTAATTAATTCCCTAAAAAAAGATGCAGCTGATTTTTATTTGATCAATTATGCCAATGCGGATATGGTTGGACATTCAGGTGATTTTGATGCAACGGTAAAAGCGGTGGAATGTTTGGATGAGCAATTAAAAAATTTGTACGATGTTATTGTGCAGCAGATGGACGGTACGTTGTATATAACTGCTGACCATGGAAAAGCGGAAGAAATGTACGATGAAGTAACGGGGCAACCACGAACGGCGCATACAAATAATCCAGTGCCATTTATGATGATTAATAACAGGCCCTACTTCGCCGAGGCTTCGAAGGGCAGGCTCAAAGATTCTGATAGTACCTTGCCAGTTGCAGAGTTATCTCAGGTTGCTCCATTTATTTTAAAAAATATGGGGCTTGATGTTCCTCGTGAGATGATAAAGTTATTATAGTATTGCGCGCAGTGTATACGGAATTTTTTCAAGTTGTTCAATCCATCTCAGGATGTTCCAATGTCTGTTGATTTTGCTCAAAAGTTTGTAATCTTTCAGGCTAAAATCCTGACGATAATTTTCAGACAAAAGATCGAGCATGCATGATGCAATAATAGGATTGATCAGACATGGTAAAAAAGTTGGTAATGTTTCTGAGCATATTTTTTGTAATGCAATAAACTCTGGACTATCTATAATAGAGTTTTCTTCATTAGTTGCTAATGGTTCAATTTCTGCAATAAGACCAGGTGTTATTATTGAAGAGTTTTGCACTGCATCTTCAACCAAGCGGGCAGTTACTGCTATCTGATGAGATGCAGAAAGTTGTGAGAAAATATTCCAGTTAAAGATAAGTTCAATAGGAGCGCTGTTTTCTGACGAACGTGGTGATTTGTAGATATGAGGAATCTGTATGTTTGAACGATATACATGTCCAAGATGGTTGTGTTCATTCCGTATGGTGACTCTGAGTGGGTTAATACCGTTATTTTTTAATCTTTCTGTCATAAATTGGAGTATATGTTTATCAATTGCGTTACCATGATACGCATGATCTAAAGGAGTATGTTGAAGTTGCTTATTATAGCAATCTATTTTTTTGATGGTACTTATGCACATTCGCCAAAGATGTTTATCTATAGTATGGTGCTTTTTGATTTTATTAAGGAGTGTTTGTTTTTGTTGTAATAAATTGGTTTTATAGCGTGCAAATTTGTTTTTTATAATAATTTTTTCTTGTTCAAGGGCTTCAGTGTCTTTGGCAATCAGCTCATTTTTGTACCGTTGAAGTTTTTTTTCATTATATGTACGTATTATTTTGCATCCATTCAAATATTGTTCTAACTCTTGCTCCATGCAGATGGTGTGTGATGAAACGTATAATGATACAGTCGTAATGGTGATGATTATTTTGTTGTTCATAATTATTTTTTATTTATTTGGCCAGTATTCAAAGAAAACATAGCCATTGTCATCAAACATTTCTTTAAATCCAAGTTCTTTATAAATGCGTTGTGCAGGAAGGTTGCTCACGCGTGTCCACAGTGCAATATGGGTGGCACCCATTGCAAACATCTCCTTCATCGCATGTTGCGCTAATATTTTGCCATATCCCTTGCCCCTGAAATCATGTCCAACGGCTAAAAAGAGAATGCGGCCCTCTTGTGGATTTTCCATAAAATATGCCGCAAAACCAGCTAATTTGTTGTTTTTACGTAGTACTTTAATATGTAATGATCCAAAATGCAAAGGATTGGTATCATGGGTACGGTGTTTAATCATAAAAGCCGGCGAAGACTCTTCACTGGCCAAAAGCCAGTACCAATTTTGATTAAATATATCCATGATTGCTTGCGTATCACGCGCGGGATTAAAATCAGATATCTGTTCTTGTTGTGTATTTGCATAATAAATATATGTACCAATGCCGCCGCAAGCAGCAAGAGTGATGCTTATCAATAAAACTATTTTTTTTATGCGATGATTGAACATATCTAATCCTTACATTGATCATATATAATTTTATATAACATTAATCCTTGTGCCGGTGCATTAGGTAAAGTATGTCTTGGATCACAAGCATCCATTATTTTTTGTAATGATTCTAAAGTATGCCCGTTTTTTGATGCAACCGCTAGACTTGCACCAACAATACGCCGAATCATGTGACGTAAAAATTTTTGTCCTGTAACCGTGATGCGATACGCTTTATATCGCGGTACGTATTCAAGTGAAATTGCATCAATGGTTCGAACAGTGTTTGTGCGCGTGTCTTCACTACTTTTGAAAGCACAAAAATCATGGGTGCCGACAAAAAATTGTAAAGCTTGTCTGAGTAAATCAAAATCTATTTTATAGGGGTAAAAAGAACCGTAGCGTTGGATAAATGGGAGAGGGCGCTCGGTAAAAAAATGGTAATGATAAATTTTTTGTGCAACATTGCAAAATGGATTGAAAGAATTATCGATCTCTTCAAGTGATCGAATAGTTATGTCTGCTGGTAACGCGTTGTTCCATGCCCATTTAAGGCGATCTGGTGTAATGGCAAGATCCGTTTTTATGCGTGCAACTTGACCCAGGGCATGTACACCGGCATCAGTGCGCGATGCGCCAAGCACCTTCATTTCTATTTTAAATACGGTTGTAAATGCACGATTTAATGCTGCTGCAACGGATGGCTTTTCTGGTTGATCTTGCCAACCAAAATAATCGGAACCGTCGTATGCTATGATTAATTTATATACTTTCATGCTTTTAGAATAGCATAAAAAAGGTTATTATGCTCGCAAAAAAGCCCCGGCATAGTTAGCCAGGGCTTTTTTATAATTATTTAAGAAAAGTAGATTTTAGTCATTAGTTGGTCGTGTCTATCGGCGTGTAAAATAGAAATAGGATGCAATGCTTGCAGTTACTATAAACGCTGCCGCAACCTTGGCGAAAGTGCTTATGTTAGAGAAGTAACCTTCATTGCTTTTTGGGGTAGTTTCTTGTTCCCATATTGTTTTGATAGCCTTTGTTTTGTTTGTATCAGAGTTATTAGAACTAACTATACCTTCTAGTTTCTCATTTATTTCTTTGCCGCGAGTATCAACACGGTTATAGGTTTCTCGGATCCAACGGGCAATATTTTTGGGTTCAGTGTTTGATACTCTGTCCAATTTATCTGCAAAGTCTAAGGTACTTGCTGGTTCAGATGCACTGATTTGCAAGCCTAATCCAAGTCCAAATGTAGCTATTAAAAACAGTTTTTTTGAAATATTCATAATAAAAACCTCTCATGTAATGAGGATAGAGTTTTATCTACTTCATCTATAAGTCTATCAAATTATTTTCAATATGTCAATAATGTCTATATTTATGCAGGGGCTTACGCAGGAAAAGAGCTTGCTGATCGTGCTTAACCTCAAGGTGGGATAGTAACTAAAAAAAAATAAAGATTGTGGGCATTTCACTTGAAACATCAAGCTCCATGCCCATAATCTTTAAATGTATGGCTAATTTACTTTTTTGTTATAGAAAAAATTTTAGTCTGTACCAATTTAGGCGTAACAGAAGTTATTACTGTTTTCTTCGTATTTAGATCAACCCAATCAATTTCGTGAACAATAAAAGCAAGCTCGTTATTAGCCTCTTTTTTTGCCATAACTTTCATTATGGCTTTCACAGGTTGTTTTGCGCAGTTCGCTTTATAATAGGTATTAATCGCATCAAATAGCGAACTCGGATAAGGGGACACCGAACCTTCAGCTATAATACTCATAACCTTCATCCCCTGTGCACCTATCGTTTGCTGCTTATTTGCTTGCAGTATAAATGATCCCTTTTCCTCATTTATATACTCAACAGTTACTTTTATATCACGCTGGGTATCATTCTTTAAAATAACTTCAAGATTTTGGTTTCCCATACCGATAGCTGCACCAGTTGCAAAAAACAACAATAAACCCGCTAAACTTACATTGTACTTTTTCATAATCATTCTCCTTTTTCATGAACATTGTTGAGCGTAGCGCACCATGCACTATGTCTCTTATTTTTACCATAGAGGCCTCTAGGTATGTTAAGACTAGCAAGTAATTTATTCAGATTGCAATAATTTTGCAATAATTTTATAAAATATAGGGGATAGGCGGGAAATGCTTTGCTGAACGTGCCTAGTCCTCAAGGGGCATGGAAAGATCTGATGTAGGATTATTGCTCTCTAAAAGTGGTGGCGGTAAGAACATTGGCCATTGGTGCACCATTATTGTCCATATCAGCCCACTCAATATTAATGCTTAAATCATCTTGAACAACTACAGTGGCTTGTACGTTCATTTTATAATAGTTGTTCCTATAAAAACCAACCATAATTTTAAATAGCTCACCAGAATACTTAGAAAATTTAGAAAGTCCTCCACTGAGGGCACTCATAAAATCTTCTACCTGTATATTTTTAATGTCGTTCGCCTGCTTGATGGGAGTTAATGCCCCGCCTTTGAGCTTAAACATTATGTCTTTACCTTTACCACTATCATAGGTGATGAGCACATTTATTGGAAGCGTGGATCTATTTTCTAACATCACTTGAAGGCTTTTTCCTTGCATAGCAATTGCTGCACCAGTTGCAAAAAACAACAGTAAACTCGCTAAACTTACATTGTACTTTTTCATAATCACTCTCCTTTTTCATGAACATTGTTGAGCATATTGCACTATGCACTATGTCTCTTATTTTTACCATAGAGGTCTCTAGGTATCTTAAAAATAGCAAATAATTTATTCAGATTGCAATAATTTTGTAACAATATACAGGGCGATCGAATTTAAAACCCTAGATTCATAAGGGTATCCAGAATACTATTAATACATTTTTCCTGTTTTACTCGCGCTCGTCCTGAACTTGTTGAAGGATTTCTTCGAGCGCTCGAGGATATCCTTCAACAAGTTCAGGACGAGCGCAGGAAAAAATTAATTTAGGGATAGGTTCTTAGAAAGTTGGGGACCCCAAAAAAAAGAGTGATTCTTGTGGAATCACTCTTAAATATCATGATGCAATGAGCGTTTTATTTAAAACGCTGGCCCTGAGTACGGCAATAATGCCATAACACGGGATTTTCTAATTTCTTGAGAAATAGTACGTTGATGACGTGCGCATGCACCTGAAATGCGCGAAGGTAATATTTTCCCGCGCTCAGTCAAAAAACCCTTAAGGAATGTAGAGTTTTTGTAGTCAATACCATACACTTGCTCTTTATCAGAACAGAAACGACACATTTTTGGACGGTTACCGTTGCCACGACGTGAGCGTTTCTTAACCAAACGAGCGCTTATTTTTAGCTTAATTTTCTTAGTCATAGTGTTAAATCCTAAAGTTTTCTTAGTATGATTTAGTCTTCGTCAATGTCATCTCTGTCATCAGCAGAGAAGTAGCTAGACGCTTTATCTCTTGCAAAACCATCAGCTTCACGTGCTGGAGCTTCTTCAAGGGAGCGAGGTCTTTGGTAAGTAAGCGGATGTTTTGGATTAAGAACAGAAATCATATCACGCATAACAACGTTATTCAGTTTTACTTTGAGTAATGTTTTCATATCGTTGATGAGTGTTGATTTTTCTGGAGCTTCAAAACGCATGAGAAAGAAAATGCCATACTCATTTTTGTTAATGTCGTATGCTAATTTGTATTTTCCCCAACGTTCAAAAGAGATAGTAGAACCTGTGCCTGTCTTGATAGCTTTATCAAGATTGGTTTCAAGGTGTTTTACTTCGTCACCGGTGATTTCCGGAACGGTGAGCAATAAAGCCTCGTATTGTCGCAATACCGCCATGGATGAACCTTTATATGATTTGGAAGTTAATTATATAACTATGAAACTAGCCTTTGACTGTTTCATTGAGGTTTTTTTACAAACCCCTTCATAAACGAGAATAGCAGAAAACCCGAGAAATACTAGGTTTTCTGCTATTTATTAAACTATTTCTTCCGGTCATCCTGTTTATCCTACGAAGCTTCACGCGTAGTAGGAAGTGCCCCGTTAGGGGTGTATCGAAGGATTATGCAAATTTTTGGCTGCGTTGGATAACACGACCAATTATTCTGAAGTGATCTTTGCCGCGAACCAATGCTATAGGAGGTTGTTTGTGGTTGACTGATTCAAGAACAATAAAATCTTCAGTGTAGGTAACTTGCATAACTGCTTTAATAGGAGTATCGTTGCCAAATTCAACAGCAGCGATATCGCCTGAGCGTGTCCATACTTCTGGAGAAACTATTAAATAATCACCTTTTATAAATGTTGGCGCCATTCCATTGTTTTCAACACAAAGAGCAAACATTGCATTGTCAGCTGAGTTGAATACGGGAACAAAGACATCTTTATAGCCAGTAGTAACTTGCATTAATTGATTATTGTATGGAGATGGGTTTGATGGTACTTCACCAACAACAGGAACAACTTTAACTTGTAATTCAAGGTCAGATTGTTCAGGCATGCTGACATTTTTATCAATGTCATCAGTGCGTTGGCGGTGTTCAGCAAACAGATCGATTGGGCTGATTTCAAACGCTTGAGATAATTTTCTCAAGGAATCTTCATTCCAACGACGTGTGCCGTTTTTAATATGGGTTAGATAGCTTTCAGACATACCAGTTTTTTCTGCTAAAATCTTGGTTGTCCAACCTTTTTCTCTTAAAAGTTCTTTTACTCGTAATTGTGTAGATACTGAAATCATTCTTTATATCTCCTTAAAAAGTGGTTACACTTATAGTACTATTGAAACTACTGTATTATTTCTAATTGTACTCATCGTGACAACTTTGTCAAATGGAAATGAAAATTTATGGTCATAATCAGACAAACAGGCAATTTAAAGAAGAATTCCCATGAACGCGCAGCGTGGCAACAACAAGCGGTTGTGGTGGGGATTGATGAGGTTGGTAGGGGCTGTTTGGCGGGGCCATTGGTTGCTGCAGCCGTTATTTTGCCGCTTAATAAAGCCCATCGCATGCTTAAAGACTCAAAAATTATGACGCCGGAAGAGCGGAATGATGCTTTTAATTGGATTACGCTCAATTGTGGCTATGGCGTTGGTATTGTGCATCATCGTACCATCGATAAGCATAATATTTACCAGGCGACGCTTATCGCCATGAAAAAGGCGCTCGTGCATGCGCTTGAAATGTCTGTTCAGCGCCCATCAGCAATTCTTATTGATGCCATGCCATTAGATCTGTCTGATACCCAATTTAATGATATTCCCGTCCATTATTTTACAAAAGGTGAAACAAAATCAAGTTCTATTGCCGCAGCATCTATTGTTGCTAAAGTTACCAGAGATGCCATGATGGAGTTGTACGATTGTGCTATTCCTGGTTATGCATTGGCAGATAATAAAGGATATGGCACGGTGGTGCATAAGCTTGCTTTGAAAACGCATCATAGTTCAATAATTCACCGGACAAGTTTTTTAAAAAAATTACTGAGTAATGAGAGTGAAAGTAGCGTACAACTGGAGATAAGTAGTGATGAGCAAGGAGAAATATTTTGCGGAAGTGATTGAAAGTTCTTTAACAGGTTGGCTCGCCCAAAGCTGGTCCTGGGACACATTTCCTGAATTTGGTTCATTTGTAGCCATAGAAGGTAAAAAACGCACGGTATTTGGCATTGTCCATCAGGTGCAGACAGGCTCAATGGATCCTGTTCGTTATCCATTCCCTTATCAAAAAACAGAAGAAGAGCTGCTTAAAGAGCAGCCACAAATATTTGAATTTCTTAAAACAACGTTTTCATGCATAGCAATTGGCTATCAAGAAAAGAAGTCTATGTCGTATCTTATTGCGCCAGAACCCCCTAAAATTCATGCCTTTATTACCCGTCCAGATGCTGAGATCAGCAAGATTTTTTTTGCAAGTACGCGCTATATGCATCTTCTTTTTACTCATTCAGCACAAATCTTTAATATGGATGAGCTTATGCTTGCGCTCTTAAAGCAGCATATTGAGCTTAAAATTCTCACTAAAGATAAGATTAATGGGTTTATGCAGACGTATTCGCTGCTGATTGGCAACGATTATCGCCGTATCAAGCTGTTTTTGCAGCGAGCTGAGCATATGCTGGGTAATTGTCAAGATTTGTCATTCTAATAGAATTATCGGCTAGATAGGTGTTTTGTGGGGGCTTTTTTCTTTATTCTATTTTTAATGTATATTGGTCATATAGTGATTAAGTATCTAATCAAGGGGGTTGTTATGAACATTATACAGAAAAATAGACGATATATGGCCGTAAAGGCACTTTTTGTTGCTTTATTGGTTTCAGCAGCAGGTTTTGTTGAAGCAAAACGCTTGGCTGCGCCAAATCGTGCAGTTGTTAATGTGCTTAATGGTACTGATTTTACGTATCAGGAGCCATTGTTTTTGGATACGGATAGATTACCACTGGTGAGTTTTAACAAAGTCGCTTTTTTAAAAGATGGTCATAAACATAGTTTTATTATTAAATGTTATGCTGATCCTGAACAAGCAATTCATGAGGCGCTGGGTGCCCATGTTGGGGCATCGGTTGGTATTCGTATTAATAAAGTAAGAATAATTCCACCGCACATCCATTGTGCTGGTAAAGATGATGGTTGTGTAGCCACTATTCATACCTGCGTGCCGGGTAAAGAAGTATGTAATATTGCAAACATGTGTGAAAAGGCTGATATTTATGGGGGGTTGCGTTGTTTCGCTCATTTACAAAGTATTACTGAAAATGATGAACTTTGTTCTATTGTAGCGCTTGATATCTATCTTGATAATTATGATCGTCATCAGGGTAATTTATTTTTTGATGCTCAAACAGCTCATTTTTATGCAATTGATATGGATCGTGTTTTTAGTTCTGTTTATTGGTTTAATAACAATGCTTCAGCTAGCGCAATTACATGGGATTTAAAGTCTATATCTCATCTTGCAACAGATTCTTATGACTTTTTAGTCAGACTTAATAGTGAACAATTATCACCAAAAGAAGTTACGGCGTTGAGTCATGTACGTGATTGGTTAAATAAACTTATTGATAAATATTCTGCAAACGCGTTATATGATTTGTGGATGAAATGTGCTCATGATGCGGTGTATACGTATAGTTCAGTAAAAAAACAGTATATACAAGCGATTGTTGATTATAATTGTTGTCAGGTTGAGCGTGTTGTTGCGCAGCTTGATGTGCTTGTTGTTGCATAAAGAACTGTTTTTGGTATCGCTAAAAAGGCATCTTTTTGTTATAATGTTAAAACTAATTCAGATTATTCATCATTTATATAGAGGCCCCATGTTTAGTTTTATCAAAGATAAACTTCAAAAAATATTTAGTACCGTCACATCAAAGTTAGGTTCATTTTTTAGTAGAACTATTATCGATGAAGCTGCGCTCAAAGAATTAGAAATTTTACTCATCTCCAGTGATGTTGGTGTTTCAACAACACGTTCAATTATTGCTGCATTACGCAAACAAATTGGTGCAGGAATTATCGATGGTGCACAGCTCAAACAAATAATGCATACCGTTTTGAGAGATATTTTGATCCAATATTCCATGCCAGATATTGATAAACAACAGATATTTCTTTTCGTGGGTATTAATGGCAGTGGCAAAACAACGAGTATTGGTAAGTTTGCCCATAAATATACACAACAAGGAAAAAAAGTACTCTTGGTTGCGGCAGATACGTTCCGTGCAGCCGCACCAGAACAACTGAATCAATGGGCATTAAAATCAGGTGCTGATATTTTGGTTGGTAAAGAAGGGCAAGATCCAGCATCTCTGGTATATCAAGGTTGTGAAAAGTTTAAAACTGAAGGCTACGATATTCTTATCATTGATACGGCAGGGCGCTTGCAAACAAAAATAAACTTAATGCATGAACTTGCAAAAATAAAACGATCTGTTGAAAAACAACTTTCTGGTCAGCATGTTGCGACATTGCTCACTATTGATGCAATGCTTGGACAAAATTCATTTGAACAAGCAAAGTTATTTAAAGAGAGCACTGATGTTACGGGTATTATTTTGACCAAAATGGATGGTACGGGAAAAGGTGGTATTGTATTTGGGATTGCTCAAGAACTGGCTATTCCTGTTGTTTTTCTTACCTTTGGTGAACAATCTGATCAGATTAAAAAATTTGATGGGCAAGAATATGTGAATGAGTTGTTAGGTTGATCCTGAGATTATTAAAATCGAAAAATATTAAATTGCCTTCCCGGCTCGCCCTGAACTTGTTGAAGGGTTTCCTCGAGCGCATTCATAATAATACAACAAAGTTCTTATTATTAAAGGGTAATTAAAATAATCAAAAAGAATGAGCGCACTCTAAGATATCCTTTAGCCCCAATTTTCACTTTATTCCAATTGGGGTCCCCATCGAAAGAATGAAGATGGGAGATAGCTCGACGAGCGCGCAAGACTAGATGATTTTTTTTAACTTTTTTTAGATTGAACTCATGTTGTTTATTCAATCATTTCAACAGGTACAACATATTTTTCTAATTTTGCAGGAATCTCCACATTCAATGCGGTAGCCGTGTTCATATTAACAAAGATTTGTTTACTATCAGCACCTAAAATGGGCAACTCATATGGTTTTTTATGATTGATTAAAAGTTGTAGAGCAATACGAGCAGCATCAATGCCAGCTTGATGATAATCAACACCACGAGCCATTAATGGACCATATTTGACGAGCATATTGTCACTGACAATGAGTGGTTTTTCGGCCTTACGTGCTAAATCAGAAATAAGAGCGATGGTATTTGCTATTGTGTTATCAGTTGGTGCAATGAGAGCATCAACTTTACGTAGTGCACTCATAACGGCTGGTTCTATATCCGATTCAGATGCTATGCCAATAGTTACGGGAGTGTAGCCTACGCGTTCTAATTCAGTAACCATTATTTTTGATGTAGCAACTGAATTGCTTTCAGCAGTGGTAAAGATAATACCAACAGTTTTGATGTTTGGTAGTAACTGCTGCATTGCTTCAATCTCAGCGCGTATATTAATCATATCGCTGACGCCACATATATTGGGTCCATCAAAATTTATTCCTAATTCTGGTGACACGGTAACTGCAGCAATAATTATTGGTTTTTCTTTTTCCACCGATGCCATTGCTTGAGCAGCAGGTGTTGCGATTGCATAAATTGCATCAATGTCTTGGCGTGCATGGAACTGTTGTGCAATGGCATAAAGTGTGTTGATAGAACCTTCACCATTGCGGATTGTAAAACCGATATCATTGCCTAATGTGTCTTGTAGGCCATTGATAAATCCATCACGCGCGGCATCAAGTGCAGGGTGAGAAGCTGTCTGGATGATCGCGATATTCCATTGCGCAGTTTTTTGTGAACGAACGAGAGATTTTTTGATAATAATGGCACTCATGAGCAGTGATGCGATAATGCCGAGTGTAATGATAGCACGATTGTTATTCACGAAAGATCCTTTAACATAATTGAAAAATCCTCAGCCTATACTGAGGATTTTAATTGTTATTATATCACAATATTCAATTGCGTGCACTTTATAGCAAAAACATTAGCCTTACCTTTTTATACTACTTCACGAGTCTCATAAAAATGTGCTAGACTGGCTGCCATGAATACTAATTATGACGTTATGCACTATATTAACGATATTCGGCACAAGATTGCGCAGGGCTATGATGATGATACACTGTGTCAGCAATATGCATGGTGGATTTTGCAGGCGATTTGTAGCACAACAAAAACAGAGCTTATTGCGCAAGATACCGTGATGCTCAGCAATGCACAAAAAGAGCAGATTGATCGGTGGGTTCACGAGCTTGTTGTTGATAAAAAGCCGCTGCAATATATTCTTGGATCAGTGCCATTTAATGATTGTGATATTCTTGTTGAACCACCAACGCTTATTCCACGTCCAGAAACAGAAGAGTGGTGTTTACATATCATTGAACATCTGCAACTTTTGGATAATAAAAAAATCAACATTTTAGATTTGTGTACAGGGTCAGGATGCATTGCCATTGCTCTTGCTCATCATTTACCGCTCGCAAACATTGTTGCAACAGATAATGCTGATGCAGCTCTTGAATTAACAGAAAAAAATATTGAACATAATAAAATGATGAATGTTACTGCTATCAAATCAGATCTTTTTGAATCACTACCATGTGGCATGCTGTTTGATATTATTGTCTCCAACCCTCCCTATATTACGCCATCTGAATTTACTGAACTTGATAAAATGGTGACAAATTGGGAAGATCATGGTGCGCTTGTTGCTGCTGATGATGGACTTGCAATTATTAAAAAGATTATTGCGCAGGCGCCGCAATGCATACAACCTAATAATGAAATGAAAAATAAAAATATTCCTCAGGTAGTTATTGAAATTGGTTATGCACAGGGAGCAGTTGTTAGAGATCTTATGGAAGCAGCTCGTTATAACGATGTTCTTGTGCATAAAGATTTAGAAGGCAAAGACCGCTTTGTTACCGGGAGAGTGGACTATGTGGCCAATTCCAGCACTTGAACATAAACTTGTTTCTGTTTTTTTAGCTCAAGATGCCTTGAGTTGTTATTGGTTGGAAAAAACAAATAATGGAACATCACCTCTGGTATTACGTGCATATAAACGGTACCCGCTTGATAATCTTGAACTTGCCAACCTTATACTTTTTAATCCCACTGTTATAAAAAAACATATCACGTCTTTTTTACAAGAACATAATCTTGAAAATGCATTTATAGCATTTATATTACACGGCCCTGCTGTTACGGAGCAGTTTGTAGCAATGCCAACATCAACGCCGCATCGTACTGATTTTGGTATGGCAAACAGCGCGCGGAATCTGTTGTGGGAATATCGGTATTTGTACCCGAATGATGATGGTCAGTTTGTTTTTTATCTCTATAGCGTTCCAAGGTTTTTATTATTGCAGTATGAGATGCTTGCTGTTGCTGCGCAGTGCAATTTGATTACCATCACAACGCAAACAATGGCACTATTATCTGTGTACCAACATGTTTTTGGTACAGCATTTAGGCGTAGTCAACTTGCTGTTGATATGATGCGGTGCAATAATAATATTGCTGATCTTATAACGGCTGATATGCTACGACGCATGATAAATATGAGCGCATTGGATTTATCTGCCCTGCCCGCTCCTTCGACGGAGCTCAGGATAAACTCCGCTTTAGCGGAGGTGGGGGCTGCCGCGGGTTTGTTTTGTTCTGAAAGGATAGAGTAGATGAAAAAAGTTAATTTTATTACGTCATTGTCGCCACAAAAACAGTATGCAATTGCTCGTTGGTTTTGGGTGACATTTTTTTTGTTTGTATGTTGTGTGCTCGTGAGTGCGTATTTTATTGTGCCGCAGTTTTTGGCATATATAACGCTCAAAAAAGAGGTGAGTGCATTGCGGCAAGTAACAAAAGATTATGAAAAAATCGCCAAGAACAAAAATGAATTGGCGGTTGAGCATGATACGTTGCGGATGAGGATAAAGAAAATAGAAAATTATAATGATTCGCCAAAAAATCCTCATCAGTATGTTGCAGCGATTGTCCAAGCATGTGGTGATGGTGCATCATTGGAAGCGGTGCGGTTTAATAAAAAAGATTGTGAACTTACGCTGTTATGTCCAACGCCGGAACATGCTACCGTGTTTATTAAAAGATTGTCTGCATCGGAATTATTTACTGGCGTTAAGCTTGTTTCTTTGCAGCATGAAGGGGCTGGTAAGCAGTTTAGGTGTGCTGTTAAAGGCAAGGTAGTATAGTTGCAAGTTGTTTGGTTGCATGGTAATATTCTGCTTGATAATAAGATATATTTAAATAGAGGAGAGGGATGATGAAATCAAATTTATTATTAGCGTCATTAGTCGCGGTATGTGCAACCGGGTCTTTGATGAGCATGGAAAAGAATACAGCACGTTTAAATTTTCTTTGTAAGCATAATTGTTGCATCAAAGGTTATTCAGCAGAGAACATGGGGTTTGATATGCCGCCAGAGGCGTTTATAGGAAAAAATATTATTGATATAGTGTCTTTGAATAAACATGATAAAGATGCTGTTCAAAAAGGATTTGATGATGCTTTTAATGGAAATAAAACAGTAAAAGTACCATATCATTTAAAAGGGGAAGCGTTTATAGCAACTATTACCCCGCTTGTTAAAGCTAATAAAAAAAATAATTTTTTTGTAAAAATTCAGGACTTTGATGACAATGGTGAGGTTCCTGAACTCCGTTAAGTAATATTTTTTAGTACGTTGAGTATAGTAAAAAAACCCGGAATGAAAATTCCGGTTTTTTAAGAAAGTTTGTATCCGCCGTCGCCAAGGCTATGGCGGACTTTGCATGCCCGCCGAAGTTTTAACGAAGGCTGGGTCGAAGGATTATATAATCCCCAACCATTTTCCTAATGCATACAGTCCAAAACTTGTGCTCGTTACTTTGACTGAACTATCGATGCATTCCAAGTTCTGTTCTTTATTGCGCATTGCTTCAAAATGATCAAGCCATTCTAGTTGCACTTCAGGTTGATATTTTTCTAAATTAATTATTTTTTGGTTGCGACCAAATGGTAATAGGTTATGTAATATCAAAATGGTATTGATAGCACTTATTTCTTGCTCATTGTTTTTTTTTAATAAGTTAATATGTTCACCTCGTTGACTTTCTTGAGCAAAAAGATACACATTTTCATTTTTTCTCACGCTTGTTAAATAAGCATACAATGCTTGTGCGTCTTTAAAAGATAGTTGGAAATCTTGAGTGTCGTGTAAAATTATGATTGGTAAATCATTGGGTAATTTATCAATATTGTTGATTGGTTGTTCACCAGTGGGTGAATAATTTGAATACATAACCTTTGCTGTGTAAGGTAATGTGTAATAGCTGCTATCTGGTAGGTCACATGATTCTGGTATCATCATATTATCAACGGTGTGGAATATGGCACTATTGCCGGTAAGCATCACACTTTCTAGAATAAGAGCTTTAATGTTTGTTGGATTGTTAGCAGCATAATTTATGGTTGTCGCGGTTCCTTGCGATGATCCATGGAGAATAAGGTGATCATTGTTACGAATAACGCCTGCATCTTTAAGGATGTCTAATGCTTCTTTAAGATAATTTTGACAGGTTGTTTGTCCAAAATCCGGCTTTTGCAGAGGGGTTGGAATGAGATGTTTACGGTTATGTTGTGAAAAGTATGGTAAAACTTTATCCACGTTTTGACCACCCATGCCATTTTGTCCTGGGATAACAAGAAGATGGGTGTTTGGTTGTGACTCCATAGTTAATGTATTATGACTACTGCAGAGCGTGACTGAGAGAGCAAGAAGTTGCGCCATTTTTTTCATTATGTACCTTTCTGATAAACGGATTAAACTGATTAATAATAATACACTTTTATAGTAATAAAAACTTAACTGATTAGATAGGTTAATTTATGAATTTTGATCCTAAAAAAACACTCTTTCTTATTGATGGTTCATCATTTTTATACCGCGCATATTATGGCCTTAAACCATTGCACTCACCATCAGGTGTTGCCGTGCAAGCGGTTTTTAGTTTTTGCCGCATGATTAAAAAATTGATTGATGTATATGGGCCGGAATATGTTGTATTGGTGTGGGATAGTAAAGGTAAAACAACACGTCATGAGATGTTTCCTGCGTATAAAGCTACGCGCCAAGCACCACCAAGTGATTTGTTTGATCAAAAAGAATATATACTGCAGTTTGCGGAAATGATTGGTATGCCGCAGGTTGCACAGGTTGGCATTGAAGCGGATGATTTGATGTACTCATTGGCAAAAGATTGGATGACTGATGAGCCAGATAAAGCCGTTGTGTTTGTAACGCTTGATAAAGATATGGGCCAGGCACTGACGCTCGGACAAAATATATATCTATTGGATGCTTTTAAAGAACAATTCTCTGATGCTGCGCAAGTGCAACAAAAGATGGGATTTTCCGTAGAAAAGATGCCATTTTATTTTGCACTTCTTGGTGATAGCTCTGATAATATTCCGGGTGTACGCGGCATTGGTAAAAAAACTGCGGTGGATTTGGTTAACCAGTTTGATTCACTGGAAGATATGTATGCACGCATTAATGAAATTAAAAAAGCTGGCGTAAAAACTGCATTGCTCACCAACAAAGACAATGCATTTTTAAGCTTTCAGCTTTTTTTACTGCAATATGATCAACTCAATTTAACGCCCGAGCAATTGTTTTTTGATCCGCGTGGCTGGAATAATGCACGACCATTGTTTGAAGAGCTTGGTTTTAAATCACTCACTGCTGGTGCGGGAGAAACCAAACAAGAGCGTGCGAACGATGTGCAAGATAAGATTGATTATTGGAGAAAGCACAATTTTACCACTATTACCACAACGCAGCAATTGCATGAATTGTGTGAGCATCTAAAAAACAAAGGTGCATTTGCTGTTGATACTGAAACAACGGGGTTGCAAGCATTGGAAGTTGAGTTGGTTGGGGTGTCATTTTGTTTGGATGAGCAGAGTGCATATTACATTCCTTGTGGACATAAAACTGATGAACTGCAATTGCCATGCACTGAAGTTATTGCAGCGTTAAAACCAATTTTGGAAAGTACGCAGTATAAAAAATATTTGCACAATGCAAAGTATGATCAGCTTGTGTTAACAACGCATGGTATCGAACTTGCTGGCATTGCACTTGATACATTGATTGGTGCAAATCTTATTATTAAAGAGTGGCAGAGTGCAAGTTTAAAAAAATTATCACACTCTTTTTTTAATGAAGAAATGCTGACGTTCGATGATGTCGTTAAATCTAACAAATATAAAGATTTTTCTTTTGTTCCTCATGACTTAGCAGCACTTTATTCATGCGCTGATTCATACCAAACATTTCGCCTGGTTGCGGTGATTGAAGATGCATTTAAAAAAGATCCAAAAATACATGATTTATACGCACATATTGAGCATCCGTTAATTGAAGTATTGTATGAGATGGAAAAAGAGGGTGTTAATCTTGATGTTGATTTTTTGCATGAGCTTGATAAAAAAGTTGTTGTTGATATCAGTACGATTGAATCAGCGATCGCGCAAGTTGTTGGTAAAGAAACAATTAACCTGAATTCACCAAGTCAGATGGAATATTTGTTGTTTAGTGTGTTGCAATTGCCACCACAAAAAAAGAGTCCTACGGGGAAATATTCAACGGATGCAGAGGTGCTAAAAATACTTGCTGCGTTGCATCCCATCCCTGCATTGATTATTAAATATCGTGAGTTAACAAAATTAAAAAATACGTATATTGATGCATTGCCAACCTACGTGAATAAAAATACGCATCGTTTACATACAACATTTAGTCAAACATCAGTCGCAACGGGGCGTCTTGCGAGCTCCAATCCTAATTTGCAAAACATTCCTGCGGATGGCACTGGTTATGGCATAGAAGTGCGTGCTGCATTCAAAGCTGGGGCTGGACGTTTGTTTATCTCTGCTGATTACTCACAAATTGAGTTGCGCGTGCTTGCGTACTTATCGCAAGACACGAATTTGTTGAATGCGTTTTTACAAGGACATGATATTCACACAGAAACAGCAGCACGTTTATTTGATGTTGAGCTTAAAAATGTAACGCATGAGCAACGTCAACTTGGTAAACGTATTAATTTTAGTGTGTTGTATGGAATGACACCGTACGGATTATCAAAAGATTTAGGTATTCCGTTTAAAGATGCAAAAAAATATATTGAACGTTATTTTGAGCAATATCCCCACGTTTCAGCATGGATGGAATCGATAATTGAATTTGCAAAAAAGCATGAGTATGTGGAAACATACTGGGGACGTCGCCGTTATATCCCAACTATTTATGAAAAAAATCGCACAATGTATGAAGAAGCATGCCGCATAGCAATTAACACCGTTGCGCAAGGTACTGCCGCAGAAATTATGAAGTTGGGTATGATTGCGGTGCGTAAAGAATTATTAGCGCAATATGCAGAAAGTTGCATAGTATTACAAATTCATGATGAGTTAATTATCTCTGCTCCTGAAAAAGATGCAGCTGCTGTTGAAGCGTTAGTGAAGCGTGTATTAGAATCGGTGGTGCAATGGAGTGTGCCACTTGAAGTGAGTACGTGCAGTGGTGTTGATTGGAAAGCAGTGACTGAGTAAAAATACGAGCCCTATTTTTGAGGCTTCTTTTATTTATTTTTGTGTTGGTAAGTTCCAATGAGGGTTGTTTCTTCAAGAATGTGGTTGCGCATAGCGGCAAGAAGTTGTCGTTTACTTGCTCCTGCTGGTAAATCAAGCATGGTATCCAGAGCGTAGAGGGTGAAATGGTAGCGATGATTGCCGCTTGGTGGGCAGGGGCCGCCATAGTGTTGTGCGCCGTTAAAATCAGTTGCGCCTTGCCGAGGCCCTTCGAAGCCTTGTGCGGAGTAGGGAGTAAAAGAACTGGATGGCATGTTTTCTGCTATAGTATCCACGTTAGCGGGAATATTGAATAATATCCAATGTACCCATACTTTACCCGGTGCATCAGGATCATCAACGATAAGGGCAAAACTTTTAGTATCTTTTGGGGGAGTAGTCCATTGCAATGCCGGTGAAATATCGGCACCTTCGCAGGTATATTGCGCGGGGATTGCTTCATTATGAGAAAAGGCGGGGCTGGTGAGCTTCATGGTTCCCTCGAGTGATGTATAAAAGATGATTGGTATATATAATAATTTTTTGAGCATATATGATACCCTTTTTTATGTTTAATAAACTAACAGGGACAGTGAGGGAATTTCAAGTAAAGTTTGTAAGTTACATAACTGATTGGCCAATTTCTTGGCTAGCAGGAGCTTGTTGGGTATCTGTTGCTTGCTGTGCAGATTTAATAGCCGCAGCAATGTCACGACTTTTTTCTGCCAATCTTTCCCCTAAACGTCGGCAATATGCTTTATTTGCCATGGCTGAGTAAAGTTTGCGCCCATATTCACTCATGGTGAGGTTGGGGAAGAAGTCAGATAAGTTATTTGCAGCTTTCATCGTACCAAATGGCGTATTATTGTTGATGATGGCATCAAATTGCATATCCACAACAGTATTCATTTTTGAGGTAAAATCATCACTTGCTATAATTTTTTCAATGATTGGTTTAACTGAAGCATAAAGCGTTGTTGACGCCTTTTCCGCCATTTTTATGTGTGCACGCTCTGTGTTCCACGCTCGTTTAATAGCATTCATTTGAGTGCTTATGTTGTTCAATTGGACCGTAAGACTTGCAATATCGGTAGTCGACATAGCTTGTACTGACGCTATTGCTGCAAGTGAAAGTGCTGAGAAAAGGTATATTTTTTTAAACATAGCCACTCCTTATTAACGTTTTGCGGTTAGAACCTACTTAATACGGGTAGGTTTTTATTTCTACCATAAAAGTAGCATAATCGATTTCTATTTGTCAATAAAGAGCTGGTTTATTATTCGTTGATTGTTTGATTTACCGCTTCCAATGCTGCAATTTCTGTAATAAGTTCTTGTTTTTTAAGAGTAAGTTTTTCAAGAAGGAGTTTGTAGCCAAGGTTTTGGGTAGCTTGGAGATAATATATATTAAAAAGTAATTCACCATCTGTATGTGATGGGATAGAAGAACTTGCAATAGCTGTATCTATTGTTTGCATCAGTGATTTTTGTTCTAAGGGGTATGATTCAGGAGTATACTCAATATCATTATAAGTCATATGTTTATCAACGATGCATGTTATTTGAAAATCAGTGAGATAGTTAATTGTATTGATAAACTCATCATTTGAGGTGATTTGATCAAGAATCGAGTGGATTTCCTTTTTTAATTCTTCATAATGAATAACGTCGATCATATGACCAAGATGTTTGTCATCTATATACTCTTGTGCGCTTTTGTTGAGAGAGATTACTGTCTCTTTTTCAGTGTTAATGTCCTTTTTTGCTTGAGCAATATGCACAAGGCTGTCTTGAATAGCGACAATTCTATCGGTAGAAGCATATGTTGAGGCAAAGGATAGTGCAATAAAGGTTGTGGATAAGCATAATTTTTTAAGCATAATAATCCAAAAAAGGTTAAATGATAAAGTAATATTTTAGTAATTAGTGTAGCATATCCCTTGTTTTTAATCAAAAGAGGGTCACGTGGAGAGGTCTTGTATAAGAGATATATGCAGGAGGCTAAGGTTGACATTTGACCAAATATAGGACATTATTTCTATATATAGATTGATCTTTTTATATCTCATCTTCAGTTTCCCGACTTTGTTAAAACTTCGTCGGACAGGCTTTTCGATGAGGGCCCCGATAGAAATGGGGTAAAAACATTCAGCAAAAATAATAAATTCAATTTTTTGAAGGACATACCCAATGGCAACGAGTAAATCCGGCGGCAGTACCCAGAATAATCGTGAGAGTCATAGTAAACGGTTAGGTTGTAAAATATTTGACGGTCATAAAGTTTTTGGTGGCGAAATTATCGTTCGTCAACGCGGAACTCATATTCATCCAGGCAAACAAGTTCTTCGCGGTGGTGATGACACCTTGTTTGTTACAGCTCCTGGCGTGATTAAATTTCATTTTGGTCCAAAAGGTCGTAAATACGTCTCTGTTCTCCCTCTGAAGTAGTAGCCTGTTCTCCCCTTCGACAGAGCTCAGGATAAACTCCGCTTTGTGCGAAGGATGAAGTGGTAGGGTGAGGCTGGCGAGTTAGAAAGTTCTTGCAAAAGAGTTTAAAGCTTGCTAGAAAAAGACAATTCGATAAAAAAAGGTTTTAAAACAGTACGCTGCTAAAAGAACGGATACATAGATGATTAATTTTTTGAAATATCGTACAGTAACAGCTTTAGCATCTCTTGGTTTGATGGTTACATTTGCAGGAGTTGCTATCTACCGACAACAAACACGCGGTTCAGTATATAGTTACAGTGTTGATTTTACGGGTGGAACCCAGGTTTTATTTGGGTTTGATCATGAAGTTGATGGCGCTCAAGTAAAGCAAATCATTATTGATAACGGCTGGGCTAACGCAAGTATACGTGAATTTGGCAATAATGAAGTTCTTGTTCGCGTTAAAGAATTTGAAGGTGACATAATTGGTCTTGGTGAACGCATGAAAGATGCTGTACAGCAAGGAATGCCAGATAATGCCGTGACTATTTTGCAAACAGAAAGTGTTGGCGCGGGTGTTGGGGCTGATTTGCGTGGAAAATCATTTTATGCAATGTCTGTAGCTCTTATTCTTATGTTGATGTATATTGCGATGCGTTTTTGGTCAATTGCGTTTGCTACCGGTGCGATTGTGGCACTTATTCATGATGCGCTTGTTATGCTCGCAATTTTTTTGTTTCTTGACCGAGAAATATCAATTAACTTTATTGCAGCCGTATTGACGGTTTTGGGATACTCAATTAATGATACGATTGTTATTTTTTCTCAGATACGTGAGTTTATGAAGAAAAGAAAAGGCGTAGCGTTAGAAACAATTGTTAATGATAGTCTTAATTATACGTTGCGACGAACAATGCTGACGAGTATTTCAACAGGGTTGCCGGTATTGGTAATGTTGTTTTTTGGTGGTGAAGCATTGCAAGATTTTTCACTTGCATTGTTGATTGGAATAATTTTTGGTACATATTCATCTGTGTATATTGCAAGTCCTATTATGATGTTATTGCAACCAAAGCAACCTGCTTCGCTTTAAAGTAGAGTTTATCATGACTTTGTCCCGCTCATCCTGAGTGTTTTGTCATCAAAACGTATCGAAGGATTGAAATATATTGACGAGTTACTTAAAAAATATGATCATTTTGATATGCAAAGGTTGCTTTGTGATCAAAATGATCACTTTCATACGTGGTCTTCATAGCTTATTAGAGCGAAGTAGACTTTTGATACATAAATTCACATATCTAGTACATCATTTTTTTTAAATCTTATTTTCACAAATTCAAGGAATAATGCATGACGCACAACCGTCAGAGTATCTTTTATAGGAGGTCTGTATGAAAACTCGCGATATAAAAACAGCTGATTCTGCACATTCAACGGAAGAAACCCAAGAAGCAGCAAAAACAACAGCACAACCTCTATCGTCGTCACAACCGACACGTACGCGTGCTCCAAGGGCTCCTAAAGTGGAGCAAAAACCAGATGCGGTAGAAGCAGCACAGCCTGTGCCAGAGCAAAAAATTTCAGAGCGTGATGTACTGTTGCAAGAGCGGAGAGATATCCAACATGCTCAGCAACAACAGCGAGAAGATAATAATCGCCAAGCATCTTCCTCATATTCTCAGAACAATACTCCCTATACTCATGCACAGCATGAAAGGCCTGTCTATACCAAGCGACCATTGGAAGATTTATCATTGGCAGAGCTTGTTCAATATGCGCGACGCTATGGTATTATGGGTGCAGCGATTACTAAAAAAGATGAGTTATTAAGAAAAGTTCGTTATGCCGAAGAAAATCCCAATGCTGAAATGGCAGTTGAGGGTGTTCTTGAAAAATTACCTGATGGATTTGGTTTCTTGCGTTCAGCATTGTATGATTACGTTTCAGGACCAGATGATATTTATGTTTCTCCATCACAAATTAGACGTTTTGGGTTGCGTACCGGCGATACTATCAAAGGTGAGATCAGAAAACCAAAAGAAGGTGAAAAATATTTTGCACTGTTGAAAGTATCACAGGTAAATTATGCAGAACCAATGTCTATGATCGATAGATCTAATTTTGATAGTTTGAGTCCGCAACATCCTACTCAAAAATTTAATCTTGAATTTGATCCTATGGCGCTCTCAACTCGTATTCTTGATCTGTTTACCCCGGTTGGTAAAGGACAACGTGGGTTGATAGTTGCTCCACCTAAAGTTGGTAAAACGCTTCTTTTAAAAGAAATTGCTCGCGCAATTATTGCTAATCATCCTGAAGCACATCTTATTGTGCTCTGTGTTGATGAGCGTCCTGAAGAAGTTGCTGATATGCGCCGTACTGTCAAAGGAACAATGGCGGAAGTTATTAGTTCAACCTTTGATGAATCAGCAGAACGTCATGTGGCGGTAGCAGAAATTGTGTTAGAAAAAGCAAAACGATTAGTTGAATGTAATCGTGATGTTGTTATCTTGCTTGATTCAATTACGCGCCTTGCTCGTGCATATAATACCGTTGCTCCCGCATCAGGAAAAGTACTGACGGGTGGTATTGATGCGCATGCATTGCAACGTCCAAAAAGATTTTTTGGTGCAGCGCGTGCAACAGAAGAAGCTGGTTCACTAACTATTTTAGCAACGGCACTTGTTGAAACCGGTTCACGTATGGATGAAGTTATCTTTGAAGAATTCAAGGGTACCGGTAACATGGAAATGAATATGACGCGTAAACTTTCGCACCGTCGTATCTTCCCTGCCTTTGACCTATTGATTTCAGGCACACGTCGTGATGACTTATTACTTTCTGAAGAAGAACTTAATAAAGTATGGATTTTGCAAAAGTTACTTTCTAGCATGAATACGATTGAAGGTATGGAATTCTTGATTGATAAAATGAAGAAGACCAAAACGAATGCTGAATTCTTTGAATCTATTAATAAACGTACTGCTGAAATTTAATACGTAATTAATCAAAAAAGGGTCCTGATTATATCAGGATCCCTTTTTTTTTGATTGAGTATTCAAATCCGAAGCGGTTCAATTGATTGTATTGTTGCCCATGCATCGGTAATTGTTGCCCATGTGCTGCTCCAGCGTGAGCGTATTGTTTGTCCTAAGAGCTCTTTTCCTTTTTGAAGAGTTTGTAGTAGTCCACCTTGTTTTTTACTTTCATCCAAGAATAGATTAGAGACTTCTTTTAGGGTTGTTTGAATTATGGCAGTTGCAGATGCTTGTGAGGTTTCGCCACCAATTAATAAAGCTTTTTGAACAACAGATGCTGTTGTTATATTAACAATAGCCCCGGGAGATGTTTTTGCTGCAAGTGTTAAAACGGCTGAAAGTGTGCCCTGTGCAACGCCTGTTAAAACTGCATTGCCAACAGATGAAATCATTGTCGTATCGGCATAACCAAAGCCTGCCATGTGTACTAGTCCGCCAACTGCTGCTGATTGTATGACAATCCAGCCAACTTCTGTTAACACGGAAGCTATTTTTTGATTTCTCACAACGGCTTGTACGGTTGGTAAAGCAGCCTCAACTAATATGTTGGAAGGAGCTCCTATTTGTTTACTCCATCCTGGTATTATTGTTTTATTGAGATCTATGTTGCCAAGCATTTTACTTATTCCACCGCTTTTTTCTAGCATTGCGGTTGCTATTTCAATAGCTTCAGTGGTTAACCAATACGTAATTGGCCCAGTAAATGATGGCATTGCGATGGCATAAGAATTACTTATCATGCATGGAGCAATAAGAGCCTCAGAGAGTGCGCTTGCGGATGTAGATGGTAAAAATGTGCTGCGATTTTTGGTGAGGGCTGTTAAAGCGGCAGCGGAGGTTGATGTTAAACCAGCGAGGAGCAATGTATTGGTGTCGAGGTTTGTTAGATTTCCTGTTCCTATTTTAAGCCCTTGTATAACGAGATTGATAGCCGCTGTTCCTACCCCTGCAATAACAATATCCAAAGCAGTTTGGGCAATGGCTTTACCTTGCTGTTGCCAGGTTGCGGTGATATTTTCTGCAATCGCACCTTTGAGCATATTTTTTGCAGGCTCAAGTATTTCGGACTGTTTATTCTGCCATGCGCGTTGTTCGGTGCTCGGCAATGTTTTTATAAAATTATCTAACTGTTTCGCATCATTTATGATTGCTTTCAAAATCTGTTCATGTTCTTTTTGTAGTGCTGGAGAATTGACTTGCTCTACGTCAGAAGATTCTGCTTGTAAAGCCTTAAGTTGATTGATATTAGTTTTTATTGATGCAATAAGGTCATCGCCACGCTTTGTAGCTGTGCCATGGGCTAGAATTATTAATATGAGTGCCATTGCGATGGTAAATTGTTGAAAATAGATTTTTTTTCCCATGCTACTGCCTTTTTTATTAATTCAAACACTAAAATTATTATTCCATGATTTCATGATAATATTTTTTATTTGAAATAGTAAAGGGTTTGGTAGTGAAGATTGATAAATGTTGTTGTTACTCACCAATATCAAGGGTGAAGTTTGCAAATAAACCTTGTTGTGCTTTATAGTTGCCAACAAATGCAATCATTGCGGCATTATCAGTGCAAAAGGCACGTGATGGGTGGAAAAAAGGAATGTTGTGTGAAGAAGAGAAAGTTTTAAGACGTTCAGTGATATATGCATTACATGCAACACCACCAACAAAGGTGATTGCTTTGATATGTGGATGCAGGTCTAATGCGAGGGCAAGTTTTTGTTCAAAAATATCCGCTATACAAACGAGTAATGAGCTTGCTACTTCTTTTTTAAACTGTTCATCATGAGGGCGTAAGAATGTTTTTGTGGCGAGATTGTAGGCGCCTTGTTTAACCATATCATACAACACCGCAGTCTTTAGTCCTGAAAAACTGAAATCTAAAGTTTTATGTTTGCTGCGTGGGTAATGGAAAAAATCTTGAAAGTTAACTTCACGTGCAAGCTTTTCAATAACTGGTCCACCGGGGTATGGTAAGTTCATTAATTTTGCAATTTTATCAAACGCCTCACCGGCAGCATCGTCTTGTGTTTCTCCAAGAACTGTGTAGTCACCAAAATTTTTCATGAGATAGAGTGATGTGTGGCCTCCTGATGCGGTAAGACAGAGATGTGGAAAAGGTACATCGTGTTCTATTGATGCAGAAAATGCATGCCCTTCAAGATGATTAACGCCAATTAGTTTTTTGTGCTGAGAGTACGCGAGCGCTTTTGCAAAACAGATACCAACAAGCAATGATCCTGGTAGTCCTGGTTTGTTGGTGACGGCAATAACATCAATATCGTCTAATGTTGTGTTTGCGCGGATAAGTGCCTCTTCTACGATGGGGCCAATTTTTTCTAGTTGTGAGCGTGATGCAAGTTCTGGTACAACGCCACCAAAGTTTTTATGGAGCTCTATTTGCGAATACAGCGCGCTGGAAAGAAGCCCTTGTGTGCTATGGTAGACGGCAGCAGCTGTTTCATCGCATGAAGTTTCAATGCCGAGAGTTATAATTGGTTGTTTCATGAAACCTTAATTTTTTTAGAATAGTCTTTTAAGTATTTCTCACCCCGCGCTCGTCCTGAGCCTGTCGAAGGATATCCTCGAGCGCTCGAAGAAATCCTTCAACAAGTTCAGGACGAGCGCCTAAGAAATCAGACATTGGGAGATATTTTAAAATACTTTTTTAAGTTATTGTATCCATAATAATGAGGCGTTTTTTATCAGAAACTGTTTGTATTTGGCGCTTAATTGGTGCATGGATTATTTTTGAATCAAGTGCGGTAAGTTCTAATTTAATGAGCGCTTCTTCAAAATTTTCTTCTGATTCACCTCGTTCACTTGCTGCATTATTGATATATAATGTTGGAAGTTCTACCCCAGAGCCACCTTTAAAGCCGCTGATCCATTCTTGGTAACATTCAATCATGATTGCTTTATCAGGTATTTGGCCTGTTTCTGGTAATGTTTCTTCTTTTATTTCCCAAGCATCTTCAATAAGATCAACAACGTAGTATTTATAGGATGATTGTGGGTCTATTTTGAGGTAATCAATGGTATTAAGAATATCAGTTTTGTCAGGAAATTTTTTGAGCTGTACATCAATTTTGGCAGAGGTCACCAGTACCTCAAAGTGTGACTGATCGGTTGCTTTGGGAATTTCAAAGGTTATTTTTGGCAATGCTGTTTCATGAATGGTGGTTGTTATTTGGGCTCCGCCGCAATTAACATTTATCGGTATTAAGGTTGAGTTTCTACTGAATTGAATTGTCGCTCCAATTAAGGATGGGGCGGCAAGAGAATGGGAGGCTGTTGAAAAAATAGTGAAAATAAGAGATAATGCTTTATAGGACGTTGTTTTTATATTTTTCATATTATTCCTACTTCTTTTCGAGTTAAAGAATGTCCTTATGATTACAATCAGGATAGCTGAAAGATTTTCTAATTTCAAATGTATACTACTTCTTTGTGGCAATTGAAAGGATTATATATGGTACGTAAAAAGATACGATCATTAGTTGAACGATTAATGGCGCTAGAGCATCAGAGTTCTGCACACAAATTGGCATTAACCTGCTCTTTGGGTGTTTTTATTGCTATTTCACCGCTCATTGGTGCTCACACAGCTATGACACTTTTATTCGGGTGGTTGCTGAGACTGAGTATTCCTGCTCTTTTTGCCGTTTCTGTGTTCGTTAATAATCCTTGGACAATGGTGCCAATCTACTCTTTTGATCATTTCTTTGGTAAATGGCTCCTTGAAGTTCTTAATATCGATTATCTCAACTGGGATCCTGCGTGGGTGGAATCATTCAATCTGTTTTTAGAGCAGCATGCCGGCATGTCAGGGGTATCATTATCAGCATTTTTGTTTGGGGGTAATTTGCTTGCCACTGGTATTAGTGTTATGCTTTATCCGCCTATGAAGCGAGTTTTTGCCATTTATTTATCAAAAAAAACATTGTCAGCAAGATAAAGTTCATGAAAATAATAACTCAGAATAAAAAAGCATATCACGATTACGATATTTTAGAAAAAATTGAAGCAGGTATTGTGCTCACTGGTGATGAGGTTAAATCATTGCGAGCAGGGCAAGTCTCATTGGTAGGCTCTTTTGCTGCAATCCGTAATGGTGAATTAACATTGGTTAACTGTCGCATTGCGCCGTATGACAAGGCGTATCAAAAAAGTGAAGAAATGGCATCGCGTACACGCGTTCTGCTGCTCCATAAACGTCAAATTTTAAAGTTGCTTGGTGAAATTGCCCAAAAGGGCATCACGGTGATTCCGTTGCGTATTTATCTTAATGACAAAAGTAAGATGAAAGTTGAGCTTGGTGTTGCAAAACATAAAAAGGCACCGGATAGGAAAAAAGAGCTCAAGGAGCGGGATATTAAGCGGGAAACTTCTCGGGCGATGAAGGAAAGCCGCTAAAGATATTATTTTTTATAAATTTCGGGACAATATATTCCTTTATCAACTATTTCAAGAAGACGTAAGGCAGCATGACTTGGTATACGTTTTCCTGACTCCCATGATTGTACAGTTCTAATACTAACATTGAGTACTTTTGCAAATATGCTTTGAGAGTAATGATGTTGTTTTCGTATTTTTTTGATTTGTTTAGCTTTATATTGAGCTGGCGGTTCAGGTATTTCGATTTCTTCTGATCGAAGATCAAGTTTGCCTTTTTGATAAGCAATTACTTCCTCAAGTCCTTTTTTTAAATCTTTGAAAAATTTATTACCCATTATGTTTTGCCTTTTATTATATTGACTAATTCTTTAAGTTCTTTTTTTTCTTGCATTGTTAAATTTTCTTGTACATTTTTTGCATATATTAAAATAAGAAATAATTTATCATCTTGTGTTAAAGAATAATAACAAAAAAAAAGGCACTGAGTAAGAAAAAGAGCTTCCTCTCAATGCGGCGCAGCCAGACGTCTTTCGACAAGCTCCCGACTTCGCCAAGGCTTCTTCGGGCACGCAGGATGAGCGGTGAGAGCAAAGACTGGGATATTAAGCGGGAAACAAGCCGGGCGATGAAAGAAAGCAGATAAGTGTGTTGTTGACTATTCTTATGCTGCCTGTTACTATTTGAATAATACATATATTCTTTGAAAAATTTGGGGGCGTACTGGCTTCGACGTGTTGTTGGTCGCTTTGAGAGCATGCCGAGCGTTGATTAAGTGCTCGTAAAACAATTAATCAAAACAATAAATGACAGAAACTATTAGTTTCGCTCCAGCTTTTGCTTAGCCGTAAGTAACTGGCTTATTGGGTTGACGTGTCTATCAGTTGAACCAATTCGTATAATAAAGAGATAGAACTTCCGAGCGAGATTGAACTGTTTAGTAGCTTGCGTACGTATCACAAGCTGTCTTATACAACAATGCTGTGTCTTTGAGGTGTTGTATGAGTATAATCAAAGAATAAGCATGTAGTGCTTGGAGTTACTTGCTCTGCGGACATGGGTTCGATTCCCATCGCCTCCACCAGTCTTCGCTCTAACGAGCTTCGTCTGGCTGCGCCGCAATAAGATAATTGTTGCCAATATAAAAAGTTTGATAGCAGAAAGCGAAGACTGTCCGAAGTAGCGTGAGTCCGAAGAAGCCGTAGGCGAAAACGGATCGAAGGCGTAGACGGACTTTACCCCAGACTTCGCTGTGGCTCCAGTTCGGGGGCCCCTTATAAGAGAAATCATTATAGTGACAACAGCAGCAGTAGTCGTTGCTGCTGTTCCGGCCAAACCTGCACCAGTAATTGTTGCTCCTTCAAGCCCTGCTCCTGTTGTTTGAAGGTCAAGTTGCGACATTCCGGTAACAATTCCGGCTGTGGTAGCTATGGCAGTAGTTGCAGTAGTAGCGACGGCCGTTCCAGTAACTGCAGTTCCGGCAAGAAACGCTCCTCCTCCAACAGCTCCCCCAATAGCTCCTCCAGTTCCAATAACAGTAGCTCCTATAGCCCCAACTGCTGTTCCGTAACATATCGATTTAGTTACCCAGTAAGCAATTGTACCTAAGATAGGCCCACCACCAACCATGCGTCCTTTAGCTTTAAGTGAATATTCACCATCTTCCATTTGATTGATAGTAAGATATCCATTCGCTAGAAAGGCTTTCAATTGAGGTTTTGTGATATCAGAAGAATTGGATCAGTGAAATGCTTCTTAATAGTTTGTTTCTTGTCATTCTGACGAACATAGAAACCTTTTTTGCTATGATAGAGATCTAATGATCCCAATCGATTAGGAACAAAAACTGATGCCGGTTTTATGTGCACTTTATCTATATTACTTATCTGTTTAGACAACTTTTCTTGGAATCTATTTACTTTGCTTTTAGAGCTTACGAGATCCAATTGCATTGAAAAAATGGGAAATACGATTAACGATAGGTATAAAACCTTTTTCATAGAAATTCTAACTAATTTATTTTTTTGATTGAGAATACCATTTCCAAGAAGATGCGCCGATAACAAAGCATGTTATCAACCATATCCATGATACGATCTGTTCAGTGCTCATATTTTACCTTTATGGAGTAGGTAGCATTCCAAAGAATGTTCCAACAGCCAATGATACTGCCTCTACACCTGCTATAGTTGCTCCAATACCACCAGCCCCTGTAACAACTGCTGCTGTAGTAGTTGCAGCTGCAGTACCTAAAGTTGCACCAGCAATAGTTACCCCACTTGCACTTGCAACACCAATTGCTCCGCCTACAATACCAGCTCCCGTTGCTAATGATGCTCCCGTTGCAACTGTTCCTACTACAACACCGGTTGTGGTGCCTATCGCCGCTGCTGACGTTGTAGTAATTGCAGCGGTTGTAAGTGCTACACCACCGGCAGTTGCTGTTGCATAAGTAGCTAATCCTACTGCAGCTCCTCCAGTTGTAACAACGGTACCACCAATTGCAGCAAATCCTACTGCATAGCATAGTGATTTAGTTATCCAATAAGCTGCGGTGCCAAAAAGAGGACCACCACCGACTATGCGTCCTTTAGTTTTGAGTGAAAATTCACCATCATCCATCTGATTAAGTGAAAAATAGCCGCCCTTTAGAAATGATTTCAATTGTTTTTTGGTAATGTCACGTACCATTGGGTCAGTAAAGTATTTTTTAATGATATGTTTTTTGTCATCTTGGATAACAGAAAAACCCTTTTTACCATGATAAAGTTCAACTGATCCCT
Organism: uncultured bacterium; assembly: GCA_963701085.1. Lineage (GTDB taxonomy): Bacteria > Babelota > Babeliae > Babelales > Vermiphilaceae > SOIL31. The sequence goes on along the minus strand of OY969561.1, from coordinate 883,863 downwards.
AAATGATTAGGAGCAAAAACTGATGCCGGTTTAATGTGTACCTTATCTGTATTGCTTATCTGTTTAGATAATTTTTCTTGAAATCTATTCACTTTGTTTTTAGAACTTACAAGATCCAATTGCATTGAAAAAATGGGAAATACGATTAACGATAGGTATAAGATCTTTCTCATAGAGATTCCTAACTTAGTTTGTTTTTAAAAATATTCTTTAATAATCTCTAATAATTCTTCCATGTTTTTCTTAGTAACAGGATGATGTTTTAACACCATATGAAATATTGCTTGATATGAAATGAAAACAATAATTCCTGCTACAAAAGTATGTTCATTTTGAGTCATTTTTTGTTCCTAAAATACTTAATTATAATTAGGCCAATGTCTTCATTTCCTAGAACATAGAACTTAAATATATGAATCAATAAAAATGTTATTAATCCATAAAGTACTTGTTCATACCAATAGATCATACAGGTCCTGTTGCAACACCAAGCGCTATACCTCCTGCAACAGCTCCTGCCATAGTGGCTGCTTCAATTTGTACGCCGAAAAATGTTTCTAAAGCAATAACCGTTGGAATGTAAGCTGGTCCTGTACATAGTGCAATTATCTGAATAGCTCCATGACCTACTAAAGAAACAGCTACTTTGCCGACGCAAGCTCCAATTGCTGCTCCAATTGCTCCTCCACCAACCATACGTCCTTTAGCTTTAAGTGAATACTCACCATCTTCCATTTGATTGATAGTAAGATATCCATTTGCTAGAAAGGCTTTAAGTTGTGTTTTTGTTATGTTCTGTAACATTGGATCAGTAAAATACTTTTTAATAGCGTATTTTTTATCATCCTGGCGAACATAAAAGCCTTTTTTACTATGATAAAGTTCGACCGATCCCAAACGGTTTGGAACAACAATCGATGCTGGTTTAATGTGTACTTTATCTACGCTATCTATCTGTTTAGATAACTTTTCTTGGAATCTATTTACTTTGCTTTTAGAACTTACGAGATCTAATTGCATCGAAAACATAGAAAATGAAATAAATAATAAACCTAAAATCTTTCTCATAAAGACCTTTATTAAAGAAAATTAAATATTGTGAGAACTAACGTTGTGGTTAAAAACATGTTGTGGTTAAAACATGATGAACGCCTCCTGAATATTTCTGTTATGTAACTAATTTAGAAAACAATAACATATATTATGCCAATGGTAAAGAATAAATAGTTTTTTAAACTCAATTTTTGATATTGTTTGCTTTTTTTATTATGATTACGATACAAAGCAACAATTGTTTTTTATGAAAAATAAAGGTTTTTTCACATTTTTGTTGCACAATGTCTTTTAATACATTTCGTGCAACAAACACATGGTGCAATAAATCGCACTACTTTTTTAGGAAAAGTATGAAGCAAAAAAAAATTAGCCGGTCAGATAATTCATGAACATGATAATTTAGCGTTAGATTTTGAGGCTGATCTCATTGAATATCGTCAGGCGATGGAACTTGAAGTATAATCCTCCATAGTCTTGCTTTGCGCTTTGAAGCCTTGGCGAAAGAGGGGCGACGGCTGGACTAACTTATAAAAATTCAAAAATAACAAAAAAAAGAACTTGCGGCATCTTACTGCTACAAGTTCTTTTTTTTGTTATAAATTATTTAATGATCAAGCTTAATAACATTCACCGTATTTGAAGTGTAATTAGTCACGTATGCAAATTTACCATCACGCGATATTGCAATATTTGCAGGTGATTCACCAACTGGTATTGTGTTGTTGAGTACTTTTCTTTTTTTAACATCAATAACATTCACCGTTCCTTGACCAGCTGTTAGACCAGTAAAGTTAGGCGCGCCATTTTGGTAGAGCGTATTATAATTACTGACGTATGCAAATTTACCATTTGGTGTTATAGCAAGACCAGCTGGTTGTATTGCAAGATCAATGGTATCAACTATTTCATTGCATTCTAAATTAACAATGCTTACTGTTGTGCCGATTGGTGAAAAATTGTTGCTGCCAAAATTGGTTACATACGCATGTTTGCTATCACGTGTTAGTGCAATTGCAAATGGCCCAGAAAAGCCGCTTATTGTATCAATTACTACATTATCACTGGTGCGTATAACACTTATGGTTCCTGTGCCTGGATTACCGTCGACATAATTGATCGTATATACAAACTTACCATCACGTGATATTGCTAATGCAGCAGGAGCAAGTCCTACGGTAATTGGTGCTCCAATAATGATGTTGTTATTCAAATCAACAAAACTGACGGTGCGTGCATTACCACTACCAACGCCTTCAGGGCCACCATAGTTGTTTACATATGCAAAATTATCATCCGAAGTTATCACCATGCCAGATGGGCCATCAAAGCCATTAATAACGCCTATAACTTGGTTCGTTGCAAGATAGATAATGGTGATTGTTGTGCTGTTGCTATTGGTAACATAGGCTTTTGTGCCTTTGTGGTTAATAGTGATGGTGTATGGTTCGTTAAAACTGGAATCGAATATGATACTCTCAACATTGTTATGTTTAAGATTGAGTACACTGACTGAGTCTTGATCATTAACTCCATAATTATTGTTGTTTGCAACATATGCGTAATGATTATTACGAGTAATTGCAATGCCCGCTGGGTTAACTCCTGTATTGATGGTTGCAATAACGGTGTTGTCTTTACTTGCATGCGCATATGCTGGTACTAATAAGCATAAAACAGTTAAAAAATAGTTTGTCTGAGTTCTTTTATTCATAGAAATTCCTCTTCTAAAAAAAATAGTATTATAATGACATGTATAGGCAGTGTAATAAACGGTGTTTTGAAATGTCGAGAATTTTTAAATTTTTAGTTTATATACAGGAGATGTTGATGATTAATGCAAAAATGTTAATGATTGCAGCGATGATGTATAGCCCGGTGATTGTTGCTATGGATAACAAAGAAGTTATCGTGGATATTAGAAAATTTGGATTGGAATTTGCGCATAACAAACAAGATGAATACAACAATACATTTTGGCATAAGCTGGCTATTGAGTGTAAAACGTTTGAAGATTGGTCTGAGGTTAATCAAAAAATGGAACAGTTTAAGCACAATAATAAAAACTGGTTACCAAATCCATTGATAGAAAATAGGAGTGGTAAAACTGCAAAAGAAGAAGCAAAAGCAAGTTATATCAGATCAGGTAATCCTGTATGTGGATTGTTGGCAGTGTATCTTAAGCAACAAGAAGTTAATTTTTTGAACACAATGGCACTAAAAAGCAGTCGTGATTTGATGGATCTTGCACAAAAAGCCGGGCTAAAGCATCCAAACCAATATACAGCAGGTATAAAAAAAGTAAAATAATGTAATTGAGAAGGGCTTGGAAGATGTATGCTTCCAAGCCCTTTTTTTTGGTGCCAATGGTTGGTAAGCAAAAGTAGTACGATATATGGGGCCATTTGACGGTTTTAATTCTATATGATAATCTTATAATAGAACACAGAGAAGTTGTTTTTTTAACAATAGAGGGAGTTTCTTATGAAAAATACAAAAATGTTATTTTTATTGATGGCGACAATGGTTATTTCGGTTAATGCAATAACCATAAATTTTCAACAGCTCATACAAAAAGATGTGGACGCTATGCATAAAGCGGAAAAGAGCCTTTATGATGTTATAACCAATTGCGATAACGCTGATGGTAATCATGAATTGAGAATGAATGATTTGCGAGATAATAGTCGTGATCTTTCAGTTTCAGAATTTAATCATATTGTGGGATTACAGCTCGAATATGCAGTTAAGAAATACAACAAACATCACCAATGTAATGATTGCAGGGATACAGTAATGTTTGTTATGGCATCTGATTTTGTTCTTTCTAGGGCTGAGCACGCAGGAAAAGGTGATATGTCAGTGATGGATCTTAGGAAAGAACTAACAATAGCTCGTGACAATAAGTAGTTTGTAAAAAATTGATTTTTAATTATGAGGGGCCTTGGAGTGTAAAAATTCCAAGGCCCCTTTTTTTGTGTTTTAGAAATCAATAGAAGCGACAAAGCCGATCATAGGAACAAGTGCAACATTTCTGCCGTTAAATGGTAAGCGTGCGTATACACTCAATTCAGGGCGCGTGCGGCCGGCAGGATTGTGAACACCAAAATCATAGGTGAACTTGGTAATCGCATGATGCATGGTGAAAGGTTCAAGGCGTGGAGATGTGTTAGCAATGTTGCTTGAGAATTCTTGTGTTTTTAATGAAATTTCTCCTTCACCTTGTTTGAGGAATTGGTAACCAGCAACAAATGATAACCCCTTAAAGAAATTATACAGTTCAGCATAGAGATTAAAGCGTTGTACCAGCCCATAGTCTTCGAATGTTGTAGCTTTTTGCAGCAACAGCAATTCTGTTTGCTGTAGGTCTGTTTTAATTCGGCGTGATCGTGTATGGCCAAAAATTTGGGTTAATTGCACATCAATGCCGCATTTAAAATTTGTGCCCAGGGTAAGATCAATGCCAAGGCCAAATGGCATGAAGAATGCACCGTCGTAGCCAAATGGAACAGCGAAAATAAGATTTGGATTTTCATGTAATCCGGTAGGGAACCCTAAACCAACACGCCAGTTTGTGCGTACACATTTCAGAAATGGTTTGTTTTGATAAAAATCGCGAAACCAGTCAACAAGCAAAAGAAGATCACCAACGCCATCCCGTTTCCAGGGGCCAATATCAAGACAGCCAAGTTGTTGTACATTTTCTGCTAAGTTATCAGTGAGTAAACGGTGGACAAGTTTATCGAGATTATCAACGTTGGGTGTAAGATCCTGAAAATGAACATCTTTCAGTTTCATTTGATAAACAGGGAGATATAACCCTACCGACCAATCATTGGCAAAAAAGAAGCGAGCAGCAAATGAGCTGTTAAAATTCATCTGCACATCACCACAGACATTAAATCTTCCGCGAATACCATCATCACAATCCAGTAGTTCTGCGCGCAATTGGGAAATGGGACTCTCTTCAGGGAACCCTTCTAACATTGCAAGTGCATTTTGTTGTCTGTTCCAAATTTGTAGTGGATTAACATTATCACCTTCATCATCAAATCCTCTGGCATTATGGTATCCACCTTCAGTGTAGAATGCTAATTGCCACGCGCGTTGATTATTAAATGTTGGACGAATGAGAGTATCATACGGCCACAATGTATTAACAATGTTCATTGCCCGAACGGCGTTGCTCGTGAGAGCGAGTGATATAAAGATTGAGAGTATTACTTTTTTTCTGCACGTCATTGCAGCATCCTACGTTTAGTTTTTATAGCAACAATCATCAAATTTGGTTTGTCTGTATAGTCTCCCGCGCTCGTCCTGAACTTGTTGAAGGATTTCTTCGAGCGCTCGAGGATATCCTTCAACAAGTTCAGGACGAGCGCGGAAGAGAATACTTCAAGCGGGTAACTATAGTGATTTATGTTATAAATAAGTTTAATCATATTTATTCAAGCACTTGCGTATTAAAATTTCCTGCGGCAATCCAGCTTCCTGAGGCTTGGCTGCGTGAAAAATAATTTATCTCTGTTCCCTGTTGGAAGTTTATATTTACTAATGAGCTGCGATCGCCAACGCCAGAAATCCCAACACGTGGCACGGGGAATGATGGCGTAACTAAAGCAATTGGTGCACGTCTGACATTTTGGTTGCGTGTTGCAAAATAAAGTGCACCATCCGTTGCAAAATTACTTCTAAACTCCCCGAATGAAAGTAAAAATGAAGGAATATTTTTTACAAAGAGATCGTCAAACGGTTGCACTGTTGTAGAAGCCATTGTGTCAGTTGCGCCAAGCGGTTGTACCGCAAATCTGTTAATGCGTGATTGATTAAGACCAACATCGGCAGTAAGCACATAAAAATGACCACCGCTGTTTCTTGTAATATCCTGCTCGATATTAGTTTTTGTTACCGTATACAGTGCGGTTGGAGCGCCTGCATTTTCACCAATTGCAATCGGTGTCCATTGTGCATCTGTTTCATTCATGACGGTGCGTACATCTTTACCATCACCGATGCGTAATAATCCATCTGTTGTTGCGATAATGCCGCATGCTTGTGAAAATATGCCGTCAAGAAAATGAACCCCATTTCCATTACTCTTCAATGGGGACCCCAATTGGAACGGTGTGGAAATTGGGGAATGAATGGTGGTCACATCAAGGGTATTAGTGCCAAAATCAGATGTGGTGAGGTTAATACGATCAATAGTGGTATGGTTGATGACGTATAAAAAATTACTATCACTGATAAGTTTTTTTACAAAACTATAATTACCAATACTTTTGAAATTCATTCCACTTTGTAATCCCGTTAAATTATCACCAAGTTGTGTTGTGGTATCCCAGCCTGTGCCATCTGGTTGCGCAAGAATTGCAAGTCCATTTGATCCACCAACAAAAAGCCAACCGTTAGTTGCGTTGCGTGCAATTTCAATCGCAGTGATTGGGCCAACATTATCCAGTGCGCCACCAGAAATGATGACAGTTTTTGCAGTAACATCGCTCGTGATAGCACCATTATCAAATTCTATCATGTTGTTAAAATCAGCTCCGGCTGTTGGGATAATAATGCCGTTATTATTGAGCAGTCCTGTTTGTGCCAATACAATGTTACCGATTCCTCCTGCAATGAGGAGCGCAATGTTGTGTAGTCCGGGCGTGTTTGGTAAGAATGTTTCTAATCCTTGAATGCCACCGTTATTTTGTGCAAATGTTGCGTCTAAAATGGCGGTGAGAGGTTGCAAGCTTTCTGGTGAACCATCAGACCATAATGTTCGTTGTATGGTGTTAACAGAATCTGCATCCGTTCCTGAAGCTAAAATAAAATTACCATCAAATGCGTTGAGCGCAGCACCAAAAATTTGTTCTGTTGTTCCTGCTGCCCGTTGCCAATTGGTCCAGGAGGTTATTTTGCCGGCAGCATTGAAAATTGCTTGGGAAGAATACACACCAGGAGTTTCTGTACCAACAAAAGCGAATACCGTATCATCGCGTACAATAATATTTACAATAGGTCCTGCGGTTAACGGCCCACCGCCAACTTGTGCAGCGATGTCCGTTGCTTGTGTCATGTCAGCAGGGGTTGTTGCAGGTTCACTGATAGTGCGTGCAATTAAGCGGGGAACATTTGCATCTTTAAAAACGTTAACCGGCTGTGCATTTTTTTGTGCAATCATTCCAAGTGCATCACCGCTATTGACGAGTGGTAGTGCGAATACAGAATTGTTGTGAGCTGCAAGGTTACCATTTCCACCAACAATAATGAGATAGTTGAGTGCGGTGCTCGTGTACATGGTGGAAAGTGCGTTAACAGAGAGTTGTTGGTTGGCACCAATAACACCAATAATACTTTCGATATTTCCTGGAGTAAACGCGGTATCAGGTGCAATGGTTTCGAGAGTGATTGCGCCATTTTCTATAAATTTAACAACTGCAATAGAGCGTGCACCATCAGTGGCGCCGCTGTTGGCCACAACTGACAAACCAATATAGAGACGTTCTAAGAAAGGGTCCCAATGCATAGCAACCTGATTTTGTATAATGCGTGCAAGATTGTTATTAATAAAAAGTGCTGGTGATGTTGGATCAAGGCGTAGAGCTTGAATTTCACTAAAAATTTGGTTTTTTGATTTATCAATTGGGTTTTCCACTATGCCTCGTATGAGCATTGCAATGCTGCTGTTAAGATCCCCAAATTCTCCACCATTGGGTTTGGCTGCGGCAAATACGTGACTGGTGATATTTGTTGTAAGATCAACAATGCCCGGTGAAACAGCGCCATTTGCATCATGCACATCTTGTGAAGCAGCCATTACTACCGTAGTTGGAAAGGATTGTGAAATGTTTTCAAAAAGATACACGGTAGCTGGCCTCTGTGCACCAACAACAATGGGCATATCGCGCATGGTAAAACCATCTTCTGTTTCCAGCATGCCGAGTGCAATAATTTGTTGTCCAAGAAGAGGGTTTGCTATATCTGCTTGCCCGTTTAAGGTTACTGTTGCAGGAGTTATAGGCATAAATCCGATAGCTCCGCGAAGTAGGCGAGATAGGGCAAATGGTTGTGCATTCTCATCGGTGAGTATTTGATTTGAGCCTTCGTAGAAGTTGCCTGAAGAGCTGAAGATATTTTTGTTTACATTGAATGAGAATGTTTGTCCTTCTGGGGCATCTTTATCGCCGCGTATTAGTACGGCACTGTTAAGATGCAAAGATAATAAAATTGCGATCAGTGAAATAGTTATTTTTTTATTCATGTACTTTCTCTATTTTGCTTGCATAGTGGCTCATATCATAGCTATAGTTTACGATTTTTTTTGAAAACTACCACCTCAATTAATGAGGCTCATTTTATTATTGGTCTTAATTGTTATAATATTTATTTCCAACCATCAAGATTTATGATATATATTTTAATTAATAAGTTTTTTTAAATTATTAAATTATTACACGTAAGAAATTATAGAATGCATTCAAAAATATTTTCTGCAACAACAATAGGTGTTGATGCTCATTTGGTGGAAGTAGAAGTTGATATCTCATTTGGGTTAGTTAACTTTTATATTGTTGGATTACCTGATACTGCTATTAAAGAAAGTAGCAAACGTATTTTAACATCTCTTAAAAATGCTGGATTCCGGCTTCCTGCAAAACGCATCACGGTCAATTTGGCTCCTGCAGATTTAAAAAAAGAGGGAACGTTGTTTGATTTACCGATCGCAATTGGTATTTTGTTGGCGAATCAATCATTAGAAGTTCCACAAGCATTTTTGCAAGAGACGTTGTTTTTGGGAGAGCTTTCACTTGATGGGAGCATTCGCTTTATTAAAGGTGCATTGGCAATTGCGTATGATGCACAAAAGTTGGGCAAACGTCGCATTATTGTTCCCAAAGCAAATATGCAAGAAGCTGCATTAATTAAAGATTTAGAAGTTATTGGCGTAGACCATCTGACTGAACTGATTGCTTATTTGCGTCGTGAGGCTGATATTGCACCAGCTCAACATATGTTTGATGAGTATCTTGCGGCACAAAAAGATACATCTCTTGATTTTTCTCAGGTTAAGGGCCAACAAATGGCAAAAAGGGCGTTGCAAATTGCAGCAGCAGGGCGGCACAATATTCTTTTTATTGGTTCGCCTGGTTCTGGTAAGACCATGCTTGCCAAACGTTTGCAAACTATTATGCCACCGATGACATTTAATGAACTTTTAGAGACGAGTAAAATTTATTCAATTACGGGTAAATTAACTAATCAATCACTTCTTACACAACGCGCATTTCGCAGCCCTCATCATACTATTTCTCAAGCAGGTCTTGTTGGTGGAGGTTCTTATCCGCAACCTGGTGAAATTAGTCTTGCCCACCACGGTATTTTATTTTTAGATGAGCTGACTGAATTTAAACGTGATACGCTGGAAGCTTTGCGCCAGCCATTAGAAAGTAAAACAGTTTCAATATCACGTGTTGCACAAAGTGTTTCATTTCCCGCATCATTTTTGCTTGTTGCGGCGCTTAATCCGTGTCCTTGTGGTTTTTTTGGTGATAAAAAACGTCAATGTAGATGCTCGCGTCAACAGATTGTTAAATATATCAGCAAGTTATCGGGGCCATTGTTAGATCGTATTGATCTGCAGGTACATGTGCAATCTATTGAATATGATTCTATTAAGACGGGAGTTGATACTCAAAGTAGTGCTATTTTATATGAAAAAGTTGCGATAGCTCGTGTAACGCAAGAAAAAAGATTTGGCGATACACAGACCTATAATAATTTTATGGCGGCGGATCAGGTTGAAAAATATTGTGTACTCACTCCTGCAGCAGAATCTATTATCAGAAAAGCATTTGATAAGCTTAATTTAAGTATGCGTGGTTATCATAAAATTTTAAAAGTAGCACGTACTATTGCAGATTTGGCATCAAGTGAAGAAATTGATGTTGTGCATATTCAAGAAGCTATTATGTATCGTTCGCTTGATCAGTACCTTGAAAAAGAGACGCAATGATTGTAGGTATTGGTGTTGATACGGTTGAGATAGATAGATTTGCGTTGTGGCACACGTATTCAAGGAAAAAATTATCGCGTATTTTTTCGCAAGAAGAGATTGACTATTGTTTAAGCAGTAACAATAAAAGTGCTGAGCGTTTTGCGGTGCGATTTGCTGCACGAGAAGCGTTGTATAAAGTTTTTTTTAGTGCATTTCCTGATAAAAAAATTCCTTTCTTAACTTTGTGCGCACATACGGTTATTACAAAACTACATGGACGACCACAGATTATTATTCGTGATGGTATTGGTAATGATACCAGTTCTTTAGCTATCCATCTTTCTTTATCCCATTCGCGCACTTTGGCAACTGCATTTGTTGTTGTTGAGCAGTCTGCCCAACTAACACTCAATGGATGAAAAATTATTGAGTTTAAGAGCCCATTGTTGACTATGTAAAAACTATTTTTTTATGTTTTGAACAAGTTATAAAAAATGATTTTTAAGAGGAGTATTGGGTAATGAAAAAATTGTTTTGTTTAATAACTACCATGAGTGTGGTTGTAGGTGCGCAAGAGCTTTGTGCTGAGGGGCATTCTGGGATAAGAAGAACTGGTATTAAAACTGGGACACGTACAACACAAGAAATAATGGCTGCTGCAAAAAAGAGAGAACTCTTTCATGATGAGACTTTAACAAAAGGTTCTCATAAACATGATGAAATTGGTTTAAATTTTCTTGGTGCACGAATAGAACAAACGGATTATTCATTTGCCAGTGGTAGAATTCCGCCAGATAGCATGGGAGCAGTAGGGCCTACGCAATTTATTGTTGCAATAAATGGACGTATTCGTTCCTTTGATAAACAAACGGGCAGTCCGGATTTAATACTTGATGCAATGACAGATGATTTTTTTGCGAATGTAAGCAATGGAATTATTACGAGTGATCCACGGATACGTTATGATCGTTTTTCAGAACGTTGGTTTATTGTTATGATTACGATAGGAGATGTAGAACCTGACATGGAAGGTGAAGTCTCTCATGCTAGAGCAGGATCTAATGGTAGTAATAATCGTATTATGATTGCGGTAAGTGATAGTAAAGAGATTACTTATTTTACCTCATGGGATTTTTTTTCTATTGCAGTCGGCGAAGGATTGTTCTTCGATTATCCAGCACTGGGTATAGATACTCAAGCACTTTATGTTGGCGGAGTGACAATCTTAGCTGAATTTGATTCACCTCTGGCAAATCAACCTGTTTATGTTATTAACAAGAAGGCGCTAGAGGAAGGAGAGATTATTTTTACTGAGTTTTCATTTCCTATTAATCCTACAGTTCCATCAGACTCTTTTATTCCTCAAGGAGTGGATAATTTTGATGAGGATGCTACGGTTGGCTATTTTATAGGGGTAGATAGTTTTAGTTCAAATCATTTGGTATTGCATCGGGTATATAATCCGGGTGGTGAATCCCCAGCTTTATCTGATCCTATTTTAGTAGAAGTGCCTGAAATATGTTTGCCACTTTCAGTTTCTCAGCGTGGTGTAAATAGGAATATTACGGGGGGTGATGCACGACTTCTTATGGCACATATAAGAGATGGGCATTTGTGGACTGCGCATACTGTTGGCGTTAATAATAAAGGTAAATGTTCTTCAAAAAAACAACCAACGCGTGATGGGTCACGGTGGTATGAAATTAATATCAAACATGATCAACCTTCATTAATGCAATATGGTACATTGTTTGATCCATCGAAAAAAAATGGAGCAGATGCACGCTCGTATTGGCGGCCATCGCTCATGACATCAGGACAAGGTGCTATGGCTCTTGGTTGTAGTACTGCGGGAGAACATAAATTTGTTAATTGCGCAATTGCACGTCGCTTTAAGCATGATCCTAAAGGAACTTTACAAAAACCGATATTCTACACAAATAGTAAGACAACATATAATCCTGCACAAGATCCAAGCAATCCATTGCGTTGGGGTGATTATTCTTATACCAGTGTAGATCCATGTGATGATATGACGATATGGACTATTCAAGAGTATGCTGTTGATACTGATCAGTGGGGGGTGCAAGTTGCTCAGTTGCGTGCACCAGCCCCTGTCGAACCAGTAGAGGTTAAACCGCATACTATTCATCAAGGAAAATCTTCAGTGAGACTGATTATTCATGGACACTCTCACGATGGTTCTGGATTTTTTGATCCAGGGAAAGATTTTGATTGTCGATTACGGGTTAAAATATCGGGAGGCGTTACGGTTAAACAAGTTAACTACATTGATCCAACAACAATTAAAGTTATAGTTTCAACAGAACATGCTTCACTTGGCTCAAAGAAAATAAAAATTATCAATCCAGATGGGCAAAAGGTTGTGGCGCATGGCTTACTCACGGTAGTTGCCTAAAAAATATGGAAAACCATCAAAATAATATATAGCAGAAAATATTAGCCTTGCCCAATTTATATCTTTTCTCGCGCTCGTCCTGAACTTGTTGAAGGGTTTCTTCGAGCGCTCGAGGATATCCTTCAACCCGCCTTCGCCAAGGCTTCTGCGGGCAGGCGGGTGTTTACTCCTGAGCTTGCCGAAGGGTCAGGGCGAGCGCGAAAAACAAAAAAATTACATCGGGCGACTCTAACGACTTATGTTATATCTAAGAACTTATTATTGCCTATGGAAAAAATGTTTTGTTATGTTTTTGAACAAGTTATAAAGAATGATTTTTAAGAGGAGTATTGGGTAATGAAAAAATTGTTTTGTTTAATAACTACCGTGAGTGTAGTTATGGGTACGCAAGAACTTTGTGCTGAGGGGCATTCTGGGATTAGAAGAACTGGTATCAAGACTGGTACGCGTACAACAGCAGAAATAATGGCTGCTGCAAAAAAGAGAGAACTATTTTGTGATGAGACTTTAACAAAAGGCTCTAATCATCATGATGAAATTGGTTTGAATTTCCTTGGTGCGCGAATAGAACAAGTAGATTATGCAGTTGTTAGTGGCAGTGCTGTACCAGACAGTATGGGGGCAGTAGGACCTACGCAGTTTGTTGTTGCAATTAATGGGCGTATTCGTTCCTTTGATAAACAAACGGGTATTGCAGATTTAATACTTGATGCAACAACAGATGATTTTTTTGTGCAAGAAAGAGACGGAAGGCCAACATCGGATATACGCATACGGTATGATCGTTTTTCAGAACGTTGGTTTATTATTATGTCTACGGGATTAGATATAGAATCAGGTGAGGGTGGTAATAATCGTATCATGATTGCGGTAAGTGATAATAAAGAAATTACTTTTTTTACCACGTGGACTTTTTCTTTTATTGAAGCTGGTGATGGATTTTTTTTGGATTATCCAACACTAGGTCTAGATAATCAGGCACTTTATATTGGTGGATTATTGTTTGTCGCTGATTTAACGTCATTGCCATTAAACCAACCTATTTATGTTGTTAATAAGAACTCAACATTTGAAGGAGAATCACTGATTTTTACTAAATTTGATTTTTTGATTAATTCTGAATCTGTTTCGCCATTTTCATTTGTTCTTCAAGGAGTGGATAATCTTGATGAGGATGCCTCAGTTGGTTATTTGGTAGGAATAGATAGTTTTACATCGAATCATTTGGTATTGTATCGGGTGTTTAATCCGGGAAGTGAATCCCCAACATTATCAGATCCTATTTTAGTAGAAATACCTGTGCCATGTCAGCCACTTTCCGTTCCTCATCGTGGTGGTAGTAAAAATCTTGATGCCTCTACTGGTATTCGTCTTTTGATGGCTCATATTAGAGACGGGCATTTATGGACAGCGCATCATGTTGGTGTGAATAACAAGGGCAAATGTTGTGTAACAACACCAGTAACACGTGATGGTTCACGATGGTATGAAATTAATGTTAAACATGAGCAACCGACATTAATACAACATGGTACTTTGTTTGATAAAACTAAAAAAAATGGAACTGATGCACGTTATTTTTGGACGCCATCTCTTATGACATCAGGGCAAGGTACTATGTCTCTTGGATGCAGTACGGCGGGAGAAAATAGATTTGTTAATTGCGCAATTGCCCGACGCTTTAAGCATGATCGTGCTGGAACATTACAAAAACCGATAATATACACCAATAGTAATACAGTATACAACTTTCAACAACCAACTGATGTGTTGCGTTGGGGTGATTTTTCATATACCAGTGTAGATCCATGTGATGATATGACGATATGGACTATTCAAGAATATGCTGTTGATACTGATCAATGGGGAGTGCAAGTTGCTCAGCTGCGTGCACCAGCTCCTGTCAAACCAGTTTCAGTTACGCCACATGAAATTCATCAAGGAAAATCTTCAGTGAGACTTATTATTCATGGACACTCTCATGATGGTTCTGGTTTTTTTGATCCAGGGAAAGATTTTGATTGTCGATTACGGGTTAAAATATCCGGAGGCGTTACGGTTAAACAAGTTAACTACATTGATCCAACAACAATTAAAGTTATAGTCTCAACAGAACATGCTTCACTTGGCTCAAAGAAAATAAAGATTATCAATCCAGATGGGCAAAAGGTTGTGGCGCATGATTTGCTCACGGTAGTTGCCTAAAAAATATGGAAAACGGGTAAAGAGGATGATCTCTTCCTACCCGTTTTTTTGGTTTATAGTTTAAATAAGGAATGGTATGAAATTGATTCCATTATCATTACTGTTAGTAGGTATCTCTCTTTCTGGTACTATGTATTCAATGCACAATGATGGTACGACCCAATCTTTAAAAAATCTATCACAGGCAAAGGGGTTAGTTGGTAAGGCTGAGGCAATTATTGCGTGTATGGAGTATGGCTCTCTACGACATCGTTACAAGACTCCAGAAGAGCAAATGACCCATATAAATAAAGAAAAGGGTAAAGCCATTGTTTTTGCTCAGCAAGCGATACCTTTTGTTCAAGCAGTAATACATGATAATGATCAGAAAACAGAAGTGGTAGAAATATTCAAAAGAATTGAACTCATAATCAAATAAAGCATGCGATTATGAGGGGTTTGTTATTATTAGTTTTATCCGCCACTTTATACGCACTCCCTTTTTTATTGAGTGATCATCTCTGGTGGTTGATTTTTGTATTTCCTATTCCTTTATTATATACAACATGTACACATAACATTTCATTTATCCATGGCTACGTATGGGGTTGTATTACGTTTGCACTTCACTTGAGTGGAGGTATGTATGTTATTGTACATATGGCTCATGATGCCTGGCCAATTGGTGTTGCGCTTGGCATTGCAATGGTTTTGTATCAGGCGTTATTTCCCGCATTTTTATTGTGGTGCGTAGCACACACAGTTCATATTCTTTCAGTTAAATCACCAATAGCACGCGTATTTATGTGGGCCATTGCTCTATGGTTTTTTATCATTTGGACTGATTGGTACAGTATGTGGATTTTTGGTATCAAAGAAGGGTATCCATTAATGCATCCACTGATTCCATTAGCACAAAAGCCGGCACTTTTATGTTTGTTGCCAATTGTTGGTAAGCAGGTGCTAACCGTCCTTTTTTTACTTGTCTCTGTTAGCTGTGTATTGTTGTTGTGGCATAAAAGTTATGGTACAGCACTATTTTTTTGCAGCACCGTTGCTTCATGGCTACTTTTTTGGTGTGGAGGAGAATCAGAAATGCAGATGGTGCATTGGCACACAAAAGTAAAAAGTTTGCCGTATATGGCATGCTCGACCATGAATAATCCGATAGTGATGATAAAAATTGTTGGTAATCAATTAAAAAAAATTATTGCGCAGTGTCCGGAAACGGAAATTGTTATCATGCCCGAATCGGCATTCAACGTGAGTAATTTTGTAGAGTTGCCTGAATTACTACAATTATGGAATGAGTATTGTTTAGGAAAGGCGGTGCATATTATTTTTGGAGCGTCACGTTGGCGAGGTGGTGATTATTATAATTCATTGCATTGGGTATATAACGGTACGTTGCAAACGTGCTATGACAAAAGACATGCAATGCTTCTTTCAGAACGGTTACCCTCATGGGGCAACCATCCTATGTTGTTGAAAATGTATTTTAATCATGGTCCACTAATTACTATATCAGCATGTGAGCGCATAAAACTTTCCCTGTTGGAACAGGATTCATTTATTCCTTATATTTGTTCAGAGCTTTTTTTTAATGAATTGCCTGATGATATACACAGAAATGAACCCATTATTGCCGTGGTAAATGATTCACTTTTTGTGGGCAGCGTTTGGTCATTATATGTGCAAAAACTTTTGATATTACTTGCGCGATTCAAAGCACTACAATGGCAGCGGGACATAGTCTATGTTTCCTATGCACAATCACTGTTTATTGATACACATGGTCTACTGCAAAAAATGTACTATTAATCGCGCAATGATGATGTAATAATTATTTTGCCATGTTCATCGCGTATGATATCAAAGTGACGAGCTCTGCACAGTGATTTAGCTGCAGCAGGCACCGCTTTCTGTACCACAAGGTTTACGTGACTTTTCTTGCCCGTTGTAGCCTTGGTAGGTTTTTTTGTTGCGCTTTTTGCCTCAACCCAGGTTATAGGGGTTTCTTTCCAAACAGCTTTTTCAAAATTATGAGCTTTTTGTTCTGGGGTAGGATTTTCTATGTAATAAATCTTGTCCAGGCAAAAGCCATATTTTATCTCAGGTACCCCTGCATTGCCAGGCGTAAAGTGGTTCATGGATTTTGGTTTTACAAGTTGTTTATAGAGCGGCTCATTGGTATCATTGCCAGTGTATTGTATGGCAATGCCGATTGGTTCATCGGTATTGTTAAAAAAGTTATTTTCATATGCATTGAGCAGTGCAGTAATGGAGCATATGGTAAGGAATAGGATAGTTTTTTTCATGGTAGTCCTTTATTGCCTGTTGATTATAACTGAGATATAAATTTGATTTGTCCCTTGTCTTCAATGATATCTATATGACGATCTGTCATCATTGAACGAGCAGCTGATTTTCCAACAGCAGACATTAATTGAGAAAGAGCGTCAGAAACTATGCCGTTTTGAATTGTTTTAAGAACGGCTGTTTTTGGTTCTGCGTTTTTAGTATATGCACGGGTAGTAGGGGCTCCTGCTGCAGGACTCTTTTTGAGGGTACTGACACCTTCTTGAGCTGCTTTAATAGCCGCTTGTACTGGTACGGATGCTCCTTCTGTGCTAAGAGCAATAGCTGCATCAAGAGCTATTTTTGCAGCTTCTACTGTTGCGGCGCCTACGGCTTCGCAAAGATTTATAGCAAGTTCGTGAGCTTCTGTTGGTAACCATGTTATTTGGAATTCACGCCATGGGAGAGCTTTTGAATTCCGTTTTTGTGATGGCGTTGGGTTTGTTACGTACCACCATGTTTTGGCAACAAATCCTATTTTTCTATATTCTATTTCACGTTCTGTTGATGTTCTAGTAGGTTGACCTGGTGTAAATTGACGTGCTTGGTGCGCTGGGATCCATCTAAAATAGCGTGGTTCACCAAGACCATAAAATCTCATACCCACACCAATTTTTTTGTTGGTATGATTAGAGAATATATAACTATATGCCTGCACCTGAGCGGTTGTTATCAGTATTGCCAGAACAGCAAGAGCTTTGTTTAAACGATTATTCATAACGTTTCCTTAAAAAATATTGAGATTGAAACGATCTTTTTTACTACTAGTTTAATTTTAAATAAAAAACAGAAGAAAAATCAATGATTTTGTAAAATAACTATTTCAATCTGAAGTAGTTTAATCTGAAAAGAGCGATTGAGAGCATTGCTTGGGAGAAGTCTGGGAGAGATGCAGTGGTTGTTTGTTGGTTATTACCCTAAAAAACGTTGTTAGGTGTGAAAAAATGGGAAAAATAGTGACTCTTTTATTTGACAAATATAGAAACAGGCCGTATAGTTATAATAACTTTTCTTATTATTACGTTATAAAAAGAGATATAAAAAATATGTCGCGGGGTAGAGCAGCCTGGTAGCTCGTTGGGCTCATAACCCAAAGGTCGCTGGTTCGAATCCGGCCCCCGCAACCAAATTGTAAACCTGCATTGTAAGATGTGGGTTTTTTTGTGTATTAATTGTTTTCTTAGAACCTATCCCTCAACTAATTTTTTCCTGCGCTCGCCCTGACCCTTCGGCAAGCTCAGGAGTAAACACCCGCCTGCCCGCAGAAGCCTTGGCGAAGGCGGGTTGAAGGGTTTTCTTCGAGCGCTCAAGGATATCCTTTATCCCCCAATTTCCACTTCGTTCCAATCGGGGTCCCCATCGAAAGAATGAAGATGGGGTTAAACGAGCGCGGGGAGGATTTTAATTAGGGATAAGTTCTTATACGGTCTTCTTATTTTTTTTCTTTTGACAAACGTTATCGCATGAGGTTTAATTATTGGTAATTTAAAGAACTACATTAATTCTAACGTGTATGTAAAAAACCCTCATGAATAAAAATAGTCTTTTTTTAATCATTTCTATTTTTTTTATAACAAGCAATGTGTGTGCAATGCTCATTTCTTTTTCTGATAAAGAAGGAAAGATTGATGCTCATAATTATTTAGATAGTTTTTTTGAGCGCACTTTTACGCAGAATAAAGAAGAATTTCAAAAATTACCTAAAAAAGCTCGTCTTAGAGTTCTTGAATCATGTGGAGAGGCAAAACCTCTCATTTTTATTGCAATGACTGCTCATGATGTGCAGTACGAAGTTCTTTCTAAGGTGTGCATGTTTACGGATGCAGATGGATGTACAAAAGATGCATTATGTTTACAGCACCTTTGTGCTATGCCTCTTGGTAAAATTCTTGAAATATGTAATAAAAAAACAAGGCAAGCCGAATGTTTTCCTATTCTTTTGAATAATCAGCACATACTTTCACCAGCGTCTCACATGAGAATACAGCCTGATTGTGCGCAGGTTATGTCGGATGCAACATGCGGAAAAACGATTACTAACGATGGTCTATTGGTGATTAATAAGACTCTCCCCAATGATATATACAATTTTCCTGGGTTAAAAGATCAATGTATTTCTGTTGATTTATCCCGTTCAGAAAAAATCAATTTATTGGCACGATCATTAGCGAGGGGAACTCAAGGTTTTTGTTCTATTTGCTTGCCGAGTCCACAAGCATTATTGCGATGTTGTTTGATAGCTGTCGCGGCGATTTTTATAGATTTGTATATTTTAGGTATACCTTCATCATCTCAATCTGTTGTTCCGTATACAGGTCTTTTTTTGGTGGGAGTTGGTATACCGGTAACGGGTGTTTCTATTTTAACCAATCGATCTTATCTTCAAGACCATCCACCAGTAAAAACAATAACATTTGGAAAAATTAAGAATTCATTTCATGCTTGATAATATGATTATGAGCTTTTTTTAATAATGTTTTTGCATTATCATAGGTCAATTGTTCAAGCGCATCTTTATATGGTAACCATTTAAAATCAGTATGTTCATGAGACAGTTTTACCTGTGTAGTTGTTGCTTTTCCAATAAAAAAATAAGCCGTTTTTTGTGCTAATTTTTTATCGTAATCCGTAAAAATGTAGTGTATTGTTTCCTCAAAGTCATCATCAATCTGGGCGGTGAGTCCCGTTTCTTCCATAAGTTCTCGTAATGCCGCTTCTTGTTTTGTTTCTCCTGTTTCAATTTTACCTTTGGGTAAATCCCAATGGCCAGCGCCGTAACGCAAGAGCAAGTAGAGGGCTGTATCATTGTTTGTTGTGTAGGTAATGATTCCGGCAGAATGAAGGTGTTTCATAGATATCTTATTTTAAAAAATGAAGTTGTATTTTACATAACGTACGTGAAAAATAAAGCAAAGCAAGAAATAAGAGGGCGAGAGGTCCAACCCATAACCAGAGCCCTATCTTGCTGATAAAAAAGAGTGCTAATGCTGGAGGTAATGTTAGGGTGATGGCTTTTATAATAATATGGTAGCATAACCAAAAACCTCCACCAAAAAACATAAGTTGCAGAGCATATTGCGCAGTAAAAAATAAAAATGGCATGAGGTAAATGCGAAACTTGTATTTTTTGTGCAAAATTATAAGAAACAAGGCTGTTTGCACTATGCTGGAGATTGTTGTTGCGATAGCCAAGCCAATTGCTGCAAATCGTTCTATAAAAAGCATATTTAAGATGATATTAATAGTGGTTGCACAGAGAGCGATAACTGCCGGTATCCATGCAGCATGCATTGCATAAAAAATATTAAGTAAAATTTTGTTGAGTGAAAAAAAGAAGAGGCCGAATAAAAAGGCGAGTAAAATGTTGCCGGCTTCTTGTACTTGGGCAAGGGTGAATTTTTTGGAAAGAAAGATTGTTGAAAAAATTTCTTCTGAAAAAAAGCCCATTAATAACGCTACGGGAATTGTTATCCACAAAATAAATTTAGCTGATTCAAGCAGATAAAAGTGAAGACGTTTAGGGCAGTAGGTGTTTATGCGGGAAAAATGGGGGAGCAGAATAGTAGAGAATGCCACTGCAAAAACTCCGAGTGGAATGCCAACAAAGCGGTTTGCATAAAAAAGGAGTGATATTGATCCTGGTGCCAAAAAGGACGCAAAGCTTGTATCAATAAAGAGCGCTACTTCCATCAAACTAATGCTTGGCAGACACAGCAAAAATTTTCCCATAATGCGTGCAAAAACAGTAATATCTTTGCGGGTAATTTTTCCAAAAAAGAAGTTGAACTTAAAGTACATGATAAGATGTACTATAAAATGAACCAATCCTGCAAAAACAATAAACCAACAGAGTGTGGTAACGGGCAGGTTCAATAATAGGCATATACCTATGCCAATGATAAAAATGATATTCACTATTACCGGTGCAATTGCGGGAATAAAAAAATGACCAATCGCATGGAGTGCTCCGCCGAGCAATGCACTACTTGATATAAAAAAGATAAAAGGCATCAAGATGTGGAGCATGGGAATGGCAGCATGTATTTGTTGTTCAGAAAACCCGGGAGCAATAAACTGTATGATGTGCTGCGCATAGATCATAATGAGGGCGCAGATTGTAAGGACCATTCCTTCAAAGACTAAAAAAGCAAGGGACATTAATCCTGCAATGCCGTTTTTATTATCATGTTGTAGAGTGCTTACCACTGTTGGAATGAATGCGGCAGAAAGAGCGCCTTCTGCAAAAATTTTACGTAAAGAGTTAGGGATTTTATAGGCAGTTAAAAAAGCATCAGAGAGTCCACTTGCGCCGAGGTACTTGACCATCAATACTTCTCGCAGGATGCCAAAAAATCTGCTTAGTAATGTTGATCCACCAACTTCTATTGTTTTTTTGAGAATTTTATTGTGTGATGCCATGTAGCTTACCTTCATCTAATCTGTATATCTCATGCATTTTTTCCGCAACATAATCATCATGGCTGCTGACAATGATTCCCATTCCCCATTCGTGATAGCATGAAATCAGCAGGTCAACAATTGTTTTTCCGGTGGCAAGATCCAAGTTACCGGTTGGTTCGTCAGCTATGAGGAATGCTGGCTCATTAAAAAGAGCACGAGCAATGGCAACGCGTTGTTGTTGCCCACCGGAAAGTTCTCCTATTTTACTATTCTTTTTTGGTGATAATTCCATTTTTTTTAAAAGATCTATGCCCTTTTTTTCACAATCAGTTCGTGTACGTCCGCTTATCAGGCCGGGCAGTATAATGTTTTCTATCACTGAGAGCTCACGGAGTAAGTGGGGGGACTGAAACACCAATCCAATTGATTTGTTTAAAAATTGTTCAAGAAGAGCAGGTGATAATGTGCGTAATGCATGGTTGTTAAATAATACGGTTCCCGTTGTGGGTGTATCAAGGCCGGCTAGGATATGAATAAATGTTGATTTTCCTGATCCTGATATGCCGGTGATGGCATAACTTTTTTCTTGCATAAACAAACTGTCTATGTTATTTAGAACTATAATTTCTTCTTCACCCTGCATAAATTTTTTAGAGATCCCTTGTGTGGCAAGCGTTGCTTTTTGCATATCGGTCTCCTGATCATAAATTCTATATCTTTTTTGATAGTATAAGCCTTTAATTGGCTTTTCATAGCAGAAAACTCCATAAAAATGATAGTGTTTTTAATAAAAGCTCCTGGGTAAGTTTTTTTTGCCCTCACATCTTACAATTATTGAGTTGTCCTATTGGTATCTCATAAACTTATACCTGTAATGTACAGCACATAAAAACTAGGGGGAGTTATATGAAAAGTGTTGTCAATCAAAAAAAGGCGAATGTTTCTCCAGAAGTATTGCCAGTTATACCAACAATGGATGTTGTGGTATTTCCACAAATTATTGTACCGTTACTCGTGCTTGATGAAAAAATCATCAGCGGGATTAACCGGTCAATAGAAGAAAAGAAGATGGTATTTCTTCTTGCAGCAAAAAATGGTGTTGATCCTCAGGGGGCGATCAGCACAGATGACTTGTATGCTGTTGGTACCGTTGCAACCGTGATGCGTCTTATAAAAATACCTGAAGGAGGAATTAAAATTCTTGTTCAGGGGGTTTGTAAGGCGCGTGCTCTTGATATCATGACGAGCGATAATATGTTGCAAGCGAAGATACAAAAGATTGAAGATGAAGAAAGTAACGCGGCAGAATTGGTTGCATGCATCCAAAAGATTAAAAAAATTGCCGATCAGATGGCAAGTTCCGGTTATACCTTCAGTCCTGACTTTCACATTATCCTTTCTAAGATGACTGATGCAGGTAAAATTGGGGATTTTATTCTTTCTCATCTTAATCTTGATGTTGATGATGCTCAACGGCTTTTGGAAACGGATACTCAAAAAGATTTTCTCGTCATGCTTTCTGATTATTTGAGTAAAGAGGTACAGGTTGCAGAGATTCAAGAAAAAATCAGAAATAATGCGCGCGAATCTATGAATCGTTCTCAAAAGGAGTTTTATCTGCGTGAACAGCTCAAGGCAATTAAGCAAGAACTTGGCGAAGATGATGTTGAGGAAATAGAAGAGATGCGTGAAAGGTTGGAAGCTCTTGAGGTTGCCGATGAAATAAAAAAAGAGATTGGTCGACATATCAATCGTCTTGAACGCACGGCGCCGGATTCATTAGAAGCAACGGTAACGCGTAATCATTTAGAATGGGTTTTTGCACTTCCATGGAACCATACAACAGAAGACAATCTTGATATTGCTCATGCAAAACAAATTCTTGATGAAGATCATTTTGGTTTGAAAGAGATTAAAGAACGTATTCTTGATTTTATCTCCGTGCGTAATCTAAAAAAAGATGGATTTGCGCCAATACTCTGTTTTGTGGGGCCTCCAGGGACGGGTAAAACGTCATTGGGTAAATCAATTGCGCGTAGTTTGGGTAGAGAATATGGCCGGATATCACTCGGTGGTGTAAAAGATGAGGCGGAAATTCGTGGTCATCGCAGAACGTATGTTGGTGCAATGCCAGGTAGATTTATTCAGGCGTTACGCAAAACAGGATCACGTAATCCGTTACTCGTGATTGATGAGTTGGATAAAATAGGTGCAGATTTTAGAGGTGATCCTTCTGCAGCAATGCTTGAAGTTCTTGATCCGCAACAAAATAAAACCTTTTATGATAACTATCTTGGTATACCGTTTGATTTATCAGAGGTGATGTTTATTGCAACGGCTAATAGTATTGATGTTATTTCTGAACCGCTACGCGATCGTATGGAAATTATTGAGTTGAGTGGCTATACCTTAGAAGAAAAAACAAACATTGCACGGCAGCATTTGGTTAAAAAAGCAATTGCTAGTGCCGGGATGGAAAATAACAATGTAGTTATTTCTGATGACATTATTAAAAGAATTATTACTGACTATACGCGTGAATCAGGGGTGCGTCAGTTGGAGCGGTTGATTAGCAAGTTGTGTTCAAAGGCAGCACGTACGTTTGTGGAGACTAAAACGTTTGAAGGTTTTTCTGTTGATACGCTGGAAAATCATCTTGGACCATGCCGATTTATTGATGATGGTGCAAACAAAAATCACCAAATTGGTATATCAAATGGGCTTGCGTGGACAGTGTATGGCGGTGAAATACTGCAGATAGAAGCAATGCTTATGCCAGGAACGGGTAAATTGTTATTGACGGGACAACTTGGTGATGTAATGAAAGAGTCAGCGCAAGCAGCTCGCAGTTATGCATGCGCTCATGCACAAGATTTTGGCATTGATAACAAGCTGTTTACAAATTACGATATGCATATTCATCTTCCTGCAGGTGCGGTGCCAAAAGATGGCCCATCAGCAGGGCTTGCAATGCTTACCGCAATGCTTTCAACATTAACTAATCGTCCAATAAATTCTGATTATGCTATGACAGGGGAGTTGAACCTGCGTGGTGAAGTTATGCCAATTGGTGGGGTAAAAGAAAAAATCTTGGCAGCAAAACGTAATAACATTCCGTTTGTTATTTTGCCAAGAAAAAACAGCCACAATTTGGCAGAGCTTGATAATATGATCGATGGCATTGATATTATTCTGGTGGATCACGCCAATGACATTATGGATAAGTTGCTGATGCCGGAGGATAAGAGTAAGGGGATTAGGGAGTGCTAAAAAAAGTTTAAATAATTTAAAATAAAAGGGTGGTGTTATTTATGCACCACCCCTTCTTTTTTTATAGCAGACTTATCTATTTTTTGAGATTCTGCGTGTTGAACTCATCAAGAAGATATTTGAGTTCAGATATTTTTTTCTGTAGTTGTTCTGGAGTTATTGCAGAAGGATTTTTTTGTGCTTCTTCTAGATCTGTCATGATTGTCTGTACTTTATAGCCTATAAAACCACTTGCACCAGCCATAGCGCCCTTTAGTACCAATTTTTTTGCAGCCTCTGCTGCATTACTCACTGTTTGTCCCCATGTTGATGCCGCACTGGTTGTTGCAGCAGCGACAGCTTCACCAACATTGCTTGTTATTTCAGGTGATGGCGTGGTGGAACGGAATGATGGCATAGAGCTCCAAGTAGTTTTTGCTGCAGAACCTATTTTACCACCGACTGTGCTTACACCACTCATTAGTGCTTTTCTGCCTTCACCGCCAGTAATAACCTGGTCAGCCACAGCAAGACCAACCGTTGCTATAAGTGTGTAAAAAGCCCAATCCTTAATTTTAGTCTCTATTACGGGTTGTTTTTCACGGGTTTTATCAAGTTTTGCTTGAACCTCGTATAATTCTTTATAAAGATCAGCTCTTTCATTTCGAGCTTCCATGAGTTCATCGCTATCAAGGAAGAACATACCTGAATAACCTTCCAATCCACTTATTTCTGCTTCTTTGTTTTTAATCTCGTCGAGGAGTACCATTTCTTCATTTTTTAAGCGTATATAAGGATCTTTCTTAGAATCTGTAGCAACCTTTTGGATATTTTGCTTTAGCTCTTCAGGGCTTGTTGATGCTTTGAGGTTTTTGGTATCAATAAATAGATCTTTTGTACTTTTGGTTACCGGTATCGTTCTTTGGCGTAATATTTTCGCATTGGCGGTGCCATGTAGTGCAATTGCAACAGTAAGTGCGATCAGGGCTGTGTTTATTGTCTTTTTCATATGAACTCTCCTTTTTTATTTTTATTTATTTATTACGTATTTTACGTAGTTGTTGTTCTTGGTATTGTTTAAATAATTTTGGATCTCCCGATTGAGGCACTATTTTTTTTCTTACAGGAGATGTGGTTGGCAGCGGTGTTGTTTCTCCTGTCACAGTTCTACTCATTTTTGTTCCTATGAATGTTCTCACAGCCCCTTCAAGTATATAGTGATCAACTGCAGTGGCGGTGATTATGACGCCAGCAATTTTTAATGCCGTAAGCGCAACGTCTATAACCGCACTATAGTCTTTACCCGTAACTCCTTCTAATCCGTCAATTTCTGCTTGTACTTCTGCTAAAACTTTTTCAAGATTTTTACGTAATTTTTTGGCATTTTGGTATTTCTCTCTTGTTTCTTTAAGTAATCCATAACCAAACCATCCATAGTTTATGCTGCTTATTTCTTTTGTTCTGAATTCGATTCTATTTTTTATGATATCTCTTTCATTTTTCAGAACTATCAGTTCTCTTTCCTCAAGGGATTGTTTTTTTGGGTCAAGAGCTTGGGTGAGTTCTTCTACGGATTGGTCTGTTGGGTTTTCAACAACCTGTTCACTGGCTTGTAGTATGCGTGCAGTATTGTTTGGTGTTGGTTGTTGTTCCATTGTTGTTGTTGTTGCAATTGTAGCTTGCTGTCTTCTTCTTAACTGTTTTGCATCAAGGGTACCTATTGTTGCAATTATAATTGCAATAAGGGCTGTGTTTATTATTCTTTTCATAAAAAAATCCTTTTTTTTGATCTATTAATCTTACTATTTTCAGGATAGACTAATCAGTTTCAAATTGTCAATAGATTATAAAAAGATTTGCTATAAAAATTAAAATGTGTATTTTTTAAATAAAAAGAGGGGTTTTGATTGGCTTGTAAAAAAAGAGAACGGGCAGCACATGATATGCTGCCCATTTGTTAGTTGATGTTACGTTGTTTATTCGCCTATTTTCCACCCTTTGTACATCATAGTACCGAAAGCAATCGGTGCACCAATGACGATACTTACGGCGGCAATATATCTTGCAGTAGCTGTCCATGAGCGACTTGTTTGTTGTTCATTGGCTTTCATATCTGCTTTTACCTTGGTAAGTTCGATTTTCAAATCACTGAGACGTTGTTTTGCATTAGCATATTTATCCTGTGTTTCTTTGCTTGTTCTAAAGCCGAAGAAACCATAATTAAGGTCCTTCATTTCCTGTTGAACTAATCCAATTTTCCCCATCAGCTCTTTTTCGAGCGTCGCGAGACGTAGAGTTTCTTGCATTTCTGGAGTATTAGCTTCTTGCTTAATAGCCGTCATTAGTTCTTTTTTACTTTCTGCTGACGGATCTGCCACAACCTGCTGACCAGCTTGCAACACAACAGCCGCAGCATCATTTGCATCTGCTGTTCTTTCTTGACGTGATAGCACAGGCGCAGGTGCTAATGTAGATCTTCTAGCAGCTGCTGTTGTAGCAGCTTTGCTGCGTTGTGTAGCAGTAGTTGTTTGTTTCAACACCTTCGCATCAACCGAACCGACCATTGCAACTGCTACTGCAACCGCAATGAGAGTTGTACTTATTATCTTCTTCATGGACATTCTCCTTCTTTTTGGACTATTAATATATTCTCTTTTTTCAAGTTTATCGGTCCAGGTTGCATGCGTTTGGCCTAGACAATAATAAACTTACTGATTTCAGGATAAAACAATTGAGTTCTAATAGTCAATAATTTTTAAAATATTTTTAAAAAAAACTTAAAAAGGGGTATTTTTTGCCCAGAAAAATCATTTGGTTTGTTCGATTGGATGAGTATATCAGTTTATTTTATCAAAAGTCGTAAAAGATAGTCTTTGCAGAGATAAAAGAAGAAAACGGCGAAGAGAATTCCGTCAAATCTGTCCAAAAAACCACCGTGACCTGGTAAAAAGGTCCCGGAATCCTTCAGGCGTGCCCGTCGTTTGAGCCAAGATTCAAAAAGATCGCCGGCAAGGGAAAGGAAGCAAAGTATAAGAGTAAAGGGGAGAATTAGCCACCACGGGGTGTTATAATCCTGTTCCCAAATGATGAATATAAAGCTGAGGCAGGCAAAAAGATAGCCGCCGATCATGCCTTCCCATGTCTTTTTGGGACTGATTGACTGGCAAATGTAATGTTTTCCCGCGAGGTTTCCGATAAAGTAGCTGCCGGTATCAAAGCTGAAAACAAGAATAAAGAGGATTAGGAGTAATTCATGGTAGAGGGGATTATGATTGAGAACAATGAGTAGTGCAAAGGGTAAAATAAGGTAAGGGGGCATTAAAAGCCAGAATAAAGGTGTATCAATAGGAAAAAACCGTGTCCACTCATAAACAATAATAAGAAGTAGTACAGTGAGTAAAATAAGAGAAAAAAAGATGGGTGGGAGGTAAAAATACACTGCCCAGAATCCTATTCCTAGGAAAATGCCCGTAACAAGACGTTTAAGAAATTCAGTCGAAAGTGGTAAACGCATTTGGTATATACCGGAGTTCTATTGAGTTATTATTTTCTTCTACTAATGCCACATCAAAGCGGCAAACAACCTCTAGATCATTATGCTTTGATAAAAAATCTTTCGCAATAGATATGATCTTTTTTTGTTTTGATGGCCCAATCAGTTCAGCTGGATCAACAAGGGGATCATGGCGCCATTTAACTTCTATAAAGGCGATGGTATCATCTTTTTGTGCAATAAGATCAACTTCTCCAAAGCGTTTACGATAGTTTTGGGTAATGATCGTGTAACCTCGTTTTTGAAGATATTGTGCAACAAGAAGCTCTCCCTCTTTTCCTTTTTGTATACGGTAATTCATTATTAAAATCGATCCGCCATGTGTTTGGTTTTTGTATTATGAGCAAGTTTGGTGTGGGGCACATTGAGTAATGCAATTGCTTCTTTCTGTTCAATTATCTGTGTTTCTAATGCAATAATTGTTGGTTCTAGTGTTGGTAGCTTTGGCAGCCAGTAAGAACGTATTTTTTTAAGGCGTTTTTCAGCAGCAGGTAATTTGCCTCGTGATACATAAAAGTTGCAGATGTTACATTCACTTGCAGCGAGTTGTTCATAGCATTGTGTTTGTATCTGTGCAACTTCATCTTTATATTGAGTAAAGTGATCTTGTTTTAAAAAGAGTTCAGTACGTGCTAATGTTTCTTCTGTTATTGTTTGATCGCGATCAACGGAAAGTATGCAAGCAAATGAGCTGGTTATAGAACGATACAGCGCATATTCCTGTTTTTCACTGCCAGGATAGAGTGCACAATATTGTGTGTATAAGGCTGTTGCTTTTTGAAATTGGTTATCAATAAAAAAGAGATCAGCAATTTCAAGGAGATTATCGGCGAGCAGATTGATATTATCGCATAACTTCATCATCTGTTCGATATATTTTATGGTGACGGGAATATTGCCTTTTGCGCGTTGTACATCTTTTGCGTGAGCAAGTTCTTCATAATCAAAATCCATAAACGTGCGGCCGCGTTTTGTTTTTTCTTTTTTGGCGCTTGGTTTACGCATGCGTTTTTTGTGCGTTGTTGTTTCTGTTGGCTTGTTCGTTAACGTGTCAGCGAAGGGGGAAGCGAGAGTTACATTAATTTGTTGTGCTGCGCTTGCATTATTATCTTGGCAAAAGGTTGCTGTTGAGCTACCAGCTAAACATGAAGAGATTATGAATGAAAATGCTGATAGAATAAAGCGTTTTCTTGTTTTTATCACAGGATTATGCCTATCATTAAAGTATACTTTGATACACGGTTATTGTTAAAAATAGTATACTGGTATCATTATAAAAGAAAAGAAGGACAACTATTATGAAAAGAAACAGCGGTGAATTATTAGTTGAGTTGGGTGTTATTAATGCCCAGCAATTAAAGGAATGTCAGCAAGAAGCTGAAAAAACGGGAGTGACTGTTGAAGCATGTGTTATTGATAAAAAATATGCCACCGCCGAAAGTTTAGCGCAAGCATACGCAAAGTATTCTTCTCTGCCTTATATTGATACCGTTACTGATAAAACAGCGGACCTTGATCTTTTAGCACGAGTTCCGCTGAAGTTTTTGCGTGATAATGAGGTCATGCCTGTTATGGTTGATGGTGCAATTGTTATTTTAACGGCTAATCCTTTTGATTTTCAGCCGCTTGATGAGTTGAATATGCTTCTTGGTGGGGGTACGCAGTATGCTGTTGCACCGCTTGCTGTAATCATTAATAGTATTAATCGTTATTATCCTCTTGAAGGCACTGAGCGGATGATGAAGGAGCTTGAAGAGGAAGAAGAAGCACCTAAAGAGGTTGCGTTTGAAGAGATAGAGGAAAAAGATATTCTTGGTATGGCGACAGAAGCGCCAATTATTAAGCTAGTGAATAATATTTTTTTTCAGGCAGTTAAGCGTAATGCTTCCGATATTCATATTGAGCCGTTTGAAAAAGAGATTCGTGTGCGTTATCGTATTGATGGTGTTATGTATAGCGTTATGAATCCTCCTAAACGTATTCAAGGAGCGTTGACATCTCGTATTAAAATTATGGCACATCTTGATATAGCAGAAAAACGCATTCCACAGGATGGAAGAATTGCGATCAAAGTTGGTGATAAAGCATATGATATTCGTGTTTCCGTGTTACCGGTAGCATTTGGTGAACGTATTGTAATGCGTTTGTTGGATAAATCACGAACATTTACGGGACTACAAGATATTGGATTTAGTGAACGAGATCTGAAAGTTCTTGAGGCAAATATTAGTCGCCCTAATGGTATTATTTATATTACTGGTCCAACAGGTTCAGGTAAAACAAGTACGTTGTATTCTATTTTAAATAAGCTTAATAGACCTGAAGTTAATATTGTTACGGTAGAAGATCCTATTGAGTATCAGATGGCTGGTGTTGGGCAAGTTGGCGTGCGTGAAAAAGTTGGTCTTACTTTTGCTGCCGCATTGCGTTCAATTTTACGTCAAGATCCTGATATTGTGATGATCGGGGAAACTCGTGACCAAGAAACAGCACAGATTGCGGTACAAGCAGCGCTTACGGGACATTTAGTATTGAGTACGCTGCATACAAACAGTGCTCCTGCTTCTATTACGCGATTGATTGATATGGGTATTGAGCCATTTTTAATTGCATCATCCGTGGTGGTGGTTGTTGCGCAGCGTTTGGTTCGTAAATTGTGTCCTCATTGTAAAAAAGAGTATCACCCAGAAGTAGAGTTACTTAAGCAGATTGGTTTGTCTGCAAAAGATGCGAAAGCGATTAAATTTTATGCTCCTGCTGGCTGTGATGAATGTAACCAGACTGGATTCCGTGGACGAGTTGCGGTGTTTGAGATTATGGAAATGACATCAGCAATTGCAAAGCTAACCATGGAGCGTTCTGAAACTGGTGTGATTCGTGAACAAGCACTGAAAGATGGTATGATTCCTTTGATACAAGATGGTTTGCGTAGAATTAAAGATGGTCTTACAACGATTGAAGAAGTTCTTGCTGTTGCAACGATGGAACAAGAAGTTACGGAAGAAAAATAATGGTATTATAGATGATAAAAAAAGGGGTGAAGATGTTTTCATTGAAAAAAAAGTATGGACTGTTTGCATTGGGTTATGTTATTTGTTTCTCTATTGTTGCATCGGAAAAAATAATGCAACAAAGAATGACAGAAGTTGTTAAAAAAAGTCGTGAGCTTAATAAACTTGTTACAGAATTAGAAGCGGTATATCCGAAAAAAGATGTACCTATAAAAAAGGAATCACCGGATAATCAGCGAAAGTTTGGCAGAGGTTATTTTCGTAAAGATGATCAACAATTAGTTGCTAAGTTATAAGGGTGTTGAGATGATTGTTTGTAAAAAAATAATGATGATGTGTGCGTTAAGTGCAACTGCTTTTTCATACACGATGAATACAGAAGATGAGCGTGAAGTTCGACTACAATATTCTCTTAAAAGAGCTACGGAATCACTGAAGGAGCTTGACCAAGCAGCATGGAAGTTACATAAGCTTTTGTTGGAAGAAAAAAAAGAAAAAGAACGAGAAAGAGCTAGTCTTGCTAAATTGTAATGAAGAATAAACATGGTTTTTTTTTGATAGAAGTAATGATAGTTGTCTGTTTGTTTGTTTTAGTTGCAACGCTCGGCATGATGCAGCTTTCATTCTTAGATGATACCATTGCACATGCGGAAATTGATAAACTTGCAGGTGCGTGTACATATTTACAGCAAAAAGCTATTGCTACAAATAGTGATCAGTCACTTGTGTGTAATACGCAAAAAAATGAATATCGTGGTGATAATGTTTGTGAAACATTGTCATCGCGTATTTCTTTTGGTTTTTTGCCGAATGTTCTTGGTTCCCCGGGGTCGCCATCGCGCAGCATTAAAAAAGCGATAACATTTCCTGATTCATCAATTCATTTTTATCCGACCGGTATCATTTCTTCTGGTACGGTTTATTTAACTGATAAAAATAAGAAAATTATGTACGCATTAAGTAATGCCGTTTCTCAGGTTTCCTATTTGCGTCTCTACCGGTATGATGGTAGATGGAAGTTGTTAGAATAATGTGCGCTTAATCCTTCAACAAGTTCAGGATGAGCGCAATGAAAAATGGACTTGCGTGACGTGTAGTCTTTAATTATCATACATGTTAAAAAAAATAAGTTTTGCGTTGGTGCTTGGTATTTTCGGCACCATTTTTTATGCACAGTATGATCCATGGACACATAAAAAAATTGTGTCTCTGTTGCAAAAAATTGCCCATGAATCGTTGGGCGGCAATTTTTTATGTACCGTGCACTCTGTGAGCTTTTTTTCACCATCACTGGTGCTGCATGATGTAGAAATGAAATCGCTTGAGCCTGACGCATGGTCGTGGCGATGTAAAAAATGTGAAGTGCATTGTTCATGGATCCAGCTTCTGTTGAAGGGAGTGATGGATCAGTACGTTGTTATAGATGGTTTTGAATGCCGATCACGCAGTGCAGAGTCGCGGCTTGCTATTGAACCACATGTTATGGCAATGTTACAAAAATCATTTTTGCCATTTGCGGTTGAATTAAAATCAATGATATTCAAAAATGCCCATTTTTATGGGAATGATGAAAATTATAAAAGTGAAGTTGCGGTGTCTTTTAACAGCTCATCGGTAAAAATGGGTCATCAAATCAAAACGACTATGTCTCTTATTGATGGTCATGTAATGTATAAAAAAAGTAATTATGTTGAAAATATTGCTACGGATATTTTTATTACGACGGCATATAGTGGTTTGACTGATCGCTACGATGTAGGTGTACAAGTGGCGGGAACTTTTGTGTTATCGCATATGGGTAATCAGGGGGGATGCTATATTACGGGTGGATGGAAAAGTGATAGGGGAAGATTTTCAGTGCGTAATGCATACAATGTCTTAATGATAGATCCTATTATTATCACTGAGCGTGAGTTGCGGGTAAATGCACGGTTTCCATTATCATATGCAGTTCAGTGTATTACAGATTCTACTGTTGATCAGATGATTAATGGCATAGGACATTGCTCAATAAAAATAAATAGAGATGAGCCACAAACTGTTGACGGACAATTGGTTCTTGAAGATGTTACGGTAAATAACCATCATGTGTGCGATGCAGGAAAAATTATTTTTGCGCGACATGATGATGACTGGAAGGTGCGGCTTGGTATAAGTCGTTATAATCAAGAGTGTAAAGGAACGGGATATTGGAGCCAATCTACTCAAAAAGGAGAGCTTGTTGTCAAAAATATTACCGATATCAGTTCAAAAATTTTTCCCTATTGGCGTATAAAACCTCAGAGTTTTGGTGCACATGTCATAGTTGATAATGATACAATAAAGGGCTCGTATGAGGTTGTTGCGACGAATACGTTACGTGATGCAACACATAAACATAGTAGTCTCTTTTCTTATATTCAAGGAATAGCAACGGCACATGGTCTTATTGATGATAATCAATTTTCAGGGGAGGTAGAACTATATCCACATAGTGTATTAGATCATTTTTTTTATAAAGATAAAGAAAATAAGCCGCTTATTACTTTGCAAGCAACTGATGATAAAAAACAGATTACCGGATCAATAGCTTTTCCATTTATTCGTTCAGTAATCAATACTATAATGAAGTATGATGTGCAGGGAGAGGGGAGTTTGGATGTTGTTGCAACAGTTTCATCTTCAGAAGTTATTGCAGATATTAGACTTAATGAGGCAACCATTAGATTGCCACAGACATATAATTTTATTGATGGGTTCAATGCTCATTGTGTTTATAACGTAGCACATAAGTCTGTGATATGTGAGAATGTTAATCTTTCATTGCATGCAGGTAATATTAACTGTTTGCGTGCAATTACTCATTTTGATCATAATGGACATCTTGTTTTTGCTCATGCGCCATTAATTTTAGAGAGCTGTTTGATTAATATTAAAAAAGATTTATTTGCGATTGTTTCTGGTAATCTTTTGTTTTCAAAGCCATTATCATCAGATGGACGTGTTGATGGTCATATTATTATTGATAAAGCACAATTAAAAGAAAATCTTTTTTCGGGCATTATTCAGAAACAACTTTTGTCGTATGCTCATTCAGCATTTTCACTATCTGACGTAGCGCTTAAATGTGATCTGGCTATAGAAACAAAATCACCTATTGTTGTTGATACTGGATTTTTACAAACCAACGCGCATGTGAATGTGCGCATACAAAAAGATGTGCATGATCCAACGGTGGCAGGTTCAATTGTGTTGCAGTCAGGAACGCTTAATTTTCCGTATAAGCCACTCTATATTTCTAAAGGAGTTATAACTTTTTCTCCTGAGCAGTTGTTTAATCCTGCTATTGAGCTTGTTGCGCGTAATAAAATTAAAAAATATGATGTTTCATTGCAGGTAGACGGTTCTTTATTAACACATAATATTGCACTTGATGCAACACCACCACTTTCTGAAGAACAGATTGTGGGACTTTTGCTTGTTGGGGCTGAAGAACAGTCTTTGAATAGTATGATGCCAGCACTTATCGTGCAAAATTTAAAGAGTCTTATTTTTAGTAATAATCAGTCTTCATTTTTTGATAAATATTTTAAGCCATTACTTGGATCATTTAATATTAATTTGGTGCCAAGCTTTACTGATCAAACCGGCAGAGGTGGATTGCGTGGTGCGTTGGAAATCAGCATCGATGATCGTTGGCGTGCGGTGATTCAAAAAAACTTTAGTTTGACTGAAGATACCAAATTTG
Source organism: uncultured bacterium (assembly GCA_963701085.1). Taxonomy (GTDB): domain Bacteria; phylum Babelota; class Babeliae; order Babelales; family Vermiphilaceae; genus SOIL31. The sequence goes on along the minus strand of OY969561.1, from coordinate 848,919 downwards.
AGCTTGAATTCCTTCTTTCTGATGATATAACTCTACGAGCTTATCGTGATGAGCGGCGCGATTTGGGTGGCGAGGTTGAAATGCGCTGGAAGTTTTAAGATGATTTTTTTTGGTGCATACTTGCAAAAAATCTTTGTATTGGTGCATTATTATCCTGCTATGTATGAAATAAGTATTGTATAAAAAAGGGAGAAGAGTATGAAGAGTAGAAAAGTATTAATTTTTCTGTTTTTTTGTTTGCCGACAATGATTTGTGCAGATGAATTATTAGAACCGCATAGAGTTTGCGTGGCAGATGTAGAAAATGATTGTCGTAATGTTATTGAAGATATATTCACTAAATCACGAGAATCGATAGCGGCCAATGAAGATATAATAACCCCTGAATGGCTTACCGGTAAAGAAATTAAAGAAATACAGCATCTCATGACTGATATTTGCATTGTTCTTGATTTTGATTGTAATGCTAAAGCGGTAATTTCAGAACATTTGCAATCGTATTTACAGACTAAAATACGCGATGAAGTTGATAAAGTTTTTGACAGTAAAGATACCACTGCTGATGGAGTAAAGCAGTTTTTTTATTTATCAAGAATACTATGTGAATTAAGTGATGGGATCGATTGTCGTGGTATGATGCGTACTATCAAAAATGAGAATTCTGATTCTCTGCAAAATTTAAAAATACAAAGAAAATTACAGCGACAGGTAAAAAAAGAAGAGATGCGTCAGCTGCGTGAACGTATTATTCTTGGTGCTCATCCGCGTAAATAATGCTATTATCGCCATAAAAAAAGGAACGATATGAGGCGATTACAGTGCGTACTGATCTGTTTGGTTTTTAATATGTCTGGTATTCATCTCACTCACGCAGTACGGAAAAATGTGCCAAAGAATATGCAGCTTTGTTTTAATAATACACCACCGCGTACTTTTGGTACAACTCACTTTATTATGGGATATGACGGAAAACCTAATTTAGGCAATCAACAGAAAAAACATCAATCTATTCCTCATAAAAAACAACACAAAATTTTGCTTGATGGTGCAGCTGTTATTGATAGAGACCGCATTTCACAATCATTTTTTACGACCATTCATGATTTATCTCCTGTTTTATTGGAAATAATGACTGATGCAAAAAAATGTTTGTATGTTGCGGCTTTTAATTTGACGGATTTTCGCATTGTTAATTATTTGATAGATGCCCATAAAAATGGTGTGGAGGTATGTGTTATTACTGACGCGAGTAATATGAAGCATATGCATAGTAAGGTACAAGCATTGGTGGATAATAATATTGCCGTGTGGTGTTATAAGCCTGCATTGAATCCAAAGTATAAAAAGAATGGATTATCGGAACCGTTTATGCATCATAAAATTATTCTCGGAGATGATTTTGTAGTGACAGGTTCGGCAAATTTAACCAAAGCCGGCCAGCAAACTAATATTGAGAATATAAATATTTTAAGAGATAAACAAACTATTGATGAACATCGTGCAGAATTTGAACGACTTAAGAAATATTGCATTAGATGTATGCCACAAATTGTAGCATAAAAAAGAAACTTTGTATGAATACAAAGTTAATAAAATTTTTTTTGAAATGATGTAAGAAGGGGCTTCATTACTACAATTCCTTCTTAGCTCGTTTCAATGCTACTGCGGATTAAAAAAAAATGCAAGAGTAAAAAGTGATGATTTTTTATATTAATTTTGTTTCGCTTGAAGAATCATGTAGGGTACTGAGTAGTTGTTGAAAATCATCAGGAATTTCATTACTAAATAAGTAGGGAGTTTCTTCAAACACAAAAGATAAACTTTCTGCGTGCAGTGCTTGTCGGTCGATGAGTGGTGATTTTTTTCCATAAAGTTGATCGCCAATTATGGGATGCCCAATGGCTTTCATATGAACGCGAATTTGATGAGTTCGGCCGGTTGTTGGTTTGACTTCAATGAGGGATGTGTCTTTAAAATATTCCAAAACTGTATACTGTGTTGTGGCATTGCGCACTTTGACCTGTCCTATTTTTCCCTCTGAATCAATACTGTTTTCATCAAATGTTGCCATTTTTATGCGATTAATAGGATCACGGCCAATTGCAAGGGTAATGGTACCTTCTTTTTCTGGGTGTCCGGCCACAATAGCTTTGTATGTTTTGCTTATTTTTCTATTTCTGAATAGCCCGCCAATAATATTATGTGCATAATTGGTGCGCGTAATAATCATGATACCGGAGGTTTCTTTATCAAGACGGTGGATGATGCCAGGACGGTCACTGAGGCCCACTGATATAATATCACCATGATGGTGACGTATCCAATCAGTTAAGGTAATGGCAGTGCTTGTGGAGGAAGGAGCATGCACCAACAAATGAGCAGGTTTGTGAATAATCATAAAATGCTCAGTGGTTGCAAGAATTGATACATTAAACGTTTTATCAATGACGCTTTCTGTTTTGACGGTTCGTTGTGCGGGGAACTGTATGGTTATTATGTTGGTTGGATAGACCAAAGCGCTTGATTTTTTTGCGGGGGTATTATTGATGATTATGCCGCCTGCATCGATAATATGCTGGAAATAGGTGCGGGAATAGTCAGGAAATAATTGGGTTATGTAACGATCTATGCGACAAGGAGCACTATTGTCTGGTACACTAAAGGAAAATGTAGTTTCTGGTGCGATGTGGCCATGTTTCTGCATTTTTAATTTCCGATTACCCTGAGTTTTTTTTGTTGCTATTGATAAAAAATAGTAAATTAGATCTTTATTTTAAGTTTTATCTATAATAGTCTTAAAGTCAAATGGCGATTGAGTTCGCCATAGCTTGAGTGATGGCGGGCAATTGAGGTTGCATCTGTTTAAAACAGCGTCTAGACTGAGAATGTTTGGTGATGATATGGTTGGCAATAGCCCATAGCAAGAGTTAGGAGAAGAGCCATGGATGTAAAAGATTTGCTCTACGGGATTCAGGAAAATATTGAGGATGTAATTGCCCATAAAGGTCCAGAAGGTGGTAAATTGTGGCATGAGCTGCTCAATACGCATCCGGTTGACATTGCCTACATATTTAAAAATTTGAGCCAGGAAAACGTCAAGTTATTGTACAAGGCGCTTCCTAATTCACTTCAGCTTGATTTGTTTCATGAGTTACAAGATAAATTAAAAGTGTATATTCTTTCGTTCCTCGATGATCAGGAGCAGGTTGAAGCTTTTCAAACTCTTTCAACTGATGATCTTACTGATCTGTTTGATATTTTTTCAGATGAAGAGCTCAAATTGTATCTTGGTTCATTGAATAAGCGTGTTCATGAAAAAGTTAAGAAAATGCTGAAATTTGAGCCAGAATCAGCCGCGGGTATAATGCACACCGATGTTATTACCTTAATGGAAGATTTTACCGTTGAAAAAAGTATTTCTTTAATGCAGCGATTGCGACCAAGTAGAGACGTGCATCGACAGATATTTGTCGTTAACAAAGATCATCGTCTTGTTGGATTTGTTTATTTAGAAGATTTAATTTTTAATAAGCCTAATATTCGTATTTCTTCTTTTATGAATAAAAATGAACTTGTTGCACAAGCACATGAAGACCGTGAAACAATCGCCAAAGAGATGGTGCATTATGGTGTCACCACGGTTCCTGTTATTGGGGCGGATGATATTTTCCTTGGTGTTATTTCTAGTGATACGTTGGTGGATGTTTTAGTTGAGGAAGCAGCAGAAGATGTTCAGAAGATGGCAGCAATGACTCCGCTTACGCGTCCTTATTTTGAAACTCCCTTTTTCCAATCATTATATGAACGCAGCTCTATTCTTGTAATATTATTGTTAGCTGGTTCTGTTTCCACTACTATTATGCGGATGTATGAATCCACGTTGACGGAAATGTTACTCTTTTTTGTTCCTATGCTCACGAGTGTAGGAGGTAATACAAGCAATCAAACGTCTGCTGTTGCAATTTGTGGAATGGCGTCAGGTGAATTTGATCAAAGCACGATGAAAAAGTTTTTGCGACGAGAATTTATGATGGCTTCATTTTTATCATGTATTCTTGGTGTAACAGCATTTGTTCGTGTTTATCCAACAAATGGTGTGGTTTGGGAAACTCTTGTGATCAGTTTTACTCTTGCTGTTATTGTGTTGTTTTCTGTTACGCTTGGTAGTGCAATGCCATTTATTCTTAAGCGTTTTAATATTGATCCCGCATTCTCTGCAGGGCCGTTTTTAGCGACGATTATGGATATTGTTGGAATACTAATTTACTGTACTAGTATTAAGATTTTGCTTTTCTAAATATCTATTTTAACTGAAATGTTATTTTTGCTTGACAAAATACCTTTATAATTATACCTTCTAATAGTGAATTAATTGAAATTGGATTGAAAAATTAGTGGGGTGCTAGCTCAGTCGGTAGAGCAACAGCCTTTTAAGCTGTGGGTCGTTGGTTCGAGTCCAACGCACCTCACCAGTCTCCGCCAAGGCCGCTCATCCTGATACTTCGTCAGGCTCAGTAGTAAACGCAGGTCGAAGGACGGCTGGCAGGCCATCTAAAAAAGGTGGATCTAATTTTAAATTTTTTTATTGAAATATACGTCCCTATCGTCTAGCCTGGTCTAGGACACCGCCCTTTCACGGCGAAAACAGGGGTTCAAATCCCCTTGGGGATGCCAACCTTCGCTCATACGAGCTTCGGTTGGCACGGCCAGCAAATGAAGCTTTGAAATTAAAATAATTTTGATACGAAAAGCGAAGGTTGTCCTCCATAGCTTTAGCGAAGGATGGACAGGCAGGCCTAAGACTCTTTAAAAATCATTTTTTATGCATTACGTATATTTTATTAGATCTATCTCTTCTCCTGAATTTACCTATATCGGCAATACCGTTAATTTATTCCAACGACTTGATACTCATAATTCTGGCGGATCAATTCATACAAGACAACACAGGCCTTGGGAACTTATTTTGTTTATGGGATTTAAAGATAAATTAAAAGCAACGGCTTTTGAGAAATATTTAAAATCTGGTTCAGGAAGTGCTTTTGCCAAGAAAAGATTTTGGTAAAATGTAAAAAAAACAGTTGTAAAAAACTGTTTTTTTTTGTTTTTTCATGCTGACGCGGGCTATAAGAATCGCAGTATGTCAGCCGTCTTGTCCTTCGAAGCTTTTAGCGAAGGAGGAAGCTTTTCAGCGTAGGAGCGATTTTTATCGATAAATCCTTTGTTTTTTACGGGGTATTTTTTTGTTGAGGATAGTGCGTCAGAAGGCAAAGGGATTGCTAACGAAAAGCTTGATTGGTTCGTATGTTTTGCTATTTTTGTTTATAAAATTCTATTGTAAAATATTATAAAATTAAAAAATATATACAAAACCATTGTTTTCTGCCACCGCCATCTGGTATTGTTATAATTGAAATAAATATTATGAGTTTTTTATATAAAAAAGGAAAACATGAAAAATATAGCAAAAAGATTGGTATTGCTACTTGCCTTAGGTACAGGTGCTCTTAATGCGATGGAAGCGACTCAATGTGAACTTCCATATCTTATGCTATTCGTGGATATCAACAAAACCATTATTGCTGAAGATAAGTCCAAAGGATTAGACCCTGAAGAGAGTATAGCTGCTATACTATCTGATGCCCCTGAATATGCTTATACATGGGACAATGATGGCGAAAATATGACCTATTATGCACAGCTCAACAAACAATACCCAGGATCAGATGCAGCCATCAAAAAAAATCGAGAAAGCTACCAAGCTAAATTCATTGCAGCAGCCCAAGAACACCATCATCCTATGCTCAAACAGATTAATAATGAATTTAACTCGTTAGTTACCTCCCTTAAAACGCGAGAACCGAGAAAAGTATTTACTTCATTTTCGCAACTTATTAGCTATCTGAGGAAAAAACAATACTCATTTTCAATTATTCTCCGTACGTTTGGCCAAGACCTTACATGGGTATCAGAAGAACTTGCTCAAGATGGACTCATATTTACCCCTGGTTCATTTAAAAAAGGCATTCTTTATCTTGATAATAAAGTACTAAAATATCCACAAGATATGATTGCTACATTCAAACCTGGAATAAACTACGCCATTCAAGACAATTATGATTGGTGGAAGGAATCTAATTTTATTGAAAAAGGCGGTAAACCTTTCCCAATTGATATATCTGATAAGCATGTTCTTTCTTTCTTTTTTGATGACAACGCAGCTGATCCAGTTAAACCAATTTTACATATTATCCCTGTTGGACAAGAAAAAACTAATTTACATGAATTAATAAAAATGGGGCGTGTAGTGCCTGCTGATCCTCGCAAAGCAATAGCAGATACAAATTATTTTATTGATGCTATTGAAAATGCGTTAGACAAATGGCGTGAGACTTTTTGTAAATAAAAGGAATAATTAAACTATTTTTTTAAAAAGAGGAGTGATTATGAAGAAGTACATTTTGGGTATGACGATTGTTGGCATGCTATCTGCAGTTAACATGGGGCTAGCAATGGAGAAGGAAAAAGAAAAAGAGGTAAATGACTTCTTTATCTCATAAACAAGCGGCTGAATTGCGTAAAGCAGTGAAAGGAATTAAGGATAAGCCTCTTTCAGAATCTCGAAAAGAGCAGCTTATTATTAGTAAATATACAGATGAGTATTATAGAGGAGAAAGTACAGACGATCCATTTGTTAAGGCGAAAGTAAAAGAAGCATCAAAAATTTATAAACTTAAAAAATATGGTCCTAATTATTTTGATCCTGAAAAAGACAGTGGTCTTCTTTATATGGCACCTACCGGAAATCAGCCTGCTAAGGGAGCGTTTGTTAAATCATCCTCAAAGAAAAAAACAAAAAAATAAGAACAAAATTATAGAGAAATAGATTAAAACGTTATAAGAGGTAGGTTTTTTAGTAAGTCCCTTTTTATGGTAATTCATAAGAAGGGACTTTTTTGTTCACTTCTTTTCTTGTGATTTTAAAATATTATATTTTTGAAGTGCTTGTTTTTTGATTTTTACAATCTTAAAATAACGTCTGCATCAAGCTTAATGTCTTTTTTCTTATGTGTTTGTAAGAAGGGTCTATTTTTAATACAATAATATCCTAGGTTTAGTTATTTAAAGCAAAAGAGAATTTTTATGAAAAAACATATAATTTTTATAGTAGGGTTAGTAGCTTTGGGTGCTACTCAATTGCATAGTATGGAGCAACAACAAAATATGTTGAATAAACAGCAACAGAAAGAGCTTCGCTTAAATCTTGCAGGTTACCGTAGTACCTATATCTATCAACAACTTCTTATAGCTGTAGGGAAAAGTGAAAATAAAGCTGAAATTCGTTTGCGCAATAATTATGAAGAATTTCTCAGGGATTATAAGCTAGTCCATAGTAATGATCCTTTCGTTATCAATGCATTTCATAAGTTGGAAAAATTTAAAAACAAAGAAGTTCCAGCTATTTTTGAACAATTAAATAAACCTAAAACAGAAGAATTATAGTCGATAAATTAAATGCCTATCCCTAAACTAATTTTCTCCCCGCGCTCGTCTTGAGCTTGCCGAATTGTCAGGGCGAGCGCAGGAAAAAATTAATTTGAGGATAGTTTTAAAGTTTATAAAAAGTTTATTAATTTAAATCTTTTTAGAAGTTTATACAGTAGAATCAAAATTCTTTGAAAAAGAATTAAAAATTCCCAAAGATCGATTTCTGTGTCTGTCTGATTATCATGTTCACCATTTTCACAGAAAGATGAATTGAATTCATACGTGGGATGTGTAAAACAATTAAGTAAAAAAGAATATAACGCCATTGTTTTTCCTATTTCAAATGTGGTTAGTTATTGAATGAAAAAAGCACAGTAATCTGTGATGTTTTATGTTAGCACTTTTTTATGTTCCCTTCTCTTTGTGAGCATATTAATTTTACTATTATTATTTCTTCTATTTCTACAAGCTGTTTTCTGGTATCATAGCAAATTATTGTCAGGTGTAAAGTAAAGGTTGAGCAAATTTTGTTAAACAAAAATAGAATGCTTATCTATAGCCATAAATATTTTTAGAAGTAAAAAAATAACATTAAAATCCTCCACCGGAGCGTGCGCTCAATGCGTTATAAAGATCGGCCGGTATAGTAGCAAGTAAAGCAGCAACTTTTTGCCAGCGTTTGGTAATATACGCTACATGATCTTTGTTTTTTATCGCTTCCATAATATCGTGTGTTGCATCTTCTAATGTTTCAACCCAATAAGCATGAGGCATTTCTGTGTAATCCATATCGCCTCTGCTGTTAACCCAACCAGGGCATAATTCAGTAACAAAGATAGGCATATTTTTTTGCATAAATTTATTACGTTCTGCTTCTAAATAACGAGCGCAAAATGCTTTTGCTGCTGAGTATGCTGGGCAACCAGCAACGCCACGCAGACCGTCGACTGATGAAAATCCAACCAAGTGGCCATGACCCTGACTTTCAAAAAAATTAAGTGCGGTGCGCGCTAACGCAAAAAAACCAACAACATCAACAGTGAGTACTGATAATGATTTTTTCCAATTGCTGTCATCAAAATCACAATCCCAATAACCGGTCACCGCAATAATAATAAGATCAAGTCCTCCCATTTCTGTAATCATGCTGTTCAGCCTGTTTACTGCATCATCAGGATCAGAAGCATCCATGTAGCTTATGTAGGTTTGCGTAGGAATTTCTTGTTGTGTTTGTTCAAGGAGTTCAACTCTGCGTGCTGTCATACCAACAATGTAACCATCAGCGGCAAGTTGTTTTGAAATTGCTTTTCCCATGCCAACAGAAGCACCAATGACGATTGCACGCTTTGGTGAATTGTCAGAAGCATTATTTATGGGAGCGGTTGATGCATGCATGGTAAAGTAGATGATGTTGCTCAACAGGAGTATTATAAGTGCGATCATGTCTTATCTCCTTATAATTGGTCTTTATAATGGTGAAAGTCTACGTAAAGAACTGTATCAAAATCAATAATTACAAATTATGGTTTTTGTTGGGTATAAAAAAATAAAGTAAAAAAAATGTTGTGATCTGGTAAACTATGACAATAGTTTTTTTATTTTTTAAGGAGTGTTATGGCGATTAATTATAATAATATTTTTGGTTTGTTTTGTATTGTGATTGGTGTTGTGGTAGTGGCGGTAGCATTGGGTGATTTATTATTGCGTGTTATTATTGCGCTTGCGGCACTATCTTTAATTAATTATGGGTTAAAACTACGTGGGCTACCACCGTTACAGTTGTTATTGCCATTGATTGCAAGCAGAAAGCGCTGGTTTTAGTCAGTAAGGGTGTGATGTAATGAATGATTTTTCTTTTGCACTATACGCAGGTAATGTCCTGCGTATTTGTGTTTTAATTTTTATTGGTATTCCGCTTGTGCGCTGGTGCAGTAACGCGCTTGCCGTAGTGTGTACCAAGCGTCTTTCGCAACATATTGGTGTTTTAGTTGGTAAGATTATTTTTTATGGTGGATTACTTTTTATTGTTGTCACGGTATTGTATGAACTTGGTTTTAATGTTGTAACATTATTGGGTGCTGCTGGGGTGCTTGGTGTTGCCATTGGTTTTGCTTCACAAACAAGTATATCCAATATTATTAGTGGTCTTTTTTTATTACTAGAGCGGCCTTTTTCTGTGGGTGATATTATTAAAAGTGATGATGTAGTTGGTTATGTAGAATCAGTCGATTTGCTTTCTGTTCGTGTTCGTACGTTTGATAATAAATTGGTTCGTTTGCCTAATGAAATGATGTTAAAGAATACCCTTAATAATCTTACCTATTATCCAAACAAAAGAATTGATTGCGTAATATCACTGCCGTATGCAGATGATGTTGAGCAGGCAAAGCAGTTGATTTATGAAGTTATTGCACGTGATCAGTTGTTTTTAAAAGATCCCGCTCCGGTTGTTATGCTGAATAAAATGGCGCAACATGATTATGATACTGAAATACGAACTTTTTTAGCAGTGCGTGTGTGGGTTGCTACGGATAAATTTAGATCAGCACCAGCAGTTTTAATGCAGCAGCTCAAGGATCAGTTTGACAAAAATAAGACGGTTATAACTGTTGTGCATACTAATAACTAAATCTTTTACCCAATTTTCACGTTGTTCCAATTGGGTACCCATGCAAAGAAACTGAAAAGTGGATTGATGCTGACGAACGTGAATTGTTGCAATTTTTTTGTTGAGTATGATTAGATAGTATTCATATCGTTATTTTTATGTCTAAAAAAAGGAGTGTGTAAGATGGAAAAAGGAAAAAGCTTTGTACTAGAAGCGATAGGTTTTGCTTTTAGAGAAATTATTGAGCATGTGCGTCTTTTTGTTATGGTTCTATTGGCAGGCAGCGGTGTTATTGCTCTTGTTGTTGGTATTATTGGATTTTTGAATAAAGGTTTTATTCAAGCAATGATATCATCACAAGCATGGCAAGATTATCAGGAGTGCATTGGTTACAATTGTGCATCAGTAGCGTATCAATCAGGTGCAGCGATGATGAACCTTGTATCATCAAATATAATTTCACTTCTTATTTCAGCGGTAGTTTTAGCAATCTTTTTTGTTGGGCTTGATTTAGGATTTAAAAAGATTGCGCTTGGCATTTATGATCGTGACCAAGGCAATGTTAAAGAACTGATTACATCTTTTGGTTTAGCGCCTAAAGCTCTTGTTGGATGGATTCTATATTCTCTCATGGTATGGGTTGGATGGCTCTTTTTTGTGTTGCCAGGATTTATTGCGTTATTACGTTTTGCTTTTTTCCCCTATTTTATTATCGACAAAAATGTAGGACCCATTGCTGCTTTAAAGATGAGCTATGAAGTTACTAAACATCATGTATGGGATATGTTTGCGTTTTGGGTAGCGATTAAAGTTGTTGTTTATCTTGGTTTCTTGAGCTGGATTGGCGTTATGATTACGTGGCCATTATCAACACTTGCATACGCATTCTTTTATCGTAAATTGGTTGTAGATAGTACTAAAGGCCAAGGTTTCTTTAAATCCGCCGTTTAAATTTTTTTTCAATTTCGGTTAATGATATCAGCCATCCGGTTGGTCTGCCATGAGGGCAGGAGAATCGGTTGGCTGTTTTTTCTAGATCACGCAATAGTTCCTCCATCTTTTCTTGCGTTAAGCTATCACCCGCTTTTACTGCCGCCTTGCATGCCATCTGAGCTTGCAATTTATTATTGAGCATTTTTTTGAGGTCTTGCTCATCAAGTGACGCGTGTTCAGTAATCCATGAAATAGTTTCGCTGACAATATCGGTAAGTGATTGATCTTTTAAGTGAACGGGTAATGATTGTATGATCAGCTGATCGCTTGCGCACTGTTCAATAATAATGCCGTTTGAGGTAAAGATATCAAGATGCGGAGTTATGGTGGCGATATCATGTGTTGAGAGCGTAATTATAGGGGGAAACATTAATTGGATTGTTGCAACTTCATTAAAGTGTTGTGAAAATAGTTCATATAAAATACGTTCATGTGCTGCGTGTTGATCAATTAAAAAAAGGCCGTCTTCTTTTTCAACAAGAATGTATGTTGTGTTGTATTGGCCAATGAGGCGGTATGATTCTAATACCTCAATTTTCACTTTGTTTCAATCGGGCACCCCATTGAGAATGAGTTCCGCACCCTTCGATACATTCCCTACGGGAACACTCAGGGCGAGCGGAATAATGGAATCTTTTTCTTTCACAAAAAAATCATTTGTATTGATGATGTTGTTTTCTCCGCTCGCCCTGAGTGTTTTTGCTTGCAAAAATGTATCGAAGGGTGCGGAGTTTTCAAAAAAATTATCAAAGCCAAACGAATTAAAATTATTTCTTTGTGCTGAATATGGCGAAGGTGTTGCCGGTTTGATAGCCACATCTTTTTTAAGATGCTGAGATAAATTTTTCTCAAGTGTAGCTTTGACGGCTTGTTGTAAAGCTTGTTCAACGCGTCGTGGATGGAGGAATTTTACTTCTTCTTTGCGTGGATGAATATTAATATCCACTTCGTTGCTTGGTACCGTAATGTGTACTGCTGCCACGGGATATTTACCAGCAGCAAGAACGTTAGCGTATCCTTTTATAAATGCGCTACTGAGATGTTGATTTTTTACCCAGCGTTTGTTAACAAAAAAGTAGATGCCGCTTCTATCATACCGATAATGTTGATGATCAGAAATAACACCAGAAAGAGAGATGACAGAGTTTGTATCAGCTTGTAGTTCAAGAAGATGATTATGCGTTGAAGGTTCCCACAGTTGCAAAGCACGATTTTTAAGTATTGTTGTTGCGGGGCAATTCAATATTTGTTTTCCGTCGGAAAATAATAAAAAATGAATATGGGAGTAATCAAAGCAGAAGGCATTAAAAAGTAATTGTATAGCACGCCATTCTGTTTGTGTTGCTTTTAAAAATTTTTTTCGTGCTGGCACGTTGTCAAAGAGATTCTGCACGCTTATGTCTGTTCCTGTTACGCATGCAACAGAATTTGTTTCAACTATTGTGTTGGTGTTAACAATTATTTTTGTGCCTTCCAGCACGTTTTCTTCTTTGGTGATTAGTGTTATTTTACTGACAGAAGCGATGCTTGCAAGAGCTTCTCCGCGGAATCCAAAAGTATCGATTGATTCGAGTTGATCTACGTGAGTTATTTTACTTGTTGCGTGACGATCAAAACAGATTTGGGCATCTGCAAGATCCATACCACATCCATTATCCACAACACGAATTAATCTTTTTCCGCCATCTTCAATATAAACAGTAATGCGTGTTGCACCTGCATCAATTGAATTTTCAATCAATTCTTTGACAATGTTTGCGGGCCGTTCTACCACTTCTCCGGCTGCAATTTTTTGTGCTTCATGTGGGGATAATTGTTTTATTTTTGCCATGACCTGTTCTTCGTCCTTCGACAGGCTCAGGATGAGCGGAGAGCGAAGTAGAATGTAGTGTTGTTATTGAGATATTGTCATTTCTCGTTTATTGTTTTCTAGCATATAATCGATATATGTGACTATGCTAGGATCTGGTTGTTGATCGAGGGAATATATTAAAATTCCTTGTTTACGTGTATAATAAAGCGCTTGCTTTTCACGAATAGCTTCTTTTACTTCACGAGGGAGTTTGTAATATGTTCCGTGATTTTTTATAAGGCTGTTTGGCTGTCGAATGATGACTTGCATAATGAGGGGTCGGAAGTATGCGGAATTATTTGTATAACCCCATAGATTTATGAGAGAATCTTCTCTTTCATCAATTGCAGCAATAAAGGGTGTAGTTTCAAAAAAACCTGTCTGCTTGTAGCCTTGTTGTATTATTTTAGCAGGTATTACGGTGAGTAAACCTTTGTCCAGAGTAATAATTTTATCCTCTTTTTCTAGTTGCATACTAAAACAGTTGTAAATTGCGAGTGCATTAAAAGTTACGAAAATTATAAATAGTGAGCGAGTCTTCATAATTATTCCTATGTTATGTGAAAGATTGATAATCGTAGTATAACATCTCTTATAAAAATAGTGTTAAAAAAACATATCCCTGTTTGTATAAAATTAATCATATAAACAGGGATACGTTTTTTGTTTTTTTGTTAGTTACTGGCTATTGCGTTCAGAAAGGACTTGTGTAGGCATGCCATTTTTTGATGTCATCGTGAAGTGAAATGTATTGTTTTTATTATTATCTCTGATATTAAAAAACTTACTATTAGTGTTGTTTTTTTTGTTGGTTATGTTTAAAATTCGTGGATTTATTTTTGCGGTTTCATTGAATTCGTTTTGTTTGGCACATCTAACGAGCTCTTGACAGTCTGGGTGAGAAAAGTTTCCTGCATTTATATAGTGCAAAAGTTGTTGTTGCTCGATTCCATCTAAGTGGCGGATTGCAAGAAACTCATACACATTTCTTTGTTGTTGAGCCTGAGATGGTTTTTTGATAAGTTCTTGTTTAAAGAACATGCCAAATGAGTTGCATGAAACGGTTAGTACACTAACGACGAAAATATGTTTAAAAATATTCATATGATTTCCCCTATTAAAAAAATGATAATTATCGCCTTTGGTCTCTTTATATAATTTACTACAAATTGAAAAGTTTGTCAAATGGCTCGTTTAAACAGCGCTGTGGTACGATAGTGATATTATTATTGTTTGAATAGCTGGGGTATTTTCTTTTCTTTGCTTGTATATGCGGTATTCTTTTATTGAGTTGAAATGATTTGAAAATAGTAGGTTTGAAATGAAAAACGTAACGATTGTTTTATTTGGTGCAACGGGGGATTTGAGTAAGCGAAAAATTATTCCCGCACTGTACCGGTTTATCGCAAAGAAAAAGTTGGAAAAAGTGATTATTGTAGGAGCTGCTTTTGATGATGTAACAGCTGATCACATGATTGATGCGGCACGTCCGTTTATTCAAGAGGCTGATGATACGAATTGGAATATTTTGCGGGACATGAGTTATTATAAAAAAATTAATTTTAGTGAAAGTGATGATTTTGCGGCATTGCACTCTTTTGTTGAAGAATGTGAACAAAGGAATGGAATAACAGGAAGCCGTCTTTTTTATGTAGCAACAGGATCAAATTTCTTTTGCCCAATTACGCATAGCAGTGCTCAGGTGGGTTTATTGCAGCGACGTGAAAAAAATGATCAGGTATGGCATAGAATAGTGTATGAAAAGCCATTTGGTCATGATCTGCAATCGGCCCATGACATTAATCAGTGTATTGAGAAATATGTGAATGAATCACAGGTGTATCGTATTGATCATTATTTAACCAAAGAAGTTGTGAGTAATATCGCCATGATTCGCTTCACTAACTGTGTTCTTGAGCCTTTGTGGTCAAATAGATACATTGATCAGGTACAAATTATTTTAAGTGAAAGCGGTGGCATTGAGGGTCGTGGTATCTATTATGATGCATATGGTGCATTGCGTGATGTGGTGCAGAATCATATGTTGGAACTGTTGGCATTGATATGTATGGAATCTCCTGAAAAGTTGACGGGGGATTATATCCGCACTGAGCGAGTAAAAGTGCTGGAAAAAGTGAGATTTATAGATGGTATTTTAGGTCAATATGATGGATATCAGCAAGAAGCACATGTATCTAAAGAATCCCATACCGATACCTATGTATCATTAAAATTAGCTGTTGATACGCCACGATGGCTTGGGGTTCCTTTTTATTTAAAAACGGGTAAATGTTTAGATAAAAAAGAGACGATAATTCATATTAAATTTAAGCAGGTAGATTGCTTGTTGATGCGCGGGTGCCCAACTGATTCTAATTGGTTGACGATACAAATAGCTCCTGAGGCGATATTTCTGTTAACGTTGAATGCAAAACGTCCTGATAGTGCTGATCAAGTTATGCCGGTTGGTATGGAATTTTGTCATAGTTGTCTTTTTGGGTTACAAACACCTGAGGCGTATGAAGTGTTGCTCGAAGAAGTAATGCGTGGTGAACAATCAATTTCGGTACGTTTTGATGAAATTGAGTATGCATGGAAGCTTATTGATGCGGTAGAAAAACAGAAATTACCGCTTTTTAGTTATAAAAAAGGATCAACCGGTCCAGATGAAGAAAAACATTATAGAGATAAACATGGGATGAGGTGGCGATCATGAACGTAGCAATAATTGGACTAGGTAAAATGGGAGAGGCGCTTGCGTATCGTGCTATGCAAGGAGGATTTACTGTTTTTGGCTTTGATGTCAGCCCTGATAGTTGTGCATCGGCAGCCAAAGAAGGCGTGCGCATTGTCAGTAGTGTTGCTGACTTTGCAGACAAAAATATTCATGTTTTTTGGCTCATGGTTCCGCAAGGAGAGTTGGTTGATAAGGTTATTGCTCAGTTGCATCCATTATTAAAAACGGAAGATGTTATTATTGATGGTGGAAATAGCAAATTCAGTGATTCTATGCGTCGTGCACAAGAGCTTGCATTAGAAGATATTTATTTTATAGATTGTGGAACATCGGGTGGAATTCATGGCCGTGAAAATGGATTTTGTCTCATGGTTGGAGGCGATAAAAAAGCATACAATAGTATTGAAAGTTTGTTGCACGCCGTTGCAACGCGAGATGGATATGCATATGTCGGTCCTTCTGGGGCAGGGCATTATGTAAAGATGGTACACAATGGTATAGAGTATGGATTGTTACAAGCGTATGCTGAAGGTTTTCATGTACTTAAAGATGGGCAATTTAAAAACGAACATTTAGATTTAGAAAAAATTGCATCACTATGGAACCATGGTTCAGTGATCCGTTCATGGATTTTGGAGTTGGTGCAATCTATTATGAAAGATGATCAGGACTTGCGCGATATCGCAGGCAGCGTTGCGTCAACAGGTATGGGTAAATGGACAGTTGAGCAAGCGCATAAAGAAGATATTCCGGTACCGGTGATTGAAGAGTCATTAAGAGTAAGAGAGTGGTCGGAAAAAACTGGTGGCAATTATGCAACTAAAATTGTTGCTATGTTGCGTAATAAATTTGGTGGGCACGCGGTGAGCAAAAGCTAGAAAAAGAACAAGCGCTTATTCGAGAAAAGATTGATTATTTGAACCGCTCGCCCTGAGTGTTTTACGAAGTGAAGCGTAGTAAAATGTATCGAAGGGTGCGATATAAAAAGATGTGTGATTATTATTTCTTTGCTTAACCCTTCGATACATTTTTGCTTTCGCAAAAACACTCAGGGCGAGCGGAAAAAGACAGTGAATTTAAAAAATTAATAATAAGCTTTAAAAAATAAGGGAAATAGAATGAAAGTGATTGATATTAGCTGGCCAATTAGCAAAGCAACAACGGGATATAAAGATCGATCAATTGTGAACATTGAGGAAGTTAAAAACTTTAATCGCGATGGTGTGCGTGAAACAAGTATCCAACTGAGTTCTCATACGGGAACGCACATTGATGCACCATCGCATTTTCTGAGGGATGGTAAGACGATTGATGAGATGCCGTTAGAGCGTTTTGTTGGTGATTGTGTAGTGCTTGATATGACAACGTGTGCAGAACGAATTACGCGTGACTGTCTTATGGCTCATGATAATGACATTGTTGAAGGTGGTATTGTTTTACTACGTACAACTAATAGTGATATTTCTCCTACCGATAAATTTAGTCCTCATTTTGTCTATCTTGAAGCAAGTGGGGCTATTTATTTGGCAGAGAAAAAAATAAAAGTTGTTGGTATTGATTATCTTGGCATTGAACACAGTCAACCTGGTCACCCAACGCATGAAAATTTAATGCATGCAGATGTGGCTATTATTGAAGGGCTGCGATTGGGACATGTGCAACCAGGCAGTTATTTTTTTGTCTGTTTGCCGCTGTATTCCATTGGTCTTGAAGCTGCTCCTGCGCGTGCTATTCTTATAGCTAAGCGCCCTTCGTAGCTTCAGCGAAGTAGGGCACGGGCCATTCTGATGACGACTAATAAATAAATTGGATGGGGAGGTTTATGATAACCTCTCTTTTTGTTGAATTTGTCTGGAGATAGTTTCTTTTTGCTGCATTAGTGCGTACATGATTTCCATCTCTTTGCAGTGGCTTTGTCTATTGATAATTTGAGGATAACCAAAAATGCAGTTCATTTCTTTGCCAGCACGAGCAGCGTGAGTATTTTTCGATGCTGCATGTATATCCGCTTCTCTTTCTTGGATTGAAATTAAGCGGTTATTATTAGATGTATAGGGCCTTGTCATTTCATTCATTGAGGTGTGTCGTAAGAAAATGTGATATAATTCATGCCAGCCTGTAAAATGTTGAAAGGCTTTATACTGTTGAAATAGCGGCTCATGTATTGTTATTCTTGGTTTTATAAAAAAGTGGGGATAATACTTTAAGCTGCCGCCTGTTGCAGAAGAGAGCATGATAATTCTTGGATTATCGAGGTTCTCGGCTGCATATTTAAGGATCATATTTTTTGGATTGATTTTTTCTTTTACCATTATCGCATTTAAGTCTTTATAGAGAGATGGTGGCATACCGCTATCGTGTTCTTGAGTGATGTATGAATGTTCTTTTTGTAAGGCTTCTTTTATCAGAATTCTTTCGCTATCGAATTGCTCTTTTAAGGTTTCGTATGGTATCTCTGTGATGTGATTAAGTTCTGTCAAACATTCAGTGTAGAGTTTACTTTTTATGAAGTTTATTTGATCTTCAACGGCTGATACGGTTGTAAGTCTTTTGATTTTTTTTAATTCGGCATCGTGTTTTGGCTTGTCTCTGAGCCATTGCATCATCGGAAGAATTGATGATGAAAATAGTAGCAATGAGAGACTGAACGCTTTGAGAATGGTTTTGTTTTGATTCACTTTGAATACCCCTAATATACATTTGTTTTATATATTCAGTATATAATATATGTGTATAGTGTCTAATAGGGGTTTTTTAGCTTAGCAAAGGAGGGGTAAGGTCATCCCCAGCTTTGTCTGTTGTGTAATAATTCAACAATTTTTTCACCAAACTGTTGAGCAGCGGATGGATCTGTTGCGGTAATAATACTGGATTCTACGACAACTTTTTCTTCTGGTAAATAAACTGCGCCGCATTCTGCATAAATAGCGTTGAGAAGGCCATCCTCATTCCATCCTGTTGCATATTTATCTCTCAGTACACCAGCTTTTGCCAGTATTCTTGTTGCAATGCAAATTGCGCCAATTGGTTTGTTCTGATGAAACGCTTCTTGAATTACTTTATAACTTGTGTTGTTATCTAAATGCTCTAATGCTCCTGGACCACCAATAAAAAAGATACCTTCATAGTTATCCATTCTTACGTGATCGAGAGTGATATCAACGTGTGTTGTTGAGGCATTCTCTGCAACCGCTTTGCCAGATTGATCGCTTGCGGTAATAACGGTAAAACCGGCATCGACGATTATTTTTTTTGTTATACCATATTCAATCTGCTGAAATCCTTCTGAAGCAATTATAAGTAATACTGTTATTGCATCCATGCTCAAATCCTATTTTTTAAAGTGAAAATGTTTGATTATTAATGGTTCCCTTTACGCATAATGGTTGATACGTAGAGTCATAATAAGATACATTTTTTGTGGTAGCTGGTTCAATAAAAAGCGTACATACGTTATCGCTGCAAAGTTGTTTTTTGTATGAGACTGATATAATTTTTCCATTGTTAGCAAGAATTGTTTTTTTGAGTTGCGCATATGATCGCCATGCAAATGGTGGAATTCGTCCTTTCCATGTTGGTAAATATACATTTTTTATGGTCATTTTGGTTGCAAGAAATTGGAGCGCGTCAAGAATGCGTTTATTGAATTTATATACAATAAAATGGTCAATATGCATACATCCTGTTTTTTGTATTATTTCTGGAATCAGTGTGTATGAGATAGATGATTCATAGGAAGGGCGTGATGCGATAAAAGCAGGGTCAATCAAAATAAGAGTTTTATCTAAATTTATGAGCGTTATATCCCCGTTGTTGTAAGGGATTTTTTCGAGCGTGTTATGTGGGTAGGGAAAGAATTTTAAGGCACTACATATTGCAACAAGGAGTATTGCAAGTAATGCCGTTCGTGTTGATATCGTGGTAATTCTTTTGCTGTGAACAGCAATTAATGCAATACAGGGAATAATAAGAAGAATAAATAGTGGTGGTTTGGTAAATCCAATGAGCCATGCTCGCTGCTCCAAATTCAGGCAAGCAAGCCATATGGCGGTAATTTGTTCAAGACACCAGATGAGTGCTGAGTTGGGAAGATAAAGAAGTTCTAAAAAGAATATAAGTGATGAAACGAATAAAAAACAGGTTAAAAAAGGACCAAAAATAAGCGTGCTTACGGGAGTAAGGAGAGAAACTGCAAGTCCCCAGCCTATTAAAAATGGTAGAGAGATGAATGATATAAAAAGCTGCAATTGTATGCTTTTGAGTAGCGACTGGCGCCATTGTGTCTTTTTTTTCATGGTACTTATTGTGAGTATACCATAATTCCTAACAACAAAAACTGACATTTTTCGCATATTTTCGTTTAAATTTTGTTCTTTTTTATGCGTCTGATACACTATTGCGCAAGTAGATAGAGAGTTTAAAGTTTTTATTTGGAAGAGAGTATGTTTAAATATTTATGTGTGGTGATAGGGTTATTTTTTTATGGTGAAACAAGTAAATCAATGGATGTATGTGAAGATGCACGTTTGATGCCAATGATTAGTTATGATCAGTCTGGTTTATATCCAATAGAGAATTATTGTGTTATGCATTCTCTGTATAAAGAAAAAATAAAAAAATATATGGCGCATGGTGTCGATACTCTTGTTATAAATAGTGGTGAATGGGGAAAGCGTGACGTTATTCAATCTGGTCGAGTAAAGCTTAACATTGCTCAACTTACTGATGATAATACATCAGGAGAGATTACTATTCGGGCAGAAAAAAATATTTTTCCGTATATAGCGGTGGTTCATCAGGGAGCTCGTTTTGAGATTGGATTACGTCGTATGGATCAAGTGGCCCACCTTTTTAAAGATATAATTATTTTTGTGGCGCTTAAAAATTATGAAAAAATAGAAACTCATAATGCTGTTGATACAACATTTCTTTCTTCTATAAAATCGGAAAAATTATATCTTAGTGTTACATCCGGAGCAACTATGCACGTGCCATCTGTTTATGCAAAAATAGTGGAGTTGCTTGTTGAGGGAGATAATAGTTTGTTGAAAGCGCAAGATGATACGTGTTTTAAGGTAGAGGATCTTCTTTTGATGTATCGGACAGGTAGTTCTTTAATTGATCTGACAGTAGAAACAAAGTTGTTACAGGCACACAGTAATGATAAAGGTGATATTTCATTAAAAGGGATCGCAACGGAACAGGAGTTGTTTCTGCATGAGGGCTCCCTTTTTGCTTTGGAATTAGATAGTAAGAAAATTAGGATGGCGCAAGGAGCTGGTACGGGTCAGCTTGAAGTGTGTGCGCAAGAATCAATTAAAGGGTTTGTGTCTAACAAAAGCGCATATGACACGACGTATCGTATTCCTCATAAAAATCCAATAGTGTTACATTTGCTCGAAGATGCCCAATGGAAGGCCAGATTTATAAAATAGTCATAAAATTATTGCAATCTGAATAAGTTATTTGCTAATTTTAGGATACCTAGGGGGCCCTATGGTAAAAATAAGAGACATAGTGCATGGCAGTATGCTCAATAATGTTTATACGAAGGAGAATGACTATGAAGAAGTACAATGTAGGTTTGGCGAGTTTATTATTGTTTTTTGCAACTGGTGCAGCTATTGGTATGGAAGCAAACAAAGATCTTACCATATGTCTAGTGAATGATTGTATGTATCCATTATCAGTAGAGTTTAAGTATAAGGATGGAACATTTAAAGGATTTATTCTTAATGTTGAGAGACACGTTATATCCAGGGTAAATGAGATTGAGCAGATAAATATGTCGACTATGGGAGGACCAAAACATCTTACGGCTGGACCTGTTGTTACCGTACCAACAAATATCGAGAGGACAGCTTATTATAATAAAAGTATACTTGACGAGGTTAATCGTCTTTATAAAGAATATTATTCTGGAAAAACGATAGAAGCCGATCTAGTAATAAATGGTCATTCAAATTATCTCTCTATTTCAGAGATTAACTGGATTGATAAAAGAACAAAGATAACAGACCGTAATAAGTTTACGCGGAAATACTACGATTAAATTTAACTGTATTTAAAGGTTGTGGGGTATTCTATTTGTTTTTCAAGTGGAATGCCCATAACTTTACTTTTTTTATGATACTCTCTTTGAGGCAGTATAATTCAAGTGTATTAACAATCCCCTCATGTGACATTTCTATAAAGTTCAAGGGTGACATTTTCATAGAGTTCCAACAATAGTCATAAAACTACTTGCGTTTAAAATATTTGGTTGATTATTATTAAAGTAAAAGATTACTCATTCTTTTACTCATAGGAGCAGGTATGAAGCTTAATAATCACGGTCCACACGATCATTCTCAAGAAAAAGGAATGCGTCATTGGTCAAAAAGAGTCAAACAGTATTTACAGAGTCTTTATAGATCAAAAAAATGTAAAAGTATGTCTCACGGTAGTTACGATATTATGAGGTCTATGTCATGGGCTCATGGTGAAAACTGGCGTCGTACCCATCCAAAAAGTTTGAATAAGCATCACAAGTAACAATCCTATAAAACTTGATGTTTCGTAGTAGCCATATATGCTGTTAAATGTTCAGAATTGAATATTAAATAACAAAAAGGGCTCACCGTGAAACATCAAGTCTTTTTATTTTTTTCAATCGTTTCTTTTTCTCTCCATTCAATGAATAATGATAAACAAATAGTTACGGGAATATGTGATTATTGTTCTCGGGTTAATTTTTATTTTCCTACTGTTTTTAGTCAAGCTGATGTAAAAAAGGTAAAAAAAGATATAAAAGAGTTGATGTACTCATCTTTGCCAGAACAAGAAAAAATAGAGAGAGTAAAGCAAGGGCTTGTTTATCTACCACATATGGTTATGGTGGGTGATCGACCAATACTATTGGATTCCTATGAAAAAAATGACTATACAACAAATGGTTGAATTTATTGAGTATAAAGCATACAAAATGCGTTGTTGGTCGGTAAAAGCGCCAGCGCAAGCAGGTTCAGGTCATACAACATCATGTTTATCCGCAGCAGATATTGTTGCGGTACTTTTTTTTTATGCCATGAGGTATGATCCGTACCATTACCAAAATCCTGATAATGATCGCTTTATTTTATCCAAAGGGCATGCAGCTCCATTGTTATATGCAGCATGGCGTGAGCTTGGTTTATTGACTGATGAAGAAATGCTTTCATACCGGAAGTTAAATTCTACTTTGGAAGGTCATCCAACACGTCGATTTCCGTACGCTGAAACAGCAACAGGATCACTCGGGATTGGTCTTTCTGTTGGTGTGGGGGAAGCATTATGTGCCAAGCTTGATAAGCGTGATTATCGCACGTACGTTCTTATGGGTGATAGTGAATCATCAGAAGGAAGCGTGTGGGAAGCAGTACAATTAGCGGCGCATTATAATCTTGATAATTTAATCTGTTTTATAGATGTTAATAATCTTGGTCAAAGCACAGAAACAATGCTTGATTATAACATTAAGCGGTACATTGATATTTGTACTGCGTTTGGCTGGCAGGTGTTTGATGTTGATGGTCATAGTATAAAAAGTTTGATGGAAGTCATTGATAAAGCTCGTCATGTTACCGGTAAACCGGTCATGATTGTTGCAAAAACAATTAAAGGTTATGGAATAAATTTTGTTGCTGGCCTGCAAGGGTTCCACGGTAAAGCTTTTACTGGTGAGCAGGAACAAGAAGCGCTTAAACAGTTACAAAATAATTTTCCTGATGCTGCACAACATTACCATGATGATCTTGATTGGAAAGCACCGCGTCCGCATCCCAACGCTCTTGCATACATCGGTGCAACAACAATAGTTATCATGGAAAATTCTGATTATAAAAAAGGTGAGATGATTGCAACGCGTAAAGCATATGGTACGGCGCTGGCATTGCTTGGTGATGTGTGTGATGCTGTTGTTAGTCTTGATGCTGAAGTAAAAAATTCCACCTACGCAGAAATTTTTGAAAGCATGCATCCGGAACGTTTTTTTCAATGCTTTGTTGCTGAGCAAAATATGATAGGTATGGGAGTTGGTTTTGATTGCCGTGGCAAAATTCCGTTTATTTCCACTTTTAGTTCATTTTTTTCACGCGCGCATGATCAAATCCGTATGGCTGCAATTGGCAAAAGCGCGTTGCGCTTAGTTGGTTCTCATTGCGGTGTATCAATTGGGCAAGATGGCCCATCACAAATGGGGCTGGAAGATATCGCGCTTATGCGCTGTTTACCTAATTCCATTGTGTTATACCCTTCTGATGCAGTGAGTACTCATAAACTTGTGGAACACATGGCGCGGCATGGTGAAGGCATTAGTTATTTACGTACAACACGTATGACAACACCGGTGTTATACGATAATGATGAACAGTTTCCGATTGGTGGATGCAAAGTGCTGCGCACATCGGATAAAGATGTTGCGTGTGTTGTTGCTGCAGGGGTGACGTTGCATGAGGCTCTTAAGGCGTATGATATTCTGGCAAAACAAAACGTTTTCATTTCCGTTATTGATTTATACTCAATCAAGCCCCTCGACGCGGCTGGGGTCATTTTCGTTGCTCGAGCATCAGGCAATAAAATTATCACGGTTGAAGATCATTACCCAGAAGGTGGCATTGGGGAAGCGGTAGCACACGCGCTGTGTAATGAAAAGATCACTATTCATTCACTTGCAGTTTGCCATTTACCCCGCTCAGGCACACCTGAGGAGTTGTTGGCTTTTGAAGGTATTGATGCAGCCG
Organism: uncultured bacterium; assembly: GCA_963701085.1. Lineage (GTDB taxonomy): Bacteria > Babelota > Babeliae > Babelales > Vermiphilaceae > SOIL31. The sequence goes on along the minus strand of OY969561.1, from coordinate 824,482 downwards.
CTATTGTTAGTGCTGTTAAAAAATTATCAGAAGAGCGCTAATTTTTTGGTGCTAATCTTTTGATTAAATCTTTTGGATTAACAAACGATATTGTCACACCTTTATGGCTGCGCGTGAACGGTGTATCAATATTGTGTGCAACAACAAAGTTCTCTCCATTTGGATAATGGTTGCGGAATGCTTCAAAATTTTTAGTAATACTGCTTGAGAGTGTATCATCAGAGAAATAATTAAACTTACATTCGATTGCGGTGAGATTGTTTCCCGCTCTGTTACTAATAACAAAATCAATTTCATTCTCACGCTTATCGCGCCAGTAATTGATTGAACGGGTTTGGAGGTGGCCGTGGAGTTCATTTAAGATGCAATGTTCCCACATAAAACCGAGTATCTTCTGTGCGCAACTCACTGCGTCCTTTGGTATAACAAATAAAGCCGGTATCGAAACCATACACTTTAGGTGCCATAACAATTTCTGTTGGCTTGTGTGTTGAATAGGGCCTGACGACATGTACAACAAAGGTTTCTTCTAGCACTGCCAAATAATTCATGAGTGTTGGTCTGCTTACTTCACAAGGAGCGGTGAATCGGGTTGCTTCAAATATGCCACCACTATTTGCGAGCAACAGTTCCGCAAATTTTTGAAATGCGGATCTTTTGGCAACGCTGAATAGATCTTGGATATCTTTTGCCCAATACGCATCAATCCATTCATTAAAGTCAGGTTCTGGTAGTCGTTTTCTCGTAAAAAATGCGGGAAAACCGCCAAATAAAAATCGGTGTCTAATGTCTGGGTTGCCAAATAAAGTCATTTCTTCCAAAAGCATGGGAGTTAGCCATATTTCCCGCTTTCTCCCCGTTAACGTATCTTTAAATTTGGCACTTGCGCCTAATGTTGATGATCCGGTGGCAATTATTTTATATCGGTGGGATAATGATCTGCAGCTATTTTTAACAGTTCAGAAGGGTTATCAAGTCTATGTATTTCATCAAGGGCGATGTGTCTTGCCATTTTGGCTTTCTAAAAAGCCTTCAGGGTCAACAAATAGCTCACGCACACGTGGTAATTCACAATCAAAGTATGTAATATTTTCAAAGCTATGGCAGAGGCTTGTTTTGCCAATTCGTCTAACACCCATGAGCCAGATGATATTTTTTTCTTCCCAAGCCTGTTCTATCAGTTTTTTCCAGAAAGGACGTTGTATGATCATTTTTATCCCCTACATTAAATGTGTACTAAATGTAAAGTCAGTTTAACATTTGGATCGTCTAAATGTAAAGTGTGTTTTACATTTGGTACAAAAAAGAGCCATCTTGATACATAAGTTTAAGTCCTTCATGAACTTTCCAAAGCATATCAATGGAAGCTAAAGCAAAAAAGTGCTCTTCGTAAAGATGGTTTGGATAATATTTTTTTGAACGTATTGTTTTTAATGCGTCAGCGATTTGCGGGTTTTTTATTGCAGATCCTACTTCTGCCTGTGCTTCATGGATTTTTCTCAGTTGGTGGTATTCTGGGGTTTGTTTAAGCTCTGCTGGGTCAATGCCATAGTAATAAGTAAGATAGGAGCTAAGGACGGTTGTGCTGATGCCAGTATGTTGGAGTATGTGTTGAATTTCATGGGCGCAATAGCCAATTTTGCTGGAGATTGAGCGGCTAACTATATCAGGGAAGATTTCAAGAATATATGGCTCATAGGTAAGGGAAAAGAGAAAACCATTTTTTGGTTGCTTTAGGAGCCTAACCGAACTAATTACTTGTGCCATGGTGTTTGGATTATCATCAATTTTTTTTTGGTCAGTAATCATTTCTAAGTAAATGCTTTGTGGATTAATGCCGTTTTGGTGCAATAACTTGATGATTGTTTCTTGTATATCAGCAGGAATGGTGGGATCATGGGTAATAGTGGGGTGATTCTGCTGTAGTGCGTTATTATAATGATTGTTGATCTGTTCTATCTCGGTGATGTATTGTTGCCATATTGTATCACTCACGTGATATTTTTTTTGATGGCAATGAGCGCTTCTTGTTCTGCTGCAATGAGTTGTGTTTCAAATGCAATAAGTTGTTCTTGGATTAGTGACAGTGCTTGGTCTATCGTTGATTGCGTTGTCCAGTAGTATCTTAAAAGAACAGCTTTGCTTATTTTGTTGCACATGTTTTTGCAATTTTCAACATATTTTTTGCCTTCTTCTTTGCTAAAGCACTGTTCATACCAGGGTGTTTGCGTTGGCGCTGCGGCTATTGGTGGTATTAAAAAGAGTAAAATGATAGTTAATATTTTTTGTTGTTGTAAATACATAAAAGTTTGTGTTTTGAAATTTTATTGGTAGCAAGACTTTCATCATGCCATAAATCGAGCTTTTTGAGAATTGTTGGCAAGAGTATGGTGAATTCTTTGGTTGAAAATCGCGTATGGGATATTGGATAATCATTTATTTTTATTTTTGCTTGGGTTAAGTGGCTGTAGGTCGGGAAAAGACGTGATGAGAATGGTAATAAACTGTAGTAGCAGGTTTTATGGTGGGTTGTTTGCCTATGTATCTGTTTTGTACGTTTAAACTGTGGGGCAAGGATTTGGATCATATCAAAGCTGGAATAGAGTGAGTAGACGCGGTTGAACATGGGGGTGCTGATAAGATGCATTGTTTTTTCTTGTACCGGGCATGCAAGGAGTATCAGTGATTTTATAAGCAATGGGGGGTAAGCAGATTTTATTTTTACCATATTGAGCGCTACATTACCACCATGGCTGTGAGCAATAATTCGAATAATGGGTACACACCCATATTTTTTTTGATACTCATCTCGCAACGTTACGATCTCTTGATGGAGTTTTTTGGCGGCCTTTTCACGTTCCTCTTGTTTTAATTTTCCTGACCAGCCAAAAATATAGAATTCTTGGATAGGGAAGTGTTCAGGATCGTGTTCGGCAATGGTTTCAGCAAGTACGCGGAAATGATGGTTTTCAGGGAATGCGGCAACGGACATCAAGCATGAACTGTTGTTGAATATCTGATGATATTCTGGTGTGTAGAACATGAGTGTGCCGTGGATCCAAATGGTGATGGTGGGTGGAATGTCAGATGTATGAACGATTGCATTTTTTGTGGCGGGAATATCAATATGTAATTTTTGTCGGTCAACGTGCCTACGGTGAACACATCCGGGTAAGAGTATGAGAACAATAGAAAGAAAAAATCGATATTTATCAGGAGTAATGCATTTTCTCATCACTTACCTTTTTATTTTTTCCTTACGTATTAGGTATATGAAAAAAAGGCAAATGATGTCAACTATAATTCTATGATAATGTCATGATCTTTATGTGAAGGACAATTGTTATCAGTATCAAAAAGTAGATCTAATTGATTAATAATGGCAGGGAGTTGGCGAATAAAGGGAAGTAAGCCAAACTCAACATGAAAGAGCCCGCGTCCTTTTTTGATAAGGTTCAGCGTATTAATTGCTTTGATTAATCCCTTGAGGGCAAATTTATTGGTTTCATAATCATCAGTATTCCAGAGAGGATATTCTTTCCAACGAATTAATACTTGGACTAGTTTTGGATGAGCGTCAAAGTGCCTGAGTGATAATAATGGCCTTGATTTTTTTTTGTTGTGTAAACCTTGTGGATCAGCTATTTGGATCATATCCGTGTGCGAGTGGAGTGAATAAATACGCTCAAAAATGGGTGAGCTAATCAAGTGAGCGGTATGTTTTTGAACGGGGCATGCGAGTAATATTGACTTTGATATACAGAGCTTACAATCAGGATCATCGATTTCTGCTAAATGTAAGATTACATTGCCGCCATGGCTGTGAGAAATAAGAATAATTTCAGGGGTAGAGCAATATTTTTCTTGATAAGAGATTATCAAGCCTTTGAGAGCATTGAAAAGATCGTGAGCAGCATTTTTGCGTGCTTTCAGGGTGAGTTCGCCTGACCAGCCAAAGGTATAAAAGTGTTCTGCGTTAAATCGTGCCGGATCGGCTACTGCAAGTGCCTTGGCGCGTAAAAAGGGATAATGTTGTGCGTCAAGCTCGGCTGTTCTGTGGAGGCCTTTTGTATCGCCACAAAGCAGGTGAGATACATTTTTGGTTAATTTTTCAAGAAAAGGAGGGAGATGGTTATCGGGCTTTGTGCCATGAATCCATACAATCACACTAGGTGCTTTGGGAGGTTCTTGTGTTGGAGAAAAAATCATACATTTACCCCTCAAATAGTGGTATTAATGAAAAATATGTTACTTTTATATTATAATTGTAACATATTTTTCATTGTTCACAAGGGAATATGATTATTGTTCGTCTAGATCATCATCTAATGGATATATACTAGCAAGTTCATTTTTAAAATCAGGATCTTCTTGCAAAAATCGATTTTTGTTAATAGGTATGAAGTCTATTTATAGTTTTGATACGGCCAAGATTGAGGGTGCGGTTGGTGATAGGGAGTGTTTCAAATATTTTTGTATCATTATGTATAATATGAAGTTTATTGTTGCTTGTATCACAATCGATACGGATCGTATCTCCAAATTGCACGGTTGAATCGCCACCAATAGGTAAGTTGAAATCATGTGAGCTTTTTTCAAGAAGATTACGGAGTCGTCAGTATAATGCCATTTTCTATCTCTTTTACATTGTGTATAGGATAAGTTTTATTTTTATTTTCTATGTAATGGCAAAGTAAACCTTTCTTTATGTCGTATGGCTGGATTGCCATCAATATATGGAACAAAACAGCGCAGTCTTTGTGTAATCAAACTTAATTTAATGATAGCGCCATTTTGTATTTGTTTTTTATTGAGAGAGTCAGGAAATAGATATGGACATAATGTTATTTGAGTGTTTCTAAATAAACTTAATGACGTTGTCATCGAGTCCTTATTTAAATCGCCCATGTTTATGCGGAGGTTTTCCTCTTTATCACTATTAATCAAAGTAATGGAAGGTTTTCCTTCAGCAGCAGCCTTGACTTCTTTAAGGTTAGAATAGTGTGAATCATTTGCTTTAGAAGACTTTGCTTGTTGAACAATTGTTTTTTCGTACCGTGATTCTGGTTCCATTGTAATTATGAGATTTGTTGATGCAATAATGGTTGCAATTAGCATATAATGTTTCATAGGTGAATCTTTTTGTTAAAATTATGTGGTGTGATTGTGATAATAATAGTGAGAATCGGCAGAATTCGCAATTAAATTATGCTGTTTACAATAGTTTAATGGAACGGGTTCCATTGTCTTCTATGTTTATAGTGACCGCGTGATTTTTTGCATACGTGGTGGTTAGTTCTTTGTCATGCGTAATAATGATGATGATTAAATCCAATGTTTTTGCAAGATCAGTTAAAAATTGTATCACCATGTGCGTGTTTTTTTCATCAAGCGCTGCTGTTGGTTCATCGAGCAGTAATATTTGCGTTGGTTTTTGGAGCGCCATCATGATTGCAAGAATCTGTTTCTGGCCACCTGATAATTGTTGTACGGTCATCACTTGGTCAATATTAAATTGATGCATAATTTTTGACATCGTAACCGTGTAAGCAAGCGGAATAAGTCGTGGATACATTGGTAAATGCGCAAGCTGTAAATTGTCTTTTACGGTCATTGCGTTGACTATCATGCTATTAACATCTTGGACTACTGTTTTGATCTGAGAGCAGAGCTTTTGGTCAAAGCAATTGTTTTGTATGATAAATTCTGCTGCGTCAAAAATAACGGTGCCGGTGAGTGTTGCATTGCGTGGTATTGTGCCTTGCAAAATAGAAAAAAATGTTGATTTTCCTACGCCATTTTTTCCTTGAATAAAATAGGTATTGCCTGATTCAAAGGTGATGTGAGCGTTGTGGAAAAAGTAATTTTTTTGGCCGTTAAATTTAAAAGACATATTATTAATAATGAGTTTTTTCATGGGTTAGACTCCAAGATGATCAGTATTAAGGGATTCATTTTTTTTATATTGTGAGATGAGAATAGCAACAATCACCAGCGCTTGCACTGCCGTAAAATAACGCAGATCAAAACCAACTTTAAGCAGCAATTGTTGGAGTGTAAAATAGCCAAACAGTCCAGCAATTGGGGTAATAAATGATAAGGTTTTGTTATGTATACTTTTGCCCAAAATGAGTGCGGTTACGCAGAGTAATAACTTTCCAAAGCCCATATTAATATCCGCAAAACCATTTGATTGAGCGAACAGATAGCCGCTCAGCCCCGCAAGCGCATTGGCAATAAGAATGCCAGTCATAAATATGTATGCTGATGATATGCCGTAATTAGCAAAGAAATTGGGATTGTTACCATATACCGCGAGTGAATAACCAAGTTCTGTTTTAAAAAAATAGATAGCGAGCAGTGTACCTACTATAAAAATGATACCCAAAAGTGGTAATTCTGGGTGCAGCGGAATCATATCAAGTGTTAGAATGTTTGTATAGCCACTGAGAGAAATATACACTCCTGCAATAAGTTGGCTAACGCCATGAAAAATACCAATGGTGATAATGCTGGAAAGAAGATGTGGTATGTGTGCTTTTTGTGTCAACAATCCCGAAGTAAGCCCAACGCATGCACCACCAATAAGAGCAGCGAATATAATAATAGGGAGACTTATCAGAGACGGAAGATGGTGAACAAATGGTAGGACAGTGCTTGCACATAGGGCGCCAAATACATACGCGCTTTCTATGCTTAAATCAGGTACCTTCATCAGAGATACACTGATATATGCCCCAAGAATTAAAGGAAAGTGCAACAGCGCTTGTTCCGTAATAATAAGAATAGTTTCAACCATTGGTGTTCTCCTTGGTTATGCAAAATTTTTTGAGAAAATGGACCATAATATTTTTTCCTTGAATGAGGTCGGCTACAGGCAGTGATTCATTGGTGCAATGGATAGCATTTGTAGTGGTAAATGGGGTAAATCCAACCCCATCAATATTTAATGCTTTATAATAGCGTAGATCTGATGAGCCTTCAAAAAAAAGCGGTTCTGATCTAATGCCGCATTCTTTTATTGCCTGTTCAAGGCTGTTATACAGTGGCGTTGTATATGAATCTTTAACATGCTGATCAGGCACGGCAGCATGAACAGTATATGTGCAATTGGTGTGTTTGTTGATCAGGTTTTCAATAAAATCAGTTGCTTCATGCATGCGCATTGTTGGGGGAACGCGTATATCAACCGTCGCAGATGCGCAGTCAGGGACCATGTTGAGGCATATTTGATTATCACTGTGCATGCCCGCAGTGAGTGAGGTAATATTCATGGAAGTCAGCAATCCGTCAGGTTGTGTAGCGCTTTCCTTTTGTTGCATCTGATGATGAGTAGTTATTGTGTTTAAGATATTCACCAGCTCATGAATCGCATTAAAACAGTTGAGTTTTGAGCCATGGGCAAGTGATCCCGTGACCGTGATTTGTATTTGCAATGGTTTGCGTTCGGTAACTTTTATGGCCAAGTTTGCGGCATCACCAGAAGGAATACCCTCATCAATAACAAAGCCGCAATTCATTGTTTTAAAAAAATCTGTTTCTATAAATTGTTTGGTTCCGGTAAAACCACCAATCTCTTCATCAGGGACTGCCACAATATGCACCGTACGTGTAAGTTGTACGCCAGCATCGCGCAATTCTTTTAATGCATAATAATGTGCAACACCAACTCCCTTCATATCCTGAACACCTCTACCAATGATGATGTCATTATCAATAGCTCCTGCAAACGGTGGTAGTATCCATTTTTCGGTGTTTAACGCAGGGACTACATCCATATGATGATTAAGAATGAGTGATGGTAATGAAGCATCTGTTCCCTCATAAGTAATTACGATAACCGGTTTTCCGGATGGGAGCAAAATTTCATTATATAAAAATCCATCAGATTCAGCCTGCGCCTTAAAAAGGGCGCAGACTGATGCATAATCAGGATTGGGTTGTGATGTATTAATGGTGAGATATTTTTGTAAAAAAGAGATCATACAAAAATCCCACCACTTTTTTTAATATTTTCACGTTGTTCATCGGAAAGTGTGAGGCCTTGTTTTGCCATAGTTTTTGTATTTATTTTTAGTCGTTTAGTTTTTGGGCTTATAATAGGCACTTCGTTTGGTTTTTTATGTTGTTCCAAAATGATAAGTGCTAATTCTGCCGCATCAACGCCCAGATCGTATTGCAGTATACCATAGGCAAGTGCTGCACCTTTATCTCCAGAATTAAGATCTGAAGCATAGAGGGTAATACCGTATCTATTACATAACGTAATAAGGCTATCAACACCAGAGACGGTTGTGTGATCAGTAAAAATCATCATGACATCTATATTATTAAGGAGTGGTTGTACTTTTGTGGAAATTTCATTGGTGTGAAACACTTTAGCATAGTGAATAGCAATGCCCATGGTAGCAGCGATCTTTGTTACTTCTTGTGCCCATGTTTCATGAATGCCTGCTTTAATCACTGGATCATAGACGAGTAATATATTCTTTGTGTTTGGTTTTACGGCAAGAAGTCTATTGAGCTGATCTGTATAATCATGAACTTCTTCTACCCCAGTGATATTGTTCCCTGATGATGATCGTGATGCAATTATGCCAAGACCAATCGGATCAGAAACTGCATCAAAAACTATCGGAGTAGATAATTTTTTCTTTGTTGTTAATTCATGCATTGTTTTACTTGGATCAGCACCGATTGTCATTACAAGATCATAGTTTTGTTGAACAATTTCTTCAGCGAGAGCGCGCAAAAGTGTTTGATTTCCGTTTGCATTATAGCGCTTAAAGGTATAATCGGCAGAGCTGTTTTTTGTAATAGTATCGGTAAAGCCTTGTGCAATTTCATCCATCGCAGGGTGAGATGCTGGCTCAAAAATGGCAATGCGATATGTTTGGCCATCTTTGTTTTTTGGTTGTTTTTTTACAAGATAATACCCAATAGAAGCTGCTCCGATAGTAAGAGCTATTGTAAGTAATAGTGTGCGATTATTCATCTTTGTTCCTTGTTATACATTTATTGTTGTCTGGTTAACGGAAAAATGAGCACATTGCCGTATCCAGGGATTGCTTGGTCATCGGGTAGTGGTTTGCATTCTGTGTCTTCTGGATCAAATGTTGGCATAAACGCTTGGTAGCGGCTGTGATAAAGAGTGTTGCTGCCTTCTTTGCCACATTGAGTAGCTATTTTTTTGGCAAACGGTGCAAATGCACCGATGATTGATGGCGTTCGGTCAATTCCATTCAATGTTTCGCCAGCATTAAATTTGGTGAGGCCGTAGAGTAGAACGATGTTTTGTAGGTTTTTTGTTTGTATGGCGTCAACGATGTCATTCTTCACTTGTTCAAATGTATACCGGATAAGTTGAGAATTAATTTGTTTGTTGCGATATGTTGGAACAGTATAATCTCCACCAAAATATATTACGACACTATCATGTAACGTAAATGAGGGTATTTGATTGGGAGTAATAGCGGTTTTTTGAGAACATTGGTTTGTAATGTGCGCATCTACAAAGTGGTTTTTTTCTCCAAAACACCGTATTTCATCATTGGTAATATCGTTGTATTCCGATTCATTATCTATAATAAAAAGTTTCTTAAAGGCGACTATGTTGTCTGAATGTTTCTCCCTTGCCACATAGAGCCTGTTATTGAGAATGTCCCGCTCAATAGCACTTTCTCTAAATTTTTTAGGTAAAATGACTATTTTTTTATGGTCTTGGATGGCCTGTTCATTGATTACTTTAAGTATGTGCAGGGTATCAGTTTGGTTTGCCTTGTGGAACGTTATTGTTTGTTCCATGGCGATTGCATTGATGCATACAAATGACATAACGAGGTAAGTTACATGAGTATATATTTTCATATGAGATCCTTATAGTTACAAAAAATTAATGGCATAAGTGTCATCATTATTGCTATAGTAATGGCAGAAATGACGCAACTGTAGCATTGTGGTAGTCGAATTACGGTTATTTTGCTGATATAAAAAATGGAGAAACTTTTAGAAATAAATGAGAAAAAAGGGGTTTAGCACCAACGGCGCCAAGAGGTAAGAATAGTAAAAAAGGACGCAGAATAATTGAATTGTAGCGTATAGAGAGGGTTTGCGCAATACTGTAATCGTTCTAATTGCAACGATATCATGATGCTCCTTGATTTGTTAAATTAATCAATTTCAATAGTTAGATTACGTATAAGTTTTTAGTATGTCAATAATAAGCAATCCCGGACCGTTAAAATCCGGGATTGCTTATTATTATTTTATACTATAAGAAGATGTTATTTGTAGGTAAAGTGACCTAATTCTACTTCTGGATGGTTTTCACTGTTATTTTCTACAGTTACACGGGCCATTCTATTGTTGATTGCATGTATTGTGATAAGATCTTGGTCATATGCTGATAAAAAGAGCTCTTTTTCTTGGGAAACAGGATCGACTAATGTAAGTTGGGAGCTATCATTATAGGTTCTCTCCATCCTGCATTCTCGCTTATCACCTATAAATCCAGATTCGTTGAGCGGATAATATTTTTTTGCATAAGCATCATATTTTTTACGTTTAAAAAGTACTTGCATAAAAGTGTCTGGGTTGTCATTTTTGATCGTGATGCAATTGTTGTATTCGAGTGATTTTGGTGGGCGTTGTTTTGGTTTCATAGCTTGTATTTGCCATGTAGTTGAAATTGAGGCGATGAGTAGAAGTGCGGAAAATTGTTTGATTATAGTTTTTATCGATGGTTTCATAGTGTGTTTATTTTCACAAAAAGTATCTATTATATTTATTAAACTTATCATCATGATGATAAATAATCAATTAATTGTTATGGTTATAATGCTTTTGTAAAAGATTTCTTTTGATAATTATTTCAGTTATTTCTTTAGTAATATCTTTACCCAATTCATTAAGACATTCTTGTAGTACATATGTATCATTAAGATCTATTGAACGGTGGGCAAATTTTTCAACAATGATATTAATCAGTGCCTGAATCATGCCGCCAACTGAACTGCCAATATTGTAAGGATTATGTGGGTCGAGTGCTATATTGCAGATACCACCCACAACTTGTGCAGCATTTGCTACAATGACCTGTTTTTGTTCTTGAGTAAGAGCAGGTCTGGGTTGTTTGGGAGGTTTTTCTTTTTTTGGCCTTTTGCCAAATGCAGAAGCGGTTGTGAGCGTTGCTATAATGAGAAGGGCTTTTATTGAAATGGAATTCATTGAACTTCTCCCTTTGAGGGGTTTGATATTCTTTTGCTGTTAACTATAGAAGGTATCAAAAGGAGAGGTCAATGAATTTTTATTTATGTTTACTTGGCCTTATTCTATTTTGCATTACACACTATGCTTAGTTCAGCGATAATTTTTTTAGAATCATCTTCTATAATAAGTTCCTGATAAGTAATGGTTCTTAATAATAAAACGTGTTTCTTTTTTCTCTATTGGTAGCTGTTCTTTATTAGAAGGATACCCTCCAGGAATAGCAATAGTTTGATTAGCTATTTCTTCTGGAGAAAGAAGGAATGTTCTTGTTTTTCTGCCTTTTACACATGCGTAAGGAGACTGGTCCGTAATAGTATTTGGGTTTGGTACATTGAGAAACATTTTACTGTATAGTTGGTTTTCTATTGTCATTTTATAGTGCTGGGCTCTTCCATTGCTGTAATTAAGCCTGTTGATAATGTCATAACTACAAAGAGCATGAGATTGATTTTTGTTGGCATCATTTTTCTTCCTTTATTTTTATTTTTCGTTTGTCAGCCCAGTCAAGCTACCGATAACTTCTCCAGAATCATTAAATTTAGATGCAGCATTTATTATAAGAGCATCTGTCATAAAAAAATCTTTACTATTAGGGTCGTGCGTAATAATAAAACGTGTTTTTGTTGCTTCTATTGGTAGTTTTACTGTATCGGATGCCCCAGGAAATGTAATAGTTTGGTGAGCCATTTCTTTTTCTGAAATAAGAAAATCTTTTGTTGTGTTCTTGTCTACAAAAGCGTAAGGAGACAAATTTGAAAGATTACTAGGGTCTACCACATTCAGAAATACTTTATTATGGAGTTGGTTTTCTATTGTCATTAATCTATGTGGGTATATTATTTGCAATTTCGCGAGCACTTTGTTACCCCAATTATCGTACCCTAATTTTTTGAGCACGTTTGCATTGAGAATGGTGTGCCCTAATTTTGCAAAATCTTTTTTATTGAAATTGTGCCTTAATTCTGCAAGCACTTTTTTATTGAGCTCATCGTATCCTAATTCCGTAACTATTTTTTCATTGAAAATGTTGCCTCTTACGTGGCTTATTATCAGAAGTTCTTTGTCGGGTGTTGGTTTAAAAACAATCTGGGTGACGCCTTTTTTTATTTTAAAAAAACACTCAGATGGCTTGCAATGCTCTGTTTCAATGGTGAATGACTTTCCTTGAGAAACATTATACTCAACAGTATGCTGTTGTCTGCGGTTACAAGGTTTTTTGAGTAATGGTAAAATGTTTTCATCGTCTATATGATAATTTTCTGTTCGCGCATTGGCTTCTGTTCCAATATCTTCATATAATTTTTTTACATCATAGTTTTTGAGTAGTGAGTCGATTTCTCCCGATAATGTTCTTGTATAATAGTTCATATTATACAATGAGTATCTTATTGCTTCAGACTCTTGTTCCATTGCTACTACCGAGCCTATTGATAAAGTCATCGCTACAAGAAACATGAGATTAGTTTTTGTTATAGTGTGCATGAATGGTGCTTCCGTTACATTTGCTGATAATGAGTCTAAAATTTATTCCCTATTTTATAGCAAAATAACGAAGATAAAGCAATGTAATAGCAGCTACTGTTTAAATATGTGAACGAATTGTACGTGGAGGGCAGTAGCTTTTTGGATTTTGAAAAGGAAGTCTTTGTATAAAATCTCTTCATCTTGTTGTGGAATATGTCCCAAGAGCTCCGTCAAAAATCCAGCAAGAGAAACAGCTCCTTCAGAGACACAAATAATACCCAAAATTTTGCCTAAATTTTCCAAAGTGATAGTTGCATCAACAAGCCATTCATCTTCTCCCATTTGCATTATTTTGCCAATGGTTGATTCATGTTCATCGCTGATTTCTCCAATAATTTCTTCAATAAGATCTTCAAGTGTAACGAGTCCAGTCAATGCACCTTCTTCATTAATTACCATAGCAATGTGGAGTTGTTTTTCTCTGAATTTTGCCAAAAGTTCAATGACTGTCATCATTTCCGGTACAAACATGATAGGGCGCATTATGTCGCGTAGGTTTTTTTGTTCACCTTTAGAAAGCATAAAAAAGAGATCTTTTTGGTGAACCATGCCAATGATATTTTCCTGTTGTTTTTCATAAACGGGAATACGTGTGTATGAGTGATCTCTAAAAAATTTGAGAGTTTTTTCCATGGAGGTATCAGCTGCAACAGAAATAATTTTTTCGCTTGGCATCATCACTTCTTTTATGGGAGTGTTACCAAGTTGAAAAACATTTTGAAGCATTTCCCTTTTTTCAAGTTCAAGAAGACCTTTTTCATGAATATAGTTAATCAAAAATTGAATTTCTCGTTCTGATGAAATCCATTGAGAGGAGCTTTCAAGAGCTTCTTTACCGCCAATTTTATACATGACGTAATCGGAGAACTTTACTAAAACAATAACCAACGGGTAAAGTGTGTAATAGATGCAATTGATGAGCCAGAGGACTGATTTGAAGGCGTGCTCACTGCGAATTTTGGCAAAACTTTTTGGTAAAATTTCACCAAAAACAACAATACCTATTGAAGCAAACGTGATTCCAAACGTAAATCCAATACCCCCCGAAAAACCAATATGAGTAAAAATAGTACTCATAATAAAGGTTGCTAAGGAAGCTGCACTCACATCAATAAAGCTATTTGCTACAAGGATGGTGATGAGTACACGTTGAGGATTTTTTTCTAATGTTTGCAGTAGAGGCAGATATTGGGTTGTTGTGTGAGCAAGTTCCTTGAGTCTAAAAAGACGTAACGCTGTAATGCTTGTTTCTAAAAATGAAAGCACTGCACGAAAACAAAGCGCAATGCATAATAAAATAAAGGGTGTAACTAGCTGACTAAGCTGATATGGTTCCATGTGTCAACTCTTTCTTCTTTTTTATTGTTTTTCATCATCATTTTCATCTTTATCATGTTCTGTATCTACGTCTAGATCATCATCTTGCGCATCATCACTGCCTGTTTCATCAAAATTTTCTTTATCATCTAATTCTTTTTCGAAAAAGGCAAGCAGTCTCTTGCTCCGTGAAGGATGACGTAATTTTCTTAAGGCTTTTACCTCAATTTGTCTGATACGTTCACGCGTAACAGAGAAATCTTTACCAACTTCTTCCAACGTATGTTCTGAAGCAACATCAATACCAAAACGCATTTTAAGGACTTTTTCTTCACGTGGGGTCAGCGTTTTAAGTACTTCACGCACGCGGTCTTTAAGGTCTGCACTTGCAACGGTATCAGCAGGTGAAGATTCTTTATCGTTTTCAATAAAATCTTTGATATATGCATCTTCACTGTCGCCTACGGGTGTTTCAAGTGATATTGGTTCCTTAGAAATTTTGATGATATTTTTAATTTTTTTCTCATCAAGATTAAGTTCTTTTGCAAGTTCGGCATATGTCGGTTCGCGGCCATTTTCTTGAATAAAGGTACGCTTAATTTTATTTATTTTGTTAAGTGTTTCAACCATATGCACCGGAACACGAATAGTACGGGACTGATCAGCAATTGCTCGGGTAATTGCTTGACGGATCCACCAAGTAGCATAGGTAGAGAATTTGTAACCACGTTCAAATTCAAATTTTTCAACAGCTTTCATCAAGCCAATGTTACCTTCTTGAATAAGATCCAAAAAGTGCAATCCACGATTGACGTATTTTTTGGCAATATTAACGACAAGACGTAAGTTTGCTTTTGCAAGGTTGTCTTTTGCTATCTTATCTTGCTTTTGGCCCAAAATAAGTTGGTTGTAATAGCTTAAAATAAGATGCTTTGGTAGACCAATTTCCACCTCAAGCTTTTTGAGTGTTTTGGTTGCAGCTCGCATAGAAGACTCAAGCTCTTCCATATCACTTTTTTGCGTTGGGGTCAGTGTTGTAAGGTCAGTAAACCTTTTTAATTGAGCAGCAGATTCTTGAGCAACAACCTCTTTTTCATTAAATTTGGTAATGTATTTTTCGATTCTTTTACAAAACTTTCTAATGAGTTTGTTGGAAAATCGGATGGTGCGGATTGTTTCACCAATTTTTTCTTTATTTTCCTTGACCGCATCAAGCATTTCCTTTTTCTTTTTAGGATCAGCAAGTTGGCTACGGTAGGTATGATAAATTTTTTCCTCATTATCAATAAGGTCGCTCACATTGTGGATTGTTTTAAGAAGTGCTCGTTTTTCTTCTTCAACCTTTGGAATGTTTTCTTCATCAAATTCTGAAAATTGAATAAAATCTTTAAGATTGAGAATATTTTTTTCAAGCTTTTCGCCCATCAGGACAAATTCTTTATGAAGGAATGGAAAGCGGGAGATTGCTTCAATGCTGTTGCTCTTACTTTGAGAGATCTGATCAGCAATGGTTGTTTCAGTTTTTTTGTTTAAAAGAGGTATTTTACCAATATCACGTAAGTATGATTTGACACTATCAGCAACGCTTGATTCGGTATCGCGCTTAACTTCAGTCTCTTCTTCCTCTTCCTCATTTTCTTCTTCCTCTTCTTCTCCAAACTCACCTGATTCAAGACCGTAGGTTTCAAGTTTTGTTTTGAGTTTTAAGCGGGATGGTTCGATCTCTTCAAGTTCATCTTTTTCAAGACTTTCGCTTTCAAGCTCTTCTTGAGTAACAAGTTCAACGTTTTCTTTTTCAAGAAGGCGCAGAATATCAGTAACCTCTGCGTCAGTTACGTTGTTTTTATCGCTGAATGCAATAAGATCTTCATAGCTGAGTAAACCATTAAGTTTGCATTTTTCAATAAACTCTTCAATAACCTCTTTATGCAAATCAACGTTTGTAGCTACTTTTTTAATAGTTTTTTTAGCAGTAGGTTTAGCCTTGGTCATTGTTATTCTCCCCGCCATATTTTTATTATAATTACTGTTAGAGGCTATCTGGGTGTGGTGCTGGAATGAGTTTGCTTTGCAATTCCATTAAATCACGCAATATAAGAGATATTTTACCCGCATCGCCTTCTTGTTTTGCCCGAGCCAACTGTATTTTTATATCGCGTACGATAATTTTCCACTGTTTTTTTTGTAGCTGTTCAAGAAGTTTATCAAATGCAGTGATGTCTACTATTTCATTCTCTTCAAGGAGTAATTTGCTAACATACTGTCTCTCTAATTCATTGAGTGTATCAAAAAAAAGACCAAAGGTAACTTCTTCTGCCTTTTCTTTAGTTGCCTTTAGTTTTGCTAAAATATCTCGCAGGGGTGATGGTAGGTATTTTATAAGACGTAGCCTGCTTTCCCCCACAAAGAGCTGCATATTATTCATTATAGCACAAAAGATTCGTTTTTCTAGCAATGGGACTAATTCGCCTGATAAAGAGGGTGTTTGAAGGGTATTGCTCGTTCGTGCAGCAGTTGGTTGCCTGTCATCGAATATATTTTCAGTTCGTCCCAACTCTTCTTTGAGAGACCCAAAGGGGATATCGAATGTTTTGGCAGCTTTTTGTAGGAGAATATCTTTTTTAAGCGGATCAGCAATATCGGCGATAACATTGATAAATGAGCGTGTTATTTGAATTTTTTGGCTGAGTGGTTTACTGATAAAGTTCTGCCCAAGTGCATCAATAAAAAAGAGGAAAATGTCTTGTGCAGCATGGATGAGTGCTTGCATATCACCTTTTTTTGCAAAGAATGATGCAGGATCTTCCCCTTGGGGTAATAAAATAACTTTAAGTTCCAGATTTACCTGCCAACACAGTTCGGTCAGGCGTAGCACCGCCTGTTTGCCCGCTGAATCATTGTCATAGACAACGTAAATATGCTCCGCGTACCGTGCAAGTTGTTTAAGATGTTCAATGGTGCATGCAGTGCCCAAGGTGGCAACGGTATTAGGAAATCCCTGTTGTGTCATTGCCATGCAATCGGTATATCCTTCCACGAGGAATATTTTTCCCGTTTCTTGGATACTTTTTTTTGCTTTATCAAGGTTGAAAAGCAGTGAACCTTTGATAAAATATTCATTTTCACGAGAGTTATAATATTTTGGCCGGGTATCATGATCTTTAAAAATACGACCACCAAAGCCACAATGTCTGCCTAAAATATCTTTGATAGGGAAAATAAGACGTTCTTCAAATGGCGAATAGAGTGTTGTGCGGCCCTCGGCTAAAATATGTGCATCAATAAGATCGCGCGGCAGAATTGATTGCCGCTTCATTGAATAGAGTAAATCATTAATACTTGCATTGCCGCTCGGAAAGTAGCCAAGCGTAAAATAGTCAAAGCTGTCTTTCCCGAATTCACGGCGTTGGAAGTATGTCTGCGCTGACGGATTTTTAAGCAACTGTTCATTGCACCAAAGCGCTACTGCCTTGCAGATAGAGAAATAGTGATTTTTTTCTTCCGTATGTTTTTCTGATAGCTCAAAAGAGATGTTCTGGGGAAGATCAATACTGTATTTTTCAGCTAACAGCTTTGCAGCATCTTTTTGTGAGCAGTTTTCAATTTTTGCAATGAATGAGATGGCATCACCGGAAAGATGGCAACCAAAACAATAGAATATCTCTTTATCAGGACTTACGGTAAAAGAGGCTGTTTTTTCATGGTGAAATGGGCAGGTGCCTTTGTGGTACCCACCAGCCTTTCTGAGCGTGACGTACTCATTAATAACATCAAGAATTGAAACGCGTTCTTTAATAAAACTAAATAAATTCATTCTGCCCCAATTTCTTAACCCAACTTTCACTACGTTACAGTCGGGTGCCCTTATTTAGAGATTTTTACCTGGGGACCCCATTAAAAGAATCTGACGAGCGCAATGAGAAATTAATGTTGTTTACTGGTTTTTTTATAAGTTACATATAAATATTAGTGTACCGTGTCGGCCAGCATACGCAATAAACTTTTTTAATTACGTAGTATTGATTAACGTTTGAGTGTTTCAAGTGTTGTGTGTACCAATAAATGCCTTACGTCTTGTGGTAGATCAGGGTCATTGTTTAAGTTTTTGAGTAGCCAATAGACAAATAGAGCCTTCTGTTGTGCGCCAGGTTGATACAGTACATCGAATGGAACTTCAAGTACCGTACATTTTCCATGTACCACGAGTAGCAGTTTTGTACCATTGGGAGAAAAAGACAGGGATGATGATACTGGCCAAGTTGCCCTAGCAGAGGTTGGAGTCATTGTAGTAATGTGTTGAAATGTGCTCACATCCCAATAATTTAAAAACCCTTCTGGATTTGATAATGTTATAAGAATTTTACTGTTGGGATGAAATGCTATTTTGTTAAAGCAGCTAGTGTTGTATATTTTAGGAACATCTATTGTATATGTGTCTTGATTGGGCTTCGTGATAATAATTTGAGAGCCCGTTCCCCTTGCGATGAAAGATCCATTAGGGCTATGTTCGCAAAATGAATGGGAGGCTGGCCTATTGGGTATCGTTTGTTTTATTCTTCTTGCTGCTTCTTCAATATCAGTAATAGTTGTTTTGTTTGTTTTATAATTATAGAATTTTGCATTAACAGAATTAAATATAACTGTTGCAATGGTATCGTCTAATGGGCTAAAGAGCAATGATTCTAAGGTAGCGCCATCCCAGTTTATAGTATGTTCTACGGTGCACGTTTTAGTGTCATATATTGTTATTTTTTGCTTATTGTCTGGCGGATAGTGAGCGGAGAAAGCGAATTTTGTTTTGTTTGGATGTACTGATATACATGAAGACCATTCGTTATTATCAAAAATTCTTTTAATTTCTTTGTTGGTAGTGGGGTCAACAACACTGCATTGGTCGCTGCCATTGATAAGAACACGGTTTTCTGTGAGATAGAAAGCAGTGTATGGTTCTTTTATGCAGGTTAATTCTGCAAGAATGTTTGGCTTGGTGATATGTGCTGCATTTTCCATTGCAGTGCATGATGCAGTAATCAAAAAATGAGCGGTGATGAGTAATTTGAGGTTATGTTTCATAGTTTGGGTCATATTGTTATGGGTGTTATGGTTTTAGCGTTTACACGTTTCAAGCAAAGTATACATGATCAGCCGTGCAATTTCATCTGGTAGAATATTGTGTTGATCGATTTGATAATTTTTGAGTAGCCAGTGTGCAAGGATGGCTTTTTCTTTTGTGCTCGGTTGATAAAGTGCATCGAATGGAACTTCGAGTACCATGCATTTGCCATCCAGCACCAATAATAATTTTGTACCATTGGGAGAAAAAGAAAGGGATGGTGCCCAACTATTTATGCTACAGATTGGAATCATTGTAGTAATGTGTTGAAACGTGCTCACATCCCAATAATTTAAAAACCCTCCTGGGTTTGATAGTGTTATAAGAATTTTGTTGTTGGGATGAATTGATATATCGAAAAAAGAGTGATTTTTATTTTGTTGAGCGATACTCGTATGTGGGTTTTGGTCTGGCTTCATGATAATAATTTTAGTGTTTGAGCCTCTTGCGATGAAAGATCCATCAGGGCTATATGTGCAAAAGTGTTGATAATAACGAGAACCAGTTTTTTGTATTGTTGTAGAAGTTTCTAAATTGTGAATATATATATTCTTCCATGCGAGGCAGATGAGTGGTTGAGTTGGATGGAATGAGAAGATTGGTTCGGAGTCGCCTCGTTCTCTTGCCGCCTCTTTAATATCAATGATAGTAGTCTTATTTGTTTTGTAATTATAGAGTGTTACAACAACACCATACTCATTTGCTGCAATGGTATCGTCTGATGGGCTAAAGAGTAATGAGTTAATCGTAGCACCATCACAGTTTATAGTATGTTCTATCTCATACGTTTTAGCATTATAGATTGTTATTTTTTGTTGTTCATTATCTCGTGCGCCATAATAACCAGAGAAAGCGAATTTTGTTCTGTTTGGATGTACTGATATCTTGGATGACCATTCGTTATTATCAAATATTCTTTTAATTTCTTTATTGGTAGTGGGGTCAACAACGCTGCAGTGGTCTCTACCATTTATCAGAATGCGGTTTTCTGCAAGATAGAGAGCGTTAAAAGGTTCTTTTATGCAGGTCAGCTCTGCAAGAATGTTTGGCTTGGTGGTATGTGCTGCATTTTCCATTGCAGTGCATGATGCAGTAATCAAAAAATGGGCGGTGATTAATAAATAAATGTTATTTTTCATGATTGTTTGTTTTGGTAAACGGCGGTTATTTTTATATTTTCTGTTGGTTTTTCTGCTTGCGTGGATAAATCTACTCCTCCGCGTATTGGAGGGAGTGTTGCAATTGTGGAGAGTTCCGCAAGATTTAATTGCGAAAATGGAGTGTTACCAATGATAGTGCGTACAATGATGTTTTTAAGATTATTTGGTAGATTGTTTTTATAAAGTAACCAGCAGATAACTAAAAGATTATTCTGTGGAATGGTTATAATTTTCCATTCATCTTCTAAGGCAACAAGCAACTGTGTTCCATCATGAGAAAAAGCAAGGCGTTTGCTGAGTGCACAATGTTCCGTTATGGCATAATTAGTTTTTGCTAATGGGTGTGTGGTAAAGAGTAATGTGCGTCGTAGGTAATCCCAACATTCCAGACTGTTATCTTCGGATAAAAGCAGTAACGTGTAATAGTGTGGATGGAATGCGAGAGAGATATATTTTTTGTTATCTGTACCAAGTTCATAAGCGAATGAATCACGCATTTCTTCATTGTATATAAAGTATCGGCAATGATGATTATTAAGCGCGAGCATGGTACCATTGGGATTATATTCACCTCCAGTGCAAATGCATAAATCTATTGTAAGATGGGCCTTAATAAGAGGTTCGCTATAAGGTTGTACAATTGATAATGTTTGTTGAGAGCTTGGGTATATAATTTCTGTTTTTGTTGGATGACATGAAATACGGGGAAAAATGGTAGCTGATTTATGATAGGGAACTTTAATATTATGTCTTGTTTTATCTCTATAATCATAAGCTTTGATTTCATCTTTGTGATAAGCAAAGACTGTATGGTTGCTGACAGTAATGGGGCATATTTTAGAGTGAGACTCAAATTTCCATGCGGCTCTGAGTGCGCCTTCTTCTGTTATAGTGTAAATGTCTAATGTATCTTTATTTTTTCCGGTGACCAACGCTGCTATGTTTTCATTTATACCAAGGGCTTGGATTTTTTGTTCATTAATTTTTGTATGTGCTTTTTGTGTAGTATCAAAAAAAGTCCACCCATTGTCTCCCGCAACTATGACAATAGTATCAGAGTAAAAAAGACAAAATTTTGGTTTGGTGAGTACGCTTTCCATTGCAGTGCATGATGCAGTAGTCAAAAAATGGGCGGTGATGAGTAATGTGAGGTTATGTTTCATAGTTTGTGTTGTTTGTTATGAGTTTTTAGCGTTTATACGTTTCAAGTAAAGTATACATGATCAACTGTGCAATTTCATCTAGTAGAATATTGTGTTGATCGATTCGATAATTTTTGAGTAACCAATAGGCAAATAGAGCCTTCTGTTTTGCGCTAGGTCGGTACAGTACATCGAATGGAACTTCGAGTACCATGCATTTGCCATCCAGCACCAATAATAATTTTGTACCATTGGGAGAAAAAGAAAGGGATGGTGCCCAACTATTTATGCTACAGATTGGAATCATTGTAGTAATGTGTTGAAACGTGCTCACATCCCAATAATTTAAAAACCCTCCTGGGTTTGATAATGTTATAAGAATTTTATTGTTGGGATGAAATGCGATTTTGTCAAAATAGCTAACAAAGTCTTGTTTAATAACATCTATTATGCCTGTGTCTTGGTTGTGCTTCATGATAATAATTTTAGAGTTCGTGCCTTCTGCGATGAAAGATCCGTCAGGACTATGTTCGCAAAATGAATGATAGGCTGATCCGCCGTACTTTGCTGTTGTCTCAGATGTTTTTAGGTTGTGAATATATATATTCTTCCATGCAAGGCAGATGAGTGGTTGAGTTGGATGAAATGAGAAGATTGGTTCGTAGTCGCCTCGTTCTCTTGCCGCCTCTTTAATATCAATGATAGTAGTCTTATTTGTTTTGTAATTATAGAGTGTTACAACAACACCATACTCATTTGCTGCAATGGTATCGTCTGATGGGCTAAAGAGTAATGAGTTAATCGTAGCACCATCACAGTTTATAGTATGTTCTATCTCATACGTTTTAGTGTTATAGATTGTTATTTTTTGTTGTTCATTATCTCGTGCACCATAATAACCAGAGAAAGCGAATTTTGTTCTGTTTGGATGTACTGATATCTTTGATGACCATCCGTTATGATCAAATATTCTTTTAATTTCTTTATTGGTAGTGGGGTCAACAACACTGCAGTGGTCTCTACCATTTATCAGAATGCGGTTTTCTGCAAGATAAAGAGCGTTAAAAGGTTCTTTTATGCAGGTTAGTTCCGCAAGAATGTTTGGCTTGGTGATCTGTGCTGTATTTTCCATTGCAGTGCATGATGCAGTAATCAAAAAATGGGCGGTGATGAGTAATTTGAGGTTATCCCTAAAGTTGAAAAATATTAAGTTTCCTCCCCGCGCTCGTCCTGAGCTTGTTTGACCCCATCTTCTGTTCCTTTCGATGGGGACCCCGATTGGAACGAAGTGGAAATTGGGGAATAAAGGATATCCTTGAGCGCTCGAAGAAAACCCTTCAACAAGTTCAGGGCGAGCGCAAGAAAAAATTAGTTTAGAGATAGGTTTTAAATAAATGTATTGTTTCATAGTGTTTCTTTTTTGGTAGTATCGTCAAATAGTGCTTTAACGCGATTGTATTCATTGCAATAGGTGCTGTTAATGCTCGTTAATCTTTGTAATGTATTATCTGTTTGCACGAATGGATCGAGTCCTCTGAATTTTCCTGTGCGTAGTACTTTGTTATTTTCTGATTGAGGGGTAATCAGTTGTTTATAATGAATTATTTTGTTCAAGTAGTTGGCAATAACATCGTCATTACTTATCCACAGTTTGTCCCATACAATTGGGTCGGTCGAAAAGTGGATATCATCAGTGGTGAGTAATCCAATATCCAAGGCTCTTTTTAAGGCGTGTGCTGTCCACTGATAAATCAATTGATTTACGGGGCTACTCCAAACATGTTCTGTGTTGAATAAAGAAACTAACGCCAATTTTATTGCGCTTTCTTGTTTAACAAAAAACCATTGGCCGTTATCATACTGCAGATCTTTAAGAATGGTTGCAATATCATCAGTAGTGAGCATATCGGTCAATATTCCCGCTTGGAGATTATATTCTAAGCGGTCGGCACATATATTTGGTAAATCTTGTTCCAGCATGGTGTGCGTGCCACTTTTATGCAATATGCTACCAAGAGATATATGGTGTTGTTCAAGCAGTTTATCAACGCCCCATTGTGTAAGATACCATTCGTGAATATCATCTTGGTATGAACTATCTGCTGAATTATGATTAAAGAGTATATCTCCTACGTGAGAAAATACTGTATGAGAAGCATCGTGCAGTAACCCTGCTATCTGTTCTTCGAGTGTTGCTCCGTACATTCTCAGGAGTCCCCATACACCAACACAATGTTCGTAGCGGGTGTATTCTTTTTTTTGTTTAATAACATAATCCAAAGTTCCCTGTTGTCGGACATGCTTAATGCGTTCCATAACGGGACTATTAAAAAGATCAATAAGCACTGGTTCTGTTACGGTAAAATTTGTATAGATAGTGTTGATAACGAGTGGTTGAATTTGTTTTTGCGGTGGCCAATGAATTATTGCGTTACATGAACTTATACCAATCAAAAGATAAGCAGTAAAAATAAGAGTAAGGCGATTGTTCATAGGGGTTCCATCTTATTATGGGTTTTTTAACGCTTAAGAGTTTCAAGTAAAGTATAAACAAGGAGCCGTGTAATGTCATGTGGTAACATGTTGTCTGCATCAAAAAGATAGTTTTTAAATATCCAGCAAACAAATGGAGCTATGTTTTTTGCGTCAGCTTGGTAAATTGCTTCAAATGGTACGGGCATCATATAACAATTGTTTTTAAACGTAATAATGAGGTCTTTCCCGTGAGGTGAAAATGAAAGACAGGGGCGTTTACCTTTATAAATTTTTGTAGCATTGATGTGTAATGGGGGCAGTTCGATAATTGGTTTACGTGTTGCAACATCCCAATAGTGCACAATGCCATTGTGGTTGGATAATGTTGCAAGAATTGCGCTGTTTGGATGAAATGTCATAGTTAAGAATTGATCTTTATCTTTTTTTGATAAAGAAAACATTTCAATAGATTGAGAGTAATCTGATATTTCTGTTTCAGTATAAGAATCCAAGATAAGAATATCGTGCTGATTACCTACTGCGATATACGATCCATTAGGACTATATTCGCAAAAAGGGTGCATATCTGTTATCGGTAAAATTGTTTTTGTTTCAAAAGTTTCTTCATTAAAAATAGATATTTTTCCTGGATTGTATGCAGAACAGGTGTGAGGCTTGGTTGGATGGAATGCAATAGTTGGTGGATTTTGTTGAAACAACCGCAACTGACTACTTCCTAAAATACAGAATCTGTTTTGTGGGTATGTGTATTTTATTATGATAGGAACACATTGATAGCTCATAAAAATTGTATCATCTGATAATGGACTAAAGATAGACGATGCAACGGGTGTATGAATTAAAGATTTTTTTACGTTCCATTCGAGTTGTCCTGTTTTTGTAGTATATATTTTTACCGAGTTGTCATGTGTGATAGCTACTTTTTTTTTATTTGGATGTAGTGCAAGGTGTGGAAAGCTTTTTTTGTTGAGCTTTATAATTTCTTTATTTGTTTTTATATCAATAATGGTGCATCCGTGTTTATGGCTTATAATAACATGATCATTGGTCAAAAACAGAGCTTGTTGGGGATTTTTTATAGATGGCAATTCCATTGCAGTACATGATGCCACAATAGAAATATGGATAGCGATAAGGATATCAAGACGATGTGTCATGCTATTTCCTTTCATTATTATTGAGAATGGAAATAGGATAACATGTTTATTTTTGTATTGGCAAAATTGTAACAATTAGAGGGATTTTTTTTTGTTCATTGTGATGCAAGTGTAGTTGAAAATGATGATGGCCATAATTATGCACAGCGCTACAATTTGATGAAATGATAGAATATTGCCAATCATAATGCGATCGGCGCGCCAGAAATCAACAAAGAAACGTTCAAGTGTTACAAGGGTAAGATAGAGAGAAAAAAGTTGTCCATCTTTTGTGCACATACGTTGACCAACAAAATACATAAAAAGAAAGATGCCGAATAATAGTGCGGAGCTATACAGCTGTGTTGGATGGATAGGAATGCCATATGCTGCTAATGTATGAGGATTGGTATATACAACCGCAAAAATGCTTTTTGTTGCAACACCATAACAGCATCCAGCGGTAAAGCAGCCTAAGCGTGCAATGGATTGGCATAATGGAGCATAAATGGCAACAAGATCAAAAAGGGGAATAATGGGCACATTAATTTTTTTCAGATAAAAGGGGACAATAGTAATAACGCCAATAATGCTGCCTAAAATAGAAAATCCTCCTTGCCAGAGTGCAAACCAATCGTACCAGTGTGGATATAAAAGAGGTTCTGATATAACTTCCAAGAATCGTCCACCAATGCAGCCTGCAAGAATGCTTATCATGATAATATCAATGTATGAATTTTCAAGGTTGAGCTGCGCAAAGCGTTTGTTGTAGCGGCCGACGATAATGCTTATGATAATGCCAAGAACAATAAAAAGGCCGTAGCTTTGGATGCCCAATGGGCCGTAGAGATGAATTAATTCGGGGGAGAAATTGAGCTTCACGTACTTACTTTCTTAATTGCCTTACCATTATCAACCAATACCTGCCAATCATCTTTCCATGAAAACGTAATTTTTGCTTGCGTACTATTTTCATGTAAAGCATAGGATACCGTTTTTGTTCCTTTGCGTATACCATTCATGAATGAATATGAAAGCATGACATCAACATTTTTTGTTTCTGCTGGTAGTGTGTGTTGAGCGCCTTGAGCTACTTCTATACCATTGACCATGATGGTGAATGTTTCAGGATTATAGGTGCCGGTCCAATGTTTGTATTCAAGCATGTTTGCTTCAATGGCATTGGTGATGATAATTTCATTTGTTGGTTTAGCAGTAGTAGCTTCAACTGTTGGTAAATCCGGCGAAGTTGTCGCCACTGCCGCAATTAAAAATAAATAAATGAACACTACAGAAATTCCTTTTTTTAGTGTGTGTGCTTTACTCTGAATATCAATAATGAAATTGCCGCGGGTGTCATGCCAGGAATAAGTGCGGCATGAGCAATTGTCTGCGGCATATGCTTTGTTAATTTTTGTTGTAACTCTTTTGATAATCCTGGCATTGCTGTGTAATTAAATTGTGCAGGGATGATCATTGTTTTAAAGTTCTCAGCTTTTTTAATTTCTTGTTTTTCACGCGTAATATAGGGCTCGTATCGTATTTCTGAGTGAATAATTTGCAATGCGCGTTCTGATAAAGGAGTAGCAATATATTCAGCTAATTTACTTTTATCGCATTCATCTTGTCCAAAAAGGCGTAACAAATCAGTGCTGTTTTTATTGGCGCGCAGTTGTGCTAAAGTTTCTTCAACAACCTTTTTTTCTGCACAAAAATCGTCGTAGAGTTGTTGCTCAATCATGCCTAACGTATAAGCTTTTTCAGTTAAGCGCATAAACGCATTATCTTGACGTAACAGCAATCGGCGTTCAGCGCGAGAAGTGAACATGCGGTACGGTTCATCAACGCTCATGCTGACTAAATCATCAATCATGACACCGATATAACTTTCCGTGCGGTCGAGAACAAAAGGTTCTTTGTTGTGTGCTTTTTGATGCGCGTTAATGCCCGCAACAATACCTTGTCCTGCGGCTTCTTCATAGCCTGTTGTGCCATTAATTTGTCCTGCAAGAAAGAGGCCAGGAATGGTTATAACTTCGAGCGTTGTGCGTAGCTGATTGGGGTAAACAAAGTCATATTCAACTGCATATCCAGCTTTGGTAATGATAGCATTTTCAAAACCTGAAATTGTTTTTATGTACTGTTCTTGAACTTCTAACGGTAGTGATGTGGAAATACCGTTCGGGTAAATTTCATCAGAATCAGCACCTTCTGGTTCAACAAATACGTGGTGTGATGTTTTTCCCGCAAATCGACTAATTTTATCTTCAATTGATGGGCAGTAGCGTGGGCCAATGCCAGAGATGTTACCATTATACATTGCTGAACGGTGAAGATTATTTTTAATTACTTCATGAGTGTTTTCATTGGTGTGCGTTATGTAGCACGCATGGGAACTGTTCACTTTATGAGGATAAAATTCAAAAAGATAGTTGAGCGCATCAGGTTCTTGATATTCCATTTTTGTAAAATCAAGACTTGATTTAAGTAGACGTGGCGGGGTGCCAGTTTTCAGGCGACCAAGTTGCAGTCCAGTTCTTTTAAGAAATAATGATAAACCGGTAACCGCTTTTTCATCACGTCTTCCGGCAGAAAAGTTTTTTTCACCAATGTGACAGAGACCATTTAAGAATGTGCCAGTAGTTAAAATAACGGTAGGGGTGGTAAATATTATTTCCTGATTATTTTGCATTACCTTAATAGCAGACACTTTGTTGTCTGCCTCAAGTATAATATCTTCAGCAGTACCGCCAAGAATAGTGAGATTGGGCATTTTTTTCAGTTCTACTTGGCTCAAGAGGCTATACGCAAATTTATCAATTTGTAGGCGTAATCCTTGCACAGCAGAACCTTTTTTTGTGTTGAGCATGCGTGCTTGTAAGTATGTTTTTGTGCAAAGGCGTGGCATAAGGCCGCCAAGAGCGCTCACTTCATAGACTATGTGTCCTTTACCAACGCCGCCGATGGCAGGGTTGCATGGCATAAGACCGATTTTGTTTGGGTCAAGAGTTATAAGAAGGGTTCTTGATCCAAGCTTTGCTGCAGCATGAGCAGCTTCTATGCCTGCATGCCCGCCGCCAACAACAATAACATCAAAATCATATTTTTTTGGATTCATAGTATTTAGCGCGCCCTTCGTCCTTCGACCCGCCTTCGCCAAGGCTTCTGCGGGCAGGCAGCGTTTACTGCTGAGCCTGACGAAGCATCAGGATGAGCGGAGAGCGAAGTAGGGTTAGATGGTTTCATTAAAAAAAAGGTGCGCTTTTACACGCACCTTATATTACTATTCTAGTGTACTCTATTGCCTTTTTTTAGGCAAGATCAATTGTTATTAACACTTCATACGATGGATCAAACCACCAAGAAGAACCCAGTCTGGTTTTGCACTCCACTCGCCTTTTTTCTTTTGAATTATCTGGATGAGGCGATCAATTTCTTTAGCAAGGTGTTTATCATCCGTATGAGCTGCTTTGATCTTTATTGCTTTTAACTTTGTAATCATTTCACTAAAGACTTTTTCAGTATCAAACTCTTTTCTAATTTCTAGTGCAAAATTAGCAGCCTGACTATTTGGCTTACCATTGTACTTTTTGAAGACATTAAGGAGAATATTAAACTGTTGTAACGTATAATCCTCAAGTTCATCAATTGCCGTTGTCAAATCATCATGATGGCTACGTGTTAATGCCTCAGCTTTTCTTTGTAGGTCTTGCAACATAGTCCCTAGCGCTGCCAGGAACGTATTAAAAGGAGTTTTAACGTTTGAGTTAACAAAGTCTGCAAGAATTCTTTCCCCGGACACAATTACCGCGGTAATGTTGTTTATCTTCTTTTCGTTTGTCTCACAATGGTTGCCGTAGGTATATGAACCCATTGTTAACATGAACGCTATAACCGCTACTTTGCTCAAAATACTCTTTTTTATTATTATGTTTTTCATAAGAAATCCTTCTATATTAGAGGAAGGTTATGTATTATGCCTACTTTATTGATCACATTAACAGTTTACCTGGGTATTGGGCTTACGTCAAAGGGCCCCCAAAAAGCTTGAATTAATCGCTACTTTCATTATTATTAAGCATATTAATAGTGAATTAATCAATTACCCCTATAAGTATATGATATACCATTTATCCTCTTATTTGAAACATTATTGGCCTTTTTTTAATGTGTTGCACTATGTAAGTGTGCGCGCAGTCGCTTCTTTGCTCACTTCTTTGAGCAGCTTTTTGCTGTTTGGGGGGCTTTTTATGACCATTTCCCGCCGTTTTTTCCGCTCTAAAGCTCGTGAATTCACCCCAGATACCCATAAAAAGAAGGATAGTATGCCAACCATGGGGGGGGTTTTTATTTTGGCAGTAGTGCTTATTAATGCCTTATTATGGTGTGATTTATCGCAACCGAACGTCTGGATCTTCTTATTCTGCATTGTAGGCTTTGGAGCGCTGGGTTGTTGGGACGATTGGCATAAAATATATAAGAATAAGGGGATTTCTTCAGGGGCTAAGTTTAAATTACAGCTGATTTTAGCAACCCTAGTGGCTTTGGGGCTTGTTTTTTGGTCTTCTATCTCTATGGAGATCGTTTTTCCCTTTTTTAAGCATTGTACGCCAAATTTGGGCCTCTTTTT
Source organism: uncultured bacterium (assembly GCA_963701085.1). GTDB lineage: Bacteria > Babelota > Babeliae > Babelales > Vermiphilaceae > SOIL31. The sequence goes on along the minus strand of OY969561.1, from coordinate 794,696 downwards.
CATACCCTGGGCGGTTTTTATCATTGTAGGTTGCAGTAATGCCGTAAATTTGACTGATGGGCTTGATGGGTTGGCTATTGGCTCATTAATACCTAATTTTGCCACATTTTCTCTTATTTGCTATTTAGCCGGCCATTATGGCGCAGCTCAATATTTACACATTCCTTTTGCCGGAACGGCTGAAATTGCCATAATTGGGGCTATTTTGATTGGGACATCGCTGGGGTTTTTATGGTATAATACCTATCCAGCGCAGATTTTTATGGGTGATGTCGGCTCATTGGCTTTGGGGGCAGGGCTTGCTTTAATGGCAATTATGGCAAAACAGGAGCTTTTATTGCCCATTGCCGGTGGTCTTTTTGTCTTGGAAACAGTCTCAGTCATCCTGCAAGTGCTTTCTGTGCGCTATTTAGGCAGGCGAGTGTTTAAGATGGCTCCAATTCATCATCATTTCGAACTGCTTGGGTGGCCAGAATCGCGTATTACCACGCGTTTTGGTATTATTTCTTTTGTTTTATGCCTGCTGACGCTTATTACATTAAAATTGCGATAAATTATATACTAACAACGAGAGGGTTTACGATGGTTATATTGCGTGTTTTACTCATTACGATGATGGTGAGTGGTGGTGCTATTTTTGGTATGGAAGATTTGGAAAATATGAGTAGGCAAAAGGTAGATATAAATACCTTATTGAAGGCGGTAGAAAAAAACGATATAGAATTGATTGAATCATATATTAATAATGGCGGCAATATAAATGCGAAAGGCACTATACCTGCTAGTCCATATTTGAAAAAAATCAAAGAAATGACTCTGCTTATGACATCCGCATTTTATGGTCGCCCCAAACTAATGAAGATTTTAATTGAGAATGATGCGCAATTAAATTGTACAAATGAGTTTGGTGATACGGCGTTAATGATGGCAGCGAGGACTGGACGTACTTCTCTTGTAAAAAGTTTGGTTAAGGCTGGTGCAGATAAAAGTATACAAAATAACGATGGTAAAACTGCATTAGATGAAGCAAATAGTTCTTTATTACGTTCTGTGCCTTTCTATAATTGCACAATACCTCGACGTTCCAAGAGTGGTAATAAGAAGTTGAATGGTGATAGTAAAAATTTGAAATATGGTAGTAGAAATTTGAATTTTCCAGAAATGATTACATTTCTTGAAAAAACTAAAAATGATAAGACTGAATGCTGCAGACAAACAGTTACTACTGAAGTTTATCCTAAAAAGTTCATGCACAATGTGATTGATCTTAATACATATACGAGAATGCAACCTAGTATAGTACCAAATCGTTTGCAATTGCTTGAGTGGTCAAACCCGCGCTCGTCCTGAGCTTGTCGAAGGATATCTCCGAGCGCTCGAAGAAAACCCTTCAACAAGTTCAGGGCGAGCGCAGGAAAAAATTAGTTTAGGGATAGGCTCTAACATTTTTGCATTTGAAATTGCGATAAATTAATAACAAAAAAAAGGAGAGTTATGATGGTTATAGTGCATGCTTTACTCATTACAATGATGGTGAGTGGAGCTACTGTTTTTGGTATGGAGAATAATGAATCACTTATTAATAAACCTTTTAATGAGTGGGCTAAAAGCTATGAAAGTAAGGGTAGAACCATTGAAGAGGCAATGAGAGATTATGAAAGGGAGCATCCATCATTTCATGAACTTTATGCGCCAAGATACGAAGAACTTGAACGTATTATAAAAGAAGAACAGAGTATGTTTGAAGGAATTGCCCCAAAAATAAGAGCTTTGGCGCAAAAGGATAGGGGATGGAAAAAAATTGTAGATAGGGCGTGTTATACAGAACCTTTGTTATATATGGTTAATCGCCATTTAGATAATTACGCGTGTTTTAAAAATGGATTTGATCTTTCTGTACGTTATGAAGGTAAGTATATTTATTTGGAATTGGCAGCAGTGCTTTTAGGAACTCCGGGAGCAATTGCATTTGGAAGAGAATTCATTAAACAAGATTCTGCAAAAAAAAGATTGAAAGATTTTCTGTTTACTGTAGTACAGTATGGGCATCAAGGAAATAGTTGTACCAACCATTTAGCGTGGCCAGATGAAGATGTGGATGTGGTTAGAGCTGGTTTAGAGATGGGACTAGACCCTTGTATGCTGAGTGGTGATGATGATCCATTTGGCTGTTCAGAGGGAACGCCTCTTGTGATAGCTGCTGTAGGGGCTAATAAAGTAAAAGTGGTTGAATTATTGCTTGATCGTGGAGTTGATAAAGACATTAAATTCACGTATACAACAGAGTATAATGATAGTTATAAAAAGGTACCAAGTTATACTCAAAGCTATACTGCTTTATATGCAGCGGCAGAGCATGGTAGTCAAAACACGGTTGATTTATTGATAAAGCGAGGAGCTCAGATTAATGCTGCTGATGCTTTTGGAAGAACTCCGTTGATGAGGGCTGTAATGAGCGGATATACAGAGATAGTAAGAAAACTTCTTGCTGCTAAGGCTGATGTGTCGTTAACCGATACAGATGGTAAAGCTGTATTAAACCACGCAATGGACAAGTTATGGAATTGTAAAAAGGAAGAAGATAAACAAAAGTATAACGCTATTGTTAAATTGCTGGTAGATGCTGGTGCAATAGAAAGTGACAAGTAAAAAATTATGGAAACGTGTAAAGAAGCCCTGAAAAATCAAGGCTTCTTTTTTTATGTCTGCTGACGTTAAAAAGGAGAGTTATGATGGTTATAGTGCATGCTTTACTCATTACAATGATGGTGAGTGGAGCTACTGTTTTTGGTATGGAAGATTTAAATTCAGAACTTGAACTTGCTGAACATCTGCAATGTGTGTTTATTGCAGCTAAATATAAATATGGAATGTTTGAAGGGGCGATTTCAGAAATAAAGGCTTATGCAAAAAATGATGTAAGATTTACTAGAGTTTTCAATAGTAAAAAAGCGACAGAGCAGTTATTGGATCTTGTTGGTGGTAGGTGTCTTGGTTTTTGGAGAGAGAATGCTGGTATAGGTTGCCGTGATCGAGCAGGTTTTTATAAAGAGTTAGGAGCAGCAGTTTTAGGAACTCCAGGAGCAATTGAATTTGGAAAAGAATATATTAACAATAATGATCAAGCAAAAGAACAATTACGGATATTTTTGTCTAATATAGTGCAATATGGACATAAAGATGATGGAATGAGAATTGATGGGTTTATTTTTGCAGATGAAGGTGTGGATATAATAAAAGCTAGTTTAGATATGGGGCTAGATCCTGGTGTGCTTAATGGTGCTGGATATGGTTATTCAGGGAAAACGCCTCTTGTGATAATTGCTGCACAGACTAATAAAGTAAAAGTGGTTGAATTATTGCTTGATCGTGGAGTTGATAAAGAAACCAAATCAACGTATCAAACAGATTATATTGATAGTTGGACAAAGAAGGTACCAAGTTATACTCAAAGTTATACTGTTTTATATGCAGCGGCAGAGTATGGTAGGCAAGATACGGTTGATTTATTGATAAAGCGAGGAGCTCGGGTTAATGCTACAGATGCTTTAGGAAGGACTCCACTGATAATGGCTGCAATGAGAGGATATGTAGAGGTAGTAAGAAAACTTCTTGATGCTAAGGCGATAGTATGGTTGCTTGATGGATTTGATAAAACTGCATTAAGTTATGCGCAAGAAGGGTTGCTGAATAAAGATAATGATCAAAAAAAATATGAAATTATTGTTCAATTGCTTAAAGATGCTGGCGCAACAGAAAGTGCCAAGTAAAAATTTATTGAAATGTGTGAATAATCAAGGCTTCTTTTTTTATGCCTGCTGACGCTTATTACGTTGAATTTTGCGCATTAAATCATAGTATGATACAACCATGTATGATGCAAACATAATTATAATCTTTACCATATTTTTGAATTTTATAGTGCATGGTTCTCCAAATGGCATTTTGCATTTTCTCAGGAAATGTAGACCAAATTTTGATTAATTCTTCATAGGGAATAGTACATTTTAAAGCTACATCTTTTATAAGATTGTCGAGCGTATCTATTTTTTTGTTTGGTTTTTCAACAAGCAGCCAGGTGAGCAGTGCTTTCTTGAACAGCAGTTGTTCTAATGTATAGTCATCATACTGCGCAAATATATGTACTTTGCCATCATTTGATGCTGTTGCAAGAAGTTTTCCAGATGGGTCAAGGCAGGCTGAATTAACTCGGTCGCTATGTAAAAAAGAAGCAATTTCTTTTTGTGTTTCTCTATCAAATATACGTGCTTTACGATCCCATGATGCTGTTGTGAGGAGTTTTTCAGAGGGGTCAAGGCAGGCTGAATAAATCCAGACGCCATGAGCAAAAGAAGCAATTTCTTTTTTTGTTTGTCTATCAAATATACGTGCTGTGCCATCCCTTGCTATTGCGCAGAGTTTCTCAGACGAGTTAGAGTAGGTTGGATAAACACGGCCGTTATGTTTAAATACTTTATCTAAGTACCACCATTGTTTTGGTTTTACGTGATTAATAATTTCCTGTTTAACATCATTGTGGGCAAATTGTTGCAACAACTGAATTAGGTTGTGTTTTGGTTCAATTTCCATGCCAATGAGTGTGCTATTAAGATAGAGTACTATGATTAGGATAATAGTTTTGCTGTTCATAGTGATATGTGTTAATTTTACTTTTTCTTTTCTGACATTCCGTAAACAACAATGCCACATCCTACAATGCTCAAGAATATATACAATGGGGTTGGATTGCTTGTTTTCCACAGAGCAAACAAGGAAGCAGTCATTAAAATGCCGCAATTAATAAATCCCATGATGGGCAGTAATAATGAATGACCTTTTTGGCGTAATGTTGCGTATAAACCGGCAATGCTTAAAATATAGGTAACTGTTGCGCCAAATGCACTGAGTTGTTGGAAGGTAGTTTGTTCACCGTTAATAATGAACATGTAGATGAGCATGATTGCACCTTGGGCAAGTACGCAAACAAAAGGAACATTAAAACGGTTGCGTTGTGTGATGAGATTTGGTGCAGGTGTATGATTAAGTTCTGCAACGGTATACAGATTCCACATATTTGCATAAATAATACCAAATCCTGCGCTGAGTGCGGAAACGGCAATTGCAAGATGAATAAGATGGCCAAGAATATCACGTGCATAATCACTGATGCCGAACTTGTTAATTAGTAGTGGGAATGCGCCGCGATAATCTGTTGCATTGCTCAAATCTGTGCCTAAAATTCCATAAAAGAATCCTTGATACAGTACATATAATACGATCACAATACCGTACGAGATCAATATTGATCGTGGGCCGTTAACTTCTGGATTTTCTATATTACGGCTAATTGCGCATGCAATTTCAAAACCAAGTAGTGCGTGCAGCACTAAAGGAATTGATGCTGGAATGCCTGACCATAATTGATGCACGGGAGTTAAGTTGCCATCTTGTAAAAAGAAGAGGCCTGAGACAATAACAAAAAAAAGTGGAAACAGTTTTAAGATCATCAACCAGCCTTGAATTCTGCTGCCTGTTCTAACATTGAGCATATTAAGCGCGAGTAATAGTGCTAACATGCCCATATCAAATATCATAGGACTGATGATATTCAGCGCGGGGAATGTTTTTTGTAGTAATAATGTAAAAATATGAATGACTAATGTTGCCGATGATAGTTTTGCAAAAAAATAACACCAGGTATTAAAAAATCCTACTAATGGATGAATTGATGTGCTGCAAAAAGAGTAAAATCCACCGCTTGGATAGAATTGTAATAATCGTACAAATGATAAAATGAGTGGAAACAGCAGCAGGCCAACAAGAACGTAACAAAGGCCGCCAAGCAGACCTGCGCGTTTTGCAAGTTCTGTTGTGTTAATAAAAACTCCTGAGCCAATAATAATGTTAAGGTTGATTATGATGGCTGACCATAATGAGAGTTGGTTGTTTTTTGTTGTTGACATGTAAGGCCCTTACTGTGTTGCCGCCAAATATAATGCAATAGATCCCGCAACGGCTGCATTTAAGCTTTCAAAATTTCCTGGCATTGGTAGTGTAATTTTTTTATCACATTGAGCAACCCATTCCTCAGGTATGCCATGGCTTTCACTACCAACAACAATCAATGCATCATGTAACTTAATTGAACTTGGATTGACACCTTCTGTGGGAACCAATGCATAGAGCGGTATATTTTTTTTGACAAGTAATATATCGTGCCAGGTAACGCAAAAGATAGAAACCATACTGATAGCGCCTGCAGTTGCTTGGACTACTTTTGGATTCCATGGATCAACGGTTTCGATGCACACAACCGTTTTTTTATTCATTGCTGCGGCGGTGCGAATTAATGTTCCCATGTTGCCAGGATCAGTTACTTGTGCAAGGATAATTCCCGCGCCAAGGGTATCAAATGATGGTTGTGCTGGAATGGGAAACAGTGCAAGTAATCCACTTGGTGATTGTGCAGCACTCATTTTATTCATAACTTCTGGTGTTACAATGGTAATAAGTTTGTCATTAACTAATTGTTGCGCATCATAGAGAAAATCTTCAATTACAAAGAGCCCTATGGGTGTGTGTCCTGCCGCAATGATGGTAGAGATTGTACGGAAACCTTCAGCGATAAATTCTTGAAGTTTTGAACGATATTTTGCAGCGTGAAGTTGTACCACATGTTTAACATTGTCATTAGTGAGAGAGTTTATTTTGTGTATCATAAAAGTATTTCGTTATAATTCGTCATTTAAAATTCTATTTCTATAGTCTGCCATTAACTTTACCATAAAATGGAGATTGTGAATGGTTGCGAGCGTGTATGAACTTAGCTCACCTGCCTTAAAAAGATGGTGCAGATATGCACGAGTAAAATTTTGGCAGGTATAACAGCTACATGCTTCATCAATTGGTCGGAATGCCATTTTGTTTTCTGCATTGCCAATTTTAACAAATCCTTTGGTGGTAAAGAGCAATCCATGACGTGCGCAACGGGTTGGATGCGAACTATCAAAGGTGTCAACGCCAAGTGCAACGCATGGTTCAATTGATGCTAAATCACCGATGCCAAGCAGATGGTTTGGTTTATCGGTTGGTAATAACGGCATGACAAACGTGAGCATATCAACCATTTCTTGTCTGTTTTTTCCCATGCTTCCACCAATTGCATGGCCATCAAAAGGTAATTTGGTGAGCACCTCACAACTTTCTTTGCGTAATTCTTTGCTGATGCCGCCATGAATAACTGAATACATAGCCTGATTTTGCTTGTTGGCTAAATGGGCATCAAGAGATCTTTTTTCCCAGCGATGAGTGCGATGTAATGAATCAATAAGTTTGCGCTCGTCAATGTGATAGGGAGGTAACTCATCAAAAGGAATAATAATATCAGCGCCAAGATCTTTTTGGGCAGCGATGGATGTTTCTGGTGTTAATAATATTTTGGTACCATCACGATAAGATCTAAATAGTACGCCATCTTCTGATGTTTTAAGGACTAAATTATCACCCTTTTTTTGTCCGCGGCTTTTGAGTTCATCCTTAACGGTGCCGTATGCAAGACTAAATACCTGAAATCCACCAGAATCGGTAATAATGGGCATGTTTCTATTCATGAATGTATGGAGGCCCCCAGCTTGTTTGATGATTTCTGTGCCAGGTTGCAGCATAAGATGATAGGTATTGCAAAACATAAGTTGCATGCCAATGTGTGATACGGTGACAGGATCGACTGATTTCATTGTCGCGTTGGTGCCAACGCCAACAAAATTTGGTGTATCAATAATGCCGTGTGGTGTGTGAATGCGGCCAACACGAGCACGTGATTTTTTGGATTGGTGAATAAGTTCAAATCTAAAGTATGACATAAGATTTTTGCGCTCCTTTGGAGCGTTTAAGGATTATTTACTGCCTTATTAGTATATCAGAAAACAAACAAGGTTACGAATGAGAACCTAGGCTGGCATGGCTTGAGCTATCGGAACTGTTGCTGTAAGGTTGTATACCATGCCATTGTAATTGATTGGTTAATGCACTTATGCACTTTGAACAAGGTTGTTCTGGTCGTAAAATGTGTTTTGTCAGTCCGCAATGTTTCCTGTGTTGGAAGAGTTCATCTCGTTTTATTGCGATTATACGGGACATTGCATCAATACAGTTATGAAATTTTAACCTTACTGCATAATCTAAAGGAGTTTCTCCTACATCGTTACGTGGGATTAGATCAGGATTGGCATCTGCGAGAAACCATAGTGCTGCTGGGTTATTCCGTTCTATAGCACAATGTAATAAACTGAGGCCTTTATGATAGCGATTTGGGTTAAAATTATGCTTAAGGCATATTTCTAAGCCTTTCATATTATTGTTGTCTATGCAGGTTTTAAGCATTTCATGTTGTAGAGCAGGATGAATAGCACTATAATTGTCGATAATATTTTTTTGTAAAATATTTTTTAAATCTTTATAAGCATGATCTACTCTCATGACAATAAGCTGTTTAAGATCTTTTTCTTGTGTTTCCATACAGAGATTAGTGTTGTTGATTGCTGTTATTGCCATAAAAATAGCCGTGAGTTTTTTTGTTTTCATATCGGTTGTTTTTTCCTTTAAATTAGTTTGAATTTGTTATTGTATATACCCGGCGGGAAAAGCCAACAAATGGGGTGGCAATGATAATGCTAGCCAACTTGATGAGGTAGCTAATGGTGATAACTTCCCAAATGTTATCGATAATGCCATAAAGGCCCAAAAAACTAAATAATATAGTATCGAGTAGCTGGCAGAATGCAATAGAAGCATAGTTGCGTACGATGATATAGCGGTCTTGAAAGGTTTTTTTTAAAAAGCCATAAAGGTAGAAATCTGCCATTTGGGAGATAAGATAGACGGAAAATGAAGCTATCACAATGCGAGGCATAAGATTAAGCAGTGGCATAAAGTGCAGATGCATGATATCAGCACTGTGGGGGATATAAATAAGATGTATTTGTGATACGATTGCGTAAAAAATAAGTAAAAAGAAATTAATCCAGATCGTTTTTTTGGCGATTTCTTTGCCAAAATATTCTTGCAATAGATTAAGGCCAATTGTTGCTCCTACGGTAAAAGCATCGGCGCAGGTGGCGGTAAGACCAAAAAGGGTGATCTGTTTTACCACAAAAAGGTTGGCGAGTATGCACTGGGTGCAGACAAAGGCAACAAGAGCGGAGCGGCCCAAGGCGAGAGCGCCAAGGGCAAAAGTTGCGATAATGACGGTGTGGAAGATAAAAATTAATTCATTCATAATTAAAAGTACAATTTTCTAGTTTTTTATTTTTATGTTATAGTATAAATAATTAATAGTATATCGTAATTAATAAAATTAAAAAAAATAAACCGTTTTAACAAGCTCGGGATTTACGGGGAGATTGTTATGTTTATAAAAAAGATATCATCTATTCGACTTATTGGTATTGTAATCTGTTTTTTATGCTTGTCTATACTATTCTTGTCTGCAATGGAGCCTGAATATAAAAAAATAGTGGCAGTTGGCAAGTTTAGTTATGGTGATAATGTCACCGGAAGAGTATCTATTGTCACGGAGTATAAGCATCTAAGGAAGCTGCGTGAGGGAGATATTGTTGTTGCGCCTTATATACATGAATCATGGGGCTGTGGATTGCATTTATCTGCGGGAATTATTACGGAAAAAGGTATTAATGATAACTATGCGTTATCCTTGGGGCAAAAGTTCCGTATTCCGGTAATTGTTGGTGTACGTGAAGCGACTAAAAAAATTACTGATGGCAGTTTTATTACGCTTGATTGTGAGAGAAGAGTTGTGTGCCAAGCAATAAACAATGATTATGTTATTACTACAACGTCTCAGAATAATCATAATGTTGTTAGCCCGACTAAGTCTGAACATGCCCATAAACATTTATATTATTATCTTGCAAAATACTTTGATCATGACAATGATGCATCTATTGAAAAAGAAGAACTAAAACTCACAAAAAGTACTGATGATCATCATAAGCATCATGCTTATTTATTAGATATTACGGCAGAAAAATTGAGGCGTGATGCACCGGTTATCAAAAAGTATGTTACTGAAACTGTTGCGTATGATATTGGTTTAGCAAAAACTGTTGGGAAATGGGCTGCAACGTTCAGAGTTAGTGGGTACGCATACGATAGCATCCCTTTTGAATTTTTTACTGATCACAATGCAATAGAGGAAGTTTTTGCTCGTCTTGAAGATGGTGTTGATTATATGCAAGAGTTGGAAAAAGCGTTTAAAAGCAGTATATTGGCCAATGCAAAAACGATTAACCAAAGTGAGTTGGCAGAATTTTTATACGGACACGCAGTTGACAAAATAAATGTTACGGATGAGGATAGAGATCTTTTAAAAAAAGAGCCGATAAAAATGGATGAGTTTGTAAAAAAAGGAAAAATAAAAAGAGAAGAATATATGTTTGTCACACTGTGTAATTTTACGTTTAGGCATTACTTGGAAGAAGATTTTAGGGTTAAGTAATGGTGTGAACTGTTTTTTGGGAGTTTATATGTCTCAGTTTTCTATTAATAGATTTATAATGAGTTTGCTCGTTGGTTTGCAGGTTATGAGTTCTTACGCTTGGGTAAGAGAAGATATAAAAAAGATAAGGGTAACCACAGAGGCTTATCATCAGCATTATAAACGTTTTGAAAAGTATATTTTTAAAAATAGATCAGAATTGTGGTGGGGAAGAAAAACTCACACAGTAGAAATTGGCGCAAAAGTATTTGGATATGATGAATTTGTCATAAAAGTATGTATTCCATCTTCCTATTCTTTTTTTGATCGTCCTGTGAAAAACATTCAACATATGTTGAAATTGCTTTCATCAGATGACTGTATTTATTGCATTAATATGCTGCTTGAAAAATGCAGCCAACGCCCAGGCGATCTTAATTTTATTGCGCGCGTAACATACGAATTTGGTAAGCAGCTTGAGCAAGCTAAAATAAATGAGACAGGTAGGCCGGTTTCTGCTGAGGATAGAGATATTTTTGTTGCGATCGGACTTTTTGCGCGTTATTGGATTGAGAAAAAATTACCGCTTTGATAAAAGTTTATTGTAGTAGTGGGTATTTTTTAAACCCAATCAGCTGACATTCCGGTTGCGGCACAATGTTAAATGTATCAAGTACCAATCTTTGCATTTCATGGGCAAGGGTGATGATATCAGTGCTTGTTGCATTGCCAATATTAACAATCATATTAGCATGCTGCGGAGAAACAATTGCATTGCCCTTTCGTAACGTTCCTTTAATACCAATCTTATCAAGATAATACGCGACAAAAATTATTTTTTTGTTTTCAATTTCTAGCGTAACTTCATGAGAAAAAAAGTTTCTAAAAAAACTACCGCAGGTGCGTACTTGCGGATAGCGATGTGCACGATGACGAATAATTTCTGTTTTGCGACCTTTGGCAAAGGCGGTTTGTTCGTCGGTTGCGGTTTTTAGTTTGAACGTTGCGTTCACCAAAAAATAATCTTTTTTATGGAGCTCTGAATCGTTATAACCAAAATTAAACCAAGCGGCATCCACTGTTTCCAGGGAGCCATTTTTTTTGTGTAAAATTTCCGCAGAAACAAGGAAGTTGGCGAGTAAAAATTCAAAGTAGTGCAAATTAATATACACAGAACCACCAACGGTGCCCGGTATGCCACTAAACTCTTCAAGACCAATCATAGTGTTGTTGAGGCAATAATCAATTAAATTTGGCATGGTTACGCCAGCGCCAGCTTTAACAAGTGCAACGCCGTCATGGGTGGAGATTGTTGTTATATCCATCAAAAATGGACGAATAACGAGACCATCAAAGCCATCATCACTGATGAGAATATTGGCGCCTTGTCCCAAAATAAAAATTTCAAGTTTATGGGTGTCGGCATAGATAATAGCTTCTTGGAACTGTTGCGCGGTTGTTGGTTCGCAATAAAAACGTGCAGAACCACCCGTGCCAAACCAATTTTTGTCCGCAAGCGGAACATTTGTTTGGATCAATAGACTGTTTATAGTATTTGTTTCGCTAGATGGTTCTTTATGCATAATGTTTTACTGAGGTAATGAGCAGGTTTTATTAAATTCGGGTCGTAGGTGAGTTTTATTTTCTTGAATCAACATTTTACAGTTTTGACTGCAGGTTTTATTGTAGGTATTGATGCAGTCAGCGCAGCAATAAAATGTTTATTGCATGAAGCATTGAGGCAGTTGTGGTAATCATCACATGGTTGTGTGCAAAGGGTGCAAGAACCAAGAATGTCATTGTTTATTTTTACTGCAATGCGTGCATCAAAAACATAATTTTTGCCACGGAAAAAGCCATCAGGATACTGTTCTGCATAACGAACAATGCCGCCCTTTATTTGATATACTTTTTTGGCAACATTTTTTTCATTAAGATATGCTGTTGCGCGTTCACAACGGATGCCACCCGTGCAATACATGAGTACTTGTTTGTCTTTAAATTGATCAAGATTTTCATCAAGATAGTGTGGCAAATCTCTAAAGTTTTGAATATCAGGCAGTAGTGCATTTTCAAAACGCCCAATTTCCCACTCATAATTGTTACGTGCGTCTAAAATTATAAGATCTTCAGGTTTATCGGTAAGAAGTTGCGTGTGTTTCTTCTGGAGTAAGGTGTTGGCCGCCCGTGCGTGGAGTGAGTTGGTCATAAGGAATGCCCAGCGATACCGCCTCATTGCGTACTTTAACGGAAAGGCGAGGGAAGCATTCAGGGCCGCCAGTGCTTTCTTTAAAATCTATTTCACCGAACAGTTCATGGGCTAACATGAGGCGCATGTATTCATCAAGGTTTTGTGCCGATCCGCCCAAGGTGCCATTGATACCTTCGTGGCTAATCAGAATTCTGCCCAGGAGTGCTCGTTCTTGGCATATTTGTTGTTGCCATTTCATAATCTGTTTTGGGTATTCAATGGCAACGTATTTATAAAAAAGGAGTATTTTGTTCATGGTATGTGCCCCTCTGAGTAAATTTGTTAGTTCTAGTATAGCACATAATTTTTGTTATTTAAGAGCCTATCTCTAAAGTCGAAAAATATTAAATTTCCTTCCCGCGCTCGCCCTGATGCTTCGACGTTGCTCAGCAGTAAACACCCGCCTGGCCTCCGAAGCCTCGGCGAAGGACGGCTTGAAGGGTTTTCTTCGAGCGCTCGAGGATATCCTTTATCCCCCAATTTCCACTTCGTTCCAATCGGGGTCCCCATCGAAAGAATGAAGATGAGGTTAAACGAGCGCGGGGATAAAAATTAGTTTAGGAATAGGTTCTAAGATACATCCCCAACTTGGATCGTTGGGGATTAAGTTTATTTGAATTGAATATTATGCATTATACATTAACCAAGTTATGTAGCTTATCACATCGAATGGTAGAAGAGATATGATATGTTCATTGTTTTTATGTTTGTTTGCACAATATAAAAGACATATTGCTTGTATTGGCTTGTAGTGTTTCATTAACAATTTTTTATACAACGCAAAGTCAGATCGTTTTTGGACGACAAGATTTATAGTATCATATCCTTCAGTGTAATCTTAAAGAAAATTAAAAATAGCTGCTATAGCAATGGGTGCAGCTTTATCTCGTGGGAAACCAACATCAACGCTCAGAGGTGGAATTGCTATAGTTGTGTTCTGCTTTGTTTGTGGTCTGGTATACCAAATTTTAGATTCTGATCTTGATATATAATATCCAGCTCCTATTCTTAAAATTTCTCTATAACACAAGTCTAAATCTTTTGAAGCTTCTTCAATTGCTTCATCACCTGTAAATGTTAGCAAGATTTTGTTGTTACTCCAATGGTAATTTGGATCGCGTCGACATGAATAATATATAAAGCCTTCTGCTGATTGATTGATGCATGGTTCTACAACATTTTTTATAAAGCTTGCTGTTTTTTTATATGTACTTTTCCATAGTGCTTCTTTTTTATTGTCAGGATTATAAGGATATGATTTGTAAGTATCATCATCAGAAGCGCTATCATCATCCTTATTTTTTTCATATAAGGAAATAGACTCACCAAAGTGTCGTGTGCTGGAGTCTAGAAGATTATCACAAGCATTCCATATTGTTCCTACAGTGTAAGAGGAAGTGTCAAATTGTCCAGATAACAATTCTTGCTGTTTGTCACCAACAAAGGTGATCTTGGCTTTGTTTGCTGCGCTTGATAAAGGTTCTTTTAAGAGATTAATTTTTGTTCCATTATAGATCATATTTAAAGAAGTTTTTGTCATTCCGAGTAAAGAAACTGTTTCCATGCTGTGAGTAAATGTGGTGGCAAGAGATGCGAAGAGAATTATTTTGTTCATGATATGTGCCCCTCTGAGTAAATTTATTAATTTTAGTATAGCACATAATTTTTGTTATTTAAGAATTAAAAGATAAATACCTCAACAGTCCAAGTTGGGAATTTATCTTTTTTGAGTTGAATATTATGCATTATAACATTAACCAAGTTATGTGGTTTATCACATCGAATGGCAGAAGAGATATAATGCCTTCACTATTTTTATGTGCAAAATATAAAAGACATATTGTTTGTATTGGCTTGTAGTATTCCATTAACAATTTTTTATACAACGCAAAATCAGATCGTTTTTTGACGAAAAAAGTAATACTTTCATATTTATCTGGAAATGCTTGGAGAAATTCAAAAACTGTTGCTATGGCAATTGGAGCGGCTTTATCTCGTGGAAAGCCGGTATCAGCACCGAGCGTTGGAAAAGCTATGTTTTTATTTTTTTTTGTTTCAAATTGGAAGTATTTTAATCCTTCAGTTAAAGCGTTGTCATAACATAAAACTAAATCATTTGCAGCTTCTAGAATTGCTTCATCGCCTTGAAAAACTAAATCATAATACGCATCGTCTCTGTCAGGTACTGCTCTGTGAACATTGTATACAAAAGTATTCATGAGTTGAGCGGGTATGGTGATTGTTTCCATTGAATCTGAATCAGGTGAACAAAAACTGATGCTTTTTTCTCTGGTAGAATTACTAATGCATGGCTCTTCAATTTTTATGTAGACTTTTTTCTCTTTATAGTGCTCTCTCCATGTTTGTTTATCAATTTTACGATATGGTTTATATGTATCATCATCAGAGGCACTTTCATCTGCCATTTTTCTTTTGCGAATATAACATACGGTACCATATGACCAATAAGCGTGTCCTATGGTATTAAGACCATTATGTCTTTCTTGCAACATATTTTGTTGTTGATTGCCGATAACAATGAGAACTTTTGTATCTACCGCATCTTCCCAAGGTTCTTTTGAGAGATTAATTTTTGTTCCATTATAGACCATATTCAAAGAAGTTTTTGTCATTCCGAGTAAAGAAACTGTTTCCATGCCGTGAATAAATGTGGTGGCAAGAGATGCGAAGAGAATTATTTTGTTCATGATATGTGCCCCTCTGAGTAAATTTATTAATTTTAGTATAGCACATAATTTTTGTTATTTAAGAATTAAAAGATAAATACCCCAACAGTCCAAGTTGGGAATTTATCTTTTTTGAGTTGAATATTATGAATTATGCATTAACCAAGTTATGTGGTTTATCACATTGAATGGCAGAAGAGATATAATGGTTTCATTATTTTTATGTGCAAAATATAAAAGACATATTGTTTGTATTGGCTTGTAGTATTCCATTAACAATTTTTTATACAACGCAAAATCAGATCGTTTTTTGACAAAAAAAGTAATACTTTCATATTCATCTGGATGTTCTTGGATAAATTCAAAAACTGTTGCTATGGCAATTGGTGCGGCTTTATCTCGTGGAAAGCCGGTATCAGCACCAAGCGTTGGAAAAGTTAGGCTTCTATTTTTTTTTGCTTCAGATTGGAAGTATTTTAATCCTTCAGTTAAAGCGTTGTTATAACATAAAATTAAATCCTTTGAAGCTTCTTGAATTGCTTCATCACCTTGAAAAACCAAATCATAATACGCATCGTCTCTGTCAGGTACTGCTCTGTGAACATTGTATACAAAAGTATTCATGAGTTGAGCGGGTATGGTGATTGTTTGCATTGAATCTGAATCAGGTTGGCAAAAACTGATTATTTTTTCTCTGGTAGAATTACTAATGCACGGTTCTTCAATTTTCATGTAGATTTTTTTCTCTTTATAGTGCTCTCTCCATGTTTGTTTATCGATTTGACGATATGATTTAAATGAAAGAGCTTCTTCTATATATGTATCATCATCAGAAGCGCTTTCATCTGCCATTTTTCTTTTGCGAATATAACATACGGTACCATATGAAAAATAAGCGTGTCCTATGGTATTAAGACCATTATGTCTTTCTTGCAACATATTTTGTTGTTGATTGCCAATAACCATGAGAACTTTTGTATCTACCGCATCTTCCCAAGGTTTTTTTGAGAGATTAATTTTTGTTCCATTATAGACCATATTCAAAGAAGTTTTTGTCATTCCGAGTAAAGAAACTGTTTCCATGCCGTGAATAAATGTGGTGGCAAGAGATGCGAAGAGAATTATTTTGTTCATAGTAAGACCTGTTTTATTGCGCTTAATCCTTCAACAAGTTCCCTACTTTGCCAAGGCTTCGTCGGGCAGGCAGGATGAGCGCAGGAGAAATATAAGATTGTTTGTTTATTATTATAACATAATTTAAGAATTAAAAGATAAATCCCCAGCCACGATGTGCCATATGATATCTGGTGGTAGTATTGATAAAGTACTTCCCTTATCTTGAGATGCACATAAAAAAAGAATTATTTTTTTCCAAGGCTTTAAAAGTAATTTTTTATATATATTAAAATCAGATTGTTTTTCTATGATAAAGTATATATTGTCATACATATTTTGATTGTTTCTTATAAAATTAACAATTGTTGTTACTGCAATGGAAGCTGCTTCTTGTCTTGGAAAACCAAAATCAACGCTGAGTGTTGGAAGGGCGATGCTTCTTTTTTTATTATAATTCTTTATAGCATAACTCATGATAATCGTAAATCGAGGAGACAATAAAACATTATCATAGCAGCGAGCTAATGCATGTTTTTTCTCTTCTGAAAATATGGGGATATTGTTTTTTAAGGTTACATTTTTAGAAATTGTTTTTCTTTTGGTAATTGTACGGATAATTTTTCCACCGATTTTTTTTGTGTGATATTTTTGAATGATGCAAGGTTCCACGACTTTTACCAGATGGTTTCTTTCTATTATTTTGCTATCACTTGGTAAATTTTTTTTTTCTGGATGATAGGGGTTATAGGTATCATTAACAGAAGAGCTATTATTATTTTTTTTTTGATAAATAATAGGAGGATCAGGAAAATATGTTATTCCTATGGTATCGTAAGCATAAGTTTCGTCATCACCTAACATCTTTTGTTGATATTTACCAACAACGGTAATATCAACTTTATCACTTACATCAAACAACGATTCTTGGGTGAGATGAATTTTTGTTGTATAGTATAAAATGCTCCAAGAATTTATTGTTGCCTGATGTAAAGAAACTGTTTCCATGCCGTGAATAAATGTGGTGGCAAGAGATGCGAGTATGAGAATATTTTTTTGCATTAAGATCCTTAAAAAATATTATTTTTTTATCTGTTCCATGAGCCATGTTATATAGTCTATTATATCACGTGGTACATTTGATAAGAGGCTGTCTTGATCTTTATGTGCGCAATACAAAGGGCATATTCTTTCCCAGTATGCATTTAAGAGTTGTTTGTATAAGGTAAATTCTGAGCGTTTTTTTACAAACAGTTCTATGCGGGCATATGCTTTTGGATTGTTTCTAACAAATGTAAGAACTTCTTTTACAGCAATTGGTGCAGCTTTTTCTCTTGGAAAACCAACGTCAGCGCTGAGTGTGGCAAGAGCTATGCTTTTATCTTTTTTTTTAAATAATTGATAAAGTCCGTCTGTTAAAGCTGTTGCGTAACATAGAGATAAATCTTTTGAAGCTTCGATAATAGCTTGAGCGCCATCGAAGGTGAGGTGATGACTAAAAAAGGGGCTATTTTTATTGGGTCTTGTAGTTTCATAATGAGGGGTGGGGGTTGGTGTATTGGTGCGAGGGTCTCGATACCAGATAATTTGTGGAATGCGTGGTTCTGCAATCTGTATTACAATGTTGCTTATTATTTTTTGCTCGGTTTTTTTCCGAAGCAGTCTTTTATTTTCCTCGGCAAATGGTTTATACGTATCATCGTCAGAAGCGCTATCATACTCTTTATTTTTTGTGTAAATAGTGTTGTCTGCATAGTACATTTCTCCTGGTGTATAGGAAAAATCAGGTGAGGAAAATTGTAACAGTTGCTGTTCGTGTCTTCCAACAATGACAAGATCGACATTATTGACAACAGTACATAAAGATTGTTTGGTGAGATTAATTATTGTTCCGTAGTGCATAATACTGAAAGAATTTGTTTCCATTGCGTGAGCAAGAATGGTGCAAAGGGATGGGATGATTAATAGATTTTTTTTCATCAATATCCTTTTTTGAGCGCTACAAAAATATTATGCATTTTATAGCATTTATTGGTTTGGCTGTCGAACTCACGTTATTTATATATGGTCAACGCGTTTTTTAAAGAAATGGCATGCGAGTGCGGTAAACAGGACGCTGAGAATAAGTAGTGCTGCAACGCATTGGGAAATTGGTAAAAAATCATTGCCGCCAACAATAGATTGTCGTAATCCTTCGGTCAGATAGACAATGGGATTAAAGCGAAGCATAAAACCAAGTGTTGGTGAAAATGAACGTATGGTATAAAGCGGAATCCAAAAGCCGCCAAGTACAAGCAAGATGTGATTTATGCGTGTCCAAAACATGCTAATTTTTTCCACGGTGAGTAGTGTTGCTGCAAGTTTGTGATACGCAGAAACGCAGAGAGATCCACAATAAAGTATAAGATAAAGTGATGGCCATGAGATATGCCTCAGGTCAATACAAGAGCTTGCAAAAATACGTGCAAGAGGAAAAAACGGAATCATAATAAAAAAGGTAAAAATAGAAGAAAAGAGAATTTGTTCAATAATTATTAAGTGTGGTTTGAGTGCCATCATTTGATAATCGATGTGGCGATTTTTTTCTAAATCAAACAATAAATCAAACGTAATATGGAATGCCATTACCACGAGTGGAACAAGACAGGTGCCAGAAAATACAATTGCGCCAATGCGGCTTTGTCCATGAAAGTAGATTGCTGTTTGTAGGTATGCAAAGCAAAACATATAAAGCGTGGGATAAATGAGTGAGTAATTGATTATATGATCACGCAATTGACGTGTGTGGACATATGCATCACGTCGTAAAAATTGCATAAAAATGTACGCTGTTTGGACTGTTTTTTTTGATAACATGTTGTTTATTCCTATACCGGATCAAGTTGTTTGTGGATGCCATAATGTAATCTGAAAGACATTATTATTATGGCAACAAATATACCCATCACGCAGGTTGTTAATGGTAGATAATCAGTGCCACCAAGCAGTGCAGTGCGTAACCCTTCAACAAGATAGGTCAATGGATTACAGAGCATTATTGTGCTAAATATTGGCATAATAGAGGCAACTGTTTTGAACGTGAAAAATGCAGAACTGAGTACAAAAAGTGGCATAATGCGACGTGCCCACATATTGTTTTTGAACCATTGATAACTGCAGGTAAAACTTGAGCCCAAGAAAAAAAGTGCCCAAAACAGTAGTACCAAAAAATAAACAGCTAAAAATGTGATAAAGCTACCATTAATGGGGCCAAAGTTTTTGCCTAATAATATAATGCCAAAGGTTACGAGTGGTAAGGTAACAATGCTGCTTTCAATAATAAATGAGCTAATAAAATAGGCAAATAGCCAACGTCTTGGTAATGGTAATGTTAAAAAATAATCGATAAAATGATCGAATTTAAGATCATAGACCATGCGTGTTGCAAAGTTGTACCCCAGTGATGCAAGAAAAAATGAGAGCGAGTTACCAAGAAAAATTGGTGCAATGAGTGTTGTTGGCATGCCGAGCAATGGTAAAAGATAACCAAATGTAAGTACGGTTACGCACACTAAAATTAATCCATCAATAATGAGGTTGCTTAAGCGGTGTTTGAGTACTTTGAGATCTCGCGTAATAAGCGCCCAAAAGATTGCGATATTATGGGTAAATGTGTTCATTAGGCTCCTACTCTTTTTGTTCGCGTACAAGTTCAATAAATATATCTTCAAGGTGATTATTGTTGTACTGTGTTTTTAAGTTTTGCACGGAATCAATGAGAATTACTTTTCCCCTGTGTAAAAAACAGACTCTATCAGATAGTTGTTCTGCTTCATCAAGGTAATGTGTTGTTAAAATAATGGTGATACCCATTTTCTTTAATGATTTAATCTGTTCCCATAATGCGCGACGAATATCAGGGTCTAGGCCAACTGTTGGTTCATCAAAGATGATAATTTTTGGATTGTGTATTAATGCACGGGCAATAAGAACACGTTGTTTGTTGCCGCCAGAAAGTTCATTGATCTCAAAATTGGCATATTGCTGTAATCCAAAATGTTCAAGAAGATAGGCAACTCGTTCGGCAAGAATATTTTTTGGAACTAAAAAATAACGCCCAGCAAAATATAAATTTTCTTCAACAGTTAAAAATTGATCCAAGTTTTGGTGTTGTGGGCAGAAGCCAAGATCCATGCGATAGCTATCAATATCATTATAAATTGATGATCCATTATAAAGAACATCACCTGATGTTGGTGGGTGGAGGGTTGCTAAAATAGAAGATAAGGTTGTTTTCCCCGCACCGTTTACCCCAAGCAGGCTAAATATTTCACCGGTATTGATGCTGAATGAAACATCATTAAGTGCGTGTACAATGTGACCATTGCCATCATATGTTTTTGTGAGTGAGTTGATGCGTAAAATTTCATTATTCATGGTAATGTTTTTCATGGAAAGAAGGTGATGAATCTGTTGTTATATTTACTATATCACCGTTTTTTTTTGGCAGCAATTTCTTTTTATTGCAGACTTGCGTAATTTTTTACACAAAACTTGCATAATTTTAATGATCTGCTAATAATCGAAGGGTTAGTAGTTGTATTGTATATGTCCAAAAAATGAGGAAGGATGAGTATGAAGCGGTATGCAATGGAGTTTGTAGGTACGTTCTTTTTGACGGTAGCGATTAGTTTAATTGGCAACCCGATTGCAATTGGGCTTATGTTGATGGCGATGATCTATGTTGGTGGGCACGTTTCTGGTGCTCATTTTAATCCAGCGATTAGTTTTGCATGTTTCGTTCAAAAGAGGTTAAAGCTTGCTGATATGGGAATGTATATTGCAGCACAATCTCTTGGTGCGGTTGCAGCGTTATGCTTTTTTATGATGATTACCAATAACAGCTTTACGTTAGATATGGTACCAGGAAGTCCGCTTGTTGGTCCTATGGCGATTGAAGCATTATTGGTGTTGGTATTGTGTTGGGTGTACTTAACCATGAATGTAAGTAATCGTTATAAAGATACTGCAATTGCAGGAATTGTTATTGGGTTGACTTTAATGGCAATAGTTTCTGCAGGAAGTCTTTTTAATCCAGCAGTTGCAATTGCATCAATGGCATGCAACATGGCAAAAGATGGAGTGATGGGCGGCATGGCAAGCGTGATAGTGTATATTGCTGGACCATTGCTTGGTGCATTTGGCGCATCGCTTATGTTTGATTATTTCAGATCTGAAGCGTACATCAACAGACAGTAAACGTGTTCTGAAAATTAATCGATACGTTAATAAAAAAAGAGGCTTGGATAAGTTCCAAGCCTCTTTTTTTTATGGTGTTTCATTGAAAGATCTGCCATTTGAGCTATCCTAGATATATATTTGGTTATTTTTTTACTAAAAAAGAGTATCGCAATGAAAATATCATTGAACTGGATTTTTGATCATATTAAAGGCGAATTATCACGTATAGATGTTGCACAGCTTGTTGATAATTTTATAAAGACAACGGCGGAAATTGAAGGGTGGAGAAAAGTTACCCTCAACACCGATGAGCTCACTCTTGCAGAAGTTGTTGCAATTGCAGCTGATGGCGTGACCGTGCATTCAGTAGAGCGTAATAAAAAATATATATTACCAATACGTGCAGATGCTATTGTGGGAGCGTTATTCATGATAACTGATGCCGGCAATGCTCAGAAATGGGCAACATCAGTTATGTTGGGTGGAACAAAAGAGATGCTATTGCCAGCTCTTGATGTGCAAGCAGATTTACGCTCAGGTGGATGGAAGACAACCGTAGAATTACATGATTATGTTATAGAAGTTGATAATAAATCAATTAATAGTCGTCCCGATTTATGGGGGCATCGTGGCCTTGCGCGTGAAATTGCTGCTATTCTTGATGTGCAACTGCGGCCACTTGATGGATGTATTGCGCAAAAAGATGTTATCGCGCATGAATTAACCGCACAAGCTGATGTTCATAATCCGTTTACCATTTCTATTCAAACAGATTTGTGCAGCCGTTTTGCGGCATTGTATATTCCATCAATTACGCCACGAGCATCGCAATTGAACATGGTGGTGAGATTAAGCCGTCTTGATAGCAGATCTATAGATTTACTTGTTGATCTCACTAATTATGTCATGCTTGATCTGGGTCAACCAATGCATGCCTTTGATGCTGATGTGCTGCAATCAAGAAAAATAACTATTGCTACCGCACAGACCCTATTTCGCCAAGGCTCCAAAGGGCAGGCAGAAAAATTACTGTTGCTTGATGGTGAAACAGTTGAATTAACACCAGATGATATTGTGATCGCTGATGGTGGTAAAGCAATTTCTCTTGCCGGTATTATGGGCGGAGCACAAAGCGGTATTTCCGCGCGCACAAAATCAGTAGTATTGGAATCAGCCAATTTTGATGCAACAACAATCAGACGTACATCAGCGCGTCATAAAAAAAGAACCGAAGCTTCTATGCGTTTTGAAAAAAGTCTTGATCCTCATCAAAACGTTGATGCATTAAAGCGATATCTTTTTCTGCTTGATGCTGCAGGCGTAATGTATCAGACAAGTGATCATATTGTATCATTGGGGCGCCTACAACAGCCAAAATATGTTACGGTAGAGCATGACTTTATTGAAGCGCGTCTTGGTATACTTATTAAACCTGAGCGCATTATTGCAATTTTAGAGCGCATTGGGTTTGGCATAGCGCAATCTATTGAGCATGAAGAAATTATATATACTATTACGGTGCCATCTTTCCGTGCAACAAAAGATGTCAAAATTCCTGAAGATATTGTAGAAGAGGTTGGCCGATATATTGGCTATGATACATTGCCACGCGTGATGCCTGCATTGCGATTACGTCCCTCTGATTTGCATAAAACCTATACTACTCGTGCCATAAAAAAATTCTTGAGTTATGGTCTCATGATGCATGAGTTGTATGGATACTCTTTTTTTGATGAATCAGTATTGCGTGAACTTGCATGGCAGCCAACCGATTTTGTTGCAATAAAAAATCCTATTTCTGAAAATTATACACGTTTAGTTACTACATTGCAGCCACATCTTCTTAAAGCTGTTGGTGAAAATAGCATTCATCACACCGCATTGCGATTTTTTGAATGGGGACGCGTATGGCACATGCAGGGTGAAGATATTATTGAGCAAAAATCAGTAAGTGGTATATTTTTTGATCAATCGGGAGGTATAGATTTTTATGCCGGCAAAGCAATGCTTATGCGTATGTTTGATGAGTTGCATATGAATGTTGTGTGGTCGATTCGTGATGGGGTTGATTTTTCATGGTGCTCAGCACATCAAACAGCGGTACTTATGCACGATGATAAACGTATTGGTATTGCGGGCATGGTTGATGATTCTGTAATACAATCACTTTCACCTGCCGGTGGCGCTGCATTTATTTTTGAAATTAATGCTGATTATCTTATTGAATATAAGCGTCCACTTGTTCGCTTTGAGCCGTTACCAAAATATCCATCCGTGCGCCGTGACGTGAGTATGTTAATTCCTGTTATGGTGACTGCTGATGCGCTGACGAAAATGATAAAGGCAGTTGATTCACGCATTGAAGCGGTTGCACTTATTGATTTTTTTGCTAAACCTGATTGGAAAGATCAAAAGGCAATGACATTCCATGTGGAGATGTGTGATAAAGAAAAAACGTTGGTTGCGGATGAAGTTGAAGAAATGTGGAGCCGTGTTATTGCGCAATTGCAGCAGCAGGGAGCGGTGATCAGGTAATGAAAAAAAACATATACGGGTACCTTTTTTTTGGTGCCTTTATTTTTATTATTGACCGTATAACCAAATTGGCAGCACTTGCATGGTGTACAGAAAACGCGTATGTGGTTAATGCCTTCTTATCTTTTGATGTACTGTTTAACCGTGGAATTTCATGGGGCATGTTTCATGGAGATAGTGATGCACTGTTTATTTTTGTTTCATTAATAATAACAATGATCACGGCAGTGTTGTGTTGGTATGCATACCACAATTATCGTCGCGGTAATGTTATTTGGGGAGAGGTTTGTATTATCGCAGGTTCATTATGTAATGTTGTTGACCGTGTGCTCTATCATGGAGTGATTGATTTTATTGTACTCTCTTATGGTGAGCTATCATGGCCTGTTTTTAACATAGCAGATGCAATGATTGTTCTTGGTGTTGGCATATTATTATTGCGATATGAAAAATAAATATGCTGTACTCTCTTTTTTCTCTTGTAAAAAATAATTTGCGCTTGTTTCTTATGCCATCCCTGTGCGCATATTGTAAATGTTTTTTATCTACAGCAGATATTTTTTGTGCTGAATGTAAGCATAAAATTTTTCCGATAGTATCCAAGCACATTGATGTGACTCCCAGTTTTTCTATGACGGTGCTCGCCATTTCAGATTATAAAGATCCTCTCAAAAAATTAATTTTGGCAAAAAGTTGGTCAGATGCACTAGCAAGCCATAATATGGGGCAACTGATGTGGCACCATTTGCCATTGCAACAACTTGATTATGATGTAATCGTGCCTATTCCTTTGCATTGGACCCGGTATGCATGGCGTGGATTTAATCAAGCGCATGAAATTGCGCGTGTTATAGAAAAGAAAAAAAATGTTCCTTTGTGTCATCTGCTGAAAAGAGTAAAAAAAACAGCATTCCAGTCAACGCTTGTTTCCTCTCTGCGCGTAGAGAATCTTAGGGAGGCGTTTGTGCTCAATGGTGTACAGGCGCATGAATATGCGGGAAAGCATATTTTATTGATTGATGATTTAATGACAACAGGATCAACGTTGCGTGCAGCAGCAAAAGTGTTGCTTGCATTAAAGCCAAGAAAAATCACGGTAGCAGTTGTTTGTAGAGTTGTATAAAAAAAAAGGCCAGGTTTTACGCTGGCCTACTGAGTTAGAAATTTTTTAGTAGCGGACTGCTTGAATACCTTGCATTGCTTCATTGAAATTCTGAAGTGCTTTGAGTAGACGCTCAATTTTTGTTTCTGTTGCATTCATTGAAAAAGTAGCATCTATTTTGTCCAGCAGATGCTTGTCATTGTAAGAGGTGTCTACATTGTTTGGATTTTTTTCTTCATCTGAACAGTAACCATCTGTTTTTTTATCTTCGGGGAGTTTGAATGTTTTGTTAAGGTGGTGAAGATTCACGAGAGCTTTTTTAAGCACTCTAATTTCATTACCTTTTTCTTGAATATCATCATTTCTTGATTTGATATACAAATTAAGCAGTGTATTCATTGTATCAACTTTTTCTTTCACAGAGTCTTGTAGCCCTTCAAGTAAACCATTGTAGTTCTCTATGAATGCTTTATCTTTTTCCTCTATGGTGTTTTTAAGATTTGTTTGTTTGGTTTTATTTTCTTGAACAAGGTAGATATGCGCCATGGAGGATGAGATATCATTAATTTTTATGAATCCTTTATAAGGTTCTTGCCGGCACAACGTAAGGACGCTTGCAAGGCGGTCACTATTTTTTCTTGTGGAAGAGTAAATTTCTACGGTGGTATCCAATTTGCGATGATAGCTTGAATTGGTAAGATCTATTTGTTTGTTTACGAGTTCTGCGTAAGTATTCTCTTCTTCATTCCATATATAATCTTTGAGTCCTCTGGCAAAACCAAGGCCGCGGATTGTTGGTATTGGTGGTATTAATACAGATTCTTCAAAATTCTTTTTTTGATCATCGGTTGTAGTTATTGCCTGCTCCTCCATGCCTAGCAAAGAAAATGAAGCAATTAATGGGAGCAGAAGCAATGAATGAGCATGTGCAATATTTTTTTTCATGTACATATCCTTATAAAAAAGGAGGCCAGATATGCTCTGGCCCCAGATGAGGTGTTTACTTTTTTTGATCTAATTCGAGACATTTTGCTAATTTACTAGGGTCAAACGTTATTATTTGTGGCATATCTTTAGCTATTTTTGCTAAGGAATTAAGTTTTGATTCTGATGCCTGCATTGTATAATCGAACTTATTTGTTGGGAGTTCAAGTTTGTTATGAGCGAGCAATGTATCTATGTTGTTTCTTATTGGTTTATTAAGTAAACCAAATGTGCTGACCTGAGTTCTGAGAGTTTTGATACGTGTTTCTTCTTGTTCAATTGAGCTGTGATAATTATCGGAAATGTTTTTTACTGATTGATTATATTTGGTGATTATATCAGTCATTGCTGTTACGCATGCAGCAGTTTCTACGGTCCATTCTTTGAGATGTTCTTGACGTCTGCTTTTCATTGTTTCATTTGCACGAGTCAGCTCTGTCATATAGTGTGTGGTCAAAAATCCAGAAGCCTGTTGTGCTACGACATCATCAAATATTCTAATTGTTTGTGGATAGTTTTTGCTGCAGAGATCCGCTATGGTAGCAAGCGAGTTAACGTCATTATTGTTGGCTGCTGTTGTAATTGCTTCAGTAAAAATATTGAATGAGGTAAGATTGCTGGCATCAAAGGTTTTGTTTTCTAGTTGTTTGATGATACTTTGTACAACTTGGCTTTTAGTGCTTGTATAGTAAGAGACTTTTTCTAAAAACGTTAATCCTTTTTCTTCTGTTGGCAACATCACCGATTGCAACAGGTTTTGGTTTACTATGATTGATTGCATACATTCTGGTAGCGTCACGTTTATGGATTCATGTTCAGATTGGATGAGGGTGTTGGTTGGAGCTACGTATGGGTCAGCATTAAGCTCTTCTATAAGTTCTGTTATGAATGGGAATGAACTATAATCAACTACAGTCTTGACCGTTTCAGTTACGATTGGGTGGTACTCATTGGTAGGAGTTGAGTCTGATGAGTTTTGTGCTCGTTGGCTTTGAAAAATGGTTGATGATGTAAGTTCACTCATCAGTTGTCTATTGAGATTTTCGTAGGAGATAGGTTCTTTTTTTATGGTATTATTTTGGTTTTGTTTTGCTTGGCGTTTTTGGCTTTTACTTTTTCGAGGTGATATTGGTTTTTCTTTGTATTCCATGCCCAAGAGAGGTGCAGCGGTGAGTAATGGGAGTAAAAGTAATGATTGGACGATTAAGGTATTTTTTTTCACAGAGATTCCTTTTTATTTATATGAGTATATCTCGCAATGTTTTCTAAGTGGACTGTGGTATGGGGCTATTTATTTTTTTTGTAACTCACTCCTTTTTTGTTAGATAAATTGAGGACATTTTAACGCGTGTTTAAAATAAATAAAAGCTATTTTTTATTATTTATGTTTATTCGACTTTGGCATTGTAAAATGTCGATTCTGTGATAGGATAGAAAATTATTATCACTGTATACATTTTTTAACTATAAAGGGTAGATATGAATAAAAAAACGCATAAAAAGATATTAGCAGGTGGTATTTTTGCAACACTTTCTTTTTTGCCAGGGTGCGCATTGCTCGATATGTTCAAGGGTGGTGGCCAAACTGCAATAGAAAGTAAAGCTGCTGGTGAAACTTCAACTCCAATGACGGGTGAAGTGCTGGTTACCATGAAAGGAAAGCCGGCAATTACCACTGATACTTTAGCTTTAGAAAAAGAAAAATTTCTCAAAGCAAATCCTCAAATTAGACAGGCATTAGGGTTTATGGATCCTAAAGCATTTGATCGTAATCTGTTAGAAGGTCTTATTGGTCAAAAAATTGCTGATGAGTATGTTATTTCACAAGGAATAAATCAAACAGCGGCGTATAAAGCAGAGTTAAAAGATTTATGTGAATCAATGGAGCGCATGCTTAATGCAAAATATTTTAGTGAAAAGAAAACAGTCTCCGTGCCTGATTCTGAAGTGAGAGCCTTTTATGACACAAATAAAGATAAATTGCGTGGCGTAATGACATCACAAGGTGGTATTATGGCAAGCGGTATTGAATTTGCTGATGGTGCAGCAGCACGAGCGTTTGTTGCACGAGCAAAAGCAGCACCAGGTGGATTCAAAAAAACAGCACAAGATGATAATCTTAATGCAAAAATTAAAGATTTTAAGTTAGTGAATAGTCAAAGTCTTGGCATAGATGAATTGCTTCGTGATAAAATTATTGGCATTAAAACGGTTCCATCAATCGAACTGTTTGAAGTTAATGGAAAATTCTGGGTTGTTAACGCTACTGGAAAAGAAGAGCCTAAATTTATCCCTTATGAACAAATCAAAGATAAGCTTAAACAGGAGCTAGAACAAAATAAACGCGTTGAACTGTTTGAAAAAGAGATCAATGAATTGCGTAAAGAGTACGTGGTTGAAGTGAATGAAGATTACTTCAAAGGTGCGGAAATGCCGCAAGAAGAAATGCAGCAACCAACTGGTGGCATTGCTAACGCAGCAGATAAAAAACAAGTAGCAGAAAAACGCGTTGCATAATAATGCAGTGAACATTGTATAAAAAGGGGAGCTCCGGCTCCCCTTTTTTAATAAATACGTTATACTTGAGCTTGTTATAAAATTGATAAAGACCGTTCGTCCTGAGCGATAGAAAGTTTGCATGCACACAAAATATACATTGCTTATATATTCATTATCTTTAATCGTTTCTCATTCAATTTTTGGTATGCATATTACCAAAACACCTGCAGGTATGAAAAAAAAGTTTACACGTCATGTGATCAATAAAAGTGACGAATTAGATATCATGCGGCAAAAGTGGCGTATAAAAGACTCTCCGCAAGAGGTTGTGGATATATCACAAGGTAAAATTGTTATTAAAGAAGAAATTCCTCTTGGAAAAAGGTATGGCACGTGTCATAACTATGCTTTTACTAAATTGATGGAAATTGTGGGGAAAGCTTCTAAAGTTTTGAATATTCCAGGTCTAGAAGATTATTATGCAGGTTTGTTTAAAGATAAAGAATATGGTGTTAGCATTATCGAATTTTTTGATGTGATTGATGGTAAGTCTGTACGACCTGGAGATATTATTATGTATATATCACCAGAGAGGGAAAAAGATTTATTACACAGAATAACTCATACAGGAATTGTTGCCGGTGATGATTGTATAGAATCAAAATGGGGACCTATTCGAGCTGTTTTTGAACATCCAATATGGTATGTTCCTGCAGCTTTTGGAAATAGGGCTATATACGGCAGATTAAAAATGAGTGGACCAGATTTACTTAAAGCAGTGCAAAAAAGATTACAGCAAAAGTCTGTAAAAGAAATATATGATGCAGAAGCTTGTCACGCACAGCAGCTATTCTTTGACAAAATTAAGCAATATGAACAAAACAGATGGTTTGATGAGGCATACGAGATATACGATGCATTAGAGTATAATATGAATATACAGATTAATGCACCTGATGAAAATGGCTTAACTCCACGTATGCATGCAAAAAAAATGCAATGCGAACGGTTAGAGGAGTTATTTGCGGCTTATGAAGAGTATAATGAATAGAAATAGGATACGAACGACAAAGGATAGCAGTATGAAAATGCGCATAGTGATGTTGTTTTTAATAATGTCATCACATATTTTCGCTGATGTAGTCAGCGATGTTGATACCTCAAATTTTATTTTAGTAGATCAAATAGAAGCTGTTGTGTATGGCCAGGAAGATGTAGAAATTATTACTAAATCAGATATTGATCGACCAAGTCTTGGTGGTGGATTCCGTACAAAAGAAGAAATAGTTTTTGAGCGAGAAGTTTTACTTGATGCAAAAAAACATCATATTCCGCAAGATGAAGAAGCGATTGATGCGTATCTTGTGCAAATGCAGCGTGAACATAATTTATCAGAAAAAGAGTTAGAGGATATATTCACGGCTTCAGGTTATACCATTCAAGAAGGTCGCGAGCAATTACAGATGTTGCAAACAGTTAACACCATGCTTGATATAAAAATTCGTTCTAATTTAATCGTTCCACGCAGAGCTGTTGAAGAATATTATAAAGATCATGCAACCATAATAGAAGCAACGTATACATTGCAACGAGCATTTGTGCCGCAGTCTAAAAAATTATCATCTAACGCACAGCGCAATGTTTTAGTGAAATATGCGCAGACTGGCAAGGGGGTTGCGGGCATTGTGTGGGGCGAGCCGTTTGTTATTAATCATTCTGATGTTGCAGAAAGTAAGCATTTTATTTATTCCATGGACCTAGGTCAGATTTCATCGCCGGAAGAAGTTAATGGTGGTTTTGAAATGTTTAAACTGGTAGAAAAAACACCAGAGACAGTAAAAAGTTTAGAAGATTCGTACAGAGAAATTGTTGATATTTTGCGTCGACCAAAGTATGAAGAGTTAATGGAAAAATATCGAGAAGCTTTGCTTAAAAGCGCATCTGTTGTTTATTTTTAAAGAGAATTTAATGAAATATAATTTTACCGAAGAATATAAAAATATTATTGTGCCTATAATAGAAAAATATGCACCTGATGCAAAAATTATATTATATGGTTCTCGTGCTCGCGGAGATTATAGAGAAGGTT
Organism: uncultured bacterium; assembly: GCA_963701085.1. Taxonomy (GTDB): domain Bacteria; phylum Babelota; class Babeliae; order Babelales; family Vermiphilaceae; genus SOIL31. The sequence continues at coordinate 763,721 of OY969561.1, read as the reverse complement.
CTGATATTGATGTTGCGCTAGACATGAGGCACAAAATTGAGAATAGGATAATGAGTAATATTATTGGTGATTTAGAAGAGTCAAATTTACCCATTAATTTTGATATAGTTGATTTTCGAGCTGTATCAGAAAAAATGCAACAAAAAATTTTAAGAGATGGTGCTATATGGAAAGAATAAGTGAAAAAATAACTGATTATTTAGATGCATTAAAGACTTTGCAAAAAGGGGTTGAACTTTTTTACGAATATAAAAAAGTTTTTGAAATAGAGCCTACGGAAAAAAATGAGTATTTATTCGCGAGTATGCGAGATTCGATGATTCAACGGTTTGAATATTGTACAGATCTTTTTTGGAAGGTTCTAAAATTGTATCTGGAAGAGGTTGAAAATATAGATGTGCCTATTAATTCTCCGCGGGTAATTATACGCGAAGCAGTGACAGCACGTATATTAACTGAATCTGAAGGTTCTGAATACATGGATATGGTAAAGTCACGCAATATGACTTCTCATATTTATCGTGAAGAAATAGCAGATGCCATTGCACATGAAGTTCCAGAATATTATGAATTTATGAAGAAAATAATAGATAGAGTGCACGACATTATTGCAAAAAAATAATTAGCTATGATTTTCTTCTTTTCTAATTTCTAATAATACGGGATTAGTCAGTTCAGTTGGTTCAACGAGCACAATTGGTTCCAATGGAATTTGTGGCCGTGGTGCAAGGTATGGTGATGAATAATAAAATTGTGGTCGTTGCAAACGGAGTAAAATTTTTAGTCCAAACCATGCACCAAAAACTGGCGGTACCCACCAATATTTTTTGAGCCATTCTTTCCAGGTTATTTTTGAATGGAATTCATATTTTTCTAAAAATATGGGAAGTTCTGTTACTAACATGTCTATCGCGCTTAATACTTCTGCGATTGGCAGTTGGTTAATCTTGTTGCTTATATCAATAATGGTTTCAAATGTTGTGTGTTTTAATGCATGAGGATTTTCTTCACATTCATGAAAAAGAATTTGTTTGTGAACGGTAAAAATAAGTACAAAAAATTCATGAAAAAAGAGGCTATCTTGAAGCAAGCGATAGTTTTTTACTTCTCGTAGTAGCACGAGTAATGGTTTGAGAGATCCTGTGAGTACCATTTTTTGTAGGCAGTCACGCAGCTTTTGATGGGAAAAAATTGTTGAGTCAATCCGTATACAATCTTTTTGTTCGATGCAATTGCAAGGCTTGTAATAGTAGTGTTGTTTACATAAACGTGATAACAAATGGGTTGATTTTGACAAGCACTTAATACAGTGAATATGGGTTGCGATGTTGTGATAGCCGACAAATTTTTTTATGTTGGGATATATATTTTTAGAACTTATCCATAAACTAATTGTTTCCTGCGCTCGTCCTGATACTTCGACAGGCTCAGTAGTAAACACGCGTTCAGATCTTCGCTGCGCTCGTCCTGAACATGTTGAAGGATATCCTCGAGCGCTCGAAGAAAACCCTTCAACATGTTCAGGGCGAGCGCGGAAATGTAAAGTTGGTAAGTTGAAATTATTGATAGATATACAAAAAAAGAAGGTTATTATTGGTAATTTCTTCATCCATATCCCTCCTCGTTTTTTTAATTATGTTCTTCCTGTTGGTCAAGGTGGTTTTGCCAAAGAACAAGAGCTTTTTCTATGAGGTCAGTACGTTTGTCAGTGAGTTCAGGTTTTGTTGCAAAATAACTGCCAAGCAACTCAGGTAGATCCATGGTGACTTTAAGAGCACAACCTCTTTTTTCGCGTGTTTCAAAACTATGTACGGGAATTACGCCAATCAAATCAAGTGCCTCTTGGCACGCTTGTTCGATAATTTTTAAATCAACTAAATCTTTTTTACCAGCAGGGACATGATATACAATTTTAACAATGGCATTGTGCAAATTGTGTTTTTTGATGGCTTCAATAATTTGATCTGTTTGCGGAATACCTGAAATGAGCGTTACTTCAATTTGTATGAAGGGGCGTGTTGGCACCGGAATAAATTCATACACAGCTTTTCCCTTTTCTGGAATGCTCACGAGGCAAAAACCTTTTTCTTCTTTACGTTCACCAAAATCAATGCGTTCAATTGACCCTGAGTAGACAACTGCAGGATATCCTGATTCATTAAGATTTTGGTGTCTATGAAGATGCCCCAGCGCAACATAATCGAATGGTGCTATTGCGAGTTGCGATGGCATAAGCATTGGATCGTTACCATAAATTGCTCGTTTTTCTGATCCAGAAAATATTCCCGTGCTTACGGTGATATGGCTTGCAAGTACCGCGGGAATTGTTTGATCAATTTTTTTTGCATGATCGCTGATAATGTGAGCAACTGCCCGGGAAATATATTCTGTTAATTGAGAGTTTGATTTATCAAGATGTTTATCTGCAATTGCTACTGTGTTGCGTGTTGGCCAAGGGACCCCAACGATAGTTATGGGACCATTTTTTGTGGTAAGAACTATGCTGCCTGGTTTTGAAAAAACATGAAAACCGTCAAGTGGTATTTCACCAAGCATATCAAGTGCATGGGCTTTACCAAAGCTTAAGGGATGATCATGGTTGCCTATAACAATTACGATTGGGATGCCTGCTTTGTAGAGACGCAAAAAGCATTTGAATAATAATTTCTGCTGCGTTTGGCTTGGATTGTGTGTTTTGTATGCATCGCCGGCAAATAAAAAGAAATCTACTGATTCTTGTATTGCAATATCAATACAGGCATTTAGTGCTTTTTCAAAATCAAGCAAACGCGTATGGATTCCTGTTTTTGCATCAATTTTGCCATAATTTTCCATACCAAAATGAATGTCTGCTGTATGTATAAATCGAATCATTGTTCATCTGCTGGTGTATCAGGATGGATAACACGAGCGCCAATAAATGAAAAATCATTAAGTTTGTTTTCTTTGCATTCTTGTTCTTGTGTTGGGAGACCTTTTAATTTTTTTGCGTACTCATATTTGTTTGTTTGTGGTGCTCGTGCAATCCCTAATGCATTATCAGGAACATCACTTGTTATGGTTGATCCTGCCGCGGTAAAGGCATTGGTGCCGATAGTGACAGGTGCTACAATAGAGTTGTTGCTGCCAATAAATGCATAATCTTTGATGATGGTTTTATGTTTACTCAGACCATCGTAGTTGCAGGTGATTGTTCCTGCGCCAATATTGACATGTGAACCAATGGTTGAATCGCCGATATAAGAGAGGTGTTTAGCTTTTGTTGCTGTATCAAGAGTGCTGTTTTTAACTTCAACAAAATTGCCAACAGTGCATTGCGTCCCAATAGTTACATTTGTTCGCAAATGAGCAAAAGGACCAACGTGAGCGTTTGATTTAATATATGAATTGTTGATAACGCAGTGTGAATAAATCGTTATGTTGTCTTCAAGAATTGCATTTTCTAAGGAGGAAAATTCTTTGATGATACAATTTTTTCCGATGTTTGTGTTGCCTCGTAGATGGACTCCAGAGCCGATATACGATCCTTTGCCAATGGTGACGTTAAGGTCAAGGTAAACTTGTTGAGGGGATTGGAAGCGTACACCTTGTGTCATCCAATAATTAATCATTTCAGTCTGTTTAATTTGCTCTGCTATCCACAACTCTTTGAATGTATTGATTCCACGAATGGTATTAAAAGGTGTATCTATTGTTGTCACAACAAGATTGTTATCGCTTGCGATTTTAACTAGGTCAGTGATATAAAATTCTTTGCTTGCATTCGCATCGTTAAGCGTTGCAATGTAGTCTTGTAAAAAGTTTTTATTAATGAGATAAATGCCGGCATTAACACAGCGATGTTCATCAATGTTGCCAATAAAATCTTTTGCTTCAACAATGCTGATGTGGTCATTTGTTGTGATGACTCTCCCATATGCTTTTGCTGTTTCATCGGGATCGGATGATGTTACAAAGCTTATTGCTGCATCATGTTCGATATGTTTTGTATAAAGAGAGGTGATTATTTCTGCAGTAACAAAGGGAACATCACCATTGAGGACAATAATATGATCTTTGTTCCATAATTCTTTGGTGCACGCTAGAGCATGGCCAGTGCCATTCTGTTTTTCTTGTACTACAAAATCGACTGAGGTATCATGTTCGGCAGAAACGATCCTTTTGATCAGTTCTTGTTGGTAGCCAACAACAATAATTGTAGGAATGTTTAATGCTTGTAGAAGTTGTGTGGGGAAAAGAATCATTGCTTGCCCACAAATTGGTTGGGCAAGTTTTGTTGTTTCTGTATTAAAACGTGTTGATTTTCCTGCAGCTAAAATAACTGCTTGAAGATTGTTATTCATAAAATTTCCTTTTTGGTTACTTACGGTAAGAACGCTGAGTGCGAGGAGATATTTCTTCATAATATTCCTTAATATCAGGGCTATTTTTTTAATTAAAGTTGTTGCAAGAGTGTATCATGTTTTTGTAAAACTTTCATGTGCTTTTTTGACCCTTCGATACATTCTACTCCATTACATTCCGTAGAACACTCAGGGTGAGCGGAAGAAGGGATATAAAATTTCTATCTCGCTCGTCAGTTATATCGATCCTTAGCTTCTAGATGGGTACCCGGGCGAAGCGAAGTCGAGCCTGGGTAAAAAGTCTCATGCTTTCCAAAAAAGGAAAATGAGATATTATAGTATAAGAGGTTGATGTGGCAATAATTTAAGATTCGACAAATATAATAGCGCAGGGTAGTTCAATGTCGAAAAAGTTTTTTATTTTTACTATTTTTTTATGTATGTCTCAGATAAGTCATGCAACAATATATGATGATCGGTTTATTCCTCTTTTTGTTCCGCAGCAATTTTTTATTGAGGGGCTGCCTTCGGCATATGAACTTGATTTTGTTGCGATAACGGCAAGTGAAGCATTTGCACGTGATGAAAAAACAGTTGGTATTCCAGAACTGTTTGGCACATTTGATTTAAATACATTGGCAACATCTTTGTTAGAAATTACTGGTAAAAGTCCGTTACGTTCTGATTTATTGGGACGAGAACTTCCTTTCTTTGTGAATGGCCGCATTCAGGGGGAAGGTTTTTTTATGCGATATTGTCAAAGTCTGTCGGATCATTTTACTGTTGGGTGTGAGTTGATGTTTTTGAAAACTAATTCACGTCAAACGTTTCGTCTTGATCGTGAGAAGGTGAGAAATTTAAAACCAGGCGATTATAATGAAATTGAGCAGTCACAACGATTGGCGTTTGAGGAGATTGGCTTAATTGAAAATAATGCAGCACAGCATGGCATTGGTGATATTGATGTGTACGTTCGGGGCAGCAGGCAGTGGGATTATACATTAAAATGTCGTAGAATTTATGCAGGATTAACATTTGGTGGATTTGTGCCAACAGGAGTAAAAACCAATGTGTTTAACGCAGCATCAATTCCCTATGGTGGTAACGGGTTTGGTGGTTTTTATCTTAAAGGTGATTCATTGTTTGAGCTGAAAGAAGATATTAAAGTTGGTTTTTTGTTGGAAATTAGTAAGCGTATAGCGCGTACAACGCTGGCTCGTATGCCCATGGTGGCAAGTGAGCCTTATATTTTTGGTCCTATTGTTGGTAAGGCTCATATTAGTCCTGGTGCAACATTGGCATTTTCGCCTTATTTTATTTTAGAAAACTTGCGTGGTGGTCTTGGCGTGGGTGTTCATTATACGTTAACATCGCACTGGAAAGATCAGTGGTGTGATCGTCGGGAAGATCAAACAATCCCTGTTGATTTATCACAGGTTATTGCTACATCAAAGTGGGGATCTGATTATTTTACGATTAATATTTTTTATGATTTTGGAAAACAAAATACAAAACATATTATAGATCCGATTTTGTTTTTTAGATGGGATGTACCATCGATGCTTTTTGTATCGCACAATGTTCCTAAGACAAATAAGGTGTCATTGGGAGTGGAGTTAGCTTATTAAATTTGAGGGAATAATGTATGAAGTTTATGCCTGCACGCAGATTGTTTAATTTTTTTTCTAATGATATAGCAATTGATCTTGGTACCGCGAATACCGTTATTTATGTTCGTGGTAAAGGGATTATTTTAAATGAGCCATCAGTTGTTGCAGTACGTTTGCATACCAAAACTGTGCTTGCTGCTGGAACGCGAGCAAAAGAGATGTTGGGTAAAACACCAGAGAATATTGTTGCAAGCCGTCCTATGCGTGATGGTGTTATTGCAGATTATGAATTAACAGAAAGCATGTTACGTTATTTTATTGCTGCCATTCATGAAGGCAGAGGAGGTCTTTTTTTTAAGCCTCGTCCGCGCATGATTATTGGTGTTCCTTCTGGTATTACACAGGTAGAGCGTAGAGCAATTGAAGAATCTGCAAAAGAAGCAGGTGCGCGAATGGTGCGTACTATTATGGAGCCAATGGCTGCTGCAATTGGTGCCGGTCTTCCCGTACAAGAGCCATCAGGAAACATGATTGTTGATATTGGGGGCGGAACAACTGAAGTTGCCGTTATTTCACTTAAGTCTATTGTATTTTGTCGGTCTGTTCGTGTTGGTGGTGATGAAATGGACATTGCCATTGTTCAGTATGTTAAGCGTAAATATAATTTATTAATTGGTGAGCGCACTGCTGAACAGGTTAAGATGGAAATAGGTTCGGCATTGCTTGAAGGAGATTTCCATAAAAATAGTATGGCAGTTAAAGGAAGAGATTTGGTGACGGGTGTACCAAAAACAGTGGTATTAACAGCACCTGAAGTTAATGAAGCATTACTTGAAACTATTGCAAGCATTGTTGATGCGGTTCGTGTTGTGTTAGAAAATACACCACCAGAATTGTCATCAGATTTAGTGGTCAGCGGTATTACCATGGCAGGTGGTGGTTCATTATTGCGAGGGCTTGATAAGCTTCTTTCAATGGAAACAGGCCTTCCGGTGGTTGTTGCTGAAGATCCATTATTTTGTGTTGTTAAAGGTGCAGGTAAAGTTATAGAAGATCTCGACTTTTTCCAAGACGCATTGATGGAGTAAATAAATCACGTGGCATATTCACAAGGCATTCCTTTAAAAAAACAGTTCGGACAGCATTTTTTGCGTGATGTGCGCATTGTGCATAATATGATTTTTGCGGTTGAAATAAAGCCAACAACATCAATTTTTGAAATTGGTTGTGGTGATGGATTTTTGACCAAATATATTTTAGCAACACCAGCAGCAAGGCTTGAGGTATTTGAAATTGATCCTGATTGGGCGGATTATGTTCGTGATAAATTTAAGCATGATGACCGGCTTACCGTTAATTTAGAAAACTTTCTCGATATAGATTTTGCAAAACTTGAAGAGCATAAACCATGGACTATCTTAGCTAATTTACCGTACCAAGTTACTTTTCCTATTTTGCATCGCTTTCAAGAGCACAGACATTTGCTCAAGGAAGGTGTTGTTATGATACAGGAAGAAGTAGCTCAAAAAATAGTAAAAAAAAGAGGACGTGGATATGGATATCCATCCCTCTTTTTTCAGCATTATTTTGAGTGGAAGCTGCTTGATAAAGTTCCACCAACAGCATTTCATCCTGCACCAAAAGTATTTTCGCGCACAATATATTTTAAGCCGCACGCTGAAATTACGCCAATTCCCGAAGAAGAAAAATTTTGGATTTTTATTAAGCATTGCTTTAAGCAGCCGCGACGCACATTAAAAAATAATCTTGCGCATACGCATTATAAAATGGAAAAGGTTACCGAAATCTCTTTGGCATTGCGTGCACAAGAATTATCAATGGCCGATCTGCTTACTGTCTGGGAATTAATTCGATAAAATTTTTTACATAAGAGTTTTAATCATGCGTAAGCTGTATTCATTTTTTATACTGGCTACTTTTTCGTCATCTTTACTATGCATGGATGAACAATTTCGTCATCACCTTGTTAAAGAGATAATGGTGCGTAATATTACGTATCTTTCTCATGATTCACTGTGCGCGTTGGCGTTGGTTGATAAGGATTATAACACAATAATACAAGAGACAGTTGAAGCAAGAAAAAATTATTTCGGGACACATGTAAAACATTATAATAAAACAATACATAATACTGTTGAATTAAGAAAAAATTATTTAAAAAATTATGGAATACCGGGTAGGAAGGTAACGGTTCGTGGTCGTGCTTCTTTTACAGAGATTTCAACGACTGATGCAGAAGTTACATGGCATAAGCATGGCAGTACGTATGTATTGTTGGGCAGAGATAAACAGCCTTACCCAGATAAATTAATGCTGAGGATGTTTTATTTGATGGATGATGGTGATTTATGTGATGCAGGTGATACTGTTACCTTTTATGACTTATGGGATTACAAATGTCGTTTTAATTTTAATCGTCAGGGAGAAGTTTATTTGCATGGGGTTCGGAATTGTTTTTATGATTGTGATAAAAGACCTGAGGAAAATATTATTGAGTATTCCTTGAGTTCTAAATATCCATTAAAACAATGCCATTGTTTTATAGAGTTGGAAAATTTAATGTATTGTGATTTTGGTTATTTATTGGAATTTCCTGCGCTTGTGCGTGCATTTTTACAGTCAACTCATGTATATACAAAGTTAATGACTTTTGTTAATAGAAAGTCGTCCCCGCTGCATGAAAAATATGAGACAAAAGAGGAAGTTAAAATGTATAATATTAAAGGGGTAACAATCCCCGATGACTTTAAGTTATATAAAGAACGTTACGCTTATAAATCTTTTTTATGTGAAAATTTTGATCAATTACCTGAGCCAATTAAAAATGCGATTCTTGCTAAATATGCAGAGCAGCAGAATGATGCTCTTAAAAAAGAAGTATTATATAATTGTGACATTCTATTCTATATTACTAAACTATTGTGTTTGAGCCCTCGTGTTCAGGATATGAAAGAAACTTTTAAAGCTCTTTCCTGTACTAATAAATTTTTTCATAATTATTATTCTGCAGAAAAAAATCAACAAATGATTATTCGAACAATTGCCAGAAAAGATGGTTGTAACGATGAGGCTGCAGCATCTTTTTTCTGTTATCGTTTAATAAGTGAAAAAATAAATTATTTTTTGAGGATTGCTCGTTCACGTAATGAGCACTTTACCGAAGAAGATCTTAAGCAAACATGGTATCTCAATATAATTAATATGTTCTCTAATTCTTTATTGTCTACAACAATTTGGAATCAGGATTATGAAAAAGTAGAATTATTACTACATCATTTAGGATTAGATGTTGGCTTGAACGAATTACGTTGGTTAGAGACATTAACTTTTGTGGAGATGCTCCATCATCATGATAATAATAAAGAATTATTGAAACGTATTTATGATGCTGTTTTGCACAAAAAGAGATTGTTGGAAGAGTTAAAAAAGTAGTAAGTTCTTTTATTATTCTGTTTCCGTTAAATTACGCTTACGCATGCGGCGATTACGTTTATATGATCCAGTTCGTGATTTGCGATCATCATATATTTTGTAATATTCTTTTGCTTTTTCAAACGCTGCTTGCACATGATCTTCATATTCATCTTCAAAGGAGCTATCAACAGCAACTTTGTTTGCGATTGAGTTAAGTTTATTAACTTCTTCATGTGATAAAAATGGGAAAATATGGGTGACGTTATTATATTTTCTTTGTTTTATGAGCATTGTTTCAAATTCTGGACGTATATCGACAATAACGGGATACGGGGTGATAATTTCATCCCGTATTTGTCTAATATAGTAGAGAACATACGGAATGGTAATGAAGGCAGGAAGTGGATTAAAGACAAAACTTTCACGGTAATGCTTTGGCGACCATCCAAAAAACCAGAATTCAAGATGGCCAGGTGAGCAATCACGCAGTAAGGAAGATTTGCCTGAGATAATGCCTGGGTTGTCAAAATTACCACAAGCGGCTTGGCGTGCGGGGGTATTGTGCCTTGTGTGAGCGCTTCGTATAAACTTCACATCGATTTGCATAAGTTTTTTTGGGACTTTAAAATTATTGCTGTTTCTGAAGTAACGGCGTGAGAATACGCGATTAAATGAGAAAAAGTCTATTCGTTGTATGCGGTCTTTTTGTGAGAAGAAATGATATATTTTTTTAAATATTGGGTCGTTTGCTAAATAATCAGTTTCGGTCTGTATGGGAACGCCAACTAATATTAATTCATCGATGGAAATAGGAGACTTAGGGTTAGTGTTTTGGCGGGCTGCAGCAAGATTAAGGCATACATTACCTCCATGGCTGTAGCCAACAAGGCGTATTTTAGGGAAAATGTTGTATTTCCAGTATTTTTCTTGCAGTTCAGCGGTGAGTTGCTCGAAAAGTTTAACTGAATCGGCATAACGGCTTGTGGGGCTCAGGAGCCCTGACCAGCCAAAAGTATAATAATGAGTTTTTGCCAGGGGGGTGACGAGCTTTGTCACATCATCATAGATTTGTGCAATGGCATTGGTTGCATACCCTGGTTGTAGATCATTAAGATCAACTTTTTTGAGGCCAAACTCCTGCATTGCCTGGTTAAGATAAAAATAGGGGTCTAGACGCATGTATTCAACAGTTTTGGAGTAGATAGTATGATGAACATCATCGCGAACAAATCGCATTACATTTTGTACGGTTAAGTGGGGCTGGATGCTCATAATGCCATGAAGAAAAATAGTTACCCATATCTCTGGTTCTGACGCATTTATATCAACAAAATTGGCATCATTATGCAAGGCAGCATAAAAATCTTTTGTTTTTTTTCGTCTTCGAGCAGCATTGATAGCAAAGCTGTTGCCCAGGAGGGCTGCTGAGCAGTAGAGATAAAGCAGAAATTTTCCCCATCCCTTATTGTTTGTCATTAATAATCCTATAAAAAAGGTGCTTTAAGGAGTTAAGTATAACAAAAAAACGGTTAATCTTAGAGCTTTTTTTATAAAACCATCATTTTTTTGCCTTTTCTTTTACTCAAATATAGTATATCATGAATTTTGTAAAAAATTCAAATAGATTATAAAGAAAAAAGCTAACAAGCCTTTTAATGCCTGTTTTAGGGGGGTGATGTCGGGAATCTTTAAAGGTTCACTGAGTTAAGGAATGCTTTTCTTCAAGGGCTTTTTCAAGAATACTAATGATCGGTTGGTAACCTAAATCTTGAGCAGCGGTAAGGGGATTGAGCTCTTTTTGTCTACGGTTGCTGTTTTCAGGGTCTATGCCTGCTTTAAGAAGTGTCCGTACTATGGCGGTAAGGAGACGATTAGTGGGTAAATTTTTTCTGGTGAGACAATGCAATAAAGCGTTTTCACCACGGCAGTTTTGTTGGTTTATGGCAATGGCAGGGCTTGTAGCAAGTCGTGCGATGTAATATTTGTTTACTGGTTTGCTGACGGCAAGGTGTAACACAGTGGCGCCATGGAGGTTACAACCGTTGATATTTGCACCATGCGTAATGAGGTATTCAAACATATTGTTGTCATAGTCCATAGCTATCATGAGAGGTGTTTTGTGACAAGGGTAATAATTGTAGGTAAATTCTAGATCTATGCCTTGGGAGACTAATTCATTCAATTTTGTTAGGAGGTTAATATCTTGTTCAATGCGACATAATTGTTTGAGTTGATGTTGCAAAGCTAATTGTTTTTTTGATTGTTGTGTGTTCAGAAATTGCGCAATAGATTGATGAGAACATTTGTATGTATGTGCAAGATTGTTTATAAGGTTAACATTAAATTTTGGTGTATTAATGATAGCGTTGATACTGTTACTTGTTTCGGAAAGGTTTCTGATTATTTGAGTAGCTTCTTTTGGTTTTTTGACTGCAAGATGATTGGTAGCAAAATAAATGATTAAATATTGTATTTCTACTGGTAAAAATTCATATTCTTGAAAATCATTGAATTCCATTCCATTTATTGTTGAAACACAGATGATAAGGCTCATAAAAATTAATTTATTGTGCATAACGCTCCATTGTTATGTAATTGATCTATGATCTCATTGCATAGTAGGATTGTCTACTGTTGGCAAACGTAACATAGAAAATTATACTTGCACAAGAAAGAGAGAATTTTTTTTTGAATGTAACCAGTTGAATGGATAATGAAAAAAGGAAAAATAATTATGAGATTGCAAAGAGTTCGCATGTGTTGTTCATTAGCATGGAAATTTTTCCGTGTTTTTTTTCAAATAATTTACGGTGTGTGGCGCGTTTCAAAATTGGCTCATCCTATTATTTCTATTTTTGGGAGTGCAAAAGTTGCGCAGACTGATAAATACGCACAAGAAGCAAACCAGCTTGCGGTTTGGTTGGGTGAAGAGGGGATATCAATACTTACTGGCGGGGGACCTGGTATTATGGAGGCGGCAAATTGTGGCGCAATTAAACCGACCAGAAAAGGTAACGTGAAAAGTATTGGCATTGGGGTACGGGGATTAAATGAGCCGCAAAATGTTTGCGTGGAAGAATATTTTGAATTGGACTATTTTTTTGCACGTAAATGGTTGCTTACGCAGTATTCAAGTGGTTTTGTTGTTTTCCCTGGTGGTTTTGGAACGCTTGATGAGCTTTCTGAGGTTCTTACCTTAATTCAAACAAAACAGATGAAAAAAGTTCCCATAGTGTTGGTTGGCAAGGATTATTGGCGTCCTTTTATGCAATGGATTACTGATGAAGCCGCTCCGCGTGGCTTGGTGAGGTCTGAGCATGTTAAGTTGTTTAGTGTGACTGATGATGTGTATAAAGCTTTTTGTTTTGTTCGGGGAGAGTGTGAGATAGAGTAAAGGGGCTCTTTTTTTAGCTCACGGATTTGGTATAGTGAGAGTAGAGATTGGTATAAATATACATGGGTAGATATATGAAAATGATAAAAAATTCTCTTAAAGCAGCATCATATGCTGGTATAGCAAAAATTTCAGGATTATTAAAAGTTAGTTTTTTGGTTGGTTCTCAGATGATATGGTTCTCTGCAAGTAACAGTGTTTTACCATTGGCAGGTGCTTTTGGTGGTGTTATGGGTAGTGGACTTGTTTTTTTTCTGCGTCAATTAGTGCACATCATTTTTTTTAAAACAATATCCTTGAGCTTTCTTGCTTTTTGTGTGCCCGGATTATGTGCATCGTTGTATTGGGCAAGTAATCATTATGCAATTCGATTGTTGCTGCCCATTGCCTGCATGGGGCTTTTTGTTATTCATCCCGTTGGTGCTCAGGCATTTGTGTATGCATTTTACTGGTTGATTCCCATTGTTTTATATTTTATTCCACAAAAGCCTGTCCGCTCCTTCGACGGAGCTCAGGATAAACTCCGCTTTGGTGAAGGAGGAACTGTATTTTTACAAGCTCTTGGTAGTACTTTTGTAGCGCATGCTGTTGGTTCTGTTATCTGGTTATATACAATGCCAATGACTGCTGGTATGTGGATAGGACTTATGCCAATTGTGTTGTGTGAAAGAATAGTATTTGCGCTTGGTATGGTTGTTGCACATCGTATACTTTCGTTAATTTTTGGTGCAATTGATGCACTAAATATTGTTGATAAAAAATCAGCTATGCCAGTAGTTCATCAATAAAAATTAGATTGCATATTGAGTAGGTAGCATCAATGGTAAAACATCTTGCATGTATTATGGATGGTAATCGAAGATGGGCTTTGCAACAGGGTTTAGTTTCCTGGTTTGGCCACAAAAAAGGGTTGAATGCGGTACAGCGAGTGATTGATTTTTGCCTTGAAAAACAGATTTCTTATCTTTCTTTGTATGCATTTTCTATAGAAAATTTACAACGTTCACAAGATGAGCAGCGTTATCTATTTGAAGTGCTTGCACAAGAAGCGTTGCAAGATCTTGAAACATTTAAACGTAAAAATATTTGTATACGCTTTATTGGTGATCGTACATTGTTTCCTGCACGTGTTATACCAGTATGTGAAACAATGGAGCGTGAAACTGCATCAGGCAATGCGTTACAGGTTAATTTTCTGCTCTGTTATGGTGGACGACAAGAAATAGCAGATGCGGCACAACGGATTGCTTGTGAAGTTGCGCAGGGCAATTTGCAGTCTGCTGATATTACTACGGATGTTTTTGAAAAGTTTTTGTGGACATCAGGTATACCATCACCCGATCTTATTGTTCGTACGGGTGGCCAGCAAAGATTAAGTAATTTTTTACTTTTTCAATGCGCGTATAGTGAGTTTTATTTTCTTGATTGTTTATGGCCAGATATTTCGGTACAAAATTTAGAAGCGGCAATTACCTATTATGATAATTGCCGCAAAAATTTTGGTAAGTAGCAAGATTTAAGTTCCATCCTTCGATACATTTTTGCAAGCAAAAACACTCAGGACGAGCGGGAAGAGATGTATTCTGTCCTACTCCGCTCACCCTGAGTGTTTTTGCTTGCAAAAATGTATCGAAGGGTCAAGTTCCAAAATACCGGTCGCCAAAATCGCCAATTCCTGGTGAAATATATTGTTTTTCATTGAGATGATCATCAACAACCGTCAGCACAACACTGATATCTGGATATTGTTGTGATAATCGTGTTAACCCTTCAGGTGCAGCACAGACTGCGGCAATGATAATGTTTTCTTCTTTAACACCATGTTCTTTAAGGAGATCAATGACCATGCTGAGTGTTCCGCCAGTAGCAATCATTGGTTCAGTAATGACAACTTTTTTTGCTTGAGAAATTGTTGGCGAAAATTTTTGATATTTAAAAATTGGTTCAGCGGTTTCTTCATTACGTTGGATTAAAATTTTATTAATTGCCGCGGAAGGGAAGTATGCGCTGAATATGTTCAGAGGGACATCGCCAGAGCGCATGACAGAAACAATTTGTTCTATCTCATCTTGTAATACTATCCCCATGCACGCAGCAACAGGAGTATCAATTTCTATTGATTTTGTTTGCAGGCAATCAAATACTTTGCTGACAAGGAGTTCTATCAACTTATTAGCAGCATCACGGAACTGTGTGCGTGAGCTATTTTTATTACGCAATTGTGTCAGCAAAATTTGTTCATAAGTGCTTGGTTGTAGTGAACATTTAACGATAGGAAAATTGTGAGGTTGGTATGCGATAGGATCGGCAGAACATTGCAGGACGAGTAATGAACTGAGAGACATACTGAGGAAATATTTTGTGCGTACGGGATTGATCTGTTTTATCATGAAGCTCCTTAAAAAATGGTGTTTTTTTTGAAAAAGATACCGTAAACAACCCAAAAAAGCTATTATTTCCGATGTTTTTTATCTATCGCATTTGATATAAATCTACTTTTGTGTTTTAGCAAAAATATTCACTACACCATGCTTTTTTAGTATTGCTTTACTTATTAAGGATATAATTTCTGCATCCTCAGTTTTTTGAGCTATTTTTAACGGTGTGTGACGTCTACTATCACCCAGCTCAGGATCTGCGCCGGCATCAAGAAGTAGTTGTATAATTAATTTGTTTTTTTTAACAAGTGCTAGCATAAGAGCGGTATCTTCTTCATTGTTGTGTTGGTCTATCGCAATATTAGGATTGCCCACAAGGCATTGGACTGCATCTATATGTTCTTGATCGACAGCCCATAGTAATGCTGTGTTTCCATCGGAATCAGTTGTATTGATGTTTGCTCCATTAGAGAGAAGTTCTTTGATCATAAGGCAGTTGTTCTTTTGTGCTGCCTTTATAAGGGCAGTATTTTGTTTTTTATTTATCGCATTTTGAATAAGATCAATAATTTCTTGGTTACCAGTTTGTTGAGCGGCTTGTAATGGCGTCAGCCCATCATTATTAGCGATTTCTGGATCAGCGCCGGCATTAAGAAGCTGGCGTATTATCGCCATACTGCCGAAGGTGATTGCTTGCATTAATAATGTTTGAGGCCACGAGGTATAGGTGAATGTCAAATCTGCATGATATAAATCTTCAAGAGATATGGAGTTATGAGGATTTTCACACAATGTATAGAGTTGATTTTGCAAATCAAGACGCCGTTTTGCTTCGTGTGTCTGTAATGCTTCAGCTGCTTCCTGATCAGAGCGGTTGAATTTTTTTGCAAGATGCTTGATAAGGTATAAACAAAAGTCAGGGATATTAATTAATCGATTGAATTGATCATCTACCTGAGCAAGAGAATTAATGGCTCCTGTTGCTCCTTTAAGTGATTGAGCATCGACGTATAAAGTTATTAATTGAATGATTAACTTTTGCATATATTCTGGTATGGCAGGTAACGAAACAACGTACTCCCGCAATTTCCCTATTTCTGGTGGTCTTTTGCCAAGAATGATATCTCCAATCACTAACGTCAAGACTGTCCATTGCGGTGGTCGCTGCGGCTCCATGCTGTAGCTATTAAACGTCGTAGCAAGTAGCAGTAGAGCGATGAGTGAATTAATTTTTTTAGTCATGATCGTGGTCCTTCGTTTACGCCCTTCGTAGCCTTGGCGTAGTAGGGTTATTTATAGCCATGTTTTCTATCTATCGCATCTTGAATAAGATCAATAATTGCTTGGTTGTCAGTTTGTTGGGCAGCAGCAAGTGGGGTGAGGCCTTCATCATCAGCAAGTTCGGGATCGGCACCGGCATCAAGAATGGTTTTTACCAAGCGAGATGATGGTATTGCTGCGGCTAATGATAAAGCAGTTTGCCCTTTGTTATTTCTTTGGTTAACATGTTTGTTATCTATCGCATTTTGAATAAAATAAATATCTATCGCCCTTTGAATAAGATTAAAAATTTTTTGATAGCTTCTGTGCTGCGTCAGGTGATATCGTTGTGCGGCTAATTCTAGTGGTGTTTGCCCAGCAAAATTGGCAAGTTCAGGATCAGCACCTTCTTCAAGAAGGCACTGGACACTAAAACGCGATCTTTTTTTAACGCTTTGTATAAGGGCTGTATCACCATTGAGAGTATTTCTTTGATTTAAGTTGATGATATTTCTTCCAATTGAACAAAGATCTCCAATCATTAGGTTACTGCTGGCGATTGTAAGCATCAGTGGAGTAAAAAAAAGTTTAGGTGTTAACGTGTCATAGGTAAAATTTAAATCGACGCCTTGTTCTAATAAAGAATCAAGGGATGGGATATTTTTTAGGGGATCGGTTATACCGAATGGAGTACTGCAATGTACATAGAGTTGATTTTGCAACACAAGACGCCGTTTTGCCTCGTGTGTCTGTAATGTCTTAGCTGCTTCCTGATCAGAGCAGTTGAATTTTTGTGCAAGATGTTTGATGATGCTGAGGCAAAATTTAGGATCGTTTATCTGTTGATTTAATTCATGATTCACTTGAGCAAGAGAATTAATAGTTTTTGCAGCCTCTTTAAGTGATTCGGCAGTTGTGTTTAAGCTGAGTAACTGAATAATTTTATCTTGCATTTCCGGTGGTAGAGCAGTGAATTCAAAGGGTTCATTTGGTTGCGATAGTATTGTCAAACTTGCAGTGCCAAGAATGATATCGCCAACAACAGTAGCCCATTCTGGTTGTTGTTGCGGCTCCATGCTATAGTTATTAAATGTTGAAGCAAGCATCAGCAGAGCGATGAATGAACCTGTTTTTTTGATTATCTTCATAAGAGCTCCATTTTGATAAACCTATTTTTGTGTCTTAGTAACAATGTTCACTACACCATGTTTTTTTAGTATTGCTTTGTTTATTAAGGATAGAATTTCTGCATCACCAATTTGTTGAGCTACTTTTAATGGTGTGCGGCGTTTACTATCAGCCAGCTCAGGATCTGCGCCAGCATCAAGAAGTAGTTTTATAATTAATTTGTTTTTTCCCAAAAGTGCTAGCATGAGAGCGGTATCATTATCTTCTTCATTGTTTCGTTGGTCTATCGCAATATTAGGATTGCCCACAAGGCATTGGACTGCATCCGTGTGTTCCCTGTCGATAGCTATCATTAATGCCGTGAATCCATTGGAAGTGGCTATATTGATATTTGCTCCATTATTGAGACATTTTTGGATGGTAGGGCAGTCGTTGTTTTTTGCTGCTTCTATAAGGGCAGTATTTTGTTTGTCATTTATCGCATTTTGAATAAGATCAATAACTTCTTGATCACCAGTGCCTTCTGCTACTTCTAGTGGTGTGAGAGCAGCATTGTTGTCAATTTCAGGTGCAGCAATTTCAGGATCTGCGCCAGCATTAAGAAGTCTTCTTATAGTTAATTTATTTTTAGTTCTTGAAAAAAAGATAAGTGACACCATGAGAGCTGTATATCCTTTATTGTCTTGTTGGTCTATGGCAAGATTAGGGTTACTCAGAAGACGTTTGACCGCATTTGTGTTTCCACGAAGGACAGCGAGTATTAATGCCGTTTGTCCCTTGAAATTAGCTTTATTGATATCGGCTCCATGAGCGAGAAGTATGCGGATGATACGGCAATTATTTATTACTGCTGCTAGCATGAGAGCAGTCATTCCCGTGTTATCTTGTTGGTTTATGGCAATATCAGGGTTGCTAAGAAGGCATTGGATTGCATCAGTGTATCTATTTCCGATAGCAAGCATTAATGCTGTCACTCCCTCTGAATTAGTTGTATTGATATCTGCCCCATAGCTGAGAAGTTTTTTGATGGTAGAACAGTCATTGTTTTGTGCGGCTTTTATGAAAGCATCATTTATCTCATTTTGTGTTGATTCTTCTGATATTGACTGCTCCATGGCATGTGTTTTATGAAGGTTAAACGTTGCAGCAAGTAGCAGGAAGGCGATGAATGAATTATTTATTTTTTTAGTCATGATTGTGATCCTTTATTTATACCCATGTTTTTTATCTATCGCATCTCGAAGTAAGTTCTCAACTTTTTCTTCAACAGCTGATATATCGTAAAATTCTGGATCAGCACCGGCGTTAAGAAGAATTTCTACAATGTCTATATTATTGTTTGTGCATGCAAAATAGAGAGCTGTGTCGCCATACGCTAATTCTTGCTGATTGATATTGATTTTGGGGTCGTTGATAAGAAGTTGAACAGCATCTTTGTGATCATTCATCCGCGCAGCAATCATTAATGCAGTTCTTCCACACTGATTAGTTCCATTGATATTGGCACCTTTTGCAAGAAGTGCCTTGAGGTGAGTAAGGTTATTATTTTCTACCGCAGTCATTAGAGCTGTCATTCCTGGGCAGGGGATGTCCTCTGTGGTCCATATGTCATCAGGTATATTGTAGATATAATTCAAATCGATGCCTTGTTCACATAAGAGATTAAGTGTATCTATTAATTCCTGTGACTGCTGTTCAACTTTTAACATTAGATAGTAAAGTTTATTTTGCAAAGCAGAACGTTCTTTGGCTGCTTTAGTTTGTAAAATCTTGGCTACTTTTTCATCAGATTGTTTGAATTTTTGCGCAAGATATTTTATATTTTTTAGGCAAAAATGGGGATCATTAATGAGTTGATTTATTTCTTTATCCACTTGAGCAAGAGAGTTAATGGTAAATGCAGCTTTTTTGAGTGATTTAGCATTTGTATATGAGCTGAGGAAAAAAATGATATGTTTTCGCAATTCTGGGAATAATTCATTGAATTTAAAGTTTGTTAATAATAGTTTCATTGGCGCATTCTGATTGAGTATTAGGCCAACAATATCTACCCATTCCCCGCTGGGTAATTGGGCACGTCCTATTATTGGTTGGTTTTCTGTTTGCGGTGATTCTATAGATCTTTTCATGCCATAGGCGTTAAAAGTGATCGCAGCGAGTAATAGTGCGATTAAAGCGTGTCTTGTTGCAGCAGGGTTACTTTTTTGTGATAACTTCATGAAACAATCCTTTTTTTTCTAAAAAACTATAATTCTCATGTTTAATTATAGATAAATAATTTTCTCATAGTCAATAATATTGCCATAATAGTTTGTTTAATGATGAATATAATGTGATAAAAGGGGGTTTTGGGGTATCCAAATAGTAATTTTCATGGTATGCTATCCTTATTGGGGGATAGAAAATACCGATTTTTTAGAGGAATTAACGCATGATTAATGGATATAATGTTTGTTTAGAGATGATTCAGCAGGTTATTTTTGATGATATTTCCTTTGTTTTTGACCACGATCAACGCATTGGATTGGTCGGAAGGAATGGTTCAGGTAAATCAACCTTGCTTAAAGTAATTGCGGGTCAGCAGCAGCTTGATAAAGGCGCTGTTTCAATACAAAAAGGCAAGTCAATTGCCTACTTATCTCAGGATGTAGTATTGACATCAGATAAATCGATTGTAGAAGAAACATATACCTCTTTTGCTCATGTAGCAAAGCTATTGGACGAACAAAAGGCAATAGAAGCCCAACTCGATACTAATCCGGATGATTTGGATGAGCTCCTTGAGCGGTATGCTATTGTGTGTGAAAAGTTACTTCATGTTGATCAAGAAGGCATGCGCGCAGAGGCTAAAAAAGTTCTTATGGGCTTAGGCTTTAAGCCAGAGCAGTTTGATGAACCGGTGGCAACGCTCAGTGTTGGCTGGAAAATGCGTATTGTGCTTGCTAAGTTGTTATTGCAAAAAGCTGACTTCTATCTATTCGATGAACCCACTAACCATTTGGATATTGTTGCAAAAGACTGGTTTTTACAGTTTTTAAAGCGTGCGCCATTTGGATTTGTGCTTGTTTGCCATGATCGTTATTTTTTGAATCAGTTATGTACTGAAATTTTTGAAATTGAACGTGGCAAAGGTAAGCTGTACGTCGGTGATTACAACCAGTATGAAAAGCAAAAAGCGCATGATGAAGCATTATTAGAAATGCAGTACAAAAATCAGCAGCGCGATATTAAGCAAAAAACTGAAACAATCGAGCGTTTTAAGGCTAAAGCAAGTAAAGCAAGCATGGCGCAGAGTATGATGAAGGCGTTAGATAAGGTTGAGCGTATTGAGCTCCCTCCTAAAGCGCCGGATATTAACTTTAACTTCCCTCCTATTCAACAATCGGGAAGTGTGGTGCTTACTATTGAAGATGTTGGCCATGCATTTGGCCCAAAGCAAATATTTAAAGATGTTTCTTTTGAAGTTCAAAAAGGTCAGAAAATTGCATTGGTTGCTTCTAACGGTGTTGGTAAAACAACTTTATTTAATTTAATTGCACAAAAATTACCGTTGATGGATGGTAAAGTTACTGTTGGGTACAACGTATTGAGCACAGTTTTTGATCAGGATCAGACGGCATCATTGGCAATGGATAAAACCATTTTAGAAAACATTACTGAAGCATGCCCAAAAGTGGTTGAGCAAAAAATTAGAGCCTTTGCTGGTTCATTTTTGTTTACCAAAGATTCTATTCTTAAAAAAGTTGGTGTGCTCAGTGGTGGTGAAAAAAACCGTGTTGGTATGATCAAAGTATTGCTCCAAAATGCTAATCTTTTGCTTCTTGATGAACCGACCAACCATTTGGATATTCAATCAAAAGATATTTTGCTGACGGCACTGCAAGCGTATCAGGGTACTATTTTATTTGTTTCGCATGATCAGGATTTTGTTAATAAGTTAGCAACTGATATTGTTGAACTCAGTGTTGATGGCGCTAAAGAGTATCAAGGTAATTATGAATTATACTTGTACCAAAAACAACAGGAATCGCAAAAAAGCCAATCATCAGATACATCTGCTCCTAAAAAAGTAAATAACAAAAAAGAAGATGTTGCTGCACCAAAAAAAGCAGCATTATCATCATCAGATGTCAAAGTGTTAGAGCGAACCATTCAAAAGCTTGAGCATGAAATTAAAAGAACTGAAAACAGTTTTGCTGATTTAGTATTTGGCACGCCAAAATTTAATGATTCGCAAAAAAAACTGACTGACTTAAAAAAAGAGCTAGAAATTGCTGTTGCTGCATGGGAAAACAGTTTGAGTTAATGTTTGATTTAGTTTATAAAAGCACAACGCCAATCTATGATTCATAGATTGGCGTTTGCTTATATAAACGTGAGTCGAGCGAATGCTTAATTATCTTATTTGCATGATGGACTTGATGGATATACAAAGTCTTCCTGCGTATTCACACGATGGAAGATAATGTTCTTCCGTGAAAGGGCATTTGCAGTCGGATCAATAAGATCATTTTTTTCCAAATATCTTGTTGATTTCAAAGCCAAAAACGGATGGTTATAGGTAGCAAGATTCGTACAACCCGCCCCACTAAAATCAAGAGGGTTTTCATTGTCTTGGCATGAGCTTATTAAAATCCCCCAGAGGAGTTCATTTGCGCAAGCACGCTGATATTTGCAATCTTCAATATCTGAAAATTTAATAGTATAGGTAATACGATCATACTCGTAAGAAATTACTTGATCTGCTGGTGGACAAGTACTAAGACAAGGCACACTATCGCCGCAAGTGCTAGCTGTATCACAAGGAGCAAAGTTAAACCAGTCAAAAAATACCGCTTTTACCGTATTATGCTTGGAATCTACTTCCCATGTTCCAAAGGAAGGTGTCATTTCAATTCCATTATTATTTTGTGATGCGAGAGAAGAGCCGATTGATGTGCTGATATATCTTGCTGCTGTTCCATCAGCATGAAGAACGAGTAGTTCACTTCGAATATCAACCAGATCTCCTGATGATGTTGTAGTTTCGAAATATTCGCTTATATAAGTTCCAGGAATTTTATCACGATCAATAGGATCACGTTTTGCATCCATTTGCATAAAAGCCATCATGCTGACAGCTGCAAGACCAGAATACATCAATTTCATAATCAATACTCCTTTTTTTGATTATTGAGGTTATTATCGAAACAATATCTGTTTCATTCTTTGTTTAAACTAGTAAAAATAAAATTGTTTTTCAAGATATTTTATATTTTGTTGAAACTATATAAAAATGATTCGCAAAAAAAATTGACTGACTTAAAAAAAGAGCTAGAAATTGCTGTTGCTGCATGGGAAAGCAGTTTGAGTTAATAACCAAATAATTCAAGCATTTCAAGGCGCTTGCATAACAATGTTGCATGAGCAGCAGCTAAAAAAGCAGTTTTATTTTTGTTGATTCCTTCAATGGGAGTTTGGCCCACTTCATTTGCAAGGTAGTTATCAGGACAATAATTAAGGCAATTTTTTATTCTTTGATGAGCTCCATATTTAATTAATAGGTTAACACATGCAATGCTTCGTTGTGAAGATATTGCGAAATGCAGTGGTGTGCACCCTAATCTATTTTTTATGTTAACGCGGGCTCTGTGTATAAGAAGAGTTTCTACTATTTCAATATAACCAAGTTCGCTTGCTATATGTAAAGCATTATTGCCCGTGCCAGCATCTTGGGCATTAATATTAATACCATTGTTAATGAGGCGGATGAGTGTTAGGTTATCATTGTGCAGTGCGGCATTGCGAAAATATATTTCATCGAGAATTTGGTGATTCAAGTACTGTATTATTTGAGCAGCATGCTGGGTGTAAGGATAGTGGTGGTTGTGATAGGTTAACATTGCGGTTGTATGTGTTGTTATGCTGAGTGATGTGAAAAAAAAGATTTTTTGATAAAAAGATACTTTGATAATGTTCATTTTGTTTATTTTAATATATTTAATGTATGAAGTTCTTTACGTAATTGTCGCGCATTTTTAAAATGAATTGCGTGCATACCAACTACTTGTGCGGCAGTCACATTTGCAAGCTTGTCGTCGATAAAAATAATCTGTTCTGGTTGTAAGTTATATTTTTCCGTGTGAGCATTGAAGAAATCTGGGTGTGGTTTTTTTACGATATTTAAGTCTTCAGATTCAAATGGGATGGTGAATTCTTTAAAAAGACCAAAAATTGTTGGAAATTTTTCAGTGCAATCATCAAATACTGTTTTGCCAATATTGGAACCAAGATGATGGGTGTACCCAAGTTTGGAAAGTTCATGCATAAGAGCAACGGTTTTCTTGATGGGGCTGTATGAAGAACATGCTTTCATGGTGAGTTCCACAAGCGCATCGTTATCAGCATCTTGCGCAGCTTTGATGAGCTCTTCACTGACCATCTGTTTTTTTGTTAATTTTAAGCGTTCGAGCAAAAACGTAAACGCGATAGAAAGAGTTTTTTTATCAAGACGGCTTACGAGTTCTTCTTTACGTTTAAAACGCATACAGACCATAAACCAGCTCCAGAGACTTTTTTCAAGAATAACATCATGCAGATCCCAGAGAAATATATGTGTGTCCGGTGAAAAATTTGGTTTGTTCATGATAATCCTATTCAGTGTATTCGTAGTTGTACTGATGATGGCTTTGCTTCATCTAGTGTTAATAGTGTTCCTGCAAAGGGCCGTTGGTCGGTAACGATGTATTCAGTATGAGTATGCTGTTTATGGGGAGCATCGTTAATAATGTGTGGTTCTATGTTGTAATTATGGAGAAATTCAACCACGTGTTGCAACGGTATACCGGTAAAATCAGGCCAAATAATTGGTTTATTGTTTCCTGATGAAATGTATAAAATAAGTCTATTTTTTTCAAGTGGTTCATTGGGCTGTGGCGATTGCGCAAAGCATATGTTTTCTGGATATGGGTGTGGTAGATGATAGATGCGGGGGTGGATGCCTGAGGTTAGCAGATCATGTGTTAGTTTATTAATATGTATGCCAACACATTCAGCAGCACGAGCAGTTAATGGTTTTTTTGTTGTAACGATAAAGAGCGGTTGGTTTGGTTTAATTGCGGTACCAGCTGCTGGTGTTTGATTAAGAATGACACCTTCAGGAAGATCGGCTTCTTCTTTATGATCGATTAAGCGAATGTTAAGTTTGTGCTGTGTGATAAGAGGAAGAATTTCATGTACTTGTTTACCAACAAGATGCGGGGTGATGCTTTCTGGTGCGCGAAAAATATGCTGCATTATAATGTAGCCACACGTAAAGCTGAGGAATGGAATCATCCAGAGGTAATTTTTTATATTTTGGTTCACGGGTGAAACTCTTGTTTTTTTTTGCCTTAAACCACCCTGTGCAGCAGTAGCGGAGCAGGGTGTATGAGATTGGCACTTTTGGGGTTTGCAGTAAGCCGGATTTTGTGGCCTGATTATGCAGTGCAGCATTTGTCAGGCTGACAACCATTTATCTATGCGACGTACCCGCGTGTTAATACGGAATGAACGACCGCGACACACGCTTTTTTGTCTTGCTTCTGGTAGGGTTTGCCCTTTATACATATTGCTATGCATAACCGTGCGCTCTTACCGCACGTTTTCACCCTTACTTAAAACCCAATTTTCACTAGCGTTACAATTAGGTACCCGTTTTAAGAAGTTATTCTTAAGACGGTAGCGGTTATTTTCTGTGGCACTTTCCATGAGCTTACGCTCTCCTACGTTGCAAAATGGTTATGAGGCCATTCTCTCCGTAGGTACCATGTTCATTGGAAGTCCGGACTTTCCTCCCGTAAATCTAAGATTTACGCGCGATTGTCTTGCATACCCCAAATATTTATTGTCAAAGAGAAACATATTGTTATAAGTAGTGTACCACTAATTCTCATAATTGTATAGTAATTTGTTGGCCAGATATGCAAAAAAGGGCCTTCAACCGCATAAATTTGGATAAGGATGCCCGTTAGTGCAAGAGCAATGCTGTGGGTACGTGAGGGATATAAATATTTTTTGAAAAAAAGAGCGAGTGCTGTTATTGGAATGAGGTATATGAAGGCAAGTGAGAAAAAATTATAAAAACAAAAAGATTCAAGGCATTGCAATAATGCGATTAATGAAAGAGTTTTGTATCGCAGAGCGCAGCAGAGTAATGCGCAATAAATGCACAAAAGAAGTGGAATGACTGTTGTTCCAATTAAAAAAAACTGCCCCACGTCTATCAACAGTAGTACTGTTATGAGTAAGGCAAAAAAAAGGTTATATTTTGTGTCATTGAAGTAAAGCATAGGGTTATATGATACTTGTTTATTGTTATAAAAGTTAGGGTAATTTTAAAATAGTTTTGCCTTTTGCTGTTATGTAAGTCAAGGTTATGAATTTGTTATATGCTGTGTTGACAATAGCAGCAATAGTGATAGTTTTTTACTGCTATCGTAAATAATATCTCATAAAAAAAAGGAGCTCGCTATGATGAAGCGTATGGTATTAGCTATTCTGTTAGGAATGTTGTGTTTGGGTGGTAATCTCAAGGCGATGGATGGATTGCGCAATCATCTTATTGGGTTTGGTGAATCCATTGAAAATGTTAATAATGTTCCGTTGATTGATAAACTCACTAACTTGCTTCCGTTTGCAATGGTTGCAGCATGTTTTAAAAAGTGTCCAGGTCAAACAATGGTGGTGCTTACCGGATTGCTTTTTTATGTTCTCTCTCAAAATGAATCAGTTCGTTCAGTATTCAATAAATATAAAGCAAAGGCTTTTGCGCGATTTGGAATGGATCAGCTAGGTGATGTTGATTTTGATGAGACCTTATTTATTTTTGATGGTGAAGATGAAGAAGATGCTGAAGAGGAAATGGAACTTGAAGATGAAATGTTGCAAGCAGCATTGTTTGATGATGAATATTACGACACTTTCAGAGATAAAAAACTTGTTGAGCAACCTGTGCTTAATTTTTTATAATTAATACATGAGCACATATGATGCATTATAAAAAATATACGGCACTATGTGCTCTTCTTTTTTTTACCCACATTCTTGTTGGTTATGGATTGCCAGGTCTTGATTTAGGATTTACTAATATTCTTGATGGTGGTCCAATTCGGCCAAAGCCAGGATGGTATTGGTTGCAGTATGCGCAATATTATACTACGCATCGATTTTTAAATGGAGAAGGAAAGCCATTAGGTGGTGTTCCTTCTCCTCGTTTTAGGCATCTTGAGACTATTACTGAATTTGCGTACCAGTTTGAATATCAGTTTCCATGGAATGCCGTGCCAGGAGTTGCTCTAGGATTACCGCTGGTGATGTATTCACACATTGGAAAAAATGAGTTTGCCTTTGAAAGTAGTGGCGGTGGTTTTGGTAATTTAGGGTTTGGTCTTTACAATCAATGGAATCCTATTGAGCGCAAAGGACGGCCTTTTTTTGTGCATCGTCTTCAATTTGATTTTTCAATACCGTTCGGTAAAAATAAGTTGCCAGAAAAAAATATCAACCCCAGTGATACTTTTTTTAATTGTGATTTGTATTGGGCTGCTACATTGTTTCTTTCTCACAGATGGAGCTTATCGTGGCGTTGGTATTATATTTGGAGTGCACGCAACGAAAAAATTAATTTCCAAGCCGGTGATGCAACGTCTCTCAATTATAGTTTGGCATATGAAGCATTTCCTAAATTTTATATAGCAGCAGTTGGCTATGCATTACAGCAGTTGCACAATAATCATGCATTGGGTGTTTCGGTGCCTGATAGTAAAGAGCGTGTGTTTGGCATAGGTCCTGGTGCCGCTTATTTTTGTACACAAGACCTTGTCTTTTTAGGATATTTGTACCTCGAAGCTGGTGCACGCAACCGTCCGCAAGGAATAAGTTGGATTATGCGTTTAGTTATGCATTTTTAATAGTTGCACAGGTTGTGCGACCACTAGTCAAAATTGTTCATTTGGGGTAAAAATACTTGCTTTTATCCAAAACTCCTTGTAAATTCTAAATTAGATTCCAAAATTACAAGGAGTTTTTTATGAATAGAGAAAGATTTTTAGATGCTATTGATGCCCAATTCCGGGTAAATCCCGTCTGTGCATTGCTTGGACCGCGGCAGGTTGGTAAAACTACACTTGCCAAAATGTATGTTGAAAAGTACTTTCCGGGCGACGCGTATTTTTTTGATTTGGAAAATCCATTAGATTTAGCACGTTTAGACAACCCGATGTTTGCTTTGCAAAGTGTCTCACAACAGTTGATTGTTATTGATGAAATTCAAAGACGACCAGAGTTGTTTCCGGTGCTGCGAGTGCTTGTTGATTCAACACGTATTCCATTGGATGAGCAAAATCTTGCACATAATCAAGAAATAAAGGCTAAACAAAAAAAGTTTTTGATTTTAGGCAGCGCGTCGCGAGATCTTATTAATCAATCATCAGAAACGCTTGCAGGACGTATTGGCTATATTGAATTACCACCATTTACGTTATATGAAGTAAAAGATAGCACACGTTTGTGGTTGCGTGGTGGATTTCCTAATTCGTATTTAGCGGAGAATGATGCTGATAGTTATTTATGGCGGCGTAGCTATATTTCTACATTTTTAGAAAGGGATATTCCAAGCCTTGGGTTTGATATTCCCGCACCACAAATGCGGAGGTTTTGGTTAATGCTTGTGCATTATCATGGACAAACATTTAATGCGAGTGAAATTGGTAGGTCATTAGGAGTATCAGATCATATTGTGCGTAAATATCTTGATATTTTGGCTGGTACGTTTATGGTACGTAGTTTATCTCCTTGGTTTGAAAGCATACAAAAAAGACAGGTTAAATCGCCAAAAATTTATTTCAGAGATACGGGTATTTTATACGCGTTAATTGAGCTTACAACCAAAGATCAGTTGTATATTAATCCTCGATTAGGAGCTTTTTGGGAAGGCTTTGCGTTAGAAGAAATTATTGCAGCTTCTGGCGCTACCGCATTGGATTGCTATTTCTGGGCAACACAAGCGGATGCTGAGTTAGATCTGTTGATTATAAAGAATAATAAGCGAATAGGATTTGAATTTAAGTATGCTGACGCACCAAAAATTACTAAATCTATGCGGATTGCGTTGGTAGATTTAAAACTGGATCACTTGGTGGTTGTTTACCCGGGAACTGAAACATTTCCATTAGCAGAAAATATTACACTTTACGGGCTTGAAAAACTTGCTACTGGTGATGATATGACAAAAACGCTTGGTATTTTTTGATCAATAAAATTTTGTGTTAAGGAATTTATGAGGAAGAATAATTTTTTTATGTTAATGTTGCTCGGAGTAGTGGCATTGTCGGGGATAAATTTTGAAGTGCAATGCTCTGAAGGCCTAGTTGCAACGGCGGTTATTGGTACGGTGGTTGCAGTGAGATTAGTTAAAAGTAGTGCGACGTATAAAACATATAGTGAACATCTGGATAGACTTGCAGAAGAACAAGAAAAGTCTGTTAATCCATTATCGCATGCGCAACCGTTAGAGAGCTCAGGATTGGGACAAGAAATAACCCCCGTAGAAGAGAAAATAGCGGCATATGAAGCGCAGCAAAAAAAAAGTTTTGAAGCATATCAATCAAGAAGAATGGAAGAAGAAAAACCTCGTGCAACAAAGAAAGAGTCTTTTTGGAATGAGAGACAATTGATTGAGCAGTATGAGCCAAAGAATCAATAGTACTGAATAAGAAAATGTTGATAGGTTATTGTGATATAAGCGGTGGTATAAAAGCCACCGCTTTTGCTTTATAAGATTTCAGGATATTTTTGTGGATATCAGTATATAGTTCCTGTTTATTTTGAGCTACAATATACCTATATTTTTATAGTATTTATTATGGCAATTAACAGTGTGTGTTTCATGACAATTTTTCGTGTTACGTATATTTTTTTAATTTTGATCGTTGCAGTAGGGACCTTTTGTGGTGGGGCCCTTTTTTTTGTGATACACAATCATACAATCGATTTTTCTATTCTTGCGCAATATAATTCAGCGCGTCCATCAATTCTTTATGATGATGAGGGTAATGAGTGGGGACGATTTCAGTTGGATCGGCGTGATCCGGTGGATGGAGCACGGTTACCGCAGCATGTTATTAATGCATTTATTGCAGCAGAAGATTGGCATTTTTTTTCGCATCAAGGTATTTCATGGAAGGGAATTCTGCGATCAATTATCGTGAATATTTATTATGGACGTAAAGCGCAGGGTGCAAGTACTATCACGCAGCAGTTGGTTAAGTTACTTTTTTTTGATTCACATAAAACATTTACGCGAAAAATAAAAGAACAGTTGTATGCCATTCTTGTTGAACAACAATTAACCAAAGAACAAATTTTATATACATATCTTAATAATGTCTGTTTTGGGTGTGGTATTTATGGTGTGGAAGCGGCAAGTCAGCGTTTTTGGTTGCAGCATGCGCATGAAATTTCCGTTGAGCAGGCGTGTACCTTGGCAGGTATTATTCGTTCACCGGCACGATACTGTCCGTTGGTTTATCCACTTTCTGCGCAAAAGCGGCGTGATGTTATTTTGGGCAAGATGAGGTATTTGGGTTTTATTACTGAGCAAGAGTATGAAAATTATGTGTCGCGTGCAATTGAAATAAAAGATAGAAATTATGATACGTTTGCGCCTCATATAAAAGAGATGTTGCGTATGTCATTGGAAAGTATTGTTGGTAAAACGGCATTGTATTCAGCAGGATTGCAGATTCAAACAACAATTAATAGAAAAATGCAAATCGCCGCTCAGCACGCGTTTGAAACAGAAATGGTAAAGCTGCGTGGAGAACTGGGCGATGAGCTTGATGGTGGTCTCATTGTTCTTGATCGTAAAACGGGAGAAATAAAAGCTCTTGTTGGTGGTTATGATTTTGCAGCATCAAAATTTAATAGGGCTGTGCAGGCGCGCAGACAAATTGGCTCTATTATAAAACCATTAGTGTATACGGCAGGAATAGAAAGTGGTATGACGTTCGCTGATACTGCAATTGATGAGCCGATTGAATTGGTGCAAAATGGCACAATATGGGCACCTAAAAATTATGATAAAAAATTTCGTGGTCAAGTTACGTTAGCATATGCATTGTCACATTCAAGCAATATTGTCAGTATTAAAACGTTATTAAAGGTTGGGCCTCATCCTATTATTAATCTTGCAAAAAAATGTCGCGTTAAAAGTGATTTTCATGCATATCCTTCATTAGCTCTTGGTTGTGTTGATGTAACATTGTGTGAAGGTGCCGGTATGTTTAATGTGTTCGCCAATGACGGTGTGTATGTTGAGCCGCATGCATTATCATGGATAAAAGATAGATGGGGTGCTCGTATGTATAAAACAGTTGCTGATACAGAACGGGTTATTGAAAGTCGTATTGTTGGTCAAGTAAAAGCCGCTCTCTGTTTGGGGCCTGAACGTGTTAAAACAATGTATGGAGCACAGAATTGGATAAAATCTCAGGCGATGAGCAAAACCGGTACAACAAATGATTCACGTACGTGCTGGTTTATTGGTTCAACGCCAACATTAACAACTGCCGTTTACGTTGGATTTGATGATAATCGTCCAATGGGGCACAATGTGTATCCTATTCGTACCGCGTTTCCTATTTGGCTTGGCTTTAATCGTGCAATTGATTCTGCTGAAAAAACATTTTCTTATGATCCATCCTTGCAAGAAAAGATTATTGATGAACGTACAGGTTTGCCTTCAAAGTTAGGTAAGCCAGGAGCTATTGCTATTTTAGTGTAATGTTATAACATGAGCAGCGATGTATATAAAAAGATTCCACATAAAAAAAGGTATGAGTATGAAAATCCAAAAAACAATGATTTTTTTAACTCTTTTGTGTTCAAGTTCCTACGTGTCATCCAATGATAATGCATTTGTAAACGAACAGATTTGTGATCGTGTTGAAAAAATTTTCACTGATATTTATAAAACAAATCATTGGGAATCACGAGAAACTGTTTCTGGTCCGGGATCTGAGATAAGAAATACTCAGAGAATGCGCCAGGAGTTCAGTGCGCTTATTAAACGATTTGGTATTACTTGCATTGCAGATGCGCCATGCGGTGATCTCAATTGGATGAGGCATGTGGATATAGGGGCTTGCAGATATATTGGCTTTGATATTGTTCAGGAACTAATTGAATGGAATAAAAGGCTTTTTGGGGCAACGAGAGAATTTAGGCATCTCAATCTTATTGAAAATATAATTGATAAAGTAGATCTTATTATCTGCCGAGATATGCTCGCTCATCTTACTTACGATCAAATTTTTACCGTTCTGAGAAATTTCAAGAAAAGCGGATCAAAATATATTCTCGTGACCACTAATGTTCTTAAACAAAGTAACGTTGATATGCCAAATACTGGTGAATGCCGATTTCTTAATCTTGAACGAGCACCATTTAATTTTCCGAGGCCGCTCGCTTTAATTGAAGAAGATGTGCCGTTTGAACTTGAACGTGGTAAGCATTTAGCTTTATGGTTTTTAGATGATCTTAATGTGTGATTGTATGCAACTTTAATATAAAAATTTTTGGCCTGTAAAAAAATAGCGCTTGGTTAAACTGGCGCTATTTCTATTGTGGTGCAAATGCTATAATGTGCGCATATTTTGTGTAATTGAGAAGGAATAAAATGAAGCAAAAACTGGCATTATTAAACTTATTGTTATGGATAGGGTTATTGCAACCGGATGGATTTGCTGAACGTACATTAGTCAGATATGAGCATGGTCTTAAACCCATTGAGCAGTTTAGAGTTGGTAATAATGTTGTGGTGGTCGCTGATGGAGGTCAATTGCAGCCATATTCTATTACTCGTACTATGAGTTATGTGGCTGACTGTTTTATTAGAATCCAAATTAAAGATATTTGTGTTTGTGCAGCTTCAGATCAAAAATTTTATTCATGTGATAGAAATGACTGGGTTAGCGCATATGCGTTAAACGTATCAGAACAGTTGTTGTGTGGTAACGGGAATATTGTTTGTGTTGATGCAGTTGAAACGGTGCATAAACAGCAAACAATGCATACCTTTTCTGTTGAAACAAGCCATATTTTTTGTGTAACTCCGTATGAAATTATTGCGCATAATATTGATCCAGTTTCTACAGGAGTTATCACAGCAACATTAGCTGTTTCATGCCCACCAGCTGCAGTTGCTGTTGCAGTTGGTCAAGTAGTGGCATTCAGTATTCTTGGTTGTGTGATGTTTTGCAAACATAGAAGAGCTCGTAAACATGAGTCTCGACATGATGGATGTTTTTCCCGTGATGCTACAATCAATGGAACACAATATGGTGGTTGCTATCAACCGGTATCAGATGTTCCTGTTGTGTGTGATATCAAGGCAGGAAAACAAGATCTTCCTATTAAATTGGTTCATGAAATACCTAAAAATAGTCTTGATAAAGGTTGTGAATTTCCTATTGAAGTGGAAAAACCAGGGTTGCATAATGCTGCAACAACACAAACTGATTGTGATGAAAATAAACGCTACGATGGTCCAAAATATCATCGCACGGAAGATTGGGTAAAAAAATTTGAACAAAAAGGTAAATTAGAACGGTCCATTTATGTAAATCAAGGTAAACGTGCTTTTGCAGTACTTGAAAATATAAAAGGTTGTGATGGTTTGAAAAAAGGTCATTATGTTGTTGTTGATGCATTACACAATGATCATCTTGAGGTATTTGGTAAGGATCTTGAGTGGAAGTATGTTGCAAATTTTGATGGAACTTTAAATATAGAAAAAACAGAACAAGGGATGAGGACGGTGCGCCGGCTATTAGAAAGAGGATAATTATGGATAATGAAGAGTTATTAAAAAAAATATATGAAAAAGTTGAAGAAGAGAGACGTAACTATAAAGGTCCTCACTGTTGTTTAACAATGGATGCGGAATTAGCTAGGGGTGACGCACTTTTATATTATAGTTTACGATTTCGTGAATATGGAGTTAAGATTCCTAAATCGACAGGTGGAATGCTCATGGACTATTGTATGTTTTGTGGCAAAAAATTACCAAAGTCGGTACGTAGTGAATGGTTTGGTATTTTAGAAAAAGAATATGGATTAGAATGGCCAGACAGTAAAGATAAAAAGAAAGTGCCACAAGAATTTTGGACTGATGAATGGTGGAAAAAGCGGGGATTATAGGATGGAAGATTGGCTTAAAAAAATACATGAAAGAGTTGAAGAAAAAAGACGCAATTATAAAGGCCCTTATTGTTGTTTAACAATGGATGCTGGATTATCCAAAGAAGGAGCTATTTTATATTATGATAAACAATATCGTGAACATGGAGTAGATCTTCTTGAAAGAGGAGGTATGTTAATGGATTATTGCATGTTTTGCGGTAAAAAATTACCAATATCGGTACGTAAAAAATGGTACGCTATTTTAGAAGAAGAATATGGTTTAGAAAGTCCTGATGAAGAGGATAAGAAAAAGGTGCCACAGGAATTTTGGACTGATGAGTGGTGGAAAAAACGTGAATTATAAAAAAATGGCGTCAAATTAAAAAGTTGGCGCTATTTTTTATCCAATAATTTTGTGCGCTTAATCCTTCAAGCCGTCCTTCGCCGAGGCTTCGGAGGCCAGGCGGGTGTTTACTCCTGAGCTTGCCGAAGGGTCAGGATGAGCGCATGAGGAGCTGATCCAATGGTTTATAGATCCTTGTATGCGTCCTCATCATTTTCTGAGTTCCATTCACTCAATGTTGATTCTAACGCTTGTAGATAATCTTGATTCATAGAATTTATTATTTCCTCAATACGCATAAATAACATAGTTGGATCTTTTTCAATATCATCCTGTGCAAGTGTGCAAAACAGCTCTGGATACTCAGATACCATTGCCCGAGCATTATCAACTTGATGCGTGGTGGTGTTAGTCATGAGTGGAATGATAATGCATGGTTTGTTAAAAAATTTGATTTCAAATAATGTTCCCGCTCCCGCGCGGCATATAATAAGATCTGCAGCTGCATACATCAATGCAAGATCAGGATAATAACTGAACACATGCGCGGTGACACTTTTAGATGCATAGAGTTGTTTCCAATCAGTATCATCAATGGATCCTGTTTGATGAATAATTTGAATGTTTTTTGGCATAAAAGATGAATCATGTATCCAGTGCTTCATACACTCATTCAAAAATAGTGATCCTTGTGAACCGCCAAGGATTAACAGGGTTTTTTTGTGTGGCGATAATTGTAATTGAGTAAGCGCGGCAATTTGATCAATTGATGATGTGTGATATTTAATAGGATATGGTGCAACAGAACATTTATGCGCAGGAAAATATTCTTGTGATGTTGCAAACGGCGTGACAATTGATGTTGCTAGTGGTGTCAGCGCTTGTATTGCTTTACCAGGCACTGCATCAAGTGAATAGAGAGTGATGGGGATGCGTAATATAAATCCTGCAACGCAGGTTGGTATTGTAACAATGCCACCAGTGGTGATAATTTCTGTCGGTCTATGTTTACACAAATAAAAAAAGCTGATCATGAATGAGCACGCTGCATGCCAGATAGTTTTAATTATCGATCCTGCACGGCTACTCAGTGGCAGCATAATATGCCATGAAACCATGCTGTTGTTTGATAAGATGGTTTTATCGAGTGGTGTGTTTGCAGAAAAAAAGAGAATATTTGCTTTGTTTGCGTTGTTATTGCGTGCAATGGTTAGGCAGGGGATAATATGTCCGCCAGATTTTCCTGCAACGCAACAGATTGTTTTTGTATTCATGCGTGTGTTAATAAGAGTTGCATCTTTTTGAGAGCTTTTTTTTCGTGATTGTTTTTTACTAATGGCTGAGCTTTTTGAGTAAAGATATCAGCATTTTCTTTATTATTCAAAGCATAGTTCACTTTTGCGAGATGGAGTAACATTGTTCCATTGTTGAGATGAGCAAGTTTTTCAAGAATATCTTGTGCTTGCTTGTATTTTTTTTCTTTATATAAAATAACCGCTTGCGTGTCCAAAAAGTAGGGGTTTGTGGGATCGGTTTTCAGTGCTTTTTCAATAAAAGAATATGCTTGGGTTGTATCTTTTCCTTTTGTTGCCCAATAATACGCGAGTGAGTTGTTGATGTGAGGGTGGTGTTGATTAAGCGCGTAAGCACTTTCAAGATGAGTACGCATTGCGTGGTGATTGTCTTGTTCATAATGGAGTAACGCAAGTTGATATAATGTTTTTGTTCTGATTGCATCGGTCATGTTGCATGGTAATGCGTTGGTAAGACAGAGCATTGCATGATCATTGTGCGCATCACGCATGCACATATCAGCGCAGTAGATATTGCACCAAAGATTATCAGCTGTTTTTTTGAGTATGCTGTTGAAAACGTCAATGATTCGTGAGCGTGGCATGCCGTTGTGAGCAAGAAGACAGAGTGATTTTGGCCATATATCATTTTCGGGTTGCGCAAGAATCCATGCAGTGATTACTTGTGCTGCTTGGTTAAAATCTTTCATAGCGGATAAAATTTGTATTTTGAGTAATTTGCATTCATTGTTAGTGGGTTGCTGTTCTATGCAACTATTGATGTGCGCTAGTGCTTGTGGATAGCGTTGTTGCTGAAATAAAATAAGTGCGTTATCAATGCTGATGGTGTGTGATAATAAAATGTGCTTGTTATCTTCAAGTGCTTTGTATTTGAGCATGAGGGAGAAAAGATGTTTTTCTATTTCTTTATTACCGCCAGATAGTTCTAAGAACGTAGTGTATCCCGTGAGAGCTTCTTTTATTTTGCCTTCTTTTTCATACAATGACGCGCATAGAAGCCAGCCTTTATCAAATTGTGGGTGCATTTCTAAGCATTTTTTGATGCTTTCTAATGCTTGGCTGAATTGAGCGAGTTGCATATATATTTGTGTCTTTAAAAAATAAAAAACAAAATTGTTTGGTCTGCGTGGTGTATTATTGAGAAAGGCATTGATGGTGAGTAGGGCATTTTCTGGTTCCTGTCTGCGGATATGGGTTTGTGCTGCACGGAATGCAATTTCTGAATGTGTTTTAAATGATTGGCTGAGTGTGATGATAAGATTATCAGCTTGTTTAATGTGCTTGGTTTTTTCTAGAGCATTGGCAAAAATCAGTTGAATATCGGGATCATTGCTAAATTTTTTTTCCAGTGTTGGGATGAGTTCTGTAATTTGTTTGAACTGTTTTGTATCGGTGAGAAAATTGAGATACCCTTTATAGCTATACACAGAGTTGTTTGTAGAAAAAAGTTTTGTGTACCAGTCTTGCGCATGAGGGATGTTGCCTGCAGAATGATTATAATTTGCCATAAAATAACGATGATATGTTGTTGCATTATCAGCAGCAATGTATCCCGTGGTGAGAAAGCATAGCACATAGCATAGAACATTCGTTTCCATTGTACTACTCCTGGTAGCACCGCATGCGAAATGCTTTGAGCACGTTACGTAATGCAGGGTCAGCAATTTTTGCAAGAGTGCGTTCATCTTCTTTGGTTAATATAATTTCTTTCTTTTTTTTTACCGCAGTTGGCGTTGAGATATTTTTTTTGAGATTTTTTAAACCAACGTGTTTAAAGCGTATCTCTTTGATGTAAGGTTGGTCTAGCTTTTCATTGATTGTTTTTATAAGGAGCGGTGACAGAAGATAAAGCTCTTGCATCCAGCAGGAGTGAAAAACTCCTAAGATAAGAGTGTCGTCATAGATTTTTTCAATACGTACTTTGCTGTTGAGTGACCCAATAATATCATTCCATCGATATAAAAGATCAGTTTTCCAGTTTTTCTCTGGATTGATGAGCACATGTAAGAGTTCTTTTAAATCAATAGCCATGATACAAAATCCTTGATGCAACATAGTTGTGTAGGGGAAATGAGTAACTTTAAAGATAATGAGCGTACAGTTTTTTGTCTATGTTCTTGTTTTTTTTGTATGATTACCGCTAATAATTGAGGTGATTAATATTTTTTTATCCAAGGGAGGGGTTATGAATAAGTATGTGGTTTGTTTGTTGTTTATACAGTCGGTCATGATAATGGCGATGGACACTCATGTGCAAAAGAGAAGTAAAGGAGCAAAAAAAGAGGTGTTGACAAAGTTTGTCGTATTAAAAAGGATTCGTAGTAAGCCGATACCAATAGCAGGATCAGGTAAATTTTTTATTAAAGAACAACAGCAAGAATCACCTGGTGATATATTTAAATTAAGTCTTTCGGAACAAAGCTATTCGCCAACAGTGCAAGATTTGTTTTATGAGACATCGTCATGAGATAAAATATTGTTCTTTAAAAAGGCATTCGAAAGCAATATAACTTTCGAATGCCTTTTTGTTAATAGCTTTTTTGCTTAAGAAAGAAGTTTTTGTGCTTCTATCCAGTCTTGTATTTTATTACATACTTGTGTGGTGAGCTCTTCTGGTGATGTAGTGCCATCAACAGCGACATAATCAATGCAACTTTTATATATTTCTTCAAATCCCAGTGCTACGGATTCTAAGAATTTTTCTTGTTCAAAAATAGAAAGAGAAGAGCGCTTTTTACACCGTTCAAGAGCAACTTTTACTGGAACACGGACAAAGATGGTAATATCCGGGGTATATGGATTAATATATTTTTCTTCAAGAGTATTCATGGCAAATGAATTAATGATACGTAATGTTGGAATAAAAAGCCCGCGGCCATATCCTTGGTAGGCAAGTGATGAATCTGCAAGGCGATCGGAAATGACTAATTTCTTTTCTTCTAGTGCGGGGATAACGAGTTCGTGAAAATGTTGTGCACGGTCAGCGGCAAAAAGTAGAAATTCTGCTTTAGGTGAAATTGGCATTGTTTGGGTCTGTATAAGCTCACGAATTTCTTTGCCTAATGCAGAGTCACCCGGTTCTCTGGTGAGCACTGTGTCAAATCCTTGTTGCGCTAATGTAGCATTTACTGATTGAGCGAGTGTTGTTTTTCCAGAACCATCAATTCCTTCAATGGCAATTAAAATTCCTCGGTTGAGTTGTTTATGGTTTTCCATGGCGTGTGAGGTGAATGGTGCTGCTGCGCAGAAAGCGAATAATAACAGGTGCTTTGTATTCATGAAAGGCCCTTTTTTTTGTATGAATTTTTTGTATTTAAAAATCCATGCGTGTGTTTATGTTTGGGCAATAATACTATTGAACCGCTTAAATGTCACGCAGAATGGTGTTTAAATCTTTGTACAATTGTAAATACAAGTTGCGCCAAAAGATTGTTGTGCTTCCCGGCATGGGTGGATGTAGTTGGGCTTGTTGTAGTTTGGTGATGAGTAAAAAGAGAGTAGGATCCGTTGTAAGCCAGTAGCGAATTATCTGATCAAGCAGCTCGATGCTTTCTCTCTCATTAATATTTGCCGAATCGATGATTTTAGAGAATTCAGCGCTTGTAGAGTATTTTGTGGTAAAGTTTTCAAAAAGTGGATGAGAGCTGTGTGGGGCGGTTGTAGTTTCTAGCGTATATACAACGCATCGTGAACGAATGGTGGGCAGTATCTGCTCTGCATGTTCAGCCAGCAGTATAAAATGATATCCACGCGGCGGCTCTTCCATTGGTTTTAGCAATTTATTAGCACATGCAGGCGTTAAAAAGTCTGCTTTTTGAATAATAAAGAAAAAAAGTTCATCTGGTTGCAATTGGAATGAAAGCGTTGCAAACAGATCATCAAGTTGATCAAGAGTATAATTTTTTTCCGGATGGAGCCACATCAGCGCATGATGTTGTTTTTCTCTGATCTGCATGCAGGTTGTGCAGGTATTGCAGCCATTGTTTTTACAGAGCATGTGTTGTAAGAATTTTTCTACATCATGCATTATTTGGTCATACCGACCAATTAACAATTGCGCTGGCGGCACTGTTTGGTGTGTGTGGTTTAAGAAAGAAGATTTTTTGTGTGTATCCATTGTTTAATTGCGTTACAAACGTGGGTGTTAAGAGATTCTTGTGATAAAGTTCCATCTACTATTATAACATCAGTGCGATTTTTATAAAGCTCTTCAAATCCTGCAGCAACATTATGTAGAAAATTTTCACGCTTTTCATAGGCAGATAATGGGCCGCGGTTTTTGGCGCGTTCAAGAGCAATAGCAACGGGTACGCGAACAAAAATGGTAAGATCTGGGACAATATTATTCATTGTCCAGCTGTTGATGGTGCGTAGCATTTCTAAATCAAGTCCATTGCCGTATCCTTGGTATGCAAGTGATGAATCAGCCATGCGATCAGAAATGATCAATTTTTTTTGTGCAAGACTTGGGATGACGAGTTCAGCAAAATGTTGTGCACGGTCGGCAGCAAAGAGTAAGTATTCCGCTTTTGAGCAAAACGCGATATTTTGGGCCTGTATGATCTTGCGAATCTCTTTACCTATGTTAGAGGCTCCTGGCTCTTTTGTGAGCACTGTATCAAATCCCTGTTGTTGCAGCGTGATGGATAAATTATGGGCGAGGGTTGATTTTCCTGAACCATCAATTCCCTCAATGGCGATGAGAATTCCTTTGGTTAGCTGTGGCATGGATTACCTTTTTGCTTAAAATGGGCTATAATAATAAAAAAATTATACCATGATATTTTGGGTTTTGTATGAAAAATGTAATAGTAGAGCCGGGATGTATTAGTTGTGGCTCATGTCAATTTATAGCGCCAGACGTATTTGAAGTGACTGATACTTCACATGTTAAATACCCGGTAGATTTTCAAAAGTTTGGTAACTGCATTAGAGATGCGGCTGTTAAGTGTCCCGTACAAGTTATAAAAATAGAAGAGTAAATTATGATGATGAAGCAATCAATACAAGAAAAAGAACGGCATGTATTTGATGAGTTGTATAAAACAGTGCTGCGGAATGGCAAACTTATGTTTGCGGGCAGATTGTTACAAAGAGCAGTCGAGCAGCACGGTGATACAACGGCTCTTATTTATCACGATAAGCATATAACCTATAAAAAGTTGTATGCATTAGCCTGCGCGTTGAGCGCAAAAATTATTAAACAATATGGGGTCAAGCCACGTGATAGGGGCATTATCTGCTTTGAAAATTCCCCCGAGTTTTATATTAGTTATTTTGCATTATGGCAGGCCGGAGTTATTGTAGCTCCGGTTAATACTTTTTTAAAAGAAAAAGAGCTTGCTCACATCATAGCTGATGCACAACCAACAATTATTATGACATCATCAGATCGGGTTGAATTATTCCAAAAAACTGATGTTACTTTGCCACCAATTGTTACGGAACGTGATATTGATGATGTTGATGAGTCAATAAGCGTGAATGATGCAATAGTAGATTTGGAGCCAGAAGAGTTGGCAGCGTTATTATATACTTCAGGCACAACCGGGTTACCTAAAGGTGTCATGCTGAGTTCAAAAAATATTATGACAAACGTGTTGCAAATAGCTTCTTTACTTGGTAAACCAGCGGATGAACGTATTTTGGGTGTGTTGCCTTTGTTCCATAGTTTTGCGCAAAACACGTGCGTATGGGCGAGTATTTTTTATGGTATTACTATTATTTTAGTTCCTAAAATTGAACGTCGTTATATTCTTGAAAGCTTGCAGCATAAACCGACTATTTTCTTGGGTGTTCCGGCACTGTACGGACTGATTTGTTTAATGAAAACAGCGCCAATTAATAGTGTGCGTCTTTTTGTTTCTGGTGGTGATGCAATGCCTGATAAAATTCGTGCAGCTTTTGGATTGATTTACCGTAGAAAAATAGTTAATGGCTATGGTCTTACTGAAACGACGCCGGTTATTTCGGCAAATCTTGATGATGAAACAGTTCCGGCAAGTAACGTAGGAAGACCATTGGTTGGTATTGAATGCGTAGCTCGTGATGAACATGACGTTGATTTACCGCAGGACAAAATAGGTGTTTTGTGGGTGAAGGGCGATAATGTTATGCTTGGCTATTATAATGCGCAAGAATCAACCGATAAAATTCTTAAAAATGGTTGGTTGAATACCGGTGATCTGGGTTACATTGATGCTAAAGGCAGAGTTGTCATCACGGGGCGTGAAAAAGATCTTATCATTCATAAAGGGTTTAATATTTATCCTCAAGAAATTGAGAATGTTATATTGTCATATCCTAATGCTATTCGGGCGGGAGTTGTTGGAAGGCTCGATGAAGATGGTGAAGTTCCTGTAGCATTTGTTCAACTTCGTTCTCATGAAGCTGATTGCGAAAAGCGTTTGAAGGCTTTATGCCTTCAGCATTTGGCTGTTTATAAGGTTCCACGACAATTCTATTGTGATACAAAAGAGCTTCCTGCAACGGCGACGGGTAAAATTGATAAAAAGATTTTACGCGCTTTGCTTGCTGAAAAAGTTTAATTTTCTTACCTACATTTTTCTATCCCCAATTTACGTCTTACTCCAATTGGGGTCCCCATTGGAATGTAATGGAAATGGGGTTTGATTGTGGATTATTTTTTACCCATCAATCGTTTAATGTCATCTATGGTTATCCGTGTGATAAAGAGGATAAAGAGTGCCAATATCGCTGTTGAAACAAGCCAAAGAGCTGTTGGGGGAATGGTTTTTCCCATTATTGTTTCTAGGGTGATTATGAAAGCTTTGCCGCCATCAAAAAATGGCAGGGGTAAGATATTAAATAGCCCCATATTTAAGCTTAATATTGCCAACATAAACCAGTAAAGTTTCGGGTCTGTCGCAAGACTTTTTCCTATCATGCTGATAATTCCGATGGGGCCTATGACCACAGCGTCTTGTCGTGATGTTGTGTCACTGGCTTGTTGAGAAGGGGTAAGCGTGTTGGTGATGGTGTACAGCAGGGTAGATTGGTTACGTATACTGTAATAGAGCAGAATAATAGAGGCAAAGATAAGATTAAACAGTATGCCTGCAAAAAGAATGAGCATTTTTGGTAAGTAGGATAGGTTGGCGAGTGCTTGTTCATCCATTTCAACATAGCCACCAAAAGGTAATAATGCCACTTTAAAGATTGTTTGACCCAAGGGAAATTCATAAAGTGCCGGTCCAAAACCGAGCGAAAAGACTGGTGTTGGTACACCAAAAAATTGTGCAAAGAGAAAATGGCCCATTTCATGGATGAGTATAATAAGGCTGATTCCACCTAATCCACCCAAAATATATAAAAGTTTTTTTATTGAGCCAGTACGCATTGTTTGGTTCATACTTCACCTTCTCCTTTCATTTTAATTATACTAACCCGCTCATATAAAAAGCAATAGTATTAAAAAGTATTGATATCGTATTGCAGTTTGTAATATATTGAAATTGATACATTAGGAGAGTTGTAGGCATTATAAGGAGGAGGGAGTATGAAGAAAATTATACAGCATTGTTTTATAATAGCCGCATTATTATTATCCAATAGTGGCTTTGGTTATTTTTATCATGTCTGCGTGATGCGCAAGATAGTGAACAAGTCCACCAATGCGCAACAACTCGTGGTTTGTTTGGGTGATTATCACCTCAAAAGCCATCCAGCCAACAAAAATCAAAGGGTTTATATTGAGTCGTTGCTTAAAAGGTGTAGCGCGAAAAAAACTAAGCTTATTGTTGAAGATTTAAGCTCAGTTAATAGTGATGGTCGGATGGTTTGCTGTAATTTTGGTATTAACTGTTCTGAAGGGGTGCTGGGGCAATTAGCGAGCAAGGCTCGTTCATGGGGGGTTCCGGTGGATAATGTTGAATATCGTTATTGCCGGGTGGCCGGTGTTGGCCCATTGCTTACTAATATTCAGGCAAAACCGCATTCTTTCCGGTCAACTGCCACCATTGCTACGTCATCTTTGCATAAAGAAGTGGTTGATGAAATTGAAAAAATAAAAAAATATGATGATGGAAA
Organism: uncultured bacterium; assembly: GCA_963701085.1. Classification (GTDB taxonomy): domain Bacteria; phylum Babelota; class Babeliae; order Babelales; family Vermiphilaceae; genus SOIL31. The sequence continues at coordinate 720,268 of OY969561.1, read as the reverse complement.
GCTACTCAATGATCTTTATAAGCGTACAACGTCTGCGGTGCATACTGCATTATCAAACACAGGTTTTAATAATGGCAAAGTGACGGTTGCAGATTATTGTATAAAGCTGTCACCTAAGCAGTATCGTCAAGAGCTTGAAAAGCTCTGTATTTTTGATAGTGCTCTTATAGATATGAATATTATGCATTCAATTGCTGCGTGCGCTGATACCCCGCTTATTTTTGTTGTTGCGGGGGGTTCTCATGTTGAACAGGTAAGTTCTATCTTGCAGCGCATGGGATATGAATCGGTATTGAAATCTTACGCTCCCGCAGCTCCCTCAATTAAAAAAGTGTTGAATTCTGATAGTGCTGTGGTGTTATCAGATATTCATCCCCAACCGGTTGATATAACAATAATTGATAAGTTTATGTCTGGAAATTAAGATCAATTATTTCTTGTGATTTCTAATGAGAAGATAAAGCAGAGCACTCGTTATTGCGGCAAAGAAACACCAAACTGACCCAAGTGTTGCATAATAAAAGACATATGATGTTGCCAAAGCAATCATAATAATTACACCAGCTATCCACGCATGTTTAATGCTAGAGAGGAAAAATGGTGTAATGACTGCTATGCAATAGGCAAGAGAGGTTGCTCCTGAAATCAATTGTCCAAGCAGTTTATTAGTGATGCCAAAGGGATATTGGTTAACAGGATAATCGATATGATGATTAATGGCTTGGGCGCCAGTTGTTTGGGCAATCCAGCTAAAAAAAAGTAAAATGGCGCTGCAAGCTCCAATATATGCTGTTATGAGTAATAATTTTTTGCGACGATGAATTTTTTCAGGAATGTATAATGTGAGTGGTACCCAGATTGGCCAAAAAAGAGCGGCAAAACTCATAAAGCCATACGTAGCGATTTTATGGAGCATACTTGTCGTATCGCCACTATTGAGTGTTAACCAAACGATTCCTTCACAGCTTTGTTGTAGAGCAAAAAAAAGTGGGCAGGCTGCAAGGGGAAGTAGTTTTTTGTTATGCCGAGCGGCGCGTACTGATAAAAGGCCAATGACTGACAGCACTCCGGCTGCCGCAAAACTTGCGTTTGCTGAAAAACACATACTACTCTCCTTTTTTTAATATACATTTTTTGTTAAATATGCTCGCCCCGAATCACCAAAAAGCATTACCACAACATCATCTTTTTTTAATTGTGGTAAATAATGATGCACTCCCCATGCAACAGCACCACTGCTTAATCCTACTAAAAATCCATAATTGCGTGCTAAATTTTTGAGCATTGCAAAAGCATCTTCATCAGCTACCGGGAGAACCTCATCCATTATATTGTAATCAACGGCGGTAGGTTCAAAATCAATGCCGACACCTTCAAGTTTATATGGCTTAGGATGGCCTTTTGTTGAGTAGAATGAATTAATGGAATCAATAGCAATGAGCTTGATGTTGGGGTTTTGTTCTTTGAGATATTTTCCTGTTCCATAGGTGGTTCCACCCGTACCTGCTGCAGCAAAAAAGTGAGTAATGGTGCCATTAGTCTGCTGCCAAATTTCTGGCCCCGTGAGTGTGTAGTGTGCTTGCGCATTCATGGGATTAAAGTATTGATTTGGCATAAATGAATTGGGCGTTTCTTGTTGTAATCTGCATGCAGTTGAATGATAACTGTTGGGATCTTCAATAAATTCTGTTGCAGGGCACATGACAATTTCTGCGCCATATGCACGGATAGTTGCTATTTTTTCTTGGCTGAATTTTGCATTAGTGGTGATGATAACTTTATATCCTTTTGCAGCGCCAATCATGGCAAGAGCAATACCTTGGTTGCCTGATGATGGTTCAATGATTGTTCCACCAGGTTTGAGTAGGCCTGTTTTTTCAGCTTGTTCAACCATGAATAAGGCTGATCGATCTTTTATGCTGCCACCGGGGTTGAGATATTCAAGTTTTGCGTATAATGTTGCAGGTGTAGTGAATGGTACGCGTACTAAGGGAGTGTTGCCAATGGCAGCAAGAAGATGTTTATGCATGGTTGCGGACCTTTATCTGAATATTACTTTTTTAGATTACATATATTTTATTGTAACACTATAGTTATTATTTGGGTGAATGTCATTATACAGCTACAAAAAAAGGAGGGTTATAGAGAAGCTTATTTGTTTCGGTATATATTTTTGCGCAGGCCAATTTTTTGGATGAAAATTTGACGACTTTTTTCATCAATAAAAAATTTAATGCGGCATGAACCAACACGCAGACGATATGTTCCTTTTTCGACTCCTTGGAGAGGCTTAATATCAAGATCAGTTACCTCAGGCCAATATTTGAGTTCTTTTGCGTGGTCTTTTATTGCATTTTGCTGTGTTGTACTTAAAAATCTGCCCCACTTAAACTTCTTATCTTGTAAAATGAGATATTCATTTTTTTGTGGAGTATGTATTGTAACCGTGTTTTTTGTAGGATTTGGCTTGTTTTTTAAAGCTTTGGTTGAAGGAGAGTTTTTCTGGGGTGATTGATCTTTTATAGCGCTATCTTTTTTTGTTGCCGGTTGATGAGGTACTACAGGTTTTTCTTTTGGAAGTATTACTTGAGGTGCTTTTTGATTTACATCTTCAAAAAATTGCTGTTTTTCTTTTTGAGCTTGTTGACGAGAAATATCTTTGGCACCATACAGCAAAAGAAGGTATATCATAACTCGATTCTTTTTGTAATAAGCTAGATGTAAAGGTGTTATGCCATCAATATTTTGAGCATTAACATTGACATTATGTTTGAGTAATAGTGCTACAATAAAAAAATGATCATAGAAAAAAGCGGCGTGTAATGGAGTCCATTTACCTTTTTTGGTCTCAGTATTTATCTTTGCTTTATTGTTAAGCAATATTTCTACTATTTCTAAGTAGCCTTTGCCGCAAGCAAAGTGCAATGGGCTTACTCCATTATTATCTTGAATATTTGGATTTGCATGGAATGTAAATAACAGATGTATTATATCAATAAACTTGTTTTCTACAGCAACACGAAGTGATGTTGCACCGTTTGATTTTTGTACATCAGGGTTTGCATTATTAGTAAGTATTATTTTTGCCATTTCTACATTATTGTGTTGGCAAGCAAGATAGAGAGGGCTTAATCCCTCACTATTTTGAATATTTGGATTTGCGCGATATTGAAATAACAACTTTACTATATCAAGATGTTGTGGACTTGCGGCAAAAAGAAGAGCTGTTTCTCCGTATAATGTTTGTATATTTGGGTTTGCGTTATGTTCAAGTAAATTTTTTGCAATATTAAAATCTCCGGCACTACAAGCATTATGTAAAGGTACTTGTCCGTCTTTAAAATTTTGAATGTTGGGGCTTGCTTGTGCCATGGTCAGTATGTTTACTATATCAAAAAATCCCTTTTGTGCAGTAACTGCCAAGGAAGTATAACCATTTTCAGTTTGAGTATTTACATTGGCGCCATAAGCAATGAGTAGTTTTACCATTGGAAAGTTTTTGTTTGAACAAGCAAGATATAGTGAAGTGCATTTATTTACTGTTTGTGCTTCTATATCGGCACCATTATCAAGAAGATTTTTTGCAGTATCATGTAGTTTGAGTATGAAGGATAGATCTTTGTTTGTTGTATCTATATCGCATAATTTTAGTAGCTTTGTATTGCATTCATTTTGAGTTCTTTTTTTTTGTAAGTTCTGTTGCATGCGTTTTTTTTGTTCTGCTATTTGTTTTTTACCATGCATAGCAAAAGATGTGTGGGGAATGCATGTTGCCAAGAAAATGAATGGAAATAAAATGGTTTTGAAGTGCATGTTTTTTGAATTGGTGCTTCTTTTAATGGGATAATTTGGGATTGTTTATTTTAAATAATCTCTTCAAAAACTCTAACGATGTCTAGAGGGCGCTTGTTTTTTGCTGCGACATTTGCAACATGATGATTTTGCTTTAAAGTATTTTGCATCTTATCATCACGGCGTGGTAATAATATTTTTACCATATCAATATTACCGTTACTGGTAGCAATATTGATGCAATTGTGTTGAAAATGCCCCATAAATCTAGGAAGTCTGTTTAAGCAGTATATTGCCAATGGGATATTGTTGTCTTTAATAGCATTAATCAGTTCAGAGTGTAGGTTAGGTATTTTGTATATGTTGTAGCGCAAGAATGCCTCTATGTCCACATGATGCATGTTAGGGATGACAAATGTATTATATTCCAATAATGCTTGTATTGTACGTGGATCTTTGTGGAGCTTTGCATTCTCATAGCGTGCATATAGATCGTCTTGTGAAATTATTTTTGCATTAAGTGTTTTATTAACGCATCGCAATGTATCTTTGCCGGGTCTTTTGGTGAATGATGCAATTATATTTAGTTCATGCTTGGGTAATTTGTCAAATCTATCACTGCAGACTAATGCTTGGTCCATAGTATGGGTAGTAAGATTAGTGAGTGATATGGTGACAATTGCTGAGATAATGTGTTTTTTCATGTGAATCCTTTGGGTTGTATAATTGTTATTTTTTATCTGAATAAAATCATGAGTAATGATAATATGACGGTGTACAGAACAATGGTTTCAATCAAGCTTTGTGCAAGTATACTCGTGCGGGAAAGGAGATTATATGAGTCAGGATTATTGCCAATTTGCGTGCAAGCGGCTGCTGATGTTATTCCTGAGCTGATACCGGTTCCCAGTGTTCCAAGCCCCGTGCATAATGCAGCGGATAAATAGATAATACCATCAATACTGTTTTCTGCTGTGTTATGAGGTACAACAAAAAGGAGTGTGATGGCGATTAATAAACAAAAGAGAACGGGTGTTTCTATGAGTGCTTCGCTGATAAACGTAAATGAAAGTAATTTGTCATATGCTTTGGTATTCTTACCAAGACTGGTAACTGCAGCTTTTCCAAAGGTACTTAAGCCAATTGCAGGTCCAATGCTGCCAATACCAACACACAATCCACTTGCAATAAGACGTAGGCTATCAGTGAGCGTTTCTGTCATGCTTGATTGTCCTTGAATAAATAGTGAAACAAGAAAAGCTGAAATCATGGGAGTTTGTATAACAACTTGTGTCATGAGCATGAATCCAGAAATGCGGTGAGCAAAAAATGGCTGTCGTGCAACAGCATGGCACGCGGCTTGTGCAGGGAGTGCGGAAGCAAATCCAATTGCCAGTCCTGTTATTCCTATTGCCGCGATGATACCTATTTCACTGTAATGAGCAAAGATATTAGGTGCAGCGGTGCTTGTGTAAATTAATAAGAGAATGGAAACAAGGAGTCCTAGTATCGCAACGGTTTCTACCAAAGTCATGCCAATGATTGCTACACGCATAACAGCATCTTGAGCTGCAGGTTGTCTATCTATAGCATTGAGAGCACTCCAACTGATAAGCCCTTCACCAAGACCCACAGAGATTGAACTGAGAGCTATTGAAGTTGCTATGGCGCCATAATGTAAAAATTCAGAAGATGTATTCATAGAGTGTCCTTAAAATTAATGGCCGCCTTCTTGCGTTCCGAGAGAAATATAAGTAAGCGTGAGCATGGCAAATACAAATGCTTGTAAAAGGCCTTCAAAAAGCGTAAAAAAAGCAATGAGTAAAAAATTCATGCCAGAAAGAAGCCCCAATGATTCTAAAATGAATGTATTGATAGCGGGAGACAAAAACGAAAATAGTATTGACCCGCTGATAGCGCTAAAATAGAGCTTGGTGATAATTGCGCCGCCAAATATATTGCCAAATAAACGGAAAGATATTGAGATGATAGATGATAATTTTCCCACAACATTAAGGGGAAGCATGATAAAAAATGGTTTAAAAAAATCTTTTATGTATGCGCCAATTCCGCGTGATTTTATTGAAACTGCTTGGACATAGAGAAATGAGATGATGCCAAGAGCAAGAGTTGTATTTAAATCTCGTGTTGGTTCTTCAAGCCATGGAATGATGGGTGCGATGTTGCAGAGCGCAATAAAAATAAAAAGTGATGAAGCAAAAACACAATGAGAAAAATTAAATGATCCGAGCGATTGATTGGTAAGATCAATAAAAAAAGAAACAAATTTGAGCAGAATAAAACGACCAAGTGTTGTATGGTGTAAGAAAAAACTAACGCACGCAAGTGCTAATGCTAAAAAGAGCATAATGATCCAGGTGTGAATGATTATCTCACTGTTAACGGTGAACAGTGGATGTTCTTCATAACCAATGAGTGAAGCAAAAGACCATTGACGAGTTTCGATTAATTCAGCACCGTTCATGGTGGCGTATCCCTTTGTTATGTACGATATACCAAAATGTTAGGATAAAAGACATTAGTATCAGTATAAGATTGATTGATGATGAGTGCAATATATATACGATACACAATGCCAAAACAATGAAACGTATTAATGATAGCACTACTGAAACGGTAAGATGACGGGCAAAAGTAGATTGGCTCAAAGACAAAGCTCTCCTTTGTTGGGTAACAAAGAAGAGCCCGTATAATGTTCCAATCAATAACCCAAGGGCAATTGATATCATAATTATTCTTTTTTTAGATCTATCGCGCTCATCAGCTTAATCCCCATCTTCATTATCTTTTCGATGGGGTCCCCAATGAGAACGAAGTGGAAATTGGGGTAAAAGGATTAAGTGCGGCAAATTTAGTTAGAAAGCTTTTTAAGACCTTTGTGCTTCCAGTATTCAGATATAATTGATGTTGAACCGGTAATTACAATAACACCATGGCGTTCATCAACAGTTTTTTGTGCAGCTTCAAGCGCTTCAGTAAAGTTTGCTGTTGCTTTAGCTTTTATTTTTAAACTCTTGATATCGTTTGTTACTTTTTCAACATCCCATGCTTTGTGACCTTTATGTCCAGGAACTGGTTCTACTGGGCATACAATAACTTGGCCAGATGTTTTTTTGAAGAAGTAGCGGAGTAATTTAATCAGTTCGTGAATATCTAGTTCTTCATTGTTGCAACCAAGGATAATAGTTAATCCTTTAAGTGGACGCTTGTAGTGAAGAAGTCTTGTTCCAAGAAGCAAGTTTTTGAATGCATCAAGATTTGCTGCAGGGTCTAAAAGGATTGTTGGTTTTTCTTTATCCAATAACTGGAAATGTCCCGGCAATGTGCTTAATGTTTCTTTCCAGAATTGTTCTATGGTGCGTTTTGGATTAAGTTCTGTTTGACGTTTTACTTCTAATGTTGGTCTGCCGCGTTGGCCTTTTTTCTTAGTAAGAAGGCTGTTAGCAAGAAGAACAGAATCTTTGTGAGCAAATGAGTTGATATAGATAGATGTAATACGTTCTGCTAATGCTGCACATCGACCATGTAGCTGTTCAAATGGGTATGCAAGTGGAGCAAGCTTACGAATAGGCATTGCCCAATCAGCATTTTTTTCTACAACAATTTCTTGCATTGTTTGAAGATTAAGTTTGCTTTGATCTGCAGATACAACAATTGAACCTGGTTTAACAATGCTTAATATTTCTTGAATTAATGCCTTATCGGTGCTTTTTGCATTTGGAGATGCTTGAGGATCGATAATTCTTGTGATAGCTACAATTTTTGATGAACAGATGTTGGTTGCATCAGATGGTCCATTTTCATTAACTTCTAAAATAGCAACATCAACATTACTTTGTTTGAAGTGTACAAGTGCCATCATGGTGAGTAATTCAAATGAATTGAGTGTTAAGTTAAGTTCTTCAGCGGTGTTAATAACTTCGTTACCAACATCGGTGAGAGTTTTATTAGAGATGGTTTCATTATTAAGAGAGAAACGTTCATTGTAGGTTAGGATATGCGGGGTATAAAATGTACCAACAGTTAATCCTTCTTCTCGTAATAGACGTGTTGTAAAATGGGCAGTTAAGCTTTTGCCATTTGTACCAGCAATTATTACGGTAGGAACTTTTTGAGAAAGGGAACCAAGAGCTTTATCGAGTTGTTTAAGAGCAGAAAGCGTGGTATCCGCACGATTTGCTGACCAATGTGTTTCTAAGTAGTCGATAATTTCATTGTAGCTGCGTTGCTTGCCTGTAGCTTTGGAAGCTGCAGTTGGTTTTTGATTTGTTACATTTTTCATCGATTTTCTCCATCCTCTAATGGTTATTTATTATTACTTTGATATTCTTTATTGAGTAGTTATATATGCCAGTTATCGGTTAATTCCAATAATTTTAAGAAAAATTAGTCAGTTAGGCAAAAAACATGACTTACCACTTATCGTACATCATAATGCAAAAATGTCAAACAAGAAATTTTAATGTGGGCATTGTATCATTATTTACAAAAGAAAAAGGCTTTAAATGAGAAGATTATCCTGGGGTAATCCAGAAACAATAGGTTATTTGGAAAAGGAATTGCGCGGTGGAGGGGTTGTTTTGGCAGAGGGAGATACTGTTTTAGGCCTTCTAGCCGATGTATCGGAAAAAGGACGTGCTCAGCTGGATCATATTAAAAGTCGGTCAAAAAAGCCATACCTTATTCTTATTGGAAGTCCTCAAAAACTTTTTGATTTTATTGAAATTGATCAAAAAAAAGTTTTTCAAGTTGAAAAACTTATAGATATTTGTTGGCCGGGTCCTGTTACTCTGATTTTCCGGGCAAGGACAGGGGTTTTGGAGGCTGCTCAGTCAGCAGAGGGTAAGATTGCTCTGCGTGTGCCCGATCATGCTGGATTGTTAGATTTATTGCAAAGATTTGATGCTCTTTTTTCCACCAGCGCCAATAGTACAGGGGAATCAGTTCCAAGTAGTATAGATGCTGTTGATAGTTCTATTATAGATTCTGTCGCTGCCATTGTGGTCAATGAGCATACACAGTCACCACATGCTTTGCCGTCTACCATCATTGATTGTACTGGGGAAAAGTTGGTTGTTGTGCGCCAGGGGGCGTTTGATAGCGGGCGACTTGCTGATTTTATTTAACCGCGCTCGCCCTGAACCTGTTGAAGGGTTTCTTCGAGCGCGCTTTAATCCTTCAACAAGTTCAGGATGAGCGCATGGATAAAGATTACTTTTCAGATAAATTCTTTTCCTCTTGTTGTATGGTTTGAATGGGGAGATATTTATTTTTCCTGAGCTTAAGATTTGGAGCAAGAAATGTGTGTTTTTCTGGTAGCGAATCAAATACTCTGCCATCAGGAAGATTGGGATAAAGTTTTTTCTCTTTTTTTATTTTTTCAGAAAAATAGTTATTGAGTAATAACGCCTGAGATAGCGTCAAAGATTCGGTGATTGTTTTTATTGTCTGCTGCGCTTTAGGTGTATCAATAGTGTAATGATATAATTTGGTTGGTCCTTGTATGGGTCTACCTGAGCTGAAATCTGTAGGTATATTACAGGTTAAGTTACGTGAGACAATAATGGAATGTGTTTGAGGATGGATTGCATAGTGATTAGTTCTACCAAAATTAAGAACTTCATCGCCTTCCATATCCCATAGTTTTGTTGTGTATGATTGTGTTAAAAGTAGTTGATCGTTAACAAAAGCTATGTTTGCAACGTTAGAATGCTCATTGATTATGAGGGGTCGAGTGTTTTTTTTAAGGTCTGATATTTTAAATATTTCTATGAATGATAAGTTATTAGAGTCATTAAAAAGTAAGGCAATGTAATTGTATGTTGGGTCTGTAATGATGCTTCTGAGCATTCTATCGCCTGATAGTATTACCTTACCTTTTTTATTTAAAAGACAAAACCTTTCTGTTTTGGTTCTTTGTTGAAAAAAGGTGATCAGTTTTTGAGTGATAAAATTAATTCTGACATAGCTGTTAGTGTCGATATGTAGTTGTAGAATTTTTGGGTTATATGGATCTTGAATATTGAGCACTATATCGTTATCTATTGCTAGTAAAGATCCATCAGAGTTAATAACGATAGCTGTCAAATTAGAATGAGGGTCTGTTTGATAGGTGCCTACAAGTTTTTGGGTAGATTGTTCTAAGTTGTGCACGGTTATTTCGGTTTTAGAATCTTCGTTTTTTTCAGCAGAGATTATGAGGGGGAGAGATGGATGAAAAACTGATCTACATGTATTTTTGTCTGATATATTAGTTCTCGTAGTGTTGTATTCTTCATCAATAGCATACAGTCTATTCCCTATAATTATAGCATTACTGCTTGGGTGAATTTCTGGGAAGATTGGTACGCTGGTTGGGATATCAAGTCTTCTGGTAAAATCAGGAGTATTTAAAAAAAAATTTCCTTGATAGTCGCAAAGAATTATGAACCTACCATCACGACTAAATGTTACATATTTAGCTTGCTGGATTATTCTAAATGGGAAAAAGTTTTGTGTTTGTCGCAAATTAGTTATATAAGAATCATAGTCTTTTGTAATGGTTTCCGCAAAGTAAGATCCATCATAGAAAAATTGTAAGTTTATAATTTTTGTTGCTGTATTATCCTTATAGAGAGTGGTAGATTTTTTTTTGAGATGTTTTTTATAGATTGCTTTTTTCAGTGAAGTTTTGTCTAAACACGTTCGGGCAAAATAATTGATTAATTCTTTAACGGGTAGAATTTGTTCCATTAAGTCGGCATAAAAGAGCGAAGCTTTGAGCTTTTCAGTTATGTCCATGAGTAATGAATAGTCTTTATCGTTAAGTTTTGCAGCAAATTCGCTTGCTGGTTGTCTAACTGCTATGGAAAATAAATCTAATTCTGTTTTGGTAACAGGAGCCATAAGAGGCTGTTGTTCTGTTCCTTTATATATATCTTGTAGAACGGTTAAAAGATTGGATTGTTGTATAATTGCTTTATCTAAAGGAACTGTCTGATTATCTGTTGTTTTTACATAAATAGGTGATTTTTTGTGAGATTGATCCATTCCGTTGATCGTGCTAAATAAACTTATAATGATGCTGTATATAATGAAATGTAGCATGGAGAGCCCTATTTTTTTGTGGTTATAAAAAGATTACAGCGAGACTGTATCAGTTGTTTTTTGCAAAATATATTTTATTAACATATTTGATAATGTGGACATTGTATCATTATTTATAAAAGCATGGCTAGTTGAGCCAATGTAAGGTCATTGTTTTGTGTGTATTGAAGTGCTGTCTCATCTAACTGATAGGTAGCGAGTGTTAAGAAATTGTTCCAGTTATAGGTTGTATCTTTATCATTCTGTTCAAACTGCGCAGAAATAATGACAATAGTTTTTCCATTGTGACTTATGATGCTGTTTATAATATTGTCGCCAAAATTAATAATTTCATTGCCATGGATATCCCATAATGTTGCCGTGTTGGGGGCAATATTACCCCAATATTCACCACTTGTGGATTGCGAGAATAGTAAATGATTTTCACTGAACGTGAGAGATTTGATAAGGCCTTTATTTGCAACAAAAATTTTTTCAAATTTTTTAGGATTTGAACTGAATAAGTTCCAGATCATGATGGTGCCATCAGAATAACCAGCTGCAAGATAATTGCCATTGTTATCAACAGCAAGCGCGGTAATATAAATTCCTTCTGTTGTGGTGTGAGATGCAATAATATTGAGCTTTTCATCAAGAATTTCTAATGTGCGACTTTGGTTGGTTATATGAGTGAGCATGTTTTTATGAGGAATGTATATGACTGGCAGATCTTGTCCGGCACAAAATGATTGCTGTGGCGTGGTAACTGATGTTACGTTATCAAGATTTTCAATATTAAAAAGTATGTAATTACCAGAGCATTGCTCGATAATAGGTTGGGCAAGTATTTTTTTGTTATCGGGAGTACGTGTTAGATTGTTGAATAAATAAATATTTGCATTGCATTTGGATGCGATTATTGTATCATCAGATGTTTCAAGATTGTATAAACGTAATTCGTCTCCACAAGTATTGTGAATAATATGTTTGTTATCAGGGTGGAATATAACATTCATAGAGTGAAAATTATTTTTTAAAGGAATAGTTTGTGGTATCCCGTGCGCGTCAAGCGTCCAGAGTTTATATATTGGAGTGCTTTGCGCTATTTTATTTCGTCCTTCACATAAAATATGTTGGCCATCATCACTTATGGTAATTCCAAAGCAGGTTTGTTTTGACTTAATAAGAGAACGTCTTGCAGATGTAATGAGGTTATAGAAAAAGATTCCATCACTTTCTCTTACTATGCAATATTTATTATTTGGACTGAAATATAAAGGTGTTCTAGCATCAGTTGTGATGTTATATCCGAATTTATCATCTTTTGTAGCTCTTAATTTAATTTGATAATCACCCATTCTGTAAAAAATATTATGAGAAAAGTAATGACCATTCTTGCTAATAGTAAGATTAGGTATATCTCTATTATAAAATTTTTGTGTTTCAATAATTTTTTTTCTATATGTTTCTTTGATTTTTTTATTTTTGAGTAATGCTGAAAAAAGATCAATTTGTTTGCATATTTCGAGTGGAAGTATGCTCGCTATACATTTTTTATAGAATGGTAGATATTGTTTGTAGAGTAAGAAACATTCATTATTTGTATCGATTTTATCATAGATCGAACATTCTCCATAGATCAAACATTCTCTTAAGAATGCAAGGCCGTCATTTTTTTGTAATTTGTTTTGTTCAACTTTTGCCATTATTGTATAGAGATCATCATTTGTTTGTGTTGTAACATTTTTTGTGAGCATGCCGGTAAGATTGGTGCTGATGAATAAGCTGAATATCAGTATATATTTCATGAGTTTTCTTTTTTTTGATTAATTATTGTGTGATAATGGCAACATTATATCATTATTTACAAAAGCATGGCTAGTTGAGCCAATGTAAGGTCATTGTTTTGTGTGTATTGAAGTGCTGTCTCATCTAACTGGTATGTAGCGAGTGTTAAGAAATTGTTCCAGTTATAGGTTGTATCTTTATCATTCTGTTCAAATTGCGCAGAAATAATGACAATAGTTTTTCCATTGTGACTTATGATGCTGTTTATAATATTGTCGCCAAAATTAATAATTTCATTGCCATGGATGTCCCATAATGTTGCCGTTCCGGGGGCAATAGTACCCCAATATTCACCACTTGTGGATTGCGAGAATAGTAAATGATTTTCACTGAACGTGAGAGATTTGATAAGGCCTTTGCTTGCAACAAAAATTTTTTCAAATTCTTTAGGATTTGAACTGAATAAGTTCCAGATCATGATGGTGCCATCAGAATAACCAGCTGCAAGATAATTGCCACTGTTATCAACAGCAAGCGCGGTAATATAAATTCCTTCTGTTGTGGTGTGAGATGCAATAATATTGAGCTTTTCATCAAGAATTTCTAATGTGCGACTTTGGTTGGTTATATGAGTGAGCATGTTTTTATGAGGAATGTATACGACTGGCAGATTTTGATCCTGACAAAATGATTGCTGCGGTATGGTAACTGATGTTACGTTATCAAGATTTTCAATATTAAACAGTATGTAATTACCAGGATTGAAAATAGGTTCGGCAAGTATTTTTTTGTTATCGGAAGTAAGTGTTAGTTCGTTGAAGTAACAGATATTTTCATTGCATGAGGGTGCAATTATTGTCTCATTAGATGTTTCAAGATTGTATAAACATAATTTGTCTCCACAAGTATTGTGAATAATATGTTTGTTGTCAGGGTGGAATATAACATTCATAGAGTGATATAAATTATCTTGTAAAGGAATAGTTTGTGGTATCCCGTGCGCATCAAGAGTCCAAAGTTTATATTTCGGTATGCTCTGCATTATATCTCGTCCTTCAAATAAAATATGTTGGCTATCATCACTTATGGTAATTACAAAGCAAGTTTGTTTTTGCTTAAGAAGAAGATGTCTTGCGGATGTAACGCGGTTATAGAAAAAAATTCCATCACTTTCATCTACTATGCAATATTTATTATTTGGACTGAAATATAAAGGTGTTCTAGTATCAGGCGTGAAGTCATATCCAAACTGATCATCTTTTGTAGCTCTTAATTTAATTTGATAATCACCCATTCTGTAAAAAATATCATGAGAAAAGTAATGACCATCCCTGCTGATAGTAAGATTAGGCATAAATCTATTATAAGATTCTTTTGTTTCAATAATTTTTTTTATATACGTTTCTTTGATTTTTTTATTCTTGAGCAATGCTGAAAAAAGATCAATTTGTTTGCATATTTCGAGTGGAAGTATGCTCGCTATACATTTTTTATAGAATGGTAGATATTGTTTGTAGAGTAAGAAACATTCATTATTTGTATAGGCTTTATGATAGATTTTTTCGAGTACGCCAGTAAGCTCTATTGTTTTGTTGTAGTACAAATCCAAACATTCTCTTAAGAATGTAAGGCCGTTATTTCTTTGTAATTTGTTTTGTTCAACTTTTGCCATTATTGTATAGAGATCGTCATTTATTTTTGTTGTAACATTTTTTGTGAGCATGCCGGTAAGATTGGTGCTGATGAATAAGCTGAATATCAGTATATATTTCATGGGGTGCCTTTTTTTTGATTGATTATTGTGTGATAATGGCAACATTATATCATCTATTGTATGAAATATATATTGTGGTAAAGGCTAAAAAAAGGAGAAGTGCATGAACGTAGTATGTCGTAAATATCTTGTTGTCTTGTTGATTCTTATACTGCCTGTTTTCTGTATATCTGCAAGCAGTGCGTCAACTGAATGTGTTACGATTGCCATATTAGCCAAAGATAAAGCACATACATTGCCGTTATATCTTGAGTGTATTGAAAAGCAGACCTGGCCGGCGAGTAATACATACCTTTATATTCGCACGAATAATAATACCGATGCGACAGCTCAGATTTTAAAAGATTGGGTTGGGCGTGTTGGTCACAATTATGCAGAAATCTATTTTGATGATACTGATGTTGATGAACCGGTGGAGCAATTTGGGCAACATGAGTGGAATTATACTCGTTTTAAAGTGTTAGGTAAAATTAGACAGGATTCTGTTGATTGGGCTCGGGAACATAATTCGCACTATTTTGTGGTAGATTGTGATAACTTTATTTATCCTGACACTCTCAAAAAAATGGTGGATACAAATGTACCAATAATAGCACCATTTCTGCGTTGTCATGAATACGAAAAACGTTATTATTCTAATTATCATGATGCTATTGATTGTAATGGCTATTATATGCCTTCAGTTTTCTACTACGATATACTTGATCAAAAAGTACGCGGTATTATAGAAGTTTCTGTTGTTCATTGCACTTATTTTATTCGTCATGAAGTGCTCGATACGGTTTGCTACGATGATGAATCAGCTCGGTATGAATACGTGATTTTTAGTGATTGGGCACGCAGGCAGAATGTGCCGCAATATATCGATAATCGTCACATTTATGGATATATTTCTTTTGCTGAAAATAGAGAAGATTTTGAGAGAGAGTCGTATGATACATTTTTTAAGGAGTAGGTATGAAGCGTAGTGGATTTAGTTTAATAGAGTTGATGGTTGTTGTTGCGATTATGGCATTTCTTGCAATGATTGCAGTGCCTAATTTTAATCGTTTTTTGGCCAAAGCAAAACGAGCTGAAGCATATATGAACTTGAGCTCTATTTATGCAGCGGAAAAAGCGTATTGGGCGGAGCATGGTACTTATTCCGATATTCTTAATGGAGAAGGTGGTATTGGTTGGAAGCCAGAAGGTAAAACATATTACACGTACGGTTTTGCCGGGGCTGAAGGAAGAAATAATTTTGTTGGTAAGTTAGGTGCTGTAGGATCACAATTGCAAGGTTCACGTGCTGATAAAAATGGATTTGTTGCGGTTGCAGCCGGAGATATTGATGGTGATGGAGATGCTGATATTATAACGGTGGATGAAAATAATAATATTGTGATTGTGCATGATGATTTAGTGTAAGAACTTCTATAAGATCTTTTTAAACTAATCTTATCCCGCGCTCGTCAGCTAAACCCGTTGCAGGATTTCTTTGACGCTCAGGTACCCAGGTTCGGGCGAGCGCAAAAGCATAAAAATTAGGGTAGCTTACTCGTTGTTATAATAAAAAGAGATACGGACCGTTAGCAAAAACTAACGGTCCGTATCTTTTTTGTTTATTGTTTCTTAGTTATGCGAGTTGTTCTATAAGTAAGGAAGCATTTACACCTGCTGATGATCCACCTAATGTGGTAAGAACAACAGGGCTTACCGTAGATGTACGGTTTACTAACGTGATGATAGATCCGCCAGGAACGATCATGATTGCATGTCCCACCGTCAGACTTCCTGCAAGAGTACCGTAAGTTGTGCTTGCCACGGGAACGCCATTGAGAAATAAGGTAAATTGATTTGCTGCTATTCCTGATACGATGTAGCTAAAGCTATATGTGCCAGCGTTGGTTAACGTGGTACTAGCGCTACCTGCAATATGTGTAATACCGGCTGAAATTGGTCCATTTGTATCAAAAGTAACGGCTGCTGCTGCGGCAACTGATTGAGCACCAGTATTGAAAATATATGCATATGCAGGAATGCCTGTACCAGTGGCACCAGTTGCACCAGTAGGGCCCGCTCCAGTTGCACCAGTATTTCCAGTTGCTCCTGTTGCTCCCGTTGCTCCAGTAGGGCCAGTTGCACCAGTTGCTCCGGTTGCTCCTGTAGGGCCAGTGTTTCCAGTTGCTCCGGTCTGTCCAGTAGCTCCATTGGTGCCGTTGAGACCATTGAGACCTGTTGCACCTGCAGGGCCAGTTGCGCCGGTTGCACCAGTTGTTCCCATGCCAATGCCAGTAGCACCCGTTGCTCCTCGCACCAGTTGCGCCAGTTTCTCCTGCGCCAGTAGGACCCGTTGCGCCAGTTTCCCCAGTATGGCCACGATGTCCTCGTTCGCCGCGGTGGCCGCGTGGTCCTCGATGACCGCGTGGTCCTCGATCTTCATGGTGATGAATGTTTTCACGAGCTTCTTGGAGGATTTGCAGGAACTCTTCGTATGATATTTCTATTTTATCACTTTTATGCATTGGTGAACGATTTTGGTGTGCAATTTCAAGAAGTAATGTTCCGTTGTTTAGGTTGGTTAGGTAGGTTGTTAAATATGATGAAATGGTTATAAAGTCATTTTGGTTTGCAAAAAAACTTTTATGATCTGTTACAAAACTCACAAGATCTTGTGTAATTATTTCAGTGGTTGAACGAGAAATTATATTTTTATTTTCTTCAATAGCACGGTATACAGAAATAAGTTCTTCCGTACGATCTTCAGGGTCAAGTAGATCATACATAAATGTAACAATAGCTTTTAGCTTTGTTGGTACATGGGCAATATCAGCAATAGATTGTGGTTCACACTCGGCAGGATGGGCATAGTTATATGCTGTTATTATCTGTGCGCATAACAGTAAGCGCAGCAATTTTTTGGTTGGCAACATTATTCAGACTCCTTTTTTTTAAAAAATGATTACTATCCAAAATTAGTAATTACTTTTTTTTTATGCAAGAGAAAGTTAAAAAATCCGTTGTTTAGCTTATTGTGAGATAATAAAAAATATGGTTTTGGGCGAATGTAAATAATAATGCGCCGAGAGCAAGGAATGGACCAAAAGGGATTTTTGTTGTTTGTAATGTGACTCACTATTTTTATTGTTTTTCATTAAAAGTAATGTAGAAAGTCCGTACAAGGATCCAAGTATAGATCCAAGAGTGATACTGATCCAGCAGCCAAAGATTCCGGTGAATGATCCTATGAATAACATGAGATCAAAATCACCTTCACCAATACCATCTATATTGCGCAGGTATTTAAAGATGCTATTGATAGTAAATAAAAATAAATAGCCAAACATTGCTCCAGAAATACTTTCAATGAGTGATAGTGGCAGAAAGCCATAGGCACTCATGCCGCATCCAAAAGGAACAAGAAAAATTGTTGCAAAGCGGGAAATGAGCATTGTTTCTATGTCAGAACGGATGGTTACTATTAATGCAGAAAAAAATATGAAGTAAGCAAAAAAGTAATGAAGAGGAATAGAGATATATAAAAGTGAAAGTACTATTGCGGTTAAGATTTCAATAAATGGATACAGCAGGGAAATGGGCTGATGACAGTTGCGGCATTTTCCTCCAAGGAGCAACCAGGAAAGCACTGGTATATTATCATACCAGGCAATAATGGCATGGCAATGGGGGCATGATGAGCGAGGGGTTATGATCGACTGATTTTTTATTAATCGATATGCAAGAACATTTAAAAATGATCCCCAGCATAAGAAGAAAGGGATAAAAAAATAGTAAGGAACTATAATTTTCCTTCGTCTTTTAGTTTATCGATCAAGCGATTGATCTTATCTGCTTTTTCTTGGTCTTCATCGTATCGGAAGATAAGGTTTGGTGTATAGCGACCATGGGATGTTTTTGCTATTGCACTGCGTAATGATGGCTTATAAAGGATGAGTGTTTGTAGTTTTTCTTCAAACTCAGGTCTGCCATTTGTTGCAAGAAACAGAACAACACAAGTGCCACCATCAGAAGAAAGATTTACTCTATTTATGAATAATCCACTAAGACGTGGTTCGTCAATCGTAATTCGTGAAAAGAGGGTAGAAATTTCTCGGTAAAAATACGACTCTCTTTGTGCTTTTCTTATTTCTTGCTGTTGTTTGCTCATTGGGATTAGTCTTTAGGTGCTGTGCCTGCAGTAATCATGCGCATCATGTTTTGTTTGATAGCACGAACAAGGCGTTTTCTTCTTTTTTGTGTAGTAGATTCAAAATAGACGGTGCGTTTCATATCGCGTACGATACCTTCGCGTTCTATTTTCTTTTTTAATTGTCTGAGTGCTTTATCGATGTGTCCACTGACAGAAATTTCGATGTTTGATCGTTTTGACATAGCTAAACAATCGCCTTTCTTTAAGAGGTTTAATGCTTTATATACTATAATACTGCACTTTAGGCTTACTGTCTAGAATGTTACGTTAAAACCAGCCATTAATGTTGAGCTTCTGTATGAATTACGCTGTGAGAACGGTATTTGCCACAAGAAGCCAACCCCAATATTAGGTGAGAGGTCGTAGTTAAAGCCAGCATTGCCCAGTTTGGTTTTAAAGCTGGTGGTGCATTCAAGGACACAAGGCAAGAATGCAGGATCTGGGTTTTTAAGGTCTATATCATCTTTTGCGTGATCTAAAACAAAC
The DNA here is from genome assembly GCA_963701085.1 of uncultured bacterium. Taxonomy (GTDB): domain Bacteria; phylum Babelota; class Babeliae; order Babelales; family Vermiphilaceae; genus SOIL31. Next base: position 701,153 of record OY969561.1, on the reverse strand, counting down.
CATTCAAAGTACATGGAGAGGTTGTCTATAAAGTGGTATGCCGCAATACGTGCGCCAAAATACCAGTTATCACCAGGGCTTATTGAAACATCGGTGGAAAAAGGGAAAAGGTTGGTTTGGAACTGGCTGTTAGGCATTGGCATATTACAAAAGTCTTTTTTAAAGAAATGGGTGTAGCCAACTTCTCCGCCAATTTCTATTGTTTCGAGGAAATCAAAATTGATTCCGGTGGTGAATCCAACGCTGGTGTGTCCATTATTGCCAAAAGGTGCGGCAAAAAAATTATGTTCATTATCTTTTTTGCCCGGAGAAACACTTGCTCCTGCTTCAATATAAGGAATGATTAAAAACTTTGCCCAATCGCTTTCAGCATCCTTGTTAACCTCAAAAGCTTGTCGCCAGAATACGTTAAAACGAATTTCTTCTATTGAAGTTTTAATAAAATCGTCACATAAATTGATGCCAATATCATTTGCAATGGTGTGTAGTTCATCCATAAGATAGAGATCAACATCAACGCCTGAAAGACCTTCAAACATATAAGGCGTACCATCAGAATTTTTTTCTTGTGTTAAATCAATGGTGTTTTCAGAGACTTGACGAATAGTGCTTACGCGTGTTTGTATGCGGGCACCAAAATTTTTAGCAAAACGAGCAGCCACTTCAAAGGCAACGCCACGTTTTCTGTATTTTTCTTCAAAAGAAAAGAAGCCAAAAATTTGATCAGGGTCAATTTCAACTTCATCATTGATGGTTGCATCAGGAGGCAAGTTAAATAATTGCTTGAGAGCTATGGATAATGTACCTGTTGGGCCACCAGGTAAGAATTCTACTCCGATGGGTCTTTGGCCATATAATAATGCAATCATGCCGGTTCTGCCGGTAAGATCGCCAAGAGGGGTATCAGTAATGGGGTTTTGACAAGGATCATTAAATGGATTAGGCAATGTGCAATGGGATCCTTTGATTGTTTTACCGCGATCGGCATTTTGGGCAAAAGGGGAAATGGAGATTCTGAATCGATCACGTTTTTTTTCTGCCCAATCATAATCTTTGTAAAGCAGCTGTTCTTTAGTCAGCAAGAGTGCATCATCCAAGTTGAGCGTGCTAAACATTGGTATAGCATCATTTTTTGCAAGAGATGTTAATTCAGCGTGCAGTGGTATATGCGCTATGGTTGCGGTAAGTATCAAGAAAGACAGTAAAGATTGTGATATTTTTTTTTGTTTATCGCGAAGCATACTATTCCTTTTTTTTGCTTTTCAAAACAAATCATCTATTTATATCATTGTTAATGTAATACAGTCAACTTTAGCGCTAATTTGTGATAAAGTATATGCATAAACGTTACACATTGCCCAGGAAGAAAAAAAGAGATTATGGAATCTTCATTATATTGTTCTTATTATCAAGCACAGGTTCAGCGTGAGTTATGTTGGTATGTTACCGCGGCTTTGCGTAGTTATGAACATATCTCTTTTGATCGTACACTTGATCCTGCAACAAGTTTGTTTGAGTTTTTTGTGCCGGTTTCAACGGAAAAACCTTTTTTAGCTCTCATGAACTATTTTCAAGCAGAAGGCCTTGTGCATAATCTTAAAAAACTTCCTAATCGTTTGGCAAATTTAACTGAGCAAGTGTAATGCTTTTTCTATTCTTGTAAGCGCTTGCTTTCCACCTAACATTTCAACAAGTTCGTGAATTCCCGGCCCATTTGTTCTACCTATCATAGCTAAACGCAAAAACCAAAACAGTTCTTTGAGTGATAAGCCCATATCTTTTGCTGCGCTTTTTATGTGTGGTGCAAATTCTGCTTGCGCTGTTAAGAGAAGGTTTTTGTGTTCGGTAATAATGCTTTTTAATGGTGCATATGCCGTTTGAGGTATGCATGCTTCAAGGTCAGTAATGGTCATGTGTGGTTCGGTGAAGTAAAATTCAAGAGCACCCACTACATCAGCGGTGGTGGTTAATTCTGATTTAATTATTTGAATGAGGCTTGTGAGTATTGTTTGATCAAGATTTTTGACTTTTTCACCATACGCAGTTTCTAAAAAAGGTCGGCATTGAGTGGTTAATTGTTCCGGCTCGTAGCGATTAATCCAGCATTTATTAACCCATTTGAGTTTTTCAACATCATAGGTGATGTGGCTTGATGAATTAATGTTTTCAAATTTAAAACTGGCAGCAAGAGTTTCCAGTGGCATAATTTCATCTTTAAATGATCCGCCAATAATAGAAACATAATTGGCAACTGCTTCAGGCAAGTATCCGGCGTCTTTGAGATCTCTCAATGAAAATCCAAAATCACGTTTGGAAAGTTTTTTTCCTTCCAAATTCACCAAAATTGGTAAGTGCCAGTATGTTGGTAGGGGTGCGTTTATAGCATGAAAAAGAGCAGCTTGGTTGGCGGTGTTGGAAAGATGGTCTGCCCCGCGAAAAATATGAGTGATATCCATGAGAAGATCATCAACAAAGTTGGCGAATATAAAAGTAAAGCTGCCATCTTGTCGGGTAATAGCAAAATCAGAAAAATTACTCATATCAAACGTGATGTTGCCATAGGCGAAATCAGTGATGATGAGTGATAGGTTATGATCACATTTAAAGCGCCAAATAAATGGAGTTTCTTGTGCAAGGAGATGATCAATATCTGCCTGAGATAATGACACACAGGTGCGATCATAGCGCGGAGGTAGTTTGAGCGCTTGTTGTCGCAGACGTGTTTTTTCTAGTTCCTGCTCTGTGCAAAAACAACGATAAATTAATTTTTTTTCTTTAAAAATAGCCAGTTGTTGTTGATAAAGATCGGTGCGTTCAGATTGATAGTAGGGTGCATATGGTCCGCCGATGTGAGGGCCTTCATCATAGGTAAGGCCAAGCCAGGAGAGGTCTTCTATAATTTTTTTTGCCTCGGGATCAAACATGCGTTGAGCATCTGTGTCCTCAATGCGAAGAATAAAGGTGCCGCGTTTTTGCTGCGCAAATAAAAAATTGATGAGTGCTGCACGAACATTGCCTAAATGCATCATGCCTGTAGGAGATGGAGCAAAGCGTACACGAATTTTTTGCATTGGTTTGATTCCTTATTATGTGGACTTATTTATCTGTTTAGTTTACCTGCAATAGCTGCAAAGTCCAGACTGTTTGGTTGGCAGTACGTTAAAATCTTTGACATACAGAGTCTTGATTTGTTATTTTTTTCGAAAAGTTTTACTAAAAGGATAGAGTAATGAAGAAGTGTCTCAAAATTACGTTGGTTTCGAAGATGTTAGAACGATGGTTACGAGATTCCATTCAGACTGCTGCGCGAAAATTAGACGTGGAAGGTACGGTGCAGTTTGTTGAGCCGAATGAAATTGTTATTATTGCGTGTGGCTCAAAAGACAATATTGATGGTTTTCTTGATAATATCCATCAGGGATTTGGAGTTAATATACCTGAAGATGTATTGGTAGAGCCTTTTTTAAAGGAAAAGGATTATCGAGGAATTTTTCGTATTTTGGAGTAGTATAGTTGTTTAAAATGTAAGCGTGATGGTATGCGGGAAAACCATCACGCTTATTTATTTACTATGAACTTACTTATTTGTTTAAAGTATTATTTTTCGTATTCTTGCCTGTACATTAGAAATTCTTGTGTTTATTGCATCACGCTCTTGAGGATTTATTTGATCGTTTGGAAGGAGGTTTATTTGGCGTTTTAATGTGTCCAAATTATTTCTATGACGATAAGCGTTTTCTTTTTTTAACTGTTCGGGATTGGTAGCTAATTCAAGCGCGCTTAGCTGTTGGAGCAAAAGCACCTTTTTTAATGCGCCAGGTTTTTTTACTTGAGAGCTTTTATCAATTTTTTTTGTAATTATAGGTGCTAATGTGCCTGATGTTGACGATATCTGTAAAGTGTTAAATAAGTCAAAAAGTTCTTCGTTATCGGCAAGATTTTCAATATGCTCTGATGCGGTGTATGTTTTTCCATTAAAAATAAAAGTAACATTAATAGTTGAGTCTATAGCAGATGCTTCCGGGTCATTTTTTGTAGGGGATAGTTTTCCGGTAATTTGAATCGTCATATTATCAATAGTGATCGGTTCATCATCATATGCACTTAATCCTGAATTTTCATAATTAAAGGTTTCTAATTTTTTAATAATGAATGTAATTTTTGAATAGCTGCTATTCAAGCGTACAAAATTATAGATAGTCCAATTAAATGAGGAGGCATCTATAATTTTTTCAAAAATATGCGTAGTTTGATTGTTCTTAGCAATTGCTGTTGGTGACACAATAGCGGTCAACCCATTTAATTGTAATGGAACTCCAATATGTGTTGGGTACATAATAATTGTTGTTATATCTGGATTGCTAAAATTAATGGTGCGGCCTTCATGTTCATGGGCTTTGGCAATTGCATTAGTTAAAATTTTTACCGATGTATCAACCGATAGGGCATTGAATACGCCGACGGCAGGTATACGGACAAAAGGTTGATTTGTTTGCAAGGTGCTGGGATCAATGAGGTTGCGTACAATTGCACCAATAGGATCTTTTTTTAAAGCATCTTGTTGTATTTTCGTTTTAATGAATCCCGTTGGATCGCCAAAAAAACTTTCAAGCATGCCAAAAAAATGAGTGAATCTTAAGTCGGATAAAACTAGATTAGTTCCTTGTTCATTTATTTTGAATTCAAGCAAGCTGCCGGAAGTGGAGGCTTCATTAATACCCTCTGCAGTAACAATAAAGTTAGCATTTAATTTTGATAAAATCGCATTTACAGTTGCTTGGTTATATCCTCCAGCAAAACAAGTAGCATAATACACAAACGATGTTATTATATCGTTATTAAAGAACTTCATAAGCTGTGCAATTTCATTAAAGGGCATTCCTGCAATATATGCAGTTTCTGGTGCAAGTACGCCATTTTTTTTCAAAGCAGGATCCCCGTGGCCTGTCATATAAATATTCCATGAACCAGTATCAGTTTGCGAGTTTGATTTTTTTGTTATAAACATTGATTGAATCGCTTCTAGAAGGTTTATTTTTTTCTGGCTACGTTTTGTTTGTATGTATTTCAGTAACGTTTCGGGAGACACATTGTTGATTTTATCAAGGTTGGCAATATTAAACCCGCATTCTTTTATTTGAGCATTACTATCGCCGGCTGATTTTTGCGTGCGATTGGCAACATAGCTTTTTGGTGCTAAAAGCATAAGGTTCGCTTGCTTGTGGGCATAACAGTACCAGTCATTATCATTTAAGTCAGTTAAGCTAAGTTCTGCTGCAAAAGAAGGATCCGGTTTATTTGGTTGGTCGGTGTTATCTAAGAGTATTTGAGCTTTTTCTATTGCTTTATTGAAATCTTTTGTACTGATGGCTTCGATTTTTATATCATCAAGGATCTGTTTGAACTCATTTTTCCAAAAACAAAAATTTTCTACTACGTTGCTTGATATTATTATAGGAGCGGCTTTTTCTTGAAGGGCACGTAGAAAATCACCCGCCATAGCAAGATGTTTTCCGTCAGTTTTTTCCTTTTCTCTGGGATCAAGAATAAGAATGAGGTCATTACATTTTTTACTGGCCCAACATGTTTGTAGGGAACCCAGTCCAATAATCAGCATGAGTGAATATTTAATTATTTTTTTCATCGATATTCTCCATAGTTTACGGCTAATTAAAATAACCAAACAGTACTTACAGTTATAATTGTATTGTAATTAGATTCAAGTTGTAAACAATTTTACTTTTTATTATGATTGTGAGCGTCAGGATGGGGGTTTGATGAGAGGTGCAAAGAGTACGGGGCTAAGAAGCAAATATTCTTATTTTTGGTACACTAAAGGTGTGTATTGTAATATCAGTTAACCATTCCAGCTTCATTGTACTTTCTATGAATCAATCGCCATTGTGGCACCAGGTTATTATTTCTTTTTTATTATTGTGCTCTCTGTCTGTTGGCGCCCAGCACGAAAATGTTTGTCGTGATGTTGTTGTTTTATCCCAAAATGGTGTTGATAAAGAGGCGATTAGTGCCGTTTTTGCTACACCATTACTTGTTGACGAGTTTTCTTTTGAATCAGATGTGGTGTTTACCCAAGAAGAGTTTTTTTATCTGTTTGCATGTAAGAGCGGTGATAAGATAGACCAAGAATATCTTATCGCCGCTCTTGAGCGCTGTGCCAAAAAAAATAAATTTTCCGTTGTGAAAATAACTATTTTTACCAGTAATGATGGCATTAGATTACATTTTGCTTTTGAGGCAGCATGGACTTTTAGAAAAATTAAAATTCATAATGTTTATCAAGGTAAGCATGCATTGCTGCAGTTCTATCTTATGGAAAGAGGAGATATGTTTGATGAATCAAAACATAATCACTCTATGAGCAAAATTAAAGAATCTTTAATCAATAGTGGTTATTTTGATTGCAACATACTAAGTAGCCTTGAGTATGATCATCGGACAAAAGAAGTTATAGTTCATATTTCTATTAAAAAGTATAAACGTTTTTGTTTTGGATCGATGAGTGTTGAAATAACAGGAAACAATGGGATCCTTGACGATAATGATGAGTTGTGCAAGCTTGTTAAAACAAAGATTTCACATGCATTATTATCACAACGGTTTACTCAAAAGCAGTTGAACGGTGAAATGGTTGCCTTGAAAGATTATTTAGCAAAAAAAGGATTTTTCCATAGTGTCATTAAATGTAAACAACATGTTGATCATCGTCATGCGGTAGTCAATGTTACATGGAAAATAACCATACATCAAAAAAGAGAAATTGTTTTTTTTGGGAATTGTTTTTTTTCAAAAAAAGAGTTGCTTGATAAAATTCTGGCATTTGGACAATCGGTGTGGTTGTTGCCGGCTTCATTGTTGGCAGAAGAGATAGTGCGTGCTTATAAAAACAGAGGGTTTTTAAGAGCGGAAGTAGTAACTCAGGAAGAAAAAGATCGTTCGTTTTTTATTATAAAAGAAGGTTCTCAAGCTGTTATTAAAGCTGTTGAAATAAGAAATGGAACTTTTGGCAAGCAAGCTGTTATAAAAAAAAAGTGCTTTAGTAAGTTGTTAAAGAATTCTTATTATGATGCCCAGTTATATGATGAAGCGATTGCGTCTCTAACCAACTATTATTTCAGTCAAGGGTTTCTCTCTTTTGCGGTGGTGAATTATGAATTTGTACCAACGACAATTGAAAATGAATGTGTGTTAGCGATAACTATCGATGAAGGAATGCAGAAATATATTACTGCTGCAGAAGTTGAGGGGTACGCCGAACTTAATCAGCAAGGTCCTTTTAGTGGGCATGATCTTGGTGATAAGGCAGTGCCATTTACGAGCAAAGTTATTGATGAGCAACGCGCGTGGTTGGTTGAGCACTTTCAATCATTGGGATATTTACATCCTCGTCTTAAATCGGTTATTGAATCACATGGTGCCGATGTCTCCATTAAGTGGGTTGTTGATCCTGGTGAAAAAGTGCGTTTTGGTAAAACAGTTTTACTGGGAAGCTCCCCATTTCCTTTTCCATATATTGAGCGGATGTTGTGTTACAAGGAGGGAGATTTGTGGGATCAGGCAAAAATAAAGCAAACATTTAGATCGCTCAAAGAGTTAGAAATTTTTGAATCAATCCATTTTTCAGCTGATTACAGTGAGGCGCAAGAAAATAAACCTGTTTTGTTGAAGCTTCATCTTGATGACCGGTATGAAATTAGAACACGTGCTGGTCTTGAGTTGCAGCACGTGCGTAAATACCAAACGTTTTCTGGACTGACATATAAACTTGGTGGCACAGCGCTTATTAAAAATCCTGGTAATGTTGGTGATCAAATTCGGTTTGATTGCGACTTTGCACGCTCGCATAGGGAAATTGTTGGACGGTATCGCCGGCCTTGGTTTACACGTTGTCCTTTTTTTACCACATTGCAAGCGTACAGCATTGTGTATGATCAGCCAGCGTTTATAGGGAGCTTTAATGATTTATACACACTCATACAGCATGGCTTTCTTTTAGGAGTGCAAAAAAAATCAGAACATGTTGATTGTAGCGTTAATAATGGGTTTGAGTGGATGAAGATGCTTATTAAGGATAATCCTGAATCGCTTGCACATGCAATTGATTTTAAGCCGCAATTAATTGATAAGTTAGTTCCCTTTTTTTTTAGTGAACCAACGCTTATGATCGAATGGCTCGATGATCTTCTTAATCCAACCTCTGGAGGCTCTACGCTGTTTTCATTAAAAGGAATGGTACCGCTTAAGAAAAAATATAAGGATACAGCTTTTTTTAAATTATTATGTGAACAATCATTTTTTATGCCGTTAAAAACGGTTGTTGCGGCGTTGCGATTCCGTTGCGGCCATATTTTTTATCGTGAATTTTCTGCGATTATGCCATCGGAACGTTTTTATCTTGGCGGTTCTCATTCACTGCGTGGCTATGATATAGATTTGGCTCCACCATTGGGGATATATATTGATGATGATAATGAAGAACATGTGGTGCCACGCGGAGGACGCTCCATGGTGAATGCTAATATAGAGCTGCGCATTCCGGTGTATAAAAAAAAGATAGGTGCGGTGCTTTTTCAAGATTTAGGCGCTCTGAGTGGTACGATGTTTGCTGATTTTAAACCCCAAGATGTTTTGGCTTCTACGGGATTTGGTGTGCGTATTTTTACCCCGATAGGACCACTGCGATTTGATATTGGCTGGAAATGGCGCAAATCACTTCCTCTGGATCGATCTTTTGCCTGGTTTTTAACTTTTGGTCAGGCGTTCTAGAATTGAGAATTTGCCCCTTGCTTCACTTACCCATAATTTCTGCTATATTCTATATTAGAACTTTTAGATAGAATTATTCTTTTAAAATAGGGGTTTATCATGCACGATAACCACTCACACAAGCACGATCGTTCACATAGCCATGGGCATGGTCATGCACATGGTCTTGAAAAAATTGAACATTCCGTTATTGATGAAATGATTTGTCATTTGCCATATGCAATTTACTCTGTAGCATTCAGTTTAATTATTTTGAGCATTTATTCCGTTTTTTCTATGACGCTGGATCCTGCTATCATCAAAAAAGGTAGCAAGGCATTGTTCCACAGCTTCCATTTCATGCATATAGTTTTTGCCGCAACAGGGACGGTAATTACATTTTGCCGTTTTTCAAAAAATTATTTACGCGCATTAATTGTTGGTATTATTTCACCAACTTTTTTTTGTATCTTATCTGATGCGGTATTACCGTATATCGGGGGTACATTACTTGGGGTGCATATGCATTTTCATGCATGCTTTTTGACTGAGCCACAACGTGTTATTCCATTTTTAATTGTTGGAATAATTAACGGTTTTGTGATGAGTCGTCATCATGAAAGTAAGCAAGGTGGATATTCGCTGAGCTCTCATGCTACGCATATATTTATTAGCTCGTTAGCTTCTACCTTTTATTTGATATCTCATGGCTTTACTACCTGGTATGCATCTATTGGTAATGTTTTTGTTCTGCTTATTATTGCCGTTGTTGTACCATGCACATTGGCAGATGTTGTGGTGCCCATGACTATGGCACGGTTAGGCAAGAAGCCGGACTCATGCTGCGGCTAGATGAGAAGCGTATAAAATAATAGGTAGTAAGCATATGAGAAGTATTCGTTTTGATAACATTACAAAGTTTTATAACGGTGAGCTTGTTTTAGATAAGCTTTCATTGAAGATACCGGGGGGTACTTTTTTTGCGCTCCTTGGCCCAAGTGGCAGTGGTAAAACAACTCTGTTGCGCTTGATTGCTGGTTTGGAAGAAGCTGATAGCGGATCAATTTTTTTGGGTGGTCAGGATATCACGCATGTGCCTGTTTATAAGCGCACCGTAAATACGGTATTTCAAAATTATGCACTATTTCCCCATATGGATGTTTTTGATAATGTTGCTTATAGCTTATCAATTAGGAATGTGCCAAAAAATATTATTGAAGAAAAAGTTACTAAGATATTAAAGACTGTTGATCTTGATAAGCATATCCATAAATCTATCCAAAATCTTTCTGGTGGACAAAAGCAACGTGTTGCTCTTGCTCGTGCAATTATTAATGAACCAGATGTTTTATTATTAGATGAGCCATTGGCAGCATTAGATTTAAAGTTACGTGAAAAAATGTTGATTGAGCTTATTGATTTGCAAGCTACGCTTAAGACTACTTTTGTGTACGTGACTCATGATCAGTTTGAAGCATTAACGGTTGCTGATCACATGGCCATTATGAATTATGATGGTGAAATTGAGCAAGTTGGTACTCCTAAAGAAATTTATGAATTTCCGGTAAGTGCGTTTGTTGCAGCCTTTGTAGGAACAACTAACTTATTAAAAGGAATGTTGCATATAAAAAACGAGCAATGTCATATTGAATTTCCTGGGCTCGGTATGTTTGAGGTTGTTGGTCCAAAAGAAAAAGAGTGGATGCGGGATGGCAATACCGTTTTTATGAGCATCCGCCCAGAAAAGATTGATATTAGCAAAACTCCTTTGACAGGTTTTTCTAATATGTTAGAAGGTACGGTACAATCAATTGTTTATCATGGACGCTCAACACAATATAATGTTCAATTAAAAAATGGTGAAATAGCTCAAGTATTTGAACAGAATGAAGAGCATTTTCCGCAAGAAATTATTGATTATGATGATTCTGTGTTTTTGTATTGGCAAAAAGAAAATGTGGTGTTGCTTGAAAAATGAAAATTAAAACAAAGATTAACAATTTTATTGCTGAGAATGCATCTTTTATATTCTCAGTGCCGGCAGTCTTGTGGCAAGTATTATTTTTGTACGTGCCACTTTTTCTCGTTTTATACACAAGCTTTAAGCGAGCGACTGATACCGTCAGTTTTGATATAACTTTTGATAATTATTATGCTGTTTTGCATAGTCCTTATTTTTATATTATCGGGCGATCTGCTTGTATTGCATTGGGCGTAACGTTGTTATGTCTTATGTGTGCATATCCTGTAGCATATTATTTGGCTCTTAAAGTTAACAGGCGCTGGAAAAACGGATTGCTTTTTTTACTTACCTTACCATTTTGGACTAACTTCTTAATCCAAATTTATTCATGGATATTTGTGCTTGATTATAACGGATTAATCAATATGTTCTTGCTCAAGATTGGTTGTATTCACGAGCCATTGCATATGATTAATAATACGTGGGCAATTTTTTTTGTGATGCTGTATTACTATCTTCCGTTTATGATTATGCCTTTGTATAGTATTCTAGAAAAAATTCAGCACGATCTTATTGAAGCATCCATGGATTTAGGTGCAACGCATTGGCAAACATTTAAGCGTATTACGGTACCACTTTCAATGTCAGGAGTTAAAACAGGAGTGTTTTTGGTATTTGTTCCTGCTTTTGGTGAATTTGTCATTCCTGCAATTATTGGTGGTGGCCATCATATGTTTGTTGGTTCATTAATATCTCATTATTTCTTGGTAGCACGGGATGGTCAATTGGGAGCGGCATTTACCATTGTAAGTGGTTTTGTGTTATTAGTATGTGTTTTACTTTTCAATTGGTTGTGTACAGTTCCTGTGCAGAAAGTACAAAAGGAGTCTATCAAATGAAAACTTTTGGATCATATATTTTACCGATTACGGTTGCAGGATTATATCTTTTTTTATATATACCTATTTTTGTTTTGGTGATTTTTTCTTTTAATGATAATCCCTTTACGTGCGCATGGAGCTCTTTTACAACTCATTGGTATTATGATCTTTTTGCTTCTACTGAAGTTTGGCATGCATTAAAAAATTCATTGCTCATTGCTGGCTCATCAGTTCTTTTAAGTTTGGCGATTGGTTCAAGTTTAATTTTTTTTGGTTCACGTGAATCGGTTAAGCGCTTACTCATTTTATTTTATGGAAGTTTAGCAATGCCAGAAATAGTGCTGGCTGTTGGCTTGCTTTCACTATTTTCTTTTTTTGCAGTGCCACTTGGTGCCATGACACTCATAGTTGGGCATACACTTCTTGGTCTTGGGTATGTGATACCTATTCTCCATAGTCGATTTGTTGAATTAGATGAAAGTTTGATTGAAGCATCATATGATCTTGGCGCAACACAAAGGCAAACATTCTTTTCTATAGTGTTGCCATTATTAATGCCGGCATTAATTTCTTCTGGCCTTTTGGTATTTATTATTTCTTTAGATGATTTTATTATTTCTTTTTTCTGTGCAGGAGCATCTGTTCAAACGTTGCCGCTTTACATTTTCTCTGTGATTCGCACGGGTGCATCACCAATGATTAATGCGTTATCAACGATTATGTTAATTTTTAGTAGTTTTTTTGTGCTTCTTTTTTCCCTTTTACATGTTAAAAAAACAAGGACATCACCATGAAGCACAAGCATGAAGCAAGTTTGCTGGTAAAAGTTTTTATTGTTGTTGGTATAGCTGCATTGATTATAGCGTTTGTTTCAGTTGGTCGTTTAACTGAGCCTTTTAACCGTGAAAAAAGTATTAACGTGCTTGTCTGGGGCCAAGTACTTGATAAAGAATTTTTATCCGATTTTGAACGTGAGACTGGCATACGCGTTAATATGAGCTATTTTGAAAATAATGAAGAGCTGTTTGTTAAATTACATTCAACTGATCTTCATGATTATGATCTTATTATGCCATCTGATTGGGCAGTTGAGTTATTGATTCGAGATGGTTTGGTTAAAAAGCTTGATAAAAATAAAATAGCTGTATGGGATAGTCTCTATCCTACGTTGTGTGATCATTATTTTGATCCAGAAAATGAATATACGGTTCCGTATTTCTGGTCATTGCTGGGCCTTGGTGTTAATACTGCTTATTGGGGTGGAAAAACCCCGGACCCAACATGGGGGTTGATTTTTGATGAAAAAATTATGCCAAACCGTATTGGTGTTGTTGAAGATCCGCGCGCACTTATCTCAATTGCAGCATTATATCTTTTTGGCACGGTTAGGCCATTGAACGATGATGAAGTTAATGTAATAGAAAGGTTGTTGATTAAGCAAAAACTACGAGTTGAAGTTTATACTGACGCACGTTCAGAATATGTTTTAGCATCAGGAGTTGTTCCTGTTGTGGTAACTCTTTCTGGTGATTTATTAAAAGTGATGAGATGGTTTGAATCTATTAATTTTATTGTACCAAAAGAGGGAGCTTTTGTGGTTCTTGATTCTTTTGCGATACCAGCTGCTACTAAGAAAGATGATCTTGTATATCCATTTCTTAATTATATTTTCCGTCCTGATATTGTTAAAAAATATGTCGATAAATTTGATTTCTTCCCCGCTATAAAAGTAGATGTTGAATATGCTGATCGTTTTGTTGCTATAACTGAGCCCACGGAATCCCTTTTTAAAAATGTTAAATTCTTTAAAAATGTCATTTCTAAAAAAAATCTTAATGAGATTTTAATTAATCTTAAGTCATAATATTGCTATTTTTATCTGATTAGTTTTATTGTCTGAAAAGTTGACATTATAAAATAATCGGGTTATGCGTGATAAGGAGAGATTGTATAATGTGATAATAGTACTGTCTTTTGAGTAATGGTGAAGTAGTAGTTTTCTTAAAAAAAAAGGGTGAGAGTATGAAAAGGTGCTTTTCTCGTTATCGATTAGCTCTTTTTGCGATATCTTTAATGTCTTCTGCGGTAATGGCAGATCAGATATGGAGAGGAACGCATGGAGCCGCTGATATTGTTGATGAAAATCTTGTCATTAAAGGCGATGTGTTGCTGCGGTTGGGGGCAACAAGAATTGAGGCAATTCATAAGGACGTAACGGTTACGTTAACAGAAAATGCGACAATCAGTGGGCACTGGGCCGGTGAGTCGCAACTTTATTTAATAGCAGCACCAGGTAGAACAATTCGTTTTGTTGTTGATCATAATATTATCTTTATTGGTTCATCACAAATTACTGGCGATAATCTTTTAGTTGTTCAAAGTGGACCAGGTACTGTTGAGGTTGATATTGCAGAAGGTAAGAAATTTGAACTTACCTCACAAGAAGGCTCTGGTGGAACACATTATTATGTATTGATGTATGGTGGAGTTGATGCACCATGTGGTGATGAATATACATGTGATGAATATTGTAAGCCTTGTTGTATTGATGAATATGGTGGATTCCTTTGTGATGAATATGGCCAAGAATATGAAACTTCAGGCTCTGGTTGTAATGAAACAAGTGCATTCAGACCAACCTTACGTTTTGTTAATTTAGGGGATCGTCACCGTTCTTCCTGTCAAAATAGACGTATTATTGTTGGTGAAAAATCATTATTGAGCTTTTTATCTTCTCGTAAAGTTGATATAGCTCAAGATTCTGGTTTTATCAGTTTTGATCCGGTCATGACTGGTTTGGGTCGTATGATTTTAGAAGTAGAAAATCGGGGAGCCTTTATAGCAGCCGGTCATTATACATGCCAAAAAAATGGCGGCTTGATTACATCTGCTAATATTAGGCCAGAAATTGCTGCAGGATACCAGGCAATATGGACAACAACAAATAGTGTTAGTTCTGATACTTCAGCAGGACTACTTGTTTTAGATAAGAATGAAACCTTGTCTGAACTGTTGATAGATCCATTCTTACAGCTGTTTGCTCGTCAAGATATTATGAATTATCGTGGAATATTCTCTGGACGCCGTTATGGTGTTATTCTTGGTGCCAATGGTATCTTGAACATACAGTCCGATTCATATGTTGATTTTGTTGGCCTTGCGCTTAATCAAATTCCTGATGTTGTAGTTCCAGGATTTGAAAAAATCCAAGCAGGTAAATTGGTTAAAATGCGTAATCCATCAGCATTTATTATTGATGGTAATCTTAATCCAGCTGCAATAAGTGCACAACTACAGTTTGGTGAACGAGCAGCGTTCTTCGTGCGATCAGGTGTTGCTGATAATGGCATCATCCGTGACGAGTGTGACGTTGATCCATTCACTATAGATGCATCAAGCAGGACAACTGGTGTGGGTAATATTGTATTTGATCTTGAAGGTCAACTAGATGTGGATGGTGTAGTGGTAGATGGTCAAGTGACGAGCAAAATTGAACTTCTCTCTTTGGAAGTGCTTCCAACCGGAGGATCTCTTTTTGTAGGATCTAGTGAAACTAACTTCCCTTCACGCACATTCAACACAGAAGATTGTGAACTGTTGATGTACAATTGTGGTGCATTCCTTATTAATAACAGAATGAATCTGTCTACCACAGCATTAAGTCACACTGACGAATGTCACAATATTTTCCCAAACAATGATTTGAGATCAGAACCAGCGTATATTGGTGGCGAAACATTTAATCTATTAGGATCAGATGTTCGACCAAATATACGTTTTATTAATTCTGTTCTTAATGTAAATACTGATATCGCATTAACTGGTTTGGATCTCGTGGTACCAAATTTTGTTGATGATTTAGGTATTTTACGTGCAAACCTTTCTGATTTTATTTTCTATGCAAATGGTGTATGTGTTGATAACGGTACCGGTCGTCAAATGATTCTTGGTACACGTATCGGTTCAACAGCGGCTAATGGATGCTCACGTGTTGATGCTGATGCACATTTGAATATTATGGAACAAGATGATGCCATCAGTTCCGCTCTTAATCCACTTGATCCAAATGGCAATCAAACCTTGGATCTTACAACAGCATTTAATGATGCATCAATTAATAATCTTATTGTTGTTACGCCAGTTAACAATTCTATTCATACAATATTCTTGGGCGGTAACAGCAATATCTCTATTGGCGTTAATGCTGATTCAACCGGATTTAATATTGATACTAATCCATGGTTGCGTATCGCGGGTAACGTATTCTCGTTTGAAACAAAAGGTGCGCCGGCACGTAGCATCACAACTGGCAAGAATGCTATCTTTGTTGATTTAAATGGCAAAATTAGTATTGAACCAGGCTTTATTGCCAATATGTGCGTTATGGTAATTAAGAGCCACAATGGTATTGTGGATCTTCCAGCTGATCAAGTGTTCTTCTGTAATGGTGCTGGTATTGCAACATGGAATATGGATTTAAGTAATCCACAAGATCAAATCATTGTTGGACCTGATCAATGTTTATCAACCTATATATTCAATTGGATGCTTGCTAAAAAAGACTGTCCAAACTTTACACCATTCAGTTGTTGTGTGGATGCATGCGTGTGCCCAGCAGTAACGGAAGCAAACGTAACATCATTGCCAACAATTCAAGGGTGCATTGATGACTTGCAAATTCAAGCAACACGTATTGGTGATCCAGCACAGTTCTTGATTGATGGTGGTAATGTTCGTCGATTAACATTCTTGAATAACAATTGTAGTGCGGAAGCACCGGTTGCAACAATCATATTGACAAATAATGGAACGATTGGTCTTGATGACACTACAACGCTTGGAACTAATGGTGTTACTATTATAGCTAATGGTTCTGGTCGTGTTGTTGTAAATAGCGACTTGGTTATTGATAACGTCTGTGCATTTGTAAAAGGTCCTGACTTTGCATCATGCGATGTGTTGGAACTTTACAGTGCAGTACCGCATCAAATTCTTCTCAAATCAAGTGGTACATTGAATTTAACATCATTTGATGATCCATCTCAGATTGTTGCATTTATGGGAGAACTTCGTTTGGTTGTTGAACCAGGAGCTCAAATTGTTACCGGAATGGGTACCTTGCGTTTTGCTGAAAATTCACAACTCCTCTTTGAAGCAGCACACAATGCAGTGAGCTTCTTCTCAGCAATTCCTTTTGGTGCAGAAGATTCAACATTACCAATAACAATAGTTCCTGCTGCAGATCCTCATAATCCACTTTCATCATTGATTAACTTTGGACAAGGGCTGCATAACACTGACCAGTTCCGTGTAAGACTTATTGGTAGTGGTACTATTGAATTAGTGGATAATGCACAAGGTATTTTACCATTCAATGCATTTGTTGGTGTTGAAACAGTGAGCACTGCAGCATGTGACATTCCAACAACAGATCTTATTTTAAGCCTTGCTGATAATGCTACGTTTGCAATTGGTCACTTTAATTATAATGAAGGTGGCGTATTCCAAATTGGTAACATTGATCCTCTTGAAGGTCACTCAGTCAACTTCACTTTATTGCTTGATGGTGATAATGCTAATTTCAGTATTGGTAGCCGTGGCTTCCTTGGTTTTGGTGTTGGTATTGAGCGTTTTGATGGTCAGCTTCAATTGGTACGCGCTCGTAATTGCCCAACCAACTTTGTACCGAATGAAAATATAGTAAACAACTTAAGCAACGTTGGTTTAATCACTCTTCAATTGTTCAATGGTAGATTTGAACATGATCGTATATTCCGTGGTGATGATACCAATGCATCATTGCTTGCAGTGAGTGGTGCTGCAGGAGTTACCTTCGATCTTGATTTTGAATTGCCAGATGAAAATGTTGATCCTACATTAACAAGAGAATCAAACTTCAATATTGCTGGTGGTGGTAACATTGTGCTTATTAAGCCAGGAGAAGTTGGAGGCTTACAGCCTATTGTATTGGATCAAGCTGGTGATTTATCTCTTCTCTTGAGTGCTGGTGTTATGGCTTCAACATTGTTACAACCGGATAACGTTGATGTGACTGGTCTTACTGGTGCAGAATTCTTTGACTATATTGCTACACATGATGCAACTGATGCTACTGTTACTCGTGATAACACGTTTGGTAGAGCAAATGCTGCAAGCCAAGGTGATAGCTTCCGACCAGAATCAGAAAATATACGTGTTGATACGGTGAGCGGTAATACTATTGTTCGCGCTCAAGCATTTGATATTATTGGTGTTGGTCAGCAAGATTCTAAGAATCGTGCAGCAATTGATGCGGCAGCGGTATTTGCAGATATTGATGTTGAATCAAATCAGATAGTAACAATAACCAATATGCAAGTAGGCATACAGGTATAATTGAATGGCAGATGGGTATGAAAGTACCCATCTGCTCGCTTGTATTAAAAAAAAGGTAGTGCGGTATGGACGTAATAAAGAGAAGGAATGTGATGAAGAAAACCTTAAAAAGTATTGTGCTTTTGGGCGCATTATATGGTGGAGCGCTTCATGCAAGTTTTGAATTCAGGTCACCACTTGATTTTGATGCTCGTGGTTATCAGCATTGGTTTTTAGCACCATCTGATCAAGCATGGTGGTATGATCAAATGCCAAGTAAAAAAAAGAACACAGATTGGAATATTCATATGTGGGGCGTTGGATATTCACGTACCGCTAATAAAGCATTTTCTTCCTGTGATGAGTGTGAAGATAAAATAACTCGTAATACAGTATCGCTGGGAGAGTTATTTTTTGGTAAAGCGGTATTTCGTGGTGAAAATGCATTTGCTGGTGGAACTTTTGCAGGTGATCAAAGCAATCCTTCAGTAGCGGCTGGTCAAATATTAGTAAATGCAACAAATCCTTTCTTAGCTTTTGCACGTATTGCACCAGTAATGGAATATAAAGAGTATGGTGCAAATATGGGTGTCGATTTTGCACGTTATCTCGGTAAAAATGATAGATATCATCTTGGTGGTCGTGTAAATGTTCCATTTAAGATAGTTGAAGTTGAACCGGATAATGATGCCTCATCTGAAGAAACATTGGATAATGTATATGTTACCAGAATAATAAATACTGATGAGGGCGCTGATCCTGATCAAACAGAATATGCAATGCGTTTTGACTTTTTAAGTACATTAGTTTTTAATCAAACAGCTATGCCATCAAACAATACAACGGCACGACCTGTAGTGGTTT
Organism: uncultured bacterium; assembly: GCA_963701085.1. Classification (GTDB taxonomy): domain Bacteria; phylum Babelota; class Babeliae; order Babelales; family Vermiphilaceae; genus SOIL31. The sequence goes on along the minus strand of OY969561.1, from coordinate 682,328 downwards.
ATTCTGGTACTGGAGCAAATGCAATAGTGCAACTTACTGGTAGATCTTTGACTGGTACAAGTTCTGCTCAGAATGATGCTATGCCAGCTGCATATGCTACTAAAAGCGATGATGGTACCGTACCAACAATACCATTTAGACATTATCCAGGTCAGGTATCTGGTGCATTAGGTGTTGATGGGCAAGCAGCTGATGGATCAATATCATTTTTCAAAACTGGTACTGATTACGCCGGTAACTTGCAAAATGATAGAGATGCGCAAGGTACTATTTTTATAACACCACGTTCTATTTCAAATCCAGGTGGAGTTAACGACGGTAATCTTACAGCTGATTCAGCTGCAATTTTAACGACGATTCAAACACTGATAGATACGGATCTTATTCCTTCAGAACCAGCAACAACATTCTTTGCAAATAATGGTATTGATTTAGGGTTTCAACGTGTTGTAGGTATTGGTGACTTGGCGATGGAAATATATGGCGGTATTTGTCATTATGATGATTGGTTTGCGGATGGTATATTTGGTGTTCAATTCCCATCAGGTTCAAAACAAGAAAGCTCTAATCAAGTTTTATTAAAACCAACAGGAAACAATGGACATACTGTTATTAAACTTGGTTTAGATGGCGGATGGAAACCACGCGAATGGTTTGCATTTGAAATTCGTCCATTCTTCTTCCATGCATGTAAACGCATTGAACATCGTGCAGCTCCATTTACTGGTGCAACAATTGTTAACGTTGGTCCAGAACTTGATGTTGATGTTTCTTGGAACTACTTCACCTTACAAACTGATTTGAACTTCTTCCATCCACATAATCCTGATCTTGGTTTTGTGCTTGGTTATGAGTTGTTTGCTAAAGGTCATGATCATGTATCATTGGATTGTCAAAAAACAGCGACAGATTTGTTAGGTCGCCCGGATCAACCGCTTTCTGCATGTAATTATGAAAAGCATACAAATTCATTCTCTAATAAATTACGTGGAGAAATATTCTACCGCGCTCACTATTTTGAAATCTTTGGTGGTGGATCACAAATGGTTTCTGGTAGAAACATTATGAAAGAAACTGAAGCTCATATTGGCTTAGCAATATACTTCTAAAAAAAGTTATTTTTTTAAGAAAGGTAATGAAGATGAATAACATAATAACTCGCTACAAAAAAACAGTTTTATTAGCAACTGTTGTTGTTGCAATGGGTTTCAGTTCAGCAGTATTTGCTGTATGTGGTCCTTGTGCGGCAAATGCAGCTATCAAGCAATCAATTAAAGATGCTCAAGCAGCATTAATCGCGGCAGGTAAACCAGCTTCACGTGCAGTGGAATTGGATGATGTTCCTACAGCTCGTGCGGCACGAGAAGCATTGGAAGATCCATGCAATCTTTGTTTTTCATGCCCTGATGAAAACGGTGCATGTGATTTGAATGATAAGTTACAAGCATTGTTTAATTGTTGTGTTAATACTAATCAACAAGTGCGCCATCAAGGACATGAAGCAGAAAAATGTTGTAAAAAATTGCGTCATGAAATTGATGAAGTTGAAGATCAAGTCGAAGATGGGTTTTCAGTTGTTGAGAGTTTGATTTTGTCTCAAACAGACGCAGCTGCGGCATGTTGTTCAGTTACTGAAAGTTTGATTTTAACTCAAATTGACGCAGCTGCGGCATGTTGCTCAGTGACAAACGCTTTGATTGTATCACAAATAGATCAAACTGCGGTATGTTGCTCAACTACTGATGCAGTACTTGCTCAGATTCTTGTTCTGGTGACGAGTATATTTAATTGTACGTGTACTTAATAGAAAAATAGTATAACACGATACTATTTTTTAAATTTTAAAAGGCGAGGCATAGCTCAAAAGGTTATGTCTCGCCTTTTTTTTGACAATAAATGCGGTAGCGCGTACCCTTTTTTATAAAAGGGGCTTTTTTGTATTATGGGACTTTTATGCATAATGATAGATTGTTTTTCTTTGAACCTATCCCTAAACTAATTTTTTCCTGCGCTCGCCCTGAACTTGTTGAAGGGTTTTCTTTGAGCGCTCGAGGATATCCTTCGACAGGCTCAGGACGAGCGCGGGGGGGAATTTTAATTAGGGATAGTTTTTTTGCACTGTGTATTGGAGTTTCTTGGTTTCAAAGCGTTTGTGCAATGGATTTGGTAAATGGTAATGATAAAAAAAATGATATTGCAATAGAGATGCGTCATTTTTGGTCGGATGACTATAATAAAAATATTAGTGCAATAAAAGATTTAGACCTCAAAAGTATTCGGTTATCCTTAAAGAATGAAGTTTATTTATCTTCTCATTCCGATACGTTGAATCATCTTTTGTATCTTTCTACAATTCGTAAAGATAATGGGGTTAAAACTCTTTTTACGCAAAAACAACAAAATAAATTTGATACTGCTTTGCGCATTAAACGTTCTGTCCCATGGGTTTTTGGCATTAATGGCGCCGTTATTGTGGGTACGGCGTTGTTGCCGTTTACTAATTTTGCTGCATTATTACAGTGTTCAAATTCAACGCAATTGGAATGCTTGTCTCAGATTGCTGCGGTTATGACACCCACGGTAGCTTCTGTAGCAGGAGCTCTTGCGGTAGGATTTGTTTCTTTGTATGCTACTGGTCTTTCACCTGATCTTTCTTCACGCAAGGCTGATAAAGTGCAAGATGAAATAGGGCATTTGAGTCATAAATATGCAACGATCGCTAAATATTTGATCGATATTTATTTTGAAAATCCACAACAGGCAGAATGGATTGCGGGTAAGTTTGATATTGATGAGCTTAAATTGCGTGCTCAACAAAAAACGCATAAAAGTAAGGCTGGTAGTTCTTTGGTAAGCCCTCTTGAAGAAGCATGGCACTTTATTAAGCATGGTAATGTTTTGGTAACATTTACCGAAATTGAAAATTATCTTTATAATAAAATATTGAGTAGAAGAATCGAGGCGCTTGATAGGCGAATTGAATCTCTGGAAAAAATTGTACATGAAAAAGATGCAGAAATAGAAAAACTAAAACAAGAAAAGATATGAAAAAAAATAGCTTTTACGTTACAACTCCCATTTACTATGTCACCGCCAAGCCCCATTTGGGGTCATTATATACAACATTACTTGCCGATGTTATTACCCGTTGGAATAAATTGTTAGGTAATGATACCTTCTTTTTAACAGGGACTGATGAACATGGGCAAAAAATAGCGCAGGCAGCTGCTGCAGCACACAAAGAGCCCAAAGATTTTGTGGATAGTTTTATTCCTGATTATAAGTACGCGTGGGAGATGTATGACATTGAGTATGACAAATTTATTCGTACAACTGATGAATATCACATCAAAGGAGCGCAACAATTTACCACTCTCTTGATGGATAAAGGATATGTTTATAAATCTATCTATGAAGGTTGGTATTGCACGTCATGTGAGACTTTTGTAGAAGAAATTCGTGAAGGGGATCAGCGTATCAAGGGGCCACAATGCCCGTCATGTGGCAGAGATACACACATTGTTTCTGAAGAAACATATTTTTTTAAGCTGTCTGCTTTTACTGATAAACTACTGACATTTTATAAAGAGAATCCTGACTTTATCATGCCCAAAGAACGCGCGCATGAAGTTACGAGTTTTGTAGGATCAGGTTTAAAAGATTTAAGTATTTCCCGTACAACAGTCAAATGGGGTATACCATTCCCCAATGATCCTCACCATACTTTGTATGTATGGGTTGATGCATTGTCTAATTATATTACTGGTGTTGGGTATGGGCAGCCGAATAAAGTTGATGAATTTCATAAACGTTGGCCAGCAAATGTGCATCTTCTTGGTAAAGATATTATTCGTTTTCATGCGGTATATTGGCCAGCATTTTTGATGGCTGCAGATTTGCCATTGCCCAAACAGTTGTTGGTGCATGGTTGGATTAAAGTTGATAAGCAAAAAATGTCCAAATCATTGGGTAATGTAATTGATCCGATTGAATTACAAAAAAAATACGGCACCGATGAAATTCGTTATTATCTGTTGCGCCAAATTCCTGTTAACCAAGATGGTGATTTTAATATTGCTGATGTGGAAAATCGTATAGAAGATGATCTTGCTAATGATTTGGGTAATTTACTTAATCGTATGACTGCATTGGCAGAAAAATATGAGGTTATGGAAATCAATCCAATTTCAGTGTGGGCTAAGGAAGCTGTAGAATTACGTGATGAAAGTTGGAATACAATAGAAGATTTTTGTACCCATATGAATGAGTATATGTTTCATCATGCGTTATCAAGGTTGTGGAAATTTATCAATGTAACAAACGCATATTTTCATGGTCAGGAGCCATGGAAAGTTGCTAAGACTGATATCAGATTATTTAAAGAAATTATTTCAGCAACGTGTCATAGTTTGCGCACGATAGCATTATTATTGTGGCCGATTATGCCGCAAAAAATGGAAGCGTTGTTACAAAGTCTTGGAACACCATTCAAACTTGAAGAGCATACGCTCGAAAATTTAGAGTTAAACAGTTGGAATAAACATTTTATGTTGAAAAAAATTCCAACATTATTCGATAAGCCAATACGAGAAACAGAAGAAGGAAAAACAGTGTCACAAGAAAATACAATTGCGCCACAATCACTAGAAACTAATTACATAACCATTGATGACGTCGTCAAAGTTGAGTTGTTAACAGGTACCATTGAAGCATGCACCGATATTGCTGGATCAGATAAGCTCGTACAAATGACGGTTGATTTGGGTCAACAGGGCAAACGTACTATTTTAGCCGGAATCAAAAAGTTTTATACACCTGCTGAATTGGTTGGTAAACGTGGACTGTTTATTACTAATTTAAAACCCCGTAAAATGGCGGGAACAGAATCGCAAGGGATGATGTTAGTTGCGGAAGACGCAGATGGCAAAGTTCAGTTGGTTCAATTCCCTGAGAGTGTTGCTAATGGTGTGCGGTTGAGATAAAAAATGAAATACATAAACATCGTTTTTTTGTTATTCACCAGTAATGTGATTGTTGGAATGGAAGCTGAACGTAAAAGTTTGGCTTCCTCTTTTAAAATTGATCGTTTTACTCAGCATACAGATATTGCTCAGAATATAGCGCAGCAGCATTTATCTGATAAGCAATGGTGGTATGTGGATAAAGAGATTCAGTATGAGCATCAGTGTTACACTGACCAACATTACGTGAAAAAAAATAGTTTTTATAATGTACATTTTAATAAGTTTGGTACAGAAATAGTAGCTTGGCCAACTCATGCAACGTGTTATCCTGTATGTGTATGGGATAGAAAAAGTGGAATAGAGCTGGAACGGATCGGTGCTGATGATTATAACAAGGCTGTGTCATCTTCTTCTTATGATACAGAAATATGGACAAATAATAGATTGTATTCTTTGAGTCGTATTCATAAGTTAAGTAATCAAGAGCTTTATTTCTGGGGGTGGCAGCATGCCTCTTATGATGGGACGGGAATAGGACTTGTAATAAAACATCGTGATAATCAAGTTCGTGTGGATGGGAGTTGTGTAGAGCCGTTCTTTCTTGTGCATGATGGTTCGGTGAATACGGCACATTTTAATCCATGTAGTATAGAAATAATAACGGCATCAAATGATTGTACAATGCGCTTGTGGCATAAAAAAACTGGAAAAGAGTTATTACGCATTGTGTATGATACCTGTGTTAGATCAGCATGGTTTAATGAAATGGGAACGGAAATAGTTGTTGCAACGGATGATGGCAAGATACAAATTTTGGCAAAGTATCACACGGATAATTTGCCGCAAATATTACTAAAAAAATTGTTGCATGTGTGGCTGCAGGTGAAAAAACCAAGTAAAGAAATTGATTCATCTGAGAAATTGTTGGATTGTGTTGCTGGATTGCTCTGTTGCAACCGAGATGAATTGTGCAATACATGGGCATCATTTCCAGAGCATATGCAGACGGCTATGTGGCTATCGATACATAAAAAAATTCAGCAGTATGGTAAGTAGAAAAAGATATATGTGTTCGTATAAGTGGAAATTGGGGCAAAAAACACATTAAAATTGGTTATTATATGAAAAAATTATTCATGCTATTATTATGTAGCATTATTTTTACATTTCCTGTTGTTGGCATGGAAAAAATAAAGGATGATGTATCAGTGCCTGAAAATTTTCCTAATGATTGTAAAAGAAAAATATTGATCAATTATTTTGCTCAAAATGTTCACAATTATATTAAAAACTATTATGAGAATGATGACAGTTATTCCCATTATTCTGTTGGGTATGTTGCTCGAATAACAGGACGTATTATCGGTAAAATTAGTTTCATCAATTGGGAATTTTATAAAGCGCTTGATAAAGAAAGAAACGATCCTGTTACCACTCGTACTATGCTTAAAAATATTGTAGTCACATACTACCCAACTGAAAAACTAACCGAACTGGGCATTGTGCATGCACTCAAGAGTCCTGGGGCAAAAAAATGTATCCAACTCAGCGATGCATTGTTTGGTAAAAGAGTTACTCCAAAAAAAATTAAGAAATTATTTAATGAAGGTGCTTTTCTTAATTACTTTGATGAATATAAAAAAAGCACTGTTCTGTCTTATTGGGTTGGAAGTAATACTAAGAGAAGCACGGCTATTGTTGGAAAATTGCTCCAATTAGGGGCAAATCCGAATGTGTATTGCAAAGAGAGTTCTCCTTTACATAAGGCACTATCGGGTAATAATATTGAAAAAATTAAACTATTATTGCACTACAAAGCAATAAAGGAGTGGTACATCGCTTTGGTAGGGAGAGGCTACCAAAGATTTATTGATATCTTTATTGCCAACTCCACAAATGATGAACTTAATGATGGATTAATTGTCTGTTGTAAGTTTCATCCTTATTTACCAGAAATTATGCAAAAATTCATTGATAGCGGAGCAAGTCCCAGTGTTGCGCTTCCTCATATTTTTGAACAAACAATTAACTCAATTAATTGTTTAACACCTGATCATACAATAATACAAAAGTTTTATTTTCTTTGCGATCAACAAGCATATGATTCAACTATTTTTGATAAGATGCAAAATTTACAAACAATTTTTAGCGTTCTTACTAATAAACTTGAACACAATAAATTATTGGAATTTTAATTTTTTCAAGTAAAATTCATGAAATATATAAACATCATTTTTTTGTTACTCATCAGTAATGTGATTGTTGCGATGGAAGCTGAACGTAAAAGTTTGGCTTTCTTTTTTGGTATTGATGATCGGTTTACTCAACATAAAGATATTGCTCATAATATAGCGCAGCACTATTTTTCTGATAAACAATGGTGGTATGTGGATAAAGATTTGGAACATCAAGGGATAGTTCAGTCAGCATGTTTTAATAAAGCTGGTACAGAGGTGCTAACAACTGGACGTAAAGCACATACTGTTGGTGGAGGTGAATTGTGTATATGGGATAGCAACACAGGGACTGAGATATTCAATGGGGTAGAAACTCCTGATATTACTGCAGCAGAATTTAATCAAGCAGGTACTAAGATGTTAGTAATGAGCGCGGGAAGACAGAATGTAGTAATTTATGAGTGGGATAAAAATGTGCCAATGTGTAATCCTGAAAGGGCAACTTTTTATGGAGATTTTGTTTGTTTTAATAAAACCGAAACAGAAGCGCTGATCCGGTCATTCGATGGAGCAGTACGAATAAAAGACATGAGCACGGGAACAGAATTATTGAGAGTTCAAAATAAAAGCCGTCTTGTTTCAGCATATTTTAATGAAAATGAAACAGAAATTATAACAATGGCAAACAATGGTGTTTTGCAAGTTTGGGGTAGAGATAGTGGAATAGAATTGTTGAACTCTGTACATAATTTTGTAGGAAAATCGGCACATTTTAATACACAGGGCACAGAATTGTTAGTGTATGGTGCTTTTCCCACAGCTTATATTTTGGATAGAAAAAATGGGAAAATAGTAATGGAACTTAAGCATCCTACAAATATTTGTTTTGCGCGTTTTAACAGAGAAGGTAATGAGATAGTAACGGTGACTTGTGCTCAGAAGATACGAATATGGGATAGAATACATAAAAAGGTAATAGCAAAATGGTATTACGGTGGTGCTTGTTATCCACATTACACTACATTTCCAAAATGGAATAATGAAGAAACAAAAATAATTATAGGTCTTGATAAAATTGCACGTATATGGGCTCGTTATGATAATTATACGTTGCCGCAAATATTACTAAAAAGATTGTTGCATGTGTGGCTGCAATTGCAAAAACCAAATAAAGAAATTGATTCATCTGAGAAATTGTTGGATTGTGTTGCTGGAATGTTGCTATGTAATTATAATGAATTGTATACTACGTGGGCATCATTTCCAGAGCATATGCAGACGGCTATGTGGCTATCGATGTATAAAAAAATTCATAAGTATGGCAAGTAGGTAATGTTAACAGATGATAGTAGAATACGTATTTTGCTAAAAGAATCATCTTAATAATTTGTCGCAAATATTGCAAAACATTATAAAAAAAGTCTGCAATTTGGAACGATCGCTTCCAAATTGCAGACTTTTTTAGTCAATAATAAGCTTTTTTTACTTATGATTATTCTAATTCTTGTTTTTGCCCTTCTTATTAATTTATAATAGAAAATGATGAGTAGTGTTGTGGTTATTTAAAAGGAGGTTTTTATGAAGTTTCTAAGGGGGCAGGTTTTATTGGTAGCTGTATGCTTTGCTAGTTGCATGTCAATGCAAATGAATGTGGGAGGAGTGCCACAAGGAAATTTGCAAAGATGGTGGAGCTCGACCTATTTTACGGACTATCTTCCTAACTGGATACAATCATTGATTCCTCGTGCTCGTGTTCGCCAGATGTTCCATGGCTTTGGATTATACTATGACAAAATAAGAAAAATTGATCTTAGTGAAGGATCATCCAATGAATCTGAGATGACTAAATTGGTTCAAAGTTATGATGAATGGATGAAGCAATATAAAGATATTATCAATGAAGGTACTATCATGTCGGGCCTCAGTATAAGCACAGGAAATCCAGATTCAATTTTGGGTCTTTGGAAGACTTTTCTTTTGATGGCTTATACGAATAAATGGGGAAATTGTTTAGTTTTGGGAATCAAGAGAATAACAGAGAATCTTGAGCGTATGGGGGCAAAACTAAATCCAACGGAAGAAGCAATTCTTAAACCGTTATCAATGATTAATTTTAGTAAGCCCTATAAAGGAGAATAAGCCTTATAAGGAGGATAGATAGCAATTCAAATCACTATCTATCCATTTTTTATTTACGATTTATAGTTACATTCTTTGTTCAAACAAATAAGTGTAGTCTCACCATCTTTATTTGTTTTCTTAGTCAAGAACGGCCATTTGCATTGTGGGCAGGGAGTTTCTTCAATCGGGTCAAAGATTGCAAGTTTACATTTTGGATAATTGGAGCATCCCCAGAATTTGCCACCACGCCATGCACGTTCAATAATATCGCCACCATCTTGTGGGCACGGGAAGGGTAATGTTTTACGTTCAACGTATTTGCATTCAGGATACCCTGAGCAGGCGATAAAATCACCGTACTTACCTTTTAGCTGACGGAGCGGTTTGCCGCAGAGAGGGCATTTTTTGTCGAGTAATTGTGGGGCTTCTGCTTCTTTCAGTTCAATGGTGCCTTTTTCATCACGTACAAAATTTGAGGTGAATGTACATTCAGGATATCCAGTGCAGCCTAAGAATTCACCAGCTTTGCCAAAGCGGATTGCTAACTTATGTTTTCCGCATTGTGGGCAAATCATATCAACTTCAACTGCCTTTTTACCTTCTTTACCACCACCAAATGCAGCTAAATCTTTTTTAAACGTTGTGTAAAAAGTTTTGAGTAGCGTATCACGGTCAAGATCACCTTCGGCAATTTTATCGAGCTCTTGCTCCATCATGGCGGTGAACTTGGGATTCATAATTTCAGGTAAATTTTTTACGAGCATGTCAGTGACGAGCATGCCAAGTTCAGTTGGTACAAACTTTTTCTTTTCAAGTGTTGTGTATGCACGCGCACGGATGGTGTTAAGTACTGCTACATACGTACTTGGTCGCCCAATACCTTCTTTTTCCAACTCTTTAACGAGTGAAGCTTCGGTGAATCGTGGTTGTGGTTGGGTAAAGTGTTGTTTAGGATCAACTTTTTTCAGATCAAGGTTGTTTTTTTCTTTAAGATCGGCTGGTAGGGTAATTTTATCCTCTTTTTCACCTTCTTCTTCCTCGTGATACACGAGTAAAAATCCATCAAAAATAAGTGTTGAGCCGGTTACTTTAAATGTATACACACCACCCTTGATAACAACTTGGCGTTGCGCATATTCAGCAGGTTTCATCTGGCATGCTACAAACCGTTTCCAGATAAGGTCATATAATTTTGCTTCATCAGCGGGAAGATATTGTCTTATTTTTTCAGGAGCAAGACTGATATCAATTGGCCTGATTGCTTCATGGGCATCTTGCGTTTTTGTTTTTGTCTTTTTTTCAAACAAGTTAGCTTTTGTTGGTAAATAACCTGCGGGATAATGCTTAGTAATATATGACCGCACTTGTTGTAATGCAGTGTCAGAAATACGCAGGGAATCCGTACGCATGTAGGTGATGAGTGCAACGGGTGTGCTTGGATCTTTTAACGCAATACCTTCATACAAATGCTGCGCTAATTGCATTGTTTTTTTGACAGAAAATCCAAGCATGTTGTATGCGGCTTGTTGCAAGGTGCTTGTCATAAAAGGAGGTAGTGGATTTCTGGTGCGGACTTTATCGGTGATTGAATCAATCGCGTAATCTTCATTCTTTAATGCTTCAACAACTTTTTTAGCTGTTTTTTCATCTTTTATTTCCGCTTTCTCTTTACCAATGTTGGTGAGAGGTGCAGCGATCATTGCTTTATTGTGCGCAAAGTTACCGGTAATTGTCCAATATTCTTCTGGCACAAAGCTGCGGATTGAGTTTTCACGATCGCAAATCATGCGCAATGCAACAGATTGTACGCGCCCTGCAGAAAGTCCTTTTGCTATTTTTTTCCATAAAATAGGGGAAACTTCATAGCCCACCCACCTATCCAGAACTCTGCGTGCTTGCTGTGCTTCAACCAACCTCATATTAATTTCACCCGGATGGCTGATAGCTGCTTGTATGGCAGGTTCAGTAATTTCATTAAACGCGATGCGGTATGTTTTAGTGCCTTTTTTGGCTACTTTTGCAATTTCTTGTGCAATATGCCACCCAATAATTTCCCCTTCACGATCGGGATCGGGTGCTATGTAGATAGTATCGCAGGTAGATGCCTGCTTACAAATACTGGCAATGGTGCTTTCTTTACCTTCTAAGGTAACGTATTCAATGTGGATACCTTTTGGATCCATAGAAACACCAATTTTTTTAGAAGGAAGATCTTTAATATGCCCCATGGTTGCCATGATGACAAAATCTTTATCTAAAAATTTTGAAATGGTTTTAATTTTTGCCGGGGACTCAACGATGATTAACTTTTTCATGAGTATCTTTTTAGGGTTAGCCAATAATTATTATGTTGTATCATAGTACCTCGTAGTTCTATTTTTTTTGCCTCTCTCTATCTATAATAGAAGATGTATTTTCAAAAAGTCAAATAATTATACCCCAGATTTCGCTAAAGCTCCAATCCGGGGACCCCGTATAAGAAAGAATTTTCATTTCTGAGGTTCTTTCCAGCGCTCGGGGATATCCTTTATTCCCCAATTTCCACTTCGTTCCAATCGGGGTCCCCGTCGAAAGGAACTGAAGATGGGGTTAAACGAGCGCGTAGGGCATGCATTGTTAATAATTGGACTTTGTGTAAAATAGATACTAAGAAGTATCTTTAAGTTAATGGGGGTAAAGGACAATGTCTATTAATTATCGTGAAATGTTAGAAAAAGTCAGAGACTTGAAAATGAATAAAGACGATATGCCGCAGTTGCGCTACGATGATGAAACTGAATTGCTTGAAAATCCTGTTATTATTGAACGCAAGCATCTGATTCATCTTCTCAAGCGCTTTAAACAAGAAATTATATCGCAGGTGGATCTTTTTGATTGGGTTCACTTTGTATGGTTTTCAGATTTATATACCTGCAAGGATGAAGATGCTGATTGTGTTGCCGGTGTTATTCAGATATTAGAAGAGCTGGAAGAAGAAGGCGATATTATGCCGGAAGATATTGAGCATTGTTTATATGCGCTTGAGCATAATATAGAAGCTGAGCCGTTATTTTAAATCTTTAATTTACTTTCCAAACTTGTCGAAAGAGTTAATTTTTTATACGGTAGATACATAAAAAAATAAATTAAGGGTGAATTATGACATTAGTTCAATCATGGGTAGATTCATTGACATTACTCAAGCCAAAGAATTTACAGCTTTTTGTGATGGTAACAATCAAATCAATTCTAGAAGCATACACATTATATTTTAAGTATTTTTGGTGGTTGTTGTTAGCGCTGCCACTGTTATGTTTGTTTATTATGCCTAACGGTTCAATTCAATACATTGTATTGTTATGCATTGTTTATTTTTTATATGGAATATTATTTTTAGGAACTTGTTTTATTACTCGTCCTTCTATTTTGCAAAAAGATTGTACTTATTTTCGTACCCAATTTAAAAAAATCATTTTATATTGGCTTCTTTTGATGTTGTTGTTGGTGCCGCTCTTTTTGGTATCTTCATATTCGCCATGGTATGTGTTTTTCATTCTCTTCTTTGCCGATTCAGAAGGAGGATTTAAAAATTTTCTTCTTTCTATGTGGAATGGGTTGAAAATGATGCTCTATAATTTTCCTCTCATATTTGTTATGAATTTTTGTTGTAGCGTTCTTGTATTTATTGTTAATTATATGTTTGTTATTACACCATTAACGCAAGCTATAATAGGAGCATTTTTGATACCGATTGGTGTATGTACGTATGCCAATATTTATATTAAAAAACTTCATGATCAGTTTGATCTTTATTTTAAACAGTCGCAATAAGGGATTTTTATGAATATTGGAATGGTAGTACGCAATCTTTTCTCACGATTTTTGTTAATAGTGGTTACGATTATTTTTCTTATTCCAATTATTATTTTCATTTGTATCCCGGAGCGTTATCGTTATAGGTATCCAATACTTTTTTATCCTATTCATTGGTTTTATGTTGCAATATTAAAAGGATCAATGTTGCCCATTACCTATAAAGGGATGGAAAACATTCCCAAGGATAAGGCGGTAATTTTTGCAGCCAATCATCAATCAACTTTGGATATTCCTCTTATTGGGGTGCTTTCAAAAGGAGTTCCTCATGTCTGGCTGGCAAAATCGGAATTAATGGATTCTTTTTTTATCAGATGGATTGTGCCACTTATATCTGTTCTGGTTGATGTTTCTTCCCCGCGAGAATCAATGTTATCGTTGCGCAAAATATTAAATATTGTTAATAATCATCATCGCAATCTTGTGATATTTCCAGAAGGTGCACGGTATACGGATGGTAAAATTCATGATTTCTTTGGTGGATTTGCGGTAATTGCAAAAAAAACAGGACGTCCAGTGGTGCCTGTTTGTATTATTGGTATTGATAAGGCATATCCGCCAGAAACGTTTTGGGTGCAGTTGTATCCAATCACCGTTATTGTGGGTAAGCCATTTATGTATGAACAACATGATACGGATGAATCATTTAAAATTCGAGTGCAACAATGGTTTGTTGAACAGATGGAGCAGAATAAGTGATCAATCATTTTTTTATGCGTTGCACATATCCATTGTATAGTGTTGTTTTAATTGCAGTGATTATTGTCATTATGTTTGCACGTAAATTCTTGCGCAAAACGGTTGTGTATCGTTATTCTTTAGGGCTTGCGCTTAAGAAAAACAGTTCTAACTTTTCTCATATTCATAAAAAAGTTTTTTATTTTTTGCGTTTACTGACGCTCATTCTTCTTGCGATTATCATTGCAAAGCCTCAAATTGTTGATTCGCGTTCTCAGATTCCTGTCCAAGGTATTGATATTGTTGTAGTGCTTGATGTGTCTGGCAGTATGCAATTTAGAGATTATGATGATGATGACCGCTCACGGTTTGAAGTTGCCAAGGCAGAAGCAATACATTTTATTGAAAAACGTACTAATGATGCTCTTGGTCTTGTTTTGTTTGGTAAGGATACCGTATCGCGCTGTCCTATTACATTTGATAAAGAGTTGCTCCAAAAAGTGGTTGAAGAGTTACAGCTTGGTGTTATAGACTCTGATGGAACTATGCTTGTCACTGGTATTGTCACAGCTGCAAATCGTCTTAAGCATTCTCAAGCAAAAACCAAGGTGATGATTGTGTTGACTGATGGTGAACCAAGTGAAGGGGATATGGATCCATCGGTTGGAATTGATGTAGCTAAAAAATTAGGTATTAAAATATATACTGTTGGCATTGGTAGTGAGCAAGAACAGATTTTTAGACATCCATTATATGGCATGATGATACGGCCAAAAGTTAATAAAGAGCTGTTGACGCAAATTGCAAATCAAACAGGTGGTCACTATTTTCTTGCACGCAGTGCAGCAGATATGCGGCGTATTTATGACACCATCGATGCATTAGAAAAAACAGATCATGAAGTTCCGATGTTTAGTCTTTATTATGATCTACTCATTCCTATTGTCGGCATGATTATGGCGGTTGTTTTGTCTGAATTATTACTTTCAACATACGTATGGTTTTCATTATGATAACAAATATAAGCGGTATCCACTGGGGCTCACCAGGCAATATATGGTACATGTTTTTTGTGGGGATTGTGTTATTGCTTTTAATGGTGCGCTATAAAAAGCAGCGTGCGGCACAGAGTGCATTGGTTGGCAGTCATCGTGAGTTTTTGCGTAATGTTTCACCAACAAAGCAGGTATTAAAATCTTTTTTGATGGTTATTGGATGTTTGTTTTTATGCATCTCATTATTGAGACCGCAGTGGGATAAATCAGAAGAAACTATTATGCAGGAAGGGCGTGATTTATATATTGCGCTTGATATTTCTCGCAGTATGCTAGCAACTGATTGTGAGCCTAATCGCTTAACATTTGCAAAAGAAAAAATTAAAAAATTAGTAAAAAAACTTTCTTGTGAGCGCATTGGACTCATTCTTTTTTCTGGTTCTGCGTTTGTGCAATGTCCTTTAACATCTGATTATTCGGCGTTTTATTTGTATCTTGACGCTGTTGATGCTGAGCTTATTTCTTCGGGAACCACTGCACTTGCTCAAGCTGTTCAACAGGCGTTAACATCGTTTGCAGCACTACCAGATCGTAAAAGCAAATTGCTTGTGTTATTCACCGATGGTGAAGATTTTTCGCATAACTTGCATGATAGTAAACAAGAGGCTACTGATGCAGGTCTTTCTATTTTTACCATTGGTATTGGTACGCCAGAAGGAGCACCAGTTCCTTTGTTTGATCCTCATGGTAAACTTATTGGGCATCAAAAAGATACGCAAGGTGGCGTTGTTATTTCACGATTAAATGAGGGAATCTTGCGCACACTTTCGCAAGATGCCGGTGGTAGTTACATTCGTGCAACGTATAATGATGAGGATATTGGATTGTTTATGCGCTTGGTAAACGCATTTGATAAAGAGTTCCTTGCTGAGCGTAAACATGCTCGGTATGAAGATCAATATCATTATTTTTTATTGGTAAGTTTTATCTGTTTTGCCCTTGAGTGGTTATTATGAGATTAACACATTATTTTTTTTGTTTTTTTGTGATGAGCGTATCAAGCTCACTCTACTCATTCTCTTATGATTCTGCCATATATGCAGCACAAAAAGGTAATTGGCAAGATGCGCATGCAAAGCTCAACAGCATTGTGACCAATAAGCCGGATAATGCTGATGTTGTGTATGATGCAGGAGTTGCGGCATATACTCTTGGTAGTTTTAGTCAGGCAGCTGCTTATTTTGTTCGTGCAGCGGAATTGGCACATCATGATAAAAATTTACAGTTCCGTGCACATTTTAATGCGGGCAACGCATGTGTTGATGATAAGAATTTACCATGCGCTCTTGAGCAGTATGATAAGGCACTTGCTCTAGAACCGGATAATGAGCATGCGCGTCATAATCGTGATCGTGTTGCACAGATGTTAGAGCAAGAACAACAACAGCAAAAAGAAAACGATCAGAAAGATGATCAAAAGAAAGATGATAAACAAGACAAAGACAAGCAGAATGGTGATGATCAACAACAGCAAAATCAGAATGGTGATCAAAAAGATGAGCAATCAGGCGATCAAAAAGATAAACAGAATGAGGGCTCAGATAAGAAGTCCCAAGGTGAGCAGGGAGATAGTGCTGAGCAGGGTAATAAAGATGCACAAAGAAAAGAGCATGGGAATAAAGAGCAGCAGCAAAAAAATTCCGAGGATAATAAGAAGCGGAATGGTAATCAAGAGCTTGATAAAAAAGCGAAGGATCAGCAAAGCAAGCCCAAAAATCAACAAGGTAATGAACACAATAAAACTCCTGAGAAACAGAATATAACTGATAATAAGAGTAATGCATCATCTGCAGCTGGTCAAGATGGGCAAGCAGATGGTGATGATAAGAAAAGTGAAATTGCTCTTAATGATCCATGGTTGTTGCAGGTTTTGAATAATCAGGAACAGAAAGACAAGGCAATTAATAAACAGTTAATGGAAGCAAAAGTTCGTCAGCATCAACAAGGTGGAAAAAATGGGCAAAATTGTTGGTAAAATTTTTATAATCTTTTTAAGTTTTGCAGTTATTTGTTTAGATGCTCGTATTTCAATGAAAATAGCAACTGAAAATGGTACCAGCAACCAGGTTGTTGTAGGGCAACCATTTACGCTTGAAGTTAGTATTGATGATGTGTATGGATCAGTGCAAATGCCAACAATTAAAGGGTTAGATAGGTTTGCTGCGCGACAATCTGGTTCATATATGAGCAGTGTTAATGGAAGAGCGACGGCCCGCTTTTCATATCAGGTGCGTATTGATGTGATTGGATCATATGTTATTGGTCCAGCAGTAGTGCATCATCAGCAGCAAGAAATGATTTCTAATGAAGTTCGGATTGATGTTGTGAAGGATATTGTTGT
Source organism: uncultured bacterium (assembly GCA_963701085.1). GTDB lineage: Bacteria > Babelota > Babeliae > Babelales > Vermiphilaceae > SOIL31. Next base: position 665,140 of record OY969561.1, on the reverse strand, counting down.
TGCAACGCATGGTAATAAGCAGAGTCAGGCAACAGAAGCAAAAGCATTTTTACGGGTAATGGTTGACTCTGAATCTGTTGTTGTTGGGCAAAAAATAGGCTGTATGATCCGTTTTTATTATCAAGATCCATCAGCAACAGCACTTACTATAAGCATGCCAGAATTAGCAGCCTTTGATAAAAAAGAGATGAGCGAATTAGAAAAAGGCACTGCGGAAATTGATGGTTCAGAATATTATTATGCTCAATGGCGATGGGATATGTATCCAACAAAGCCAGGGGAGTTTCTTATTCCTGCTCATAGTGCTGATTATGAGATTCCTACAAAAGACAATCACCTTTTTGGTGGTTTTTTTGCGTTATTAAATAGTCGCGGTGAACGTAAACGTGTGTACTCAAATGCGGTGACTATTAAAGTGGCCCCGATTCCTCATTATGATCGTCCGGTTCATGCTGTTGGTGTTTTTGAGCGTTTTTCTGCTGAAATAAAGCCTGGCATGGCAAAGGAAGGGGAAGGAATGGTAATGGTTATTGAAGTTGAAGGTGTTGGTAATTTGCAGGCTATAGCAGTTCCAACATTGAATATGCCTAAATCTTTAAAATATTATGATTCGAATAACGTAATAATTCAGCCAAAACATAGCGATGAATTTCCAAAAAAAAGATTCGAATTTATTGTGCAGGGAATGGAATCCGGTCATTGCGAAATTCCAGAGCAACTGTTTACTTATTTTGATACGGAAAAAAATGCGTATGTAACATTGCGTACATCACCGCTTGCAGTATCAATTATGCCAGGGGTTATGAGCGCAAAAAAAAATATAGTTGCCCCTCTTGAATTTGTTGAACCCACATCAACAACTGTTGCAGCAGAAGAAAAAATTGCTGATATTAACACGGTTGGGCAGTGGTACCCACTTCCAGAACGTCAGGCATTGCCATGGTGGTTATTCCAATTTCTGTTTTTAATGCCGTGCCTTTATGTGGGATATCCATTGGTATCAGATAAGTTTATGAGGTTGGCAAGCAGTTCGCGATTTACACGTCGACGTGCCTTTAAACAGGCGCGCAAACAAATAGAGCTTGCTATAAAATCTGGTAATGATAAAAATTTATACGCGATTTTTATGCAGCTATTTCAGAATTTAGGTAAAGTGTCGCAAGAAATGTCAACTGAATGGCATGATTTTTTTGAGCAGATTACACATGCTGCCTATGCGCAGTCAGATAATAAAAATAGTGATGAATTATGTAGGATGGCAAAGCAATGGTTGGATCGTTTAGAAAAAAGTATATAGTACTGTTTTTTATGTGTGCATTGACTGCGGCGTCAAATTTTGCCGGCAGTGATGAAGAACTTTTTTTGCGTGGCAACAAGCAGTATGAACAAAAAGATTATGATGGTGCATTCCGTTCATATGATGCGATGAGTAAAAAAGGACGTGCTGTTGTATATAATATGGGTAATTGCGCATTTCATAAAGGTGATTATGCTCAAGCGCTTGTGTATTGGTCGCGTGCTGAAGTTGGTGCAACGCCGCAGGAGTACAAAGTAATTTCCCATAACAAAAAGCGTGTTGCTGATATAGTTGGCAAGCAGGATAATAACTCTTTTAAGTATGCAATAGTAACCTTTATACACAATGCTTTGCCCTATGCAACGCTCTTTTTTTTACAGCTTTTTTTTCTGTTGTGTTGGTACATGTTTATTTTTTTAGTACGTAAAAAACAGCAGACAAAAATACAAAAAACCACGGTGGGTTGCTTATCTCTTTTTATGGCAATTTTTGGTTCTGTGATAATGGTGCATTACAGCAAGCAGGGCTCTCAGAATGGGCTTATAGTAAAAAAAGAAGCACAGCTTTTTGTTGGTCCAGATAAGGGGCTTTGTCCGCTTTGTCCGCTTGTTTATGCTCATGGTGTAGCAGTAAAAGAAGCAAGAGAAGGGTGGTATAAAGTTCGATATGCTGGTATGATTGGCTGGGTTGAAGCAGATGTTGTTCAAATTATATAATTATAACTCATAACGTATAGCAGCATATGGTGAGTAAACGTTTTCCTGTTGTGTATTCAGTACTGTTTGGTTTTTGTGTAAGTATCATGATGATTCTCATGGTACTTCTTTTTGCTGAATACCGATTTTTTTGTACTCAAGCACAAGAAATGCTGGCGCTTAAGCAGCAGTATGCTTTGTATGTTGATCTGCTGAATAAGAAAGTTAATGGTGATGATGGAGCGCATCGCAGAATTTTGATGGGCACCCCAATTGGAACGAATGTCATTGTAGATTGGGCGATGGAGGAGTAGAAATTGGGGTAGAAGAGATAATGGCAGCAGAGGCAAGTGATGATCCTGATGATGATGATGAGTATGTCGATGATTCTTTTGTGGTGATTAATAGGCATCCTGATTATCTTAAGCAATCAACATTAGATTATATAGAATCGCAGGATCTTAATACACTGATGACGGCAATTGATGTTGATCGTTGGTCTGATTATACCGAGAAACCAGTTGTGATCCCACAACAAAAAAAACAGAACGTACGTAAACCAGTTGCTTCTTCTTTTGTTAAATCTACGCAGGAGCGTGGTAAGAAAGAAACAAAAATTACGGCAATGCATCGTCCTATTAAAGATTATGGATTTATGTGGCCAATTGATGCAGATAAATTTTGGTTGAGTTCATTGTTTGGTCCGCGCAAACGTATTGATGGTACGTGGGGATTTCATCACGGCATTGATATGGCAGCGGTAAAAGGTACCATTGTTAAGGTAGCGCGAGGTGGTACGGTGACTGAAGCTTGCTTTCAGACAGGGTATGGCAATACAGTGGTTGTTCAGCATACTGATAAAATAAAAACACGCTATGCTCATTTGCATGCAATACGTGTTTGTGCGGGACAAAAAATTAAACAAGGTGCAATTGTCGGTACGGTGGGAGAAACAGGATTTATTAGAAAAAAAGGTAAAGATGGCTCGCATTTGCATTTTGAAGTATACGAGTGGGGCAAGCGGGTGAACCCAATGCATTGTTTACCCCACACCACATAATCCTTCGATACATCCTACTACGCCAAGGCTTCGTAGGACACTCAGGATGACCGGAAGAAAAAAATATTATATAAAGGAATAATTATGGCTAAAGAACACAAACCAAAAGAGCAAGGTTTACTTTCAAGCATTACGGAGTTTTCATTTTTATTGTTAGTTGTTTTTATTGTGCGTACCTTTGGATTTGGGTTATACCAGGTGCCGACCGGATCAATGGAAACAACTATGTTAGTTGGTGAACGGTTTTTTGCGGATAAATTTTCTTATAATTTTAGAAAACCACGGTGGGGTGAAATTATTTCATTTAATGATCCTGAATTTAAATATTCAGCCAATCCAGCAATGAATCTTTTTCAGCATTATGTTTGGGGGCCATCAAATTGGACAAAACGCGTGATTGGTGTTCCGGGTGATGTCATTCGTGGAGCTATAGAAGATGGTAAGCCAGTTGTGTATCGCAATGGTGAAAAATTAAATGAGCCGTATATTAATGCATTTCCATTAATTCATATTCTTAAACAAGATATTGATGATTTAAGAGCACAGGTAGAAAAAGATATACAAAAGATGGCTCGTGGATATAAAGTTGATCAGGCAGCGGTAGATAATTATATAGAACAGCGCTTACGCTATGAAACAACGTGGCGCTCTTACGATCCAAGTAAGCCGTATAATAAGCAACCATTTTACGATATTATTGAAAATCGTATTATTCGTGATGAACAACGTAATCCTGAGTTGCTTATTCCTGGAACGCCGCTCATGCCAAAAAATGGTAAAACATCGCCTGATGAAACGCATAGTAATTGGACTCGGTCTGATCTGTTCTATGTTAAGCTTGGCGCAGATGAATATTGGGGTATGGGGGATAACCGGTTAGGTAGTCATGATTGCCGTTTCTTTGGCCCTATTAAAGAGAAAGAAATTCATGGCAGAATTATTTTCCGTATTTGGTCAATTGATAGTGATGAATCATGGTGGATAGTTGATCTTATCAAGCATCCTATTAATTTCTGGTCACGTGTCCGTTGGAGCAGGTTTTTCCAAATAATGAATTAGATAACTATATAGCAGAAAACATTAGCCTTGCCCGATTTATATTTTTTCTTGCGCTCGTCCTGAACTTGTTGAAGGATATCTTTGAGCGCTCCAAGAAACCCTTCAACAGGTTCAGGGCGAGCGCTGGATGAATACATGAAGCGAGCAACTATAGTGAGTTACGCGTTTTTACTTGAAAATTTACGTCGAGCCTTTTTTGTATTCTGTTCAGATGTTACTGAGACGTACCACTGTATGTTGTTTTTCTGTTGCATAGCTTCTGCTTGCGCGTAGTTGTTTTTGGCAATTGTGTTGATAAAACGATTGATTTCTTTTTCTTGTTTTACCGCGGCTCTCTTGCCATCCATTCCGGATACAAAGATTAAAGTGGTTGATAATCCGATCAGTACGCATTTTGTAAGATAAAGTTTTTGCATTATTCATCCTCAAGGCTATAGCGGTTAGATTTTTTAAAAACAGCTTGCAGAACGCAACTTCCCCCTTTTTTTTGTCTTTTGTTCATCCAAAGAATTCAACTTGGCAGTATTACAATTTTATGAAATAATAACTTTCGGTAAGTATGATTTCATATTGAATTTATCATAGGAGATAATAGATGTCACGTTTTAACATTATTTTGGTCCAACACTTGGTTTGAGCATTCTCATCTATAATATTAAGACTTTAGTTTGGTCGATGGAAAAAAACTATAAAAAAAGAGATGCCGGGGAATTTTTTTGTTGTTTATTCAGCCAGAAGCATTGATTGGTGGTAAAAAGCTTGCAGAATAGCTATTTTCTGCTACATTGAGAATGTTTACTTTTTAAAGGTAGATAATTTGAATTATGTGTGGCGGCATAGCCAAGTGGTAAGGCACGGGTCTGCAAAACCTTGATCCCCGGTTCAAATCCGGGTGCCGCCTCCAAAGTTCTATCCTCTTTAGTGGGGTCCCCATGCGGAATGAAATGAAGAATGGGGTTAAAAATTGGTGTGCCGGGATGGCGGAATAGGTAGACGCAAGGGACTTAAAATCCCTCGAGCTTAACGCTCGTGCCGGTTCGAGTCCGGCTCTCGGCACCAGACTACGCCAAGGCTTCCTCCTTCGCATAAAGCTTCGGAGGACACAGTCGTCTGGCAGGCTTGCTCTTCGTAGCTTGTTAAAGCGAAGTAGAGCCATCTTTTTAAAGGATGGGGTTGCCAAAAAATAAAAATTGTTAGCAAAAGAGCGAAGAATGCCCTTCGAAGTTTTAGCGCAGTAGGGCAGTACATTTACTAACAAGCTACTATTCATGACCTGTAATAAAAAAATGAAGTAGAAAAAGATCAGCAGAAAATACTTGACAACATATATTCCTATGGCTAGCATACAGATTAGGTAATCGTTTTTATTTTTGTTTGCTTTGCCGTAGGTCAATAAGTAAAGGATGTTTATTATGAACAAGGCAAAGTTAATCGAATCAATGGCTAAAACAACTAAACAGTCAAAAGCAGTTTGTAAAGAAATGCTTGAGGCTTTTCTTTCTACGGTGAGCGGTGCGTTAAAGCAAGGCAAATCAGTAGTTCTCACAGGTTTTGGCACTTTCTCAGTAATGAAAAGAAAAAGCCGTATTGGGATTAACCCAGTAACGCGCGCAAAAATGACCATTGCTGCGAAGAAGGTTCCAAAGTTCAAACCAGGTAAAGCACTTAAAGCTATGATCAAATAAGCTTAAGTTTACAGGTAGAATTCTAAGAAGAAGCGTCTCCGGACGCTTCTTTTTTGTTATTTAACCTTTTTTTCTTGATTCTGCCGTTATTATTTCGATATACTTAAACCAGAAGTAGAGGAAAAAGTAAAAAAAGGGAGGTTTTCATGGTTAATGAAGGACAAGTTACAAACGCGGGTGTTATTGAATCGTTGAAGAATGCAATGCAGCCAGAAGTGATTGCCAATAAGCTTGGTATGGATAAAAACATGCTGGTTGACATTGGTCTTTATGGGGCGATAGGCTTTATTACAGGGTTTTTGCTGAAAAAATATAGTGAATATTTTATCGCAATGGCCCTTTTTATCGTTGGTATCGTTGTACTACAACAATTTGATTATATGTCCGTTTCCATTAATATGCCAAAGGTGCATAATATGCTTGGGCTGCAAGATGCGGCTGTAGCAGGGGATAGTAAATACGGCATGATGTTGTTTGAATGGATGAAGGCTAATGTTGCAGGCAGTGCAAGCCTTGTGGTTGGTTTTTTAATTGGACTTAAAGTTGGCTAAAAAAGAAGGGCGGTAGGCATGAATGATACTTTTGAAGTTAAATTTTTACGTGTTTTGGTTGATTTAAAATTGATCACAGCAGAAGATGCGGTAAAGTTGCTTGCCGCATATCATGAATCTGATATTGATCAAATTGAGGATTTTTTGCTCAGTGAAGGTATTTTGGATCAAGAATCCCTTCTTGAAGCGTTATCTGAATATTATCAAGTGCCGTCATTTGATGTGGTTGGTTATTTTTTTGAAACGCATCTTTTGCGCATGTTTCCTAAAAGCATGTTGTTAAACAATGAGATTGTTCCGTTGCAGGTTGATGAAAATATGATGATTGTGATTGCGGCAAAGCCCGATAATCCCGATCTTTTGTTTGAAATTGGTGAAAATGTATCCTATGATATCCGTTTTCATGTTGGTATTGGCCGTGATATTTGTGATGCAGTAAAAGAGTTTTACGATAAAGCTGATACTGAAGATGATCCAAATGAAGATATTCGTGAAGAACATTTGTTGAGGAGTGAATTTGAGCACCTTGAGGATGAGCAAGGAGAAGAGCTCCTGTACCAACCTGAAGACGAGGAGGACTCTTTTGAGTAATAAAGTACATGAGGTGATTGATGAGCAATCGGTTGTGTCGCGTGTTGATGCGTTGCTTAATGATGCAATTGAACGTCGAGCGTCAGATATTCATTTAGAGCCAACGTGCGATGCGTTACGCGTTCGCTTCCGTATTGACGGTGTTTTGGTTGATCAACAATCATTTCCAGTTTCCTTGAGTGCTTCAATTATTGCGCGCTTAAAAATTTTAGGCCACATGGATAGCGCAGAGCGTCGGCTTCCCCAGGATGGTAAGTTCCACGTTATGCATGCGGGTAATGAAGTTGATGTCCGTGTTTCTACATTTCCCTCTTTGTATGGGGAAAAAATGGTGGTCCGTATCTTGGATCGCGCCCTACAAACAATTAATCTTGATAGTCTTGGTGTTGAGCCCACTATGTTGGAAGCATTTAAACGATTAATGCAACGGCAGAGTGGCTTTTTTTTGGTAACAGGTCCAACCGGATCAGGAAAAACAACAACGCTTTATGCAGCGCTTTCTTTTTTGCATAGTCCAGAAAAAAATATTGTTACGCTTGAGGACCCTGTTGAGTATTCATTAGATGGTATAACGCAGGCGCAAATTAATCTTCCCGTTGGTTTTACCTTTGAAAAAGGGATGCGATCACTCGTGCGTCAAGATCCTGATATTATTATGGTTGGTGAAATTAGAGATAAAATTACGGCACGTATTGCCATTGAAGCTGCATTGACCGGGCATCTTGTGCTGAGTACGTTGCATACAACGGATGCGCCAAGTGCTATTATGCGGTTGATGGATATGGGAATTGAGCCATTTTTAATTAACGCGGCGCTTTCTGGTATTCTCGCGCAGCGATTAGTACGCAAATTATGTGGTGATTGTCGTCAAATACGTACAGCAACACCGCAAGAAAAACGTCTTTTAAAATCTTGTGGCATCAGTGGTGATAAAGTTTATGAGGCGCAGGGGTGTGATTCTTGTGATCAACTTGGCTATAAAGGTCGCGTAGGCATATTTGAGTTGCTTGAAATTTCACCTGAGCTGAGATCATTAATTATCCAGAATCCGCAGTTTGATGAGATTTATAATCAAGCAGTTGCTGATGGCATGAAGACGTTGGCAAGTGATGGTGCGCATAAAGTTAAAGAGGGGATTATCTCTCTTGATGAATATGCACGCATTATAATCTAGTAGCTTTTTTTAAAACGACCGTTCATTTCTCGATCTCGCAGCGCCAAAACTCTATTCTTATTTGTAGATATTTTTTCATTAATAACTGATTGTATAAAAACATTTTTGTTGGAGCAGCCATTGGGTCCATGGGAAAAAGTTTTTTGTTTTTTAGCTAAGTAAATTGGCCCGTGGTCTGTAGAGCGCATAGTGGGTACAAGTTTTGTTTTTGCGTTTACTATGCCAGCTTTTTCAAGTTCTTCTGTTTTGTCGGGGTCTACAACTGATGGATTTGTAAAAAAATTACCTAATGCATTGTTCAATTGTTCGGCAGAACTGCTGCCTTCAAGATAGGGGTTTTTTGTGAGTGTTGCAGTGATGAATAACGGTTTGTTCTTCAATGATTTATTGTTAAAATGGATAGTCCCCCATTTTAGATATAGTTGTAGTTTAGAATTGTCGGAGAGGTCGTGTAGCAGCTTTGCGGGAATTGGTAGAAAGCATATCTGGTTTATTTGTGGTTCTATGACGTCGCAAAAGACGAGGGGGTCATGAGGCTTTGAAGGTAGGTTACAGTTATTATTATGATATTTTTGTATGGCGTAGAGTATGGGACATGATGTTTTTTCAGTAATTCTTATTGTGCAATCAAAATGGACTACTCCATCCTTTTCTCTTGGATTTTGTAATTGAGGCTCTGGTTGTTCCATGGCAATGGTTGTAAGGTTAGCTACTAAAAAGAATAGAATAAAACTATACAGAGCGTTTCTTGTGAATATAGTCATAAAAAATCCTTTTTTTATTTACCATTGATTTTATTTACCATCGATTTGTCGTTTGAAGAGACCATTGTGCACATTTGGGTGAGCGAATGTTTGTTCTTCAATCATACGGATTATACACTTTGTATTGTTTTGAATACCATTTTTTCCATGCGAATATTTAATTTTTTCTGCGACAACAATGTCTTCTTGACCTGTGAAGGGATTGGTAAAGATGAGATTTACCGGAGTTATTTTTTTGGTTAGCAGGCCAGTATCCACATGTTTATGCAGATCGTGTTGACATGAAGCCACATCGGGGTTTTTGAAGAATTGTAGAGAGCATTGATCTTGTTCTTTAGAGAAATTGTTTGTGCTCTCAAATGTTATTTGAGTAGGAAAATCTTCAATGGTACGGTTGATCTTGGAGCCATTTGTGCAGTTAAAACTTGATTCAAGAGGAAGAAAGCGTGGAAATGTTTTGTTTTGTAGAGCTAGATTTTTTGGAAGCGCTTGATTAAAAGAGAGATTTTGTTGTTTTATTTGGGCTTCTTCGTAATTTTTTATAGCTTTTGTAGGATTTTGTTTCCAGTCAGTGATGGTACCATCAGCTTCAGTAACTTCAGCTTTTAACACTTCTCTGAGTATCGGATTTGTAGGAGTGGCAATGCCTTTTTTATTAAGATATTTGATGTTTTCATCTGTTGCATAAAAAGCAGCCTTTGTTGGATGAAAATATACTTTTGTTTGGATGGTAGGGCAAGGAACCATTTGCATGGCGTTAGTTGTAAGGTTTGCCATAAAAAATGGTAAGATGATCGCATGGATCGCTATTTTTTTGAATATAGTCATAAAAGAGTCCCCTAAAAAATATAATAAGATCATAATTGTATTTATTTGTTAATGATAACAATGGTTTTAGTATAAGTCAAAAAGCCACTGTTTTATACTATAAGAATTATATAGAAGGGGTTATCTTTTGAGCTCTGTTGAGCACGAATTATTGCATAGCTATTTTTTGAAAGATCCGGTCAATTCTCTTTGTCTGAGTGCTTTAAAGCAAGATGTATTTTGGGAAATTTTTTCCTCAATGATTGATTGCTTGAGAGCTTTGTCATTTGCAATGCCTTTGGGGCCATGTTCGAACACATCATACTTTCTACCTTGTTCCCAGACTCCATTAATGGTTCGGAAATTTGTTTGTTCTGTTCTGTTTTTTTTTATTATTTCAGCATCAATCAGTTCTTGTATGCTATCTTTTTCATCTACCCAAGTGCTTGGTTCTTTGTAAAAGCTTTCTTTAGCAATGTATTTTTGTTGCGCAAAGCTATTCTTTTCAAGCTTTGGGTTTTTGGCGCATACTATTTTAACTAAAAATTGTTTGTTTTTCAGTAGCGGATTATTGGGATACAATTGCGCTCCGGTTTTTTTAACGGTAGTAAGTAAAGAGCCATCATTAAGATTGAATGTATGTTTTAATGGTATGGCTTTTTTAAATTTAATGATTAAGGGATCGCTGTTTAAGTTTTCTACTATTTTAAATGTCATCACCGGATCTTTAATGGTTGTGGGTAAATTGAGTTGAGTGTGAACTGAGTGGGTAGTGTATTTTATAGGGGAAGTTAATGTTGGAGCCCATTCTATTCCGCCTTCAGTAATCATCGCATAGTACGTGATGACTGCTATATCTTCGTGATCTTTTAATTGTATCTGTGGATATTCTTTTGGCTGTTCCATGGCATTTGTTGCAGAGTATGCGAGAAAAGATAAAGCGTATAAGGGCAGAAATTTTTTTGTGAATATCATCATGATGGTCTCCTTGTAGGACGTACCTTTTAATATACATCAGTTTTTAGTATACTTATGGTATGAAAAACAATGAATTTTTGCAAATCAACAACATTTCTGTCTCAGTCATAGATAAACCAGTACTTTATGATATTAGTTTGAATATTAGTGCACAAGCTATTCATGCCATTATGGGGCCGAATGGATCAGGTAAAAGTAGTTTAGCGTATGCGTTGATGGGGCATCCACAATATCAGATCACTGCAGGAGCGGTGTTTTTGAATGGTGTTGATATAACCACTATGCCCGTGCATGATCGTGCAAAAAATGGCTTATTTTTATCTTTTCAGCATCCATGCGAGATTCCCGGGGTTTCTGTTGTATCTTTTTTGAAAGAAGCTTATATAGGAATTACAGGAAAACACATTGCAGTTGCTGATTTTCAGAAACTTCTTATTGCTCGCTGTGAGCAGTTATCAATTGATCCATCTTTTATTGCCAGAGGCCTCAATGAAGGTTTTTCTGGTGGTGAAAAAAAGCGTCTCGAATTGTTGCAATTATTGGTATTGCAGCCAAAAGTGGCGATCTTAGATGAAATTGATTCTGGTCTTGATATTGATTCTCTTAAAGTTGTTGCGGCAGGCATTGAGCTTGCACGTAAAGAAAATCCTGACATGAGCATTGTATTGATTACGCATTACCAAAGAATTTTAAATTATATTATTCCCGATTATGTGCATGTTTTATGTGATGGACGCATAGTTAGTTCTGGTGATGCCAATGTTGCGCGGGATTTAGAAGAAAAGGGGTATGATGGGTTTAAAAGCATCAATCCCTAAGCATGTTTTTAGGGCCGCAAAAGGCTTAAATAGAAAAATTGTTACTGAGCTTTCTGCGCGCAAGAATGAACCGCAGTGGATGCTTGAATTTCGTCTAAAAGCTCTTGAAATTTTTGAAAGTAAACCGATGCCATCGTGGGGTGCAGATTTAACTGATCTTGATCCTGAAGATATCTATTATTACGTCAAGCCGATTGAAGATCAGCATACTGAATGGGCAGACGTTCCGGACAAAATAAAAAAAACGTTTGAAAAATTGGGCATTCCGCAGGCAGAGCAGAAGTTTTTGGCCGGTGTTGGTGCGCAGTTTGATTCAGAAGTTATTTATAAAAATTTAAAAAAGCGGTGGTCAGAGCAGGGTGTTATTTTTACTGATATGAGTACCGCATTGCGCGATCATGCAGATATTGTTAAAAAATATTTTTCCACTGTTATCCCTGCGCATGATAATAAGTTTGCAGCCCTTAATTCTGCCGTGTGGAGTGGGGGAAGTTTTGTTTATGTTCCAGCAGGCGTGCGTATTGATATGCCGTTACAGGCATATTTTCGTATTGATTCATCACAAATGGGTCAGTTTGAGCGGACGCTCATTATTGCTGAGCCGGGTAGTTTTGTAGAATATGTTGAAGGCTGTAGTGCGCCTATTTATAAAAAAAATTCCTTGCACAGTGCTGTTGTTGAGCTTGTTGCATTGCCTGGTGCGCATATCAGGTATACCACCATTCAAAATTGGTCGAATAATGTGTATAACTTGGTGACCAAGCGGGCAATTGCTTATAAAGATGCGCGCGTTGAATGGGTTGATGGTAATTTTGGCAGTAAAGTGACCATGAAGTATCCGTGTATTGTGCTTGCCGAGCAGGGCGCAAAAGGATCAATTATTTCACTTGCGGTGGCTGGCAAAGATCAGCATCAAGATTCTGGTGGCAAAATTATTCATTGTGCGCCGCACACCACATCAAACATTATTGCTAAATCAATAAGTAAAGATGGTGGGCGATCAAGTTATCGCGGACTACTTAAAGTTATTAAAGGCGCTCATCATGTGCAATCAAAAGTACAATGTGATGCGCTTATTTTTGATGATATATCCCGCACTGATACGTATCCAACAATTGATATTCGTGAAGATCATGTTGATATTGGGCATGAAGCATCGGTCAGTAAAGTAAGTGATGCGCAACTGTTTTATTTGCAATCGCGTGGTTTGAGTGAGCAATCAGCACGCGCACTAATTGTGAATGGATTTATTGATGCATTTGTGCAGCTGTTGCCGATGGAATATGCGGTAGAAATTAATCGCCTCATTGCGATGGAAATGGAAGATTCAATTGGATAGCATAGTGCATGAATATATTGTTGGTGAAAATCAGCACAAAAGTTACCGTTTTTTGATTGATAAAACAAGTGCTTTGTATGATATGCATATTTGTTTTTATCTGGAGCGCAATGCTGTTCTTGTTGCGGATATCCTTATTGCCAATACTGCTGTTAATGTAACTATTGATTGTGTATTGCGTGGTGAGGGAGCTGAGGCTCGTATTATGGGTGCATATGTTCTTGATGCAGCACATAAAGTGCAGATTGTGACTACGCAGCATCATGTTGTTGCCCATACGCGCAGCACGTTGGTTATGAAAGGAGTGTTGCGTGACAGTGCCCATGCGCAGTATCATGGAACCATTCGTGTAGAGAAAGATGCTCATGGGGCTTATGCCTCACAGGAAAATAAGAATATGTTGTTGAGTAACAATGCTCGCGCGGTATCGGTGCCGAGTTTGGAAGTGCTGACGCATGATGTACATTGTTTTCATGGTAGTGCGACTGGCAGATTTGATGATGAACAGTTGTTTTATGCAGCGTCACGAGGTATTGATGAGAAAACAGCGCAGCAACTTTTGTTGAATGCTTTCTTTGCCGATTTATTTGTGAATGAAGGGTTGAATGAAAAAATGAGGAGTTTATTATGAATTTTAAAAAATTACGCGCAGATTTTCCCATTTTAAAACAAAAAGTTAATGGGTACCCTTTGATTGCATGTGATAATGCTTCCACATCGCACAAGCCTCAATCAGTCATTGATGCTGTTGTGCAATTTTACACAACAACAAATGCTAATATTTACCGCGGCATTCATCTTTTTGCAGAACAGGCAACGGCAGAATATGAAAATGCACGGAAAAAAGTAGCTCACTTTATTGGTGCATTCCCTGAAGAAATTGTTTTTACACGTGGCTGCACATCAGGTATTAATTTTGTAGCAACAACGTGGGGCGAAGATACTATTAAAGCTGGTGATGAAATTGTCATGACAGAACTTGAGCACCATTCAAATTTATTACCATGGCAACGCCTTGCGCAAAAAAAGGGTGCAGTGCTCAAATTTATCCCCATTTTTCCTGATGGAACAGTTGATCTTTCTCATCTTGATTCCATTATTACCAACAAAACAAAGATGGTTTCTGTTATTCATGTTTCTAACGCGATTGGTACACATGTTGATGTTGCCACAATTATTGTACGTGCACATGCTGTTGGTGCGCGAGTGCTTATTGATGCTGCTCAGTCTGCGCCACATCAAAAAATTAATGTCCATGAAATGGAGTGCGATTTTTTAGTTTTTTCAGGGCACAAATTATTGGGGCCGACCGGAATTGGTGTGCTCTATATTAAAAAAGAGTTGCATGATGCGGTGTCTCCCTATGAGGTTGGTGGCGGCATGGTGGAAGATGTTGATTGTACTCATGCTACATGGGCGCCCGCTCCGCAAAAATTTGAAGCTGGTACACCACCGATAGCACAAGCAATTGGTTTAGGTGCAGCAATTGATTATCTGCAGGCACAGGTTAATTTTGATGATCTTGTTGTGTATGAAGCGCAATTGTGTGCACGGTTGATTGATGGACTTTTGCCCATAAAGGGCATCAGGGTTTTAGGTCCCCTATCAGAACTCAAAGAAAAAGGGCATGTAGTGAGTTTCTTGGTTGATGGTTATCACAGCCATGACGTGGCAGCATTTTTAGATTCTCGTGGCATTTCTGTTCGCGCGGGGCACCACTGCGCACAGCCGTTTGCCAAGAAACTTGGCTATGATGCTTCCGTGCGGGTGAGTTTTTATTTTTATAATACCCTTGAAGAAGTTGATTTTATTATTGCGGCGGTTAAGGAATTGCTGGACCGTTAAATTATTACCCCACACTTTTTTAACTTATTCGTCACATGTGATATTTTATCAAACACTATTGCTTGCATGCCCAACGTTCTTGCCGTGGCGGCAGATTCTTCAAGATCTTCGATGACGATGCAGTTGGCAGGATTAAGATTATATGTACTGGTTAAATGATTAAAAATAGCAATGTCTGGTTTTACTGCTTTTGCTTCTGATGAAATAACAACACCATCAAAATGTTCTATTATATGAAATAATTTTATTTTTGCGGTCGCGTATAATTCTTTTGGTGCATTACCACAAAGATAAACTTCATGCCCTGCAGCTTTTAATTTTTGTATCAGTTGTACGGTAGGTTTTGCTGGTTCAATGATAGAGGCTGCGGTTTCTGGATCAAGTATAAGATCCATGATGTTTGTCATCAGGGATTTTTCCTTGCTACTACTGAAAAAATTTTGAGCATCGAGCAGTTTAATGCCTTGAGTAATTTCATCTTTTGCTTGCGCGCATGTTTTTTTACCTTCTTGGAGTTCAACAAGGCATCGTGGCATTATTCTTTTGTTGAGCGTGATAGTAATGTGAGGTTTTTGTGTTTCATGATTACTCATTTCATGCAGCATATCCAAACAACGATACCCAGGACTTTTCCAATGGGTTATGGTATAGCTTGCAAGCGTTCCATACCCTATTTTTTTTGCAAATCCTATTTGGTTTTCTTTGATTAATACATTGGTAAGATCAAAGATAATGATCTGTTTTTGAGCGTTATCAGGAGCAATTATTTTTTTTGGAGCCCTTGCCATTGCGCAGATGCACATAAGTAGGAATGAAATGCCGATAGAGCGATACAATTTCATAGTCTTCTCCCTGTTATATAATCTCATTCTTGTTAACATAGTAAAACATTACTTTTTTTGTATGCAAGTTATTGTTGAGAAATTTGCCTATTAATAAGTATCTTGTACACTAAAGTATTGTATTATGTAATCATGCAGATAGAAATTTATAAAATGACAGAGTTGAGGAATTTTTTATGGCATATATGCTGAGCTCTATTCGCTCTTTTGTTATGATATTGTTGTGCTTAAATCCCGTGATGATAGTAGCAAGTGAATATAACCAAATGCACTATCCTATTCCCGGTTCACAAGCAAGTTTTGGTGGTGAATGGGGTTTGGGAGTAAAAAGGCTTATTTCTTTTCCTGATCAAATGACGGTGATAAAAGTTATAATTGTGGGGTTTTTGATGTTTATTGTGTATAAAAATAAAGATCAGATAGTTGATTCAATTAAAAATAGTATAGATGCCGATTCTTATATTGATGAATACTTTCCGGTGTATATTGCAGGGCCACTTAAAATTGCGGTAATACCATTAAAAAAAGCGGCTCAGTTTTTATTTGGTTCTATGGAACATTATATATACAACAATAAAATATATATGGTTGGAGCAGGCGGAAGTTTGGTTGTTGGGTATGCGGTGGGATTTCCGATAACTGGTGGTGCTCTTGGAGGTGTTAGTTTTATTGGGGGTATGATTCGTAGTATAAAACAGCAGCTAGAAAATATGGATAAAAAGCTTGATCGTCTTTCTCTGCAAGCGGAAACTAATACACAGAAACTACTTGAAGATGCTGAAAGAAATAAATAAAGAGTTGTCTGATCAAGCGGTGCAACATAAAGAAGAATTGGTGCCAATAACGAAGAGCATGCGCAACAATTATTACTGAAGTAAATAGGGTTAGAGAAAATGTTGTAGGATTGAAAGAAGAAATCTCTTCGTTGCCAAATAAAACTGAGACTTGTATAGAGCGAAAATTTTTTGAAATAGATATAAAAAAAGTAGAAAAAAGAGCCTTACAGGCTGCCGCTAAAAAGCAAATAAGAGCTGAAAAAGAGAAAAAGCGTAGAGAGGAATTGGAAGCTTTAACGCAAGAGATAAACAATCTCAAAGCAGGGCAGAAAATCGCTAATGATTTGATAGTTGTTCAAAATAATAAAATTGATTTATTTGGTAATTTAATAATTCAAGATCATAAAAATACCGATGAGAAAATTGATAATTTGCAAACAAGTGTCGATGAGGTGTTGTCTTTTACGCAACGATGTAGTAACGGTAACAGAGTTATTAACTATCCCGTTGAACCGTATTCATTTGCTGAGATGCAGATTAGAAAGCATCTGAATTAGGGAATAATTCTTAATTATACTGCAACAATTTTCTATTATCAGGTATAATCATATATATCTGAGTAGTTTAGTATTAGGGAGGTGGTATGAATAGTGGAATGAAAAAAGCGTTATTAGCAACTTCTGTTGTGGCAGTTATCGTGGCAATTGCATGGTATATGGGGCTGCATGAATATTTTTCATTAGCATCATTGCAAGATAATAGAGTTTATTTGGAAGAAGCTGTAAAGCGTAATTATTTGCAGGCGGTTGTCATATTTATGGCAATATATGCTGCAATTATCTCTCTTGGTATGCCAGGAGTGCCACCGTTAACCATGATCGGTGGTTTTTTATTTGGTTTTTTGCCAGCAGGTATTTATGCAAGTATCAGTGCAACCGTTGGTACTACAATTTCATTTTTATTGATTAAATATGTGTTGGGCAATGTGATTAGAGGGAAATATGCGCAAAAGTTGGAACGGTTTAATGAAAAGATAGCATCGCATGGTGCGGCTAGTTATTTATTAACAATGCAGCTGATGGGAGTTATCCCTTATTTTATTATTAACGTTTTAGCGGCCTTGGCAAACGTTTCTACCATTACATTTATTTGGACAACATTTGTCGGTTCATTGCCTATTCTTTTTATTTATGCATTCGCAGGCAGACAGCTATATATGGTGGAATCTGTTAGTGACATATTTTCACCATCAATTATAGCATTGTTGGTAGTGTTGGTTTTGGTGGCAATGATGCCACTATTCTTAAAATTTTCCCGTCGAGTAACTGATTTAGAATAAGCTAATCTAATTTGTTGGATGAGTTTTTTAAAGCATGATCTGTGTATGACGGCATTAATTCCTAATTTTTGCGCGGCCACTACATTCTCTTCTTGATCGTCAATAAACCAGCATTGTTGTGGTTCTAATTGATAGCGCTCCAAAAGCGCGTGATAAATGCTTGCGTGAGGTTTGTTTGCATTGACGTGTCCGGAGATAATGATGCCATCAAAAAGATCAAACAAATGAGGGTATTTTCCTTTTAATAATGCAAATGATTCTGGATCCCAGTTAGAAAGACCGTATATTTTGTGGCCTTCTTGTTTGCATTTCTTGATAAACGCAATTCCTGCCGCTGATATTTTGCGAGAGTTTATAAAGTGTTCTGGTGTAAAAATCATCAGTAAGACATTTTCAACAATGCGTTGTTCTGCACGGCATTTAAACCATTCTGGGTGAGTGGTAATCGTGGTATCTATCAAAGATCTAATTTCTGCGCAGTTCATGGTTCCTTGGAGCCATGCACACATCAGCAGGGGTAATGGGGATCCTGTTTCATCATAAGCAGGGTGATATGATGTAAGTGTTGCATCAAGGTTATGTTCTCGCGCTATGGCGTTCAGCGTTGCAAAAAGGGCTGTTTTGATATGATGGTCAAGAGTAAACGGATTTAATCGGTGCCGAGCGGCATAAGTAGCAAGATTGAGCATGCCAAGGTGTTGGAATGATACGCGTTTGTTAGTTTCAATAAGTACGCCGCCAAAGTCAAAAATAAAGTTTTTAGAAACCTTGCCAAAAGAGGGTGCTATGGAGCAGCAGCAGGCTAAGATGATAAGTAGTTGAAAGGTATATTGGCGAATTTTCATACATTTCCCTTTTAGGCTATTGAAACGATACATTTTCAGTATAGCATTATTGGGGGAAAATATCAAAAATAACATATTTGAAAATAAAGACGCCCGATTCTATAAAGCAATCAGGCGTCTAAAGAGTGTGTTATTTTGTAATGTTTATATTTAGTTGTCGTTCCCAAGAGAGAGTTAGGCTCCAATATAAAGCATAATAAGGATTTAAGCTTCTATTAATGGTAATTACTGGCGTTTCGATTTGCATGTTGGTTCTTTTCATTGTTAATTTGTGTCCGTATCGAGGAAACATCGTGAAATCTACCACCGATTGTTCGAATGGAAAGCTCATCAAGAAAGAAGAAACTTGTCAGTCTGACTTCTTTTCCATTGGCAAGTGTCTTTACACGATAAGACATCTGTTTGGTATAATTTTCTGCATCCTCTTCCTCGTTCGATATACTCTACATCTGCGCTATAGTTATTTTTTAAAACAGGGTAAACGTCACCTTTGTAAACGTCAGCTTTTGCTTGCGATGTAACAAGGCCACTTATTGCAATTGCCGTTAAAAGACTGAGATACATTTTCTTCATGATGATTTCTCCTTTTTTTATAATTAAAACTATTTACCTACCGTACTTTCTGTCATAGGTACATTTCCTGATTTTTCCCATTCAATTCTAGTGGTCCAACGACCAAATGGCATATCAGAATACGCTGTAGGTTCAATGTATATTATTGCGTTGTTCCCTGAATGATATTTTTGTTCTTCCATAGCTTGTATTAATCTGCCGGTGATATCGGCGAAGTTACCATTAACTTTGCGAATGAAGAGATACCATGCCGGTGCTCCAGTGGGAATTTGTTGCATCATCTCTCGCGCAGAAGCAGCAACATTTAGTCTTACCCTGTTTCCATGTCCGAGTCCGAGTGATTTTGTATTCACCATCGCCGCTGCATAGGGGTCTTTTGCATAGGCTGTGCTTGATTGAAAGTTAGCGTACTCTATAATAGCGCCATAGTTATTATGTAAGTAAATGTCTGCTTTTGCTTGCGATGTAGCAAGGCCGCTTATTGTAATGGCCGTTAAAAGACTAAGATATATTTTCTTCATGAGATTTCTCCTTTTATATAAAAACATTTTTTCACATGTCCTTTATGAGTATCTACCCTCATTTTATCATTCTAAGAATACAAACAGCAATATATTTATGTTTTTAGAATGATTCGTTCGACAGAAGGGCTCTTTCTTTGCGTTCTTAATTCTTTTTTTCAGGTGTGATATACTAAAAATATAGGTTTTTTAGGTTATGGAACGGTGTATGCTTAATTTTTATCAAGAAATATTGATGGATCATTATCGTAACCCACGTAACAATGGGGTTATTGATCATTGCGATTTCTATTCAGAACAACGCAACAGTTCCTGTGGAGATGAAGTTCTTTTTACGGGCTTTATTACAGATAATAACTTGCGTGACGTTCTTTTTAAAGGTAAGGGGTGCGTGATTAGCCAAGCAGCTGCATCATTGCTATCTGAATTTGTTAAAAATAAGCCTCTCGACGATATTCTTACTCTTGATAAGGATGATCTTGCTGCTATGCTGGGGATGCAGTTGGGGCCAGTCAGGTTGTTATGTGGCCTTTTATCACTAATAGCTTTACAAAATGGGATACGTGACTATAAAAACGCAATAAAATAGAGTAGTTGTTGCTATGTTAGACCGGTTAAAGTTACTTGTAGAGCTTGCCAACGTTGCGGATAAGCTCTTTATTGATACAACTCCTTCCTATCATCTTGCCCAAGATATTTGGCAGTCTATTATTGATGATTCAACATTTGTATATAGAGTTCGTCAGGTCAGCAATGCGCCATGGCCTGTGCCGCTGTGGGATGATAATCTTGCTGATATTATTCCCGTTCAAAAAGTGATGTATCCTCATGTAGTACTTTCTGTTGATGGATCGCAAATTTACCCTGATAGGCATAATGTTTTATCATGTTGCCTCATTAACACCGGATCTGTTGTTTTGCCGTATAATAGTGAAAATAGACGTGTTCAGTTATTTTCAGAGCCAACAGTTTTTGCAGGGGTTGATGAAAATCAGCAGCCTTTTACCACTGATGGTGTTAATTGTAAACGTCAGGAGCTTGAGCTGCGAGCCGGTCTTGATTTAAGTAAAAAAATAAAAAGTGAATATGGTGAGAGTATGCCATCTTTATTGCTTTTTGATGGGTCATTAATTTTTTGGCACTTATCATCCAAGGATAGTGGTGTCAGAGATCAGTTTTTAAATGCGTATCTTGCACTCTTAGATGAGCTTTATCATGAAAAAACGGTTATATGCTGGTATATTAGTATGCCAAAAAGTAAAGAGTTGATGAGTTTGGTTCGTTTGTATTTGTGTGATTTTGATGTTGAAAAAAAAGAGCTTTATGAATCAGTAGATGCGGTGATTGATAGTGGAATAATGTACAGCGTTTTGGAGCCTTACACGCGGTCTATTGTTTTTAGTAATCATAGTAGCATTAGTGCTTATTATCCCGGCCATCTTAGGCCGTTCTTTTTTTATCTTCATACCGGTAATGAAATTGGTCGAGTGGAAATACCATCATGGATTGCGCAGGATGAAAAAATGGTAGATTTTATTGCACAAATAGTTATTGATCAATGCATTAAAGGTGGCGGGTATCCTGTAGCATTGGCAGAAGCCCATGAACAGGCAGTTGTTAAAGGTCCTGATCGTGAATTTTTTTATCACTTTTTACAAAAAATGGGTATGGAACGTAACCATACCCAATCTATTTCTCGTAAAAGTTTAAAAAAGCGTGGTATTGGTATCTAAAATATATCGCTCTTTATTTTCTACATTCCTCTTTCTATGAGAGCATCCCATAATTTGTAAAACCAAAAAGAATTGTGAGACATTAAGAGATCATTCAATAAATCCTGCATCTCTTGTGGTAATGTTGCAAATACCTTTTGTTCTTCGCTGTCTTGTTTGAATGTTATTGTTTTGCCTTGCCCTGCTTGTAAACAGAGTTGATAAATTAATCTTATAGGATCAATCTTATAATTTTCTAGGTTATTCAGCAGTAGTTCTTGCTGGTCTGTTAAAAGCGTCCACAAAAAGAGTTGATCTGTTGTACCATGACCTCCTGAAATCATTTTTTTACCGTTAGGACTGAACGCCACTGATAAAACGCCACTATGGGGGCTTGTGAGTGATTGATACGTAATGTTGTTAGGATTGTTTATGTGCCATAAAATGAGATTGTTTTTATCGCCACAGCAGCCAGATAACATTCTTCTTCCATCAGAGCTAAAGGCTATAGTTTGAACAGATTTTGGATGGCCAATGAGTGTTTGATGGGTAATATTGTTTGGATTGCGTATATCCCAAAGAACAAGATTGTTTTTATCGTCATCATGTCCGGAAGCAATGGTGGCGCTATCGGGATTAAATGCTACTGAATAAACAGTGTCTTGATGACCAACGAGCGCTTGCGAGGTGATATTGTTCGGATCGCTTATATCCCATAAAATAAGATTATTTTGGTCTCCCCTACCACCAGAAACAAGATTTGTGCTGTCAGAGTTAAATGCTACTGAATAAACAGTGTCTTGATGACCAATGAGCGTTTATGGGTGATATTGTTTGGATCACTTATATCCCAGAGAATCAGATTATTTTGATCTCCTTTGCAGCAAGAGGCGATTTTTGTGCCATCAAGGCTAAATGCTATTGAGTTAACATCCGCTGGATGACCATTTAATACGCGATGTTTTATATTATTGAGATCAGTTATATCCCAGAGGACAAGATTATTTTGATTTTCTGCAGAACCGGAAGCAAATTGTGTGCCTTTGTGATTACATGCTACGGAAATAATGTCTTGTTGAGGGCCATTGAGTGATCGAGAGTAATGTGATAGAGATTACTTATATCCCATAGTGTAAGATTATTTGATAAACCTAAACTGCCTGAAATAAATTTGGTGCTATCGTGACCGAATGCTACGGAACGAATATCGGAGAGGTGGTTGCTGAGTGATTCTCTTGTAATGTTTGTATACTGTCTAACAATACAATCTTTTAAATAATCAATAGCGGGTTGAGTCATTAAAGATCTTTGTAAATCAGGATGTAACTCTTTTAAGGTGTTATATAGAGTGTTACTGTTTTTTTTTATACGTTCGCTGATTTTAATTAAAACGATGCTTAATTCATCTGTTGGAACTTCTAAAAAATTAAAAAGATTAGCAATATTAATAACTTGGTCGAGTGAAAGTTTATTGATGTTAATTTTAATTTTTTTATTTAAAACATGAAAAGCCAATTTTATGGTATCGATAGAACAGGGAATAGAAATTTCTGTTGGTTCATCGCCGCCAAGATCGTCGATCATATTTTTAATGTATTTGCAGGTTTTGGCTATCTCTTTGTTAATACAGATACCATTCTTTGTATTTGTTTCATAGATAAAATATTTGTTGTTTGGACACAGGTTTTCCTGTCGTTTGCCGCCGCTCGACGCCAGTGGAGATTGCTTCATGATGCTCAATGCGGCGGCTTTTTCTGGTGCATTCATAGCAAACATGTTTATTGCAAAAATGATTGCAAATAAAGCTATCAGCTTCATTAGCTCGCTGTTTTTTAAGATAATGTCTTATTTTTCTCCATCCTGGAAACCCCTGGGTTAAAAAAGGTTAATTATAGCCACTTTTACAGTTTGTTAAATTTTCAAATTGAAAATCAACAGTTTTATTTAACCTGAGGTTGTTCACATGAAAAAACGCCCGCACTTGTTGAGTGCAGGCGCCTGTAAGACATAATAAAAAATCTCATTAACCCAAGAATTTTTTAAAGAAAGCTGGTAATAAAGCCTTCGCCATCGCTTGTTTGTGTGCCAACGATACTGGAGTACTCTTGCAGTTTCTTTTTTGCCTCAGCAGATATTTTGTGAGGAATAAAGCATTGGGTGATGATAATCAGGTTTCCACGGGTTTTGCCACGTAGTTTATAAAAACCTTCATCAGCAATAACAATTTTTTCTCCAACAGGACAGCCTTTTGGAATTTTTATTGCATGTTTTGTCTCATCAATGCTTTCAATATCAACCTGGCAACCAAGGGTAAGTTGTGGGTATGTAAGCATTACATGGCAAATAAGATCGTCTTGGTCACGCTTGAATGTTTTATCTTCTTTGACGCGAATATGCAAGAAAAGATCGCCAGCAGGACCGCCATAGAGTCCAGCATCAGCTTTTTCACTGACGCGGAGTTCTGCATTGTCAAAAATACCGCGAGGTATATTGACGGTGAATTTGTCATAGCGTTGAACGCGTGATTGGCCATTACATGAAGAACATGGCGCAGGGATAATGAATCCTTTTCCTGAACAGCTGGTGCATGCTTGCGCATACATAAAAAAGCCCTGTTTAAAGTGCATTTCACCAGAACCGTTACAGGTGGTACATGTTTGAGCGCTTGTTCCTGTGCGGGCACCTGTTCCACTGCATGCCTCACAACAAAAGAAGTGATGATAAGCAATTTCTTTTTTAGTGCCAAGGAATGCTTCTTTAAGTGTTATTTCAATCTCTTTTGTTAAAGATATGCCAGCTTGTGGCTGAGGTCCTTTTTTACGACGATTTTTAGCGCTACCACCGCCAAACATGGAACCAAAGATATCGCCAAAATTTTCAAAGATATCATCCATATTCATGTTGTTTGCATGGCTATGTTGTCCACCACCCATACCGTTATTCATCCCAGCATGACCAAATTGATCATATTGATCCCGTTTTTGGGTATCGCCGAGGACTTCATATGCTTCAGTAGCTTCTTTGAATTTATCTTCAGCGGTTTTATTGTCAGGATTGCGATCTGGATGATATTTCATTGCCAGTTTACGATAAGCTGTTTTAATCTCATCGGTTGTTGCTGATCGCTCAACGCCTAAAACTTTATAAAAATCTGTTTTATTCATAGTGGCCTCTTTGGAGTCATGTGGCTTTATTAGCTCTCTGTGGACTCATCTGCTTTTTTTGCTTTGGAGCGTAAACCGTCTATTTTAGGAGTGAAAAGTAGGTTTCTTTCTTCAAGTGCTTCATAGGCGGTTTGAATTTGTTTGAATTTTTCCTCAGCTGCCTTATCACCAGGGTTGCGATCTGGATGGTATTTCATTGCCAGTGCGCGGTATGCTGCTTTAATCTCGTCAAATGTTGCAAGTGAATCAACGCCGAGAATTTTATAATATTTCATGGTAATCCATATAGTTGAAGCCACATTGTATGGCTAAATTGACATTTTACCTCCTTATTATAGCATAAAATTGCCTTTATGCTAAGGGGTAAAAGGCTGTTTTTTTGTGTAAGGGGTTAGTGGTGATATTTAATGGATTTTGGGTGTTTGGGGGTCTTGGGGGACGGCGCTATTAATGGCAAGCGATAGTTTTTCGTTCTGGGCGCATGGTTTAAATGGTTTTGGTAAACATTGTTCTTCGAGGTAAAAAGACCCTTTTTTTAAGATTGGTTCAATTGATTCTGGTACGGTCAAAACAAGATAGAATACGGTGGTTAATGCAAGGTTTTCTTTTTCATCAAAATTCAATATGAGTGTCTGTTTGTTTTTATTCCAGAGGCCGTCACATACGAGATTTTCTTCAATAGGTAGAAAATTGTCTTTATCGAGATTTTTTTTGTAGAGAGAGGCTATGAGGTTGTCGATTGGTTCACCATTCCAATGAAGATTGATTGTTTCTATGCAAATAGGATCCTTGCATCTTTTTTTAAAGGTGATGCTTCCAACCAAAATCCATTTTCCGCCAAATTCAGCGCATTTGCTGCAATCTGCATCTAAATTAGACCATTTTGGTTTTAAAATAATGTTAAATTCTTCTGCATTACAGACTTGTATTGATAGGGCGCTGAGAGTAATTGAGAGGACGCATTGTATACGACGCTTCATAGATTCTCCTGAATTATACTTTTACCATAACCTAGCATACTCGTCGTGGAATGGTGAAGTGTTTGTTTATTGCCGATACATTCGAAAAGCATTTTGCTCTCTTTGATTAATCATAACGATGTAGGTAACGGTAAATGGATCATATGGTAGGTATTGTGGCACAGGAGGGAATGATGAGCTCGCATCATTAAAAACAAAGAGTGTAAATTGATCAAGCTGGATATTGCCCGATGTTTTTACCACATTACACAGTTTCATGGTGCCATCTTTGTTGAGAGAAAGTAATATATGAACAGTAGTCTCATCTGTTGCTGAGTGTGGAAAGCGATTATTGTGGATGTTGAATGAGTTTTGCAGGCACCAGCCCAATTTTTCCAGGTATCGCTCATGTTTAATTTGTTCGTCGCTTGGAGTTCCATTTTTTTTGCCCAACATGTGTATTGCATGCTTGCCTTCATCTCTCACATGGTTGAGAAAGCCCTGCGTTAATTGCGCAAGTGATAGTGGTGGTTTTAAAGCAGTTACCATTTTTCTGTTGGAGGTGAGTGATTTTTTTGGTTGTTTGATTGGTGTTTTTTTTACAAGCCCTTGAAGAGCTACACTTTTTTTCTAGGAATTACTTTTTTCAGGAACTTTTTCTTCTACAGTTTTTTCTTTTGGGGTTGTTGTTTCTTCTTGGATAGGGCTTGGGATAGGCTCTGCTTGCTGGGAAGGTTCATCCTGAAACATTACTGGCGCACCAAAGTTACTTGCACGTGCTTTTGTCTCTACCCATTCTTCTCTTTTTTTAATCTCTTTTATGAGAGCTTCTTCTTTTTCTTGAGATGATTGTTCGCGAGAATCACTGTTTCTTTGCCATAAAACATAGAGGACGCTGCTTATGTGGAATAATAACGATAAAAGGAATGCGATGATGATACCTATTTTTGCGCGATGAGTGGAGTTCATGGATTCCTTTTTTTTGATTCCATTCTACGCCACTTAACGGTAAAAATAAAATAAGATCTACTTTTTCATGAGAAATGCAAAGTTTTGTTTTTTGATGAGCGACCATTGTTCATGAATAGAATGGTGCCCGCCGTTTGGAGTGCTTAAAAAGCGCATAATTTCATCAAAAAAGCTTGTGTTGTGGGGAACTGCACGTTTTCAGTAATGAGCCAGTGCAGGAGTATGCGATGGTGTAAAGCAGGATCAAGTTTTAGAAAATCAGGGATGTTTATAATACAGTATAAACCATTAAGTTTTTCTGATTTTCGTATTCCTTCGCGCTCGCCCTGAACCTGTTGAAGGGTTTCTTTGAGCGCTCGAGGATATCCTTCAACAAGTTCAGGACGAGCGCAGAGAGAAGATGATTCAGAATGAGCTATATTGTTTTTTGCTATGTGTTTGGTAGTAATTTTTTCAAATGCCTTTTGCGTGAGACGTTCTAAAAAATCTTCCGTTGTTTTGAGACGATTAAGTGTTGTTAAAAAATTTGCTTCAAACCGTTCATCGCAGATGCGCAGTGCTGGCAGAACGTTGAGGCGAATGCGATTGCGTAAATAATCGGGTGATTCATTAGTTTTATCAAGAGCATAAGGAATATTATTGGTGTGCAACCAAGCAAGAATTTCAGCTTTAGGTGTTTCAAGTAATGGTCTAATATAAGGACCATTTTTTGGTTTTATGCTCGTTAAGCCTGTCAGACTTGATCCGCGAATAAGGCGAATAAAAAATGTTTCTTCTTGATCCTGTGCGTGATGTGCAAGGGCAACACTATCGGCATTGTATTCACGTAAGATTTGTTCAAAAAAATGGCGGCGTAATCTTCTGCCATATTCTTCTTGTGAGCCATTGTGTTTAAACACAGCAGTGAGTTCTGATCTTTTTTTTGTAACAAAAGGAATACCAAGTTTGTGAGCAAGGTCTGCACAATCTTGCTGTTCCTGATCTGCTTCTACGCGCCATTCGTGATTAAGATGTGCAGCGATAAGAGAAAGGTTATATTCTTTTTGGAGTGATGCAAGAAAGTGTACTAAAAAAACTGAGTCGGGCCCTCCGGAGAGCCCAACAACTATTTTATGATTATCTTGACGAGATGATGTTTTAGGATAAACTGTTGAATTTGAGTATGGATTGTCATGATAATTATTTATTTTGTTTTTCGCTGTTTAACCCTTCGATACATTCTACTACGTTGCACTTTGTAAACACTCAGGGCGAGCGGGATTTATATTTTTTTTTTTCGTTCATCCTGAGTGTTTCAAAAATGTTCGGATTATACATCCAAATTTTTGGCAAATTTACCAAAATCTTCGATATATTCTTTTCTACCTTTTACATCCTCACCCATGAGTGTCGAGAACCATTTGTCAGCTTCCAGAGTGTCTTCGATGGTAACTTTGAGCAATGAACGTGTTTTGTTATCCATTGCAGTTTCCCATAGTTGATCAGGGTTCATTTCACCAAGACCTTTATAGCGCTGAATATTCATGAACGGTTTACTGATTGCTTTGATTGCATCAAGAAATTTTGTTGCACCGATTCCATCAATTGCGCGTTCTTTACCTGTAATGGTTAATATCCAATGATTGTCTTGTACAAGGGAAAGTTTGTTAAGAATTTGAACGATTTTCTTTACTTCCGAAGCTGCAAAGAAGGTAACAGGAATATCCCAATGTTTGCTCATCATTTTAAATAAAATACGAGAATAGAGGGGTGTATTTTCTGCTGTTTTTATCTCTTCGCTTTCTTCTTCTGATGCAATTTTAGCAACTTCAGCAGATGTTTCAAAGGCTACATCATAGCCAGGGAAGAACGTCTTAAGATTTGCAAGGAGCTGTTCAATGCCTTGTTCTTTTTCCCATGGATGTTTACGCAATGCTGCAATGAGCGCATTACATTGATCAGGGGAAATTTTAAAATCATTACTTATGGTAGTAAGTTTTGCATCATATTCTTTAATGTCAGTAAGAAGGCTTGCGAGTGTTGCAGCGTCAACTTCTTTATTTTGGCTGGTAAGAACTGTTTGTTCTTGTGCCCATTCAAAAAGGAATTGAATAAATGCCATATCATCTTTAAGATACTGTTCTTTTTTACCAATTTTAGCTTTGTATAATGGTGGTTGTGCTATGTAAAGATAGCCATTATCAATAAGTGGACGCATGTATCTAAAGAAAAATGTTAATAACAATGTTCTAATGTGTGAACCGTCAACGTCAGCATCAGTCATGAGAATGATTTTGTGGTAACGTGCTTTGTTAAAATCAAAATCTTGGCCAATACCGCTACCAATTGCAGAAATAAGAGCTTTGATTTCATCGTTGGAGAGTATTTTATCAAGTCGTGCTTTTTCAACGTTTAAAATTTTACCCTTGAGTGGCAAGATTGCCTGGTTGCTGCGATCGCGGCCTTGTTTTGCAGAACCACCCGCAGAATCCCCTTCCACGATAAAAATTTCTGTCAGCGCAGGATCTTCAAGAGTACAATCAGCTAATTTACCTGGTAAAATCATTCCTTCAAGAACTGTTTTTCTGCGTGTTAAATCACGAGCTTTGCGGGCAGCTTCACGAGCGCTGCGGGCAATATCAGCTTTTTGAATAATTTTTTTTGCAATGGTTGGATTTTCTTCAAAGAAAATATCAAGATATGCAAACAACCATGATTCAACGATACCTTTTACTTCACTATTGCCAAGCTTTGTTTTTGTTTGGCCTTCAAATTGAGGTTCTGGTACTTTGATGCTTAAAACGCATACAAGACCTTCACGCACATCTTCACTGGAGAAAACATCGGTGCCTTTTACGACACCAAACTCTTGTCCTTTTTTATTACATACTTTGGTGAGTGCGCCTTTAAGGCCAGAAACGTGTGTTCCACCTTCTACGGTGTTAATGTTGTTAACAAATGAAAAGAGTTGTTCGCCATAGCCATCGTTATATTGCATAGCCACTTCAAGAATATATTTACCATCATTCTTTTCGCAGTAAATGACTTCAGGAAATAGGGGAGATTTGTTTTTGTTAACATGTTCAACAAAAGAAACAATACCGCCAGCAAAATGGAATTCATGATGTTTGCCAGTGCGTTCATCAGCGATGCTAATGCGTACATTTTTGTTTAAGAATGCAAGTTCGCGCAGACGTGATGATAATATTTCAAAACTTAAAACAGTTGTTTCAGTAAAAATTTCCACATCTGGTTTAAAATGAACAAGGGTTCCGCGTTTTTCGGTTTGGCCAATAATTTCAAGCGATCCTACCGGTTTTCCTTTGCGGAATTCTTGGAAGTAGATATTACCCTTTTGATATACCGTAACGCGTGTCCACTCTGAAAGTGCGTTCACCACAGAGATACCCACGCCATGCAGACCTCCAGAGAATTGGTAGGTGTCTTTATCGAACTTTCCACCCGCGTGTAGTTTTGTTAATACTACTTCAACTGCAGACACTTTTTCAGTGGGATGGATGTCGGTAGGAATACCGCGACCATTATCTTCTACTGAGCATGAACCATCATCATAAAGTATGACGTTAACGGTATCGCAATAGCCTGCAAGAGCTTCATCAATAGAGTTATCAACAACTTCATAAACAAGATGATGCAATCCCTGAGGGCCTGTTGAGCCGATGTACATCGCAGGTCTTTTTCTGACCGCTTCAAGGCCTTCCATCACTCGAATGGACTGCGCCGCGTATTCTTTTTCTTTTACTAGTTTTGTCATAACGTTAACCGACCCTTTCTTTTGGCCTTACTTGCAAAAATGGGTGAATTTTTAATCGAAGATAGTTATTTCATAATATATTTTAATTATACTTTAAAAGATAAAAAAAATGAATTATTATAACAGGTCTGTTTTTTGTTTTTTATCAAATATTTGAGATGGGTTTATTATTAAAAAAGGGGGTTGAAAAATGTTGGAAACTGTTTTTGGTAAAAGCAAAGATCTTTTTTTTATGCAAGAGGCGTTGAAAGAGGCTAAGCTTGCGTATGAAATTGATGAAGTGCCTATCGGTGCGGTTGTAGTAAACCCTGAAGGTGTTATTATAGGGCGGGCATATAACAGTGTTGAGCGCGATTGTACGCAGCGAGCGCATGCGGAAAGTCTAGCGATAGAGCTTGCAGGTAAAAGTCTTGGTGATTGGCGCTTAAATGGTCATTGGTTGTACGTAACACTTGAACCATGCTCCATGTGTATGGGATTGATTAAGTTAAGTAGGCTTGCTGGTGTGGTGTATGGGGCTGCATCGCCGTTGTTTGGCTTTCGCCTTGACAATGAGGAAGATCTTTGGGTATACAAAAAGGACGCCATTTCAGTTATTGAAGGGGTTGGGGTTAATGAAGCAGCAGAATTGCTGAAAAAATTTTTTCAACAAAAAAGGAAAAAGAGTGGATGATAAGCGTAATTTAAAAAAAATTGAAGCTGATTTACTCAAGCGTAAGATAGAACTTGAGCAAAAATTAACAGAGATGTCCAAAGAGCAGTTTTCTGATGGTCAGGTCCAAGATCCGGGAGATCAGGCGTTGACGGCTACCATGGAATCATTGCGCATGTCACTTCAGGATGCTGAGGTTGAAGAGTATCGTAACATAGCGCGAGCTTTGGATCGGATTAAAAGTGGAGAATACGGGTTGTGTGCTGATTGTGGTAATCCGATTTCTGAAAAACGTCTTGCTTCCTTTCCCGGTACCATGCGTTGTTTGGCTTGCCAGGAGAATTTTGAAGAAAAACCTGGTCAGGGCTGATATTATCCTCAATCTTGTTTTTTTACTTTTGCTTGTTTTTATGTGATAATTGAGGGCATGTTGCCGATGCTAGCTTCCTCCTTCGCCAAGGCTACGGCGGACACGGCAGTGTGAGATTATTTTTGAAAAGCCGATGTAGCTCAGTGGTAGAGCAATTGATTCGTAATCAGTAGGTCATCGGTTCAAGTCCGATCATCGGCTCCATACTTCGCTCCTTGCGGAGCTTCGTATGGCGGGCCATCAAAAAATAGCCTATTTTTGACAATTAAGCTTTATGGCTTTATACTAATTAGCAAAATCATTGTATTTAGAAAAATTCCTGTTAAATCATACCAGAAGGTTATAGTGCGATATGGCAAAAGAAATAATAAAGCCTGCTAATTCTAATTCTCCTGTTGCTCATGGCGTAGGACGCCGCAAAACTGCAGTGGCGCGTATATGGTTGCGTCGTGGTAATGGCAAAATTACCGTCAATGGTTGCGACTATGTAAACTATTTTGACACTAAAGTTGCAGCTGATGTAGCGGCAATTCCATTCAAAGTGTGCCCAATTGGAGCAGAGTTTAATGTTGAAGCTAATGTATGTGGTGGCGGCAAAGTTGCCCAAGCTAATGCGGTAAAATTAGGTATTGCGCGTGCATTTGTTGAATTTGATGCTAATGCAAAGCCTATTTTGAAAAAACATGGCTTGATGACCGTTGACGCTCGCAAAAAAGAGCGTAAAAAATATGGTCAAAAAGGTGCTCGTGCTAAGTTCCAATTCGTAAAACGTTAAACCGTTTTTCAACAAAGTTATATATTCGAGCCGGTCAATCAAAAAAAGGAGACGGTGGTATGTGTACTGTTGTGGGTTATATTGGAAAATCTCTCTGTAGTACATTTATTTTAGAAGGACTGGCTCGATTAGAATATCGCGGATATGATTCTGCAGGCATTGCCTGTCTTGAACCGACCAATCAAAAGCTTTTATATTCAAAAGCATCCGGTCAACTTTCTCAGTTAACAGAGCGTTTAAAACAAAATCCGATTGATGGATTTTCAGGTATTGGCCACACTCGCTGGTCAACGCATGGTGACTTTTCTGAGCGTAACGCTCATCCACACTTTGATTGCTCTAAAACAATTTCTCTTGTACATAACGGTATTATTGAAAATCATGACGAATTAAAAAGTCAATTGCTTCAATCAGGTCATATATTTGAATCTGATACTGATACAGAAGTGGTTAGTCATCTTTTTGAATCTTATGTAGCACAATCTGGTTTTAATCCAAAAACAATTTCTGAGCTTGTGCAAAAACTGGATGGTATGTATGCGTTTATTATTATGACGCAGTTATCTCCAGATGTGCTGATCGCGGTTCGTAAAAAATCGCCTCTTTGTGTTGGTATGGGGAACGGAGAAATGTTTATAGCATCAGATGTTATCGCGTTTGCGGGAAAAACCGATAAAGTCTTTTTTTTACCTGATGAAACCTTTGCATTTGTTTTTAAAGATAGCATTAAAGCATATGATTTTGCAGGTAAAGAGATTCCGGTGGTAGCAGAAAAAATAACATTGTCTTTTGAGAACAGTGATAAAGGTGGGCATGAGCATTTTATGCTCAAAGAAATTTATGAGCAGAAAAATGCTATCACCAAAACGGTTGGGGCATTACGAGCATTAGAACCAATTTTGTTTGAGCAATTGGGCGTTACTGCTCAAAAAATAAAAAATGTACAACAGATATGTTTATTAGCATGCGGGACTTCCTGGCATGGAGCGCGTATAGCGCAATTTTATTTTGAAGCAGTAGCGAAAGTTCCTGTCTCTGTTTATCTAGCTTCTGAATTCCGGTATATGTCATTCTTTCCGCAAGAAAATACATTGTATATTATCGTTTCTCAGTCCGGCGAAACTGCTGATGCGCTTGAAGCATTGCGATTAATTAATGCCCATGGCGGATTATCCACTATCACACTCACTAATGTTGCAACAAGTACCATGGTGCGTGAAGCTGGTGGTTTTTTATTAACTCATGCAGGTCCAGAAGTATCGGTTGCTTCAACAAAAGCTTTTTCGACGCAGATTGCAGCGCATTATTGGTTTGCACATCGCATTGCTCTTGAAAAAAAATTAATTGATCGCGCAGAACTGTTTCAGGCGGAAGAAGATTTGTTGCGTGTGGCAAACTTGTTGGAAAGTTCTTTAGAACGGCATAAGCATGATATTGATCGTGTTTATGCACAACAATATGCGCGGTATGATAAAGCATTGTTTTTGGGCAGACATATTAGTTTTCCGCTTGCAATTGAAGCTGCGTTGAAATTAAAAGAAATTGGTTATGTTTTTGCCGAAGGCTATCCGGCAGGAGAGCTTAAGCATGGTCATTTGGCATTAGTTGATGAAACGATGCCAGTTTATATTTTTTCCCATTCCGATCCTCTTATTTATCAAAAGCTTGTCTCGAATGCTCATGAAGTTAAATCTCGTGGCGGACATATTATTGCTTTTGCATATGAAGGACAACATGAGTTGTGTGAACTTGCCGAGACATCATTTGTTATTTCTAATAGTGTGCCGGCATTACTTGGGCCATTGGCAATGGTAGGGCTTATGCAATACTTTGTGTATGCAATTGCAAAACAACGTGGATGTCCGATTGATAAACCCCGTAATCTAGCAAAATCAGTCACGGTTGAATAATCCTTATCACACACCTAAATAGTGAGTTATGTAATATTATTCACCCATTTTTATATGGTATCTTTTTTCGAGCATGTCTTGAAAATGAATTAGTTTTGAGTGAATATTATCATCACGTTGCGCATAGTTGTTATACACTCTGTGAGAAAGTAGGTAATTCTGTTGAATAACAGCGCGTAATAATTCATTGTTTTTTTGATTTTGATTAATAATTTTTTGTAACAACTCATTGTTTTCGCTAGCTTTTGCAGAAGCATTTTTAGCTTCATTATAAGCTAACCTGTCCCAAGCATTCGTCGTATGAAAAGATCTTATTTTTTTAATCTGTTTTACTGAAAATGTTTTGGTTAACATAGCAAATGAGTTGTTACTGATAGTGAGTGCGCAGGTAATAAGACAGAGGGTAGTAAGTTTTTTCATGATAATAAAGTTCCTTTTTGTTGTTCTAGTTCTAACAATCTTTGTGCAAGTGCTGTCATTTTGTCATACTCAGTTACATGATATTCGAACTCTGTCATGGGACGGCTATTCCATTCTTCAATTTGATCGATAACTTTATTTTGTTCTGTTATACACTCCATTAAAATATTGTTGTTTTCTTTTAAGATATTGTTTCGTGATTTGATTTTTTCACGTGCTCTTACTACTTGTACTCGTTGTAATCGTAATGCCATGGTGTCTGCGCAAAATGAATGTATTTTTTTATGTGTAGCTGTTGTGCGAACCAAATATGTTTTTGTTAACATGCCAAAAGAGTTGCTGATGAATGTAAGAGAGCACGTGTTAATAAGTAAAAGTGCTATTGTTTTTTTCATTATGAACCTTTTTTATTTGATTGTTGAATGTGTCATGGGAATATGCAAAGACTTATCGTTTAATTGTGTATTAGATGATACATATAAGTTATCTAGTGCTTTTTTAGTATCATTGGCATGACGATTTATAGTCACGTCAGTTGTAAACCGTATATTATCTTGGTATTCAAAATGTATCTTATTTTGCATGATGAGCGTATACAATAATATATTATTTGTTTCTAATAACTTATCAGTTTGATTGTTTTTTTTTGATCTTGTATTGGTTGTGTCGCCTTGTTGCGATGTATTACGTTGCTTACTAGAATTGTTGTTAAATTCTACATCCATGCACAATGAGTTGCTGATAAAAGTAAGAGCACAGGTGCTTGCGAGTAAAAGGGTTGTTGTTTTTTCCATTACGAACCTTTTTTTTGTTTTAAATTTTAGTTAAGTATCACAAAAAATAATGTGTTGTTCAATGTTTTTTTATATATGTTGTTGTATGAGAACGAGAGTGCCTGATTGATAAGTTATGAAATTTGGAAAATAGCTGTAATTGAATATTTTTTTGATACTTAACCTTGAATTTCGACCAAAAAGTTTAAAATTAACCTTGATTTTTAACCAAAAAAAATTGAATAATAGCTGTGGGCCGAATTATTTCATGCCTATACTTTTTTGATTTGGGTTATATGCAAATAGTGAATAGCGTAATGCCATTGAAGCGTTACGCTATTTAATTTCAGGATATTAGTGATTTTTGTTCATGTTGTTGTGGTAAAAATCTCTGTCTGCACTTCTGAAGGGAGTTGTTTGTTGTGCATCAGTTTGTAATGTTTGATGTAAGGTTTTTTCTTTGAGTAATGTAATGTTTTGTTTCAGCAATAGGTTTTCTTTTTTTAAATCACTATTTTCTTTTTGCATGAGCAATAGAAGTTCATCATAGTTGAATTGTTTTATGTTCGTGCAATTTTTTCTTGCTAAGGAGACATTTTTTTGCGCTGTTATTGTTCGGCATTGTTTGAGGAGCATGCCAAATATGCTGTTGGTTGTAATAGAACAGAGAATGGTGGATATTATTATTACTTTTTTCATGAGTATCTTTCAATTAAAAAATCACCGGGTATTTTACTATCCAAATAATACTCTTTTTTTATATTTTTTTTGAACAGTTTTTTTACCAACCGTCTTCTGAGTATAAAATAGAATTGTGCACCATTTCTATAATTTGACGGTGGCGAGGTATAATATTCTCTGGTAGTTCAGCAGGTGAAAACCAAGCAAGTTCTACGCATTTATGTGGCTCGTTATTAATTGGTTCAACATCCCAATCAATAACTTTAAAAACTAATAATAAAACATCTTCATTGTTTGCGTTGGTAAAAGAAAGACAATGTGCAAAATGTAGGTTGTCTTTTGTGATGGTGATACCTATTTCTTCATATGCTTCACGAATTAAGGCATCAGCAACTGATTCATGTTGTTCAACGGTGCCTCCCATGAGTCCATAATAATCATTGAAAAATTTGCTGTTTTGTCGGAGTAGAAAAAGTAATTTTGAATCTTTTTCTAAAATACCGAGAGTGTAAACGGGAGAGCTTTCCCTTCTGCGTATGCAATTAATGTTTGTGATGATAGATATGCTTGCGAGTAATAAGATAGCGTAGAGAGATATTTTTTTCATTATAAAGGCTCTTTCTTTTTTCATGAGTGTACCTGGCTTAAGATTAACAATAGGCACACAAAAGATATGAAAGCAGTGCTGATTTTTATAGTGGAAATTTGTTCTAACAAGCTGTTTTTATTGATATATGTACCATTTTTAGCTTTATTATACCTATCAATGATTTCCTGAATGTGCTCTTTATTTGTTAATTTAGCTACGACTAATACGGCAGGCTTGTCTTTAATTACATAATAGCGAATTTGATTACTCAGAGATTGTTTTGGCAGCTCAAATTTATGGTCCAGGTGGTGGCGTAATTCAATTGCCTTAAAAATAGATTGTGTTAATAAATCTTTTTTTATTTTAGGCTTAAAGAATGTTTTTTTTATAATAAAGACCGGTTTGTTTTCCGGTTTATTTTGATGTTTGTCTAAAGATTGCAAAAATTCTCGTTGTTTTATTCTACTTAATTTGTCTTCTACATATCTTATGTTATATTTTTGAATTTCTTCCATCACAAGTCGTTCTTCAATGATATTCATTAGTTTTTGATAATCAGATTGATTGGAAGCGCATGAGATTTGTTTTTCCATGCATGAACTATTGACACTGATTATTAACATGGTGCTCATTAAAATTATGGAGAGATGAAATAGGCTTTTCATGACATACCTTTTAATAAATTGGTAAATAGTTATTGAGTAAAAACTAGAGCATTTTGTTTCTTGATTTCTTGCCATTGGGCTTCACTTTTTGCAGGATCAAAGTTTCTAACGCGTTCATCGCATCCGGAATAGCGAATGCCGACGAATGGTATACAATGTACTTCTAATGCTTTTTCAACAGAAAGTAGGTGCATCATTTTATCATCAACAAAAATTACCATTTCTGGATGGTAATCCATGACGTCAAAAAAACAGTCGAGAGACTGTCCTTTATCATTATTGCCGCTGAATAAAATGCCACGCTTGTAAAAACAGAGATAGTGCATTGGTAAAATAAGATCATGAGGATCAATATCGGGGACAAAAAAACTAATATTGATGTTGTCTAATTGTTCAAGTGTTCTTTCCGCAATAAAAATCGTGCGAGTAGAAAGTGCCATTACCGGAACGCCATTATCAATAAGTTGCGCAATGAGTTCTGGTATACCTGGTTCAGTTGGCTCTAGGGGAACATTAAATTGAGCGTAATAGGCGCGTGGTAGTGCATAATATACTGATGTCAGATAATCAAAACCTTCAGCCATTTTTGTGTCTACTAAATAGCAAAACCATTCATCACTGCTCAGCTCTTCTGTTGGATGCGCAAGCGTGTTATCAATATCAAAAATGACGAGTGTGTTGGGGCTAATGTGATCAAGTACGCAATCAAGACGATTACTTTCAATGATGAGGGCATAATTAACGTTGTTGAAAAAGATAACCAAAAAAATAATTATTCCCGCGCTCGTGCTGCGTGTCCGACGAAGCCTTGGCGAAGTAGGGAACCTGTTGAAGGGTTTCTTCGAGCGCTCGAGGATATCCTTCAAGCCGTCCTTCGCCGAGGCTTCGGAGGCCAGGCGGGTGCTTACTGCTGAGCAACGTCGAAGCATCAGGACGAGCGCAGAAAAAGAAATTATGAAAGAGGGGAATCTTGTTGTGTTGTGTTTCATATCTTAACCTCCTCAATTTCAAGCTTATCATTACTAATATGATTCTGCTTGAGGTATGTAAGGGCGTCTGCACGTGTTGTTACCAGTTTTGGTGTATATGTTTGTGCTGTGTTGAGCGTGCTAATGAGTGAAATGCAGTCACGTAATTGATTATCGTTTTGGAGCATCTCTTTTGCACGATCAAACCGTCTCCCTTCATTTTTTTTAGTTTCTGGTGCAGCGTGTTTTTCTTTTTTCTCTTTTGGCAAAGGCATACCATTTTTGGTGACTTTTATATAATTATCAAGCGTTTCTTCTCGGCCATAATTTTTGATGAACCATTGTATTTGTTCTGTTGGCGGCGTGGTGCGCTCAATTATAAAATCAGGTTCAATGCCGGTGCCTTGAATGGTGGTGTTATCAGGTAAGAAATAGAGACAAGTGGTTATTTTGAGCGCACAGTTGTTGCTTATTGGAATAACTTCTTGTACTGATCCTTTGCCAAATGTTTTGGTCCCAACTAAAAATACTAAATAATTATTTGTTGTGTCAGAGTTAATTTTAAGGCAGCCTGCAAGAATTTCACCAGCTGAGGCGGTATAATTATTGATGAGAATAAAAATAGGCAACGTGTTTTTTGCAAGGGGGTTTCTTGTTGTTGAATACCGTTCAATTTCTTTGCCATGTTTATCTTTTGTTAACGTGACAAGGCTTCCCTTTTTCAAGAATAGCCCGGCAATATCAATTGCGGCATTGAGTAGTCCACCAGAATTGTTACGTAAATCAAGTATTAAACCTTTGGCGTGTTGCTCCTGTGATTTTTTGAGTAATGTTTCAATTTGTTTGACGGCGGCATCAGTGAACATACTTAATGAGAGGTATGAGATGTTATGACTTTTAATATGGAAGCTGAGCGAATGTTGTTCTTTAACAACATCACGTACAATATCAAACGGAAGTAGGTCAGGACTATTTTCCCGCATTACTTTTACTTTAACGGTTGAATGCCGTTCCCCTTTAAGCTGTGAAATTATTTTTTCCGTGGTAAGCCCTTCGAGTATCTCTCCATTTATTTCTATAATTTTATCCATTGGTTGGATACCAGCTTTATCCGCTGGGCCGTCAGGAATGGTATCAACAATGGTTAAAAATTTATCCTTTGTTTTTCTCATATTATCAATGACAATACCTACGCCAAAAAATTCGCCCGAGGTCATTTCCAACATTTCACGATATGTTTTAGGGTCTAAAAAATTTGAATGGGCATCGAGTGAGTTAATAAACCCATCAATTGCTTTGATCATATTGTCTTGAGGATTTGTTATGGCGTAATGTTTTTTATGAGCTATATCCATTGCTTGCGCGAATGTTCGTGACCAATTAAATATTGTTTCATCAAAGGTTTCATCAGATACTTGCGCGGAGATTTGAGGTGCTTGTGTGCTGGTAAATGATGCGGTGAGCAATGTTATAAGGACAGCGTAGACGATACGTATGTTTTTCATTTCAACTCCTTTTTCTTTAAGTAAAGCCTAAATATTGCAACATAAGTCAATAAAATTGAATAATACGATTAGATAGATAGTTGATCACAAAGAATAGAGAAAGGGGGATATATGATACGATTCAAAAAAATGTTCATGAAAGTTGTATTGTTGCTTGAGATGGCAGCATTTGGGCATATTTATTTTTTTGGTAATAATGGTATTAAGGTTTTACAGGAGCAGAAAAATGGTGTTATTGAGTTGAAACACGCTATTACGCAGCTTG
This sequence comes from uncultured bacterium, assembly GCA_963701085.1. GTDB lineage: Bacteria > Babelota > Babeliae > Babelales > Vermiphilaceae > SOIL31. Next base: position 625,450 of record OY969561.1, on the reverse strand, counting down.
ATGATGAAGTTGCTCAGTTGGAAAAAGAGATTTATGCATGGCAGACGGATGATTTTTATAAAGAAAAAGTTGCGAGAGAGCAGTTGCAGATGGCGCGCAAAGGTGATGAGCTTTTTTATATTGGGACGTAGGTTTTTTTGGTATGATACGTATTATTTAAAATTTTTGTAAAAGAGGTTGTTATGAAATTTGTATTACCCGCACTACCATATGAATTTGGCGCCCTTGAACCGTATATTGATGCTCGCACCATGGAAATTCATCACGATAAACATCATCAAGCATATATTAATAATTTAATTGCAGCACTTGAAACAACACCTCAATTTCAGCCAACATCGGTGGAAAGTTTATTGATTGATTTGCCGGCAGTGCCAGAGGGGATTCGCACAGCGGTGCGCAATAATGCTGGCGGCCATTTTAATCATTCACTGTTTTGGAAGATTATGAAAAAAAATGGTGGGGGGAAACCGAACGGTTTGGTGGCAGATGAAATTAGAAAGGAATTTGGCGGTTTTGCAGAATTTCAATCACTTTTTAATGACCGAGCAAAATCAGTGTTTGGTAGTGGATGGGCATGGCTTTCTGTTCATCATGCTACGGGGAAATTGGTGGTGACCGCATTGCCTAATCAAGATTCACCATTATCATATGATGCAACCCCCATTATGGGTCTTGATGTGTGGGAGCATGCGTATTATTTGCAGTATCAAAATAAGCGCCCTGATTATATTACTGCATGGTGGCATGTGATTAATTGGGATATGGTTGAAGAAAATTATCGAGCGATTACTGAGTAAGTGGTAAAAAAATACAAATATCCTATACTAATAAATTAGATATGATTCGGTTTATTGTATAGGATATTTAGCATGGAATTAAAAAACAGTTCGCACGAGTTACCAGAAGAGCAGTATAAAATTCGTGTTGAAAAAGTTGAAAAAATGCGTGCCATTGGTATTGATCCATGGCCACCATTCAAACCAACCAACGCAACAAGTAATGAAGTTTTGGCAGAATTTTCTGATGAAAAAGAATCACGTACCTATGAAGTTGCTGGTCGTATTCTAACTTCTCGCATGCATGGTAAGGCGGGATTTGTTACCATTCAAGACCCACGCGGTAAAATACAGCTGTATTTACGTGAAGATACAATTGGCGAGCAAGCGTTTATTCTTCTCAATGATTTCATTGATCTTGGCGATATTATTTGGTGCAAAGGGAAATCTTTCCGCACTAAAACCGGTGAAGTGACTATTAAAGCGCAAGAATTTATCTTACTGAGCAAATGCCTTCATCCACTGCCAGAAAAATTTCATGGTATAGCGGACAAGGAAATTAAGTATCGTCAGCGTTATTTAGATCTTATTACTGACGCAGAAAGCAGAGATCGTTTTGCAAAACGGTCACATATTGTTTCATCAATGCGGTTGTTTTTTAAAGAGCATGGGTTTTTGGAAGTGGAAACACCAATGCTTCATCCAATTCCGGGTGGCGCAATTGCAAAACCTTTTATAACGCATCATAATGCACTGGATATGGAGTTGTTTTTACGCATCGCACCAGAACTTTATTTAAAGCGTTTGGTTGTTGGTGGTTTTGAACGCGTGTATGAAATTAATCGTTGCTTTAGAAATGAAGGTCTTTCCATTCGTCATAATCCAGAATTCACCACGGTGGAATATTATATAGCACATCATGATTATATGTTTATGATGTCATTGACTGAGAAATTGTTGGAATATCTTGCTCATGCGGTGTGTGCTGATAAAACCCAAGTACAATTTGGTGACCATGCGTTGAATTTCAGTGCACCATTTGCACGCATGACCATGCAAGAAGCGGTTGCAAAGGTTGTTGGCTGTAAGATTACGGATCTTGAGGGCGATAAAATTGATGCAATTGTTGCTGCGCATAAAATAAAACTTGAACAAAAAGATCCATCATGGGGATATAGGCTTAATACGTTGTTTGAAGAGTTGGTGGAATCAACACTTATTCAACCAACATTCATTACGCAATTTCCTGTTGAAGTATCACCACTTTCTAAGCGTAATGCGGATAATTATGATTTTGCGGATCGTTTTGAATTGTATATTGCGGGCATGGAATTGGCGAATGGTTTTTCTGAGTTGAATAATCCATTTGATCAAGCTGAGCGTTTCCACGATCAGGCAAAAGCCCGTGCAGCGGGAGAGGATGAAACGCATTTTTACGATGCGCAATATGTAACAGCTCTTGAATATGGCCTGCCGCCAACTGTTGGCTGTGGCATTGGCATTGATCGTCTCACCATGTTCTTGACTAACGCATCATCAATTCGTGATGTTATTTTATTCCCAACATTGCGGATTAAAGAATAGCGTGTAACTTTTTTAATTTTGATAATAAAAAAACCTCATGTTTGTAAGCATGGGGTTTTTTTATTAGTTTTACGTGATGAATTTATTATGATTGATCATTACTTTGGCGTATTGTTTTTCTTTTTAAGAAAACCATTTTCCGTATTAAGAAAACCTTTTTCTGTACCAAATTGTTCATATTCATCGCGTAGGTATTGACAATCATTGATGTCTGTAGAGTTAAGGATTATTGTACCATGACTACATGATGTGGCATTGTTGGAAATTATGTGTTGCAAAGCGCTTAATTGATAGGGGAGAGATCGAGATGGATCTTTTTTTAGTTCACCAATACTTTCCATTGCCATAAATTTCTTCCCTTCTGGATAGTTATACTTTTCTACTATTTTTATAGGATCCAGTTTAGTGCTATGTTGAAAAAAGATAGCGAGCTCGAGGTCTTCACCCTCTAAGCTGTTGTTCCATCCTTCATTAAAAACTTTATCTGTTGCGTCAATTGCTAATGCAATATTGCTTGTAGCGCCAAGCATAAGAGCTGAAAGTAGCATTTGTTTTGTAGTCATTATGTGTCCTTTTGAGTAATAATTATTATTAATCTATCTCATTACTTAGTTTACTATAAAAACAGAAAATGTCAAATAGAAATGTTGTAATTGTAAAAAAGATGCTTTTGATCGATTAGACCGTACTATTGGGGGAAAAAAGTCTATTTTTTTACTGAATTGTAATGATGTTGCGTTGCATAGTTATTTTTGAGTAGATTACACTATAAATAGATATTTTTTGTAAGAAAACAGGGGGCGGGTATGAAGCGTTTTAGAGTACATATTTTTTGTACGATTGTAGCGTGCGTATTTTTGATTATCGTGCGGGGGACACGCACGGTTGATTATACAGAAATGCTGCGGGGGTGGAAAAATGCTGCGGTAGTGGCCTTAAAGCAGCGCTATGAGGAAGCAAAAACGTATATGGGGCGGGAAGTTATAGCTCCGGTGATGATTAAAGTCATCAAATCTCAGGAAAAAGCCATTCTTAATAATCCTTATCAAAATACTGTTGCGCACGTACGTATTGGTAATCAATTGCATCCTGAGGAGCTGGCGTACCGTGCATATCGTGAGCCAAAAGTAAAAGTGGCGTTAGAAAGTTTATTGGGTAGAGTGTTGGATGATAAAAAAATTCCGGTGATAGCATTTATCGGCAGTGGTGGTGGCTATCGTGCAATGTTGGGCTCAACAGGGTTTTTGGTTGGTGCAGAAAAAATTGGTTTGTTAGATACCGCAACCTATATTACTGCGCTATCAGGATCAACGTGGATGTTGGGAACGTGGTTTGCTACTGGGTGGTCGTGTGCTAATTTTAGGGAGTATCTTGAAGGTGTTGTGATACAAAATATACTTAAAATTGATGCAACAGCTGCACGGCACATTGCAGATGTGATTGCAACCAAATTGGCATTTAATCAACCAGTTACCACCGTGGATCTGTATGGAGCGTTATTAGCAAACCGATTATTGGATGGATTTGGTGAAGATAGACAAATGATTTATTTATCGCAACAAGCTGAACGCGTTAAAGATGGCAGTTGGCCGTATCCTATTTATACTGCAACTGATGGTAGTGAAAAGGTGTGGCATGGATCCCATTGGTATGAGTTTACTCCTCATGAAATTGGCTCAGCATCGTTTGAAATTTATGTGCCAACATGGGCATATGGACGTGAGTTTTTTGCAGGAAAATCATTAGATTTTGCTCCTGAACAAACGTTAGGGTTTCATATGGGGACGTTTGGATCGGCGTTTGCAGTTCATATTGGCTTTATGTGGAATGCGGTGTCAAAAAATCTCTCTAATGTTGTTTTAAAATCATTGGTTGATCAATATGTTATACAGCCTATGGGTGGTAGGCGGGTTTTTTGGGCAGAAGTGTTTAATTATATGAAAGGTATGTCATCTATCCCTCATGCATATGAACGGTTAGAAACGCGAACTGCATTAAAGCTTGTTGATGCTGCTTTAGCATTTAATTTACCATATCCACCAGTGAGTGGTGAACGTCCAGAGCGCAAAGCTGATGTACTATTCTTTTTGGATTCTTCGGGTGGGATACCAGGTGAACTGAAAAAAGTTGAAAAATATGCACGTGATCATGGGCTTAAGTTTCCGGTGATTGATTACACTGACATGGATAAAAAGACAATCTCTATTTTTAAAGATGAAACAGATCCGTCAGTTCCCGTTGTTATATATATGCCACGCATTAGTGATGCGCAGTTGTGGCAAGAAAATAAAATGAAGCCGGAATTGAGTCAGTACAGCACCATTGAAGGTTTTAATATGGAAGCGTGTACTAATGAGGGGGGTGTTTGTAAGACGCTTAATCTTGAGTACACGCAACAAGAAGCAAAACAGGTTATGGATCAGATGGAATTTAATATGGTGGTGAATAAAGATAAGATTATTGAAACGCTTAATTGGGTGATTGATCGGCAAGCACCGAGTGTGCCAGGTGTTCCTATGGCACCTGCGGCTCCTGCTGCACCTTCTAAATGAGTTGCTCCTCGCCTCTCTTTTTTTATTTGAGCTTATTTGTTGTTTAAATATTTCATGTGAGGAATTTGTTCAGTAAGATTTTTACAAATTCCTCGCTGTGCAAAATATTTAGCCAATGTTTTTTGGTTATCAGCATTTGGGTTTGGTGTGTTAACAGTCAATGGAAAAATTATATATTGAGATTCTTTAGCGTGAGCAATGATGTTTGTTCCTTGTTTATTAAAAGCAATAGCAGGATGATTTGCATTGTATTGTTTAAAAAAATCAAGAGGAATATCACAAAATTCTTTTTTGTCTGTGCAAAAATTAGTTATTGTTACAACATATTTTACGCATGGAAAAGTGGAATCTATGGTAGCAATTAGATTTCCATCACATGATATTGCTAATTTGAAGTACGGCTGATTCAAAATATGTGTTTGTTGTTGATTATTTTTTCTATTAATAATGGTTAATTTTTTCATTGCACTCAGCATGTATCTAATTTCGTGTGCTACAGCAATTATTGCGTTGTCTGGGCTATAAGCTGAATATTTGATATTAGTGAGTGCAAATTTAAAGTGATATTCTTGAGGTATATTTTTAATTGTTAACGTTTGAGTACGTTCAATAAATTCTTCTTCAGTTTCATAATCATGAAATGGTAAAAACTGCGCAATAAGATCGAGAATTTCAGTGGAATATTTTAACAGATCAATAATAGGATCAGTAGATTTAACTTCCATTTCCATAGCATAAGCATGCATAGAGATGATGCTGAGCATAATAAAAAGATGTTTTTTCATGAAAATCCTTTTTTTGAAAAATTTATGAGATTGTTGAGCTTATTTGTTGTTTAAATATTTCATGTGAGGAATTTGTTCAGTAAGATTTTTACAAATTCCTCGCTGTGCAAAATATTTAGCCAATGTTTTTTGGTGATCGGCATTTGGATTAGGTGTGTTAATAGTCAATGGAAAAATTATATGTTGAGAATCTTTAGCGTGAGCAATGATGTTTGTTCCTTGTTTATTAAAAGCAATACAAGGGTGATCATCGTATAGTGGGAAAAAGGGAGGAATATCATGAAATTTCTTTTTGTCTGTAGAAAAATTAGTGATGCATAGGGCATATTGGTATATCATTTTTTCAGTGGATTGATCACGATTACGAGTTAAATAAAGAGTTGCAACTAGATTCTCATCACATGAGACCGCTAATTTGTAGCGGGACCGATTGATAGTATGTACTTGTCGTTGATTATTTTTTCTATTAATAATGGTTAAGTTGTTATTTATATTCAGCACGATTCCAAATATGTCCATATTATCTTCTGGTGATAGAGCAATTATTGCGTTGTCTGAACTGTATGTTACGCATCTGATTTTAGGAAATGGAAGTTCTAAAAGATATTCTTTAGGCAAAATTTTTGTTGTGATTGCTTGAGTACGTGCAATAAATTCTTCTTCAGTTTCAAAATCATGAAATGGTAAAAACTGCGCAATAAGATCGAGAATTTCAGTGGGATATGTAAATAAAGCAATAATAGGATCAGTAGATTTAACTTCCATTTCCATAGCATAAGCATGCATAGAGATGATGCTGAGCATAATAAAAAGATGTTTTTTCATGAAGATTCTTTTTTTTTGAAAAATTTATGAGATTGTTGAGCTTATTTGTTGTTTAAACATTTCATGTGAGAAATTTGTTCAGTAAGATTTTTACAAATTCCTCGTTGTGCAAAATATTTTGCGAATGTTTTTTTGTGATCAGCATTTGGATCAGGCGTGTTAACAGTCAATGGAAAAATTATATGTTGAGACTCTTTAGCATGAGCAATGATGTTTGTTCCTTGTTTATTAAAAGCGATAGAAGGGTGATCATCGTGTAGTGGGAAAAAGGGAGGAATATCATGAAATTCCTTTTTGTCTGTAGAAAAATTAGTGATGCATAAGGCAAATTGTGATATCATGTTTCTAGTGGATTGATCACGACCACAAAATAAATAAAGAGTTGCAACCAGATTCCCATCACATGAGACTGCTAATTCGTCGTGCTTATTGAAAGTATGTATTTTTTGTTGATTATTTTTTCTATTAATAATGGTTAAGTTTATCATTGCACTCATCACGTATCTAATTTCTTGTGATAGAGCAATTATTGCGTTGTCTGGGCTGTATGCTAGGCATCTGATACCTCTATAGGTATCGGGAAATTCTAAAAGATATTTTTCAGGTATCTTTTTGAATGTTAATACTTTGGTGCGTTCAATAAATTCTTCTTCAGTTTCATAATCATGAAATGGTAAAAATTGTGCAATAAGATCGAGAATTTCAGTGGGATATATTAGACAGATCAATAATAGGATTAGTAGATTTAACTTCCATTTCCATAGCATAAGCATGCATAGAGATGATGCTGAGCATAATTAAGAGATGTTTTTTCATGAAGATCCTTTTTTTTGAAATTTTTATAAGATTATATTATTGGGCTGATTGTAGCGGATATATGATGAAATGTTAAGAAAATCACCACATAATCAATAACTTAAATATGAATTTTTTAATGTATGAAAATTTAAATAACTCACGAGATTGTTGTTGTGTGAAATATGTATTAATCTGAATATACATTTATAGCATGGCAACAATTTTTTTTGATAGAATTTATGAACAATCAGATTATTTCCGGACAAAAGTATTTGTGGAAAATTCCTGCAGCAGATCAGCAAAAGATTGCAGCGATTGCATCTCGGTATAATCTCTCCTTTGCGGTTGCGCAAGTACTGTATACGCGTGGTTTTATTGATGAAGATCAGATAGAATCATTTTTGTTTAGTACCTTTGAAGCGAGCGTTGCCGATGCACGTCTGATGAAAGATGCAGAAAAGGCGGTTGATAGAATTCTGCTTGCGATGGAAAAACAAGAACAAATGTTAGTCTTTGGTGATTATGATGTTGATGGCATTACGTCATCATCATTAATGATGATCTGTTTATTGCCATTGGGTGCAAAAATTAATTACTTTTTACCAAATCGCGTAAAAGATGGTTATGGGTTATCAACCAAAATAGTTGAACGTGCTGCCGAAAATAAGTATGCCGTAATTATAACCGTTGATAATGGTATTACAGCAATTGAGCAAGCAAAACGTGCAAAAGAATTGGGAATAGATCTTATTATTACTGATCATCATAGACCGCATAGTGAAGTTCCTGATGCATTTGCGATCGTCAATCCTAACCAAATAGATTGCGGATATCCTCATAAAACACTCGCTGGCGTTGGTGTAACGTTTAAACTTATTTCTCTGTTGTATGAAAAAAAGGGATTACAGTTACCGCCAAAAGCATATGAGTTGTTATTATTGGGCACGGTTGCCGATGTGGTGCCATTGATTGGTGAAAATAGATTTTGGGTGCGTCATGGGCTTAATTATATTAATAAAATTGAGAGCTTGTCATTCAAGTTGTTAAAAGCGAATGGTAAAGTAACAAAACCAAAGTTGTCTTCAATGGATATTGGTTTTTCTATAACGCCACAAATTAATGCGCTTGGCAGATTAGAAGATCCGCGTCAGGCAGTAAAATTTTTAATTGGTACTGATGTAGATAATGCAGAAACAGTTGCGCGCGTGCTTTTGGAAATGAATGAAGCGCGTAAAGCGATAGAGAAATCAATTGTTGAAGAAATAGAAGAGCAGATCAGATTAAAGCATATTGATCTTGAAAAAGAAAACGTTATTATTGCTGCAAGCAAAAGTTGGCCTGCGGGTGTTATTGGTCTTGTTGCATCACGTTTTGTTTCTGCATATGGCAAGCCGACATTATTATTTCATTTAACAAAAGATGGTCTTGCAAAAGGTTCATGCCGGTCGATTGCGGAGTTCAATATGTTTGATGCGTTGACTGCATCATCAGATTTAATTATGCAGTTTGGAGGGCATTCTGTTGCGGCCGGTCTGTCATTGAAAGTAGAGAATTTACCGGAGCTTAAAGCGCGACTAGAATCTTTAGTTGCATCTCAGTTAACGCCATTTGATTTACAGCCAAAAATCAAGGTTGATGCAGAAGTGAGTCTGTCTGATTTGAATAAAAAATTTATTGATGATTTAGAGCATCTTGAACCATTCGGTAATAGTAATGATCAGCCAATTTTTTACGTGAATAATGTAATGCAGGTACAAAAGCCACAACTGTTAAAGGATGCACACGTAAAATGTTTTATGTTTGCTGATGGTGTTATAAAACCGGTGATTTTTTTTAATCGGCCTGAGTTGTTTGCGTTGCTTAATGAGAAGTATGAACAGCCGTTTATTTTGGCTGCACGTGTATCAGAAAATCATTGGCAAGATCGGGTAAATATTGAATTGATTGGTGTTGATATAGCAATATCTGCAATTGGGGTCCTCATTGGGGTCCCCATTGAAAAAAATTGAAGATGGGGTTTAAATGATTATCACAATTGATGGTCCTGTAGCAAGTGGAAAATCGACGGTTAGTAGAATTTTAGCTGATAAGTTGGGTTTTTATTATTTGTGCTCAGGATTGTTGTATAGAGCGATTGCATATCTTTTGATTAATAATTATGGCTATACATTAGAAACACTGAATAATATTCGTGTTGAAGACCTTAAGCAGTGCGCTGATCCGGTAAAGTTGCGTTATTATTATGACGAACTTACTCAGGAGCGTGTTTTTTTTGATGGAAATGATATTACCCTCTATCTTAAAGATAAATTTATGGATCAGGTAACATCAATAATTAGTGTGAATGAAGATGTGCGTAAAGCTGTCACTGCTATGCAGCGTGACATTGCAAGAGATTACAATGTTGTTATTGATGGTCGTGATGTTGGATCGGTGGTGTTTCCGCAAGCGCAGGTTAAATTTTTTGTGACAGCATCAGTTGCTGTTCGTGCTGAGCGGTGGCGTAAAGATCAAGAACGCTATGACAACCACTTTTCTCTTGATGAGGCTATGGTGTTGATCACAGAGCGCGATGATCGGGATAAAAACCGTATTATTGCACCTCTTGTTGTACCCAAAGATGCCATTGTGGTTGATACTTCAGTATTAACGGTGCAACAAACGGCTGAAAAGATGATGAAGTATATTAATGATTGTTTGCCATCTGAGCTTTAGTATTTTTTTCAAATTGTTTTTGTGAACGGCTTTTTTTTCTGCAACTTGGTAGCGATCCGAGTAGTAAAAAACAGAATATGATCATAATATTTCTTTTCATTTTCTATCCCTTCCCCTTTTGGTATAGCACTAATTACTTGCTTTAATTCTTCTTCCGCGCTCGTCCTGAGCTTGTTTAACCCCATCTTCAGTACCTTTCGACGGGGACCCCAATTGAAACGAAGAGGAAATTGGGGAATAAAGGATATCCTCGAGCGCTCGAAGAAAACCCTTCAACAAGTTCAGGGCGAGCGCGGGAAAATATATAAATAAAATAATTAAATAATAGTTACTATAGATATTTTACATGATGATAAGTATTATTCGCAAGAATTGCTGTTTTGCCATAAAAAAAGCCGCCTTGTGGGCGGCTTAGAGTACTCAAAAATTTTTGAATTAAAATTTAACAATCGATTTTTCTGCATCAGTTGCTTCTTCAGTTTCAAAAACTGCATTATCTAATTCAATCATGGTGTTAATGTTTTCTTTAGCAACAGATTTCGTGCCCTTCGTAGCCTTGGCAGAGTAGGGTTGTTGGCGCTTGCTGCATGAAGGAGCAAGAGCAAGTACGGTAATGCAAAATAATGTAGCCAATTTGTTATTCATAGTGAACTCCACTTAATAATGAATGTTTATGTTGTTTTTACTTTTTTAGTTGGACGTTTTTTCATAGGCCGTATTTTTTTATCAAAAGGATTCTTGATAAATGCAATTTTAAGCACTTCATCCATATTGCTCACAAATTTGAGGGTGAGATCATCAAGAGACATCTCTTTTTTGACATCTTCGATATCGTCCTCATTTTCTTGCGGAACAATAACGGTAGTGCATCCATGTTGTTTTGCCGCAAGAAGTTTCTCTTTTAAGCCACCAATAGAAAGAATTCTTCCTTGCAGGGTGATTTCACCGGTCATAGCAAGCTTTGGTTTTGTTGGATTGTTGGTCAATGCAGAAACTAATGCTGTGCAAATAGTGATGCCGGCAGAAGGGCCATCCTTTGGTGTTGCGCCTTCTGGGATATGCAAATGAATATCATTTGCTGAGTAAAAATTTGGTTTTAACCCTAAATCTTTTGCGCGTGATCTAATATAACTCATTGCAGCTTGTGCTGATTCTTGCATTACCTCACCAAGTTGTCCCGTGAGCGTAAGCCCACCTTTGCCGGTGAGTACTGATGTTTCAATTTCTAAAACATCACCGCCAACTTCAGTCCATGCAAGACCTGTTGCGAGACCAATGCGTTCTGCTTTTTGACTCATACTTGTTTTTTTATGGGCAGAGTTACCAAGCCATTCTAAAACAAGCGGTTTGGTGATTGTGTGCGATTTAATTTTGTCATTCTTAAGAATGAGCTGGATGGTTTTACGCATTAATTTTGCAATAATACGTTCCAATTGACGTACACCCGCTTCTTTTGTGTATTCATCAATGATGGATAAAATTATATCATCGGAAATGATGAACTGTTTTTTAGTGAGATTGTATTCTTTTAAGTTCTTTGGAATAAGGAATTGATTAGCAATTGCTAGCTTTTCATGATCTGAATATCCAGAAAGGTTAACAATTTCAAGGCGATCATACAGAGGATAAGGAATTTGATCCATCATGTTTGCGGTTGCAATGAACATAACTTGTGATAAATCATATCCTGTATCAAGAAAATGATCGATAAAGTTTTTGTTTTGTTCTGGATCAAGCACTTCGAGTAACGCTGCTGCAGGATCACCGTGCATATCGCGTGACATTTTATCAATCTCATCAAGCAAAATAACTGGATTGAGTACATTTGCCTTTTTCATTGCTTGGATAATTTTTCCTGGCAATGCGCCAATATAAGTGCGTCTATGGCCACGAATTTCAGCTTCATCCCGTACGCCACCCAATGATATACGAATAAATTCACGCCCCATGCTTTCTGCAATTGAGCGTGCCAATGATGTTTTACCAACACCAGGAGGGCCAACAAGGCAAATAACGGGTGAGCGATGTAAATTTTTAGAGAATTTTTTTGCAGCAATGAACTCAATAATGCGGTCTTTTGCTTTTTTAAGTCCTGCATGATTTTTGTCTAAAATATCGTCCGCTTGCGCAATATTGATGGTATCTTTGCTCACGTTTTGCCATGGCAATGATATAATCCAATCAATATAATTTCTGCTGACAACGGCCTCTGATGAAAGTGGAGGCATTTGTTCAAGCCGTTTTAATTCACTTTCAACCTTTTGCTTTGCTTCTTTAGAAAGCCCAGCATTTTTAATTTTTTGTCTGATAGTGGTAATTTCGTCTGATTGGTCTTCACGTCCAAGTTCTTTTTGAATAGCCTTCATCTGTTCGTGGAGATAGTACTCGCGTTGATTTTTATCAACTTGTGTTTGAACTTGTCCACGAATGCGTTGCTCTGTTTGGAGAATGTCGATTTCCTTTTCTAAGAAATAACATAATTTAAGCATGCGTAATTTAAGATCAGGTAGCTCCAAAATGGCTTGTCTGTCTTCAAGCGATAAATTATCAATGTGTACAGCGATGGTATCAACCATGTAATCAATATCTTGAATGGTTTTTGCTTTTGAGATCAGATCAGATGGAACTTTATCATGAAGTGCTGAATAATTGCCGTAAAGATGAACTGTTTCACGCCACATTGCTTCAAGTTCAATAGAAAGATCAATGTTTGGCGTTGGAAGGTCTTCATACGTAACATTGATAAAGCCGTCTTCATGTTCTTCAAAATGGGTTGCTTTTGCTCTGCAGAGACCTTCAGCAAGTATTTTTAATGGCCCGTTTGGCATGCGCATGACTTGTAATATGGTAGAGCGGGTGCCATAGATGAACACATCGTCTTTATTTGGAGTCTCGGTTGTAGCATTTTTTTGTGCTGAAATAAAGAGCATGCGGTTGGTTTTTAAGGCATGTTCTACCGCTTTGATTGATATATCGCGGCCAACAATAACCGGAATAATGCTTTTTGGAAGCATTGCTACGTTTTTGAGGGGTAAGAGAGGAAGAGAGCCCTCATTAAGCTCAAGTACCTGTTTTTTTAATTTTTTGGTTTTTTCTGTTTTCATAGCGCTTCCCCCTGTGGATGATAATTGTAGTGGTTAGATTATCAAAATATTCAAATTCTTGTTTATGTTTGCAGTAATACTACTTACTTCTAAGAGTAAATTGTTGCTGTTTTTTGTCAATGAAAAAAGATGTTTCTAATTGTAAATGTTGTTGTCAGGCCTCTACGGAAGGGGTTTAGGGTAGAGAAGGGCCTGCATTATATGTGTAGGCCTTTTTTTTGCCTATTATGGCCAAAAAGTGATATTAAGTTCCAAAAAAGGCTGTTTTTTGATAATTAAATAATATAATTTTTACAAATCATTATTCCTCTGCTAAATTTAGGTGGTAAAGTAGGTTTCTATAGTAATAACATTATTTTTATTCGGAAGGATTGCTCGATGTTAAAACGTCTAGCTACAATGCTTTGGGGAAATTTTGAGAGCAAGGAAGAGCTGAAGAAATTTGGCATTCTTGCACTTATCTTTTGTGGGATTATTGGTATTTATTGGGCATTACGTCCAATGAAGGATAGTATTTTTAATGCAATGATTGGTATGGAATGGCAACCATGGGCAAAAGTGCTATCTCTTGTGATTATTTTTCCTATTGTAATTCTCTATAGTAAACTTGTTGATACTTTTCCGCGTCACAAAGTTTTTTATTTTTTAACAGCTCTCTACGGCGTAATCGCTTTCATTATGTTTTTATGTTTTTCTGATCCTTCAATTGGTCTTGCAAATACCGTAAAAAGTCCTACCCGTATTTTGGGATGGATGTGGTATATTTGGGTTGAAAGTTTTGGTTCATTGATGGTTGCTCTTTTCTGGGCAATTGTTACCGATATGACTTCTCCTGAATCAGCAAAAAGAGGATTCCCTCTTGTAGCATTGTTTGGGCAAGTTGGAAACATGATCGGACCATGGTTGCTTAATGCTAAGAAACTTGGTTTTTCTAATAGCGCACCTGTAGTTGGTATTTTATCGTGTCTTTTGTTTGTGATTGGTTTTATGTTCTGGGGATTTATGCACGTAACGCCAGCATCACAGCTTAAAGGATACCGTGCAGAAGGTGAAGAAGCTGAAGTTGAGAGCGAACCAGGGTTCTTTGAAGGATTAAAGCTTTTAGTAACGCGCGGTTACTTGCTCGGCTTGTTCCTTATTATCACCATTTTTGAAGTTATCGTAACGGTTCTTGATTTTCACTTTAAAATGAGTGTTTCTACAGCGTTTACTAATGAAGCTGAAGTAGGTGCTTATTTGGCATCGTATGCAACAATGACCGGTGTTGTTTCAACATTGTGTGTGTTATTTGGTATTAATAGCATTCAGCGTGTTTTGGGTATGAGAGCATCATTATTAATGCTTCCTGTGTTAACAGCATGCGCTGTTCTTTTGATTAAATTTAATCCACAATCACTGATTATGGGTTTCTGGATTATGGTGTTCTCAAAAGCAGTTAACTATGCGTTGAATCAGCCAACATTAAAACAGCTTTATATTCCAACATCAAAAGATACTAAGTATAAAGCACAAGCATGGATTGAAATGTTTGGCGGCCGATTCTCAAAAGGAAGTGGCTCATACATTAATACATTCCGCGCACCGTTGGTAGCGCATCATGGCGCAATCGATGGCGTTGCTCGTTTCTTGATGTTCAGTTCAATAATTTCTTTTGGTCTTGTTGGTGTATGGCTTTTAGTTGCAATTTATGTTGCTAAAACCTATGACAAAGCAATCAAAGAAAAACGTATTGTATGTTAATATGTTATTGACTATTGAGTAAGTAATTAAAAAACGCCTTCTAATTGATTTTTTAGAAGGCGTTTTTTGGCAAAACACCGTAAGATTCAGCAGAAAGGTCTTGGTTAGAATGTTATCTAGAGTTAAACAAATGGTGTGTGGGTTGTTTGAGATTGAGCCACAAGAGCGGATGAAACTTTTCTTTTTGTCGCTTCTCTATTTCCTTGTTGTTGGAGCATATACCGTAACTCGTGATCTTAAAAGCGCAATTTTTTTGGGAACGGTTGGAAAAGAATATATACCTTGGGTAAAAGTTATTTCCATGCTCATGCTTGTTCCCGCTATTTTTTTCTATTCGCGGTTGGTTGATAAAATTCGTCGCTATCAGCTCCTCATTTTTTATAGTGTTGTGTTTGGGTTGGCGAATCTTATTTTTGCCTATTATATAGGGCATCCAACAATTGGTATCCTCAATACTGATGCGCATCCATCCCGTTTGTTTGGTTGGTTTTTTTATTTCTTTGTTGAAGGCTATTCACCATTTGTGGTGAGTGTTTTTTGGGCACTAGCCAATTCAGTCAATAGTCCTGCTGAAGCAAAAAGAAATTATGGCTACATGGTGGCAGGATCAAAAATTGGAGGCATGGTTGCAGCGGCTTTGGCATGGTATATTTTTGGACTCAGTGCTCAATTGCTCAAACCATGTTTAACTCATGTTGAGGCACACCAATTGATTTTAGTAATTTCTTCGCTTTTTCTGGCAGTAGTTCCGGTTGTTGCAGTACTATTTATTAAAACAGTTCCTGGCCATTTATTACATGGATATGAAGCGGCATATCAGCTTGAAAAGCAAAAAAGTGAAACTGCTGTTGTAGCTAAGCCAAGCATGTTTGCAGGGCTTGAAATGTTTGTAAAATATCCGTATGTGCTTGGTATTTTTGGTATGGTCTTCTTTTACGAAATAATTTCAACGGTGCTTGGCTATTTACGTCTTGGTGTTGCAGAAGCTGGGGCAGGGTCAATTTCTGATGTTTCTAAGGTATTGTTTGAAATAGCATTTAAAGCGCATTTTGTTGGCTTTATTATCTCATTAGTTGGTACGCAGGCGTTGTTAGCTCGTCTTGGAACCCGTATTTGTTTGATGTTGATCCCTTTTTCTATGGGGGGTATTCTCTTTTACCTTGTATTTGAAACATCTCCAGAATCATTGCGAAATGCCTTTGTTGTGTTTACCGCACTCAATTATGCATTCCTTTCTCCCGTACGAGAAAGCTTGTACTTACCAACGGTTAAAGAAATTAAGTTTAAATCAAAATCATGGATTGATGCATTTGGGAGCAAGTTTGCTAAAACTGCAGGGTCTATGTTTAATATTTTTGCATCAAGAATGGGTGAATCATTCATGCTTCCGGTTCATTCTTTCTTTTTCGCAGGGATAGTCGGCTTGTGGTTTGGGGTGGCCTTTTTGTTAGGTCGCCGCTTTGAGAAGGCGATTGTTAATAATGAGGTTATTGGGGCTGAAGGGGATTTTAATAGAAAGAATGCAGTATAAATTGCATTTTTCTCTTATTTTGTTACACTTTCTATGAATGAAATAAAAGTATAAAGGATGTTTGGATGAGAGATTTTAAAGAATTGTTTGGAGAATTGGTAAAAGCAGGCGTTCATTTTGGTCATCAAAAGTCTCGTTGGTGTCCTAAAATGGAGCAATATATTTGGGGCTACAAAAATAAGGTTCATTTGATTGATGTTTCCAAAACTGCTTTCCAGTTGGACAAATCAGAAAAATTCTTAGAGTCGATAGCTGCTGAAGGTAAAACAGTTTTGTGGGTAGGCACTAAAAAAGCTGCATCAAAAACTGTTCAAGATATTGGGGTTAAGTTAAATCAGCCTTACGTTAATCACAGATGGTTGGGCGGAACTTTGCTTAATTTCAGTCAAGTTAAAAAATCTTTAACAAGATTGCTTCATTACGAAGATATTTTGGTAAAATCGGAATCAAATCCTTTTTATACCAAAAAAGAGCTTAACTTATACAGAAAAACTGCTGACAAGCTTGAAAAAACGGTTGGTGGTATTAGAAAGTTAGCATTGCCAGTTGGCGCAATTGTTATTGTTGACGTTAGCAAAGAGCAATCAGCGGTTAAAGAAGCTGTGTTGATGGGTATTCCGGTAATTGGAATTGTTGATACTAATTCCGATCCTTCATTGGTTGATTTTGTTATTCCAGCAAATGATGATTCTCCTCAATCAATTAGCTTGCTTTTGGGATATCTTGCTGATGCTGTTACTCGTGGTAAAGAAGCTGCTAAGAATGTAAAAGCTGCAGGCGATGCTCAAGTAACTAAAAAAGGCGTCCAAAGCGTTGTGGTTGAAGAAGCTCCAAGTGATGTTGAAATAGCATTGCAACAACTTGATGCACAGGAATAAATTTCCTCATTGAGGAGAGGTGTCTGAGCGGTTGAAGGAGCATGATTGGAAATCATGTATGTTTCGAAAGAGGCATCGAGGGTTCGAATCCCTCTCTCTCCACCATACTTCGCGTAAAGCTTCGTATGGCAGGCCAACTTCTCAAAGGTTTGACGACTTAAAATAAAAAAAAGAGTTGGATAGCAAGAGCGAAGTATGCCCTTCGTAGCCTTGCTGAAAGCCCTCTGAAGCTTTAGCGAAGGAGGGGCGAAGTAGGGCCAGTCCATTGAATTAAGAAATAAACCCGTTAGGGTAAAAATAATGGGAAAGTAGATAAAGAGATAGAATGCATAATCTGTCAGGTCTGAAAAGAAGCAGCAGGGTGTATTAGTTTCTTGTAGTTACTTTCCCATTTTCGTATAAAAATTTTGAAATTAGCTGCATGGTTTTTTTCTGCGCTCGCCCTGAACTTGTTGAAGGGTTTCTTCGAGCGCTCAAAGATATCCTTCGACAGGCTCAGGACGAGCGCGGTGGGATTGCAAGATAAAGAAGATTTGTGTTTTTGCTACAGGATACCTGTTCAATGAGCTCTGTTGTGTTGAATTTAAGTAGAAAATGGCGGTCTCAAGATTTTGGCCAGATAGTTGGGCAAGATCTTGCCGTTCGTATTCTTAAAAATAGTCTTTATTTGGGTCATTATTTTCCTGTCTATTTATTTGCTGGTCAGCGTGGTTGTGGTAAGACGTCGACGGCTCGTATTTTTGCAGCGGCTGTTAATTGTCATGCGTTACCGTTGTTTCAGAAAGATCCAAAAAAATCATCTACTCCTTGTTTGGTATGCGATTCATGTGTTGCGATGCGTGATGGAAATCATCCTGATTTTATAGAAATTGACGCAGCATCTCACACAGGTGTTGATAATATTCGTGCGGTGATTGAGTCATCATCTTTGCTCCCTTCGATGGGGCGAAAGCGTGTGTATCTTATTGATGAAGCGCATATGCTGAGCAAAGCAGCGTTTAATGCTGCATTAAAAATTTTAGAAGAACCGCCAGCAACGGCGTTGTTTATTTTGGCGACGACCAATCCTCATAAAATTATTGATACGGTACGGTCTCGCTGCTTTCAGTTATTTTTTACCCCGATACCACACGATTCGCTTAAAAATCATTTAATTTTTATCTGTAAACAAGAAAAAATTGCATATTCTGATGATGCGCTTGATCTTATTGTGCGACATACTGAAGGGTCCGCGCGTGATGCATTGAATCTTCTTGAGCAAATTAGGTTTTCTAGTTCTGTTGTTAATAAAGAAGCGGTGCTTTCTTTACTTGGTCATATTGATGATCAACAGATTATGAATTTAATCAAATTAACAATGCATGGGGATGCCAAAGGGCTTGTGCAGTTATTGCATGTATTGAATATTGATAAGCATAAAGCAGAATTTATATGGCAACGGATGGTAACATTGATGCGTGCCTTGTTGTGGATTAAATATGATGTTCAACCTCATGAACTTGTTGCATCGGTAAAATTGTTAGAGAGTAGTGCGCGATGGTGTACGTTAGCTGATCTTCATCGGATTATTGAAGCATTGTATACCCATGAAGAGCTGTTTCTTAAAACAACAATGCAGCATATATTTTTAGAAATGATTTTGTTGAGCCTGTGCTCTAAAGATAAAAAGAAAACTGATAATGGTGACGGATCTGCTCCATGTACATTGAGTATTGTTGCTCATGATGGTGAGGGCGTGGATGCTGATTCTGATGATGAAGATGCTGATGATAGTGATACTGAGGATGAAGTTGTTGGTTATGATCAACAATGGTTACGATTCGTTGAAAAAGTTGCGTCGCTCAATGATCCATTAGTTTGTTCGGTATTTAAGCAAGCGCGATTTGTTGAGTATCTGCCTGAGGCTCACCGCGTATCAGTTGAATTATCAAAAGATTTTATTCTTTTTAAAGAATGGTTAGAGGGCAGTCAAGTTTTATGGCAACCGCTATTGAGAGGGTTTTTTTCATCTCAAGTGGTGCTGGATATACAATTTACTGGAACACAAAAAAGTTCCTCCTTCGCCAAGGCTTCCTCCTACGCTAAAGCTACGGAGGACACGTCGGAGGACAAGGACGTAGGTAGTAAAAAGCAAAAGAGTGATGAAGTTGTTATTGCAGCAAAACCATCACCCGTGATACAGCAATATAAAGAAAAACAGTTTGCATCAAAGTCTCAAGAACAGTTTCGTGGCGGTAGTCGTTATAGCGCTCAAAAAACAAGTGTTGTACCGATGAATAAAAACGAACAGCGTGTAGATGTTTCTGATGAGACGACGTGGAAAACGGCTTCAATGTTATTGCGCCATTTTCCGGGTGTTATTACCGAAATACGTGAAAATCAATGAAAAAAACAAAACTTCCTCAGGTTGTTATTGTTGGTCGTACCAATGTTGGCAAATCTACCTTATTTAATCGTTTGTCCGAAAATGTAAAGGCGATAACGCTTGATCTTGAAGGCGTAACACGTGATTTTTTACGTGATACTATTGCGTGGCAAGGTAGAAGTTTTGAGCTTGTTGACACCGGTGGCATTAGTTTGAGAAAAACTCAAGATCCTATATTAAGTCAAGCACGAGCAATTGCAGTATCGATGATAGAATCAGCAGATATTCTCTTATTTGTTGTTGATGGTAAATGTGGATTAATTACCGAAGATCGTGAAATTGCACAGTTGCTTCATAAGCATGGCAAGACAGTTTTTTTAGTTGTTAATAAAGTGGATAGTAAAGATTCAGCAGAAAATATGTACGGTTTTGAGGGACTTGGTTTCCCTAAAACTTGTTTTATTTCTGCCGCACACGGTAAAAATATTGTCGATTTGTTGGAATTGATTGTTGAACATTTGCCAGAGCCGATGCTTATCGAAGTTGAAGAGCCTGCATATAAAGTTATGTTATTAGGTAAGCCTAATGTTGGTAAGTCTTCACTCATGAATCTGTTGTTACAACATGAGCGATCAATTGTATCTCCTGAACCAGGAACAACGCGAGAAGCGCTTTCTGAGCGTGTTAAATTTTATCAAGAAGATATACAGCTTTCTGATACACCTGGTGTGCGCAGGATGCGTTCCGTCACCGAGCCGCTTGAAGGTATGATGGTACAGAGTACAATGCAAGCATTAAAAGATTCAGATATTGTGTTGTTGTTAATTGATGCAAGTGCCGAGTGTGTGGTTGATCAAGAGCTAAAGCTTGCATTCTATGCATTTGATAACCAGTACAAAGCGTTGATGATTTTATTTAATAAATCTGACCTTATTGATGAAGCGACTAAAGTTCGTTTTGATCAAGCACTTTCAGAGTATGACTTCCTTCTTAAAAAAATAGTAACGCTTAATATTTCCTGCAAAACAGAAAAAAATGTTGGAAGAATTTTGCCTGCGGTGAAAGAGTTATGGGACCGTTATTCGCGTAAATTTAATCAAAATGAATTAACGCAGTTATTCAAAGAAGCTTCCGTGAGGCGACCTCTCTATCATAATAAAAATTTACTCATGTTCCATTCTGCTCATCAGGTTGGCACTGCACCGATCACTATTGTATTGCACGTGAATGTGCCAATGTGGTTTGGTCAATCGCAACTTGCCTATTATGAAAAGACTTTACGACAAGAATATGATTTACGTGGTGTGCCAATTAAATTTATTGTAAGATCACGATAATAATATTTTTGTTGTATATTTTTTTAAAATAAGGAGTTTGGTAATGAACAAACGTATTGTTTTTCGCAATATGGATCATTCTGACGTGATGGAAGAATATGCGAATGGGCAGCTTGAAAAAATAGTTGAATTTCTCGAAAACGATCGTGGTCCTGTGCATATTGATTTATATTTTGAGCCAAGTAAAGTTCATCAACATCATCGTGTTGAGCTGCACGTGAAAAGCGCTGAATATAATTTGAATTCATCATATGAGCATGAAGGCATGAGTTTTTATGATACGCTTGATCGTGTTATTGACGTAATGTATCGTCAGTTACATGAGAGAAAACGAAAAAATCATGATGAAGAAAAAATGCGCGGCCGTCATGATGAAGTTAAAAAATATCGGTAAGTTACAATAATTTGAACTGTTCATCTGCATATTGTAGCGCTTTAAATGATAAAAATAGTACTCCACATATACAGAGTATGCCAATAAAAGTACAAAAGGTACGCAGTCTTCTTGATTGAAGTTGTGTACTTTTTTTTATATAAAAAAATCCTGTGCACAATGAACAAATGCAGGCCATGATCATGGTTGTGAGTGGTGTGCTTATCGCATGCAAATATACTAATAGGTATACCATGCTTATTACCATTAAGAGTGAAATGATGATTTCTAGTAACTCTTTTATTTTGATCTGTTTTTGTAACTCTTGCCTGAAAAAATAAAAAAATGAGACGAGCACAAGTATGAGAAAAATAAGCAGCGCAAAATATTTTCTGTGATCAGTGTGCAGTGATGCACCAATGCGATGTGCAAGGTAGAGGGCTGAAAAAATAGAGCGTTCAAAATGTGAAATTTTTCGAGGTCTGCTGATTGTTGGTTCATTGATTTCAGGATATTCAATGGTAGTATCATCTGTTTTATGGGTAGTTTTTTTTTGTGCTGTAAAATCTAATAAAAAAAGTGCATGATTTATTTTCTTTTCTGACCGGCGATAATAACTGCAATAAAGATATGCGGGTTGATTGGTTGCTTGGGAGTTGCTGCCGTCCCATCATGGTAATGCTAAAATCTTCATTAAAAACCTGCTTTGCTTCTTTGAATGATGAATCATAATGGGCAACAGATTGTTTGTTGGCCTTCCATGAGGATAATATAATTGTTGGGTCGTCCACTGAGAAAGTTATAAAATCTTTATAAATAAAATCTTTTTTTGGAACGGTAAAGGTGACTGTTATTTCTTTTGTGTAATGGTCAGTGTCTATCGTAGTACATGTTATAAGCCTTGGGTTTGATTGACCAAGGCTTATGGTGAAGAATGTTAGTACTAATAAAATTCTATTTAATCGCATCAAACGCATTAAGTATCTGCATCGCATGATTTTTTGCATCAACGTCTTTAATAATTCCTACAATAATGCCATTTTCATCAATCAAAAATGTCCATCGTTTAGGAAGGCGGAATAGCCATACCATAGCCATCCACTTATTTACGCCATAATCTTTGAATGTTTCGTTTGTAGCAATTAATAAAGGAAAGTTAAGATGTTGTTCTTTGATGAAATTTTGTTTGCTTTTGACTGATCCTCCGCTCATGCCAAGGATGGTAATGCCAGCTTCACGCAACGCATCAAAACTATCACGTAAGCTACATGCTTGTTGGGTGCAGCCAGGGGTGCTATCTTTTGGATAAAAATAGAGGGCTACTTTTTTTCCTTTAAAATCGGCAAGGTGTACCATTTCACCATTTTGGTTGAGTAGTCCAAATTCCGGAGCTTTGTCGACCAATATGTAGTTCTTTGGCGCATCCGCATTGTAGGGCAGTAAAACCAAGGAGGGCGAGGAGTAATAATAACGCTTTCATGGTATTTTCCTATTTGTTTAGGTTTATTGTATCTATTATGGATTTCATTGTTTCGTAATAATTCGGAATGTTTTTTACTATTGAATCAGCAGTTTCTTCATTATAAACATGCGATGTTAAATTTCTATCAGCTAAACAGTCAATAAGTATTTCATGTAATTCTTTGTTGATGAGACCTATTTCTTCGGCTCGGCGTAAAATGATGCGAGGCGATGATGATTCAAAATCGACATTTTCCTTTTCTTGAATATAAAATTTTAAAAACTTCCAAAAGCTATCGATAGAGTATTCAAAGCGTTGTATTGTAGAGTCACGTAGGCTATCATAGAGGTCTTGGTTTTTAGGATCTTTAAGGATAATTAATGACTTTCGAAGTGTTTCAAGAGCTTTTTTGAGTGACGTGTATTTTTTTTCTATGATTTCCATAAAATTCCTTCCTCTGTGATTGAATTACGCATTTCCTGAGGCACTTGATGCATGTCAACAACATCAATACGTTCCATTATGTTTGTTGCAGAAAAAACACTCACAAGTTCGTCAACGTCTGCTCTGCGTAATTCTTTGCCCGCATCAATAGCTATATCAATATCAGAAGATTGTGAGTTTGTTTTGCGTGCGCGAGAACCAAACAAATATATTTTTGCTTGTGGTAGTAATGCAGAAATGATAGCGATTATTTTTTCTTTTGTTTTTTTGTCTACTGATTCTGATGACTGATTCATAAAGATCTCTTTTTTTGTTGTTTGAATTAATGACACAATTTCAGTTTATTACAAAAATCGTACTATGACATTAATAATGTATAAATTTTTTTAGTATGATCAACAAAAAAAGGCTTGATGTTTTCACACCAAGGCCTTTTATATTGTGTTGTATAAGTTTATTTATTGAGCGGCATTAAAACCATCAATAATTTGTTGTGCATGATTATCTAAATCGACTTTTGTAATGACTTTTACAATAATGCCATTTTCGTCAATTAAGAATGTGTAACGTTGGAGACCAAGCCAACCGTCTACGTCATATGCTTTTATGGCTTTTTTGTTAGCATGAAACAAGGGGAAGGTAAGGTCATTTTTTTTGATAAATTCAACTAATTTCTCGGTAGAATCAGCGCTTGTACAAATAAGATTGATGTCATAATCTACCAGTTCATCAAGGCCTACTTTAAGGCTGCATGCTTGCGCTTTACAGTTAACACTCCAGCCTGAAGTGCTTGGCAAGAATACTAATGCTAGCCTTTGTCCTAAAAAGTCCGAAATTTTGGTGGTTTCACCCTTCTGATCAGTAAATTCTACATCAGGGGCGTTAGTTCCCTTTTTAGGTACAGAAAATGATGAAAAACATGTTGTTAAGCTGAGAATAGATGCTAATAATGCTGTTTTGTTCATAATTGGTCCTTTGATTATAAAGTATAATACGCTTGTTTTCTATCTTTATAGTACCACAAAATATTCAACTTGGCTATTGCCAAAATTAAAAATATATATACAATTGTAATTAAGATATAAATTATACAAATTAAGGATAATTATGAATGCAAAAAATATACTGTTATTAGTGCTTGGTATGGGGTCTATTCTTACTTTGCTCATGTTCGCTCATAATACCACTACAGTTAACAAACCTATCTATTTGCATGAGCAGATTACACAAAAAACAACAAAGGCTTGGGAGCCATTTTTGAATCCAATCATTGGTAAGGGTAATGTTGTTCTTAAGTTTTATGCCTATTATTGCGGTCCTTGTCGCGTGATGGGGTTGCTTATTGATGATTTGGCGGCAGAAATGCCACAATGTACCTTTGTTAAAGTTGAGTGGGAACTATTTGAACTTTTAACTAAAAAATACAATATAACAAGTATTCCAACGCTCATATTTTTACGTGATGGTAAAGAAATTGGCCGCTATGATGGTGGTCCATTAACCAAAACTGAGCTTGCTGAGCTTATTGTGATGACATATCAAAAATAACTAATATTTCTATAGTTTTAGATACTAATACTCTTTCTGTATAGTGGCTCAATGCCCGTTATAAAGAAAGAGTATTTTTTTTGCGTAAAATTACGTTGTTTTGATTCTTGTAAAAAAAATATGTTTATATGTAGATTATAGTAATAGTTTTTTTTTAACCAAAAGGAGAGTCAGATGCAGTCAAAAATTGGAAAATTATCAGCAGCATTGTTAGGGTTATGTTTGTTGGTAACACACAATTATTCTTATTCACGAGATTCTGAAAATTGTGGAAAAGAGATAGCACGCATAGATCGTTTTAAAATGGATTTGGCGCAAGCTATTGTTAATAATGATGCAACAAAAAATTGTCAAAATAGCTGTAAAGACACGGTGGATTCTTGTTTTAAACCAGTTGGTTGCAATCACAAATGTGAGAAAGGTAAAAAGGGAGATAGAGGTAAAAGAGGAAGAAAAGGTGATACCGGATCAACTGGATCAACCGGATCAACGGGAGCAACTGGTGCAACTGGTCCAAGTGGAGCGCCAACAGGAGCTACTGGGGCAACTGGTTCAGCGGGTGCTACAGGTAGTATAGGATCAACTGGTGCAACAGGTCCTTGTTGTCCTGGAGCAACAGGAGCAACTGGTTCGACTGGTGCCGCGGGAGCAAGTGGCTCGACTGGTGCTGCGGGAGCAACGGGAGCAGCAGGAGCTACAGGCGCAACAGGAGCAGCGGGTGGTATATCAGATTTTGCATATATTTATAACCTCACTGGTGAAGCAACAGTTGCTATAGAAGCAGACGTTCTTTTTGATACCAATGGGATTCTCGCTGGATTTACGCATACGCCAGGAACTTCACAGCTTATTGTCGTAAATGCAGGTATTTATAGAATTACTTATTCTGTGTCTGGTGTAGAGCCGAATCAATTTTCAATCTTTATCAATGGTGCTCCAAGTGCTCCTGGTACCATATACGGTTCAGGTGCAGGTACTCAACAAAATACGGGCTTTGGTACATTAACTTTAGGTGCAGGTGATGTTATAACTCTCCGTAATCATAGTTCAGCTTCTGCAGTTACATTGCAAACTCTTGCAGGAGGAACGCAATTGAATGCGAATGCTGCTATAGCAGTAGAGCGCTTAGCATAAGTATTAAATATTTCATGAGAAATAGATAAAGAGAGAGGACAGATTGTTCTCTCTCTTCATTTTCATTAAAAGTGGAGTTACGTCGTTTTGATTTCTGTAATTCGTACATTGCCTTTGGTGCTATGTAGAGCAATTGTCGCTTCACCGGTGCCAAGGGTGCCATCAACCTCTTTTCTAAATTTATTCCATGCTGAACTGTTGAGCTGTGTTGCATATGGCTTTAAGGTGATATAGTGGTCAGAAACAATGGTGCCATGTGTGGTGTGACCTTGAATTTCTGCATTGGTATCAGTAGGCAAAGCCAGCATGATGTTACCTGACGTGGTTTGCAGTTTGATTGAGCTTGTGGAGGGTACTGTTTTATATGCAACCGTTACTTTTCCTGATATTGAGTGTGCAGCAAAGCTATTGGTGATATTTTCTCCGATTATATTCCCCTGATGTGATTGAGCATCAACGGAACCAGCTGCATTTGCAATAGTAATTGATCCTTTTTTGAGCGTGCGTGCTGATACTAATTTTTTTGTGTTTGTTATGGCAATGTTATCGTTTGTAACAACGTTGATGGCGCCATGAACATCGTTTATATGTGCATCACCGTTTCCTAATATGTTGAGGGCAATGTCAAGCGATGCAGGGACAATGAGTTCATATTCAACTAATCCAACAAGTTTAGGATTGATATGTTTTGTGGTGATGGTCATTTGGTTTGCTCTACTTGAATCAACAACAACTTTAATATTGTTTAAATCTTCTGGTTTTTTTGCACGCTTTGTTGTTTTAAGGAATATTGAATTTTTTTTCCATCCTGTTTTGATGGTGATGGGGCCGTTAATGTTATTAATGGCAACCGTATCAATTGATAATGCGGGAAGTTCTCGTTGATCAATTTTTTCAAGTTTATATCCGCTAAAAAAAGATTTTATTTTTTTGAGGCGTAATTTGGCAGAGCAGTCAATTGTGATGAGTGATGAGGTGATGGTAAATAAAAGTATCATATACACAGCTTTATTCATTAGTTATCCTTTTATAAAATTGATTTGTATTTTGATGTGTTTGTAGCATACAAAAATTGTTGCGCTAATTCAAAGAACAAGAGCATTGTTATTAAGGAATAAGAGATGAAATTGATGGGTATTCAATATGATAAAGTGCACGCGATTGTTGCAGTAATTAATAGCAACAAAGGGCGTGCATTGTTAGTTGGTGGTGCGGTGCGTGATATGGTGATGGGGCTATCCGCAAGTGAAAGGATATCGATGTTGAAGTATATGGGTTATCTGAACAGCAATTGGAACAATTGCTCAAACAATTTGGGCCAGTGAGTGTTGTTGGTAAAGCATTTGGTGTGCTACGTCTGCATGGTCTTGATGTTGATTGGTCATTGCCACGTGCAGATAGTCCTGGGCGTAAACCAACCGTTGTTATAGACCCATTTATGCCTGTTGAGGTTGCGGCACGGCGCAGAGATTTGACAATGAATGCAATAGCACTGGATTTGATGACTGATGAACTCATTGATCCGTGCAATGGAATAAGGGATATCAATAATAAAATATTGCGTACTCCCGATGCACGTTTTTTTATTCAAGATCCATTACGGTTTTATCGTGTCATGCAATTTATCGGACGGTTTGAGATGTTGCCTGATGATGAATTGAACGCATTATGTGCAGAGATGGATATTGCGCATATTTCACGTGAACGTATTGAAGAAGAATTTAAAAAGCTTTTTTTGTATTCTGCGCGACCATCGCATGGCATCCGTTGGTTACACAACATTGGACGTTTGCATGATGTATTGCCAGAGCTTGCAGCAACGGTGGGCGTAAAACAAAATCCGCACTATCATCCAGAAGGGGACGTGTTTGAGCATACTATGCAGGCAATTGATGCAGCTGCAGTGATTGCACATAACTATGAAAATGAGTTTGATAAGCTTGTTTTATTGTATGCCGCACTCTGTCATGATTTGGGCAAAGTAACAAAGACTACCGTTGTTGATGGTGTTATTAAAAGTATTGGGCATGAAAAAGATAGTAAAAAATTTACGCGTACGATGATGAAACGCATTACGCATAATGCTGATTTAATTGGTGCGGTATCATCATTAGTGCTTTATCATATGACGCCGCTGCAATTTACCAGTAATAAAGCAAAGTTACCTGCGTATAAGCGGTTAGCAAATAAGCTTGCGCACAATGTAAGCATGCTGATGCTGATTGATTTGTGTATTGCTGATAAACGTGGCAGAAATGGTGTTGGGCATGAGCCATTAACATGTGATTTTCCTGATGTGGAAATTTTTAGAAAAAAAGTTGAACAAGCGGGTGTTTCTACCGGCGCTGTTGAGCCGATACTAAAAGGTGCTGATTTGCTTGATATTGTGCAGCCAGGGCCTCAGATGGGGGAGTTATTACGCGCGGCTTATGAAATGCAGATCGATCAAGGTGTTACTGATAAAAATATCTTAAAAGAATATGTCATAAAAATAATGAAAAAATAGACACATTTTTTTGAAAAAAAGCTATACTCCATATGTAGTTTATGCGTGTGTCATAATAATAAATAATTAACAATGTGAGGATTTCTTATGAATAGCTTTTACAGACAGATGAATTCGTTATTATTTTTTGCAGCGGTAGTAGTGACTATACCTGCATATAGTATGGAAAATGAAGGTGTAGATTTTGATGTTTTTGAGCAACAAACTGAGATGGTGCCAGCTGTATGGTATAAAAAATGTTCAGTACAGATAGCTGCTGTAGCAATGACAACCGCAGTTGCACTATACGCATTTGCAGTGCATAAAGGTAAAATTTCATCACCAGTGGTATTGGCAGGGATATTTTTTGCAGCTATCGCTAAAGATGCAACATTGCCTAATCAAAATATAATGATGAAGTAATAGATCAAATAAGCTAATGTCGATGGTCTGATATACATTGGTCAGTCTCAAGAAGTAACAATGCAGTAGCTGAACCAGTTGCTTTAGAAAGTACCGTCTGCAGATCAATTGAATTCGAAAATTGCTGACTTTAAATAATAGTGTAAAAAATAGTGTATTTCTTTAAAGACTTGGTATGTGAATCATGAAAGAGTTGAAGAAGATTTTTATACGGTAAATGAAGGTTTAGCTATCAATCAATAGTAGCTGATTCTTTTTTGAATAATTATATAAAAGGGGTGTTTTTGGCTCAGATGGGCCAAAGCACGTTTTTTATGTTATGACTATCGAACTATTCATATTTGTGGTAAAATATAGGAATAATAGGACTTAATAGGAAAACAGTATGAATAGTATCGATTGTATTCAAAAAGCATTTACCGCGCATATTAAAACATTATTCTCGTCAGTTGATATACCATCAGATCAAACACGTCTACATATCAATGTGGATGAGGCAAAGCAGGCGTTTGGTAACTTATCAACAAGTGTAGCGCTCGTGCTTGCCAAAGCATTAAAACGCATCCCACGTGAAGTGGCGACCGAAATTGCCACATCATTTACCCATCCTTTAGTAGAAAAAATAGAAATCGCTGGTCCTGGTTTTATTAATATGTACCTCAAGCAAGAGGCGTTCGTGCGAATCGCTCAAGAGCTCTATGAACAAAAAGAGGTCTTTTTTAAGCCAGACACGTTAGAAAAAAAATATAATTATTCTCTTGAATTTGTCAGTGCCAATCCAACGGGACCATTGCATTTTGGTCATGGCAGAGGCGGTATTATTGGTGATGTGCTTGGGAATGTGCTGCGTTTTGTGGGGCACAATGTGAGCAAAGAATTTTATATTAATGATGCGGGTAATCAAATTTGCAAACTTGGTGAATCATTTAAAATACGTTGTTTGCAAGCGGCGGGAATGGACGCAACAATTCCTGAAGATGGCTATCATGGGGAATATTTAAAAGATCTTGCACAAGATTGCTACGCTGAATGTGGACAAGAACTTTTTGAAAAACCTGATTCTTTTTTTGTTAACTATGCAAAAGAGAACCTTCTTGAAGCGCTCAAAAATACGCTCAAAGATTATGGTATTGAATATGATGTGTGGTTTTCAGAAAAAACATTGCATGAAAGCGGCGCAATAACAAAAGCATTGGAAATCTTGCAGAAGAATGGGTTGCTGTTTGAGCAAGATGGTGCTGTATGGTTTAAGACAACGCAATTTGGTGATGATAAAGATCGCGTTATCCAAAAATCAACGGGTGAGTATACCTATATTGCCGCGGATATTGCGTATTTAAAAAATAAAATAGATCGTGGCTTTGATAATTTGATTTTTGTTCTTGGGCATGATCATCATAGTTATGTTACCCGTCTTAATGCGGTAAAGGATGGGTTAGGATACACAAATATTCCTCTTTCCGTTATTTTGTATCAGCTCGTTAAAATATCAGAAGATGGGGCAATGGTACGCATGTCAAAGCGTGCGGGTGCAATTGTCGGGCTACAAGATATTATTGATACGGTTGGCAAAGATGTTGCCCGTTTTTTTTATTTAAACCGTAAAGCAGACGCCCAGCTTGAGTTTGATCTTGGGTTAGCGCTTAAAAAAACTGAAGAAAATCCTGTCTATTATGTGCAATATGCCTATGTTCGGACCGGCAGTATTTTAGAAAAAGCAGCAAAAGAAGCTCATTTGGATGATATCAATGGCAACGATGCGCAACATTTGGGGCCAGAGGAAGCATTTTTACTCAAAAAAATCGTATTCCTTGAGCAGCTATTAATTGATATTTCCGTGAACCATCAAACACATTTACTGACATATTATGTGCTGGAGCTTGCACAGCTGTTCCACCGTTATTATAGCCATGTTCGTGTTATTGATCCGGCAAATAAAGAAAAAAGCCGTGGTCGTTTGCTTATGATTGGATTATTGAGAAATACGATTGCGCTTGTTTTGGATATTCTTGGCATCAGTCATCCGGAAAAAATGTAAGTACCCCTCGGTACATTTTTGTAAACAAAAACACTCCCAAACTTCGCATAAAGCTTCGTTGGGCACGCAGGGTGAATGGAAGAAGATTGAATTTCATTGATAAAACAGCCATTTATGGCACAATAAAAATAGTAGATGTTTACTTCTAATAGGAAAGTCGCATGGTAAAAATAGATAAAGCATTATTGCAAGAATTAAGAGATCATACAGGTCTTGGCCTTATGGATTGTCGCAAAGCATTAGAAGAAACCGCTGGTGATTTTGATCAAGCATTAGAGTTGTTGCGTAAAAAAGGTGCTGCGGTTGCGGCAAAGCGTGCTGATAAAGAAACTGGTGAAGGGCTTATAAAAGCATACGTCCATCCAGGTGACCGTCTTGGCGTTCTTCTTGAAATTAATTGTGAAACCGATTTTGTTGCTAATACTGAAGCTGTACGTCAATTTGCGCAAGATATTTGTTTGCAGATTGCGGCAAATAAAGCAATGTACGTAGCTCCTGAAAATGTTGATCAGGCATTTTTGGCTCATGAAAAAGATATTTTTAGAGAGCAAATGGCTAATTCAGGAAAACCTGAAAAAATAATTGATCAAATTATTGAAGGTAAAGTTAAGAAGCTTTATAGTGATATTTGTCTTCTTGAGCAATCATTTATTAAAAACGATCAGCTTACGGTAAAAGAAGTTTTACAAGAATTAATTGCTAAAACAGGTGAAAGTATACGTATTAGAAGATTTTGCCGTTTTGAATTAGGCAAATAATCACTACAAAAGGAACGGTTATGGCAGAAATCATTTTAGTAGAAAATGATATAAAAAGTTTCCAGAAGCCTATGGAAGCGGAAATGGAAAATCCTCTCAGGCATTTTGAGCGTGAATTGATAAAGATTCGTACTGGTAGATCTCATACATCAATGATCGAAGATATTCCGGTTGTTGTGTACGGACAAGATGCGGTACCTTTGAAAGGTCTTGGCGTTGTTTCAGCACCAGATCCTCGCTTGTTAACTGTTCAGCCATGGGATGTGTCAATTATTTCTGATATTGAAAAAGCGATTGCTGCATCAGGTTTTGGGGTCTCGCCAGTTAATGATGGCAAAATTATCAGATTACGTTTGCCAGAAATGAGTTCTGATCGGCGTGAAGAACTGGTTAAAATGTTGCACAAAAAATTAGAAGAGTGCAGAGTTGCTATCAGAAATGTTCGTAAAGATTTTAAAAATCTTGTTACGGATGCTAAAAAAGACAAAAAGATTTCTGAAAACTTCCACAATAGATTAGCAGATGCTTTGCAAGAAATTACCGATGCATATATTGGTAAGGTGGAAGCAATGGCTAAGAAAAAGGAAGTTGAGCTTTCTACGGTTTAGTTTTTACTGAACTTATTGTGCAGATATGTAAAAGCGAGTGATTATCAAAAAAATAATCACTCGCTTTTTTTTGTCATTATGTGTAGAGTAAAAATAAAAAAGGGAAAGTTGTATGCAAAAAATAATAGCTTTTTTTGTAGGAATATCATTGTGTGCAGTGGTTGATACTATTGACGCTAAGCAGCTTAAAAAGCTAGCGACTTCTGCACCAGTAACCCGAGCGCAAACAATGCAGCCGGTTGTTAATCCTATTGTTGCTCAACCTGTTATTCAACCCATCGCTCAACCTCAGATGGTGCCGATTGTAAGAGAATTAGACGCGCAACTTAAGTTGCCTATTGGTAGTGGGTGGGATGAGCGGGTAGACGATTTGTTGTTTGATCTTGCAGCGGTTGATAGGGAACTGGCGCGTGATTATTCTCAAAAAATTCGTCAAAAGCGTGCGAGTGTGGTGAGTAGGCCATCAGGAATTGTTGTGGAAAAACCCGGTGTTGTGCCTGTAGAAACAGGGCCAGGGGTTTCTTCTGTGCAGTCTGGCGAAAGCCAATGCCAAAAGCTGTGGGACGTTCGAGCTCCTCCTAAAAAAGTGCGCCATCTGGTGGGCCAGCTAAAAAACTAGGTGTTCCTAAAGTTGTTCCTACACAACCTGCTGAGAAGGTAGTTGCTCCAACAGTTGTTGAACAAGTTTTTAATGGACCACAATTAAAAAAGTTGGATGATGCTAAATTGCGTGAGTCTATTTAAAGATCTTTTAGACAAATTTATCATTGCCAATCAATTGGAATGGACAGGGCTGTTGAAAAAGTGAAAGATAGAAAGAAAGTTTGGTGGTTTTGATACTCGTAATGTGTATGGGGCCCCTGTTTCAAAATGGTCTAATAATATGAGCATATTGAAAACAGTGCTTGTTGATCAAAATATAATGACTGAAAAAGACGCTGCAAAAACAATAGCTGATCGTATATCTGAAGTGAGAGCAGAAAAAACAGCGAAACCGCCTGTGGTTGGTGCGCAAGAAGAAAAGCCAAAAGAAGAGTTGTCCGAGCAAGACCTCATAAAAATGATCAATGGTTTGTTGGCAGAGCCTAAAAAGGGTGAGATTGGTTGGGTTGTTTCGACCAAGGGAAATATAAAAGCTCTTGATAAGCTGAATCACGCGGAGGCGCTTAAGTATCACGATAAATTTGTTGAGATTACGGGAGAAAGACGTTTTTTACAGCCTTAATTGATAATTAAGTAAAAAAGTGTTTTAACTCCTTTATTTTATTTAATTTTGTGGTACATTATACATATGTTTTTGATCTTGGGTTGCTAGCTCAATTGGCAGAGCAACAGACTCTTAATCTGTGGGTTCTTGGTTCGAGTCCAAGGCAGCCCACCAGCTTTCGCGTGAAGCTTCAGCTGGCAGGCCAGTTTTTTTATTAGAGCGAAGTAGGGCCCTGAAGTATAAAAGATCAAAGCTGGTTGTTTGAAATGTGCAAGAGTGGCGGAATTGGCAGACGCGCTGGACTTAGGATCCAGTGCCGAAAGGCGTGTGGGTTCAAGTCCCTCCTCTTGCACCATACTTTCGCTAAAGCTTCAGCTGGCAGGCCATACTTTTATCCCATCCCAAACTATACCCTTGCAAATTTTGATTAAGTGATGCACTCTTTAAAAAAAGTTTAAGGAGTCATTCAATGAAGCAGAAAATCACATCGGATAACAGCGCTCTTTTTAGTATAGAACACAATTATGAACAGCCAACGTTGTGTCGAGCGACAATAATTGTCGCCAAGTCTTTGGTAAATACCCTTTTTCAAGAAACTGCCGTTGCGTTAAAAAGTAATATTCAGGCATATGGATTCCAGCAAGGAGACGTGCCAGTAGAGTATATTGTTAAGCAATATAAGATAAATATTACTGAGCATTTGAAGGAATTTTTTTTTAAGTTTGGTATTGTTAATTTTCTTTTTCAAGAAATAAGAGGACAGAAATTGCTTGTTGCAGGAGATCCTCGTCTTGTTGATATTTCCTTAGAATATGACCATGATGCACGCTTTGTTTTTGAACTGAGTGTTTTTCCTGCTATTCCTTTGAATGAATGGAAATATTTTCCTTTTAAAGCTCCTAACAGAAAAAATTATAAAGATCTTGATCGTCAGGTTGAAGCATTTGTTCAAGAAGAGCAAAAAAGTCTAGAAAAACATCTTCCTGATAAAGGGATAGCGATTGGTGATTGGGTTAATTTTAATGTGTCTATTGTTGATAATGTGCATACGCCTTTGGAAGATCGGTTTGTGCAAGATTTTTGGCTAAAGCTTGGGAATGAAGATATTGAAGGTCATTTACAAGCTCTTTTTTTAGGGAGAAAAAAAGGGGAAGAATTTGTTGCTAATAATAAGGGATTGCAAGATTATTTTAGTGATCAGTTAAGAGCCTCTTATAATTTTAAGGTGAGAGTTATTGAGGTTGTGTCTCATGCATATTTTTGCTTTGATCAATTTAAGGATCATTTTAGAATTAAAACTAATAAAGATATGCATAAAAAATTGATTGAAGTATTTTCATATCGCAATGATGTTTCTCAGCGCCTTGCTATGGTTGAAGAGGCATTTAAATTATTGCTGTCACGACATCGTTTTTTTGCGCCAAATTATCTTGTTCTGCGGCAACAAAAAATAATTTTAGGTGCAATCCAATTTAATCCCGATTATAATGTATACAGAAAACAAAAAGACTTTAATTTTTGGCTTCAACAGTTGGCTGAAAAACAGGTAAAAGAAACGTTACTTATAGACCAGCTTATTTATCGTGAAAACATAATTGTTAGTAATGAAGATATAGTAAATTATTTAAATTTAGATAAACGGCCACGCATGAAGGAGTTTATTTATTTTGGTTTACCAGAGTCTAAACATTATGGGCAGGAAATGCCATTAGCAGCACATGAATTAAGTCGTGTATGTGCGCGTGAAAAAGCTATTAATTATGTAATTCATTATTTAACTAAAAAATAATAGTGAGCTAAATTTAAAATAAGAAAAGCATCATGGAAAACAAAATCCATAAATTGATTATTATTGGTTCAGGACCTGCAGGGTTAACCGCTGCCATTTACGCAGCTCGTGCAAATCTTGAACCAATTATTATTGACGGTGATACGCCAGGTGGTCAGCTTATTAAAACGTCATATGTTGAAAATTGGCCAGGGGAAAAAAGTATTCTTGGGCCACAACTTATGACTAATATGCGTGATCATGCAAAACATTTTGGTACACAATTTGTGGCAGGTAATGTAACAAAAGTTGATTTTTCTAAAAAGCCCTTCTCTCTTACGATTGATGATAAAAAATTATTGCAAGCACATGCGGTTATTATTGCCACGGGAGCAACGCCAAAACGATTGGATGTTCCGGGCGAAGATACTTATTGGGGAAAGGGTGTTACAACCTGTGCCGTGTGTGATGGTGCTTTCTATCCTGATAAAAAAGTGATAGTTATTGGTGGTGGTGATACTGCCATGGAAGATGCATCATTTTTGAAAAAATTTACTAACAAAATAACGATCGTTCATATTCTTGATAAATTTACCGCTTCCCATGCCATGCAACAGCGTGTTATTGATGATCCTGATATTAAAGTGATTTATAGTAGTACGGTGACTGAATTTCATGGTGATGGTCAGCATGTGAATGGCGTTACGGTAACTAATCAATTAAACGGGCAAACAACAAAGCTTGAGGCAGATGGTGTATTTATAGCCATTGGCTTGAGCCCAAATACCGCGCCGTTTAAAGATCATGTTACGTGTAATAAATGGGGATTTATCGAGATCGTTGATCAAACGCGCACCAACATTGAAGGAGTCTTTACTGCGGGTGATGTGCATGATTATCGTTATCGTCAGGCAGTTACTGCTGCGGGAGCTGGATGTATGGCAGCTCTTGATGCAGAGCGTTACCTGTCCTCCTTTGTCGAGGCTACGGCGGACAGGGCAGAAACATTATAATTATTTTATCTATTCAAGGGGTTGTTTTTTATGTTCAATAAGTGGCGGATGGTTATGTTAGGGCTGGTTGTTTCTCAAGGATTTAGTATAATTGCTATGGATAAGGGGGCGGAAAACGCTTCTAGAACTACATTGAGTCTTTCAGCTGAGTTGATAAAAAATATAACAAAGACGGCAGCGTTAAAGATTCGTGCTGAAGAAAAACCAGATATATATTTCTCATCTCCATGTGGGGGCAGTCCAGAATGTTGTTGGCATAGTAAGTTCAATATGATCGACTATATGAAGCCATGGGCTCCGGATTGTTTTCCAGGGCAAGGACGTTATTAATTAAATTTCAAAAAGAAAAATAATGTATTTTTAAGCAATAATTTGAAATTATATGATTTTTGCTTTAAAATAGAGATGATATGCAATTATTACGGAGAAGTTTATGTCATTAACAGTTTCTAAGAAAAGTAACGTAAAACGTCGCAGGAAACACGGTTTCTTGTTGAGAATGAGTACCAAAGATGGTAGAAAAATTATCAACCGTCGCCGTTCTTCTGGTCGCAAACGTTTAGCACCAAGCAAGTACTAAAGATACTATTGAGTCAATATATGCCGAGTGTTGTGAAAAAGATTTCAAAATTTACCAAGCGTGAAATAGATTATCTTTTTTGCCACGCTCGGCGTATTGCTAAAAGCCAGGTTTGTACCATTTTGGTTGCCCCTCGGCAAAACACAGAGTTCGGCAGGGTACTTATTATTGCGTCACGCAAGGTAGGCAATGCTCCGGAACGTAATCTCATCAGACGACGTATCAAATCGATTTTTTATGAAGAAAAGCTATTTGCCCTCAATTTTGATTGTGTGGTGATAGTCTATAAAAATATGGTTTCACTTTCTTTTGATCAACTAAAAACCCTGTTGGTTTCAGCGTATCAGAAAATAGCTAATGAGAGCTCCGTTTTTTAACAAAGTAGTAATTTTTATAATTTTAGGGCTTCGTCCATTATTTGGGATAGCTCATTGTAGGTATGTGGTCAGTTGTACTCAATTTGCTCGGTGGCAGTTGGAAGAAAAGTCATTGATACCGGCATTGTGGAACATTATTAAACGTGTTTGTTCTTGTAATCCATTTTTATAAAAGTATAAGGAATGTGTATGACAGATTTTATTATAATTGTTGCAGCGTCATGCGCGCTGTTTATTGTTTTTGCGGTAATTTTTTTTGCAAGTTGTTACAAGCGCTGTTCATCAAATAAAATTTTGGCTGTGTATGGAAAAATAGGCGGCGAAAAATCGGTTAAATGTTATCACGGTGGTGGCGCGTTTATTTGGCCATTGATTCAAGATTATGCGTTTCTTGATTTAACCCCGATGACATTGCATATACCTCTTAAATCAGCACTATCGCAGCAAAACATTCGTATTAATGTGCCGAGTACGTTTACGGTAGCTATTGATATAACGCAAGAAGCGATGAATAATGCAGCGGTTCGTCTTCTAGCATTATCACGTAAAGATATTGAGATGATGGCTATTGAAATTATTATTGGGCAGCTGCGTTTAACAGTAGCATCATTGATGATTGAAGAGATCAACCAGGATAGAGAACGCTTTTTGATGGAAATTAGAAAGCATATTGAGTCAGAGCTTAAAAAAATTGGGCTTATGCTGCTGAACGTTAATATTACTGATATCACTGATGAGTCAGGATATATTGAAAGTATTGGCCGTAAGTCCGTTGCAACTGCGCTTAATCAAGCAAAAATAGATGTAGCAAATCAAGAAAAAAGTGGTGAAATTGGTAAATCGGAAGCTGAAGCAGAACGCCGCATTCAAGTTGCTACGTATAATGCTAATGCTGTCCAAGGTGAAAATGAAGCAAAAGCAAAAATAGCAAATGTGAATGCTCAACTACTTGAGCAAGAGGCTGATGCTACCCGTCGTGGACAAATTGCTGAACAAAATGCGTATGCAGAAATTTATAGAGCAACAAGCCTGGCAGAGTTGCAACGTCTTGAAGCTGAAGAAATAGTTCCTAAAGAAATTGAGCGTCGTAAAATAGAAATTGCCGCAGCAGCTGATGCCGCAAAACAACGTATTGAAGCTGAAGGTGCCGCAGCTGCGATATTGCAGATCAAGCAAGCAGAAGCTGAAGGTATGCGCAAAGTGCTGACTGCAAAAGCAGAAGGGTATAAACTTCTTGTACAAGCATGCGCTAATAATAGTCAAGATGCAGCGACTATGCTCATGATTGAAAAACTTGAAGAGATTGCAAAACTGCAGGCGGAAGCTATTAAAAATATCAGAATTGATAAAATTACGGTGTGGGATGGAGGTACTTCTGAGAAGGGTAGTTCAACATCTAACTTTCTCAGTAGCATGATAAAATCATTGCCACCGTTACATGAAATTGCCGCTATGTCTGGTGTTAATTTGCCATCATATTTGGGTGATTTACAGAAAAATGATGCTACCACCATACAACATGACAAAGAATAACCCTTAGATACATTTTTGAGAAAAAAACACTCCCTACTACGCATAAAGCTTTGTAGGGAGTGTTTTTTGTTTTGTAAACTTGTGCGCTTTAACCCTTCAAGCCGTCCTTCGCCAAGGCTTCGGAGGCCAGGCGGGTGTTTACTCCTGAGCTTGCCGAAGGGTCAGGGTGAGCGCAGGCAAGGCAGGAATTTTTTGTTATAGCAGTTCACCTGCAAGTCGACTCAATTCACTACGCTCACTCGTTGGCAGGAACACAGAACCAAACAGTGGTTGTCCTTTAAACCGTTCACTTGCAACAACCAATCCGTTACTGCTGAAATCAAGATACGGTGAATCAATTTGATAAGGATCCCCGGTTAAAATTATTTTACTTCCTTCCCCAACACGCGTGACTAATGTTTTAATTTCATGCGGTGTTAAGTTTTGTGCTTCATCAATGAGTATCAATTGATACGGAATGGTACGGCCGCGCATGTACGTGATTGCTTCCAGGGAAATTTTGCCTTGATGGAGCAAATCATCAAAAGTTAGGCCATGATGTGTTTTTTTATGTTTAGGTTTATTGTGGTGGTTGTGTTTACTTTTTTGTTTTTTGCCATTACCTTCTTCTTCTTCATTCTCTTGAAATTTATTGGATTTATTTATTGTATGCATGATGTATTGCATGTTGTCGTAAATGGGCATCATCCAGCTTTGTAATTTTTCTGTTACGGTACCTGGTAAAAAGCCAATATCACGACCTAAGGGAACTACGGGGCGAGAAATGATCAGGCGATCGTAGTTTTTGTTAACAAATAGTTCATGTAATCCTGCAAGTAATGCTAAGAATGTTTTACCGGTACCAGCTGGACCAAATAAACAGACAAATTGAATGCTGCTATCAAGAAGCAGTTCAAGGGCCATTAATTGTTGTGCATTGCGTGGAGCAAGTGGCCAGTTGAGTGTTGGGTTAAATACAGGTCTAAATTTTTCATTACCAAGATAACGAAAAATACGAGAATTGTGGGGGTTATTGTTGCTTTCTGCCAAAACAAACTCATTAGGCATAATAAGCTTATCTTTAACTAAAGCAGTGAGTTGCGTTGGAAATTCACGTTTTAATTCTACGGCAGGGACAGATATTTTAATCCATCCTTGATAAAACTCATCTTCACTTACATGTTCTTTTGAATAATCTTCTGTTGCGAGGCCGAGTGCATCGGCTTTAACGCGTGCATTGAGATCTTTTGAGATGAAGATGACATCGTATCCCTCTTGTTTCATGACAAGTGCTGTTAGTAAGATTTCATTGTCGCCGCCGGCACTTCTGATAAGAGGGGTTTTTTGTAATGCGGTATCATCATAAAAAAGAATTTGGAGGGTGCCGCCGCCCTCCAAAGGAACTCCGTCACGTAAAGATCCTTTTTCTCTCAGTTCGTCAAGGTTCCTTATTGTTTGTCGTGAATTGCGCCCACGCTCAGTTCCTTCACCTTTGAACTGATCTAGTTCCTCGAGAACGGTTGATGGAATACCAACATGAGCTCCGGTAAAGCTGAATAAAGCTTTTGGATCATGTATGAGAACGTTTGTGTCGAGGATAAAGATTTTTTTCTTTGTAGGCATCTTATTGTTCCTATCTTTAAAGGTTATTACTACTCTCGCTTGCAGCGTAGCATAGTGATTCCTGTTGAAGCAATGAACCGGAGCGAATGTATCGTCATTCTTTATTTTTGATTGTTTTTTTTTCAAAATGTCTTTACAATTATAGGTAAGATTTTTATAAAATTCTTTCATTGTGGATGTAAAATGTTTTTGTTTGATAAGCTTTTTTCTCTTTTTACGACCTATTCTCTTTTCTTTTTTAGCTGTTTATCTTGCACTATATGCGGATAAGCAGAATGTTTATTTTTGCTTATCCGCTAATAATCAATTTTGTGGTATTATTTTAATAAAGTGTTTGTTATTTCAAACATTATAAAATAAATAAATTATTCTTGCGCTCGCCCTGAACTTGTTGAAGGGTTTCTTAGAGCGCTCTAGGATACCCTTCAACAAGTTCAGGGCGAGCGCAGGGAAGGCAAGTTAGACAATTTGTATAAATTAATATGAGTATAAGGATTATGATGAAAGAAAAAGATTTATCGGTATTACGTCATTCTGCAGCCCATTTACTTGCACATGCTATTAAAGAGTTGTTTCCAGCAACAATACTCACGATTGGACCTGCAACAAAGGAAGGTTTTTTTTATGATTTTTTACCCGAAAAAAATTTTAAAGATGAAGATCTTGTACGTATAGAAGAAAAAATGCACGATCTTGCGCGCAAAAATATACCACTTACCCATAAGCAAATATCTAAAGATGCTGCGAGCAAACTCTATAAAAATAATCCTTTCAAGCTTGAATTGATTAACGATATTCCGGGTGATACAGTTGGGCTTGCTGAACAAGATGATTTTTATGATTTGTGTCGTGGAGGACATGTTGAATCCACTGGTGAAATTCAACATTTTAAATTGTTGCATGTTTCAGGATCATACTGGCGTGCTGATAAGAGTAAAACACCATTGCAGCGTATTACGGGCACAGCATTTTTTTCAGCAGAAGATTTACAAGCATTCTTGCAACAGCGTGAAGATGCAATTCAATTTGATCACCGGAGGTTGGGCAAAGAGCTTGATCTTTTTTCATTTCATGAAGAAGGTGTTGGTTTTCCCTTTTTTCATCCTCATGGCACTATAATTTTACATGCTATGAAAGATCATTTGCGTAAGCATATGATAAAAGCAAAATATCAAGAAATTTCTACGCCAATTATGTTGAGTGATGAGCTATGGCAGCGTTCTGGTCATTATCAGCACTACAAAGATAACATGTATTTTTGTAACATTGATGAACGTTCATACGCCATTAAACCGATGAACTGCCCGGGTGCTATTTTAGTCTATAAAGAGCGTCCACATTCATATCGTGAATTACCATTGCGCCTTGCTGAGTTTGGTCTTGTGCATCGTCATGAACTTTCCGGTGTGTTAAGTGGGCTGTTTAGGGTGCGTGCATTTACGCAAGATGATGCGCATATTTTTTGTACTAAAGATCAGATAGAACAGGAAATAACTGATTTTATTGCACTGTTTGATAAAGTCTTAAAGCCATTTGGATTTGATAAGATTATTATTGGTGTTTCCACCAAGCCTGCCAAGGCAATGGGTAGTGACGAATTATGGGATGTAGCAACAAAAGCGTTGGAAAATGCTTTAAACAAAGCAGGCAAAACGTATACTATTTATGAAGGAGAAGGTGCATTCTATGGTCCTAAAATTGAGTTTGGTATTGAAGATTCGTTAAAACGTGTGTGGCAGTGTGGTACCATTCAGGTTGATTTTTTCCAGCCAGAAAACTTTGATTTGAGTTATATCTCTGCCGAAGGCGTAAAAGAAAAACCAGTCATGTTGCATCGTGTTATTTACGGTTCATTTGAGCGATTTTTTGGGATTGTTCTTGAGCACTTTAAAGGACGTTTACCGTTTTGGTTGTCGCCCGTGCAAATTAAAATCTTGACGATTACTGATGAACAAAAAGAGTATGCGCATGGAGTAATGAGTGCACTGTTAGATCATAATTTACGTGTTGAAATTGATAATTCTTCTGATCCTATTTCTGGCCAAATTAAACGTGCGCAGCTTGAGCGCATTCCATTGATGCTGGTAATAGGTAAAAAAGAGGTGGAAAATAAAACCATTACAATTCGTGATCTTGATGGTAAGCAAGAATTTGGTTTGACTATTGAAGCTGTATTAGAGAAAGTTAAGCAAGAAAGAGTTTAATATTTCTGAGTTTGTATTGAATCAGATTCGATTTCTTTTAACGGGTACCCGGGTGAAGCGAAGCGTAAGCTGGGTTAGAGGAGTTTGGTTTGACTATTGAAGCTGTGTTAGAGAAAGTTAAGCAGGAACAAGTTTAGGATACGAGCATATGAAAATAACAAAAAAATTAGTAACAATAGTAACAGTACTTTCACCATTTATGTTCTGCAACACTGCGCAGGGAATGAAGCGCACACTTGAGATTAGTCCAAATTTTGAGTTTAGCCAGAATCTTTTATGGGTAGTAGATGGGGAAATGTTGCAGGAATGTCGGTTGGAACAGTATAACAATAATTATGTTGTTCCTATTAGGCAGACACTACAACCGATAATGCCAAAGATAGAATTGAGCAGGCAAAATAAAGAAACGCAACCCAGCAGGACCATACAGCTCATAAGTAAAAAGAAGCATACATGTTCATTTCCTGGATGCTCTTCTCAATTTACCACCAAGGGTAGTGTGAATCGACATATTAAGACGCAGCACCAACATCCCTTAATGTGTTCTAACAATGCTAACCTGAGTGCAAGGTTGTAAGTTAAATTTTTTTAAAACAAAACACACCCCTCTACGGTATTTACACGGTAGAGGGGTTTCTGTTTTTATATGACGTTCTATTACTAAAGCATTAAGTTTTTACAAATCATTTTTTGTGCACAATAGTGGATGAATGTTTTTTTGGGTGGATTATCCAATGTTGTGGTAAGTGGAATTATGGTGTGTTGTGGAATACGGGTATTAGCGCAGGGGTCCCATGTGCTGCCGTGCACAATGAGATGGGTATCTTGTTTGTTGAAGGCAATTATTTCATGACAGCCCATGTCATTGGGATAAGCAGGATGTTCTTTGGTTTGAGTGCGTAAATTTTGAATTTTTATGAAACTTTTCCATCCAAAATTGTCGTTATCTACTTTTTTGGTATAAATAATTGCTAAAATATTTCCACTTGAGGAAATTGTCAAGTGCCCATAACGTTTTCCTTGCTCATAATGTCTTTTTTTAGAGATATTCCAAAAATCTTGCTGTAGACAAATGTTATGTAATTCTTTGTTTTTTTTCATATTAATAATTGATAAATTATGGTCTTGAATTGCGTTAACAGGTGTAGTTAGATATTTTGTGGCGCATATTGTATCATGTGAGTTGTATATAAATAAGAATATATCACCTTCTTTTTCAATATTTATATGGTTTTTCAGGAATGAAAATTGAGTTTCTTTTTCATTAAGACGTTTATTTTGAGAGCACTCGATCCAGCCTGAACTGTTTTTTTTTCGTTGAATAAATTCTTCTTCTGATTCAATATCATCAAATGTTAAAAAGCTTGCGATGAGATCCATTATATCAGCAGGCATGTTTTTAAAAGAACAGGGCGCAATCTGTAGTTCCATGGCATTGAGGTGGGAAGATATGGCAATTATAATGCTGAAGACAATAATATTTTTTTTCATGAGTAGTTTTTTCTTATTTTAGCGGTGGCGGTGCGTCCC
Source organism: uncultured bacterium (assembly GCA_963701085.1). Taxonomy (GTDB): domain Bacteria; phylum Babelota; class Babeliae; order Babelales; family Vermiphilaceae; genus SOIL31. Next base: position 581,370 of record OY969561.1, on the reverse strand, counting down.
CTTTCCTTCGACAAGCTCAGGATGAACTCCGCTTTTAGCGAAGTAGGGTAACCCCAACCTGTGGACAAGAGACTTTTTGTTACTGAAGCATTATGTTTTTACAAATCATTTTTTGTGCACAATAGTGGATGAATGTTTTTTTTGGGGGCATATGATTATCTAATGTTGTGGTAAGTGGAATTATTGTATGTTGTGGAATACGGGCATGAGTGCAGGAGTCCCATGTGCTGCCGTGCACAATGAGATGGGTTCCTTGTTTGTTGAAGGCAATTATTTCGTCATTGTCAGGACACTGGTAATTAGGGCGTTCCTTTTTTTGAGTGCATAAATTTTGGATTTTCATAAAAATCTGGAATCCAATGTTTTCATTTATTTGTTTTATATAAGTGGTTGCGAAAATATTTCCGCTCGATGAAATGGCCAAGTGCTGAAAATATTTTTGTTTAAAATGTTTTTCTTTAGATTCATCCGAACCATTTTGGTGAAGACAAATGTTATGTAATTCTTGATTTGTTTTTGTATCAACAATTGATAAATTAGATTGTTCAATTGCGGCGACTGGATATGTTAGATATGTCATGGCGCATACGGTGTTATTTGGACTATATACAACAAGATATATATTATGTTCGTTTACAAGATTTTTGTGTTCTTTCAGCCAGGACAGGGGCATTGTTCTTTTCTTGTAAAATTCCTCTTGCGTGGGAGCTCTAGGATTCTGTACTTCTTCTGCATAAACTTCCAATATTCCTTCTTCTGTCATTCTGAAATATTGTACTGGTTCACATTTGAAAGCTATAGGATAGTTTGAAAGGCTTTTTTTTCGTTGAATAAATTCTTCTTCTGATTCAATATCATCAAATGTTAAAAAGCTTGCGATGAGATCAAGAACGTCGGCAGGCATGTTTTTAAAAGAACACGGCGCAATCTGTAGTTCCATGGCATTTAGGTGGGAGGATATGACAAGGATAATGTTGAAGACAATAATATTTTTTTTCATGGATAGTTTTTTCTTATTTTAGCGATGGCGGGTAACTCCAATTTGTGGACACAGCGGAAGCAGTGGACACACAGAACATTTGGGGGAAACTGGCGTACAGATATTTTGTCCCCACATGACCATTAATTTGTTATATTCTGACCAATATTTTTTAGGCAATAACAATTTAAGCGCGGCTTCCGTTTGTTCGGGAGTTTTTGTTTTTACCAAACCCAAGCGGTTAGATATGCGGTGGACATGAGTATCAACACAGATGGCGGGGATATTAAACCCTTCGCTGAGCACCAGATTTGTTGTTTTTGGGCCTACACCGGGTAATGAAATTAATTCTTCATAGGTATTTGGGACTGCGCCGCCATAATTTTTAAGCAAAAGAGCGCATATTGCCAATAACTGTTTGGTTTTTTGGCGATAAAAACCAGTTGGGTAGATAAGCTTTTTGAATGGTGGTAGGGGATAAAAGGAGTAGTGCCTGTGGGGTTTGTGCATGCGCAAATAAGCGTTGGGATGCGGGTAACGATACAGAATCTTTGGTCCGCAAGCTCAAAATGCAGCTGACAAGAATAAGAAAAGGGTTGCGCCCGTACAACCTTGTGATACTCGTTGCGGCAGGTTCAACCATATCTTTTGTGGCAGTTCGTAATAATTCAATAATAGTAATTGCACGTTTTTTTTGATTATCTAGTTCTTTTGCCACATTACTACTCTCATTATTTGGTATAGCATTAAAATTATGCTAGGATGGAATTATATTAACATCCTGGAGGAGCATCTCCAATAGACCAAGTAATAGTGCAGTAGCTGTTAACAGTTGCTTATGATGGAAATCATAAACAGTAGCAAGATTGATATAGTTTTTCATAAGTTACTCCAAATAGGTTTATAATCTTGTAAGTGAACAGAAGAAAGTATAATAAAGCCCTCTTAAAATCGCAATATAAATTATGTTTTTTTTAGAATTTCTTGAATCAATACTCAGTTCCTTTTATTTTATTCTCTCTGCTACATCTCTGTCTTTTTTGCTTAAATCGGGTATTTTGGTTGCCCTGATTAGTAAAACAGTGAATATGAAGAGAGTAGCTCGTCCACTCTTTTTTTTGGTGGCTATTCTTGTTGGTAATATGTTTTCTGATTTGGCATGGGTTCTTAAATTGTCCCAATCACTTTTTTTTCCCCAGTTGAGCTATCAAATTGTTCTGTTTATTATACGTATTGCATGGGTATTTTTTATTGTGCAGTACCAATCAATGTCATTGTTTATAGAAAGTTTAGTTACTGACTGTTATATTCTTCCTTTAAGGCAAAAGATTTTTTGTGTTATTAGTAGTTTATTTGGTGTATTTTTTATAATTATAGCCGTTGTTGATTTTGATTGAGAGATTTGCCTTATAAGCGATTCTGGTTTGAGCCAACCATTCAAAACCTTGCCACATTTTATGCGTTGTTTCTTGTTATTATTCCCAGCTTATATATTGCAATTCAAAAAATTCGCACATCGGCATTGCCACATTTACTTAAAAAACAACTTAAATTGTTAATGCAGGGTCTTATAGCGCCTGTTTTGTTGGCTGATTTGATTCAAGGTATTTCCTTTTAAGATCTATGGGATTACCTGGATTGCGCATAGTTATGCCGGTGTTGGTTTTTCAACGATATTTACTACTATAGCAATTTATTTTTGTACCCGTAAGATTTTTGGGTTGCGATTCTTGAATTTGAAAAGTCACGTGCATCAACCGATGAATCTTAACTTTATTGACGATTTTAAGGGTGTTCTAGAGCGGTTGAGTAGTGTGACTAACTTCCGTGAACTTGGTTATATTACCCAAAGTTTTTTTAAAGAAACATTTATCATTCCTTCTTATAAGACGCGTCTTTATTTGAGAAAAATGGATGTAGTAGAGTCTAAAATAAGCGCCAATATCATTGAAGATAGTACGGTTTCATCGGTGGAGACATTCTTAGTAACGCATGTGGATATTATTGAGCGTGCTATGAGAGAAGAAAAGATTCTTATTTATGATGAAATTGATTTTACCCATTTTTATCATGCATGTGAAAAAAGCGAGGTAATTTTAAAATTCTTGAGCACGATTAATGCCGATATTTTCTTACCTATCTATGAAAAAGATACATTGATAGCGTATATTATTGTTGAGCGGCATGCACGAGCTGAAAATTTCTACAGTAATGTTGAGCGTGATGAGTTGATTGTTTTTGGTAGTTATTTAGGCAAAATTATTAATTTGCTTCAGAATAAAAATTTGGATGTTTTGATTGAGCAGGAGCAATATTTACGAAGAGAGCTTTATCACAAACATCAAGAAATTGAGCAGTATAAAGAGAGTATTAAATCATTTTTACGTAAAAGTAAAAACAAGCACATTGGTATACTGTTTTACAAAAATAGACAATTTTCATATGGCAATCAGGCTGCAAAGGAGTTGCTTGATATTAATATTAATCAGCAGCATGGACATCCTTTGGTACAATCTTTGCGTCAAATAGTGCAACAGGTTGAGTCTTTTAAATCGCCAAAAACAATATTTGTTAAAGATGCAAGTGATAATTCTTTAGTAATTTCTGCTGTGCCACATTTAGAAAAAAGCACGGTGATTATAACGATTTCGTATCCATCTATTTCTGATACCATTAAACATCACATTGATTTGTTAAAGGATCCGAGTGAATGGGATTATTTACTGTATTTGCAGACGACGCAATCGGGTAAGTTAATTAATCAGCTTATTCCTGGTTCAGGATCAATTTTGCTGAACTTTAAGATACAGCTTCTTAAAATTGCATTGAGTAAAAAGGCAATTTTATTAGAAATGCCTGAGCAAGATTTACAGCCTATGGCAGAGATTTTGCATCATATTAGCATGCGCGATGATTTGCATATTATGACCTTGCAGGGCCCATCACATAATTTTGATATAGCTATTGCATTGTTTGGGATTAATCCAATTTTTGGTGTTCAAGAAAAGCACAGTCAGCCGTTATTAGAAAAGCTTGATAATGTTGGCACGCTTTTTATTAAAAACATCCATTTCCTTGATCTCGAAACGCAGGAATGTTTGGCGACATTTATTAGGACAGGTGTTTATAAGCTTTTTAAAAGTGATCAAAAGTTCACGAGCAATGTTCGTATTCTTTGTTCAAGTAATCAAAATTTGAGCTTGTTGGTGCAAGAGGGCAGATTCAGTAAAGCATTGTTTCAAGAGTTTAAATCTACGGTTGTTACGATGCCATCACTGTTAACATTGCCTGAAGATGAGTTACATTCCCTTACGGAAGGATTTACGCAGCAGGCGTTAATGTCAGATGCGTTACAGCATGTTTTATCATTGACTGATAAGGAAAAGAATTTATTTTCTGATAATCGGCCGGTTAGCTTGCAAGAGTTAAAAAGTCGTGTTCAACATTTTCTTATTAAAAAATCTAAAAAAAGTCAGATCTATCAAGAAGTTACCTTTGATCCTGCCTATGATATTACAGATCCTGACCTTGTTAAAGCTGCACGTCTTGGTAAAAAAGCATTACAAGATCCACGGGTTATGGTGCTTTTGTGGAATAAGTTCAAAAATCAAAATAAAATCGCATTTTTCTTAGGTGTTAATCGTTCTTCTGTTAATCGTCGCTGCAAAGAGTATAATCTGCTATAGTATTATAACCCAATTTTCACTTCCTCCTTCGCCAAGGCTTCGGAGGACACGTCGTTTCGATTGGGTACCCGGGTGGAGTGATGGTATGTGTTTATTTTTGTTTGTTTTTCCCGCGCTCATCCTGAACTTGTTGAAGGATTAAGCGCTTGAACCCTTCAACAGGTTCAGGGTGAGCGCATGGGATGGGAAGAGAAAAAAGAGTAAAAGTGTAAAAAAGCGAAGCGAAAGTATTTATGAAAAAAGAAGAGTTTGAGCAACATAAAGAAGCATTTTTATTTCATCTAAAAGCGGAGCGTAATCTTTCAGAGCATACACTCCGTGCCTATTATTTAGACCTTAACCAATTCATTTCCTTTTGGTCAGACATGGCCGATTATGATACGCACAATCTTGGACTGCGGCAAATTATTGAACGATATTTGGTGGCCTTGTTTTATAAAAAAATAAGTAAAAGTTCTATTGCCCGCAAATTTTCCTGTTTTACCTCATTTGAACGGTTCTTGGAGGGCCGTGGCATTGAGCTCAATCTTAATCTCAAAAGGCCGCGCATCGATAAAAAACTTCCCATTTATTTTAGTGTAGATGAGTTGTTTCATCTTCTTGATTCAATAAAAAATGAAGCGCTACCAACGCGATATCCTATTCGTGATAAAACTATATTTGAACTGTTGTATGCAACGGGCGTCCGCTGCTCTGAACTGGTGAATATTTGCGTTGAAGATATTGATTTAGATGCTAAGACGATTCGTATTCTTGGCAAGGGTAAAAAAGAACGAATTGTATTGTTTGGCCTTAAGGCGCGAGAAAAGATTTTAGAATATTACACCATAGAGCGACCTGAAATACAAAGTCAGCAAGAGCATCTTTTTCTTAATTATCGCTATGAAAAATTGACGCCGCGTTCAGTTCAGCGAATTATTAAGATGTTCAGAGCGTTCTTGCCCATTGAAAGACAACTCACGCCACATAAGCTGCGCCATTCATTTGCAACTCACTTGCTCAATCAGGGTGCTGATTTACGTGCAGTACAAGAACTTCTTGGTCATAAAACGCTTGCAACAACCGAAAAGTATACGCATGTTTCTCTTGAAAATCTTTCCAAGTTATGTGAAGGTGTTCATCCGATTAATGCGATGATAAATAAAAAATAAATCTATGTCTGTATCAACTGTCGCTATTAATAAAAAAATCATCTGTATTCTTGTTGTCGCAACACTATCATTTGTGATTATTTTTTTGCGGCTTATTTTTTTGCAAATTTACTGCGGAGAGTATTTCGCATCACGGAGTCAGAAGAATTTTATTCGTTATACAACGGTTGATTCTCCTCGTGGTAGTATTCGTGATGTTCGGGGGAATCTTCTTGCAACAAATCGTCCGGTAACCACCGTGTATTGGCAAGGAACGGGTAAGGCAACTCTTTCTCATGATCAGGTAACACTTTTAAAAAAAATAGAAGATATTGCGGGAGTTGTTCTTACATCAGGACAAAAATTTGATGTAATTGTGGCAAGTGAAAAAAAGAGTAAAAAAACAGAGTTGATTTTTGATATTGATTTTACGAAGTTAAGCAAATTGATGGAGACTTTTCCTAATCATGAAAACATTGTTATTGATACCCATTTTAAACGGTTTTATCCCTATAATTCATGTGGTAGTCATGTTGTTGGTTATTTAGGTAATATCACCGCGCTTGCTAACGGGCAGTTGGGGTTGGAAAAATTGTTTAATACCGATTTGTGTGGTAAACAAGGATCAATGCGTAACGTGGTTAATTCCGTTGGGCAATGCATATCGCAGGTTGAGTTGGAAAAAGCGTTAATTGGCAATGATGTTCAAACTACCATTAATATCGATGTTCAAGCGTTGTGTGAGAAGATTTTTCCTGAACATCAAACGGGTAGTCTTATTCTGCTTAATCCAGCTGATGGGGCAATTGTGGCGTTAGTATCGCGTCCTAATTTTAATCCTAATATTTTTCTTGATCCCATTTCATATGATACGTGGCAGGGTTTGCAGGAAAAAAATCCTTTTCTTAATCGAGCGTTTGATGCGAGTTATCCTGCAGGATCTATTTTTAAACTTGTTACTATCAGTGCTGCTCTTGAACGTGGCATTATTCCTGAAGATTCATTGTGGAATTGTAAAGGATACACGCTCTTTGGTAACCGAAAATACTGGTGCGCACGGAGATCTGGGCATGGTGAAATATCAATAAAAAAAGCGGTAGCAGAATCGTGTAATACACTTTTTTTTGAGATTGGTAAAAAAATTGATATTGATATTCTTGCTGAATATGCCTATAAGTTTGGACTGGGTAAAAAAACAAATATTGTTTTTCCAGAAAAAATGGGATTGATCCCCAACAGAGAGTGGAAGTTTGATTATAAGGGTGAGCGTTGGTGGCCAGGAGAAACATTATCAGTTGCTATTGGACAAAGCTTTTTATTGGCGACACCGATTCAGATTGCATGCATGATAGCAAGTATTTTTACTGGTTATTTGGTTGCGCCACGCTTGCTCGTTAATGAGCCTGTTGTCACGAGTCCTCTTGATATTAAACCTGAGACAATTACGTTTTTAAAAAAATCAATGAAATCCGTGGTAAAAAGTGGTACAGGACGCTCTGTGCGTAAAGTAAAAGATATAATAATTTATGCAAAAACAAGTACCGCGCAAACAAGTGATTTTAGCAAACGTAAGCTTGATGATAAATATTTGGAGCATGGATGGTTTGTAGGACATTTTCAGTATAAGGAGTATAATCCACTTGTTGTTGTCATTCTTGTTGAGCGAGTTGGTGCGGCACAAGTTGCAACAACTATTGCAAAAAATTTCTTGATCGAATATAAGAAATATATGGATCTAATTTGTTGAAAACGTTTTTTATGAGGAGAGAGTGTATCATGAATAAAAGAATGTTTGTTTTTGTTGGTCTGTTTTTTTTATCAGCCGTGCCATTTTCTGCATTTGCTGCACGTAAGAATGCAAAAAGAAATGTCATTCAAAATGCTACGGTAAGACAATTTCTTGCATCATCTATTGGATCGTTTGTTGTGGGTGGTTGTGTTGGTGCTGTAACAGGTGAGGTCATAGGATATGTTGAAAATGGATTAGTGCGTTATCTTACTATTGAATCATCATTATTGAAATTACTTTTAACGGTTGCTAGTTGTACTCTTGGATTGGAACTTTGTAATAATACTATTGCCAGCGTACAAAGTAATCTTGATGGTGATCAGATTGAGTGTAACAAAGACCTTATGTCTAAAGCTGCATTTGTTGCTTCCGTGCTTGCATATCTACAAGTATAGATACTATAAGAATTTTGTAGAGTAAAAAAAGGTGCTTTTTTAAGAGAGCACCTTTTTTAGTGACGATTGTGTTCTGATTGGCAAATACGCTAATTTTTATTATATTTTTAGATAATGGGTAAGATGCGCATTACAGAGCAATTGAGGGACAATTTGAAAATTAAAATATATCTGTTTTTATGGTGCATAATGAGTGCGGGCACTATCATAGGGATGAATTCAGTTACTGATAAGCAGATAGCTCGAACAGCGCTTATAAGAGCCTTTGACTATGGTAATATTGATGACGTGGTAGATATCATTAAAAATAATCCCTCTGTTTTGTTTGGGCATGAAGATGATAAAGCGCTTTCTTGTGTGCACCGAAGCTTTGCCGATGCGTTTATTGCAGTTTCAACAAAAGAATTGTTCAAGTATGCATCTCTTAAGAAATTAGTGCATAGTGGATTTGATCTTGATGTGTATGATATCGCAGGGAGACTTTTGTTATGCAGGGTAATTGCACAGAATGATGGTGATAAATATTTAGATCTTTTAAAGGGTGGAGCGCGCGTTAATATATATGATAGTTATGGTAACAGCCCACTCTGTTATGCTGTAGAACAGTCTAATAAAGATGTGATAAAAAAACTGTTGTTGTATGGTGCGGCAGTTAATAAAAATATTTATTTTAAAATTCCTATGAAACATCCAATGAGGCCGAAGATGATTAAGTTGTTTAATATGCAAGCATGTTTTGTGTGTAAAACACATCGATATTATTTATCTAACATTCCATGTGTTAATAGACATCTGGGTAATTTTATCTGTATTAATTGTTATGATGGTATGAGAGACAAAAAATGCTCGATATGTTCACGATCTCTTGGTGGATTTGGTTTTTAATAATTATGATCCATTGGTTTATGGCAGCAAAAAAGGTACCGCTTTGTTTGCTGTTTTTTTTATTCAATATTTGCAGGATTCTAGTAACGATGGATTAGTGATTAATGTCATATAACAGATCCTTATAGTTTTTTGGTTATAGAGATGGTTTTTTTAATTGCATGGTGTATGCAAAGCGGTTTCCTATTGTCTCTTTTTGTTCAAAGCCTATTGTATTGGCTAATGATTGAACGGTTCCCATGCGCTGAAAGTGGGGGTCAAAAATAACTTCAGAGACTAATAGCAATCCGCCGGGCTTGAGAGCGTTGAATATCTCTTTGAATGCTGCATGTTGATTGGGAATTTCACCCAATACGGTAACAAGCAATGCGCGGTCATAATAATTGTGTTCAAGTTTCTTTTCACCTATCCCCGCTTGAAGGAATTGGATGTTGTGCAATTGTGCTGTCGCAGCTTTTTTTTGTACCCTCTCTAACATTCTGGCTTGGATATCCATTGCGGTTACTATTCCCTGCGGACCAACTTTTTGTGCAGTAGGAATTGTTACTCGTCCCGGGCCACACCCTACGTCAATTACTTTCATCCCCAGTTCAAGGTGTAAGCGTTCAACAAGAGATTGTGCCTGATTTGCTTTGGTAAATGGGTTATCCATTTCAACTAACCAGCTCAACCAAATGGGGCAGGGTAATGAATTTTGACGTGAAGCCAGTCGCCATATGATACTGATAAGAATAAAGAGAGCAATTCCAACTATAATGTACTTAATATTCATCAAAATCCTTTTATGCAATTTTAGAAAGAATCCAATTAGTCATCAATTTTAATGTTGATTCATGAATAGACTCTTTAATGGTAAGGTATTCATTGATAGCGCCAGTATTACATTGTTGAAAGCAATGATTTTGATGTGGTATTGATATAATAGTTACATCGTTATTACGAGCATCCTTAAGTCCTTGTTCAATTATTGGCAATGCCGTTTTTGAATACATGATAAAATCTAATTCACCATGAATTGCCAAAACGGGAATGGTAACCCTGCTAATAAAAATCATAGGATTGCTTGCCAAATAGGTTCTCCATGTTGTGTTGAACATTGTGATATCACAATTATCTTCAGTCAATGAAAATGGGAATAAGCTCTCAGCAATTGCTTGTTGCTCATCAGTCATACTTTCTATGTATGACTTTACCATTGCAGATAGCTTTTTTTGTGCATCATTAATTGATAATGTGGTTACTGCTTCAAGAATTTGTTTACGAATTTTTCTATCAAATGCTATAAAATAATCAGTCGCACCTGATGCTTTAAACTGCAGCGCCGTTTGTAATAATACATCATCAATGTTTGTTATAACTGCGCCAGCCATAGAAACCATAAACGCAACATCTGTTGATTGGCTTGCAACAATAAAACTAATCAGTCCTCCTTCAGAATGACCGACTAGTCCGATATTATTGCCATCTATGTCTGTTCTCTCTTCTTTTAAAAATTGAACTGCAGCTACAACATCCCGAGCAAAATCAAAAGTAAAGGCAGTATTAAAATCTCCACTAGACTTACCAACACCACGCTTATCATACCGCAACGCTGCAATGCCATGATGGGCAAAATAATCTGCTATGGTTTTAAATAATTTCTGACCATTCATTTGATCGCAGTCGCGGTCATGAGGCCCCATACCTGCAACAAGAATTACAACAGGAGGTTTAGTATATAATTGAGAAGATTGAGGAATAGAAAGTGTTCCTGACAATGTAATACCATCGTTGGCATTGAGAAATGTCACTTCGTGATCTATAACGTTAAAGAGTTTGTTTGTAATCGTTGAGTTCATAGATATCCCCTATTATTTTTTTATTGTATCCAACATGAATTGAAAAGAGCCGGGTTGTGCTTTTAAAATCTTTTCCACGAGCATAGGGAAAGATTGTGTTCTGCGCAAGATATCAGACTCTGTCCATGGATAGATTCCTGTATCGGTTAAAAATTGCATTGCGGCAATGATGAACTCAGCACACTCTAAAGGAGTATCTGTTTGAAAAATACCTTCATTGCAGCCTTCACGGATCAATTCTTCATACAGTGAAGCTTCATTAAGTATCATAACGGCTAATAGCTGCGTATGCATGCCTGCATTACTTGGCCTATGAAGGTGTTTAAGGAGGGCTGGATTTTGCAGAGCAATGCTATCCATCTGCATAACTGCACGTATCTTATCTAAAGCATTGCCTTTTGTTTTTTCTATAAGCAACTGCTTGCGCGTACTATCTTCCTCAGTAATGTTTTCAACAACAGCTTTGAGTAAATTTTCTTTAGAATCAAAATAATAAAAAATAGTGCCTTTGGCGATCCCTAGCTCCTCGACAACCCTTTGCATGGTGATTGTGTCATAATCTTCTGCCTGAAAGAGCTGACGAGCAGTTGTTATTATTTCTTGCCTTCGTTTTTTTAGTCCTTTGGTAATTCTAACCATATTTTAACCCTTTTGGTTTTTCTAAAAATCACGTTATATACTATATGTTACCACTTGACTGACCGTCAGTCAAGTTAGGGGCAGGGATAAGTTACTATATGGATTGGGGCTATTGATTCTATTGATCAGGTGTAGAATCATTCACAAGCCTGATTTCAATTTTTTCTATAGATTTACCTGACTATTTCCAGAATTAATTCTGCGGCAAAATGTAATCGCATTAAGCGTGATCTTCGTGGCCAATCAATTGTCATGGTAACAGCATCACCTGCGTGGAGGTTGTGATTGTCGGGAAGGGTGTAATAGATAAGAAAATCATCCATTTGTGAGTCTAATATGAGCATTCCATTAACCCATGCCTTATCGCTTTCTTGTCCCCCGGCAAAAGAGTAGGCAATGGTATCAGCGAACAGCACTCTATTGCCATCAACTGCGAGTACGGTAGTTTTTAACGTTGTTTGATAGGGGTTTTCCCAAAAGACTTTGCGCATGTAATTTAGATCCTGACTGATAGAGGTTTATATTAATTTTTTGAGAGCTTGAGGAGATGGATTGTTTTGTACAAAGTTTCTTATTTGCTGTGCGAGTTCTTCAGGGGTATTCAAAGAAGTATCGAGTTCAAGGTCATATATCATACCTTCATGTACTGTGTGATAGTGGCTGCGTGCATGACCAATTGGCGATGTTCCTCGTTTGCTTTCTCGCTGTTCTATTACCTCTAGTGGTGTGTGAATGCCAACAAGATAAACTTTATAATTCTTGAGCGTATTAATTAAATCTGGTAGCCATGATGAATCATATAAGATGTAGTCCATTATTATGTTGTTATTTTGTTTGGCATATGCAGCTATTGCGCGGTGCATTCCTTTGATAACTCGATACCCAGCTGGACCAATATGTAATGTTATGGTTTGATGTTCGTTTTTATCTTTGCCAAATTCAATCCATCGGATTGTTTCATTATTCTTGATTGATTTACCATTTTCATCAACATCAGGCAGGATAGAATCAAAGAGGCCGTCTATGCCAACAGTTAAATATAATTCATCACTTATTTTTTGAAATTGTTTTTGAATAGATGACTTTCCTGCAGCAGATGGGCCATTAAGTATGATGATAGTTCCTGTTTGAGGTTGTGACGCTTTTTTACTGCGTTGAAGGTAATAAATTAAAAACAAGGCAAGGATGGCTAAGATAATAATGTATTTTTTCATTAATTTTCTTTTTTTGATAAGAGGGGTGAATTTTTGTTAATCTATTATAAGGCAGAGCAACAAAAAAAAGATACCATTTGATTGGTACCTTTTAAATTTTAAAAAAAACTAAATTTTTACGCTGTTCTTGCAGCAGCAGCAACTTTTTTTGCTAACTTGCTAATTTTGCGAGCAGCAGTGTTGCGGTGCATAAGGCCTTTGCTTTTTGCACGAGCAATTTTGCTTTCTGCAGCGACGAACAATGCTTTTGTTGTTTCAATGTTAGCTAAGCCAGCTGATTCAACTGCTATAACAACTTTTTTAATAGCTGTTTTAATAGAAGATTTTCTTGCTTGGTTGCGCAATTGGCGTTTTGCTGTTTGCAAAACACGTTTTTTAGCAGATTTGATATTTGCCATAATCCCTTGACCTTGATCTTAAATATTAGATAACTTTTTTGATTTTGCCTGCTTTCATACACTTGGTGCAGACTTTTGAGCGATGAACGTGTTTGTCAGCATCACCGGTAAGGGTGTAGCGTACTGTATGCACGTTTGGGTATACCCAACGCTTTACTCTATTGTTAGCGTTACTTACTAAATTTGCTACCTGTGGGCTTTTTGAGCACACTGAACAGATTCTTGACATGATGCGTACCTTCCTTAAAGCCTATTTACTTACTTTTAACATAACAAAAAGAGAAAATTTTACAAGATTAGTTTAAACAAATTTATGAGCCTGTCGCGGTGTAATGCTCAATAATTCGTAAATTTCATCCGCATTCATGGTCTCTTTTTCCATCAATGCGTTAGCGAGCAGATCGAGCTTGTCGCGGTTAGCTTCAAGCAATTTACGCGTCTGATCGTGATATAATGCGGTTAATCGTTGTACTTCAGCATCAATTTTTTCAGCCGTTTTTTGAGAATATTCAAACTCACCGTGTTGCTGGCTATAAATAATGGTGCCAAGCTCTGGGGACATGCCATATTTGCAGACCATGTTGCGGGTTATGCGGTTTGCTGCTTGGAAATCACTATATGCACCGGTTGTGAGGGTGTTAAAGATGATTTCTTCTGCAACTCGGCCACCAAGTGCCGACATGACGGAAGCTTCCATTTCCTCTTTGGTGGTAATATATTTCTCGCGTTCTGGCAAGAAGTGCGTTACGCCAAGCGCAGATCCACGAGGGATGATAGTTACTTTGTGAAGAGGGTCAGAAGTTTCTGGCAATAAAAGGCGCACAAGCGCGTGTCCTGATTCATGATAGGCGATCAACTTTTTATCTTCAGGGGTGAGCATGATGCTTTTTACTTCTTTGCCAAGCATCACTTTATCACGTGCTTCATCAAAATCATGCATAGTCACGAGATCTTTATTTTCTTTGGAAGCTATAATGGCTGCTTCGTTTACTAAGTTGGCAAGATCCGCGCCAGAAAACCCAGGGGTGCCTTGAGCAATTTTTTTAATATCTAAGTCTTCTTCTATTTTTACGTTTTTGACGTGCACCGCCACAATGGCTTCACGACTTTTTAAATCAGGGTAAGGTACCGTAACACGGCGATCAAATCTGCCTGGTCGCAACAATGCTTTGTCTAAAACATCAACTCTGTTTGTTGCGGCGATAACAATAATCGGTGTTGGAGAAGTTTCAAATCCATCCATTTCCGCAAGAAGCTGGTTAAGTGTTTGTTCACGTTCATCATTGCCACCACCCATGCCACTGCCACGGTGACGGCCAACAGCATCAATTTCATCAATAAAGATGATGCTTGGCGCATGTTTACGTGCTTGCGCAAAAAGATCGCGAACGCGTGCCGCACCCACACCAACAAAAACTTCAATAAAGTTAGATCCGCTAATGCTAAAAAATGGACAGTTAGCTTCGCCTGCAACGGCGCGGGCTAATAATGTCTTACCATTTCCCGGTTCACCAATAAGGAGAACGCCACGGGTTATTTTTGCACCAAGGCGTTGATATTTTTTAGGGTTTTTGAGGAAATCAATTACATCTGCAAGCTCTTCTTTTGCTTCATCAGCGCCGGCTACAGAGTTAAAATTTTCTTTAATGCTTGAGGGTAGAAACATGCGAGCGCCGCTTTTGCCCATGGTAAAGATATTGCCTCCACCGCCACCATTAGCACCAGCGTTGCGTGCACGGATAAAATACCAGATAGCCCAAATTGCGACAAAAAGACAGGAGAAAAGGAAAAGATACCAGATGCCTAATTGATTGGTTGGTGAAATGATCGCAAATTCTACGCCATGAGAGCGCAAGCGGTCCCAATCGTTTGCGTTACTACCGATAACCGTTTCAAAGCGGTTACCATCAGTAAACATCCCTTCAACATCCTGGCCTGAAACATATACTTTTTTAACGAGGTCCTGATCAACTTTTTCTAAAAATGTTGAATAAGAGATAATTTGAACATTTCTTCCCAGCTCCGTTAGTTTATGGAGTACAAGAAGAACGCCTGCAAGCATGATAAACGCGACAAGTGCGTTCTTTAGATTTTTTGGGCTCGGGGTCCACGAGTTGTTGTTTTTAGGTTTTTTCATACAAATTCATCTATGTTTTGAGGTTTATAAGCATGACAATAATAAAGGTGCTCTATTTTAACACCTTTATTTTACCATAATCATCAATTTTGTCGATTTTAAATTATTTAGGTTACAACAGGAAATTCCTTATAACAAGGCCCCCAGTGAGGGTAGCTACATTCATCGTTTGTGCTGGTTATATATTTTGTCGTGCTCATTAAGAGGTTGAGTGAGCATAAGCGGCTATTTTTATCAGGAATTTCGTGTGCAAAAAGCAGGTGTGTACCATCGGGAGACCAGCTGACTTCGTGTTTATTGCCGCTTGTTTTAGTTAACTGTGTATGACTTTTGGTTGTGCAGTCATACATCATAACTTGCATGGTGCTATGGATCATTTTGTGGTAAGCAATTTTATGCGTTTTTGGACAGTAGCTTGGTGATGTGCAATAACCACCATGGGTAATGCGCTGAAGATGGCCGGTTTGAATATTGCCGATATAAATTTGCGGATTACCCGTCTGAAAATCTGAGCAAAAGCAGAGGTGATTGTCATCAATAAAAATAGGGGAAGTATTGTTGCCGGTATTTTTGGTGCAGCGTTTTAGATTGCCATTGTTACGTAGGTAGATTTGGCAACTACCACTTCCGCGTGAGGCGCAATACGCTACTGATTTTCCGCTTGGTGAAAAGCCTGCAAGCATATTAATGCCATCAAAAGTTGAAAGAGGTTTTCTCTTCTTATCCATGCCAACAGACATCAATTCTACATTGGTATTGGCATATTCCGAATACGTGAGGCGTGGTTTTTTGGTGTGCCAGCGAGGTGCAACGGTGATAGTGGGTAGATCAACAAGGAGTTCTTCATTGCTGCCATCAAAATCGGCTATGTACACTTTGCGGATGGTGTGTCCTTTATCGTTTTTTGAATCCTTACAATATGCTATTCGTGAAGAAAAAAAACCATCATTGCTCGTCAGCGCTTTCCATGTTTCATCAGCAATGGTATGCGCCCATCCGCGCACAATTGAGCCATGTTTTGTGTATTTTTTTCCACATATCATGGTGCATTGCATAGTATCATATAACCGCCATGTAATATTGTTTTTAGATTCGCTACTGATGCAGAGTGCCAGTGGTGTGTCTGTCTGAGACAATTTTTGTATATGTTTGCGCAATGTTTTTTTTGGTAAATGAGCATCACATTTTTTAATAGATGGCTTGAATTGATCGGTAAATTGTAAATCTTTTTTTATGATGGTGGCAATATCGTTAAGTTCACTGTTTTTTTCATCCAGAACTATAAGAGCAATGGGCATTTGTGCTTGTTGTGCGCCTGATACGGCGATTTCAATTTCATCGGCTGAGATATGTAATGCTGTGCATAATAATAATGCGTATAATTTTTTCATTTATTTCCTGATTAAATCATTTATTGCTTAAAGCTAATGGTAAAAGGTTTTCCATATGACCATTGCGGCATCTTCATTGCAAACAGCGCTTGGCGTGCAGAAATATCATACATCACCACACCGGAACTTTTTACCATTTTTAAATCCTCTATTGCGCCAGTTGAATTGACAAAGAAAGAGATTTCACACATGCAGTCTGGTGATACGCCAATTGGTGGTTTCCATTTTTGCACCAACTCTTTTTGTAATTGTGCGCTACGGCGTAATGCTTCAACTTCACGATAGTTGTGAGATATCTGTGCGTTTTCAGGGATCACTGGTGCAATTGTTTGTTGCGTATCAAGCGCTTGGGCAATGGGTGATTGCGTTTTTTGTGCAGCAGTTGTTTTGATTGGTTCTGGTTTTGGTGGTTCAACAACAGGAGCAGCTTGTTGCGTTGGTTTAACTTCTTTTTTTGGTTCAACTTTTGGAATTTCTTTTTTCACTTCTTCTATTTTTTTAATTTCTGTTTTTGGAAGTTCTTTTTTTATTGGCTCGGTAGTTTTCTTTGGGGTTACAACAGTAACTGGTTTTGCCTGGATCACGGGTGTTGTTTTTTTAACGGGGACTTGTGTTGCAGCAGGTTTGTTGTGCGTTGTACGAGGGGGCTTGCCCTTCCCTTCGACAGGCTCAGGATAAATTCTACTTTTAGCGGAGTAGGGCGTGCCAAGAGGTACAAAGTATATGGGCGCAGAATAATCCAATTTTTTATTTATGGAAATTGAGAGTATATAGCTGTTATCGCGATACACACAAAATATCCAAAACAAAAAAATAAGATGGAACAACAGGCATAGGCCAAAAAGTTTAGCCCAAAGAAGGTGTCGTTTGTGAATGTTTTTGCGTTGCCAGAGCCACATATTTTATACCACCAACAAATTTAATATCGTCAACTAATTCAATTACTGTTCCGTATGATATTGCTGTATCAGCTTTTACATACACTGTTTTTTCATGATCATTGCCGACAGTTTTTTTTATCTGAACAATGAGGTCTTTTTTTGCAATTTTGTCTTTATTAATATAAAAATCACCTTGTTTATCAATGAACACAACCAGTTCTTGTTGCGTGTTGGATGCATCTTCTTGCGCATTGCCCCGTGGTAGGGTTACTTTGATTGCATTTTGTAATACGGGGGTTGCTACCATAAAAATAATTAACAACGTGAGCGCTGTATCAATTAATGGTGTCATGGAAAGATCATACAAGCCGTTTTTTTGGCGGTTGGTTCGTCTGTTTTTGCGTGTACGCATCTATTTACCTTCCACGAAGTTGCTGAAAAATAAATGTCATTCGGTCCGCGAGTGTGATAAGACTATGTTCTAATGCGCGTGTTTTAGTGTGTAAATAGTTGAACATAATAAGCGCCGGAATTGCAACAACTAATCCTGCAAGTGTAGTAATAAGCGCTTCTGCAATACCAGGTGCAATGGTTGCAATATCAGCAACTTGCGTTTCACTAATGCGCATGAATGAATGTACAAGTCCCCATACAGTTCCAAAGAGACCAAGTAGTGGCGCAACGGCAGCACTTGATGAGAGTATTGCTATGTATTCTTCATTATGTAGGAGCATTGCTTCAATTGAGTTATCGATATATCTTTCGAGCAGTTCCCATTGATTATCGTCAATTTTCTGCCCTTGGTTACCCACGCAAAGCTCTTTGAGGAATGCGAGGTTTTTGGTAATAAAATAACTTGGTGCAGTGTTGCGAGCGGTTGCGGTGATATCAACAAGATCGGTAATGGTTTTTATTTGTTGAGCTTTTTTATTTATATCTTTGAATTGTCGTTCTTTTATCTGTAGCAGTGCAAGTTTGCCAATAAAAACTGCCCAGCATATAACAGACATGCCGAATAATATAAGCAGTACACATTTACTGACCGTATCTGATTGATAAACAAGTTGCCAGAGGGAGTTGCCAGAAAAAATATTCATATAAAGATCCTTTTTATGGGAAAACAGTGGTTAGTTATGAGTGACTTGAGCTTAGCAGAAGTTATGTTCTTTGAAAAACAAATTAGCATTTTATGTATTGCTATTTTTTAAGAAATTATTTTACCGTAAGGTAAAAAAAGGAAATAGATATGTATATAAATACAAAAGAATTTTTTAATGAAAATATTTTTGATATAACCATAAAAAATGCTTTTTATAGAAAAGAGATTGTTACGGGTGAGCATAGTCAAGTAGTGATTATGTGCATTCCGGTAGGGGAAGAAATTGGCTCAGAAGCTCATACGGTAGATCAAATATTGATTTTTGTACAAGGTCGTGGGCAAGCAATTATTAATGATGTTGTTTCTGAGGTGTATCCCAATCATTTAGTTTTTGTCCCGGCAGGAACAAAGCACAATTTTAAAAACAGTGGCACAGAAAGTCTTAAATTGTTCACCATTTATGCGCCGGCAGAAGATGCGGTGGGGATCTTAGAGGAAACTAAGCCTCAAGAATAATTTCATTAAGTTTAAAAGATAATCTTGTTGGCAAAGAGACTGTTAATATTCTTGCGGAATTGTCATCAAGCTTGCCTAACCATGCATTAACTGATGTAGGGTTTTTAGTTAATGTTTCTCCGCAAAGTATCTTATAGTCTTGAATACTCCCGTTTGCGAGACTTTCGTCATCTTCAATGTCAGCAGCAGTTATAACATCGGCATGGGGGAGATTGTTCTTTTTTATAAAGTTGCAATAATTAATGACTTGATCATGCAAGTAGAGAGAAATCTGTGATAAAGGAAACTTTTGCGTGAGCCATGATAAAAATTGTTTGTATTGTGCTTCTTTTTCCAGACATAATAGCGTTAATTGTTGCTTTAGTGCTTGATGAGACATAGCCTGAATTTCCGGATAATCCTTGTCTTTATTTCGAGCGTATGGTTCATATTCTTCCAGTCGAGAATCAAAGCTAAAATCATGCTTTATTGTTATTTCTCGAGAACAAGCAAGAAAATCTACAGCGGCTACATAGGGAGTGTTGTTACCGTCTATCAGATGAATAGTTAACAGTGCCTTTGGTTGTTTTATAAGCACCTTGGTGATAATAATGAGGTCCTGGAATGCTTCACCACAGCCAAAACTTGTATAAGTAATCGGGGTTGTTGATGATGCTTGTAATTTTTCAATTAATAGTTGACTGGTGTGTTTTTCAAAAATTTCTCTAAAATGCGGTTTATATGTTCTGCTGAGTAAACAATTGTTGTTGAGTTGTATATTTCCTATTTCTTTGGTGCATTCTTTTAGTAAAAATAAAGGACAGGTTTGTTCGTGTTTTTGAATTACGGCTTTATATTTTTTGGTGAGGTTTGCAAGGTCGTGTTGATCTGTTGTTTTTGTTGTCTCAAGATTATCTGCTTCTTGTTTGAATGCATCAAGCGCTGTGTTCATGTTCGTAAGATATTGTACAGGATTAGCAATTAATGAGTCAGGCGTATAGGTTATTTCCATGCCCGTAAGATTAGCACTCAGGTTGAGTAAAAGAGCAACAAGTAGTATGAGATTTGTTTTTTGTGATAACATAGTGTTTTTTTGTTATGGGTGGTGTATTATGATCGCTATTGTAACGATATACATTTAAGAAATCAATGAAGAATGTTGTTGCATATTGAGTGTCACTAGTTTTTTTGCAAAAATAATAAATCATAAAGGGCTGCATCAGTGTGTATTGTTAAAAAAATAAATGTGTTTTTTATGCTCATCTCTTTTGGCGTTGCTTATCCCATGAAGCGTTCCCTTGAGCCTGATAATAAAAATCAGCGCATAGTAACATTTAAATCTTTAAAAGGGTTTCCGCTGACATCGTTGAGTAAGGGAGCTGTGTGGTTTTCTTCATTGTCTGAAAGGGACAAAAGAAAAGTAACTAAAAACATTATCAATCATAAAGATGAACGCCTGAACGCATTATTTAATATTGCTACAAAGTTTGTGCCAGATTTGCGAATAGCTATTGCTTGTTGCTTGTATAAGGATGATGAGCACGTCAAAGCTTTTTTGCATATGCCTATTGCACAGGCATATTGTTATGAGGGTTTTTTAGACATTATTAATGATGAAAAAAATGCTTTTTTTAGAGAGCGTTGTTTCCAGAATCCTCATTTTAAACCTGATATTATTTGTGGTCTTGCCAAAGAAATTACTGTTTTTGGTGAGCCTTGTGTTGACCGCAGTCGTGATAAAAGTGAATTGGAAGCTATTGCTAAGGTAGCTGAGATATTCCAGAATTCTTTTTTAGAAAATGGTAAACCCTATTACCGCTATGAATTTTATGAATCATTTACCCTCAAAAAATTCATCAAAGAGGATCTGCGTTATTTACCATTTTTTTTATCAGTTTTTATAACGTTCGCGCTTCCTTGGTTCGATATTTGTGGCGTAAATGAAAGGAATGTTAGGATTAACGCAATAGCGAATGATTTTAACGCTGAAGCTGTGCGTGCATATCAAGCAACAGGAAGTAGAGATTTTTTTAATGCACGTGTCCCAATGAGAGATGAGCATATCTATTGCCTCAATCCCTTAGTGTACATGAAAATGGTATCGTGGTTTTCAGCAGGTATTCCGATGTATGATTGTTTTACGTTTGCGTTGACAGGTTCAACTACGTTAAAGGCAAAGAACATGATGGGCACTTTTGCAAGAATTATTTTTTTTAAGATTGTTGAGTCTATAGCACGAAGTGCAGAGCGGCCAACTCTGGGGGCTTCTTGGGTAACTGGTTTATATCTTCTTGGGTACTGCGTCTATCATATGGCAGTTAAAGAAAAGAAGCATGATTATGTTGTAATTGGTAAACTTCCTGCACTTTTGCAACGTCGTGATATATGTATTGTCTAGTTGTTTATGAGTAAACTATTAGAGGAGTTATAAGTCATATGAAAAAAGATTTATCGGTATTTACCATTGGCCATTCAACGAGATCAATTGAAGATTTTATAGAGATTATAAAGCATTATCATATAGATGAACTTGTTGATATTCGTACTATACCAAAATCACGCCACAATCCTCAATTTAATGGTGAAGAGTTGGCGCATGTTTTACGCAATCATCACATTAATTATCGTCATGAAAAAAAGCTCGGTGGTTTACGTCATGCATCCAAAGATTCAATTAATATGGCTTGGAAAAATCTTTCATTCCGTGGCTATGCTGATTACATGCAAACCGATGAATTTAAAGAAGGCTTACAAGAACTCATTACTATAGCTGAGCATAAAGTAGTGGTCATCATGTGTGCTGAAGCGGTGCCGTGGCGATGTCATCGATCACTTATTGGTGATGCATTACTTGCTCATGGCATACAGGTCAATGATATATATAGTAAATCAGAAGTAAAATTACATACACTAACTCCATGGGCAGTTGTGCAGGGAACAACAGTAACGTATCCGGCAAAAAATTAACGATATTTTTTTCCTGCGCTCAAAGATATCCTTCAACGAGTTCAGGACGAGCGCAGTAAAATTATGATTAAATATCAAATAGGTTATGGATTAAAAATTGTGTTCGTAGGAATTAATCCTCATCCTGGTTCTGCTCAGCGTGAAATTCCTTTTTCTAATAATAAAATGTTTTGGTATCTGTTGCATGATGCAGGTCTTTTGTCTGAACCGCGCGAAGTGCTTAAAGATGATGTGCAATTGAAAAATCTTTATTTGCATGCATTTAAAAAAGTTTATAATTTTGGATTGCTGAATGTAGCCAATAGAGCCACTAAGACGGCGAATGTAATAACGCGTGCTGAATCAGTAGCCGGAGCGGAGCATGTACGCAGGGATATAGAACGCTATAAACCATTAGTGGTTTGTTTTGTTGGTAAAGTAACCTATGATCGTTTTATTGGTACATCAAAGATTACGTATGGATGGCAGCCTGATATTGGTGCATCAAAAGTATATGTAATGCATGCACCTCATCGTGGCTTGGCATCGGTCAGAATTAAAGAGCTTAAAGAACTGGTGAGAATGGTAAAAAAAATTAGCCAAAAGTGAATACATACGCGTTGATATCTTTGTTGCATTGCAGTGTTAACGTGTGTCTGCCGTAATTTTCTTTTAGATCAATGACTTCATATGCGCGTGGTTCATGTACTAAAATGGTGCCTTCTTTTTTGCCATCAAGAAGTATGGATACTTGTTGAGGCTTGTCTGACTGCATGACAATGTACACATGATTTGCGATAAAATTTAATGTAATTTCACTGTTATCGGTTTCACTATGAATGTGGTCGGCTGTAACGGTCCATGTGCCAGTAAGGCCAACCTTATCATCGCCAAGAGGTTCTGTTGATTGGTAGAGAGCAGGTGCATTTTTTTGTATCGGTAGTGTTGGTTGGTAATGGTCGCCACGTTCAAAACCAAGGTATGTTTCGGGGGTAAGTTCCTTGCGGAATGGGAGCTCATCTTTTTTGGTGCATGCGGGTAACTTGAGCAATGCGCATATAGCATTTTCCATCTCTACATAATTACCTTCACCAAAATGTGTTTTTACAATCATGCCATTTTGATCAATCAAATAGTGTGCTGGCCAGTAATGGTTATCATATGCCTGCCATGTTTTATAATCATTATCAAGAGCTACCGGGTAGGTGATGTTGAATCTTTTTATGGCATCTTCTACATGTGTTTTGTTTTTTTCAAAAGCAAATTCTGGTGTATGAATGCCAATTATTTCTAGGCCTTTATCTTTGTAGGATTTGTACCATTCAACGACGTGCGGCAATGTGCGAATGCAGTTAATGCAGGTGTATGTCCAAAAATCAAGAAGTACTACTTTGCCTTTGAGCTGTGCGAGGGTAAGAGGTTGTGAGTTAAGCCAATCAGCAATGCCGACTAGTTCGGGCGCCTGATTATTTGTGTTTTGAGAAGGTGTTTTTTTGAGCATGCTGAGTTCCTTTTGTAGTCTACTACTTTTTTCAATATCAATAGAGGGGAACAGGTGCGCAATTTTTTCTTGGATAAACGTATCAGCATGGAAAATAATTGCTAAAGCGCTGGTAATAATGATGATCCCAAAGATTTGGCGAATGGTGTGCGCGTAGGGTGCAAGAGCGGTTGTGGAGTTTATAATTTTTGCACCACCAAAACAGAGTAATAGCATGGGTATTGCTGCGCCGATACTGTATGCAAGGATGATCAATATGGAAGTCAAGGTAACGCCTTCTGTTGCAGCAATAGTAGTGATTGTTGCTAAAATAGGTCCTGCACAGGGAGTCCACAGTAAACCAAGTGCAATACCAATCAATAGTCCGCTAATAAGTTCTGTTTTTATTGGAATTGCATGTTCTTGTAGGGAGCTTCCTATGCGCGCGATGTATGCGGTAAAAAGAGCAAATGTATTTTCAAAAAATGGAATGATCATAGTTAAGCCAAAAAATATGATCATTCCAAGTGCAATAGAGCGAAAAATATCAGGAGATATGCCGGTTGCTTGTACAATGGCCGTTAGTGATAACGTAAAAAATGAAAAGCTGATAATCAAACCGGCAATGATTCCAAGTGGTTTATAGCGGCTTTCTTCTGCGCTTGCGGCAAGTAAAATTGGGGCAATAGAAAGAATACATGGTGATAAAATCGTTATAAAGCCCGCGAAAAAAGCAAAAATGAGCAGTATAATCATGTTTATTTTTTGAACCAGGCATAGTGGATTAGAAATATCGCTGCGGCAGTCCAGATTATAAGCATCCAAAAATTACAATTAACGGAAATAGTGCATCCTAATAAAGTAAGTGGTAATACATTACTTGCGGCTAACACTGCATGGCATCCTACTTTAGCAACAGCGACACCGGAAAGAAATTTAGCTAATTCTCTTTTTTGCATAACATATCCTCATTTTTAAAAAGTTTTATTACTTTATGGTTATATAATAAAGAAATATCCAAGATCAAGAGAATTGTAAAAATGTTGTTTTGTTGCAGGACAAATTGAAATTTTCCATGAAAATGATATGCTTATAAAGATATATGCGTTGAATACTGAAGGAAAAAATGAAGAAAATGAAGGTTGCGGTTCTTGTTTCTGGTGGCGTTGATAGTTCTGTTGCGCTTCAACTGCTTAAAAGCCAGGGATATGATGTAACTGCTTTTTACCTTAAAATTTGGTTAGAAGATGAGCTTTCTTATTTGGGTGACTGTCCATGGGAAAACGATCTGAGCTTTGTAAAGCAGGTATGTGAGCAGCTTGATGTCCCTCTTGAAGTAGTCTCCTTGCAAAAAGAGTACAAGGATGAGGTGGTTGCCTATACCATTGCGGAAGTTAAAGCAGGCCGTACACCAAATCCTGATATTTTATGTAATCAACGTATTAAATTTGGTCTTTTTCTTGATAAAATTGATCCTAGCTTTGAAAAAATAGCATCTGGTCACTACGCACAAGTTTGTGTAAAAGATGGCATTGTTGAACTGCTTCAATCCCCAGATCCTATCAAAGATCAAACTTATTTTTTGTCTCATCTAAGTCAGCAACAATTAAAACGAGTCATGTTCCCCATTGGACATATGCAAAAAAGTGAACTGCGTGCGTTAGCGCATGAGTTTAATTTGCCAAATAAAGATCGTAAAGATAGTCAGGGTATCTGTTTTTTGGGTAAATTTAAGTTTAGTGATTTTATTAGGCACCATTTGGGTATGCAAACCGGGAAGATGATTGAGAGTGAAACCGGAACAGTTATGGGAAATCAGGATGGTTTTTGGTTTTATACTATCGGTCAACGGCAAGGACTTGGTCTAGGCGGTGGTCCGTGGTATGTTGTTGCAAAAGATATTGAGAAAAATATAGTTTTTATTTCTCGCAATTATTACGATGATGAAAAACAACGCAACTCATTTGTTGTTGAAAAGTTTCATTGGTTATCCGGTATAAAGCCTGATAAAAACAGTTTTGCGGTTAAATTGCGTCATGGAGCGCAAAAGTATGAATGCACCATAGAATATGATACAGATGGGCACGCGGGCACCGTAATCCTTTCCGCTCGTGATCAAGGTATTGCGCCGGGGCAGTATGCAGTGTTTTATGATGGTGATGTATGCGTTGGTAGTGCGGTGATAAGTTCTTAGGTGTATCAATGAAAAAAATTAACCTATCTCGATTTACGTTACGCATTTTCAAACGCTTACCAGATGCAGAAAAGCGTATTACCATTCCAACGCTTTTTACGCTTTTGCGAATAATTTTAGTTCCAATAATAATTGGCGCCATGATTATTGGTTGGTGGGGGTGCGCATTTTTTTTCTTTGTTTTTGCCTGTTTTACCGATGTTATTGATGGCCTTTTGGCCCGTTTGTTGAATGAAAAAACATTTCTTGGTGCTTGTCTTGATCCAATAGCAGATAAATTACTGCTGATATCCTGCTTTTTCACGTTAGCTTTTGTAACTACGCCACTGTTTTCTATTCCACGCTGGTTTGTGCTTTTTGTGGTGGGTAAAGAGGTGATACAAATTGTGGGGGCCTTTGTTATTTATCGCTTGCGTGGTCATTTGAACGTACAGCCGACAATTCTTGGAAAAACAACTACCTGTATCCAGATGATATTTATTATGTGGCTTTTTGCCTGTTATTTTTTTTGCTGGATGCCCATTAAGACCTATTATACAATGCTTGGCGTTATGATACTCTTTATTAGTGCGTCATTTGGGCAATATGCGCGGATAGGCTTGCGCATGATTAATAGTGGGAAATAAAAAGATATGAAAAAACGGTATATCAATCTTTTGGTAATGGTAATTGGTATGTGTAGTGCTTGTTCTGTTGAACAAGAGTCTATTACGCTGCCAAAAAATAAAAAGAAATATGTCTCTGAGCAGCAATGTATAGAAATTGAGAGCGATATTGTTGTTATAGTAAATAATCTTAATAGGTCAGTTAATGCCTTACGATCAACTACTGACGTTGTCCAACAAGAGGCTCTTGATCTATTGAGTGGCTATGCTGATGGAGAGAAAGATTCTTTTTTAAAGCAAGCGAGTAAAAGCTGCCGGACAGATTATCATCAAAAACGAACTAAGGTAATGTGCCAATTGGAGCGTTGCAATGATGAGATACAAAAGTTGCAGCAGCGTCTTGAGTTTTTACGTGCAGAAGTTTCAAAAATTCAGTCTGAATAAAATAAGTAGCTTTCCTAATTCATTTTTTCTGGTATAATATAAATAGATATTATGCGCGTTGTATACGCATTTTTTGCAATAAGGAACACTGGTGAATATACCAATAAATAAGTTGTTAATTGTATCTTTTTTGAGTTTTTCTTTGTGTACTGGATCAGGGCATAAATCTTCCATTGAATTTAAGCAAGCGGTAACTCGCTATATAAAATATACCGATGCTCATTGCATGCAGGGTCCTCAGCGATATGTTGATGATAATGTGTCATATAAAAAAGAGTTACGTTATCTGTTTAAAAATTATGGTGATTTTTCTCATACTGCATTGCTTGCACGCATTCGTTCCGCTCATCAAGAGATGGTAAAAGTAGAAACCGCTGAGAGTGATGTGTATAAACGATATGAACAAATATCAAGCGCGCTGTTATTAACCTGCGCGCATGTTTTTTTGAACGATGCGCGTAACGAGCTTTTGAGTGCATTAGAGGAAATTGATAATGTTATTTGCTATTGGCGTGATCAGCATCATCATCAGTTGGATTATTTTTTTCATAAGTCTCCTATAAAATGGATTATGGGTAAGCCTCAGGCAAAAGAGATCACCAATAATTTGATTAAATTAGAGCGTAAACAGCGTGAGTTATACACTCTATTAGGATTGCTTACTGAACATGCTCATGCATTTACTGAAACGGGTGTTATGTATGATGACTGTTATGTCTGGATAGAACAGTTGTTTGCTATTTTGTCTTGTCTAAAAGTGTCATCTAACTACAGTTTTGATGGGACCAAATTTGATGCTATTGCCGCTGAACTAGGGTTAAAAATTAAATATGTTGGTTCATTAAAGAGTGACTCTCTTGTATCAATGGCTTCAGCCAGGCAGCCAAATCATTTTGTACGTAATTGGATTGCATATACAACAATCTTGGCGGCAGCAGGGTATGCGGTGCATTATCATTCAAATAACCCTAAGGTTTTACCAGCTGCATTTAAAAAAACAGTTTCCTTTGCTCAAGGAGTTGTTGAAAGTGTTGTCATTGATCCAATGACGGATTTGTATCAAGTTTTCTTTGGTATTGATTCAAAAAGTTCAATTGATAATATTGAAAAAAGGGTTGATGAGATAGAAAAATTAGCAAATGATATAGAATCAAATGTGGCGATTTTAACTAAAAAGAGTGCAGAGTCATTGCGACAATATGCCCAAAAGATATTGGAAACAACGCTAACAAAAATGAAAGTTGCTAATAAAGAAGAGATTATGCAGGATGTGGCGAATAATAATTTGAAAAAGCTGAATGAGTTAACTGAAAAGACTTCCTTTTATTATTATGATGATCGTCTTGAT
This sequence comes from uncultured bacterium, assembly GCA_963701085.1. Lineage (GTDB taxonomy): Bacteria > Babelota > Babeliae > Babelales > Vermiphilaceae > SOIL31. Next base: position 553,397 of record OY969561.1, on the reverse strand, counting down.
CAAGAAGAAGTGCGAATTCTTTTAGTGGTTGATGAGTTATTGACATTATTACAAGATTATCCAGAGCTTATCGATAAAAAAATTGTTCCATTAATCAAAGAAATAGGGTTGTTGATTGTTGATGGTGGTAATGTTGTAGGTGATTTTGTTAAAAACAATTTTTGGACGGCAAAACTTGCTGCATTTACTCCGCTAGCTGCTGCTTGTATAGGTAGTGCAAAGACATATCAATGGGCCGTCAAGAAAAATTATTCACCAATACGCATAGCACTTGCTGATGTTAACTCTCTTTTAATAGAATCATTTGCACAACTTGATGATTATGATTATGGCAAGTTGGTGTATTTAATTTATAAATTACGCCATAAAGCACATTCTCTTAAAGATCCATTATCGCATGAATTTTTAACTGATGTGGCAAAGCTTGAATCAAAGCAATATGATCCACAAATAAAGCGTGGTATTGTTGAAAATATGTTTAATAAATACGCATTTTTGGGACGTATCGCAGCATAAAAATTTTTGAATGATTATTAAAAGTGTGATTGCCTGTCCGCCTAGTCGCGGCGCAGGAGGGTCACACTTTTTTTTGAATAATAGTCTAGATTGCCGCAAGCCGTATGAGATATGCTTGAGGACAGAGATTATTTTTTTTTATGTAAAGGGGGTAGTTGTGAATATATTGATTAAAAGAGTTGCGGTAATAGTTTCTTTTTTTACCATCGGTGGCGTTTGCCAGGCAGCACATCCTGCACCGCAAGTGACTATTTCTACAATAGCAGACGCCTTGTCTTATTTGCGAAGGGTGACGAGTAATTTTTCAGAGGATGTTGCAGCTGAGCACGTGTATAAAAAAGTGCAAAGTGGTGCGCTCGTTAAATGCGCAAAAGTTTTATATGACAATGCGTATGCGCAAATATTAGCAGCATTACAAGAAATTGATGCTCGTATTAAATATTGGCAGGATCAAAGAAATCATCAGTGGCGGTATTTTTTAACTAAAAGTCCACTTAAATGGGTTACGGGCAAGTCACAGAAAGAAGAGATAGAAAATAATCTTGAGCAACTGCAAAGTCATCAGGGTGAGTTGTATGTCTTATTGGGACAGCTTGCGCAGTTGGGTAATGTTTATGATCATCAACGAAAAACGGTCTTTGTGCAAGATTATGAAAAAGGCTATGCGTGGATAGATGAATTATTGGATTTATTGCCGCGTATAAAAGTAGATACTCAGGATAGTGATGAAAGCTCGCCATTTATTACACGAGTGATGTTGTTACGATTAAAGCTTGGAAAAGTCCGGCGTTTTAAAAATGATATTTTATCAGAAATGTCTGACACTCAGATTCCTGTCCATTTTGAGCGTAACTGGTTGAAGTATGGGGCGTTGATGTTTGGCTTGGGCTATGGATATAAAAATATTAGTTTTGATCAATTGCAAGCGGCATTTGAATCTTTAAAAGTTAATGTTTATGATCCGATTATGATGCCCGTCAAGAGAAGTATAAATGTTCTTTTTCCGGAAAATACAACTAAGCAGAAAGTGAGCGTAATGCTTCCATCATTAGCTAATACTAAAAATGTCTCATTAGACGAGGCTAAACAATTTGTGATTGATATGAGTAAAAAATATGGACTAGGTGAGCCAAGAATAATTAATGATGGTATGGATAAGGGTGATTATAAAGAATTTCTAAAATTTTTGGGAAACATAGCAAAAAAGGAAAAGTTGGATCCATCAAAAATGTCTGTTTTGCAACCGACGGCATCAATACAAAGTGTTATAGAATGGTTAGCTAGTCAGAGTGATTATGCGCATGGATTAATAGACTTTTTTCTCTTGTTTGGAGTGAGTATAGGTGAAGATGTTCTGAAGCTTATTTTAGATGCGATTGAAGCAGAACAGAAGCAGTTTAAGGGCGTGAGAGATCTTGTGTTGCTGACACCAGCAGCATTTGTTAGTTGGCTTGGGTATAGTAGTTATAAAAAGTTTACTATAAAAGAGTACAGTCAAATACGTCGAGCATTGGTTGACATTAATTCTCTTTTTGTTGATCAAACAAGGCCGCTTGATGATGAACGTTATGGCAAGATGATCTATTTAGTCCACAATTTAAAACAACGTGCAGAAAAAGAAGTCCCATTAAATGTGAGAGCCGATTTTATAGGTGATCTTGAGATGATTGAATTGCAAGAATATGATGTTGCAGCTAAACGACGGATAGTTGAGGATATGTTTAGGAAATATTCATTTTTGGGAGTAGCTCATTAAAAAATAGCGCTTAGCAAAAGATATTTTTCTGCTATTATCAAAAACAAGTGGTATTAATAATGTATACATCTTAGCGTGAGTGAAGGTCCGAGATATGGCAGCGTTTAATCGCATTATTATGATTGGTAATTTAACAAGAGATCCTGAATACCGTAATCTTGCATCTGGGCAAGCGGTATGCCGTCTTGGATTAGCAACCAATCGTCAATTCAAAAATAAGCAAACAGGCAATTTGGTACAAGAAGTGTGCTACATTGATGTTGATGTTTGGGGCGCACAAGCGGAAAGCTGTCGTCAGTATTTGCAAAAAGGTCGTCCAGTACTGATTGAAGGTCGTCTTAAATTAGACTCATGGGATGATCAAACAGGCCAAAAACGTAGCAAGCATTCTATTGTTGCAGAGCGTGTTGTCTTTCTTTCTAATGGCGCTTCGGCCGAAACTGCATTTGGTGCATCATTAGCAGATGAATCTGATGCTGGTGTTCAGCTTAATCCAAACAACGCTGTTGAGCGTGATTTGCTCGCGCAATTAGAAAAAGCGCAAACACGTGTTAAAGCGACCAAAGCAGTTAAAAAAGAAGAAGCTCCTTCAACCGGCGAGATTGATTTTCAGGATGAACCTCCATTTGAAGATAACTTGCCCTTCTAGTTCCTTCGATACACCCCTACGGGGCACTCAGGACGATCGGGCATAAAAAACGCACTCAGGGCGAGCGGATAAGGATTACTCCTCCGTTCATCCTGAGTGTTTTTGCGTGCAAAAATGTATCGAAGGATATATTCTAATTGAATATTTATTGACATTGCTCTGAGGTATTTGTAACAATGGAGGTAGAGAAAACGCTGTTAGTAAGAGGGGGGAATGATGGAAAAAAGTTTAAAAAGTTGGATGATGATAATGGCAGTTGTTTTCTGTTGTATATCATCAAAGACCCAAACGTATCAGGTCAACCTATCATTTGATTCTTTGTTTCCCGTGACGTGGTATCAAAAAGGATTAGAGTCATCGATGCATGTGTGGCAGGCATTGATTAATGTTTTTGAAAAAAAGAGTGATGGAGCGATGTTATCGTTTGATTTATTGTTAGGTCGGTTAGCTTTTACGCAATTTTGTATCAATCGTATGCATCAAGAAGGGACACCACGGATTGCAGATGATACAGCCTATTTTGCTGCCGTATTGAATAAAGTTAAGCAGTTACTCTCTTTGGTTGTCATTACGCCTAAAACTTATGATTTTGTTCTTTGTGCTGAGGATATGATTTGCGCAATGGAAAAATCCTTCGATACATTTTTGCAGGGCAAAAACACTCAGGATGAGCGGGATTAGGTTTAAATATACCAGCCAATATCAATGCCATATGTGCCGCCGGTGACGTTGGTGTTAAACGTTCTTGCGCCCGCTATTTGAAGGTTATAGAATAGGCCGATGCGGTTGCCAACGTTTTTACCTTCACGGGAAAAATCATATTCAAGCGAAAAATTAAAGGTATGCATATTCCAGCCAGCAAGTGTTTGGTCGCTGTTAATAATGGAGCGATCAAAGAGTGCTGGATTTTTTGGTGTAAGATGGTCTTTTTGTTGAGAAGCAAATGAATAAGCAGTGGTGAATGAAAATCCATGGCCAAAATGGTCTGCTTTAAAATAAACTCCTGTGTTGATGAGTGGCCCTTTGTGTACAGAAACATCGCCGCACGCGAGCTTTATGATGCCATTTTGCGCTATATCTGTCTTGAGGCGCATGGTGTGATTTTTGTTTGTAAAAAAAAGCGTGTTGAGATATCCGCCAACAGTTACCCATTCATACCAGCCAACCGAGAGCATTGCGCATAACGGCAATCCCCAATGACCATTGTAGCCTGTTGGGAGTGAAAAGAGTTTATTTTCGTTGCGTTCTTTACCGGTAGGAGCAAGGAATCCAGCCATAACGGTAACATCAACAAAATCGATAGTGGTTGTGTCTTGATAGTTATGTGTCCATCCTAACCATGAGGTAAGATCGCCAACCCCCGTGCTTATTGTTGAACAGCTATTGATGCCATAATTGGTTAAAAGGGGATTGAGTGTCTGCCATACGGTTTGCCATTCAGGGGTATGCTTGTTAGGGAATGTTTGGTCGTCCGGGGAAAGATCGGTAATGCCAATATCAGTTATTTTAAGTCTTCTGACCGGTAAATAAAAGAAAAGGAACAGTCCGTGAGCAAGGTTTTGCGCAAATGAAAGGTTTGATTCTATGATATTAAACTTTCCATCAATTGAAATTGTTGCAAAATTAGGTCTGTTTGGCAGTTGTGCAAGGTTATTGAGCAGTAAGTCGTAAGGTTTATTGGGGTTTGTGAATGCGGTGTTAATGTTCAATTCTTGGATGTTGTGGGTGCCATATATATCGAGTAGTGGCACTATGGTATTGTTTTTTGAGCGTCCCTCGGTAGTAGTTCCTCCTCCCAATGTTGCGATAAAAGTGGTGAGGTAGTCATGTTCAAGCCGTGGCTCAAGAAACATATTGGTAGCACGATAAAAATGAGGATTATCAATAGCAAATGCCGCATGGGCGGCAGTAATCAGGATAATGAGATAAATTTTTTTATTTTTCATAGGGTTTTTTCTTTAAAAATCTGTTTTTTTTAAGTATAAGGAATTTATCAAAAAAAGGAAAAGTGGTATACTTAAGTCATAGATTGTTTTTTTAGAATATTGTAGGTAAGGGGGATTTTTCTTATGAATGACAATGATAAATTTAAGAAATTTTTCGGGTTTGGCGGTAATGATGATGCAAATGCATCACTAGATGGCACTAATGAGCCTGTTTTGAGTGAAAAAGAACAACTTGATAAGGCGAATGCAGCTGTTACAGAGTGGGCTGAGAAATATTTATCCCTAACGGCAGATTTTCAAAATTATAAAAAACGAGTTACTCAAGAAAGAATTGATTGGGCACATGATGCTCAAAAGCAAGTTTTTGTAGAACTTCTTGCGATTATTGATAATTTTGAACGTGCTCTTGAACAAGAGAAAAAACGTGAAAATGCTGCAGGTGTTGCATGGCTTGCTGGTTTTGAGATGATTTATCAATCGCTTGAAAAAGTTTTAGCTAAATTTGGGATTCAAGAAATGAGTGATTTTTCTGTCTTTAATCCTAAATATCATGAAGCATTGGTTCAAGTTGAATCCGACAAACATAAATCAGGTCAAGTTGTGCAGGTTCTTCAAAAAGGATACACCATGCATGATAAGGTTATCCGCCCTGCTACCGTGAGTGTAGCCAAATAAATACATACATAATAATCATTAATAAAGCTGCAAGACTTACAGGCCTTGCAGCTTTATTTGTTTTTATATACTTTTTTAATTGATAACATTTTTGTTAGTGTAAAGAGCATGAGTGATAATCTAAAAATAAGGAGGTTATTATGTTTATGCTTTATGCAGCCTGTATCATAGCCCTTTGTAACATTTCTTCTTTATTGTGCATGAATAGCACACCATTTATAGTCCCTTATAGTTACAGCATCTTGAATTTTAGAAGTTTAATTAATCCAGTTCCTTCTCAAGCACCAATCGAATTAAATGCATTGAATGAGCAAAGAAAACAAGACCAACAAGAATCATTGTGTAACTCTCTTGTGCCAACTCACCGTGATTATATGCATGATTTGTATAAAAAAGTCAGTTTGTTTCTTGCTTGTAAATCTCCACGTTATCAAGATCTTATACAATGTATTAATGCGTGTAATGATGTAAAGCTGGAATATAGTATTAATGAAGATCACATGGGAAAGTTTGCGTTTTGTCGTGATACTGTTAATCAAAAAACTTCTCTCTTTTTTTATTTTCTTAAGAATTATAATCAGAAAGCAGCAACGTCAGGAGAGATACTGCCTACAACATGGTCTCCTGTGGCTAAAAGGCTTAATCTTGTGGGTAGTTGTAAGGTCATTGAGGTATTGATTGAAGATACTAATGCATTGTTATTAAATAAAATCCCACATTATCATGAGCTTGTTTCTTTTATACACTCAAATCAAAAATTTGATCAGTTAGGTAATAAAGGTGTGTCCTTTGATGAAGATTGGAAAAAAAAGTTTGTACATGATGCTTTTGCAATGTTGTGCTCGCCAGAGCCTTATAGTACATTGCGCACTATTATTATTATGATCAATGGGGCGAAAAATAAAGGTTTGATACAGAACGAAAAGGATTTAGGGTATTATGCTCTGAATACATATGAGCCAATACTTTTAGAGAATATCAAGATGAAACTTGCTTATGATAGTTACAAGGGTAAGATTGCTCTTTTGTGTTCATGTATTGAACACTATAATACAGCATGCGGAGATAAAGTAACGCCGTCTGTTCGGCTGTATCATATCTATAAAACGATTGAGCCGTTACACATTAATTTTCCTGATACATTTGATATAAATTTGTTGAATGCTGAAAAAATTGCATTTGCAGAATACGCTGAATTATTAGATGCTATTGGCGAGATTAAAAAAGCTTATGATGATGCGGTGGAATGTTGCGTTAAAGAGCAGTATCCATCAAGTTTAGCCCTTTAAATAACTCAAAACACCAAACATAAGTTCAATAAAAATTAAGATAATAATGAGTACGGAAAAGAGATCTTCCCGATTAGCATCAATTTTTTGTTGAAATACCGTCTGCACATCTTCAACGATACGCAATTTTCTATCAATGCCATCATGCCAATTTTTAAGATCAAGTTTATCAGCAAGAAGATTATGAATTTCTGAATAATACGGTTCTCCTGCAATTTTTATGTTGCTTTCTAACCGTTCAGTAATAACGGAAATATCAGCTTTTAATTTACGCAGCTGGCCAACCGGATCACTGAAAAATGTGCCAAAGAATGGCAAATAAGCACCCCAAGATAATGTTGTTTCTTTACGTTCATAAATAGTGTTGATCTGTTGATCAAGGAGACGGTCAAAGAAACGTAATTCAAGCTGTTGGATATTAGCAAATTCGAACAAATCGATAATATCGTCATACTCTTCTTCATATACAAATGCAGCGTCAATATCTATAACAATTAAACTGCCGCGGAAGTAGCCAATTGCAGAGTCTAAAATTTCATTTTTTTGGAACTCTGATAATATTTCTGTTTCAAATCTCAGGGTAGATGCAATGGTGCTACCATACGCTTTTTGCAGTTGTGTTAAATCAAGTGCGGTCGGCTGCGGATCAACCTGAATAATAACGTATGATGCACTTGTTTGGAAGAATTTTGGCTGGATAGTAAAAGGTTCTATTTTTTTATAGATAGATTCGGCATCTTTAACGCTTTGTTGCTGATATTTATTTGCTAGTTCATTGCAGTTTACGCGAAGATTTTCCAGGGTATCAGTGAATGGAATTTTGTACGTTAAAGATATTGCGCCAAAGCTATGTATTTTACTGCTGATAAAAAAGGAGCTTGAATGTGGGCGCGGAAGTTCAATAGCAAGCGGAACGTTATATTGTTTAAAATGTTTTGGTAGGTGGAGTGGAATTTTAATAATATCGCGTGATTCTTCAATTTTTTGTAAGTTAATGTCTTCACCAACATCATAAGCCCATAAAATGAGAATATTGCCTGAAAATATATGATCAGTTTTCTCTTTTTTTAATTCTGTATCTGGTCTTAGGGGCTCCATGTGCAGGACTCCTTGGTTTTGGAAATAAAGGTTGTTATCTCATATTGAGCATAGCTAAAATTGGGGTATTGGGCAAATGGCCATAAAAAATGGCGTACCAATGAAGGTACGCCATTTAATAGTTTACAGATTTTTACTGGTTATTTTCGAACAGCAGCTCCTGCTGCATATCCTGCTGAATACTCAGCACTTTGTGCAGATCCTTCAGCTCTATCAGCTGCTGCAATTGCATCTTCCGCAGCTTGTTCTGCTCTATCCGCTTCTGCTTGGGATGCGTAATAATAACCATCATAGTCGGACTGATAAGGGTATGCAGCACTTGCTGTTAGTGCATAAGTAAGACCAAGGGTTCCTAAGAACAATCCGTAGCCTCCCCAAGCTCCCCATCCACCCCAGTTGTTACCTCCATGACCATAAAAATTATTAACAGTAGTACGATTGCCGCGATTTCCTCGGTTGCCTCTATTGCCAGAACCAGGTCTATTGCCAGAACCAGGTCTATTGCCAGCACCAGGTCTACCAGCACCAGGTCTACCAGCACCAGGTCTACCAACACCAGGTCTACCAGCAGCGCCAGCTCCAGGTCTTGTACTAGGTCGTCCCGCTCCAGGTCTTGCGCCAGCACCACCACGACCGCCACCGAATCCTCTACCGCCACCCATGCTACGACCACCACCGCCCATGCCACGTCCGCCGCCGCCACCACGACCGCCACCGCCACCACCACGGCCACCGCCGCCACCACCGCGTGGGAATGTGTCTTGTGTTATTAAGAGCATACTTGCAAGTATGCTGAGTATTATTGCATTTATTCTTTTATTCATGAGAACTTCCTTTTTTTATAGTATTGGTTTAGGCGCAACAATGGCCTTCAGGGTTTCCGTTGCAATGACAGTTTTCACAGCCGCATGAACATTTTTTTGTATCACAACTGTTGGTGCATTCATTGCAGGTGTCGCAGCCACAGTGGCATGCTTTCGTGTCAAAATATCTGCTTTTTGGTTGGTCGTTCGATTTGATGACATCATGGTGTTGTTGATTTTCTTTATGATTTTTCATAAAGGCTCCTTCTTTTGGTTTTGAGGAAATAATATATTTACTCCTTCAATTTATTACAAAGAGGATTAATAAATCAAGAATTGAATTAACTTTGATAGGGAAAAGGCTTATGGGTGAATGTTTTGCTTGGTAAAAAAAGACCCAATGCTGTTAATTTAAGAATTAATCCCCAGCTTGGCGCCGGGGACCCCACTGCTTTGCAGCAGTGAATTCTTTCGCAAAGGGGTTTTGCAACCCCTCTGCACTCGTGCACCAATGGTTCCCTTGGATTCCTTATCGAGTTCTAGGCTCAGGTCACCATCAGCAAAGATTAGAAGAGCTGATGGCGACGGGCCCCATATCGCTGAGAAGCGCTAGAAACCCGCCGAGAACTCTCCATGTACTTATAATTAAAAAAAGATGTTCCGCACCCTTCGATACATTTTTGAAGACAAAAACACTCAGGGCGAGCGGGGGGAAATAATCACGAAAGTGATGAGAAAGAGATATTTAATTTCTTTTCCCTTGATAGTTTTTTCTCTCCGCTCGCCCTGAGTGCCACGTAGTGGTGTATCGAAGGGTGCGGACAAATAAAAATATTAATTAAATAAGTACATGAAGGGTTACCAGCGAGTTTCTGGCATTTTTCTTAAAATGACATGGGGCTCGGTCGCCATCAAACCGTCGCGGGATCAGGAGCAGGTTTGATCAGCGACCTTGCTTTTAACCCGTTAAGGAATCCAAGGGAACATTGGTGTATGGAGGTGTGGAGGTGTTTACAAGAACACCTCCACGTAAATTAACCGTAGTTCTTACGTAGGTTGGGTCCCCCAACGGTCTAAGTTGGGGATTTCTCTTTTTCCCGGTCCAGGGGGTTGATAATTATTTCTTGAGTAGGGATAAGAATGCTTCTTGGGGTACTTCAACAGAACCAACCTGTTTCATCTTCTTTTTACCCTCTTTTTGCTTTTCAAGAAGCTTACGTTTACGGGATATATCGCCACCATAGCATTTTGCTGTTACGTCTTTACGCAATGGAGCAACACGTTCCCGGGCAATAATTTTGGCTCCGATGGCTGCCTGGATGATAACTTCAAAGAGTTGGCGGTGAATAACCTTCTGCAAGCGTTGCGTGAGATCTCTACCAATATAAAAGGCTCTATCTCTATGAATAATGATAGAAAGCGCGTCAACAGCTTTCCCGTTGAGCAAAATATCCATTTTGACCAAATCTGCAGGTTCATAACCAGAAAATTCGTAATCAAAACTGGCATAACCAGAGCTCATTCCCTTAAGATCACCAAAAAATTCCATGGCAACTTCATTAAGTGGTAGGCGGTATTTTAAGATGACGCGTGTGTCATCAAGGTACGTAAGGTTTTGTTGTCTGCCACGTTTTTCTTCGCACAATTTAATAACATTACCAAGATATTGCTGGGGAACGATGATTGTTGCATCAATCATAGGTTCAAGAATGTCTTCAATAAAGTTCCGTTCAGGGAAATCTGACGGATTTTCAATGTCAACAAGCTTGCCGGTTCCGGCCATTTTTATTTGGTACAGTACGCTTGGTGCGGTTGCAATGACTGATAAATGGTACTCTTGTTCAAGGCGCTGCTTGAACACTTCCATGTGTAACATGCCCAAAAATCCGCACCGGAAGCCAATACCAAGAGCGGCAGAGGTCTTTTTTTCCACCGATACGCTGGCATCATTGAGTGTTAATTTTTCAATTGCTTCCTCAAGTAAGCCAATTTCTTCACTATCCACCGGGAATATGCCGGCAAACACCATTGGTTTTGCTGGTTTAAAGCCAGGAAATAGTTCAACCGGTTTTTTGTTGTGGTAAATGGTATCACCAATTTGGGCTTCTTTAATGGTTTTCATACCGGTAATTAGGTATCCAACTTGGCCTGCATATAATACGTTGGTTGGCGTTGGCTCTGGGTACATCAATCCTACTTCTAGCACTTCATAATTGGAGCTTGCTTGTGCAAGAGAGATTATATCACCTTTTTTGATGGTGCCATCATGGAGTGCGATAAGGCAGACTACGCCGCGATATTCATCAAACCAAGAATCAAACAGCAGCGCGCGCAGTGGTTTATCGGCTGATACGTGCAAGCTTGGAATGCGTTCAATCACTGCTTGGAAGATCTCTGTCACACCAATATTAGCCTTTGCTGATGCCTTAATGACTTCCGCTGCTTTAAAATCGAATAGATTTACAAACTGATTGGTTACTTTTTCAATATCAGCATTGGGAAGATCAATTTTGTTAATGATAGGAATAATGGTCAAATCTTGATTAAAGGCAAGGTAGAAGTTGGCCATTGTTTGCGCTTGGACGCCTTGTGCCGCATCAATGAGCAGTAATGCTCCTTGGCATGCGTATAATGAGCGGGAAACTTCGTAGGTAAAATCAACGTGTCCCGGGGTGTCAATGAGGTTAAGGAGGTATTTTACCCCTTTATATTCATAAAACATTGATGCAGTTTGCGCTTTAACGGTAATACCGCGTTCGCGTTCTACCTGGAGTTTATCCAAAAATTGTTCTTTTTTTTGCCGTTCGGTAATAGTGCCTGATATTTCCAATAATCTGTCAGATAGCGTTGATTTGCCATGATCAATATGGGCAATAATTGAAAAATTTCTGATTCTATCAGGGGTAAATTCTTGTAAATTGGGAATGCGTTGACTCATGCGTTTCTCATTCTAATGGTTTTAGGGGTGTTTTTAAGGGAAAAACCTTAGGAACAAGTATAAAGAGATATGGCTGAGTTGTAAAATGTGCCTATTCTGTTGGTTTATTGATCTTTATGGGGTTTCAGCTGTGATAGCAGTTTTTCTACTTCTTTATCAGATAGTTTTGCTCCAGCCAACCGTGTAGAAGCGCCAATGCTTTCTATTAAGGCAATATATCGCAATTTTTTCAGTAGTTCTGGTGTTACATGAGCTAGGTATTCGCGATTAATTATTGAATCCATCTAAAAATCCTTTATTGAGCTAATTTTATAACCACAAATGTCCAATTATAGCCAATTATAGCCAATTATAGCCAATTATGGCCAATTGTTATAGTAACTTTTTTATTGTGCTTATCGCTCCATAGGTCCTTCTCTATTTCCATATATATTACCATTTGACAAAATCAAGGGGGGGGTAAAATGAGTATATAAGTTAAAATTATTTACAATGTAGGGGTTATATATGAAAAAGCTATTATTGCTCAGTTCGCTATTATCAGTTGCTTCATTGAGCTATTCAATGAATAAGGATAATGCAAATAATCAAGGTAAGGAAAGGAATGCTACAAGAATTGCTAGGGGATATATCAAGCAGGTGTTGGGTGTTCAGGATGAGGATCAAGATTTCAATAACTTATCACAAGTAATTGATTCAATAGATTCAATTGAACAGGATTTAAAAAAATCTGATTTAACTGATCAGGATTTAAATGCACTTTTAGATCGATCAATTCGAGTGAATGCTCAAGCAAAAGAACTTGATCAAAAAGAAGGGTTGAAGAAGCATGATACATCAAAAACAAGAAAAGATTATACTCAGTTCATAGCATCATTAGATAAAACAAGAGAAGAAAGAAGCAAAAAAGTCTCGGGTGCAGAAGTTGTATTGTTAAAAGAACAAATTGAGCCAGTGGGAATATACGCTTCTTTTAGAGATATGAAAATAATTGAAATGGTATTGGGTGTTCGCACAGAAAAAAGGGAAGCGCAAAAAAAACTATATACTAAGTTTAGTGGTTACTTAGGGAGCAGTTTTAGTCACCAGTTAAATGAGCTACAAGAGTCTTTAAATAAAGTTAACAAATGTTTAAAGGACAATCCTGAAAATGCAATGATTATCAATCAAAAACAATTGGTTAAAAAAGAAATCAAGTCATTTTCTGATTTAAAAAATTATGATAGTTTTTATCGGTCATCTATGAAAAGAAGTAAGTTTGATCTTTTTAAACAGTGTCAAGCAGCTGTAAAAACAGCTCGCGAGTAAGTTGTTAAGAATTTCAAAAAAATTGGAACCGTGAAGATAGTCAGAAAATGATTGTCTTCACGGTTTTTTGTTAGGGTTACTTTTGTATGGTAAATGAATAATCGTTGTGGGTGATTATTGCATCGGGATCAGTGGAGATTTTTCCCGTTTTAGCATCAAGAGCAACGGTTCCTGTTTTTATACAATTGTGCTTACTATAAAGTTCATTAATAAAATCATAATGCACCAGCGCGCGGAAGTTGCACGTGGTCACGGTATCCCATTTGTGCATTGCTGCGTATGCTAATTGTTTAGCGATGCCTTGTCTGCGTAATTGTTCATCAACAAGAATAAAATGTATATACATATGTGTATCGTCTTTTTTTTCAAATCTGCAAAATCCAGTAACAGATTCCGTTGTGTTTGGTTGTGCTAACTGCGCTATGAGTAGACAACAATTTTCGTTGTTTGCTTGTCGCGTAATAAAATCAGCATTGGTATCATTGTTGATTTTTTCTTTTTCATTAACAAACTCATCAATAGTTTGGTGTTGTGGGGTCAGCCATGCATAATGTTTTTGCCACATGGGTTTAAAGGTATTTTGGTATTGTTGATGAGAAATAGCAGAAATTGCATCAAGATCATTGAGTGTTGCTGGTCTGATGGTAATTGCATTACGTACTTCACTAGCTTGTATAAAGGTTGTGCTTAATGCGGCAGTCATGGCAACAATTCTTAGTTTTATCATGTCTTTCCTTTTTTTATAACAGTTGGTGAAAATTTAGCATCTATGGTGCGTTATTGCAAGTGCGCTGTTTTGGATTTTTTTGTTGTATTGTTCCGTGATTTGCTTATAGAATAGAGGCAATAAAAAACGGCACATCTATTTTTTGGAAAGGAGATAATGGTGAACAAACAATTAGCATTATTGATGGTATGTACTGCAACGGTTTTTTGTGGTGCGAGTGAAAATTGTGAGGTAATGGTAGAAAAAAGGATAGGTATTTCTTCTTATCAAAATAAAAGAGATTATCAAGAAGATAGATTTTATCATGGCACCGTTGATGGTGGTAATTTATATGCGGTATATGATGGTCATGGTAACGACAAAGTAGCGCACTTTTTGGCAGAGAATTTTCATCATTATTTTGGTAAAACCTCAGGGCCAATGCGTGAAAGAATGGTAGAGGCATTTAGGAATGCTGATAATGATGAGTTTGTGCAGTTGAATAAGAAATCAGGATCAACAGCGAGTGTTGTTTATATTAAGGATAATGTTGCACATTTTGCACACGTGGGAGATTCTCGTGCGTTGTTAGAGAAAGATGGTTGTGTTGCATTTGCTACGCAAGATCATAAGCCGCTGAGGCATGATGAAAAACAGCGAATAGAAGATGCGCAAGGTTATGTGTATCATAATAGAGTTAATGGTATTTTGGCGGTATCACGAGCATTTGGTGATTATGATGTTGGTAAAAATTTGATTATTTCTGAGCCGGAATATGCAGAGATACCATTAACTAATAACCATGGATTTTTAGTTGTAGCTTCGGATGGTTTGTGGAATATGATGAATAATGAAGAAGTTGCTGCACTGTTACAAGAGAAACGATCGAGTATTCAGGATATGAGTTTACTTGCAAAAATGTTGGTACTCTGTGTGGTGCAAAGAGGTGTGCTTGATAATATTACGGTAATGCTTATTGATTTATTGTCATAAGTATCATTTTCCACTATACTAATTGTATATTCTAAGCAATTTTTGATACCTATTTTTGATGCGAGAAAAGGGCTAATTTGATGGAACGTCCCACTTTAATCGTGAATAATAAAAATATACCTATAAGACCAATTTTAATTGAAAAAGAGTTAAAAGATTCTTTTCTTGATTATGCAATGTCCGTTGTGGTGAGTCGGGCATTACCCGATATTCGTGATGGATTAAAGCCGGTGCATCGTCGTATTTTATATACAATGCATCAGCTTGGTTTTTTTTACAATAAACCATATCACAAATCTGTGCGCGTAGTTGGTGATGTGCTTGGTAGATTTCATCCCCATGGTGACCAAGCAGTGTATCAATCTATGGTGGGGCTTATTCAAGATTTCTCTAAACGTTATCCATTGCTTGATGGACAAGGTAACTGGGGTTCTGTTGATGGTGATAACGCGGCGGCGATGCGTTATACTGAAGTCCGTATGGCGCGCATTGCACAAGAAATTTTAGCGGATATAGAAAAAGAGACCGTTGCATTTACCCCGAACTTTGATGAATCAACGGTAGAGCCAATTGTTTTGCCAAGTAGGCTGCCAAATCTTCTCGTAAATGGTGTAGCAGGTATCGCTGTTGGTATGGCGACTTCAATTCCACCACACAATTTGGGTGAAGTTGTTGATGCGCTTCTTGCGATGATTAAAAATGAATTTATTACGGATGAAGAGTTGTTTGCGCATATTCCGGGTCCAGATTTTCCAACGGGCGGTGTTATTTGTGGCCGCGCGGGGATTGTAAAAGCATACAAAACGGGTAGAGGTAATCTGATTTTGCGTGGCGTTACTGAGTTTGAAGAAAAAGCAAATAAGGGCGCAAGCATTATTATTACCGAATTGCCGTATCAGGTTAATAAAGCTGATTTGACTATCAAAATTGCTGATTTAGTAAAAAATAAAATTATTGATGGTATTTCTAACATTAAAGATGAATCAGATAAAAAAGGCATGCGCCTTGTTATTGATCTTAAACGTGGAGAAATTCCAAGCGTTGTTTTAAATCAGTTATACAAGCATACCAATTTGCAAACATCAGTTTCTATTTTGATGTTAGGTCTTCTTGATAATCAGCCATTGGTATTTTCATTACGACAGCTGTTGAGCGAATTTCTTTATCATCGCCAGCAAATTATCTACCGTCGCACGCAGTTTGATTTATCCAAGGCTCAAGAACGTGAACACTTGCTTGCAGGCTTTATTATAGGATTGAATTCCATTGATGAAGTAATTGCATTGATTAAAAAATCACCAACGGCACATGAAGCAATTGCATTGCTCAATAAAAGGTTCTTGTTATCAGAAAAACAAGCAAAAGCTATTTTGGAAATGCGCTTACAGCGTTTGACCGGCCTTGAGCAAGAAAAGATCTATGCTGAGATGGCTGAGATTAAAACAAAAATTACGTATTTGAGATCTATTCTTGAGAACGAACCAGTTCTCAAAGCAGAAATTGTTAAAGAGTTAGAAGATATTAAAACAAATTATAATGATACGCGTTGCACAAAAATTGAAGGTGCGATTGATATTCTAACAGAAGCTGATTTAATACCTGATGAAGAAGCGGTTGTTACGCTTACCATGAAGGGTTATGTTAAACGCGTTCCTCTTAATGTGTTTGGTGTACAGCGCCGTGGTGGTAAAGGTAAAATGGGACTCACCGCACTTGAAGGTGATATTGTTCAGGATGTGTTTGTTGCAAAAGCTCATGACATGTTACTTTTCTTTACCAACTTGGGGCGTGTGTATAGCTTAAATACTTTTGAAGTGCCTGAAGCGTCTCGCGTTGCTCGTGGACGTGCAATTATTAATTTGCTGCCATTACAAGATGGTGAGTATGTGGTTAAACTGCTACCTTCTCGTGATATGGAAGGTAAGTTCATGGTCATGGTTACGCGTGAAGGTATTATTAAACGTACTGATGCGTCTAGTTTTTCAAAAATTCGTGCAACTGGTATCCGTGCGATTACGTTGCGTGAGGGCGATGAGCTTGTGTTCTGTTCATTGAGTACTGGTACTGATACTATTGTTCTTGCTACATCAAAGGGGCAAGGAATTCGCTTTAATGAAACTGAAGTTCGCTGTATGGGGCGTCAAGCAAGCGGCGTGATGGGTATTCGTGTTAAGAAAGATGATCGCGTTATTGGTATGGAAATTATTGCCGATCATGGTGAAATTTTATTTGCTACTGAACACGGATTTGGTAAAAAAGTACGCATAGCAGATTTCCGTATTGCCCATCGTGGTGGTATGGGAGTTAGAACTATCCCAACTGATAAACGTAATGGTGTGGTGATTGGTCTTGCAATTGTGCATGAAGATTCACATATCTTACTCATTGATCAAGCAGGTAAAATTATTTGTCTTTCTGCTAAAGATATTCGCGCAATGGGACGCCAAGCAAAGGGTGTTCGCCTGATTAGACTTGATGCTACACAAAAACTGCACAATGTTGTTGCGTTTGAAGGTGGCGAAGATACACCGGTTGATGATGAATCTGGTGTTGTCATTGAAACTCGTACATTGCCGGTGGCAGATCCGAGTGAACAAGAAGAAGAGGGTGATGACGAGGAAGATGAGCAAGATGAAGAGAATGAAGAAGCAGCCTCTGATTTAGAATATGAAGAAGATGGTGCGGATGATATTGATGAAGATGAAGATCCTTCGATACGTTTTTGAGGACAAAAACACTCAGGATGACTGGAAGAAAAAGATTATATTGCCTAACCGCTCGCCCTGATCCTTCGATACATTTCGAAGACGAAACACTCAGGATGAGCGGAAGACAAAAGATTATATACCCAACCGCTCGCCCTGAGTGTCCCGTAGGGATGTATCGAAGGGTGCAAACATCAAAAGATATATGCATAACAAAAATTTTATTCTCCACCTCACATTAATAGAAAATATTGGCCCTGCAATTATTCAAAGAATTCTAGAAAGATCTGATATTTCGGTATCAGATCTTTATCTCTTTTCTGCATCAGACTGGATGCGCACGTGTGGGTTCACTGAACTTACTGCGCAAAAATTGTCTGATGGTCTGCAGAATAAAAAAATTCTCGATTACGAACTTGATTTAATTGAACGTCACAACATTCAATGGGCAACTGTTGAAGATGATACGTATCCCGCGTTGCTGCGTGAAATTTATTTGGCTCCGGCAGTGATTTACGCGCAAGGTGTGTTATCTGTGGCACATGGTATTGCTTCTTTCCGCGCTCATCCTGAACCTGTTGAAGGATTAAGCGCGCTCCAAGATACCCTTCAACAAGTTCAGGGCGAGCGCACAGGAAAAAATCAGAGTAATTATAAAGAGGGTTTATCCTCAAAATTACTTGCAATTGTTGGTGCGCGTAAAGCGGATAATTATGGGCAGCATGCTGTTAATGCATTAGTACCGGATCTTGTTGCCGCACACTATACCATTGTCAGCGGTGGTGCCCGTGGTATCGATACCATGGCGCATCAAGCAACATTAGATCATGGTGGCAAAACTATTGCAGTGCTTGGTTCCGGATTATTAAATGTGTATCCAGTTTCAAATAAAAAATTATTCGAATCTATTGTTGATCGGGGCGGGTTGGTAGTGAGCGCGTTTCCATTAACCATGGAAGGGCTCCCTGGAAATTTCCCTGCGCGCAATCGTATCATTACCGGACTGTCACACGGATGTTTGGTTGTTCAAGCAGCACAAAAAAGTGGTGCACTCATATCAGCGCATTATGCAATGGAACAAGGCAGAGAAGTGTTTGCTGTCCCGGGGCCATTTGACAGTGAATTGAGTGCTGGGTGCAATGCGTTAATTCAAAATGGTGCAAAACTTGTCATGAACAGCGCCGATATTTTGACTGAATTTGGTGACAGGCTTGTGCTGCCTGATAGGCAGAAAATTCGAGATAAAGCAGCGCAGTTAACGCTGCATACTTTTGTTGCAGCGCAAAAAACTGATATAAAAAGTGATGATAATAAGTATGCCCTGTCCGCCGAAGCCTTGGCGAAGGAGGAGCATTGCTCTGAGCAGCAAAAACAAATTATCGCAGCATGTAAGCAGCCAACTTCTTTTGATGATATTATCATGCGCACACAATTAACGTCTGAATTAGTTCAAAATGAGCTGTTTAACTTACAACTTGATGGTGTTGTAGCACAAGATTTTACGGGTATGTGGGTTGCGCAGTGATTATGAAAAGATTATTATTTTTTGCACTTGCCTGTGTGGTAAGTGCATTTATTTTTTTACGCATGCATCGTATTCATGATGCACCCCAAAAACACCTCACCATCGTTGCAACAACGAGCATGCTTGCAGATGCAGTGCGCAGGATAGTGGGTGATAATATAACAGTTTATGGTTTGATGGGGCCCGGAGTTGATCCACATTTATATCGCGCACGGGAAAGTGATGTGCATAAATTGGCAGCGGCAGATTTGGTCATTTATAATGGATTGCATTTGGAAGGTAAAATGGGACAAGTGCTGCAAGGTATGCAGCGGTTTACGCATGTGTGTGCAGCAGCAGATGCAGTAAAAAAAGAGCAGCTGCGATGCGCTGAATTTGATGATTTATACGATCCACACATTTGGTTTGATGTTCTATTATGGATTGATGCTGTGCATTATATTCAACAAAGTGTTATTGCGCTTGATAGTGAACATGCAGAAATATATCAAAAAAATGGTGATGAATATAGTGCGCAGCTGCAGCAGTTACACACATACGTGCAACAACGCGTCAGTGAATTGAACTGCAATAAAAGAATTTTAATTACCGCGCATGATGCATTTGGTTATTTTGGTGCACAATATGGTTTTAAAGTTGTTGGTTTGCAAGGCTTGAGTACTGATTGCGATATTAGCACCAAAGATATTAAAGAGCTTGCTGATTATATTGTAGAACATAAAGTCCCGACAATTTTTGTTGAATCATCAATTCCACAGCGTTCTATTGCTGCAGTGCAAAATGCTGTTTCAGCACGTGGATGGTCTGTTGCAATTGGCCCTGAACTGTATTCTGACGCGCTTGGTGATGATACTACGCCTGCAGCAAATTATATCGGTATGATCAAATATAATGTTGATGCAATTGTAGATTCACTTTAAACAGTATATTTTTTAAGCCATGCAATTTCTTCATAACGTTTATAAAAGTAATACATTTTCATGTACAGATCTGTCGAGGGTTGTGAAGGAAGGTTTAATAGGACTATTTCTTTGAGGAGTTTATAGCATAGAGCTGCACGGTCGTTGTTTTGTAAAGCAAATGGTATAAATAATGATTCATCCATGCAATCTTCTTCTGTCATCCAACGATTATTTGTGATGGTAGAATGTGGATGCATTACTATGTTAACCAAATACGCACACAATGTCTCTTGTGCTTCCAAAGAAAGTGGTTCTATAAACTTGTGGTCTAGTTTAATACCAGATGTACCGTCTCTGGACATAATTTTTTTTGGTTCAAGATTATTTTGTTGTAACATTGCTTGCAACATGTACGAAAAATAATCAGGTTTATGATGACCATTATAAATGATATGCATTTGTTTGTTGTTAGAAATAGTATCTCTTTTTGTATTGCGAATGGTGTCTTCTAAGTTTTTTTCTAATTGTTTTTCAAAAAGTATAATCTCATTTGGATCATCTTTATATCTTTTGAAGGGATCGTTTATTTTTTCTATACTGTATACAAGATGAGTTCCATATTTATCTCCTTCCGTTATTGCTTTATATGAATCTAGAGACATTTTTTCCATACAAATAAGTGCTTGTGAACAACAGAAAAATAATGTGAGTAAGAAAGTTTTTGATGTGAGCTTCATGTATAACCTTTGTTAAAGAATTCTTTTGTGTTATATCTACTATTTTTTTATACTTAATGCAATGAATAATATATCAAAAATACCAGCGTTAGATGTTTCTCATCTTACTGTTGAATATAATAACAATCTTATTTTATCAGATTTTTCAGTAACGGTGCCGCAGCAGGTAATGCTTGGCATTATTGGCCCAAACGGTGCGGGTAAAACAACGTTTATCAAGGCAATACTTGGTTTAATCCCGGTTGCTGCAGGTGATGTTACAATTTTAGGTAGTTTCGTTAAAGACGCGCGTAAGCGTATAGCATACATCCCACAACGCAGTTCTGTTGATTGGGATTTTCCGATTACGGTGTTTGATATGGTGCTTATGGGTTGTTATGGAAAACTTGGATGGTTTAGAAGGCCTGGTGCATCTGAGCGCGCGCACGTGTATGAAGTGTTAGCAGCAGTTGGCTTAGAAATGTATGCAGATAAATCAATTGGTGTGCTCTCAGGTGGTCAACAGCAACGTGCATTTTTAGCGCGTGCATTAATGCAAAATGCGCAGATTTATTTTTTAGATGAACCGTTTGCGGGTGTTGATATTACTTCTGAAAAAATTATTATAACGCTTTTTAAAAAATTACGTGATGAAGGCAAGACGATTATTGTTGTTCATCACGATCTTTTTACGGCATCAACTTATTTCGACTGGGTGATGCTTCTGAATAAAACGTGCATTGCGTGTGGCCCGGTGGAAAATGTTTTAACTTCAGCAAATCTTAATGGTGCCTATGGCACCAGTTTTATGACTCAGACATGGAATACAATACAACAAAAAAGTGATGTCGTATGACATCATCTTTTTTGCTAGATTATACATTGTTGTTGGTGATGCAAGGAGCTGCGTTGTTGGGAATTACCGCAGGAGCACTGGGATGTTTTGCATTGTTGCGGCAACAAAGTTTGTTGGGCGATGCAATATCACATGCAGCGTTGCCCGGTATTGTACTGATGTTTTTGTGCACGCATAGTAAAAATCCATGGGTATTATTAACAGGAGGAGCACTTGCTGGCATTGTTGGCGTAGTGGGTATGAATTATGTGTGTGCGCGTACAAAATTAAAAAAAGATACCATTTTGGGAATTGTTTTATCAGTTTTTTTTGGTTTTGGTCTTGTTTTGATGACAGTTGCACAAAAAATACCAACGAGTAATCAAGCAGTTTTAAATAAGTTTCTTTTCGGTAATGTGTCAACGTTACTTCAGCAAGATATTAGCGCGATCGCATTACTATCTTTTTTTATTGTGATGAGTTTAATGGTGTGTTGGAAAGAATGCTCAGTGTACGTTTTTGATCCTGTTTTTGCTCATTCTTTGGGGTTTAAGCCGATAATTATAGAAACAGTGTTAACCATATTACTTGTGCTTGCCATTGTTATTGGTTTGCAAACAGTTGGCGTTGTGTTGATGAGTACTATGCTTATTGCCCCTGCAGCAGCGGCGCGGCAATGGACGGTGCGATTGGTGCACATGGTACTTCTTGCAGCGGTCTTTGGTGGTTGTGCAGCAATTGCTGGTGTGTATGCAAGTAGTTGTATTGATCATGTGCCAACAGGCCCGGCGATTGTGGTTGCGGCAAGTTGCATTGTACTTTTTTCTTTATTATGTGCGCCAAAAAGGGGTGTTGCATGATGGTGAATATGCTGCACATAGAAATTGTTGTTATTGCACTATTGGCGAGCGTTACGTGTTGTCTGCCTGGTGTGTTTTTGGTGCTGCGCGGAGTGGCAATGATGAGTGATGCAATCAGCCATGCAATATTATTGGGCATTGTAGTGATGTTTTTATATATTCAACAATTAACATCACCATTACTTATTATTGGTGCATCAGTGAGTGGCGTGCTGACGGTGCTGTGCACGGAAATGATTATTAAAAGTAAACGTCTTAAACAAGATGCGGCAATTGGTTTAGTATTTCCTCTTTTTTTTTCCGTTGGCGTTATTTTAGTTTCTCAGTTTGCACGTAACGTGCACCTTGATACAGATATGGTGCTCTTGGGCGAGCTGGCATTTGCGCCATTCAATCGTTTTACGTTGAATGGCATTGATTGCGGCCCGTATGCATTATGGATTATGGGTGTTGCTTTGCTCATTAATGTCCTCTTTATTGCCCTATTTTATAAAGAACTGCTGATTACGACGTTTGATGCAACGCTCGCGACAATGTCAGACTTTCCGCCAGCACTGTTTTATTATGCTTTGATGATTGTGGCGAGTATCACCACCGTTGCTACGTTTGATGCAGTCGGCTCCATTATGGTGGTAGCGCTTATGATTACGCCTCCCGCAACGGCATATTTACTAACCCATCGGGTTAATGATCTTATTGCCGTGAGTGTAGTTTTAGCAGCCCTTTCCGCCATTTTTGGCTATATAGCAGCTTCATATGCGGATGTTTCCATTGCAGGTTCTATTGCCTCTATGACAGGGGTTTTCTTTATTGGAGCGCTATTTTGTGGATGTAAAAAAATTAAACATTATATATAAAGAGTTTGTTGATGAATAAAAAATATGTTGCTTATGGTGTCTTAGCGATGTTTTTGACGATTAATAATGTGTCTTTTTCTATGGGGGCTAATCTAGCTCGATATATAGCCGGTTCAGCATTAGTTGGTGGTGGTTATTATGTGTTGGATAAAGAACTTGCAAAATATGAAGAAAGTAGATTGGAAAATGTGCCTTGTAATATTGAAAAATGGGCAAGAAAAAATCTTGCTGAAAAAGGAATTAAGAATGCTAATCTGGTTCCTCTCAAGATAGATAACAGATGGGTTACTTGGTATTCCTATATAGGATTGAACAAAGAGGATATTTGCGGATTAGAAGATTATTTTGACCAGCAAGAAACAGATGAGGTAATCCGTAAAAAAGCAATTATTGCACAAGAAATGTTATTTCATGAAGCAAAACATTATCATAATAATGATCTTGATAAGCGTTGTTTGGTTCGAGGTTTGACAAGTGGTTTATTGTTTTTGCCGCATGCGAGTGTGCCGAAATTTATCGTAAAAGCAGCAATGGTTGTGGGTGCCAATATTACGTATATCAGACATCAAGAAAGAGAAGCAGACCGTTTTGCATTTATGAATGTTTCAGTAGAAGATCTTGAAGTTTGCAGGGATCGGCGATTGGGATGGGCTGAGCTTTTTGAAGAACACACATTACATGAGCCTTTTTTAAACCAAAAAACTTGGATGAGAAAAGGTCTGGGGCTATGTATATCGAAACGGTTACATCATCTTAACCAAAAAAATGGTAGCCAATGGCAAAAGGACATTTTGTTTGCTGTAGCCAATTTTTTGCATGATGATGAGCATCCTCGGTATAGGCGTCAGGCTGTTTTGGTGCAGGAATGTATTGATAAACGCAAAAAACAGCTTGAATAGCGTAAACAGCTCTTTTTTCATTATTTTTGGCTATATAGCAGCTTCATACGCAGATGTTTCCATTGCCGGCTCAATCGCCTCCATGACAGGGGTATTTTTTATTGGGGCGCTTATTTATGCACCCCGCAAGGTCAAAATAGCCCCATAATTAGCATTTCAGATTGACAATTTTATTAAAATTTATAGTATTAATACTATATTGTTATATATGAATGAAATTAGCAATGGGGGCAGTTTATGAATAAGAAATATCTAATTTATAGCGTTTTAGTCATGTTTTTGATGATGTGTAACTCATCTTTTTCTATGTACAGGTGGATTTTTCGTGGGGCAAAAACAATAGGAAAGGTAACAGTTACTGTTGTGGGTGGGGCGTTTGCATATAAGCAGAACAAAGATTATGAGAAGGTTTGCCAGGATATTGATGTATCAGTGAATAATCTTGAATCAGTGATAAACAATGCGCCTCGAAGGTTGTTTGGAGGTATTCAAGTTTCTGATAAACCAGTACCAGTTGAAGTTGAAAAATGGATGAGAAAAAAAATGGAAAAAATTGGCGGCTCATCTTTGCAGACATTGCCCATAATTTTGGTTGATGGTAAGTTTCCTGCAGCTGCTCTAGGGCGTAAGATTTTATTCATTGGTACTGAGAGAGCTGAAGAATTAAATAGAGTATTGCAAGATGAAACTCATAATCCTAATGAAATCATTGACGAGAATGCAGCGATTCTGAAACACGAATTGAAGCATATTATTAAGGATGACACAAAAAAAATTATGTGTGCACTAGGATTGATTCCTGTTACAGTTGAAACTGTGTGCTCGGGGGTAACGCATGCATTTAATAAAAGGTATGGTATTGAAGCGCCAAAGACGTTTTTAAAAACAGCTTTTCGATCATCGGTAGCTGTTGGAAGTGTAGTGCCAAAATTAATGTTTAGTCTCTTGGGTATGAGTTTTTACAAAAGATATGAAGAAACAGCTGCTGATAAATTTGCCTGTGAAAACGCTGAGACAAGAGAAGAACTTGAGGCATTTGCAAATTTTTTTAACAAACGTGAAAACCCTGATTGGGCAACGAAGAATAGGTTAGAAGTGCGTTTGTTAGAAGCTCGTAAAGATCCTATACATCCTGCTCCTGTTGATCGTAGAGAAATGGTGGAAAGTTATATCGCCAAGTGGGATGCGGAGCATAGTAATGAAAAAAAGGCTTAATTTATTTGATTTTGCGTTATTAAAAGAAATGCCGTATAATAATGAATATTTCTTATATTGATTATAAACAATAATTTTTACACTTTCTTAGTTTTTTAGGATGATGTCATGCCAGTACCAAAACGGAAACGTTCCAGAGCCCGCCGTGATTCGCGCTTTGCAAATAAGGGTATTAAGGTCAAAGCAATCGCTGGTTGCCTTAATTGCAAAGATCCAATAGTGCCTCACACCGCTTGTCAAAACTGTGGTTTTTACAAAGGTGTCAAAGTGTTAGTAACCAAAGCGGATAGAAAAATTACACGCCTTGCGGTGAAAGCGGTTAAAACACCAGCAAAAAAAGCGTCTGCTGAGTCACAGGCTGAGTAATTAATGAGTTATTATACTTCGACAAGCTCAGTACGAGCGGGGGGAAATTCTGATGATTGCGGTTGATGTAATGGGGGGCGATTATGCCCCGCAAGAAGCTGTTCAAGGCGCATTGGCTGCAGCAAAAAAAGGAATTCCCCTTATTTTATTTGGCAACCAGGATAAAGTAATGCCATTATTGGCGCATTACTATCCTCGGTGGCGATCCCTTCCAATCGAACTTGTTCACTGTTCTGATGTCATTGAAATGGATGAAGATCCAATCCGTGGCATGTTACGCAAAAAAGATTCCTCTATTGTTCGTGCATTACAAGCGGTAAACGCTGGCAAAGCCCACGCGTTTGTTTCTGCGGGTAATTCAGGTGCAGTCATGGCAGCGGCAACGGTTATTGTTGGTCGTGTGCCGGGGGTTATTCGTCCCGCAATTGGTAGTTTTTTACCAACAACACATGGATCACTATTTTGTCTTGATTTAGGAGCAAATCCTGATTGTAAGCCAGAATATCTGGTCCAATTTGCGTATATGGGGTATGCATATGTTCGTCTTATAAAACATATTGCGCAGCCGCGTATTGCATTGCTTTCTAATGGGCATGAATCGTATAAGGGTTCACAGCTGGTGAAAAGCGCTTTTGATTTGATTGCGCAAACTGATCTTGAATTTATCGGTAATATTGAATCGCGTGATATTTTTTCTGGCCGTGCTGATGTGGTGGTGACTGATGGGTTTACCGGAAACGTGTTACTCAAAGGTATTCAAGGCACTGCAAAAGCGGTTATGGATTGGATGAAAGAAGAAGCGTCGCGTTCTTTGTTTCTGAAAATATTACTTGCTGCTGCGTATCCATTATTACGTCGTATCAAAAATAAAATTGATTATGCACGTACTGGTGGCGCACTTTTATTAGGTGTTAATAAGCCGGTGGTGATTGCGCATGGTTCTTCCAAAGAACAGGCTATTATGCAGGCGATTTTATTTGCGCAAGAAACAGTAGATCAAAAAGTTGTGCCTACGTTTAATGAAACGTTAAAAGTGTTGTTGGAAAAGGGTAAAGCAACAGTTAACGTGGTTAAACAAACATCAATTACACAGCAAGCTCAGCTTTAATCCTTCGATACATTTTTGAGGACAAAAACACTCAGGATGAGCGGGGGAGAGATATGATTGTGAATGAAAAATTTTATCCTGAATTGAATTTGTTTTCTCCGCTCGCCCTGAGTGTTCTTCGCCGCTCGTCCTGAGCTTGTCGAAGGATAGCGAAGAAGAATGTATCGAAGGGTTTATTTTTTTCTTTAAGTATGATACGTTGCTGTTTGTTCTCCGCCGCTCGTCCTGAGTGTCCTCCGAAGCTTTATGCGAAGGAGGATGTATCGAAGGATAGCGAAGGCGGGCTTATTATATGTTTAACAACAGTTCTTTGTGGAGTTATGTACTATGGCTATTCAAAATACAACACGTTCATCAGTGTTAAAAACTATTTCCGATTTTATTTTTACAAACGGCAAGAATATTAATAAGGTTCTTGCTTTTTTGGTGCTGTTAATTGTTTTCTTTTTTGCTCACAGATTGTGGGTGGCAAATAGAGAGCAATCAGCACAGTATGATTTTAGTGCGTTAATGGCAGAGTATGAAAACATGTCGCGTGAAAAAGATCCACAATGGTCTGCGCTACTTGAAAAATTTGAAACCAATTATAAAAAGCATTCTCATTCATCATTGTTGCCATATTATTTGGGTTATAAAGTACAAATTTTGCTTGCGCAAGATAAAAGAGATGAGGCGCTTGCGGTACTTGATAGAATGATCGCTGATATGCCAGGATCGCCTATGATTGCATTGTATGAAATGGAACGTGCGTTGATACAATTGGATTCTACTGATGATGCAATGAATTCTATTGGTTTAGATGCATTAAAAATGTTGGCACAAAATAAAGATAATATGTTCCGTGATAGCGCGCAATATTATTTAGGGCGTTATTATTGGGCACAAAATCAGATTGATGATGCGCGCGCGGTTTGGCAACAACTTGTTAATGAACAACGCGATGAAAAAATGGCGCCATCTCCATGGGTAAATCAAGTACAAGAACAACTAGGGTTAATGATAGTTTGACCCTTCGATACACCCCTAACGGGGCACTCAGGGCAAGCGGGGATATATGAGTATTAAAAACACGGTGCGTGTTCGCTTTGCACCATCACCAACAGGGCACTTGCATATTGGTGGTTTGCGAACAGCATTATTTAATTGGCTTTTTGCGCGTCATCATGGTGGCGCGTTTTTACTTCGGATAGAAGATACTGATGTTGAACGTTCAACACAGGAATATCGTGATTCAATTTTGCATTCATTTGCATGGACACAATTAGAGCATGATGAAGAGATTGTCACACAAAGCGAACGCATAAAAGAGCACCGACATGTTGCACAGCAACTGATTGATGCAGGCAAAGCGTATCGCTGTTTTTGTTCGCCAGAAGATCTTGCAGCGCGCTATCAGCGCGAAACAGGTGGTGATTTTTTTGTTATGTATGATGGTCATTGCAGAAATCGTGTTGCTGAAAAAGGTGATGAAGCCAAGCAGCATGTTGTTCGTTTTAAACTTCCTGCAGATCGCGCGGAAGTTTCTTGGGATGATTTGATTAAAGGAACCATTACCATCAGTCTTGAGCAAATGGATGATTTTATTATTCTCCGTTCTGGTAGTTTTCCAATGTATAACTTTGTAGTAGTTGTTGATGATGCGTTTATGCGCATTACGCATATCATTCGCGGAGAAGAACACATTGTTAATACACCAAAACAAATTTTGCTTAATGAAGCGTGTGGGTATACCGTTCCACGTTTTGGGCATTTGCCACTTATTTTAGGCCCAAGCGGTGATAAATTAAGTAAACGTGATGGCGCAACATCTGTTGTTGAATATCGTCGTGATGGTTATATTCCGCATGCATTATTAAATTATTTAGCACGTCTTGGATGGTCACATGGTGATCAGGAAATTTTTTCATTATCAGAACTGATTGAACATTTTTCTTTGGAACATATTGGCAGAACCGGTGCAATTTTTGATTTTGAAAAACTTGCATGGGTCAATTCTGTGTATCTGAAATCGATGACGGAAGAAGAAATTCTTGATGCAATTATACGTGATATTGATACTCATTTTTTAACGCGATTTACGTGGAATGTTGAGACGGTTAAACGTGTTATTGCGTTGTATAAAGAGCGCGTTAAAACATTAAAAGCATTAGTTCAAGAAGCGCTGCTTGTACATGATGGTACGTCTGAACGTGATGCGGCAGATATGGAAAAATGGATAACTCTTGATACTTCGCATCATCTTGATGCGATTATTGCGGTTTTGGAAAAACAAGAGCTGTTCACGCATGATGATTGTGCTGCAGTTGCAAAAGAATTAGCAGCCACGCTTGGTATTAAATTAGTAACTTTATTACAACCGATTCGTCTTGCATTATTAGGAAAAGCATCAGGTCCTGGCGTTTTTGATTTGTTGGTTATTCTCGGAAAAACAGAAACTATTGCTCGTCTTAAGGCGTTACGTGCTAGTCTATAATAGATAGATCATTAAGATTGTCCTATCTTGAAATTCTTTCGCGCTCGTTCTGAACTTGTTGAAGAATATCCTCGAGCGCTCGAAGAAATCCTTCAACAGGTTCAGGACGAGCGCAGAGGGAAAAATACAAGAGGGTAACTATGAGAGGCTTGAGCATGAAAATAGCATTACTGTTTCCTGGTTATGACAGCCAATTTGTTGGCATGGGCAAAGAATTATATGATGAATATCGTATTGTTCAAGAATATTTTGAAGAAGCGTCACATGTGCTGAATAATAATTTTGTTAAATTATGTTTTGCATCATCAGATGTTGAACTAAGTAAATTGGTCAATGCGTATTCATCACTTTTTTTAATTGGTGCATCAGTGTATGCAGTGCTCAAAGAGCATGGTATTCAACCGGATATTGTTGCTGGATATAATAATGGCGAATCCGCAGCATTGTTTGCGGCAGGATGCTTCAGTTTTCCTGATGGACTTTATTTATTGAATAAATTCTGTTCATTTTATCAAGAATTTATTGATACAACAGATGTTGATAGTATGCATATAATTGGCATCGCTACCACGCAGCTTGAAAAAGCATGCTTGCAAGTTGGAAATGTTTTTGTAGCGATTTATAACGGCCCAACAGATCATGTTGTTGCGGGAAACCGTGATCAACTTTCACAGATCCAGGATATGTTTGCTGATTCAGCAACTATAAATTATAGAGGTCCAGAAGTTGGTATGCATTCATCGTTAATGGATGGTGTTGTAGATGCATTTAAACCTTTTCTTGAAAAAGTTGATTTTAAAGATTTAAAAATTCCGTTGCTCAGTTGCATTGATGGCGATGTGGTAACTATGGGGCCTGATACCAAAGAACGCTTTATTCGTCATATTAATTCACCGCTCGAGTGGTCCCGCGTGATGAGATTGTTGACTGATTATGATTGCATTATTATTGCAACCCCGGCGGGTGATCTTTATGATATGATTAAAAATCAGTACCCTGAAAAAACGGTGGTATCGATTGCAAAAAAAGAAGATATTGACACACTTAAAGAGATGATAATAATAGAACCCGAAAATACAGGATTTATTGATGGCAATTGAAATAAGTGAGACGGCAAGTAAAATTACCTCTATTATCGCTGAGAAGTTGCATATTGATGTTGCAACGGTAAATGCGCAATCAACATTACAAGATCTTGGCGCTGATTCCCTTGATATGGTTGATATTGTTATGAAGGTTGAAGAAGAGTTTGGCATTGAAATTAATGACGAAGATGCTGAAAAACTTCATACTGTTCAAGATTTTATTAACTATGTTCACAACCTGCGAATCAAGTAAACCCTTCGATACTTTTTTTTCGCGCTCGTCCTGAGCCTGTTCAACCCCATCTTCATTCTTTCGATGGGGACCCCGGTTGGAACGAAGTGGAAATTGGGGAATAAAGGATATCCTCGAGCGCTCGAAGAAAACCCTTCAACAAGTTCAGGGCGAGCGCGGGAAAAGATTAGTTTAGGGATAGGTTCTTATTTCTTCCAATGGGTCCCCATTGAAGCGTACTTAACGCTTACCGCTTATGAGAAGCATTTCTTTATAATGCAGTAAGTGTTTTTAATTTTCTGGATGATTTTGCATATTACTATAAATTATTTTTTTGAGTCATATTTTTTAAGCAAATTATTTATTTTGTGTTGTAGTTTTTTTTGATGAAAGACAATTTTTCATAATATTCTTTATACTCGTTATAGTTTGGGTAATACCATTGGTGTAGAGAGGTACACATTTTTTTTATATAAAAATGTATATAAGCATCACTATTGATATTGCTATGAGTTTGTTTTTTTCTGCCCAAGCATAATAGATACATGCATAATAATATGATATGAGAGTTATTAATAAGAGTAAAAATGCTATTATTACCGAAGGTAAAGCAGACCAGTCATATAACGCATATTGCTTGTGGTAATAATACAATTTCTTTTTTTGAATGTGTTTTAAAAATTTATTTAATAAAGCAATTTCAAAGAATTCTGTTTGAGTAAGTTTATAAATTTCTTTGAGTTGGTTGTTAATTTGTTCTTCAGATAAGATTAATATATTTTTTTCTAATGTAGTAATACTTTTCTTAATAAAAAAATGAGGCGGAATGCGAACAGATGTCCCTATTATCACTGTTACTTACTCTTATATTTAATAATTTTGCTATTTTTTGCTGGATTTTATCTTCTATCATGGCGTATTTTTCATAACGTTTGTTATATTGTGGCCTTAACCATTGGCGTATACACGAGAATATTTCTGTTACTGTATATATTGCACCAGAGGCTATAATTATAAAAATCCATTTAAATTTGCCATGGATAGTTGAGTGAAGTTTATAGAGTTGCTCTATAATCTTTTTTGCGGTATTCCATTGATAATCAAACAAATCTCTGGTGGGGAGAAATTTCTAGCCAATATTCTGTATATTTATAATAGCGTTTGGAACATTCTTTAACGTTTATTCCATATGTTTAAGCTCATCAATTAACATTTTTAGTTGATCATGTTGTGCAAGATTATTGTTATACCATAGATAAAGCCCACACAATAACAACCCTAATAGTATCATGAAGATAATAGCTGATTTAAGTGGAGCCTGATTATAAGATTGTTTTGTTTTTGCGGTAATAGTCCACTTTTTCTTGGATTACGCAAGAAGTTCAGCAAGAATGAGTTTTTCGAATTATCGATGAGTGGCAATTTTGTTGAGTAGAGCATCAATATTTTTTGTGAAATAGTAAGAATGTTTTCTTTTATGTGTTAATATCATCTTGAACAAAATATAAGTATTTTGATGATTTCTTCACTGTTTTCATTATAATAAAGAAGTTTGTTGTAGGCCCAATTCTTCGCGTGACTTTCTATAGTGCGCTGATCTTTTTGTACGATTCGACTCAATAACACAATAAGAAAGCGTACAAAGTGTTCAAGAGGTATATTGTTTTCTTTGCCAAGTAAGCTATTAGATAGCATGCGTATGCTTTTTCATGTCAAAAAAGTTGTTAGTTCTGTGTTTTTTATATCCAATATGCTTCGTGTTTTTTTACCAGTACGCCACAAAAGCATACGTACTCGTACATCGGCATAACTCCAATTTGATAAGAGAAAATATTCAAGATGATGCGTAACTGCCCTTTTTTCACTTCCCTGTTTCTTTATTTTTAATTCAATGTAGCAGCTTCAATTTTATCATCAGCATTGCCACCGTAAAATCAAAGGTATATTCAAAATTAGTTATTGAATCTACAAGAGTAATGAATTGAGGATATTTTTGCAATATGCTATCTGTTGTAATAATAGTTTTTATTGTTGCGCGTATATCAGCCTCTTTATTGTTGTCCAAAGCATCTGCTTCTGACTGTATCCATTGCTTATATTCTCTAAATTCCAGAATTTTTTCTGCAGATTTTTTAGTTGTATAGCATTATGCGTGCTTTGTCTTTTACTGAGCATGAGCAATACTGCAATATTATTATCTTCGCGCGCAAATCTAAGATAGTTCTTCCGTTATCAATAAATTCACCTACATAATATCCATCTTCATATACTGTTTGATCCGCGTCATTATCAAGAAGTAATTTGATACTATTGTTTTTACGCTTTTTATATGCATAAACCAAAGGAGTATTGCCTCTGCGGCTAACCATATTTATATTACAGTTTTCTGCTATAAGATTCTTCAAAATATCTTCAGTGAGTGTATCTGTTAATATATGCTGAAAAAAGTTTTCATGTTTGAAGTAACTTTTGTATTTAACATAATTTTTAGTCTCCACTGATTTGTCATCCAACTCTTTTAAAAAATTATCTAATTTTTTGTAATATTTAAAGGAGACATCCTGTGTTCCTGCCAATATAATTTTCTCTTGTGTGGCAGGATTTATATCCAACACGTTTAGGTGTTTGCGTAATAATAAATTTTCCTAAGTTCGGAATAGTAAACTGATTTCGCCTTTGCTAAGCGTGCGATAAGTAACATTAATTAATGAATTTACTATGAGATCAATGTCAGTTTTAGCTAATGTTGTATCTTCACTGATTTCGTTAATTAAGTCATTGAGGTCAAGGCTTTTTTCGCTTATAAATTCATTCATTAATGTATCTTTGTTTATAGAAAATCATTTGTTTTTTTATATTTTTTCACGGCATCTTTTAAAAGAGCGTTTATCATTTTAGTATAATCTACAAAATCTATCCACCGTTGTGTTGTTGAAAATCCTTCTAATTCTTCTTCAATATTAGGAGAAGCAAGAATATCAAGTAAGTAGCATAGAGTACCAATGACATCAAGATATGCTTGGAGCGGATAGATGGTTTTTGGGTCCATTGAGTGCCTTTAAATTTCTGATATAATAATTATAAAATAAAAATTTACACATTTATTTTAATGTAAAAGGTCTTTCCAATATGTCAATCGATTTAAATGAAGAGTTTTTAACAGCTTCCAAAGATGGTTCCTTTGAGCAAGTAAAGTTATTACTAAAACAGGGTGCGAATGTTGATGTATGTACTAGCAAGGGTAATACAGCATTGATGTTAGCGGCGTGTTACAAAAGTTCTATTAAAATAGTGCGTTTGTTATTGGAATGCAATGCGAATGTTAATCTTATTAATGAGTCAGGTAGAACAGCTTTAATGGAAGCATGTCACAATGGTTATCTTGAAAAAGTAAAATTATTATTGGATAAAGGCGCGGATGCCAACGTGATGGATGTAAGTGGTAGCACGGCTATGATGCATGCATCTTGTCAGGGTTTTGATGCAATTGTAATATTATTGGACCACGGAGTCTTTGTTAATGTTCAAGGTGATTATGGTGATACAGCTTTAATTTATGCATGTAATGTAGGTTCTCTTGAAATGCGTAACGGTGATATAATTGTACGTCATGATCGTTACATACATTGTTTCAAAGTAGCACAATTGTTATTAAAACATGGCGCTGACACTACTATTGTTAATAAAAAAGATAAGACTGCTTTGATGGCGGCCTATTCTAGAAAAGCTTGGGCAATAGTTACATTATTGTCTGATCATATTGAACATTTAAAGTGTAAGAAAAATTAAAAGTTTTTTAAAAGAAATTGTATATGAAATTAGAATTAGAACAGAATGTTGTGATGGATACTGTTGAAGAATATACAAAAGCATTAATTGCTGCTTGTCGTAAAGGTTCTGTTGAAATAGTGAAATTGTTATTAGAAAAAGGTGCTGATGTTAATGGAGGAGATGAGAATAATCATGCTCCTTTAATTATAGCATGTTGGAATGGTTCCTTGGACGTGATAAAACTACTATTGGAATATGGTGCGAATGTTAATCATATTGCTGCTTGGTGGGGTCAAACAGCTTTGCAGGCAGCAGCAAGTAACGGCTCTGTTGATATAGTACAATTATTATTAGAGTACGGTGCTGATATTAATTATATAAATACAAATTATGATCAGACTCTGCTCGATCGAAGCGTGTGAGAGAAGCTTCTACTGAAGTGGTAAAATTATTATTAGATAAAAGTGTTAATAATATTAATCATATTAGTAGATACGGCCGTACAGCATTAATTATTGCCATTCTTAATAAGCCATCTCTTGAAATAGTAAAATTATTGTTGGATAAAGGCGCGGATGTTAATATTGTTGCTGCCAATAAAAATGGTGAAACAGCTTTAATTACCGCATGTTTTTGTGCATCAATTCAGATAGTACAATTATTATTAGATAAAGGTGCTGATGTAAATGCAGTGGATAAAAATGGTAACACAGCTTTAATCGGAGCTTGTTCACAAAATTCTATTGAAATGGTGAAGCTTTTGTTGGAAAAAGGTGCGCAGGTGAATGTGGTTGGTGTCTATGATAGAACACCTTTAACAGATTCATGTTATAAAGGTTCTGTTGAAATGGTAAAATTGCTTTTGGAATATGGTATTGATATTAATATGTCGGGTAGCGATGGCTCTACAGCTTTAATGGCTGCATGTTGGAATGGCAATTTAGAGTTAGTGATGTTTCTATTAGCTCAAGGTGTAGATGTTAATAGTGTTGATAAACAAGGTAAAACAGCTTTGCTGATAGCATGTTTGGGTAGTGCTTCTGTTGAGGTGATAACATTATTATTACAACATGGTGCTCATAAGAATGTAGTGAGTAAAAGTAAGGAAACACCTTTGATTGCAGCGTGTCAGAATGGTACACGCTGGATCGTGAGTTCAGGATGTTATTATAAGAGACATCATTTTGATTTTTAAGGTTAACGATAAAGGTTCTCTGATGATTACTACGTATGATGTTTTGATAGAAGCATGCCAACGCAAGGCTCTATTGATATTGTAGAGTCTTTATTGTCTAAAATTACCAATATTAATGGTATGGATAACAAACGTGATACACCTTTAAGCGTTGCATGTTATGAGGGGCATCTTGAAATAGTAAAATTATTATTAGAACATGGTGCCGATGTTAACTGCACCAATCAATACGGTTATACTGCGCTTATGGCAGCATGCCAAGGTGAATCCGTTGCAGTAGTACGATTGCTACTACAGCATGGAGCTGACTGCAATAAAAAGAGTTTGAATGGTATTACGGCATTGAATGCGGCATGTGATAATGCTTCTTTGGAGCTTGTAAAGCTATTGTTGGAGTATAACGTAGATTGTATGGAAAATGATGCTTTATTAGGGGCATGTGTAAATGGTTCTGTTGAATTGGTAACATTATTACTTGATAAAGGTTGTAGTGTTAACACTGTTAGTCGAAGGGGCGTTACTTCTTTAATTGTCAGCATCTCGTATTTCAATTGAAATAGTGCAATTATTGTTACATAAAGGTGCAGATATTAATGCTGCGGATAAAGAAGGTATTACTGCACTTATGTGTGCTCATTATTACGGTAATATAGAGATAGTAACACTATTATTAAAACAACCTATGGTAGATATTAATGCCGTTGATGAAAGTGGTTATACTGTTTTGATGCAAGCGTGTGGAAAAGATTCCGTGAATATGGTGAAATTATTGCTACAAAACGATGCTGATATCGATCTTGGTAGCAAAAGAGGTAAAACAGCGTTATTAATGATTACGTATGCGAGAATGGTTTTGTTGAAATCGTAAAACTATTATTAGATAAAGATGCTGGTGTTAATTTTATTAATGAATATGGTAATACAGCTTTAAAGAACACATATCGTAAGGGCTCTATTAAGATAGTAAAACTATTATTGGAACACGGTGCTAATATTAATATTGTCGATAAAGATGGCCAAACAGCTCTAATGGTAGCATGTTACGATGACTTTGATGATATAGTTGCCTTATTGTTAGATAACGGCGCGGATATGAATATTGTTGATGAACGTGGACAGACTTTTCTTGCAGTCGATTACGGCCTCACGAAGCAGTAAAAATAGCAAAGTTACTGAAAAAAGTAGAGGTATTAAATATTAAAGAAGGTTTGATAGGATGTTATTGAAATATGTTTGAAGGCTTACAGAACAAGGTTTTATTGATAAAGTAAAGCAATTATTGGACCAAGGTCTTGATGTTAATAGTGTTGGTGCTGAACTTAGTTTTACTCCTTTAATCGAGGTGTGTTGGCGAGGCTCTCTTAAAATAGTAAAACTACTTCTGGAGCGTGGTGCTCATCTTAATAGTGTTGATAAATTTGGTCGCAGTGCTTTAATGGGTGCGTGTCATAGGGGACATGTTGAGGTAGTAAAATTATTACTAGAACGACATAGTGATGTTAATGCGATGAATGAAAATGGAGACACAGCGTTAATGTCTTGCTTGTTATGAAGACAATTTGGAGGTTGCTCAACTTTTGGTTTGGTATGGAGCAGATATTACTGTTATGGATAAGTGTGGTTTTACCGCTTTAGGTCTTGCAGAGAGATTCAATCATACTCGCATTGTTGAGTTTTTACATGCTCGGATTAGTCATTCGAAATAATAAAGAGGATTAGATGTCAGAAGATAAAGAATATCGAAAAATGTGTTGTCTTAATGGCATTGAGAGTATGTGCGATGAATTAGATTTTTTGGTTGATCCTGCTGTTGAAGAAAAAATGTTTTGTGATTTTGGTTGTTGTATTGGTAACAGTATAGAGAAGAGAAATTTTTGATAATCCTTCAGCGGAGCTACGTGATATTTTGGGAGATGAAGGTTTACAATTAACTTATCAATTGGATGACATTATTGTGCAGGGCATAGAAGACATTAATTACGGTGAAGAGAAAGGATTCTTATCAAAGACGCAACAGTGGATTGATTTTGTCAGTCGTATTAGCAAAATAAATATTTTTCTTAAAGATATTCTACGTAAACATGGCAGAATAATTGATTAATAAGGATATAAAAAATGGATATGGCAAATAATGAAGTGGTGATACAAGAAATTGTAGAAACATCTAAGAATGTTGGTACAAAAAATAATCACCATAATGCTTTAATTGAGGCATGTAAGGATAATTCTCTTGATACGGTGAACTCTTTATTAGCAATAGGTGCTGATATTAATGCTATTGGTGAAAATGGTAGAACAGCTTTGACTATAGCATGTCTTAATGAATCTATTGATATGGTTAAATTATTATTAAGTAAAAATGTAGATGTTAATGTTGTGGATGATTGGGGCATTACTGCATTACTTATAGCATGTGGGCAGGGATCTCTTGAAATAGTAGAATTACTTTTGCAAAAAGGAGCGAGTTTTACTGTTGGGGGTAATATGCAAGGAGTTTTATGGGGAGCATGTAAAGATGGTCGTGTTGAAATAGTAAAGATATTATTAGACCATGGTGCGGATGTTAATAATCTTGATTATACAACTCCATTAGCGACTGCATGTGGTAATGGTTTTATTGAGATAGTCAAATTATTACTAGAAAAAGGTGCGGTTGTTAATGTGGTGGATTGGAGTGGTAGTACACCTTTAATAGAAGCAGCTCGAGAAGGATTTAGTGATATTGTAAAGTTATTATTGGATAGAGAGGAAGTAGACGCAGATCTTGATGGTTATAATTATACTACTCCTTTAATGTC
This sequence comes from uncultured bacterium, assembly GCA_963701085.1. Taxonomy (GTDB): domain Bacteria; phylum Babelota; class Babeliae; order Babelales; family Vermiphilaceae; genus SOIL31. The sequence goes on along the minus strand of OY969561.1, from coordinate 515,178 downwards.
TGCGTGTAATGGTGGTTCTTTTTTGTTGAGATAGTGGAGTATTATTACAAAAAGGCGTTGATATTAATGCTGCTGATAAATATGGTAAAACAGCGTTAATAATTGCATGTGAGAATGATGATAGAGAAGTGATAAAGGTTTTATTAAATAACGATGCAAATGTTAATGTTGTAGATGATTATGATCATACTGCTTTATGTAGGGCAAGTTCTCGAGGATCTTTGGAAGTAGTTCAATTATTATTAGATAAGAACGCTATTATTACTCCTGAAAGTAAAGCTTTAATTGAAGCATCTTCTAGTGGTTCTATTGAATTGGTAAAACTTTTTCTCGATAAGAATATTGATATTGATTTAATTAGTATCAATAAGTACGCAGCCCTTACGCAAGCGTGTACAAAAGGTCATCTTGAGATAGCAAAGTTATTGTTAGCTAATGGTGCAAATATTAATATTATTACTGATTATGGAACTCCTTTAATAAATGCTTGTGATAATGGTCATGTGGAGATAGTGAAATTATTATTAGAAAAAGAGGCTGCTATTGATGCGGTGGATAAAAATGAAATGACAGGTTTAATGTATGCTTCTATGATGGGGCATGCGACAATAGTGGAGCTGCTGTTAGATAAAGGGCCAATGTGCATATAACAGATAAACATGGTCATACGGCTCTTGCGCATGCTCAGGATGAAAAAATGGTTGAAATAATTGAATTATTAGAAAGAAAGATGTCCATTACGGCATGATAGATATTAATCAAATTTTTAGAGAATATTGTGAGCGTGGTTTTATTGAACAGATAAGAATATTGCTACACCACCCCTATGGTATAAATGTTAATTGCGTTAATAGTTATGGTAATACAGCATTAATGGAAGCATGCGCTGGAGATTCTTTTGAGTTAGCAGAATTATTATTACACCATGGTGCTAATCCTAATATTGCCAATGCAGATGATAATACTGCGTTAATGTTTGCTAGTGATAAGGGTTATATTGAAATTGTTAAACTTTTATTACATCATAAAGCAGATGTTAATATGGTTGATGCAGATAAGAGTACAGCTTTAAGTGATGCAACGGCAAATGGCTTTATTGAAATAGTAAAGTTGCTATTGAAAAGTGGTGCGAATCCTAATGTTGCTGATAAAGACGGTGATACAGCTTTGTCGTTTGCATGTATTAATAATAATCTTTCAATAGTACAGCTGTTATTAAAGCGCGGAGCTAATCCCAATATTGCCAATAAAAAAGGTTATACAGTTTTAAGCTATGCATGTTTTAATGGTTTTACTAAAATAGTTCAACTTTTATTAAAATATAATGTGGATGTTAATCATTCTGATAAGCGTGGTAGAACGGCATTAATGAGTGCATGTCATAAAGGTGATAGAAAAATTGTTAAGCTTTTATTAGAACATGGCGTGTATGTGAATGCGGTGAATAAAGAAGAGGAAAGCGCTTTGATGTACGCGTGTGCTATGAATTATCTCAGAATAGTAAAATTATTGGTAGAGCATTGGGCAAATGTTAATCAAGAAGATGTAGATGGTGACACGGCCATAATCATAGCATGCAGAGCAGGTTTTACTGCAATAGTGGAATATTTAGAAAGCAAGGGTGCTGTTTTACATTGTTGTTGTAAGTCATTGAATAAATATAATAAAAATAATTAAAATGATACGCCGCCCTTGAACCATACACTCGCTTGTCCCATAGTAGTGTTAGTTGGTTGGTAGGAGTTTCTTGTATTTATACCTTCAAATTCAATTTCAGCACCAATACCAATAAATGGTTCTGCATTGTGGTCACAGCACTCTGGCCATGAATTAGAAAGATGCCAGAACAGTTTTTGTGTCACAATAAGTGGCGATGCAGCTGATTTTATATTGAGATCTTTTGTGGAAATAAATACGGGGAACAGTCCATCAGAAACAATCGGCTGCGTTTCAAAAATGGTTGCGGTACTTTCTGTGGTATTAAGAGGTTGTCCCGTGATTGGATTAACGGCAAATTGCACACCTTTCAAACCATATTTATTTGCAGGAATACATTCACGTAGTGAAATTTTTTCTCTACTTCTGATATATCCATTATAACCAATATCAAAAACAAAATTGTTATAGGTGTATCCGAACATAAATACCATATCCACTTGAATGCTTTTGCGCACATCACACTCCAGTGTTGTAAAATTGATTACCGGCAGCATTTTTTCCGTGAACATTCCATTTTCATCAAATTCTTTTGCCAAAATATAACGGCTGAAAAAACCATTTTTGCACAAATCAAATGAGCGGCGTTGGCGGGCTTTGAGCATGTTGGTAAAGTTTACATCAACCCACATGATCAATTCTTGTTCGTTATCTTTTTCCCATAATCTAGTATGTCCGGTAAAGCCAACACCAATTTGCCAATGTTTACCACAACCTACGCGCGGTTCAAAGAAATATTTACCTTTGGGCCGCGATCCTGTTGGTGCAGATGCACGGAAATTGATGCCGACGTGTGAAGTTTCTCGCCGTATAAAATCGTAACCAAGAACCATTTCTAATGCAGCAAGACCACCGAGTGTTTGTGCGCCACATATTTTTCCGTATTTAAGTTTTTCAACTTCACCAAATGGATAGATTCCTCTCATTGCTTGTGTGTATGAATCATAGGGTGGTGTAACAGCATCTGCAGCCATGTAGCCTGCAGGGAATGGCGAGTTGCTTTCATCTATAATGTCATCACTGAGTTTGAGGTTCCATTGTGTCCATACTCCCGGTCCACGCAATTGTAAGTATAATCCTTGTACCCATGAATCAAAGCCAATGTATAATGCCATATCACATTCAAGGTTGCGGATGAGTGGTTTAAAGAATGCATTACTTGCAAATGCAGGAGATAATCCAAAGTAATCAGCAAGCAGTTCTTGTGTATCAGCGCGTCCGGGAATTTGGCTGCCGGAAAGTGAAAATGTATCAGAATTAAAAAGTGCTAATGAAATGCGTTCTGGCCTGAGTGATTGGTTGTACTGCGGTGTGAATGCGAGTACGGAATAATTTTTTGTTGCATCGCAACGGTGAATAAAAGGATGCCAGCCGACAATATCGCGTGCAGCGTTAATATCTTGTGATCGTGGACTGAAAATTGAAATGCCGCGCAATTGATTTACTGCGTTAGTTTCTGGTTGTTCTGATGAATAAAGAAATGATGGTGTGAGTAATGCTATCAACAGTGCATTTATGAGCAATGCTATCAACAATACATTTATTATATTTTTTTTCATCATGGCAGCTCCTTATGTTGTTATTACTGTAAAACTGATTGAGAGCTAAACACAATAGATTTAACCCGATCGAAAAGAAGTGGAGATTGGGTGCCCATTATTCAAATTGGGGCCCCCATCGAAAGATGGGTCAGAAGATGGGGCAAAATAGATTGCAATTTACAGGGTATGTAAAGTATGTCAGGCTTGATGAGAGAATAAAATTGTTAACAGATGAAAATAAAAAATAAGATGTGGGTGCTATGATAGAACTTGAGCATAAATTAAGTATTATAAAAATAATAACAGCTTTTTATCCAACTGCTAAAATATATCTTTTTGGTTCGAATGCACGTGGAACAGCAAAACAGGGATCAGATATTGATATTGCAATTGATACCGGCAAGCGTTTAAATTTACACGAATGGCAATTTTTGTGGAATCTTCTTGATGCTTTACCAACAGTTCAAAAAATTGACCTGGTTGATATGAATAGAATTCCTGAGGCTATGCGTGAGTCTATTATTAAAGAAGGAATTGAATGGAAGCTTTAAATCATAAATATGATAATTTTAAAAAATGCTATGAGGCATTGGGTAATGTAATTGTGGTTCAAAAAGAATTGAACTATATTGCTTTGACAAATCCTATTTTTCACTTTCGTTTTTTTTAATGATGCTATTGCATATTAATTTTATCACCAATAAAATCAGCTATATTTTCTAAAGTAATGGGCTTTTTGAGTTTATTGATTTCTTGTGGCGTTAAAAATTTGGTTGCAACATTTTGTATATCATTGGTGGTTAAAGGTTGAGATGAAAACGAAATTTGTTTCATCTTTTTAACTATTTCATTAAGGTCATCAAAAGTTTTTAAAGCAACGTTGTATTGATAGAGGTTGTTATTCAATTCAAAAATAACGTTTACATTTGCACCTAATTTTGCAATAGGTATGTCATTTGATAGTAAAGGTTTAGTTTGCACTGATGGTTTAGGTGAAGCTTGAGTGCCGGTTCCCATCATACCATCTATTTTAATAATCAGATTATTAATGGTTGCTGAAGATGACGGTAAATTTGATTGTTGATAGAGAATATCAGTTACTTTTTTAACAACAAAGAATTGTGTGTGCATTTTTGGATTAAGACGTACAAAGTTAAAAATAAATTCTTGTAATTGAATTTTCCAATTAATTTCTTTAAATACATGAGCTGTTTGTTGTGATTTTGTCATCACCGTGGGTGTTGCTATTGCACAATCGGTGTTATCACCAATGTTCATTGAACTATTAATTCGTGATGGATTTACCATAATAATACCAATATCTTTATCGCTCATGTCTATGGGGCGGTGTTTAGCTTCATGCTCTTTTACCATTCTTTCCGTTAAGACTTTGGTATTTTTACTTATAGAAAGGGCGCCAAACACACCTTTTCCAGGAAAACGTACAAATGGTTGTGTATTTTCAGTTTCATTAGGATTAAGAGCGCGTATAATTTGTGCAATTGGCTCTTTTTTTCCTTCTTTTATTTTTATAAATTCTTTTGGTTGACCAATGTAAAATCGGAGCAATTTAAAGAATTCAGTAAATGGATAAAATTGTAATTGTATATAAGGTTTTACAGAACTAAAGCGCATAGCTAATGGTATTCCTGTTGTTTCTTTTTCGCCTAATCCTTCCGATGATACGATAAAATCAACATCTAATGATGAAAGTATGTCATTAACAAAGACTTGACTATATCCGCCAGAAAAACAGGTTGTATAATGGAGATAAGCAACATTAAGATTTTCATCAAAAAAGTGCATTAATTGTGAAAATTCTTGCAGTGATACCCCTACAACGTTGCCTTTTTCTGGTACAACTTGATAAGTATTACCAACAATAAGATATGTTGGCCCTCCATGCCCGGAGATATACGGGTCCCATTCTGTGTCTTGTTCTGGAGCAATTAATTTCCCATATTTTTTTTGAGGTATAAATAATGCAGTTAAATTTTCAATGAAACGATCTTTGTTAACAGGTTTTGATTGTTGCGCTTTGAGTTGCTGCAGAAGATTTTCAGTGGTTGCATCAGTAACTTTAGTAAGAAGATTGGGATTGAAACCACACGCTTTTACTTCATCTTCGGAATTGAATGATGGAGAAAAACTGGTCTTCATATAGTTTTCCGGAATTACCAATACTAAATGGTCAGATTTATGGAAATAATAATGCAAGCTTTTATCATCAAAATTAATAAGACTCATTAAAATAAGCGTCAATGATGATTCATGAATATCGTATTTTTGCACGAGTTGTTGAGCAAATTGTTGTACTATATTATAGGGGCTATTGCGTAACTGTTGAAAATTTTGCTCACCTACTTTTTGTTTAATAATGTTAATAATTTCTAAAATATTGCTGCTCATGATAATTGGTGCTGCTTGTTCATAGAATCCCATCAGCGCATTATTCACCATAGCATTGCCATAGCGGTTTATTGTTTCTACCTTTTTTGGATCAAGAAGGAGAATAAGATTGTGTGTTGGAGGAAATTCTTTTATTAATGAAATTTTTGTAGATTCTATTGGTTTAGTTTTAGGTTCAACTGCTTTTTTTTGCCTGCCCTCTCCTTCGACAGGCTCAGGATAAACTTTGCTTTTGGTGAAGGAGGGTTGCACTATAGGTTGTATTGCTTTTTTTTCTGTTATTGGTTTTTGGACTACAGGTTGTCTTGTTTGAGGCACAGGTGGTTGTGTTGGTATCGTAGTCTGTGTACTAGCCACCGGTTTTTTCATTACTTTTGCATTCGCAAAATTTATGGTAAACAACGCCATGATTATCAACGTATTTTTAAAAAATTGCATGTAAATTCCTTTTTTTAATGCATTTCATTTTTAAATGCCTTTACCAACAAACACTACCTTTTATCCAAAAACCCCAATTTGAGAATGCACAGTTAATACACTTGTCATCGCCAATAGCGGGAGGAGGGCCTGCTTGTCTACCAAATTCAATTTCAGAACCAAAACCAATATGTGCTGCGGCGCGTCCTAACGTGGCAATGGTGTGATTAAAATGAGTAAATATTTTATGAGAAAAGCCACTTGTTGCGGCGCTGTTAATATCAAGATCTGCTTGATTAATCAGAACTGGTTGAATTGATGTATTGATTTGGTTTGTAGTAGAAAGATCACTAGTTGATGCAACAAGGTATTGGTTGTTGCCGGCAAATGCTGGTTGAGGATTATCAATTTTAGGGTTTCTTTGTGCATTGGTTATCTGTATTGCCCGTTGCGCTGGATCAGCGCTCACTCCTTGTTTTGGTAAGTTAGTACCATAATTAATTGTTGCATCTGATTCTGTTGCAGATAATGCTACGGCGGTACCAACAGGTAAATCAGCTGGATTAGGTTGCTGGGCAACAAAACCATATACATGTGCATCACCTTTGATAGCCCAGATATTTTCAGGAAAACTGTTACAATGTTTGAGTGTTATGTTTTCACACCCACGCTTCCATGCATTGTAACCGAACGTCCAATAGTTACTTTTTTTGGTATATGAACAACTTAATGCAACGTCGGCTTGTACGTTAACACTTACTGCAATATCACGCGTGGTAAAATTGACGATTGAAGTAACTTCACGATCAAATTGCGCAATTGGGATTACATTATTTCCTGTTAGATTATTGATGATATTCGGTGTCATTTTTTCTGCAAGCATGTAACGGCTATTTGGTTTTTCTTTTAAATCAAATGCGCGGCGCTGATGAGATTTGAACATATGGTTAGCGGTTACGTCGAGAAATAAATCAACTTTTTCATTCGTTCTTTCATTTTCCCATGCAAGGGCATGCGCGGTGATCCCCAGGCCAAGTTCATAGTGATGTTGGTTGCCGACAATTGGTTCAAAAAGATATTCGCCTTTTGGACGATTACCCAAAGGGAGCGCGAGTTGCATTTTTACGCCAACATGATGTTCATCATGAATAAAATGATCATAGCCAAGATTTGCTCGTAATTCAGCACAGTGCACTGTTCGGCGTGAATGAAGTGCCATTTTGCCATGGGTAAGTGGTTGGAATGTAAGGTCAGTGATGTTGGGAACGACACATCCAGAAATATAGTGACTGAAGAAAGAGACAAGATTTTTTCTTTCAACGCCATCTGGATTAAAGTATCCGGGAGCGTAGCCATTGGTGCCACGGTCTATGACGATTTCATTGAGGTTAAGTTCCCAGTTGGTGTAGACGATTGGTAAAAAAACTTCCGCATATAATCCTTTTTTGATGTTGTTAAAACCAAAAAAAGATTGTGCTTCTACAATCACGTTGTTTACTCGTGGCCGAAAGTGCACTCTACTTTTAAAATCTGTTGGAAGGCCAAAATAATCAGCTAACCAATCTTTTTGGGGAGCGCGATCTTCTGTTTGGCTACCTGATACTATAATAAAATCTTTCCATTCCGTATCATCTTTACCCCGCCTGACAATGTTTTGTCCGAATAAGCATTGGTTGATCCGTTCTGGACGGAATGTGGTTGTTGTTTCTAGAGCAAATCCATAGGTGCTATACATTTTGTTTTGTTCAGGGCAATGGGTAATGGTATCCCACCCTGATATCACGCGTGGTGTATTAAAGCCTTGTGAGCGTGGTGAGATGAAGGTAATAACCTGCGTGTTTTGTGCGTGCGTGAGAAATGAAAATAAAATTAAAATAACTATAATTTTTTTTTTCATAACATATTAATTAAAAGTTGCGCCAGTTTTAACCCATACACCCCATTGCGATGTGCTGCATTGTGGAACATGGTCGTTACAGGGCTTGCAACTGCTTTTAGTTTTGCTGCCCCATTCAACTTCACCACCAACACCAAGATATGGTTGCCATTCTGTTTTATCATTCCAGGTGTAAGAAATATGGCTAAATAGTTTGTTGGATGATCCCGCTGTTTGTGCACCTTCAAGATTAAGATCATTGCGGGTAATAAATATTGGAGGTATTGATGTGTTAATAAAATTGGCAGGAACGTTAGGCAGATTTTGTGCATACAGTAAATTAATACCGGGACCTATTTCCGGTTTATTAATTGCTTGTTGTGGAAAATCAATATTAGGGTTCGTTGCAGGAGTTGGTGAGGTAAAATTTGTACCTGCATGGATGGTTGCTTTGTCTTCTGTTGCAGAAAGTGCGGTAAACCCAGTTGAGTTTGGGGTAAATCCAAAGACATGCGCATCACCTTTTAGTGCAAATGTTTTTTCCGCAAATGATTCATTGCTTCGTAATGTGATGTGATCGGCAGAGCGTCCCCAGTAATTATAGCCAAGATCAAAGCTGAAGTTATTTCTTGTTACGTTGAACATTAAAACAATATCTGCTTGTACCGCAATACTTACTTCAACATCAAGTGTGGTAATGTTGGCGAGTGGTATAAAATTATTATCAAATTGTGCTGACGGAATATCACCGGTGGGTCCCTGGAGATTAACTGCTGGTGATATCATTTCCATTGCAAGCATGTATCTACTCAGTGTGCCACCGGTTGTAAGATCAAATGAGCGTGCTTGGCGCGTTTTAAAAAGATGTGTAATATTGATGTCTCCATAGAATGAGCAGTGAGCAGTTTCATCTTGGTTATGCCAAAAGTTGTAGTGTCCGTTGAGGCCAAAACCAAGTTCCCAGAAATGTCCGTTACCCACAAGTGGTTCAAATAAAAATTCTGCATCTGGTCGTAGCCCGGTTGGTGCAGCAAGTTGACCATTAAATCCGCAGTGATAGTTCTGCTCCGCAAAAAAATTCCATCCAATACCGGTACGGATTTCAGCAAGGCGTGATTTAATAAGCCGTTTATTGCTCATTTTACCAAAGTTGAGTTCTTCAAACCCTATATTTTCTGTGTTTGGTACAGAAAGACCATTTGCAAATTCGGTAAATCTATCAAGAAGGAGATTGCGTGGTAATGTATCTGGTGTGTAATAACCTTGTTCTGCGTTATTTATGCCAGGGTTACTAACGGTTTCATCAATATTAAGATCCCAGCGTGTATGTGCAAATGGTGCATGAAGCCAAAAATAAAGTCCTTTTGTCCATGCATCAAGACCAAGGTAAAAACCAAAATCAATAATCACGTTATCAATAACTGGTTTAAATTGTACGGTACTTTCAAAATCAGTTGGTAAGTAGAAGTAATCTGCAAGTAAATCTTGTGGTCCACGATTATTTACTTGAGAACCAGAAATTGTGAGATGCTGGCACTTTTTATTACCACTTAAATTATCACCAAAAAGTGTTCGCGTAATGGCGCTGCTGTTAAAAGTATGGTTGTATTCTGGTGTTACGCTGATGGCACCATAGACCGTGTCGCGAGAACTGTCTTTATTAATATAATTTGTCCAACCGGCAAGATCGCGTGCAGCGTTACGGGATATTGAGCGTGTGTTAAAAGATGTTGCTACGTGTTGTTCTGCATTTATTGATGAAATGGAAATAATCGTAAGCGCGAGGGGGGAGAGATACTTTGTTTTCATGTGTTTTCCTTTTTTTAAAGCGCTCATTGGTACAGTATTAGCATTAGCAGGTTGGCTAAAAAAAGGCAATGGTCGATAAAAAAGATGAAAAAAGTTGTTTGTCTTGACTCACCCCTTTAGATTATTGCATAATTGAATATGATGACATATTGCTATTATTTAAAATTTAATAATGGGAGATGGTTATGAAAAAGCACCGTATAAGTTTATTGATGGTCTTTTTTTTAGTTATGCATTGCTATGCTAAGAATGAGTTAAGTTTGCCACAGTATAAAGGATTGTGTACTGAATTTTGGGACCTTGATAAACCAAAGCCGCCAGTCAAAGAATATGCTTTTTTTCGGGAATATGTTGCGCAATCATCGGGGCCAATTTTAGAACCAATGTGTGGAACGGGACGTTATTTGATTCCATTGTTGGAAGAAGGATTTAACGTAGAAGGATTTGATGCTTCATCGCATATGTTGCATGCGCTACGTAGCAAATGCGCGCAAAAAAAACTTTCTCCTCATGTGTGGGAGCAGTTTTTGGAAGTAGCCCCTGCTCCCCTACTTCGCCCCTCTTTCGCCAAGGCTTCAAAGCGCAGGCAAGGCTTCGTCGGACAGGCAAAAAAGTATAATCTTATTTTTATTCCTGATACCTCATTTTGCATTTTTCAGGATCGAGTGCATATCAAAAAGTGTTTACAAAGAATATATGCATTATTGCAGAAGGGAGGTATTTTTGTTCTTGATCTTCAGACAAATCATTCACGAGCAGAACATATTGGTTTATGGAGTGGAAAAGCGTATAAAAGACCTGATGGAAATATTATTATTGAGAGCGTACTTCCTCTTCCCATAGAAAATTCAGTAGCACCATTAATATTACGCTATGAGCTTATGAGTAGAACCGAAATACTTAAAACGGAAATGGAGTATTATCCTATTAAACTTTATCAACCGGGAGAGATGGATGCTTTGCTTGGAGAGGTTGGTTTTAAGCAGATAAAAAAAATAAAAGCTTATGATCGTACGGGTACGCCATCTATGTATGATGATACTGTTGTCTATGAATGTACAAAATAATAATCGTTAAAAAGGCTGAGCCATAAGCTCAGCCTTATCTCATTGCATGTTGTGCAAGTATTAATCAAATGATACGCCGCCTTTAACAAGAATGGCCCATTTAGATAATGCGCAGCTGATACCATTATCGCAAGAACCGCTATCATTATTATCATCTTGACTGGTATTGCCAAATTCAGCCTCGCCACCAATGCCAAGATATGGAATCCAATCTTCACGGTCTACCCATGTATAACTGAAGTGGGTAAACAGTTTGTTTGATGATCCACGAGTTTCCGCGCCGCTTATATTAAGATCATCTGCTGTAATGAATATTGGTTGAATAGAAGTTTGAATCTGAGGAGTAGCGGTATTTGGAGAAACAGTCAGTATATCGCCTCCGTTGGCCATATCTTGTGCAAATTGATTGTTATCAACGCCAGGATTTGTGTTGGCAGCAGTAGGTGCCTTGAGAACATTGGTTCCTTGATGAATAGTTGCAAGGCTTTCTGTGCCAGATAATGGAACGGCAGTTGCGGCATTTGCTATAAAACCATATGTTTGCGCATCACCTTTGAGTGCCCAGGTATTTGCAGGGAATACTGGTGCGCAGTCTGAATCACGCAGTTCAATATGTTCATGTGACATACCCCAGTAGTTGTAGCCAAGATCCCATGAAAAACCATGATGAGTGTAATTGAGCATGGCAACAATATCACCCTGTACACCAATGCTGACGTCAACATCACGGGTGCTGAAGTTTGCCACCGGAGAATATTCAGCGTTAAATTGTGATGATGCTTGTGTTATGGTGCCAGTAATACCAAGATCTGGTTCTGTATTACCAAAAAGATTAGTGGTAGGTTTAAGATTCATTTTAGAAGCGAGCATGTAGCGGCTGTCTGGTCTACCAATAAGATCAAAAGTGCGTTGTTGTGATGCGTTAAATAAGTGAGTGACGTCCGCTTCAAAAACAAAATCAAGATGACGTTCATCATCTTCACTGCGCCACATTGTCCAGTGCGCGCTTAAGCCCACGCCAAGCTCCCAATGTTTACCGTTACCAACTTGTGATTCAAAAAGAAATTCGCCGTGTGGGCGCGTGCCGGTAGGTGCAGCTGCTTGTACGTTAAATCCAACGTGGTAATCTTCATCGAGATAGTTCCATCCAAATTCACCGCGCAATTCAGCAAAGCCTGTAGTACTTTTTTTGTGATCAGCTATTTTTGATTTTAATAAAGGATCAGCGATAATTGTTGGAACAACAATGGTTGTGTTTCCACTGAAAAATGCAAGTGCTGATGGGAGTAATGTGTTTGCCGGAACGGTATTTTGACTAAAAAATCCTGCGGCATATCCAATGGTTCCTTCTTGTTCTATATTCTCACATGGGTGGAGGCTTACTCTGTTGTTGACGACTGGGCCATAAAGTCTGAAGTACATACCTTTAACCCATTCATCAAGGCCGACATAGAGATTAAAATCAACTAAAAAGTCTTGGACTTTTGGTGCAAAGGTGATGGTGCTTTTAAAATCACGTGGAAGGTAGAAATTTTCTGCCATCCAATCTCTGGTTATGTTAGTTGGGGTAGCTGCAGTACCGGTGATAGTGAGTGTTTCATCATTAATTAAACTTGATCCAAAATAACATTCAGCAAGTTCTTTTCCTCTGAACGTTTGATCGTATTGTGGGGTTATGTTGAAGGTGCCATAAAATGATTCCATATCATGTAAGTAGACATGGTGGCTGGTGGTGCCTACTAATTTACGTGCGGTGTCTCTGCCTTGTGAACGCCATTGCACAAATGGTGCTACGCGGAATTCTGTTGGAGCGGCACATGCATGGATTCCAGCAGTATACGCAATTGCGGTTAATAATAATAACTTGTGTGATTGTTTCTTCATACTCTCTCTACTCCTTAAGTGTGTGATACATATATTTCTTATGGCCTAATATAGTACGATTGCATCATCTTTGTAAACCCTTTGATACGCCCCTACGGGGCACTCAGGGCGAGCGGCGTAAGGTACAAATTATTTTTTCTTCCGCTCATCCTGAGTGTTTTTGTCTTCAAAAATGTATCGAAGGATAATGGGGTCCCCGACTGAAGCGTAATGAAAATTGCCTGTCCGCCGAAGCCTTGGCGTAGGAGGAGGGTCAAAAGCAAAAAGGCCTAGCATGAGCTAAGCCTTTTTGAGTATTCGTTTTTTGTTTGCTTTGTTAAGGTAATTTACCTAACGCTACAACAATAATGAGCATCCGTTATTAGTGGAATGATACGCCACCTTTAACTTCAACACCCCATTGAGATAATGCACAGCTGTGACAGCTAGAGCAATCATTTGATGATGTTGTAACTGGTGTTGTTGAGCAATCATCATTACCGCTATGCTTACCAAATTCAGCACTAAAACCAACACCTACATAAGGAACCCATTTATCGCGATCTGTCCAAGTGTAGTTGAAGTGAGTGAACACTTTGTTGGAAAGTCCACGTTGTTCAGCACCTTCTACATCAAGATCATCGATAGATATGAACACTGGCGGGTTAGATGTGTTGATTACTTCAGTGCCAATATTACCAAATACAAATAAAGGACCAGGGTTTGCTGATCCAACTGCAGCTACTGCAGGAATTGGATTGTCTATGCCAGGGTTAGAAAGTCCTGCTGGTGCTGCGAATCCAACATTAGTACCAGTAAAGATTGTTGCTTTGCTTTCTGTTGCACCAAGACCAAAGGTAAATTCGGTAGGTGGTAGAAGAGCATTTTCATTGTAACCAGCTATGCTCGCATCGCCTTTAAGCGCCATGTTTGCAGGGAATGGAATTATTATAGGGTTGCAATCATCTGAGTCGTTGCAGTTGTCATCGCAAGAAAGGCTGACTTCTGAACATGACATGCCCCAGAAGTTATATCCAATATCCCATGAGAAGTTGCGGTGTGTGTAGTTGAACATTGCAACAACATCACCTTGTACACCAAAGCCAACTTTTACATCACGTGTACTGAAGTTTGCAACTGGCATGTAAAGCCCTTTGCCGTTTACATCAAACGTTGGAGTATTAGGAACAAGTTGGTCGTCAGCTGCAGGAGTTACTAGTTGTTCTGCAAGCATGTAACGGCTGTTTGGTTTGCCTTTGAGATCAAAGGTCATTTTTTGTTTTGCTTTGAATAAGTGAGTTATATCAGCTTCAACGATAAAGTTGAATGATTTTTCACCATCTTCACTGCCCCACATTTTCCAACTTCCACCAAATCCACCACCAAGTTCCCAATGCTTACCGTTACCAACGTATGCTGGCAATAGGAATTCAGCATTTGGACGAGTTCCTGTTGGAGCTGCTGCTTGGATGTTCAACATTAAGCGGTATTTTTCTTGAATGTAGTTCCATCCAAATTCACCACGTAATTCAGCAAATCCTGTTTTGTGATGTGATGTTCCGTTGCAATCATTATCACAGCTGTTATTGTTGTTGTTTGCATTGAAATTGCAATCAGAGAATTTTGCAAAATTCAATGGTTGGACTACAACATTTTGGTCAGTATATTTTGGAAGTTGGCATCCACCAAAGAAATTGAGTGCGCTTTGGAAAAGTGATGTGCTTGCTACAGGAGCATCAGCATCAAAGTAACCTTGTGAATATGATCCACCGGCAACAGTTCCTTGGTTGATTATAGTTTCATTAGCACGTAAGCTTGATTTGTTCCAAACAACTGGTCCGTATAATCTGAAATAAAGACCATTTACCCATCTATCAAGTCCAACGAATAAGTTAAAATCAACTATTACGCTTTGAACTTTTGGACTGAAGGAAATGGCACTTTTGAAATCACGTGGAAGCAGGAAGTTTTCTGCCAACCAATCTGTTGCTGCTCTTGTTGCAGTATTTTTACCAGAAATTATGAGAGTGCTGTTGCAACTATTGTCGCAGTCATTGTTGCAGCTGTTATTTGTTGGTGCTGCTGGTGCAGTTACTAAGCTGTTACCAAAAAGACATTCAGCAATGTTTTTGCCTCTGAAAGATTGGTCGTATTCTACGGTCATATTGAATGTACCATAGTTGTTATCCATGTCGCCTTGGTAAACAGCAAAGCTCGTTGTTCCTTCTAACTTACGAGCCATGTTTCTACCTTGTGAACGCCATTGGATAAATGGTACAACGTGGTTACCATTGTCGTCGTTATCGCAGCAGTCAGCGAGTGCGATTGTTGCTGTGCTACAAAGCACAACTAATGAAAACAATTTTTTTGAATATTGTTTCATAATTAAACTCCTTTTACTCATTACTCAATCTTAGATATTTCTGATCCATTAATTTCACGCCCTTTTTTTATTAAGGCAAGTGAAATTTTTTAACGTACACTACTTTTTTTATGCGCGATATCTCCTTTCATTGAATTATGTTATTTATTTTTTTATTCAAACATATTTTCGTATCACTGTACAATATAGTATTGTCAGATCCAAATTGTAAAGAAAAATTATAAGTAATTATGCTGTGGAAGGAGTTTTACGTTTATTGAACGCACTAATATCCCTTTGTTGCTAGGTTGTTTTGTAAAATTATTTTATATTTCATCATGGGGTGGAGCTTTCAAGATGGTGGAAAAAATGGAAAATTTCTAAAAAATTTATGGGAGATTTTTGATGAACAGGTTTTTTCATGAAAAAAATAGGACGTTTTGGTATGGTGGTGCTATTTTTTATACGGCAACCATTATTTTTTTGGTAGTGTCTCTTGTTTCATATAACGTGACTGATAGTTCATGGTTATATATTTCAAGTGATCCGGAAGCTATCACCAACACAGGTGGTTTTCTTGGTGCGCAATTCGCAGCAATACTTTTTTACCTTTTTGGAGGGGCATCTTTTTTACTATTGATTCCATTATTATGTGGGGGATTCATTTTTTTTACCCAAAAATCAATGAAAAATGAATGGGAACGCTTGTTTGCTTCTGTATATTTAGTATTTGTTGGTGCTGCATTGCTGGCTGCTTATTCTATGGATGTTGCCGTAAGTCCTTATCCGGGTGGGATGGTAGGCTTACGCTTTGCAAACGCACTTGTTTATTATTTTGACCCCATTGGACGCATGTTATTTTTATATAGTAGCCTCTGCGCGAGTTTTATTTTATTATTCCGTTGGTCATTTATGTTTTTGTTTCAGTATGCCATGTGGGCGGTTTTGGCCGCGTATGCATTGATGTGCAAATATCATGTTGTCAGCAAAACGGTGCATGCTGTTGGCGTATGTATGTATGCTGTTTTTTTGAAGATGCCAAGGTTTTTTGTACATTTTGTTCAATCGTTACTTGATGGTGAGGCATTTGATGAGACAGGTTTGTTACATCCTGACGATGATTATGACTTTGGGCAGCAATGGGACGCTGACCGGTCGGATGAGATTCAGTTTGATGAAGTATCAATAAATTACGTGGTTTTATATTCTGGCGCTCGAGGATATCCTTCAACAAGTTCAGGACGAGCGCGAAAGAACAAAGTCAGTAGATTGAAGCTAAATCTTGTGCCTCCATTAATATCATTGAGGCATGCAGTGGATAAGAAAGTGAATAATGATATGAGTGAATATACAGCTTCCGTGCGTGTGCAAAAAGCAAAGCATGAAAAGCAATTGCCAACCATATCTAAAAAAACTTCACGATACGCATTGCCGCACATGGATATTTTTATTGCTGAGAAAGACATTAAAGAAGATCGTAATGTTGAAAAAGAGTTACAAGAGCGTGCACAAGTTTTGCAAGATAAATTAAAACGGTTTGGGGTTACATGGTGAAGTGGTTGCCATTAAGCGTGGGCCTGTTGTGACGTTGTTTGAATATCAACCGGATATTGATACAAAATTGAGTAAAATTATTGCGCTGGAAGATGATCTTGCTATGGCGTTGCAAGCGATGAGTATTCGTATTATTGCGCCAATTCCTGGAAGATCAGTTGTTGGGTTTGAAGTTGCAAATACAACGCGTAATGATGTACTGTTTTCACAAGTGGCAACATCTCCAGTATACGCAACAGTTTTCTGGTAGTTTGCCGCTTGTTCTTGGTAAGGGCACCATTGGAGAGGCTGTGGTTGTTGATTTAGCACGTATGCCACATCTTTTGATTGCAGGTTCAACAGGATCAGGAAAATCGGTAGCATTAATGCCATTTTGATAAGTTTGTTATGTAAATTAAGCCCCGATGAACTTAAACTTATTTTGATAGATCCTAAACGATTAGAGTTTGCCGCATTTACCGATATTGCACATTTGTTGTTTCCTATTGTCACGAGTCCCGCACATGCAGCTCCCGTGTTGCGTTGGGTGGTGCAAGAAATGGAAGAACGTTATGAAAAAATGGCAAAATGTGGCGCGCGTAATATTGGGGATTATAATACGCGATTTTGCAACAGATTCAGAATGAGCGCGGATGATGAACTAAGAAAACAAGTATGTTGCCATTTATTGTGGTGGTGATTGATGAGTTGGCGGATTTGATGATTACCGCCGGGCGTGATATTGAAGATCTTATTACTCGTATTACGCAAATGGCACGTGCAGCGGGAATTCATATGATTGTTGCAACACAGCGGCCTTCGGTTGATGTGATTACCGGTTTAATTAAAGCAAACTTTCCGAGTAGAATATCATTCAGAGTTGCATCACGTATTGATTCCCGTACTATTTTAGATACAATGGGAGCTGATCGTTTATTAGGTAGGGGCGATATGCTGTTTCTTGATGCGGCAACATCACAATTAAGACGAGTACATGGAGCATATGTTTCTGATCAAGAAATTGAGCAGGTTGCGGATCATATTAGGCAGCAAAGAAAAGTTGAATATCTTGATATGCATCAGATGACATCATTGCAAGGGCAAGATGGAGCAACACTAGATGATGTTTTATATGATGATATTCGTAATTTTTTAAATGAGATTGATGAAATCTCTATTTCCCTACTGCAAAGAAAGTTTCGCATTGGTTATAATAGATCAGCGCGTATTATTGATATGCTTGAGTCTCAAGGACTCATTATGCCGCAGGATGGGGGAAAGACAAGAAAAGTAATTCGTTAACATATTATCTTATTACTTTATCCTGCGTTCCTTGACAAATGTTAAAAAAAAAGAGATCTTAGTGCCATTAGACGAACGTTTAGCAGCACATATAATAGTTTTTTTATATAGATTTGGGTGTAGTAGTATTTTTTATTTTCAACGGAGATTATCAATGCGATTTGACAGCTCTTTTATAACTAAAACATTGCCTGAAGTGTCGATTGCATTCGGGCACTTTCCAGAGAATGCAACATTCTCTATTGATTCACGTGGGATGCAAGCGGGAGATATTTTTGTTGCTCTAAAAGGCGCTGATTGTGATGGGCATGATTTTGTTGCGCAAGCATTTGCAAAGGGTGCAGCAGGAGTGATTATTGCTGAATCAAAAAAAGATGTTCTCAGCACAATTAAAGGGCTTGAATCTAAGTTAGTTCTTGTTGGTTAAAGATCCTCTTGAGGCGCTTGTTCAACTTGCTGCCACATTGGCGTTCACAGTTTGATTATCCAGTTATTGCTATTACTGGATCAGTTGGAAAAACTTCTACCAAAGAAATGCTTGCTCAAATTATGACGCATGCAGGCAAAAAATATCTTGTTTCTCATGGAAATCAAAATACAAAAATTGGCCTTGCATTAAATATGCTTCGCATGAGAACGGATCACGAATTGGCTATTTTTGAACTTGGTATTAGTAAACGTGGGGAAATGGCTGAGCTTTCTCATTTATTACGTCCAACGTCTGCGGTAATTACCAATATTGGTCATCAGCATATGGATGGTCTTGGGTCACTCAATGATATTGCGCTTGAAAAACGTGATGTTTTTAAATACTTCACTGAAAATAGCATTGGTATTATTAATGGTGATCAGCCAATTCTTGCCAGTGTTTCTTATCAGCATCCGGTGATTAAGTTTGGATCAAAGACGACAAATCAGATTCAAGCACGAAAAATGAGAGTATCCGGAGCCCATATTAGCTTTATGCTTAAAATATATAAAAATAAACATTCCATTGTTTTGGATCACCCGCATATTGGAGCAGTTTTTAATGCTCTTGCTGCAACAGCTGCGGCTCATTGGTTGGGTGTTTCTGATGACATTATTATTAAAGCGATTCAAAAGCCATGCGTTGTTGAAGGTCGCTTTGAAGAGCGCTTGGTGAATGGTGATCGTGGCACCTTAATTAATGATTGTTATAATGCTAATCCAGAGAGTATGAAGGCGGCATTGTTGGCGTTTCAACAAATAGAGACAAAGTCACCAAAAATTGCTATTCTTGGTGATATGCTTGGATTAGGTGTTAATAGTCCTTTTTGGCATAGACAAGTAGGGCGCTTCCTGCGTAAAGTTCCTTCATTAAATAAAGTTATTTTAGTGGGCAACTTGGTTGCTTGGGTTAAAAAAACAGCACCAGTGGGACTACGTGTTGAAGTAGTTGGATCATGGCAAGAAGCTGCACAAAAAATTGAAAGTGAGCTCGATGCAAAACCAGCTATTTTGGTTAAAGGATCGCATGCAATTGGTCTTGAAAATTTAGTTTCAATGTTGACAACAAAGAATGGTGTTAAAGCATCGCAAATAGAATAGTATAAATCACTATGGTAAACCCAAATAAAGAAAACGCCGAGCTCTTTTATCACAAAACGGTCATGGTTGATGAGGTTTTGCATTATCTTAATCCACAGCCACAAGGTCTTTACTGTGATGTTACTTTTGGGTCAGGTGGTCATACCAAAGCAATTTTAGATAAGCAGCAAAAATGTCATGTGGTAGCAATCGATTGGGATGCTACTTCAATTGAAACGTATGCACCTGCATTAGAAGCACAATACCAAGAACGCCTCCATATAATATGGGGGAATTTTTCTAACGTGTACCGGTTGCTGCAAAAAGCAAAAGAGGGCAAAGTAGATGGTATTTTAGCCGATTTTGGTACATCTCAGATGCATATAAAAGAGCGCGCTGGGTTTTCTTTTCAGAGAGATTCTGAACTTGATATGAGAATGTCACCTGCTCATCAGCAGGTGACGGCAGAACAAGTGATCAATAAGTCTTCACCAGAAAAATTATGTGAAATGTTTTGGCAATTGGGGCAAGAGCCACATGCAAAAAAAATAGTAGCAGCGATTGTTGAAGCGCGACAAAAAAAATCGATTCACACCACACGAGAATTGGCAGCACTCATTGAAAAAGTTATTCCTCGACGTTCTTCAAAGATTCATCCTGCAACTAAAGTGTTTCAGGCATTACGTATTTTTGTTAACCAAGAGTTGAATAATATCACCGGATTTTTGTCAGGTGCAATGCAAGTGTTAAAACCTAACGGATTATTGTTATGTATCTCGTTTCATTCTTTGGAAGATCGGATTGTTAAACAGTTCTTTAAAGAAAAAGAGGATGAGGGGAAACTGGAGATCATCACTAAGCGTGTAGTGATCCCAACAGCAGAAGAAATCGCAAAAAATCCATCATCTCGTTCAGCAAAATTGAGAGTTGCACGATTTATTGGGTAAATTTATAAAAAATGTATAAAAGAAGTATGTTTGTATTTGACAAAAACATCCAATGATATACATTAAAATACGAGCAGTAAAGAAGCAAAAAAACGATACTTATCTTTAAAGGTTACAGCAATGGAAATAACGGAAGTTAAAGTATTTCCGGTGACGGATGGCGAAAAATTGAAAGCATATGCAACCATCGTCTTTGACAATGCATTTATTATTCGAGATCTCAAAGTGATCGAAGGTGTCAAAGGATTATTTGTTTCAATGCCATCACGTAAACGTAAAGACGGAACATTTCGCGATGTTGTGCATCCCTTAAACCCTGAAACACGTAGCATGATTGAAGAGCGCGTGGTTCAAGAATACAAGACCAATATGGATCTTGGGGGCCAACCTTCATCTGACGAAGAGTAGTAGTAATAAATTTTTACATTCTTATTTGGGGCGTGGCCAAGCGGTAAGGCAGTAGGTTTTGGTCCTACGATCGGAGGTTCGAATCCTTCCGCCCCAGCCAGCTTTCACTACCGCTCATCCTGAGCTTGTCGAAGGACAGCTGGCGTGCCATTTTCTTTAAATGATTGCTATTAAAAAAAGCCATGTGTTTTGCACGTGGCTTTTTTTGTTTTTAA
Organism: uncultured bacterium; assembly: GCA_963701085.1. GTDB lineage: Bacteria > Babelota > Babeliae > Babelales > Vermiphilaceae > SOIL31. Next base: position 494,165 of record OY969561.1, on the reverse strand, counting down.
AAAGAACATTTATTGTTGCTAAATATCTGATGATGCGTACAATAATGGGTGAATTTTTAAATTATATATTACAACAAAAGGATGCGTATGAAAAAGAGTATAGTGTTGTCGGCAGTGATCAGTTTTACTGTTGTACCCAATGCTACTGCTATGTTGGTAAAAACATCAAAACAATCGACACCAAAAATGTTTCAGCAGCGACATTCTTGTGCTAATAAGACGACTGGTCAAAAGAAGATAAAGGATTTGCAATTTCGTCGAGGATTTCTACTTGTGGATGCTATTGAAATAGATGATGTTAAAACGGCAGATTGGTTACTTAAAAATTATAAGATACTTAAAGGTGATGATTCTTTGATAGAGGACGCTCAATCTCTTAATATGATACGACTTCTTGAAAAACATGGTTGTAATATCCGTAAAATAGATGACGGTCACGGTGGAAATTATTTGCACAACGTAATTAGGGATGAAGGTACAAATAATACGAAAGTTACAAAAGATTCCTTTATAAAGTACGCTATTCGTAGAAAAGTTAATCCATATGCAGTAGATAATTCTGGTGAGAATCTTTGGCATAAGTTGCTGGGAAGACCTTTTGACTTTTATCTAGAAGGAAATCATGTGTTACGCCGAGCGAAATTATTGCATTCATTAAATGTTGATCCACATCATAAAAATTGTTATGGAGTAAGTGCAATTGAGCGTGTGCAAAGTAGAATGAATAATTTGGAGAAGGAATATGCATCGCATTCGGATCGCATGTCCCAACGGCAACAACAAGAATATATTACTGGATTAGAAATATGTCGAAAATTACTTACAATTATGAGTGGTGAAGATTTCAATAAAATAAAAAATGGCAGAGAATAATAGCTTTAATTTTTAAATCATTAAATCTTGAAATATCGCTGAGCTTGAAAAATTTCCAATCATATCAGTTACCGTAACAAGTTGTGCGCCAACCGCGTCAGCTTGTTTTTGTTTGTTGGGTAGTTGTGGATCATCATTGGTTATTGCAATAACGTGTGGTTTGATTGTTTGTACAAGATCAAGATAATCTTGAAATCCATATAACATTGGTAACATAATTATGTGATCAACATGGCGTAGTGCTAATAGATTATGAGCACGTTCTGCTTGTGTATGAATTGGAGTGCGGTGTTTGTGGTTGATAATACGCTCATCTGGTTCAAGTGCTACAACAAGATAATCACCAGCTTGCTTTGCTTTTTCCAAAAATTGTATGTGTCCAAAATGAATGATATCAAAGCAGCCACCAACAAGGACGATCTGTTGATTTTGAGGTACAAAAATGTTTTTGGTCTTAGTATAGTATTGATAATTCATGTTTTAAGTGTACTCTTGAGATTAAAAAAATTCAATCCTACTCCGCTTTTTTAAAAGCTTCGAAGGACTAAAGAAAAAAGTTTATCTATATGGTTAAAAATGTTTTATATTTCGGTTCCAAATCGCAATCGCGGCGGATGTTATTAGAAGAGTCTCAGATTCCATTTATTACAGTAAATCAGGATGCTGACGAATCTCTGTGTGATTGGGGTCTTCCATTACCACAGCTCGTTTTAAGCATTGCGCTGTATAAAATGCAGCACGTTATCTTGCCCGATGGTAAACATGAAGGAGATAGATGCTTTGTGCTGACCGCTGATACTATGTCGCATGATAAAATGGGCGTGGTTCATGGAAAGCCAGTTGATAGAGCTGATGCCATTGCCAAGATAAAGGCAACTGCAGCAGGCTCTTTTTTATGCACAGGTTTTTGTTTGGATAGAAAAGTGTGGAAAAATGATGCATGGGTAATAGAAGAAAGAATAGCTGATGTTGTTTCGGCTGAATTTATGTTTGTGGTACCAGATAATTGGCTTGATATTTACCTTGAAAAAACACCTTTTTTGGATGTGTCTGGTGGTATTGCGGTTGAAAAGTTTGGTAATCAGTTTTTAAAAATGGTCCAAGGATCGTATTCAACAATTATTGGTTTGCCTCTTTTTGAGGTGCGTGAGGCGTTGGAGAAATTAGGATTTTTTTAGTCCCTTTACGTTCGTGCGAACGTAAAAAAACTTTGTTTGTGCAGGTATTTTCCAATCCCGTTCGCACTGAGCTTGTCGAAGTGAGCGAACATAATTTAGTTCATATGCTTCGACAGGCTCAGCACGAACGGCATTAAAATATCGGTTTAATGTATACTTTCTTTATTGACGGGCTTCCATTTTTTAAGAAACTCTTTGCAAAGCTGTTCTTTTGGATTCATGTGTGGGTTGAGATCCAATTTTTTTGTTGTGTTTTCAACGCTCGAACGCAGCGTGTTGTCATCCAATAATGATGAATCAAAATGATCAATGGTAGGAAGAAGGTTTTTCTCGCGTGCTTTTTGTTCTACATGATCACTAATTGCATCAGCTAGAAGTGTATCAAGAAGTTCAAAAAAATCGATAATGCTGTGATGCATATCTTCGAGAATGTTAGGGTCAGGTAGCGTTGTAGATTTTTGTATGTTGTTGTGCAATCCGTGAGCAACGGCTTTGGAGATAATTTTTTTCAGTTTGTCAACATCGTTTTGTCCAAGCCATTGTAATAAATGAAGTAGTTCATACGAAAGTGCGAATTGTGAGTTGCTGTCGTGTGAAAATGAATCGTTATTCATACTAAGCCTTTCGTGATTGAGGAATTTATACACCCTACTCTTTTTTAACCTTGCACTATTGTGTGCCCTTATGAAAACATTTTTGAGAAAGTTGGTGTAATTGTGCTATTACGTGAAGTTTTATGTGATTTTTAATCCTCGTACTCAATTTCCCAGTTGTCAACATCCACGGTGCCATCTTGTGAGTCATTATCAGCATCCTTTTTTACTGGAGCATCTGGTGTTGCTGGTGCATTACTTTTATTTTTAAGTCGTAAAAGGCGTTGATAGCTGCTTTGTACGATATCTTTTGATTTCTCATTCTCCTGATCAAGCTCTTGCTGCGTAGAATCAAATATTTTGTTCATCTCATTTTGCATCTTTTTGATCTGCTTCTTGAGGCGTAAGATCATCTCAACACCGGCTAAATTGATTCCCATTTCATGTGTCAGGTAGATAACCTCTTCTAATTGATCAATATCTTCTTCAGAAAAAAGGCGGGTATTACCTGATGATCGTTTGGGGCTGATAAGGCCCTGTTTTTCATACAAGCGTACTGTTTGTTGATGAACGGAAAACATTTTGGCAACGGCTGAAATAGAAAAGAAACCTTTTTTTCTTCGAATTTTCATTATATTACCTAAAAAACTATTGGTAGCAGAGAGTGCTTATGCATCATTATTACTTGCAGATACTTTAGTATACCACACATTTTTTTGCAAATCATGTTGAATTTGCGCTCATATTGAACTTGTTGAAATATTAGAGCGCTTTTCCCTTCGACAGGCTCAGGGCGAGCGGGGGTGTTTTTTTGAAAATTATGCTAAATCTAGCTTTTTCTCATGACATTGTTGTAAAATTACAGTTAGCAATGTTGTTAAAAAAGGGGGTAATGTTATGCATTATATTAAACAAAGCGTTTTTATTGTTCTTTTGGTGGCAAATATGTGGTTGGTGGCTGTGTCGGCTCCTTATATTCCTTCATATGATGAGCGTTATCAAGAAGACATACGGCAAGCGGAGGGTAACAAAGATTATTTTAAAGAACCAGCAGATGGTTTGAACTATGTTCAGTATCATTATGTAGGAGCTCACGCGGCAGAAAAGTATCCGCGATTTTTTCCTCAATATGCGTTGCAAGATCAGCCCATACCGGGGCTGTTGGCAGCAGGTGTGCGTGGTGTGATGCTCAGTACGTATGATTGGGATTTGAGTTGGTCGTCGCTTCTTAAAGAAGGGATAAGTGTTGTTTGTTCTCATCCCGCAAAAGAATCAATTGTGTTCCGGAAAAATGGTAAGCCATTGTATCAAACGCTTCATTATGAGATGAATCGTATTTTTAATTTTTTAAAAAGTCACCCAAAAGCAGTGATTACGATTTTTTTTGATGATTATGCTGACCCTGCAAAAATGGAGCGTGATATGAGGGAGGTTATCATGAAGAATGGTTACAACCCGATATTAAAGCCAGCAGATTGGCAAGCAGCGCGGCAAAAAGGTGAATGGCCAACATTGGGGTGGATGCGTAAGAATAATAAGCGTTTATTGATGTTTACACAAAATTATGAGGAGTCTACTGAGTATACTTGGCCAGTAGAGAGTTATTTTTGGAAGAATATGTATGGCACTATGAATGAAAATATTGCATGTCATGAAGAACAACATGCTGCTCCAGGGACGCCTCAGCCAAATCGTTCATTAGTCTGTTTTGGTTGTTATGGTAATCCATCGGTTACTCCTAATGCAAGAAATTGTTTTGATTATAATTCGGTGAAAAATTTAACCGGTGCATGTCAGAAGAAAAACTTTGCGCAGGGTAAATTATTCAACGGATATTGGGCTGATCATATTATAAATATGGCAAATGCTTTGGTGCGAGATAATAAAAAGACGGTTTTTGATTACGTGAATGAGTTGAATGCGGTGAAACGGAAGTAGTGTTAAATATATTGCGTCCCGTTAATCGCTTGGTTTAAGCTGTAGTGTGACATATAACATTGTCAGCGTTAGCACACTCAGCTTAAGGGGATGTGATGAAAAAATTTTTTATGTATGTGGCAGTTGGTATTGTTCTGGTTAATTTTATGGACGTATATTGTTTTGGAAAAAAAACTATATTTGGTATTCGTTCTCAAGGGTTAGATAGTGTTCTTGAGCTCACCGGGTGGCAACAAAATATTTATAAATACGATCAAGATAGTAATTATGGAACCATTGCAGTAGCAGCTAAATATACAAGATCTTTTAGACCACAACAGATTGCTGATTTTTTATTTGGTGCGAATAAGCTGCGTTTTTCTGGTAGTCGGGCAGAGCGGCAAGCAGGTGATATTTTAGCAGATTATTTTGGTTTGCCCGCTGATTTTTCTAGTACGGTTAATTTTTCACCGCATATCAGCAATACCATTATTGATTTTGATTGGTTCCAGGCATTTGATGCATATCTGCCTGGTCTTTTTATTATGGTGCATATGCCGGTTGTGCAAACAAAGTGGAATCTGTATATGTGTGAAGTTGGTATTAATCCCGGAACAGATTTTTATCCTGCAGGTTATATGAGTACTACAAATATTCCTGCATCAAGCTTGCCACAGAGCGTTACTCAAGCAATGCAGGGTAAGACGACATTTGGTGATATGGATGCACCGCTGCAATATGGTAAAATTTTTGGTCGACAAACGCGCAGTAGAATTGCGGAGCTGCAAACAACATTGGGATGGAATTATAATCAACCATGGTATCATGTGGGTATCAGTTTTCGCATAGGAGCACCAACGGGTAACGCGACTACCGCAGAATTTCTGTTTGAGGAAATTATAGGAAATCGTCATCACTGGGATATTGGTGGCGGTGTGTCTGCGCACGTGAATATGTGGGAAAATAAAGAAACAGGTAAGCGTGTGGCACTGTATCTTGATGCGCATGTATCACATCTATTTACATCACAACAAAAACGTTCTTTTGATTTTACCAAAAATGGTAATGGTAGTAGATATATTTTATTGGAAGAGATTATAAATTCTTCAGAAAACTTACTTATTAATGGTAATGCTCCTGCCAACCAATATATAGGTAATTTGGTTCCTGCAATCAACTATACTACGTTTGATACAAAAATAAGTATTGGTGTGCAAGCTGATGTTGTGCTGAAGTTGGCATATCAAAGAGATGGTTTTGAGATTGATTTTGGTTATAATTTTTGGGCAAATAGTAAGGAAAAATTACATTGCCGTGAGACATTTATAGAAAATAGGTATGCAATTAAAGGCGATGCGCAGATTTATGGATTTACCGCTATGGGTGATAATCCAATTGCATTAAACGCTACACAAAGCATGGCAACTATTTTAGCAGGGCAGGGCGCAGGTAATGGTAATTTTCAGAATTTAAATGCAGATAATTTGCCAGCGGCAGCATCAACAGCAGCAGGAGTATTAAATCAATTAAATGCAGCTGATTCAGCTGCACTTACTATTCCACAAGTACAAGTGAACGGTTCTAATCCTGCAATTTTACTCAGCGATAGTGATATTAATAATGAATCAGGTATTTTGCCACGCGCATTATCACATAAAGTGTTTGGTTACATTGGCTGCTTGTGGGATAACAGAGATGATCTTGATCCGTATTTGGGTGTTGGTCTTTCTGGTGAGTTTGCTGACACCAATCCCTGCAACAATGCAACGTGTTCTCAATGGGCTATTTGGGTTAAGGGTGGTATTGCATACTAAAATGTTAATGCATTTTTGATGTGTAAAATTTTTTCAACATGCGTGTTTATTTCTTGTTCGCTTATGCGATTTTCTGATAGAGCTTTTTTGATTGCAGCAACGGCCGCTGGAACATCAACAGGACTGAGCAAGATATCATTGCCAGCAAGTAATGCGTGTAGTTCTGCTTGGCCGTCAGAATAATAGTGGGTAATGCCACCCATATCAAGTCCATCGGTAATAATAAGACCTTCAAAGCCAAGTTCTTTGCGTAGCAAATCAGTGACTATTTTTTTAGATAAACTTGATGGTAATTTTATTTGTTCTTCAAATGCAGGAACTTCAAGATGTCCAATCATAATTGCGGGAATGTTGTTTGCAATGAGTTGTTTAAACGGAGCAAGTTCAATTGCATGTAACCTCTTTTTATTGTGAGGGATGAGTGGTAAATCAAAATGTGAATCAACATTAGTGTCACCATGGCCAGGAAAATGTTTTGCGCATGCGATAATTCCCGCATCACGTAACCCTTGCGCAAATGCAATTGCATGTTGTGTAACAAGTTCTGGATCATCACCAAATGAACGGTCATTAATCACGGGATTGTTGGGATTATTGTTAACATCAGCAACCGGTGCAAAATTAATATGTACGCCTAATTGTTTACAAAATTTGCCAATTTCTAACGCTGTTTGATATGTTTCTTCTTCGCTATTTATCTGTCCCAGTTTTTGATTGTTGTGAAATTTTTGCATTGTTTGCAAGCGTGATACACCAACTCTGCCTGGTTCCAAATCTTGACCAACTAATAATGGAATAGCAGATATGTTTTGAAAATACTGAGTTCTTTCTATCTGTTTTTTTGTATCACTTTTTCCTAAATAAATGATACCACCAATGTGATACTGTGTGATGAGCTGTTCAATATACTCTTTATCCATGCGATATGACTTTTTTGATAAAAAATCTTTGGCAATTTCTTCATCTGCAACCGCAGCCACCATAAAAAGTTGGCCAATTTTTTGATCTAACGTGAGTTGATTAATGGATATGTTCATTGGCTGAGTTTGCAATGGTAATAATATAAAAGCTGCAGATATAAGATATTGTTTCATTGTAATCCCTTTTGGTAAGCTTGCTTTTGTAAAATTTAATTTTAATATAGGGGGCTTTATGAAGCATTGTAAACAGTATCTCTTTTTTTTATTCGCAGGGGCATTGCTATTATTACCGGTCACATCTTATTATGCAATTTCATGGAAAGAGATTAAAAAGAGAGCATCAAAACTTGTTGATACAGAAACTTTACAAAAAAACATTCCAGGAGCACTTATAGTACTTGGTCTTGCAGGTGGGTTGTATTATTGGTGGAAGAGCAGGGGAGTTACAGAGCCTATAAGATTTGAAATTGCAGGACAGCAGGTTACACAATTTCCAGTTTATTCTCAATTTTGGTCAAATGTTGGGGGCAATGCAAGTTGTGGATATCATACTCTTTTGAGAGGTATGCAAATAGTTGAAGCCAAGGCTCATAACAAAAGTGATGATGATTTACAAAAGACATTAAAGAGTTCTAATTTTATAGCAAAATATTTTGGTGAAAACGGTAGCTGGCGACAAGCAATTATACAGAGAAGACAAAACAATAAACGTCATGGTGATTGGTTACAAGCTGATGAATTAGAGTATTTATGGAATGAGCAAGAAAAATTAGGAGAACAAGGTCAAGGTATTATTTCTAAAGATGTATATTGTGACTTTACAGCAATTGATGATTTTAGTCGAATTGACCCATATGGGGTATATTCTTTTGAAAGCCTTAAAGAATTAAAAGAAGGAGAAATGGGTCTTGATAAAATGATATGGGGTATTCAGCAAAAATTACAGTTAATGGCTAATCTCAAAAAAAGTCCTATTTTCATATATTTGGAATTGGGGATCATTATAATCAAGTAGAGCAGCATTGGTTTGCTCTTGTGTTATATCAAGATAATAATGGTAATAGGGAATATTTTTTGACAGATTTAAAGAATGTATTACGAATACAGGATGAACGAGTAAGCAATCTAATTACAGCTATTGAAAATATTTCTGTGGGCGAAGAAATTTGATAATAAAACACGCGCTTATTTTTTACAGAGAATAAGCGCGTAATATTCATAATGATTTTTACTTTTTAATCACATCACAAAAATAGTGCGCACCCTTTTTGAGTGTACGGTCCATAGTTGTACGGTCAACAGAGAAAAGACCAAACTGCGTATCATAGCTGCCCCATGAAAATCCGTCTAAAAAGCTGTAGTAATAATAACCTTCTATATTGTAGCCATCAGACATAGCTTTGGACACAGCATAAATATGGCGCTTAATAAATAAGTCCCTGATGCTTTCATCATGCGTGGCGATGCCATTTTGCGTGATAACCATCGGGATGTTTAATTTTTTAGCGAGATTGTCTGATACCTCTTTGATTGCAAAATATAATCCTTCAGGGTATACCGTCATGCCTGCAACATCAGTTGATGTTTCGCCAGGATTGCTGATATGGTTAACAATATTTTTGAGGTATCCATGACTGTGATAATTAATGCCAATAAAATCGAGTGATTTTGGAGCGTAGGCATTAACATGTTTTATCCATGCACCGGCTTTGCCAGGAAGTGGAATTTTAAGCGTGAAATTTCCGGTAGTGAAAAAATTATAAAATGACTGGTTGGTGAGCATGTTTGCAATATAGCAACTTGGACGGTCCCAGATATGCCATGGTTCTAGCAAATGCATATGCTTGATAATGCCAATGCAGGAACTGTTGCCATGAGGTGCGTTTTTGATGCTTTTATACACGCGCACATGCGCTTCAAATTCATTTTTTAATACCGTTGCCGCACAATGCAGATTGCGTATTCCGGGAGGAGTGGTGCCAATAAGATAACTGAGTACCGCATAATTTTCAGGCGCCCAGAAGGTAATCCAACGATCAACTTTTGTACCAAGCAGTTCATACATTTTCAGGCAATAGCGTTCAAAGAGGTGAATGTTTTTTTCATATTCAAAACCACCTAAATAACCCCACCATAAAGGATCGCAATAATCTTTAAGAATTGCGGTGATGCCGATATTGTTTTTTTTCAGTTCATCACAAAGATCTCCATAATATTGGAGCATAGCTTCATCAAAGTATCCCTGTTCTGGTTCAATTCTGCTCCAGTCAAGTGAAAAACAATAGGTTGTAATGCCCATTTCTTTCATGAGTTGCACATCTTCTTGGTAATTTTGTGTATGAGCAGCAGCATTTCCTGAGCGTGTTTTAGTGAATGGTGTACTGGTGTTATTGCCAGTATGATTTTCCCATGCGTACCAGGTGCTTGATTTTGCATAGCCATCAGTTTCATATGCCAGTGTTGTGAGTCCCCATTCAAATGATGCAGGGAATTTTACCGCGTGTGTGTTGATATTTTGCCACTTCCAGTATGTTGTTTTTGGTAGCAGGGTTGCATGGATTAATGTTATTACGAGAATGTAAAGTAAAGTTGTTTTTTTTGTTTGCTTCATGTGATGTCTCTAGTGATTTATATTGTTTCGATTATATTTCGTGCTGCTTGCCAACCAATTACTGTTCCCTTGTTTCTTTTTTGTTCCTCTTGTCCTCCATAAATAATATAACCATGTTTCGGGTCTGCTTGAGCAAGTTCATTCCATTTATCTAATGCGGTAAAAAAATCGGCAACAACTGTTGTTCCTGATTTAATTTCAATGGGGGTCAAGGTGCCGCCATCATCAATTAAACAGTCAACTTCTATTAATCCATTTTTGTCGCGCCAAAAATAGAGTGGTGCCGTGGTGCCTTTATTAAAATATTGTTTAAAGAGATCATTAATAATAAAACATTCAAACAAATGTCCACGGAATGGACTTAATTCAAGATCTTTTGGTTCTTTGATACCAAGCAATGAACATGCAATGCCGGTATCATAAAAGTATAATTTTGCTGTTTTAGTAATACGTTTATTAAAGTTGCCGTGATATGGTTGTAATTGAAAAACAATATAACTTGCTTCAAGGATGGATAGCCAATGATTAGCAGTTTTTTGTGTAATGCCACAATTGGTCGCAATATCAGAAATGTTGAGTAATTGTCCAATTCTACCAGCGCACAGCTTCATAAATTTTTTGAATGTACTTAAGTTTTCAACATTGGTGAGTTGTCGTACATCACGTTCAACATATGTTTGAATGTATGAAGGATAAATTTCATCCGGTGTAAAATTATCGGTGTAAAGACGTGGATAACTTCCTTTGACGATCATTTCATTGGAGTTTGTGTTTAACAATATATTATTTTCAGTACATTCATTAATGGAGAGCGGTAAGAGTGTTAGAATGCCAATTCTGCCGGCAAGTGATTGCGTGATTGCTTCATTCATAAGAAAGTTTTGCGATCCCGTGAGTGCAAAATAGCCAGGACGATTTTTTGTATCAACTTCAATCTGAATGTATGAAAGTAGCTGTGGAAAGTGTTGGAATTCATCCAGAATGATGCCATGTGCGTTTTCATATTTTTGCAAGAAGGCTTTTGGGTCTTGGGTTGCGAATTCAAGTGTTTCAGGGTTTTCGAGATTAAGATAGACGTAGTTTTTGAAGATTTTTTTCATCAAAGTTGTTTTGCCTGATTGTCGCGGGCCAAAAAGACCAACAACAGGAAATTTGGCAAACCGTAGAATTGTTGATTCAATATCGCGATTGAATAGTTTCATTAGACTCCTTTGTGCTAAATTGGTCATTGATTACCAGATTAGCACAAAAAAGAGGGATAGAGCAAGAGGTACGTGTTTTTTAAGAAATATAGCCCTGGGTTTACCAGGGCTATAAGGACGGCTTGAAGGGTTTTTTCCGAGCGCTCGAAGAAAACCCTTCAACAGGTTCAGGGCGAGCGCGGGGAGGGAATTTAATTTAGGGATAGGATCTTATGCAAAAAATAATTGAGCAAAATTGGCATAGTAGCGCGAGCCTTCTTTGAGTGTACAGCTTAAGTAGTCAGGTGAATTTTTATCAAAATTTACGGCAAAAAATCCATAACATTTTGCGCCAAATCCTTCAGGTTTATCATGTGTTGGCCATTCATAATTATCATGTGAAGTCCATGGTAAATAACCAATAACAGGGTATCCGTCGTTGATTAATGCAGTAATACTCATGATTGCGCGTTGGTAATAACGGGTGCGTTTTGCATCATCTTTTGTTGCGATGCCATTTTCTGTAACAATTATCGGAAGTGGTTTGCCATCTTTGTTTTTTAGTTTACCGAGAGGTATTGCTATATTGTCCGCGATCATTTGCACCGCGCGGTAAATACCTTCAGGATAGTTGCGGTAATTGGGATTATCAGTGTATCGTTCTGTATCTTCTTCTATGAGTTTATCACCCGTTATTTGCTCAAAACCATTGAGATATCTGTTTGAATAAATATTTACACCGATCCAATCAAAAGCTTGATGTGCTTGTGGGTGATAGCGATAGACATTAATCCCTTTTGCAGCTTTCATAAAATTAGCATTGGGTGTGTATACGCAATAATGTCCATTAACTAAAAAGTTAAATGTTCCACCGGATTGTATATATGATGCCATTGCACAACCTAATGATGTTTTAAGTTTACTTTTCCAATCCGTTTGGGTGCTGTGATGAGGATCAAGAGGCAGAATGTTGATTTGTGTTCCAATGAATGGCTTTTTTATGTTTGGATTTGTGTGTTTAAGTTGTGTGTAAAGTTTTTGAATTTCTAATGCAGTATCAACAAGTTCATAATACATGTTCGCGATAACAGTATGTGTTTTTTGTAAGTTATTCTTTTCACCAGGTGTGCCATCACCGGTGTAGTAGCCTTTAAATGCAGGGCCCTCTGGTGCGCAACACATGGATATAAGACAATCACCAAGTTCTTCAGCCAGTTCTGTGTACATTCTTAAGCAGAATTGCTGAAATAGTTTACCGTTTTCTTCTTTTTCAAAACCACCCAGATCTTCAAACCACGTTGGTGCATCATAGTGATGGAATACAACTAATGGTTTAATGTTATGTGCACGGAGTGTATGGATAACATCTTTATAAAATGCTATCGCATTTTGATCAAATACATCTTGTTGTGGTTGAATTCTATCCCATGCAAATGATATACGGAATGCATTAATATTAAGCTCTTCTTTCATTTGCTTGATAATTTCTGGGTAGCGGTTATAAAAATCGATGGCATCGCCCGCTGTTGGTAACTGTGCCACATCACGATAAAAACGAGCTGCGGCAGAACTATCATCAAGACCACCCTCAATCTGATAAGCGGAAGATGATGCACCAAGATAGAATTGGTTAAAATCTGCAACTGTTTTATTGTTTTGTATGGCAGCAATAAGATTTTGAGCGCTGTTATCAGGTGTGCATTCTGCACTATATAGTTGGGCTAATGTTTTTTCAATGGCAAGATGTTCATTTGTTTGACCGCGTGCATGTTTCCAAAGAGCTGCCATTATGACTTTTGCAAATTGAGCCTGTTGACGTGCAGCTATAGAAGTATTCTGTAGTGCTTCAGATAATGCAATAGATCTGCTTGTTGTAGGCATTAAACTAAGCATGAGAAGGGCTATAAATGAATAATTATTCTTTTTAATCATGAAAATGGATCCTTTTTTAGGCAAAAACTCTATTTCTAACTGCATTATCAGCTTATCATGGGCTTGCAATGTTGTCAAAAGGTCCATGTAATCGATAAGATTACATTTTTTTGAGTAGCGTGTACGCCAGTTTTTTTACCCGTGCATTGGAAATCTACCGTCAATTTTAACCATGAACACTTAAAAACAACCGTCAATTTTAACCATGGATCATTTTTTTAGTTTGTTAAAAAAAATAAAAAATTTCATTCTGAGTTGTATTAAAATGAAAATTTTTAAACATTAAAGCGTATATGGACAATATCGCCATCCTGAACGAGGTAATTTTGACCTTCAAGGCGTAGTTTGCCGGCAATTTTGATAGCAGGTTCGGTTTTGTGTGTAACAAGATCATTGTAGCTGAATGTTTCTGAGCAAATAAATCCGCGTTCTATATCAGAATGTATTTCGCCACCTGCTTGACGAATGGTGGTGCCTTTGCGTACCGGCCATGCATGAATTTCTTTGGGTCCGCAAGTAAAGAAGGTAATAAGTCCAAGATTATCATATGTTTTTTTAATGATGATATCCAAACTGGTTTGCGTGAGACCCATCATATCCATAAATTCTTGTGCTTCTGCCACGTCCATTTGCGTGAGTTCGTATTCAACGCGTGCGCTGACAGGGATAACGTATTCTGTGCCAAAATGTTTAACAAGTGCTTGGTAATGTTTATTATTTTGATACTGCTTATCTTCTAGTTCCCCTTCAGCAATGTTTGCAATAACAAGAAAGTTTTTTGTACTCAGGAGGGGCACGGTTTGAACGGGTGATTTTTTGACGAACTCTTTTGTTTTAGCAGCATCCCCTTGTTCAAGGCTTGCGCGCGCATTTTTCAGAAGATCCATTTCATCATTAAGACTTTTTTCTTCCGCGCCGGTGAGTTTGCCTTTTTGGAGCTTTTCTACCTTTGGGATACGTTTATCAATTGATTCAATATCCTTGAGCATTAATTCTGCCATGATAATATCAAAATCGCTGATAGGATCAACCTCTGTTGATCTGATAATGCTTGGGTCTTCAAAGCAACGTAGAACGTGTAAAATAAGATCAACTTCACGAATGTTGCTTAAAAATTGGTTGCCGAGACCTTCTCCGGTTGCGGCTCCTTTAACAAGGCCAGCAATATCGACAAAGGTCACGGTTGCAGGAATAATTTTGCCAGAATTGTACAGTTTTTTGAGCTGTTCAAGACGGGTGTCAGGAACTTCAGTTATTGCAACGTGCGGATCAATCGTGCAAAATGGATAATTTTCCATGGGAATGCTTGATTTGGTCAGTGCGTTAAAGAGTGTTGATTTTCCGACATTAGGAAGTCCGACGAGTCCGGCTTTGATACTCATAGATGTGCTTTCAGCATTAATTTTTTAAGTTATTTTTAAAAATATAAGAAGTTTCTTGTATTATTTAGTGTGCGTTAAAAAGGCTTTTTAAGCAATTTTTTTAATGGTTTATATTTTTTATTGCACAAAAAACCGTGGTGTGCTAATAATGAAATAAGAGTTGTTTTTATATGTTTTTCTAAAAAGGAGTGGTTTTATTATGATGCATTCACCAATGATGAAGATGATCGGAATGGCAACCTGGATAATTACTGCGCTCGTTTCAATTAATATGTTGACAGCTATGTACGGATACGATTTCTTTGCATCGATGATGAATATGATGCCAGGGATGCTCATGCCAATGGTGTGGATTATTGGTCTTTCTGGCATGATCAGCTTGGCTATGTTTGTTAAAGGCTTTATGTGTTGCCCTGGATGCGGCTCATGCCCTTGCAACTGCAACAAATAACAATAGCTGCTTTTTGGGATTAGATAATATATTAAAAAAGCCCCGCTTTAAACGGGGCTTTTTTTCTTGATAATATCGTTGTAAGATGACATAAGATAATTGTTCTTTTTTAAATGAAGAGGAGTTTGTATGAATGCGTACAAAGTACAGTTTTTAATAATAGTATTTGGTTTCTCGTTTTGTGGTATGCGTGGAATGGAGAATGAGAAGCAGTTATCAATGATCGAGCGTAAGGTGACCACGTGCGCAGTCTCAAAATTATTGTTTGCTGATAAAGAGAAAATTTTGCATATTGGTGTTCATTGTGAAAAAATAATTCAGCAAAAGGCCTATGATGCGCAGATTTATTGTATTGATACACATACACTGAATATGATGGAGAAGCCTGCAGTAGGTTATGATAAGGTGTTAACGTTTGCGTGTTGGGATGTTGTTAAGAAACCTCAAGAATCATTCGATAATGGCGCTCGTTTATTAAAAAGACATGGTCAATTTTGTGCGGTGTTGCCTTATGATAAATCTCCCTATATAAATATATATTATCAAACTTTCATGAATGATACATGGAAAGAGTTTTATGATAACGATAAGGAAGTAAAACTTTGTGGCAGTAGAGCAATGAAAAAATTGTTTGAAGGAGCAGGGATTGGAGATCGTATTGCGTGTGAAATTATCAAAAAACCATTTATTTTTAAGACAAAAGAAAAATTTATGGCATGGATTGCATCATATTCATCAGAATTGAATGGAATCATCCCTCAGGAGCGTCAGGTAGAGTTTATGAATGATGTTATAAACAATTACCTTGAAAAATATCCTGTGGCAGAAGATAAATCTATAAAGTTGTATCTGCCATATATGATTGTTAGTGGATATAAGTCTTAAAAAAATTACATTGGTATGTTTAAAAAAAACCTGACACAACGCCAGGTTTTTTTTAAACATACCAATAAGTATCGTTCTTAATTATCGTCCTTTTTGCATAGCAGCGGCGTAGTTAAAAGCAAAAAAATAATTTTGCCATATTGTTTCGCTAGTGTTGTATTCATTATTATAAACAAAAAAATCTACAAGTGCTTCTCGTGTGCGTAAAATCTCGCGTAATCTTCCCTTATTTTTTTGATCAGCAACCGTTAAATCTATAAGTTCTAGCGCTCTTTCAAAAGCTTTTTGACTATAATCAAGATTGCCACGTTTTTTCCATTGAATTGTTCGTTCAATATCACACCCGATATTTGCAAGTTGTTCTATGAGAGAGAATTTAAGCCAGCCTCCAGCGGCAAGATTTTTATGAATAATCATTGTGTCACCAGATGATTAACTATAGTTCTTATTTTTTCTTGTATTTTTGCGTTATCAACCCCTCGGCTCTTATTTCCCCAAGATGGTCGTAGATTGATCATAGAATCAAACTCTATAAAATCTAGACCTGTTTTATCTGGATGGATGTTGATGCCCCATAGATTTTGTTGTTCTGACCCTTGTTTTAATAATAGTTCTTCTTCATCGGCATGAAGATCTGCGTCAACGACCATAATGCCTTTTTCGATATCAACTACAGCTTTTACTATGCTACCAAACATCTTCTCCGACATCATTTTTAGTTCTTGAAGGGATATTGTATTGTTTATAATAAGCATTAAATACCTTTAATTTTTTTCAAAAAGTTGGTGATGTTTTTCATAGTATAGCAGAAAAAAGCAATTTTATCTTGGCGTACTTATGTTTGATATAGCTTGAAGTTGTTATATGATTGTCAGTGGATATAAGTCTTAAAGAGTATATGTTTACGTGTTGAATAAAAAGCCCCCGGATCAAACCGGGGGCTTTTGTTGAGCATCTTTGTTTAATATTTTTTGGTATTATGCTGCCGAAGGCACCACAAAGGTTGGATTTGATAGTGGTATTTTATTTACCAATTTATCCAATTTTTTGGCTGATAATACGGCACCAAAATATTCTAATGTCTGAAGTGTCGGATCATTACGCCCATCATAAAAACCAAATACTAAATCACCAGTTACTGTATCAAGTGCCATTGACTGATAACCACGATTGCCGGAATGACTCGTATTGACTCGAATTGGATTAGACCACGTCATGCCATTATCACGTGAGATAATAAGGGGTATATCGTAATTTTGAGAATAATCCGGGTTTGGCTCAACAGCAATGGCATAGAGAGCTTGCCGTTGTTCATCATAAACAATGCCTAATGTAGTATTAGTAAAAAAGCCAACAAGTGGATATGATATAGCAATTGGAGTAGGGATCGATCCAAAGTATGTATCGCTTAGATCATTGCCAATTAAGTAATTCCAAGAGCCACTCCAGTTTTCATCGATGGCGCCAGGTGATTTGAATGAAATTGATTGTGGCTGAATGTAGCTAAATGATCCAAATGCATTCGGATATCCTTGAAACCACACTCGTCCGTCTGATGATGCTGCAAGATCTCCCTCGATGATGCTATTATTCAGTCCGAACAAATCGGTGAAATTGCTGGTTAATGGAAAATCGGAAGGTGTGAGTGGGCCTGGTATTTGTATGAACCCAACGTTTGGATACGCATCGCCATCATTGAGGTAAATAGTAGTTTGGAACCATAAACCATAGTTGCCAAATCCATCACCACCAAAACAATATTGTGGGTAATCGGTGAATCCTAGATTAAAATCAAATGCTGGAACTGTATATGCAAGGGTAAAGGTAATCCCACCATCAGTGCTCACGGCAAAATATGGTTGGTTGATCTGATTACCTGAACCATCAAATCTATTTGTTGCAGAATACCAGATATTACCAAATTTATCTGAGGATACTCCAAGACAGTCGCCAAATCGAGCAGGATTTCCTGTTGGTGGTACGTCCATTAGTCCGTTTATAGGCCATGTTTTACCACCATCAAATGAAACGGCACGATAAGGGAGGACGGTTAAGCTTGGTTCATTTGATCGATCGATTTTGCCCCATGAGACTACAATATTATCTGGATTTGCTCTATTAATTGCAACTGAAGTATCCCATGCCTGAATACCTAGATTGGTAGGCGTTAACACGTTGTCTGGATAGTTGGTTAAATTAATTTGCGAATGCATTTTCAGTTCACCGTTTTTGACTGTTCCTATTGCGACAAATGTATTCAGAGTTCCATTATTAAGATTTACGTTCCCAGAATTAGAAGTCCAGCTGAATGCAACAACGCCATCAAATGCATCATTGACGTGTGTGTCTCTAATACCATCATTCGCCGCTCCACCAGTAAATTGGGTAATATTTGTGACACCAGAGCTGATTTTGGTGTTGTTGGAGAGCTTTTTGGTACTACCTTTTGATAAGTAGGAGATAGAACAAGGCATTAAAATTTGTGGTCCTGGTGCAATTACGTTTCCAAAGGTTCCCGCTGCTTGTACTTGCAATTCGCCGGCATTAGTTACTTGTACAATGTAACCAGCTGGAGGATTGGGTAATGTTTCTGGATCTTGCGTGAATGAGAACACAGGAGACAATCCATTATCAGATGCTGCTACAATTGAAGGCGGAACTAAAACGAACGGTCGATTTTTTCTTGATAAAAAACCATCAGAGGTGTAAAGATATCCTCCAGGAACTAATCCAGGGCCAATCGGATTATCGGGAGAAGGTGCTGCTTGAGTTTGAAAGTTAATGAGTGGCAGTTGTAATGTTACCAATGATTTATTCTCTTCGAGCGACTCTCGGATGACCTCAAGGGTAACCCAGAATTCACTTCCTACAATAGGAAATCCAAGGGAATCAGCAAGCTGTAATTGAATATTATGTTTTTTTATTTTTGTTTTTGCCGCGACTTGAGACGTAGTAATCAAACCGCCGATGGCGATAAGGCTGACAAGTACTGAACGATACGTTCCGTTTATCATTACAATTCCTTTGTACAATATGTTGTATTGTTTTTTATCTTTTTTTAGGCGCATTCTTCAGATGGGTATTTTTGTGATATGGATTATTAGTCTATGTCTTTGAGTCTCCTTTTTTTTATATTTTTTTAATAAGCTATATAAAAATTGTAATGAAAGTCTACGGTTTTTGTACTTTATTGTTATATAATTTCATTTGGGAAATTATTTCCTATCTATGCACCAATTGATTTCCTTTAAAATGATATCTTTATTAATGCACATAGGATATAAGTCTTAAAGAGTATATGTTTACGTGTTGAATAAAAATCCCCCGGTGTGATCCGGGGGCTTTTGTTGAGCATCTTTGTTTAATATCTTTTGGTATTATGCTGCCGAAGGCACCACAAAGGTTGGATTTGATAGTGGTATTTTATTTACCAATTTATCCAATTTTTTGGCTGATAATACGGCACCAAAATATTCTAATGTTTGGAATGTTGAATCATTACGTCCATCATAAAAACCAAATACTAAATCACCAGTAACTGTATCAAGTGCCATTGAATAATAACCGCGATTGCCAGAATGACTTGTATTGATTCTAATTGGATTAGACCATGTCATGCCATTATCACGTGAGATAATAAGGGGTATATCGTAATTTTGAGAATAATCGGGGTTTGGCTCAACAGCAATGGCATAGAGAGCTTGCCGTTGTTCATCATAAACAATGCTTAATGTAGTATTAGCAAAAAAGCCAACTGCTGGATATGATATGGCAGTAGTAATCTCATATATATCGCTGCTATCATTGCCAATTAAGTAATTCCAAGAGCCACTCCAATTTTCATCGATTGCGCCAGGTGATTTGAATGAAATTGATTGTGGATGAATATAGGTAGATGATCCAAATGCATTTGGATATCCGGCAAACCAAACTCGTCCATCTGATGATGCTGCAAGATCCCCTTCAGTGATGCTATTATTAAGTCCAAACAGATCGGTGAAATTGCTGGTTAATGGGAAATCGGAAGGACTGAGTGGGCCTGGTATTTGTATGAATCCAACATTTGGATATGCATCGCCATCATTGAGGAAAATAGTAGTTTGGAACCATAAGCCATAGTTGCCAAATCCATCACCACCAAAACAATACTGTGGGTAATCGGTTACTCCTAGATTAAAATCAAATGCTGGAACTGTATATGCAAGGGTAAAGGTAACACCACCATCGGTACTTACTGCAAAGTATGGTTGGTTGATTAAGTTGCCTGCATTGTCAAAAAGATTTGTTGCAGAATACCAGATATTACCAAATTTATCCGATGCTACTCCGAGGCAGTCACCAGCTGAACTAGGATTTCCTGTTGGCCCTACATTCATTAGGCCATTTACCGGCCATGTTTTACCGCCATCAAATGAAACGGCACGATAAGGGAGGCCGATGGTTGGGCTCACTGTATGGTCAAGTTGCTCCCATGAAACTACAATATTATTTGGATTAGCTCTATTAATGGCAACTGCAGTATCCCATGCCATTACTCCAGCAGGCAAATTAGTCAGTTGTACCGGTGTGCCAATGTTGAGTTTGCCATGTTTCACTGTGCCAATGGCAACCATTGTATTCACAGTATTGTTGGATTGATCTGCAATCATAGAATTATCAGTCCAGTCGAATGCAACAATGCCATTGAATGCATCGTTGACGTGAGAATCTCTAATGCCATCATTCGCTGCTCTACCGGTAAATTGGGTAATATTTGTGGCACCAGTGCTGATTTTGGTGTTGTTGGAGAGCTTTTTGGTACTACCTTTTGATAAGTAGGAGATAGAACAAGGCATTAAAATTTGTGGTCCTGGTGCAATTACGTTTCCAAAGGTTCCCGCTGCTTGTACTTGCAATTCGCCGGCATTAGTTACTTGTACAATGTAACCAGCTGGAGGATTGGGTAATGTTTCTGGATCTTGCGTGAATGAGAACACAGGAGACAATCCATTATCAGATGCTGCTACAATTGAAGGCGGAACTAAAACGAACGGCCGATTTTTTCTTGATAAAAAACCATCAGAGGTGTAAAGATATCCTCCAGGAACTAATCCAGGGCCAATCGGATTATCGGGGGAAGGTGCTGCTTGAGTTTGAAAGTTAATGAGAGGTAGTTGTAATGTTACCAATGATTTATTCTCCTCGAGCGACTCTCGGATGACCTCAAGAGTAACCCAGAATTCACTTCCTACAATAGGAAATCCAAGGGAATCAGCAAGCTGTAATTGAATATTATGTTTTTTTATTTTTGTTTTTGCCGCGACTTGAGACGTAGTAATCAAACCGCCGATGGCGATAAGGCTGACAAGTACTGAACGATACGTTCCGTTTATCATTACAATTCCTTTGTACAATATGTTGTATTGTTTTTTATCTTTTTTTTAGGCGCATTCTTCAGATGGGTATTTTTGTGATATGGATTATTAGTCTATGTCTTTGAGTCTCCTTTTTTTTATATTTTTTTAATAAGCTATATAAAAATTGTAATGAAAGTCTACGGTTTTTGTACTTTATTGTTATATAATTTCATTTGGGAAATTATTTCCTATCTATGCACCAATTGATTTCCTTTAAAATGATATCTTTATTAATGCACATATTGAATTCGGTCTGGTTCATCACAAGTTCAGAGTGTTCTGGCTTGTATTGAAAGTTTTGTGTTTTACAGTAGCCGTTATTGGTCTCATGATCTAGGTCAAAACCTGAAAGGTTGTAGTGTGCAAATTCTGGTTTTGATCTGTTTGCCTCCCATAATTGTTTATCACTGATGCGTGGCATATAAATAACAATCGGCGTTGCTGTATTGTCTTCATCTTTAAAAATGCTTATTGTTTGCTTGCCAAGAAGCTCGTTATTAATAGAAGGAAATGGGATGTTCTTGCTTTTTGCATATTCAGCTACTTTTTTTAATTCATCGCCTATGTGTCCTGCTGATGCATCCAAAAAAATGAGAATATCGGGGGTGCGTTCTGGACATGTGCTGCTGACAGGAGGGTAAGGTAAGTTAATTTCAAGACCGGAATCAACAAATTTCAGATGTTTCTTTGATGATAGTTTTGCATCTGAAAGGTAGTGCATTCTGTACATGTAATTAGATACTTTTGCCTCAAAAGGCAGAATTCTTTTTCCATCTATTGGTTGAGCAAGTTTTTCAAGAAGATTTTCATGGTCTTTGTCTTTGTCTATTTCCTCGATTATATCATCAATATTTGCAGCAAAAGCGGAGCCCCAGGTGCCCATCATATAGCCCAGATTTTTTTCTGGAGCATGGTTGGTAGATTCACCTTTTTTGAATTTTCTTCCATATGCCCATGTTGGTATGTGTATGTTATTGGTCCGTTCGCCGATTGTATGAGGAGTGAATTCATACCATGTTTGTCCATGTGCTATGCTTTCGCGACCATCTATTGCGGTATAAATGGGGTAAGGATACGTGCCGGATTCAATTGATTGAGATTGGTCTGATAAATAGATCATCTGTTTCATGTCGCCAAAGTATGCAAGTAACCTGTTTGCTAAAAGATCGCCATAAGGGTCGACCAATGTACGAGGTTGCTTGTATGTTTTTTTTACGGCGATTGCGTTTGCTATCAACATTTTTTCTTCATGTGTAAGATCACGGAATGGTTTTGCAGCGCACTCCTGGAGATAATCTTTAAATTTTCTGAGCGGTAATCCGGTGGAAATCCATGGTGCAACCGCCCATGTTGATCCAGATAACGCTGTTATATAGGTGGTTGCATCCAAAAGACCTATTTCTTGCGCACCGCATAATGATCCGGTGGTGCAGAACATTGCACGGTATCCACCGCCACTGCAAATGAGAGCGATTTTTGGAATTTGATGTTCATTTATTGAACGATTAAGCATTTTTTCTAGGGCAGCTTTTATGATTGGTAAGCGGTTTTTGCGATAGACTTTTTCACCTTCACTTATGGTATAGGTGTGTCGCGTGAAAGCGGTTTCATTTTTGTGAGGATTATTAGCTATTGCCGGTTGCTCACCATTCATCAATCGCCCGAGTGTTGGTGAAAATGCTCCCGCGATTTCTCCGATATTTTTGTGTTCATGGAAAAAATTTTCCATACTTTGTGCTGTTTGTGACATGAGTGCAATGCTGCAGCATGCAGCAACGATTGTTATTCGCAATGATATATGTTTCATATCCATCTCCTTCTTTTGAACAGATACTTTTGTTGGTATCTAGCATACTGCAGGAGTGGATAATGTTTTCAACAGTTATTTTTTATGATTCTTTTTCTCGTTTTCTTCAGGAATAATTGGTTTTGGAATGCTGTTATCACAATAATGATGATTTACGGTGACCATGACCATGATTTTTTGGCCTGTTGTTCTGACTTGTATTGTTTTGTCTGGATTAATATAGAGAGAAGATCCTGGTAGTAAGATTTGGCGGAATTTTATACTGTTGGGTACTAATGTTAAGTTTTTCCTGAGCTCGATTGGTAATTTTAAAAATAATTTGTATTCTTTGGTGGAATCTAAACAATACTCTATTCGAGTTAAGCCTTCAAATTTTGTTGTAATTATTTTGTACATTAATTCTTTTTGTTGCGATGTCAAAAAATAATAATCGCGGGTGATAAGGCTGTTTTTAAACCAAGTTTCTTTGAATGTGTTAGAATTGTTTTCAAATTCTTTATTTTTTAATGCTGCGCAGTAAGGTAATATAATTTTTTTAGTAATTTCACTCGGTAGAACTTCTTTATTGGTTATTGCGTGAACAAAAAGTAATTCTTTATTGATTGAATCATCAAGGGTATGTTTTTTTTGAGCTTTATTCTTTTTAATAATTTCCATAGAGTTTAATGAATTTGTCATCAAAATAGTGCTTATTAAAAGAAATACATAAAACATTTTTTATCCTTTTTTGTTGATTGTTATTCACCATAAAATATCATATCAATGTTTTTAACGCCATAAAAAATCCCTCGACTTATTGGAGCGAGAGAAGGCGTATTAGAGTCTTTTGTGGTAGATTTTATCCTCTTTGTCTTCTGGAACAATCAATTTTTGCTCGATGCTTTGTTGTGTGGCATACATAGAGAGTCCTCTGGTTCGCCAGGTTATAATACCTATAGCTTTGTTAGTATTGATATAGTGATCAGTGAGTTTATTTTTTATTTTTGATTGTGGTAATTTGACTAAGCATTTTCTCAGTTCTATTGGTAGTGTTAAAAACTTTTTATAATCTTTTTTTGATGGTAAAAAATACATATACCCTGATACCCCGTACCCGTCCCAGCTATCAAATATGCAAGGTTTGGTTTTGAATAAAGTCTCTAGGATATTTATTTGTTGTGGTGATAGAAGATAGTGATATTTTATTGGAATAAGAAAATCATTCCATTGATTTATGCAAGTAAAATTATTTTCGAAATGTTTGTGCTTTAGTAATAAGTTGTATGCGTGTATTTGAGTGATAATCTCTTGAGGAAGTTTGTTTTTGTCGCATACTCTTTGGGTGAGAATTAATTGTGTTACGATATCATTGCCCCAACAGTTTTTTTCCGTATGAACTTTTTTGTTTTTGTTGTTTTTAATAATTTCCATAGAGCTTAATGAGCTGGTAATAAAAATAGTACAGATGAAAAGACGTGCATAAAGCATTTTTTTAAACCTTTTTTTTTAATGTTGTTTGCCACTTAAGATATCATCAGACTATTTTTAATGCCATAAAAAATCCCCCGGTTTATCAAGCCCGGGGGAGAGTTATTTCAGTGAGAGTTGCTTTTCTTCTGGAACAATTAATCGTGGTGTATAGCCAGGATAGTGTGCTTTGATAGGTGCACCGAGTTTTTGTAGTAGATCGTGTTTGATTACGGTGGATTTACTTTTTACCTGTATCACTTGGAAAGCATTAATTGCTTTGGGAATGATGATGTTTTTGTAGTTGTAGCTAGGATCTTCTTGTAGTTCAATTGCCCAACTTATCAATGATTTTGGTGCTTGTGCCAAGCATTTTCTTAGTTCTATTGGTAGTGTTAAAAAAAGTTGGTAATCTTTTTTTGATTCTAGAAAATAATCTTTTTCGCAGAGACGATAATCTCGCTTGTCTAATTTGTATTTGTCACATTTATGGCAGTATTGTACGCAAGGTGGTCGATAGGAAAGAAGTTCTTTTATTAACTCGATTTGTATGTAGGTGAGTAGGTGATAGTAGTTGATTGGGATATGAACATTATCCCATGCGACCATAAAAAGATCTTCCTTTTTTAATAAGCCTAATAAATGATTATTTTTGAGAGCTAAGTAGTAGTGTATTATGTAATAACCAATTTCTTTAGGAAAGCTCTCCTTTTTACATATCTTTTGAGTAAGGAGATATCTTTTAAAACTCTGACTGTGTTGGGTATGTTTTTTAACAATCTCCATAGAATTTAATGAGCTTGTCATTAAAATAGTACAGATGAAAAGACGTGCATAAATCATTGTGTTGTAGGCCTTTCTTGTTGATTGTTATTCATCTAGAATATCACGCCAATGTTTTTAACGCCATAAAAAATCCCCCAGTTTGGTCCGGGGGATTTTTGAGTCATTCGTGTTGAACCCTACTACGCTCTGCCGAGCTTCGAAGGGCAGGTTATATTGTTTTTATTGCTGATTGATTTCAGCGTCAATTGGCTCATCTTGTTCAGGAGCTTTTTGAGATGAATTATCACCAGATGGTTGTTGCTTGTAAAGAGTTTCAGCAATCTTGTATGAAGCTTGTGTTAACTCATCAGTTGCTCTTTGCAATCCAGCTGCGTGATTAGCATGTTCAACAAGAGCTGCTTTTGCTTTATCAATAGCGGTGTTCACTGCAGAGATTTCTTCTGCAGAAAGTTTCGCGCTGTTTTCTCTGACAGTTTTTTCAACTTCTAGAATTGTGCTATCAAGCTGATTACGTTTTTCAACTGCTTCACGAGCTTGTTTGTCTTCATCTTCGTGAGCTTTTGCATCTTCAACCATGCGTTCGATTTCTTCTTTAGATAAGCCACTGCTGTTGGTGATAGCAATTTTTTGTTCTTTACCGGTCGCTTTATCTTTAGCAGAAACACTGACGATACCGTTAGCATCAATATCAAATGTTACTTCAATTTGAGGTGTGCCACGTGGTGCTGTTGGAATGCCATCAAGCATGAATTGGCCAAGCATTTTGTTGTCTTTAGCAAATTCACGTTCACCTTGTACTACACGGATATCTACTGCTGTTTGTCCATCTTCTGCTGTTGAAAAGACTTGAGACTTACGCGTAGGGATTGTGGTGTTTCTGGTAATAAGTTTGGTTGCGATTCCGCCAAGTGTTTCAATACCAAGAGAAAGTGGTGTTACGTCTAATAGTAAGACATCAGTTACGTCACCAGCTAAAATACCACCTTGTAATGCTGCACCAAGAGCTACAACTTCATCAGGGTTAACTGATTTGTTTGGTTCTCTGTTAAATGTTTCTTTTACAATTTGTTGTACTTTAGGGATACGTGTTGAACCACCAACAAGAATAACTTCTTGGATATCTTTTGTTGTTAACTTAGCATCAGAAAGGGCTTGTGTGCATGGTTTAATCAAACGGTTAAAGACATCAGCACAGAGTGATTCAAATTTTGCGCGTGATATTTTTGTGTTGAAATGTTTAGGCCCAGAAGCATCTGCAGTAATATACGGTAAATTGATTTCTGTTTCTAATACTGATGAAAGTTCAATTTTCGCTTTTTCAGCAGCTTCTTTAAGGCGTTGTAATGCCATTTTGTCAGCACTTAAATCAATGCCTTGTTCTTTTTTGAACTCTTCAACTAAGTAATCAATAAGTTTGTGATCAAGGTCATCACCACCAAGCATGGTATCACCATTGGTTGATTTAACTTCAATAACACCGCCAGCGATTTCTAAGATTGAAACGTCAAATGTACCGCCACCAAAGTCAAACACCGCAATAGTTGAGTTGCCTTTTTTGTCAGCGCCATAAGCTAATGCAGCAGCTGTAGGTTCGTTGATGATACGTTTAACATCAAGACCTGCAATACGACCAGCATCTTTTGTTGCTTGACGTTGAGCATCGTTAAAGTATGCAGGAACGGTAATAACCGCTTCAGTTACTTTTTGTCCAAGGTAATCTTCTGCTGTTTGCTTGAGGTAGCTTAATACTGCCGCTGAGATTTCTTGTGGTGTGAATTTTTTGTTTTGTACTTCTATAGAAACTTCGCCATTGTCGCCGCGTACTAACTTGTACGGTACGTTTTTAGCTTGTTTTATTGCTGTTTCATACTTAGCGCCAATAAAACGTTTTACTGATGCTATAGTGTTTTCTGGGTTTGTTACTGCTTGACGCTTTGCGAGAATACCCACTAAACGGCTGCCATCTTTTGTATACGCAACGATTGAAGGGGTTGTGTTTGCACCTTCTTTATTAGGTATAACTTTTGGTTGTCCGCCTTCCATGAAAGCTACTACCGAGTTTGTTGTACCTAAATCGATACCAATTATTTTTGCCATCTCGATCCTTTTGGTTTATTGTTTATGCTCTATTTTTTCTACTAATCCCCTACTTCGCAAGCGGAGTTTATCCTGATACTTCGTCAGGCTCAGTAGTAAACGCCCGATTGGCCTCCGAAGCCTCGGCGAAGGACGGCTCGAAGGGAAGGGCAAGTTATGGCGGTTTTTGTAGTCCAAACCTGCGGCTTGCTACTCAAGTGCCATGTTATTGAGCTAATTTCTAGCTCTTTTTATAGAATAACAAAAAAAAATGGCCTGTCAACGGTTAACTCATAAAATATTAGTGGGTTACGCTAAGACTTTAATTATTTCCCCTTGTTTTTTAAGCGGGTTTATGCCGTGCTGCAGCGGCGAATGTTACGTTTTTATTATGTATGTCGGATAATTGACGGAGTGGGGCTGGCCGCTTGGGTTTTTCAAGTCTCCTTGCACTACCGTCCGCAGGTTTTGGCAAAATGCGCGCGCGTTCGAGCCCAACTCCGTCATCCTGCCCGCCGCCTTTTCCCTGGGGACATAATGGGAGGCGGGGGCAGAAGACTCCGTTATAAGAGGGGAATTGATTGGATTTTGAGTTAAGAAGAGAATTGATTGGAACCAATTGGAATCAAGAGGAGAATTAATCAGATTATCGGATTATCGGATTATCAGATTAGAAGTTGGATGAGAAGGGGGGTCGGAAAGAAGGGCGAAGAAAGAAGGAGGATAAAGAAGAGTATGGGGACAACGAGTATAAGAGTATAAGGGTATAGAGGAGTATAGTAGGAATATTAGGCATAGAATGGATTGCTACGAAGTTTGTTGCTTAAAAAGGTTGATTCTTCGTAAGAGAATAAGAATAAGAATGAAAATAAGAATAAGAATAAAGACTATATTATATATGTATGTGTATATGTATGTGTATAGGTATAGACAGTTACTATGTACGTATATAAGTATAAGGGAATCAAGACTAAGGATTATAAAAGTAGAAGTAAGTAAAAGGTGGCAACCGTATGCGTACATAAGATCAATTACCAATCGCACGTAACGTAAAGCTAGGCAAAAGCGACCAGTTCCAATACACGTTCTTGCGATCTAAAGTTACATAAAAATTCTGTATAAAAATCAAAAGTTAATCAAAAATTAGTTAGCTATAACTATTCGTTTTTGAAAATCACTCTTTTTTTTCTTTCAAAAGACCAAAACTTCCTTAAAGGGGAAGGTGCGGCTCTTTGTGCTCTGTACTATGTTTATGAATAGGCAAAGGTTTACAAGCATTTATTATACTATATTACCCGCTCCCAGCCAGCGTTTCTTTTGACCATTTGAACTATTTTATAAATAGTGTATCATTATTGTGTCTAGGGATAATGATATTATAAGTTTCTATTAGTATGATTTAGGGATGCATCTATGAATATGTATCGATCTTTTTTAAAAATAAGCGTTATAGTGCTTGCAATGATAAGTAATGCAGTTTCCCTTGGGATGATTGTAAGATATAAAGATGAACAAAGTAAAAAAGCTATACAAGCATCTATTTCATCTTGCTTAAAACCTATATATGAAAAAGAAAAAGAGAAAGTTAAGACTTTGTCTTTAGAAGAACAAGGTCAGTATAATCTAGAAAAGCTTTATAGGAATCGTCATAAGTCAGAATTTGTGCAGAAGTTTTTAAGTGATAAAGATAATTATGTGCCAGTGATGTTGGTTCATGACAATGTTTATACAGATTCGAAAAAAGAAATTAATCTGGATTTTTTTGAGATTAATCCTTACCTTGAATCGTTTTACTTTCCTTATTGTGAATCGTTTTTCTCAAATTCTAATGAAAAAATTCGTAAGATTGGTGAAGAAAGATTTCGAAAAGCGTTTAAGAAAAAACGCATTAATTGTATTAATAAAAATCCAAGTGTATATAAGATAACTTACTCTGAAAATCGAAATTTTCCTCTTGTGATGGCATCTCTTTTTGGAAACGATGAAGATATACAAAAAGAACTCAGAAGAAGTAATCCTAATGGTGCAGAACCCGTTGATCTTAATGATGATTATGGGGTTGATATGCATTATGCGGTTTTGGCTTCTATAAATTATCCTAATAAAAAAAATAATGCCCTTGAATTGCTTTTGGCAAAAATAAAGCAAAGAGGTAAGCAATTTTTTGGGGAAAATAGTGAATCCGACGAAGAGACGAGAGTAGGTCTATCTTATAAGTTTTTAGGTGCATCTGCTGATAATAAAAAAGTTTTTAAGCTTATAGCTCGAAAAGATCCGTATAATGCCAACATGATTAAGGTTTATAATCCTGACGATCATAAACAATATACCACCTTAGATTTGATGATCAGAGATAAAAAATATTTTGGAGAAGAAAATATTCAGACTTTCATAGATAATGGTGGATGTACAGCTAAAACATTAAAAAGAATGGAATATGTTGGTAATATTATTCAACATTTGCCTAACCGAAGATATTCGATGACACCTGAAGAAAGAATGGCGAGCGATTATTTCGACAGACTAGTGTATAACGGTCTAAGACAAAGAGAAATGGAACGTAATCAACAACTTAATACTGTCGAGGTGACTGAGTATGGTGTTGATTAAGCTAAAATATAAAAATAACTGTTTTCCTTTTGATAGGGATGCGTCTATGAATATGTATCGATCTCTTTTAAAAATAAGCGTTATGCTGTTGTTGGTTGGCAACTCTATTTCTTTTGGGATGATTGTACGTTATAAAAATCAAGAAGATAAAAAGCAGTTGCAGGCGTCAGTTAAGCAAGAACCCATCTATCCCATGACTGTTGATGAAGTGTTAAAGTTAGTAGAAGAAGATAAAAAGTTAAAATCAAAAATGACAATAGTTCCTAAATTGTCATCAGCATTAAAAGATAGTGATGAAGAATATCTTAGAGATCTGTTTGGTTGTGTAAAGGTAAGAGAAGGTCTCGATTCTGAGCAACGACCCCTATTTGAGAATCTTATGGTTGCTATAGCAAAAAAGGATTATAATGATCTTTCTCGGTCATTGTTAGGGCTAAAGCAATCATTACAATTCTCGACTGTTCCGCCTAATATCCGATCATTCTTATCATATCAGATGTATTTTAGGTCAACTAAAGATAGAAACAGTTTTGAGTTGGTATCACAAGTAGATCCTTTTACTACTCATGACCTTGTGTTGGAAATGGGTCTGGGTCGAAGCTTTACTCTTTTAGATAATATGACTGAAGATTTCTTTTTTGATCAAGAAAATATTAAAATTTATAAAAAGAATGGTGGAATGACTATTGAAGAAGTTGGTAGACGTAATCTAGAAATTCTTTATAAAAATCAAGATCCACAATTTGTGTTGAATTTTTTACGCTCCCACTATGTACCAGTAATTGTGGTTGATATGTCACCTGTTTTTATAGAGGAAGATAGAATAATTGACCTTCTTATCGTAAGTCCTTATAAGAAATATTTTTACGCAAACCCTGATGTGCAATTTATTGGTAATGAAAAAGAAATAGAAGAACTTGGAAACAGAAGATTTGATAGTGCTCATAATGAATTTTTCCAGAAGCGATTAAAATCAAATCCCAAGATGCGACTAAAACTAAGAGTTATACCTGAATTTAGTATATACAATTTTAAAAGCCCTCTCATGAATGCAACGCTGTTTGGTGATGATGAAGATGTATCAAAAGAGTTGGAAAATAGTTCCGAACATAGAGATGTTTGTATGTCTATTTCCGAGCATATAGATGTTTGTATATCTATTATGGCTTCTATAAGTTCTCCCCATAAAAAAAATAATGCTCTTGAATGTTTATTGCTAAAGTTGAATTTATTACGACAGCAAGGGGGTATTGCTCAGGATGAAGTAATTGTTCTTTCTTATGAGTTATTATCTTTGGCTGCAAATAACAAAGAAGCTTTTGAGCTTATATCTCAAATAGATCCTTGTAAATGCAATATGCTTAAGTGGAAATATCAACATGAGCCTGAGGTTCAGACCCGCACCAACTTAGATCGAATGATTAAAGATAAAAATTTTGATAAAGATAATATGAGAGTTTATAGAGATAATGGTGGAATGACGACTGAAGAATTACATAAGATGGATTCCATTGGAGATATTTTGAAGAAACTCCCTCGGCGAGATATTAGATTGACAGATGATGAAGAAATTCGTGTGCGTCGTTTTGCAAATCTATCCTTCTCAAGGACTTGAGTAACTACAAAGGAGATGTTATGTATCAATTAATTGTAAAAATAAGTGTTATATCGCTTGTATTGTTCAGTAATACTGTGTTGTTTGGTATGAAGCGTACAAGAGAAGCTGTTGAGGCATTCAGTATACGTAGAAACGTAAGGCCTACTATAAATTATACTCAGAAATATTTGGATGAAGCATTCGCATATTCAATGCCATCCTTAAATTTAACAGAAATGCTTAACAAAGTAACAATACCAAACGTTACCGTTGATCAGCTTCCGGTACTGAGTAAATTTGCTCTATTTAATAAAATTATTCAGCCAAAACTAAAAAATATAGATGAAGTACAGGCAAAAAGATCAATAATTCTTAAAAATCACATGATGACAAGCGATGAAGCTAAGCGTTGGATTGAAGCTGAGCATAACAAAATATGCGCACAACTTCGTCAGGATAAAATTGATGCACAAAATCAATTGTTACAAGCTTATAATATTGATCCTTATTCAAACCAATGGTACATGCAAGAGAAGCAAATAAACGATAAAGCTGCGTTTGATCTGGAATCAATGCGCCAGCCAAGGAATGATACAACATGGTGTTCTCATGTGCCCATAAAATTTGCTCAGTTGTTAAGAGATGAGATGCAAGAAAATGGACTAGAGTCGACGGCATTTGATGTAAAAATTCTTCAGGATAAATATTTAAATGTAGCTGATGCTACTTTTTGTGCTCCTCAATCACTATGTATTTCGGTGGATAGATCGATAAGTCTTGAAGAATCTAAAAAAAATCCAGCAAAAACAGTGTTTGGATATAAAAAAGATGCTCCAGCTCGCTTCAGTTATCACCCAATACTTGCTGATAAAGATGATGCGTATTTGTTGCAGACAGTAAAGCACGAAGTAAGGCATGCTGTAGAGGGAGATGATGGGAAAAGAAAGTCTCTTGTAGGAAGTATAATCAGGAATAACCCGAACGTTACTATTGACCAGATAATGTTACATCCGGCTTATGCACAATATGTAAAAACGCATGAAAATGCTGCCGATGTATTGCCTGCCTTAAAAGATATAAAAGCAGCTCAGTGTATAATGGGAGTTGATAGTCTTTATCCCGATAGCTATGGCGCTTTACGTATGATTAACACTAATTTCGAACTGCTTGCAGAGATTGAGAAAAGAGAACAACAAAATTCTAAAGCGTTTTTGTTGTTATAATACTGAGAGCTTCTCAATTAATCTATCTTTTGCCAATTGAATTCTTTTATAAATAATGCATACTTCTTAAGAACCTATCCCTAATATTAAATTTCCTTCCCGCGCTCGTCCTGAGCCTGTCGAAGGATATCCCTGAGCGCTCGAAGAAAACCCTTCAAGCCGTCCTTCGCCGAGGCTTCGGAGGCCAGGCGGGTGTTTACTCCTGAGCTTGTCGAAGGGTCAGGGCGAGCGCAGGAAAAAATTAGTTTAGGAATAGACTCTAAGAGAAAATAATCTATAACTACGGTTAATAGTTGGGAATGTGTATGCAACCATTTGCGTTAAAAATAAGTGCTCTATCACTCGTACTGCTGAGTAACACTATATCTTTTAGTATGTTAACGATTCACAATACAGAACAGTTTAATATACAAAAGTTCTCAGAAGATATTCGACGCCACATTTTTGTTGTTGCGTGCCCATCTATAAAAAATCAATTAAAAAATAGTTGTAAATCATGGCATAAAATTGGAACCAAACAAGCTCCTAACATGTATCAACTTATCAATGATGAATCATTCCATCCAAGTCAAGATGATTGGTCTTATGTTATGATGCATGCTGCATGGAATGAGAATATTGAGGTGATGAGCAATATTCTTAATCGTACTAATCAACGTAATTTTGATTATGATATTAGTGAAGAAACGAGCTTTCGCCTTAGTGATATGTTTGTTATTCAAAAATTGCATTTGGGTAACAATAATTGGAAAAAGGGAACTCCTAAGAAATTTGAAGAGTTGGATTTGGCATCGAATGCACATAAAAATGGGGTTGTCTTTTTTCCTTTGTTTATGGCCTGTTTTGACGGTGATAGTGATAAAGTCAAACAAGAGCTTGATGTAGTTGTTGATGGCAAGGTAGTTGAATACAGTAATGATCGATTAAAGTACTCTGTGAGCGAAAAAGTTGATAATGTTGAAATGCATCGTTTATGTACAACATATGCGCTTATACTTGATTGTTTCTATATAGCAATGTACAACGATAATCCACACTGTATCAAAGTATTATCGTTTCTAAAAAATAAAAAAGAACCTAATCAAGAGATTCATCTGGAATTATTATTTATGGCGATGAAGAAGCAAAAAAAACAAGCATTTAAGGCATTGGTACAAAATAACGTTTATGGTTGCTTGAAGAATGTTCATTTGGGTCGTGCATATGGAGGTATCAATACAACAACTTTGGATGAAATATGCAAACAAACAGATATTCCTAACATTGCAGAATATATTGCATTATACAAAGAACTTGGTGGTAAGACTTTGCAAGAGATGGGGTATGATGAAGATGAAGATTATAATGATTTCAGCCACCCATTTTCAGTATCCACAGAGGCCTGTAACTTGCAATGATAGTAAAACGCTGATGATTGATGTGCTTAAAAAAATTGAAAAAAAACAAAAATAAATTACTTGTAATGAAAAAAATCTTTTGTTAGTTTCAGTTCAAACTATTACTTGCTAGGATTTTGGTGCATAAATCCGTACTTGGTATAAGTATTATATTTTTGTTATCATGGCAGTTTTTAGCGTTTGGCATGAAACGTATAAAATCAAAAAATGATATAATCATCGCCATGTTAAACGATTTGGATCAATTTTATGATGAATTAATGCCATCTTTAAATATTGACATTCTCAATGGCGATGCACAGAAGTTGCCCATTTATGAAAGATTGGCAATTTTGAAAACAGCCGATCTTCAACAACAAAGCAGTAGAAATTTATTGCACAATAAAATAGTCGAAATTCTTTGTTCCTTACCGATCGGTAGAGCAAAATGCTACATTCATGATCAATTTAATAAAATTAATGCACTCCTTGTTGCGCATGAAGTTAATACACAAAATGAGTTGCGACAAGCGTATGGTATTGATCCTCATTCAAAACTATGGCGTCTCTTTATGTTGGAGCTAGAAACGAGAAATAAATTTGATACTGCCACACTGAGGGAGCAATGGAATACCACAGCGTGGAATCCTGATTTGCCAGTAAATTTGGCAAACGCATTAACAGATGCAATACAAGAAAATGAATGTAATCCAACAGCCTTTAATGTTGGGTTTCTTGATCAAAAACATTGGGAAATAGCTAGTGCTGAATTGAGGGCTCCCAAATCAATTGTTAACTTGGTAGATAAATCATTAACAGATTTTGACATTATGGATAAACTTGATAAAAATCCAACACAAAAATTATGGGACTATCAAAAAAACAAACCTTGTTTTATTGGTTTTAATCCAAGTCTTGCTCACCAAAGCCAGGACTGTATAAAACATATGATGCATCATGAAATGACCCATGCGGCCAAAGGACACGCTACTATAGAATCTTCTATTCTTAATGGAATAACGGCTTGTACTACTATTGAATCAGAAAATATAAAACTGCATCCTGCATATACAAAATTTAAACTTGCTCAAGAAATATCCGCTGATACATCACGCGCGCTTAGAGATTTTGAAGTAGCACATTGTGGAATATCGTCTCCTTGTCTTTATGCAGAGAGTTATGGCGTTCTGATTGCAGTAAATGCTACTTGGACAGCTCTGAAAAAAATTGAAAAAAAAGAGCTCCAAATTGAACTGTTTGGTTTTAAAGCTTTAGAAATAACAGTCAAAATGCCTGCTGGTTTAAAAATATAACTTTTTGACTTGTTGCATGACAGTTAACTAAATCTTCTTGTTTCACGCTGTTTTTATGTGCTATTTTTTTGAGTGTATTCATGAAAGACAATGAGCTTATTTGTCTTATTGAATTATTTATGAAAAATGGTATTATAAAAAGCCATAATGTGCATTGCAATAATTATTACATGGAATAATATGAAAATATCATTTTTAACGGCACGCATTGTAGTAAGTATTTTATTCTTTAGTCAGCAATCTTTTGGTATGAATTGGTTTCCGTCTCTAAAATCAGGAGTAACGTTTAGTTACTTTACTGAATTAATACCTGAAACGCAGTTCATAGTTTTTAAACATTCAGATAATAAAAATAACTTTCAAAAAACAAACAGAAATTGGTATATCAAAGGATCGATAAAGTCACCGGATATTTTTAGCAATGATTTTTGTCATGTTGATCATTCACGCATGATTCGTATTCTTTTGAATGCTGCTTATGTTGGGAATTATGCAGGAGTGGAAAATATTTTAAAGAAGAGTACTATTCTTGGTTGTTTAAAGAATAGTTTGCCCTGCACTAAAAGTCATCATCTTTATTATTCTATTGATAGCTCTCAAGATCAACATGAAGTATTAGATATGTGTTGTGTTACTGACCATACTGGTGATGAACAATTATGGCAATTGTTGGAATCATATACTATTACAAATTCAGTTCACGATCAATGTAAGCCTACAGAGCTGCTTATGGCTTGTCTTGTAGGAAGCAGCGATATAGTGAGTGAGTCTAGAGAGACGGATAGAAAAAATGTAGAAAAAGCTCTTAAAATAGCAGTTGATTGTGATCACGGAAAATGTATGAAAGTATTAATTGATGCTATTTATGATGATTCCAATTTTACTGAAATAATTGTTCATTTTAATGATGCTAATATTTTACTTAATGAAAAACTTTTAGAGCGAGCATGTGTTAAAAAAAGTATTAAAGCGTTAGAAGCATTGTTGGATAATCCTAATCATTATAATCTTAATTATGAGTTGGGTAGTTATACTGATGATTGCGGTAACATAATACCCATTAGGTTGCTGGATAAAATGTTAGATAAAGCGCAAGAAGATCCTGAATATGATAAAGTTGTCCTGTTGTTGGAGAACTATGGCGCGAGGTCTGGCAAAGAAATCGAAAATGAAAGAGAAGAAGAGAACGATGTTGTGCGGCGTTTGTTTGATTGCACCATTTCTTAAGAACCTATTTTTAACATAAAAATATTGGGACTTAATTGTTTTACGAATTTATGTTACGATTATTATCGGTGTAAAAAAGCTGTTCTTGCGAGAAGCTTTACCTTTTTGTGAAAGGGTAGAATATGTTTGCTCGCAATGAGAAAGTTGTTTATCCGGGTCATGGGGTGGCTATTATTAGCTGTGTTATTGAAAAAAAGATCGCAGGCAAATCATTACAATTTTTTGAGTTACGATTTCTTAATAAAGACATGACTATTCTTGTTCCGACAGATAATGCAAGCGCTGTAGGAATTAGACCTCTCAGTTCCGCTGAATATATAAATGATATTTTTAAATTATTGTCGCAACCGGTGATGGCAAAGCAGCTTGATGCTGCAGTCAGTAATTGGAACAAGCGCAATAAAGAGTATCAAGGAAAACTTCGCAGTGGGAATCTCTTGGAATTGTGTGCAATTTATAGAGATCTTAGGCATATCGAAGGTAACAAAGAGCTTTCATTCGGTGAAAAAAGCTTATTACAGCAAACAGAAAGACTTCTTATTGAAGAAATTGCAATAGTCACAAAAGTAGATGTTGCCGATGCGGCTCAACAATTAAAAGAATTAGTTGGATACAAAGTAAAACAAACCAACGAATCAGCCTTAGTTCGTTAGAAATAATATGTATATAAGCATATATGAGGTTACCGAGAGAGTAACTTTCGTGTATGCTTATAGTATTATGAAGAACAGATTAAAAAAACAACCATTTATGTTAATTCTCTACGGCCCAACAGGTGTTGGCAAAACAGATATAGCGCTTGCTATTGCTGACATAGTTCCTGCTGAAATCATTAACATGGATATTGGTCAATTTTATACCCCCCTCTCTATTGGCACTGCTAAACCTGATTGGAAAAACAGTCCTGTTCCTCATCATCTTTTTGATATCATTGATACACCTGTCAATTATACGGCTGCTGAGTATCGAACAATATTGTATAAAAAAGTAGAAGAAATCACGCAACGCGGGCGCCTTCCTGTTCTGGTTGGAGGGAGCGGGTTTTATGTTCATTCACTGTTATTTCCACCACAAGCTGCTATAAAAGATGTTGATATAACACCATTTTATAAATCAAAGACTGATTTGTGGCAAGAGCTTTATAAGCTTGATCCTCAAAGAGCGTTACGCATTGATAAGGCTGATGAGTATCGCATTAAACGTGCATTGAGTATTTGGCATGCAACAGGAAAATTGCCTTCTTCATATGTTCCTGTTTATAAACCTGAAGCAGATTTTTTAATAATGTTTTTGGAGCGAGATCGCCAAGAGTTAAAAGAGCGTATCAATCAGCGTGTTCTTGAAATGTTTGCGTGCGGATGGGTTGAGGAGACAAAAGCTCTTGAGCACACTCCCTGGAAACAATTTATTCAACATAAAAACATTATTGGGTATAGTGAAATTTTTGATTATTTATCAGGTGAAAAAACTGACGAAACGTTTTTAGCTATGGTCGATAAGATAAGCGGGCAAACAAGGCAATATGCAAAAAGACAATTTACTTTTTGGCGCAAGTTAGAACGTGAAATAAAAAAAGAAAATCAGTATACTGGTAGCTGCATTGGGTGTCTTGAAACAGTGAACTTGACGAATGTAGAAATTCATTTATATATTAATGAACTATTAAAACGATTGTCACCTATAATAGGTAAAAAAATATGAGTAAATGGGAAGATTCTTTTAAAAAAACATTAGTCGAAAATAATGGCAGTAAAATGTGTCATTGTTTAGATAATGAAGGACTTTTTGTACCTAACAGACAACTGAGCATTGTTGTAGCTGTATGCTTGCTGTTGGGATTTTCTGTTTTTATGGCAGGATATTTTTTAGGTAAGAAAAAGTCAGTTGAGCAATTTACCGAAAAGTTGCAGCAAGAAGCTTTTGCGGACAAAATTTATACAACGGTACTGTGTACGCCTCAAGAAGATCAGCAGCCAACAAAAGATATGTTGTTGGTAACCAGTGAGGATGATTCCAATGCGCCATCTCAGTTAGTAAGTTTTAATGAGCCTGCTTTTGTTCAGCAAGAGGTTAGTTCTCAATTAAATAGTACAGGGGACACACGTTATTATGCCCAGCTTATAGGATTTGGAACAGAAAAAGCAGCGCAGCTCTTTGTAAAAAAGCTTGCAGCAAAAGGTATTGAAACAGATGTGAAAAAACGTATGAGTAAAACAGTAAAAGGGAATACTTCTTATTGGTATCAGGTGGTAACCGCCCAATATTCTAATAAAGATGATTTATCTGCTTTGGTTGATAGACTTGCAAAAGAAGAAAATATCAAAGACGCTTGTATTCGCGTTTGTTAAATTTTTTTGAACAATAAAAAAAGATCTCAAAGAAAGGTATACAGTATGATTATCACTATTCGCAACCAGTTTAAACAATCAACATTTCGATATATTGCCATTTTTATCGTGCTTGTTATGGCTCTTGGTATGGTTTCGATACCTTCGTTATTGAGGCATGAAGGAGGAATTTCTACATGGGCAATGAAAGTTAATCGTGAAAAGGTATCATATAAAGAATTTGCCCAAGAAATTGCTGAACAAAGTGAGTTTATTGCGCAAATTCGTGCTCAATACGGTCAATATGCAGATCTTTTGATGCAGGCGATGAATTGGCCAACCGATCCAAAAGCATTAGCATTTGAGGTATTGGTTAAAACATCATTATTACGTCAGTTTGTTGAATCTTTGGGAATAGAAATTCATTCCGATTATATTGCTGAAAGTATTAATGATGCACAGTTTGCACGTCGTCATTTGCAAAGAATTTTACCTCCATTTCTTTTTGATGTTTCGGGTGCATTAGATTCTGAAAAGCTGAAAATGTTTTTAAAACATAAAGGTATGTCTATTCGCGATTTTGAAAGCAAGGTAGAGCAGAGCCTCGCTCAATTGCAGGCTATGCAGTTTATTGCATCTTCATGCTATGTTCCTTTGTTTGATATTGAACAAACATTTATAGCGCAAAATCTTGGTAAAGAATTTTCATATCTTGCATTTTCATTAGATTCGTTTTTAGCAGCAGAAAAGAAAAAAGGAGTCAGCGATGAAGATGCTCTTGCTTTTTATACCAAAGAAAATAATCAACGTCGTCGTTATTGGGTAGCAGAAAAGCGTGATGGAATAGTTTGGAAGTTTAATGCAAAAAATTATGGTGCACCTATTTCTGAAGAACACATTAGTCAGTATTATGAAGATAATAAAGTAAGCAAGTACGTGCTTGATCCTATCAAAATTCATGTACAACAAATTACTGAAAAACAGTTATCCAATTACCCTGATTTATCGCTTGAAATGGTAAAGGAAGAGATAGAAAATAATCCATCTTCACCTTGGGCAAAAAAATGGGAATCGGTTGAGCCTTTTACACGCGGTGAAAGAAAAGGAGCTTTTGAAAAAGAGGCATTCCTGTTACACAATGTTGGCGATATTTCATCAGTGATAGATACAAAGGGTGAAAAAGTAATTATACGGCTTGTTAAACGTATTCCGCGTACCTATAAACCGTTGCTTTCCGTTAAAAATGAGATAAAAGATATTTTGATGGAAAAACAGTTTAAGAAAAACTTTGTGAAAGATTTAAAAGCGGTGGCTCTCAAAGGTGATTCTAGGCAAGTAGAATCATTTATTGCCCAAAAAGCAGGTAAAAAAGAGATTGCTTTGGGTATTATTAAAAATGATACACTCCTTTCACAAGAGCTGTTTGGACTAAAAAAAGGAGAATATGCGTTTTTTGTAGAAAATGAAACAGGTATAGCTGTTTTGTTAACAAATATTGCAGAGCGCAATCTCCCAGAGTTTAACTCTATTAAGGACGTAGTTAAGGAAGATCTTTGCCAAGAGCGTGCGCATGCAGCAATGATAAACATGGTGCAAGAAGCGCAAGAGGCTGCAACTGAAACTTCTTTTGATGCTATTGCTAAGAAGTACAATGCTACATTACATCATATTGGCCTTATTCAGCCAAGTGATAGCAAAAAAATGCAAGAGCTCGACAAAAAGGGCCTCCCGGCGAGAGCAATGCTTAGCCTTGATAAAAAAGGTACTATTTTGGTTCATAATGGCGATAGAACGAGCTTTTTGATAAAAGTGGATACTATTGAGGAATACAGTCAAAATGACCTTCTTGCCGCACAAAAAGAGGTAAAATCTCATGCTGAGCCTAGTCGTATGAAGGCACAAGTAGAGAGCTTTGTTGCTTCTTTGCATAGAAATGCTACAATAGAAACTAACGAGTCAATACTTATAGCTGGCGAAGAATATTCAGAATGAAAATAAAAGTAACACCTGCAGCTCCAGAAGAGCGTGCAAAAGAGAAAACTCAGACCGAACAGTCTATGAAGAAAAAGATGCTTGAAGTAACTTTTTCCCAAATAGATAAGCAGTATGGTAGTGGTGCTGTTATGAAACTTGGAGAGTCCAATAACAATAATATAGAGGCTATTTCAACAGGATCTATCCTTATTGATCGTGCGATTGGAATAGGCGGATTACCGGTTGGTAGAATTATTGAAATATTCGGACCGGAAGCATCTGGTAAGACAACATTGGCTATGCATGTTATTGCTCAATCGCAAAAACGTGGCGGTATTTGTGCATTTATAGATGCTGAGCATGCGTTAGATGTTACCTATGCAAAAAACTTGGGTATTAATGCCGATGAGTTAATTATTTCCCAGCCTGATTATGGTGAGCAAGCCCTTGATATTACAGAAATGCTTATCCGATCAGGCGCTATTGATGTTATTGTTATTGATTCAGTTGCTGCGCTTGTACCAAAGGCAGAACTTGAAGGCGACATGGGTGATTCTCATATGGGCTTACAAGCAAGACTTATGTCTCAAGCTTTACGTAAATTAACCCCTGTGATTCATAAATCAAAAACCGTACTTATTTTTATTAATCAAATTCGCCAAAATATTGGTGCTATGCCGTTTGCAAATAAAGAAACAACAACTGGTGGTAATGCATTAAAATTTTATGCATCAGTACGACTTGATGTTCGCAGAATAGCGAGTCTTAAAAAAAATGATGTAAATATTGGTAATCGCGTGAGAGTTCGTGTTGTAAAAAACAAGGTGGCTCCACCATTTAAGCAAGTTGAATTAGACTTATTGTTTAGTGAAGGTATTAGTCGAGAACTTGATCTTCTTGATGCAGCTTTACACTTTAAAATTATTATTCAGTCTGGTTCATGGTTTGCATTTAACGATACAAAAATTGCTCAAGGTAGGGATCAGGTATTGCAGTATTTGAAAAATCCTCAAGCCTTTGATGTGGTTTATGTAAAAGTTATGGAAGCAATTGATGCAGAAAAACATGTTTTGGTTGCTGCTCCAGAATTTGATGTTCAAATAAAAGAAAGTACTACAGAATTTGAGTAACTCATTGATTGGTAAAAAAGGTATATGTTGAAAGACAAAAGAGAAGGCGCTCCGTTAATTAATCAGCAAATTCGTGCTGAAAATGTTCAACTTATAACGCAAGATGGCGAAAATATCGGCACTATAAGTAGAAGTCAGGCGTTGCGTCAAGCAGAAGAGTCGGGACTTGATCTCGTATTAATAGCACAAACAGGTAAAGACGGTATACCTGTTGTTAAAATCATGGATTTTGGCAAAGTGCTTTATGAAAAGAAAAAGAAAACTATTGAAGCTAAAAAGCATCAAAAGGTTATTCAAGTAAAAGAAATAAAAATGAGTCCCAAGATTGGCGAGCATGATTATCAAACAAAAATCAAGCAAGCTGTACAGTTTTTAACCTCTGGTAAGCGAGTAAAAATAACGCTTTCCTTTAGAGGTCGGGAAATGACAACTAAAGAAACGCGTGGATCAGAACTTTTTGCTAAAATACAAAGCAGTTTTGCGGAATATGATTGGGCGAATAATTTGGTTCAAGAGCAAGACTCAAAA
This sequence comes from uncultured bacterium, assembly GCA_963701085.1. Lineage (GTDB taxonomy): Bacteria > Babelota > Babeliae > Babelales > Vermiphilaceae > SOIL31. Next base: position 451,612 of record OY969561.1, on the reverse strand, counting down.
ATGGGTAAAATGTGGTCGCGTATTTATTATTTAAAATAAGCACAATATAGGGATGAACAATGGCAAAAATGACCAAAATTAAAATGAAAACTAACTCTTCTGCAAAAAAACGTTTTTCAAAAACAGGCGGAAAAGTTGTTAGAATTAAACGTGGCAAAGCTTATAGACGTCACTTGATGACAAGAGCTAGTGCAAAAACAAATAGACAATTGCGTCAAGCAACGTATTTTTCTGCGGCAGATTTGCCAAGAATTAAACTTTTATTACCAAATTAATATATTTAAATAACAATTAAATTAGGAATTAACGATGTCACGAGTTAAACGCGGGATGGCGACGAAAAAAAGACACAAACGCTTACTTAGTCAAGCCAAAGGTTTTTGGGGCCAGCGTAAAAATATTTTCAAAAGAGCACACGAAACACTGTTGCGTGCATGGGCTTTTGCTTTTAAAAGCAGAAAACTGTACAAACGTGATATGCGCTCTCTTTTTATTTCTCGTATTACAGCGTCTGTACGTCCGCATGGAACATCATACAGTAAGTTTATACATGGATTAAAAGTTGCTAATGTTGCGCTTAATAGAAAAATGCTCAGCCAATTATCAATTTTTGAGCCAAATGCCTTTTCTAAAATTGTTGAGATAACTAAACAATAGTTTTCTTGACAATGCTTTACGTGAATCATTAGACTACTTCCAAGAATGAAGTTTTAAAAGGGGAGACTTATGGAAGCAGTGTTAGTTTTAGAAGAAAAAATAAAAACTTTGATTGTAACGGTTAAAAATGCAAAAGAGCAACTTGCTACCTTACAATCAAAGTATGATTCATTAAAAAGCGATTTCGCTGGGTTGAAAGCAGAAAATGATACGCTTTTTGAAGGTAATGCACAATTAACTTTCCAATTAAATGCAATAGAAAAATCAATCCAAAAAGAAACTGGCCATGTTCAAGAGCTTACAGAAGAGCGCTCTATGACTCGTTCAGTTCTTGATGATTTAATAAAAAGTATTGATTCAATTGTTGAGAATGAAAATCAACTATGATGAATGAAAAAAAGAGTTATAAGGTACAAATTTTTGAAGAGCACTATGTTCTTTCAAGTGATCAATCTGAAGCATTGGTAGTGAAGGCAGCAGAAATGGTAGATGCTTCTATGAAAGAAATTAGTCACCATTTTGCGCTTACTGATGCAAAAAAGATAGCGGTGCTGGCAGCATTACGTATCGCGGACAGATTATTACATTGCGAACGTGAACATAGTAAGAACGAACAGAAAGTTGTCGCTCTCAAAAATTATATTGAACAAGAACTATCATTGTTAAATTTATAATATTACGTAGGTAACTGCTTGTGTAATGAATGTAGCAATGTTAGTTTGAACCAATCTCCTTGTTGTGTGCATTCCATTAGTGTAAGCTAACATATTCTGCTTGCGACACTAATTTTATTATTGTTAATTAAGCTACAGGTGTTATGCCTGTTTAGCATTAGGAATGCCCATGATAGACATGTCTATTCTTTTTATAGGTGCTAGTGTAGCAACTTTTGTTGTTGCGCTGGTTTTTTTGTTGCTTGCATATAAAAAAAGTGCAGTAGCCTCACTTTTACTCAATGATTCTAAAGATCGTTTGAAAAATTCAAAACGTGATATTGATGCTGAAAAGCAAGCAGCTTTAATAAAAATTAAAGATGAAATGTATCACAAAAGAAAAGAGTTTGAATTAGAACTCAAGCGTGAACGCATAGAAATTGATCGTCTTCAAACAAAATTAAATACCAAATCTGAACATTTAGAAAAACGTGAAGTCCAACTCGATGATTTACGTATTGAGTTGCAGCAAAAAGAGCGCAATTTATCTCGTCTTGAAGATGCTGTTCGCATAAATGATACCAAGGTAAAGACACTTTACAGCGATCTTATTATAAAGCTGGAACAAATTAGTGGTATGTCAAAAGATGATGCAAAAAATGCATTGTTTGGCACCATTGAATCTGAAGTTCGTCTTGCTAGTCAGAAATATGTACAAAAAGTTGAAGAAGAAGCGCGTCAAACAGCAAAAGAAAAAGCTACTAGCATCGTCGTAAGTGCTATGCAGCGATATACAGCAGATCTTGTTGCTCCTTATTTATCCGGGATAGTTCATCTTCCTAATGAAGAGATGAAGGGAAGAATTATTGGAAAAGAAGGTAGAAATATTAAATCTTTGGAAATGGCTACCGGAATGGAGTTCATTATTGGAGAATCTTCAGATATAACCGTATCTGGCTTTAATCCGATACGCCGTGAAGTTGCTGTTCGTACCTTGGAAAAGCTTATTGTTGACGGTAGAATTAATCCAACACGTATTGAAGAAACTGTTGTTCAGTGCGAAAAAGATATTGAAGAAATTATTCAAGAATATGGTAAAAATACGGTACTTGAATTCAATTTACAGGGCATTCATCCAGAAATTATTACGTTACTTGGAAAGCTTCATTTTAGAACCAGTTATTCCCAAAATGTTTTAGTGCATTGTAAGGAAGTAGGCGTATTTGCTCGCATGATAGCAGAAGAAATGGGGCTCGATGGCTCATTGGCCTTACGTGCAGGTTTATTACATGATATTGGCAAAGCGGTTACCGCTGAAGTAGAAGGCCCTCATGCTTCAATTGGTGGTGATATAGCAAAACGTTGTGGTGAAAATGCTATTGTTGTTAATGCTATTGCTGCCCATCATGAAGAAGTTCCATTCGCATCAATTTATGCAATTATAGTTGTTATAGCTGATACTATTTCAGCATCGCGTCCTGGTGCGCGTAGAGAAACATTAACCGCGTATATCAAGCGATTAGAAAAACTTGAAGAAATAGCAGCAACATTTGACGGTGTAAAAAAAGCCTACGCTGTTCAAGCTGGCCGAGAATTACGTGTTATTGTTCAAGAAGATTGCCTTAATGATGAACAAGCAAATTTACTTGCTCATAATCTTGCTCGCAGAATCGAGCAAGAGATGACCTTCCCTGGTCAAATAAAGGTTAATGTCATTCGTGAAAAACGTTCAATTGAGTATGCAAGGTAAGTATGGATACATTACGAGTACTTATGATTGGAGATGTTGTTGGTGCAGCTGGGCGCGCAATATTCCAAAAGCATATTGATAAGATAAAAAAAACGCATAACATTAATGCGGTTATTGTTAATGGTGAAAATTGCGCACATGGTCGAGGTATTACCACAAAAAATGTGCGCTTTTTTAAACACAATGGCGTTGATGTTATCACCAGCGGTAATCATATTTGGAGACACAAAGAAATTTACCCTTACCTTGATGAAAACAGTGATCTATTGCGTCCTGCAAACTTTCCCGCAGCAACCCCCGGCGTTGGAGTAACATCATTTATGGTGGAAGGTCACCGCATTGGTGTGGTGAATTTACAGGGCCGTGTGTTTATGAAAGAGTTAATCGATTGTCCGTTTTACAAAGCGGATGCAATTGTTGAAACGCTACGAGAAAAAACAAATATTATTCTTGTTGATTTTCATGCGGAGGCAACTTCGGAAAAAATGGCGATGTCATTTTTTCTTGATGGTCGCGTGAGTGGCGTTGTTGGTACCCATACGCATGTTCAAACCGCTGATGAACGCATTCTGCCTGGTGGAACCGCGCATATTACTGATCTTGGTATGACTGGATCATTCAATTCAATGCTTGGTATGAAAAAAGAATCAATTATTCATAATTTTCTCACCGCTTTGCCGGTAAAATTTGTTCCCGATACAGCCGTTCCCATTGTGATGAGTGGTGCATGGATAGAAATTGATACACAAAGCGGTAAAGCGCTTAAAATTCAACGGGTTATGATTATTGATAATGAATTGCAGGTTGGTAGCGAAGATGATTAATCCTTCGATACATTCTTCTTCGCTAAAAGCTACGAAGAACACTCAGGACGATCGGGGGAAAGCAAATTTCTTCCGCTCGCCCTGAGTGTTTTTGTCTTAAAAAACGTATCGAAGGGTTATTCCATCATTTTATTAATTGCGTTATTAAAATGGTCCATATTCTGATGAACGTTTATTGCAGGTTCGTTACTTTCTTGTTGCTTTAAAAGAGCGTTCGTAAATTCTGATTTTAGTTTTTGAGCTAAAGCAGATTTATTTTTTTTATCTTTTGGGGCAATGATATGTGCAAGGTTAAGTAATGATTGTGATTTTTTAATAGCCTCGGTGGTAGATACCTTATTTTCTTGAGCTGTTGCATGTTTATTCTGAGCTAACTGAGTAAGAAATATATGCCATTGTTTTTCTTCTTGATTATAAGAATTAATAGCTGATAAGTGTTTTTGTTTTTCTTGTTCTCTACGACTTTCTTCATCTTTAATGCGTTGTTGCGCACGTAATTTTTGTTCTTTTGTTTCTCTTTTTTGTTGCTCTTCTTTTAAAATGCCTGCTTTTTGTTGTTGCTTTTCAGAAATATTTTTTTGCTCTTTTTCTTTGAGGTATCTTCTCATTTCTTTTATAATTTGGGTGCGGTTATCAGATGGCTGAACAATATTTTCTATAATATCACGAGCATCTTTCAGTGATAGTATATGGTACTGCGTGATGAGAATTTCCAATGCCTGCCCTATAGTCATTATCCATTGGTTATTGGATGCTGCATGAGTTGTATCCGATAATTGAGGAGCGGAACGTAAATTATCTATAAAATTTTTCCAAGCAATTTCTATTTTTTGTTTTTCCTTATCTGTTAAAGCCATAGCAGCAAGAATCTCTCTCAGTTTTGTCAGTCGATTTTGATCCTCTTCAGCTGTGTTTGATCCGTACCACCATGTGCTTGCGGCACTTGCAACATTTTTCACAGCTCCGATAGCAGTTCCCAATATGCCTTGTGGAGCTTCAGGAGCCTTGTGCGCTTTGGCTATTTTTAATTCTTGTCGCAGTTGTTCTATTTTTGCGTCGGTTTCAGCTTTAGTTCTTGCTGCCTCAGTCTGAGTTTGCAGTTCAGCAGCAGCTATTTTTTGTTGTAATAACCGATTAAGCTCTTGCATTTTACTTTCTGTTATATCTGCCTTTTGTAAACCTGCTATAATTTTTAATTCTTTTTCTCTTTCTTTTTTCGCTACTTCTTGTCGTTCTGCAGCTGTGCGTTGCTGTTCTTGGTCAAATTGATCAATTTGTTGATCATATGTTGGCATTGGAATACCGGTTGCTTCAGCAAAAACTTCCATTGCATCACTAAAATTGATTGTAAATAAATTGGGATATCTTCCTCGTTTATTAAAAGCTCGTTCAGTAAGAGCATCCTCAAAATCAAATTGTAGATTTTCTGGGTAACTTAGTTGTGATGATAGTAATTGTCTCGCTAGTTCATATGCTTTGCCCAACAACTTTTGAGTATCGCTCAGCGTTGTTCCTTCAGTTTCTATTTTATAAAGTTGGTTATCCCATTCTGTACGCAGGTCCTGAGAGGGTTCGTTTGTTGATGCAGTTGTTTGTGATTGAGTTATTTCTTCAGCTGCTGGCGCAGGAGACGTTTCTACTGGCGCTGGAGCTTGTTCAACAACTGGTTCAGGTTTTGGTTCTTCAAGTACAGCTTTTTTTGCCGCTTCTTTTGCTACTGCAGCATCTTCCATTGCTTTTAATTTTGCCTCAATGGCTTCATTAAATTCAGTAATTAACGCAAATGTTTTTTCACTAAATTTTCCTTTTTCAAGATCAATTTTTGCATTAATGGCATCAAAGAAAGCAGATTTTAACGTTTCAGCAACTGTTTTATCGTACTCAAGAGCATTTTTGGCATAGGTAATTGCTTCTGTTGTCCAGTCACTTTGCGGTACATTATCGTTGGTATTCCATTGTTCAGTTGCAATTTTGAGTTTATCCAGGTGATCATTCCACTTTTGGAGATCAGTTTTTTCTATTACAGCCTTCTCCTGTGCAGCAGGGGAAGTAATCGGAGTAGCTTCGTCTTGAGGTGCAGTTGCAATGGAATCAGTTGTTGTAAGTGGTTCTGTGATGGTTGTCGGCTCTTGCGTATATGCTATTTGAGCGCTAAAAATTGGGCTAATACTGAGCAAGATAGCCGTTATAAAAATGTTCTTTAAATTATTCATATCGTTCTCTCTCACTATGTTTTTTTAAATACAGATACGCATAATCATATTCACTATCGCAGAGTTTATTTAAAAAAAGCAACAGATGTGATATAATAACACCGTTTTAGTAATTGTTTATTTATACTTTAAGAGCATAAAAATTATGGTTCTTGTTATTTTTCTTTATTTTCTTTTTGCGAGTACTTTTACACTTGGTAAAGCGGCGCTGTTATATGTACCGCCATTTTTGTTCATCGGGGTGCGTATGATACTTGGAGGCAGTTTACTGCTTTGGTATTACACCATGTTTGCAAAAAAGCGATTATCTATTAACCCAAAAGATTATTCGAGTTTTCTCTCTATTATCATATTTCATATTTTTTGTTCCTACTGCCTTGAGTTTTGGGCTTTAGAGCAGGTAACTTCAGCAAAAGCATGTCTTTTATATAATTTATCACCGTTTATTACAGCTCTTTTTTCTTATTTTTTGTTTGCAGAACGACTGTCATATCGTCAACTATGCGGACTTGCGATAGGATTTTTGGCATTTATCCCTATTTTGATTGCACAAACGCCATTAGAAGCTTTTGCATGGCATGTTGGTTTTCTTTCCTGCTATGAAGTGGCTTTGATCGGCTCAGTTACCTCCAGTGCTTACGGTTGGATAGTAATGAAAGATCTTATTCATAAAGGATACTCATTTATCATGATCAATGGTATTGGAATGCTGGGAGGAGGTATCTGTGCTCTTATTCTTTCATTATGCAAAGAAGGGTTGCCTATGATAAAAGATGTTTCCGTAACCAGTGAGACATTGGTTGCGTACTACGGAACATTTGGTGAAAGTTTAATAATGCTTGGGGTCTATAGCATGGCGCTCATTCTTATCGCCAATATCATCTGTTATAATTTATATGGCTATCTATTATCTCGCTATTCACCAACGTTTTTATCATTTGCCGGTTTCATGACACCATTATTTGCGGCACTACTTGGGTGGGTTTTTCTTGGTGAGCAAGTTACGTGGCACTTCTTTGCAACTATATCCATGGTAATTCTTGGTTTGTATCTTTTTCATGAGAAACAACCAATTGAGTTTGAAGAGAAGGGTCTATAGCATCAATCGCATTCTTATCATAACCTCTTTCATTGGCTATCCATTGCGGTATTACTCTTTTTGCGTAACCAAGATAGGCATGGAGGCCATTTTTAGCTATTTTGTGACCATTAATAATACCTGTAGGTGGAAAAGCTATGCCAATTCCATATAAATCTTGCGCAATTACGCCACTGTTTTCATCAAATGATAAATCTAATGATCCATTTACAAGGATTGGGTTTGGTTCATATCCAATTGCATAAATAGCTTTGGTGCACAGAGGTAACAAGGTTTTTCTGTTTTCAGGTGTATTCAATATGCGAATAAGATTGCCTGGTGGATCTTGTTCAAGTACATTTTTTGCCCACAGTGCCGTGGTACCTTCTAAACCTGGTGCGTCATAAAAATAGGGATCTATATAGAAATTTATAATTTGTTTAACTGAGGATTCAGATAAATATTTTAAAATAAGAATTGCTGAGTGCATACCACCAAAAACTGCGACACGATCACGAGAAGATACATATGTTGCTAATTTATTTTGGTCGATTGCATCATCAAGAGGAATTTCTGATATATCATAATTGAGTTGTCTTGGATGCGCACCAGTGGCTAAAATAACTTTTTGAGCATTTATTGTGTAATCAGTGCCCTGTAGAACCCAATGGTTATTATCATAATTAAGTGAAGTAATGCTGTCTGTTATTGGTGTAACCTTTTTGGCCAAATAGGTAGTTAAATCCTTTAAAGGATCAGCAATTATGTATAAGGGTGGGTATTCTTCGGGATTATATGCATAAAGTGCGTCTATAGAAGCAGAAGCAATTTCTTTAAAATAAGGACAATTATTTACGTATAATATCATACGACTTGTTGCTATATTACCCGGAACATTGCGGTAATATTTTCCAACTCTACCAACATTAAATTCAGGGTCAATCCAAGCGATAGTTGCAGGATCAACTCCCGAATCAATTAAGACTGCCAATGCAGTAATTCCTGCCAATCCAGCGCCAACAATCGCCCATTGATAGCATTGAGATTGATTTTCCATTGTCAATGTAGATTGCATGGTGCTTGTTTGAACTACCAAGAATATAAGTATGTTTAATAAAAATTTTAGTTTCATACGTATCTTTATACCATTATTTGGTTTGGGATTTTAAACTTTTTTTAGCCTATAAAAAGTAATATTGCAGAAGCAATAATTTTGCATTAAAGGCGTAGTCTAAATTTAAAAAGTTGCTAGTTACCGTTATTTTACTTTTTTTTTGTAAAAGGCTGGGGTGACCCTTTTGACATTGAAAGAACGATCAATAAGTGTAATCCATTATATTTAACAAGCTTAAATACTATTGTAAAATATTAAAAAAATAAAAATATATATAAGACTATTGCTTTTTACCCCCCCCGTCAATTATTATTATAATTGTAATAATATATCTTCAATGTTCAAAAAGAGGAGAATTCTATGAAGAAGTTACATTTACTATCAGGAATGATAGTGTTTAGTGCTGTTGCAAGCATTAATGCGGACGTTGCATATCCAGGAGGAATAACAGGAGAGCAAGCCAGAAAAATAGAAGCTGTGCAATGGAAAAAAATTGAGCGCCAAAGAGAATTAGAACGTCCTGACGTGTACAAACTGATTGATGTTGCAATTGAAGAAGGAGTACGGAGATATGGAGGTGAGCCAGGAAGAGAAATGTTAATAGAAGATCCAATTATAGTTAATTGGCCAGTAATTTTTAATATTCTTAATTCAATGCGTGGGATTATTGACGTTAATGAGTATAGAACTTATAACTTTGATTATCCATTACTCTATGTTGCAGTAAAACAAGGAAATGCTTTAGCAGTAAAGACATTACTTGAAAAATATAACGCTAATCCTAATGCTTTAGCATACGAATGGCCATCTGCTATGGCAGATGCAGGTAAGCCTGGTGAAGAAATGACTCCATTAATGTTAGCTCGTAAACAAGGAGACAATGCAATAGTTAATTTGCTCATTAAGCATGGTGCTAAAAAATAGTAAAAATAGTTAAATTAGTTTTAATTAAAGAAAATAAGGTCTTTTTGAAGGACCTTATTTTCTTAATACAGCAATTTTTTGATGAATGGTGGAAAAAACGTGGACTTTGAATCTATCAAAACTCCTGTTATAATTACCTACAATTAAGTTTTTTAAAAGGAGAAGATATGAAGAAATTAGTAGTAGTTTGTTCATTGGTGGCAGCAACGGCTGTTGTACTGGTAAGTTGTACTAACATCAAAAACAATGATAATAATAACAAAGCAGCACAGTCAGGAAATAGAAAGATGACACATACAAGAACCGCTTCTGGTTTAGAATATGAGATTTTGCAGGAAGGATCAGGCGCCAATCCAAGCGTTGGCAAATTAGTAACCGTTCATTATACTGGTTGGCTGAATAATAATGGTGAGCCAGGTAAAAAGTTCGATAGCAGTGTTGATCGTGGCAAACCATTCAGTTTTAATATCGGCATTGGTCATGTTATTCAAGGATGGGATGAAGGTGTTATGACCATGAAAATTGGTGAAAAACGTCGCCTTTTTATTCCATCAAACTTGGGATATGGTGCACGTGGTGCTGGAGCAGTTATTCCAGCAAACGCTAATCTTATTTTTGATGTTGAATTACTTCAAATTTCATAAAATATACACAAAAATATAAAAAATAGGTCTTGCCGGAAGGTAAGACCTATTTTGTTAAGAATTATTCTATAAAAAAGAACTATTACTCAGGCTTTTTAGCCGCAACAGATCTTCTTACAGTCATTCTACGTTTAGCAGGTTTTTTCATTGCGTGTTCTGCACCAGCGTGAGCAACGTGTCCTGCGTGATGTGCAGCAGCTTTTTTAGCAGCTGGTTTACGACGTTTAGCAGCGGCTTTTTTAGCTGGTTTGCGCTTAGCAGCAGCTTTTTTAGCAGCTGGTTTACGACGTTTAGCAGCAGCTTTTTTAGCTGGTTTACGTTTAGCAGCAGCTTTTTTCGCAGCCGGTTTACGTTTAGCGGCAGCTTTTTTAGCAGCTGGTTTACGTTTAGCAGCAGCTTTTTTAGCAGCTGGTTTACGTTTAGCAGCAGCTTTTTTAGCAGCTGGTTTACGTTTAGCAGCAGCTTTTTTCACAGCTGGTTTACGTTTAGCAGTAGCTTTTTTGGCTACAGCTTTTTTCGCCTTCTTGACTACCATAGCGACTCCTTTTTTTGTTTGGACTAAAACCCTATACTTACTTCAATTTCAATTGTACAAAAAACTACTTTGTAAAATCAACAGAATGAATAAATATTTTTTTTAAAGTCGAAAAATTTTAAAAAAACAGAGAGAAAAGAGATTGTTTTTTTTAGTCAATTTTTGGTTGACAAAGAGCAAGAAGAGATTTTCCTTTTGCAGCGCTAGCAGCGCAATGGGGAAGATTATATTTCTTATAAAATGCATTAACAACCCATTGGTATTGTTCGCCATCGGGTCCTTGTAATATTGCGGCATGCCTTCCATGATCGGCAATAAAAATATAGGTATGTTTATGTCCAGATTCAACTAATTTTTTGTATACATTAATTGAGCTTGAAAAGGGAACAAGACGGTCTTGCTTGGAGCAAATGATGAAAATAGGGATCTCTTTTGAGATGTTTTCGATACAATTTGCTGGGCTATAACCATAGCGGGTGTATCGTTTAAAAATAAATTCCGCGAGTGTTTCACCATATGAAAGAGGTAGCCAGGTAAGATTTTTTTTAATCATTATACTTTCGATAACCTCTCCCATGGTAAAATAAGGCGATTCAATCACTAAAGCTTTTACATTGGTAAGTTCGTATAATCCTGAAAAAATTAATATGTTGGCTGCACCGCGCGATAGTCCACACAAGATAATACCACAATTTTTATAGCGAGACATTGCCGCTTCATAAGCTTTATTAAGGCGAGCAATTTCATTTTCTTGCCCAAAGCTTGTTTCATTATAATTGACCCGATAGAACTTATTTGTTGCATCTGGATAGTTAAAAGTTACAAAAGGTGTATGCACAAGATAGCGATCATTGCGATATATTGTATCATTTTTTTTGTATGATTTGACGTATCCATGAACTTGTTTCCATGTATCGGCTATGCCATGAGAAAATAGGGTTATGGTTTTAGGTATGGCAAAAGTGTCTGTTGAGGCACAGGTCACCACAAGAAGAAAAAGAACATTATTTTTTATATTCATGGAAATTACCCCCTTAATTGTAGCAATAAGCCTTAACATGCTACCAAACGCTTATATTTCTATGGTAGATTTTACCGGTCTTAGCCTATATAATATAATTCTACCATGAAATGAATAAATATTAAACCGCTAAGTGAGCTTTTTTATGAAAAAATTGCCTGATATAAATCAAGATTTCTCTGGTTGGTATAATGAAGTTATCTATGATGCTGAATTGGTTGACCATTCTCCAGTTAAAGGGTGCATGGTTGTCCGTCCCTACGGTTGGGCTATTTGGGAGCGCATTGTAAATGTTCTTGATGAACGAATTAAAGCTACCGGACATCAAAATGCCTCTTTCCCTTTGCTTATTCCAGAATCATTTCTTAAACGTGAAGCGCAACATGTTGCTGGATTTGCACCAGAGTTGGCAGTAGTAACCCATGCGGGTGGTAAAGAGCTGGAAGAGCCTTTGGTAATTAGACCAACGTCTGAAACCATGATTCATTATATGTTTGCTCGTTGGCTACATTCATGGCGCGATTTACCGCTAAAAATTAATCAATGGTGCAGTGTGGTTCGTTGGGAAATGCGTTCGCGTCCTTTTTTGCGTACAACAGAATTTTTCTGGCAAGAAGGCCATACCGCCCATGAAACACATGACGAAGCTATGACCGAAGTGCATACTATGCTTGCCGAATATGTAAAACTTGTACAGAATTATTTGGCTGTTCCTGTTATTGCAGGATCAAAAACAGCACAAGAAAGATTTGCCGGAGCCGATATTACAACCACCATAGAAGGCATAATGCCTGATGGAAAAGCATTACAAATGGGCACATCTCATTTAATTTCTCAAACTTTTGCTCATGCATTTGATATGAAATTCCAAGATAGAGATGGCAAAGAAGCATATCCATTTCTTACGAGCTGGGCAGTTACGACCCGCCTTATTGGCGCTCTTGTAATGACCCATGGCGATCAAAAAGGGTTGGTTCTTCCTCCTCAAATAGCACCAATTCAGGTGGTTATTATTCCTATTTTCAAGGCTGGCATTGATAATTCAACTATTATTGCGGCAGCGCGAACAATATTGGAAGATCTTAAAAAAGATGACGTGCGCGTCATCATAGATGATGAAGAAGGAAAAACTCCTGGGTCAAAATTCTTTAAGTGGGAACTTAAAGGGGTTCCTGTGCGTATTGAGCTCGGACCAAAAGATATAGAAAATAGTCAGGCTGTGGTGGTTGACCGCATTGGTCTTGGTAAGCGCTTTATTCCATTATCAGATATTACACATGAAGTTATCGCATTATTAACAACTATACAAACGACGTTGTTTGAACGAGCGCAAGCCCGTGTAGATGCCATGCGTAACTCAAGTGATAGTCTTGCTGAATTTGGACCAAAATTAGAAAATGATGGGACATTTTATCAAACTAGTTGGTGTGAAAAACCTGAATGTGAAACTGAGCTGAAAAATTATAAGGCAAGTATTCGTTGTATTATTGAAGGTCGTACCTTTGAGACATGTTTTAATTGTAAGCAAGCAAGTAAAACTGACGTGCTCGTTGCTCGTTCATATTAATTTTCATATAAAAAAGGATTGAGTATGGATGCAAAGCAGATACAGACAAAGTTTGAAGCTTATTTGCTCACAGAGCAGCGTGTTTCAACCAACACATTTTTTTCATATAAAAGAGATATAAATCAATTTATCGAGTTTTTGGAAAAAAATAATATTTTTTTAGAAAAACTTACAGGTGATGAACTTAAGCAATTTGTTCATCACCTGTATGGACTTAAGCTTTCTGCGCGGAGTATTGCGCGTAAAATATCAACATTAAAGACTTTTTTTTCGTATCTTAGTAGCCATTTTGATATTAAAAACAATACAAAAGAGTTACATATTCCAAAAATTGAAAAACGTCTTCCTACCTATCTTACGCAAGAGGAAATTACCCGCATTCTTGTTTATTCAGAAAAAGACAGATCACCATTGGGTATTCGAAATTCAATGATGATCTATTTGCTCTATGGATCAGGAATGCGAGTTAGTGAGCTTGTTGGTATTAAAATATCAGATATTCATTTTGATACACGGTTTATTTCCATTGAAGGAAAAGGTGGGAAACAACGCATGATACCATTGCCTCAATCAGTTATGACATTGTTGAATAATTATATTCAGATGCAGACATCTACCATTTCTACTTTTACGAAAAATTCTGTTTATTTATTTCCTATATACTACGGAAAAAAAGTAAAACCAATTTCACGACAATCATGTTGGGTAATTTTAAAAAAAATATGCGAGAATACTGGGATAAAGAGAGCGATTTCACCCCATCAATTACGTCACTCATTTGCAACACATATGTTAGAAAAAGGTGTGGATTTGCGCTCATTACAAGTTTTACTTGGACATGAAGAGATTACTACGGTAGAGGTATATACTCATGTTGAAACGTCACAATTGAGAAAAATATATGATAAAAAGCATCCTCGATCATAGGATTGTTACCCCAATTTTCACTTTGTTTTCATTGGGGGCCCCATTGAAGATGTGGAATAACTGTCAAGCCTGGGAACATAAAATTCAGCTGGGTTAATGATTTTGTAATCATAAGCTTTTTATTTTTTCAACGTAGGTTATACTGGAAAAAGTGCCTATCTTATAAGGATTATAATGAAAAATACATTTGTCGTAGAACAAAAACCATTGCTATCTATTTTATCTTCAATGCAACCTATTTGCACCAAACGTACTACACTTGATGCTACTACAACAATCTTGTTTCATGTAGGGCATAGAGAATTAGTTTTAAAAAGTACTGATTTAGAAATTAGCTTGCAAGCAAGTTATGCGCTCAAAGAATGCGATATAAATGAACCGCGTATGTTTTTGGTTTCAGGGCGTCGTCTTTTTGATTTGGTAAAAGAGCTGGAAGGTGATATTACTTTTATTTTAGACGACACATCTTTGGTAGTAAAAGCAGGACTTGTTAATGTTGTGTTAAACATTCAAGATGCTCAAAACTTTCCACCATTTCCAGAGCGCATTGAAAATCTAATGCAATTGAGTGCGCCATTTTTACTTGAACTTTTTAATAAAGTTGCTTTTTTAATCCCACAAAACAATGCCAATTCTTCCTTAAATGGGTTATTGCTTGAAATATCTGATTCAGAATTAAAAATGACCGCGAGTGATGGGCATTGTCTTGCTCAAGTGCAAACTCCTACCTATACATTAGAAGAATCAAGTAAATGGCTGTTGCCACGTAGAGCGGTCTTTGAAGTTAAAAAGATTTTAGAAAGCAGTAATGATGCCGCTATTTTTCTTGGTTTATGTGGGAATCAACTTGTGTTTTCCGGTGAATCATTTAATTTTTTTTCTAAATTATTGGTTGATGGATTTCCTGCTTATTCAGGAATTTTGGATAAAAAAGATTTTGTTCCGGCACGTGTTGAACGTTCTCATTTTATTAAAACACTTCGTCGATCATCATGTCTTCTTTCAGGGCAATTTATTGCAACATCATTTGCATTTGGTTCAGAAAAGTTGAAAGTTTCCTTGCATAATAAGGAAGTTGGTACATTAGAAGAAGAAGTACCACTTTTTGATTTTACTGGTTCTGACTGTGATATTCGCTTTTATGCTCCCTATTTGCTCAATGGATTACAGGTATTTCCTGGTGAGCAAATACAGTTTTATTTACAGGGTAAAGCAAAGCCTATTATTTTTGATGCCCAAAGTACAACTGAAGGAAGTGAATATACTATGTTTTATTTGGTGATGCCAGTAGCTCAAACGCATGAATAAGTTAACCCAATTTTTTATTTCTAAATTTATTGTTCTTTATTGGGGCCCCCATATGAAGCGAAGTGCAGTATGGGGCTAAAACAGTTACAGTTGGCGACTATTTATCTTAAAGATTTTCGCTGTTTTGACCAAACTACTATTGATCTTGATAGTCGCATTGTTTTGATTTGTGGCCCTAATGGAACAGGTAAAACTTCTTTGCTAGAAGCACTTTATTATGGATGCTATTTGCGCTCATTCAGAACGCATCTTTCTCGTGATTTAATAGCTTTAGGTAAAGACTCATTTTTTGTAAAATTTTTGATTCGCGATGGCTTACAAGACAATTTTGTTGATCATACGATTCAAATAGGGTTTGCAAACAATAAACGTTTGGTTAAAGTTGATAATAAAACAACGGTATCTTATAAGGATCTTTTATCTTATTATCGTGTTGTTAGTCTGACAGAAGATGATCTTAAGCTTATACAAGATGGTCCTGAAGAGCGAAGGTCTTTTGTTGATCAAGCATTATTATTGAATGATGCAACATTTATTACTAAAATGCGTGAATATCGAGTTGTTTTAGAAAATCGTAATGCTTTGTTGCAGCATAACCATATAGATCAAGAAGAATATTTCATTTGGACTAAAAAACTGTGGGAGTATACATCTCAGGTACAAGAGATGCGGAAACAACTTTTATCATGGCTTGAGATAGAGGTTAATACAATGCTTCATCAGTATATAGATGAACATGTATCTCTTTCTTTTGTGTATCATGCAAAAAAAGGTAGCGACTGCGCTTTTGATATCTTTTGGCAAAAAAACAGTACAGAGCTCATGCGGTTAGAAGCACAGTTTAAAAGAACGCTTTTTGGCGCTCATGTTGATGATTTTACTATTACTTTAGCAGGTAAAAAGTCCCGGGCTTATGCCTCTCGCGGGCAGCAAAAAATGATTGTTTTGTTGGTTAAAATAGCCCAGATTAAGCAACTTGCCCAAAAAAATGGCCCTATTATTTTTCTTTTGGATGATTTTATGACTGATTTTGATATTGAAAGGGGCAAGGCCCTATTATCCGCCCTTTTTGAACTTAATTGTCAGCTCATTTTTACCTCTCCTCGACGCGATAGTGCGCTGGAGAGCGCTTTAATTGCCTCATCTGTTGATTATAAAATAATTTCTATGTGAATTGTTTGGGCGGTATTAAGTCCGTTTTTGATGATTTTTTTGACAGAATAGTTTTTTTTATATATATTAATTGAGAATAAAATCTGTTTTCTTTGAAGATAACAACATAAATTAATTAAATTTGCTTTGACTTTTCTAATATAATGGTTATTCTTAATATTAATAATGGCTGACAGAGATAAACAAAACTTAACTTAGGCTTCATTACTACTCTCCTTTTTTCCACCGCATTGATTTAATTATCAATGCGGTGGTTTTTTTATGACTTTTTTGCTAACCTCCTTTTATTGTTTTATTCACAAAAAAGAGGTTTTTTTCATGAAATGGT
The DNA here is from genome assembly GCA_963701085.1 of uncultured bacterium. Taxonomy (GTDB): domain Bacteria; phylum Babelota; class Babeliae; order Babelales; family Vermiphilaceae; genus SOIL31. Next base: position 434,896 of record OY969561.1, on the reverse strand, counting down.
TCAATTCTCTTTTTATCATAGGTAGTTTCTTTATCATTTTTCCCTGTATAGCAGCACATGATCCCTGTTTTAAAGATGAACATGAATTTCTTTTAACCGTTGTTATCATGGTTAAAAATGAAGCTGATGTTATTATTCCTACGTTAAAGCCTTTTGTTGATGCAGGACTTACGAGTTTTTTGGTGTATGATACTGGTTCAACGGATGGAACACAACAGGTGATACGTGAATATTTTAATGATCATGATCTTAAGCACGCATATATTATGGAAGAACCATTCGTAGATTTTGCAACTTCGCGTAATAGAGCATTGGATTTAGCAGAGCAGATTTTTGTTAATAACAGTTTTTTGTTAATGCTTGATGCTGAATGGTATACGCACAATGTTTCGGAGTTAATTGATTTTTGTAAAATACATAAAGATTATATCGCACCAAATTGTACGGGTAGTTGTTATTTGATGCACCTTTTGACGGTTCAGGATAATATTAATAATTATGTACCTCGACTTATACGGCAAGGTTATAATGTTCGCTATAAGGGCGTTGTTCATGAATCAATACCTGATAGTGCAAGTGGCATTGTTTCTGATTCTGTTTATTTTGAATATAAACCACAGCGGTATGGTCAAGAAAAATCAAAAGATCGTTGTGCTCGTGATTACGCATTGCTTAAAAAAAGTTTAGAAGATGATCCAACTAATATGCGTACATCGTTTTATCTGGCGCAAACATGTCAATTTATGGATGATTGGGAACAAGCTATTTTTTATTATCAAAAAAGACTGGAGATGGGAGAAGTAAGTGAAGAAAAATATTTGTCGGCGTATCGAATAGGTTGTGCGATTGAGCATATTATAGCTGAGTCATATAATAAGTAAGGTAGTTTCGCACTATACGGAGGAAGATGCGGTTGATTATTATTTAAAGGCTTATTCCATGTTGCCGTTTCGCGCAGAGCCACTTTTTAGAATTGCGTGCTACTACATTCGTCACAATCAACATCAGATTGCTTATTTGTTTGCAATACGTGCTGCTCAATTGCCATATCCATTAAATAATGGATTATTTGTGGAAAACAGAGTCTATGATTATTTGCGTTATGATATTTTAGGACAATGTGCTGTCTATGTGGGAGAGTATGCAATAGGTAAAGCAGCGGTGCTTAAAGCGTTAGAGCAAGCACCTAATGATTCATGTTTACATCACAATTTAGTCATTTACGAGCATTATGGCGTTTAGAAAAAATTATACAACGAAATACCAGCTATCTGAGCAGATAGCTGGTATTTCGTTGTATAAAGCAGTTTAATTATATTAATGTACTTCTAATGCATTAAGGCGTTCAGCAAAATTTTGTGCTTGTTGTTCAAGTTGAGCAATAAGAGCTTTATGGTTAAGTAATTCATTGTATTGCTTTTGCATTTCATTTAATAAAAGCACTGGCAATACATGATACAGAACTGTTTCTACTTCACCATCTTTATTTCTTGCTACAATCCCAGGGAATAGTGCATCAACTTCTTCTGCAATTAAACCGTACTGTTTTGTTTCTGTTGCATCGCTATTATACACAAATGTTACCGGACGCAAATCAAGAATGCGTGCTGATTCATCATTCATATCTTCAATAGCATGTTTTACTTTTCTTGTTGAAGTATTAACACCAAGTTGACCTGTTGCAGTAACAAGGACTGCCGGAACAGCACCAACGTTAACACCGCTAATATTAGCAATTCGCGTAATATTGCTTTCACTTGCGGATTGAGCATTCATACTCACACCAATATAAATATTACTACTTCCTGTGGTGAGTGTACCACCTGCTAAGTGGCCAATCGCAATATTAGTACCTCCTGTTGTAACTGCAGCGAATGTACCATTACCAAGAGCTGTATTCTGAATTCCTGTTGTGTTTACCGCTAATGCGCCTTGACCAATAGCGGTATTGCCAGTTCCTGTTGTAGTAAGAGCGAGTGCATGATCACCAACTGCAGTATTATTTTGACCTGTGGTATTTGCACCAAGAGATGAAGTACCAATTGCAGTATTACTGTTGCCTGTAGTATTTGCATTCAGTGCAGAGAAGCCAACAGCAGTATTCGAGATACCAATTGTATTGTGACCCAGAGCGGCACTACCAATTGCAGTATTATTAATACCTGTTGTGTTTACTTGAAGTGCAAGCCACCCAACAGCAGTATTATCAGCACCCACTGTGTTTAATGCAAGTGCACCAGCACCAAGAGCAGTATTATCAATACCTGTTGTGTTTGCCTGAAGTGCAGTTGAACCAACGGCGGTATTTGCACCCGCTCCGCCGGTTGTATTGGCAAGCGCATTATAACCAATAGCAGTATTATTGACACCTGTTGCGTTCACCGCCAATGCACTATATCCAACAGCGGTGTTAAATACTCCGGTTGTGTTTGCCTGAAGTGCAAGTGCACCAACAGCGGTACTGCCATTCGTTATGTTTGCAGCAAGCGCATTATAACCAACTCCGGTATTAGAAAAACCAATTACGTTCACAAGTAATGCATTATAACCAATAGCGGTGTTATTTGTTCCGGTACCATTTGCTGTTAAAGCATTAGCACCAATACCTGTATTTGCACCTGAACCACTTGTAGTAAAGTTACCCGCGCTAATCCCAACAAATGTATTATTCGTTCCAAAATCATGAATAAAGCTGCTTGAACCTTTTAAGATATTACCTGCTGAAGATGTACTTGGTTCAGTGCTTAGGATAAGATTTCCGCTATGAACACCATCAGTCATACTGATTTTTGTGCAGCAAAGTTACCTGAAGCATCACGAGCAACAATAGTAGTTGGTGTATTTGCACTTGTTGCATTTGTTGAGAGTGATACGTCATTTGCATCGTTAGTAATAATTGTATATGCATCACCTTGAAGAAGCGTTTTAAAATTAAGAGTGTTTCCTGTTTTACCTTGATAGATTTGACCTGTTCCGGTACCAACGTTTGCTCCTACTATATTGGTAGGAAGAGAAAATTCTGTAAATATTATTGGATCGGTATCAATCACCGCATTGGGAGTATTGCACAACCAACTTGAACCGGTATAAACAGTTCCTTCCAGAATAAGAACATATGCTTCACCTGCTTGATTTCCCGTAGCAAAATCTGCTGGGCGAGTCCAATTGCCACTATGTGCAACCCATAAACCATTTTCTGCTGGATTTGTTTGTCCATTAAGAAGTACGCGATTACCATCAACAAGAGTAACACCATCAATTGTTTGTAAGCCTGCTGGCGGAGATCCAATATCAGTTGTACTTATAACAATTGCTGGTGTTTTTGGCATAAGGCCAGCGCCAGCTACGGCATCAACATATGCTTTTGTTGCAGCATCGGTTGGATTGGTAACGGTACCCGTAATAGTCATTTCAATTACTGAAAAATCACCCGTAATTACCTCATTGGTAACTGATAAACTGCTTACGCATAAATTTGAAACGCAATTGCTTACCGTAAGATTTCCTATAATTGCATCGGTTGCAGAAAAATTGGTTGCAGTTAATTGTGAAACAACTGAAGACACTGAACCTGTAGCTCCTGTTGCACCAGTCAGACCAGTTGCTCCCGTACTACCCGTTGCACCTGTAGCACCATCTGCGCCGGTTGTTCCTACACCAGTAGCTCCGGTTGCACCAGTTGCTCCCATACTACCAGTTGCACCTATAGCACCAGCTGCTCCCGTACTACCCATTGCACCCGTTACGCCAGTTGCTCCTACACCAGTAGCTCCGATTGCACCAGTTGCTCCCGTACTACCCGTTGCACCTTTGGGCCCGTTGCGCCGATTGTACCTGTACCACTAGGTCCCGTTGCACCAGTTGAACCAGTTGCACCAGTTGAACCTGCAATGCCGGTTATGCCAGTGACAGATCCACTAATTACCAAATCAACAACAGAAAGATTATTTACGCATAAATTATCCATGCAACTAGCTACCGCTAAATCAGTTACAGAAAGCGTGCCATCAATTTTTACATTTTTTTTAAATTTTGCTGATTTACTAACTTTTAATGCACCAAGTGCGTGTATTCCTTGTTTTGTTAATACATGTTTTTGAAATGTAGCTTTACCAAGAACATTAATGTTTGTACGAATGATTTGAGTTGGTTGTCGTGTTAATGAACCATTGCTAACATTGTCTATTACTTCATCAAGATCAGCCGCTATTTTTTCTGCGTATGCATCATCTAAATGGGTATAATTTTTTTGTAAAAAAGTTTCGGCATATTCAAGTGTTTCAATGACCGCATTATATTCTGCATAAGAAAATCCATCTTCAATGTGCTTGCGTAATTCATGCAATGGTGAATAATTATTTTCATCCAAATCACTCAACAAAGACACTATTTCTGCAATGTTGCTGTGCTCTTTGCTAAGATCTATGTATACAATATCAGTATTTTGATCAATAATATCAGCTTCAATTGTTGAAAGTTGTGCAATGGTTTCTTGTGGTATGGCGGATAATGGCAGCGGTCCCACCAATAAGGCAAAGGATATAATAAGGGAAAAAAAGCGCGGCATATGAATAAGCTTCATGAGACTCCTTTTTTTGAGAAAAAACGATATTGTTTTGTTTCAGATATTTTTCTTATCAATAAAGACAAACAAAATACCTGTTGTTAAAGCAATAGTTTGTTTGTTTATATAAATAAAAAAAAGCCTTGCTTAAATGCGGGGATTTTTTTTATGGTTTCAACAGAAATATTGTATTAAAAAAAAGGTCTTTTTATGAAACATATAAAACATGTATCTCGTTATTGTTCTTTTATTTTATCTTTTGCCTTGTTAGTTGCACCGCTACCACTACCCGCCGTCGCTAAAGCTATGGCGGACAGGTCTGCAATAGCACAAGAAATTACTGCGCAAATTTCAACACTTGAAGCTGATATCATTACTCAAAATCAAGATGCTTTATACATAGATCTTAGCAAAGAGTACAGCAATATTGCAGAAATAGTGTCTTTGTTGAGTGATTTGGATGAACACAGTGATTCACTATTGCATGAATTACGCAAGCATATTGAAGATGGATTTTCTTGTGCAGAATATGACGCGGTGATTGAAACGCTTGAATATGCCGAAACTTTTTTACAAAAAAATTATGCTCAATTAGATACCGCATATGCAGAAAAAATAGTGGCCGATCTCGATGAGATAATAGACAATGTTATTAATGGTTCATTAACACGACGGCCAACTACAACTATTCAGAACAACATCAATGTACTTGGCAAATCCACATTTGGCCAACATATAAAAACACAACAGGGTATAAGTGCTGCTGGGAAGTTACAAGTTGGTAAATCAGCAAAATTTAAAAAGAATGTAAAAATTGACGGCACCCTTTCTGTAAATGATTTGGTAATTAGTGGATCTGTTACCGGGATCACTGGTGTTGCTGGGCCAACTGGTCCTACTGGAGCAGTTGGTGCAACTGGAGCAACAGGATCTACTGGTACAGGAACAACAGGGGCAACGGGTGCAACTGGATCAAGTGGTGTGGGAATAACGGGAGCAACAGGATCTACTGGTGCCACTGGCGCAGGGACAACGGGGGCAACTGGCGCTACTGGCCCAATGGGTGGTACCGGAGTAACTGGAGCAACAGGGCCTACTGGTGCCACTGGCGCAGGGACAACGGGGGCAACGGGTCTAATAGGTGCTACTGGTAGTACCGGAGTAACTGGACCAACCGGCGTTACGGGAGCAACGGGATCGGTATCTTCCGTTGTTTCACAATTAACCGCAACCAATTTTTCTTCTACTGATTCAATTATTACGAATGCAACAATTACAAACTTGTCGGTAACTGATTGTATATCTAATTTATGTGTTGATCATTTATCACTAACTGATGAAGTAATACAAACATTTCTGTTGTTTCAAGATCCTGGTGTTAACTATGTTGGCCTTCAAGCGCCAGCTGTTGTGCCAACAAGCTATACGCTTTCATTACCGGCAATAGTACCAACAGCACATCAATTTTTACAGTCAAATGCAACTACTCCTACCAATTTGGAATGGGTTACTACAGGAGGATCAATTACGCCTACATTCAGCAAAACTATCTATGTTGCAAAATATGGCAATGACATAACAGGCGATGGATCATTTAATACTCCTTATGTAACGTTAGCAAAGGCAATCAGCGTTGCCGATACAATGGCAAGTGGTGTTAACCCAATATGCATTCGCATAAGTGCTGGAATATATGTAGAAAACAATAGTGCTGGTCCTCTTACGATAAACACTGATGGCATTTCAATTGTGGGCGATTCTCCTAATTCTGTAATAATTATGCCTTCTACCCCAGCAAATAATTTTCTGCTATCAAATAATACGTTAAGAATTTCCGATGTTACTTTTCAGTCTTCTTCTCCTCTTGCAACAGGAATCACACTTACTGCAGGTGTTTTTTCAACCATAACTAACACTCGATTGGTAAACTTCCAAACAGGTGTAATGTGTTCTGGCGGAGCAACACAGCTTTATGGTTTTAGTAACTGTATATTTCTTGCCAATACAACAAATTTAAGTATTAATAATTGTCGCGTAGAAGCTATTGGGTGTTCATTTTTTGGTGCCAGTTCAATTGTAAGTCCTGCAGCAAATACTGGTGTAAGTATAACAGGATCCGGCGCAGGTCTTACTATTGATGGTGGTGTTTGCGGAAAGTGTAATATAGGGTTTTCTATTAATAGTAATGCAAGCGTGACTATCAGCGCAATGTCATTCCAGCTCAATATTTTTGATATTATACAATCTGGCGCATCGCATATGACGTTAACCGGTTCCAGTTTTGTGTTAACTAACGGAGCATCTGATGTTGACATGCAAATAAGTGGCGCAGGAACAATAGCAGAAATAATTGGCTGTCAATTTAATGGTAATAATGCACTCGGAGTACCAGAAGGAACATGTCTTCTTGTATCTAACAATGCCATGGTTAGTATTAATAGCGGAAGTATAAAAAACTATGTCACAGGAGTACAAATTGGGCTTTCAAGCGATACCAGCTCAACAATACTTTCTACTTCAGGTCTTACTATTACCAATTGCAGTACTGATATTCTTCAACAGGGAACAGCTACACTTAATTTTAATGCAAGCATCGCATCAAATAACAAAATAACCATAAATGATCCTACTAATATAGCGCTTTCATTTTTTGATTTTGATAACGATAGCGCTCTTACTATTGGATCAGCAAGTGACATGGATACAACTTTATTACAAGCGGATATAGACATAAATAACCCATCGATTAATTATTTATCGTCACTGTATTCCACACAAGCAATAGGTTTTACTAATCCACAATTGAATCCATCAACGTCATTTATTATTTCACAAGACAATGCAAATCTTACTGCTATTACTACCGATAGAACTGATATCGCAGGTGTTCGTTTGGTATCCGATACCGGATCTCCTGTTGGGGGAACTTCTGCATTGCGTGGTTGGGATATTAATAAAAATTCATCTACTGCAGAGCTTTCATTTAACTATCAAAATAGCGATGCAATTGGATTAGGAATTACTCCTCAATACACGGTGATGCAGCTTGATGGTGAAAATAATCAATTACAATTACCAACCGCAGGAACTAAAATTGTTTTTGATGGCGATACTAATTTATACAGAAGCGCCGCAAATGTTTTAAAAACAGATAACAATCTGATTGTTGGCACACTCACCCCAAATAGAGTTGTGATAACAGATCCATCAACTAATGAACTCATTTCAAGTGTAGTTACCAACACTGAGCTCAGTTATTTATCTGGCGTAACTTCTGCTATTCAAACGCAACTGAATAATAAAGTTTCACGGTCTGGTGATATTATGACGGGAACATTACAATTGCCAGCTGGTACAACCGCATTGCCATCGCTGACGTTTACGGGCAGTACAACAACAGGCCTTTCTGCTAACACTAACACTTTATCACTGAGCACTAATGGAGCAGAACGTTTCAAAATTTCTTCTGCAGGTGTTGTTTCAATTGATGGATTTAATACAACGGGTGTTGTTCATAATGATTCATTTGGTAACTTATCAACATCATTAATTGTTAATACTGATATATCTGCTACTGCAGCAATAACTGATAGTAAACTTGCAACAATCACCACCGCAGGTAAAGTTGCTAATTCCGCCACAACAGCAACTAGTGCAAATACTGCAAGTACTATTGTTGCGCGTGATGCATCAGGTAATTTCTCTGCGGGTACTATCACTGCAAGTTTAAGTGGTAATGCGACAACTGCTACATCAGCAACAACCGCTACCACAGCAACCAGTTTTACTGGACCATTGCTTGGTGATGTTACTGGCACACAAGGTGCAACGGTGGTCAGTTTTGTTGGTGGACAAACTGCAGCCAATATTGCTGCTGCCACTGTGTTAGCTAATGCTGCAACAAGTGCTAACACTATCAACACCATTGTAAAACGTAATGGATCAGGTAATTTTTCTGCGGGCACTATTACGGCAAATTTAACGGGAAATGTTACCGGCAGCGCATCGCTCAATGTTCTAAAAAGCGGTGATTCAATGACTGGCGCTCTCAATATGTTGACGCAAAATTCAGTGCAGTTTAATGATGCAAGCGGAAACTATGTTGGTATTAATGCACAAAGCACTGTGCCAACAAGTTATACTCTTTCGCTTCCAACAACAATTCCAACAGCTCATCAAATTATGCGCGCGAATGCTACTACACCAACTAATTTGGAATGGGCTACACAAGGTGGATCAGTTCCTTCTGCTGTCAGTGAAACTGTTTATGTTGCAAAATATGGCAATGATATTACGGGAGATGGATCATTTGACACGCCATATGCAAGTTTATCCAAAGCAATTAATGTTGCTAATACAATAGCATCTTCTGCTAACCCTATTAATATTCTTATAAGCGCCGGCATATACGTAGAAGATAATAGTAGTGGACCGTTAACAATAACCGCTAACGGCATTTCCATAGTAGGGAACTCCCCTAATGGTGTAATAATTATACCAAACACACCAGCAAATAATTTGCTTTTAATTAATAATCCCGTACAAATTATTGATATAACCTTTGAGTCTTTTGCTCCTTTAGCAACGGGTATTATTATTTCCGCAGTAAATTTATCAGTGTTTGAAAATGTCTATGTATATAATTTTCTCGTCGGTGTTGATTGTACCGGTGGTGTAACAAGTTCCTACGGTTTTAACAATTGTCTTTTTATTGGAAATACCACTGCGCTTATTATTAATAACGTACATGTGGAATGTAATAGTAGTACTTTTTTTGGTACTCCTTCTCTTGTAGGTCCTGCTGCAAATACAGGTATTGTTGTAACGGGCTCTGGTGCTAATGTTATAGTCTCGGGTGGTGTAATTGGTGTATGTACAACGGGTGTTCATGTCACCAATAATGCAGTTGCATCTATTAATAGCGTTAGTTTGAGAATTAATGCTTTTGATGTTGTACAAGATGGTGCATCATATTTAACGCTTGCTGGATGTACGTTTGAATTAACCAATAGTTCTGCAGATATTGATATACAAATAAGTGGTGCAGGGACTACTGCTAACATAATAGGCTGTGAGTTTAATGGTGACAGCGCTGGTGGCGCACCAGAAGGTATTGGTATGGTTATCTCAGGTAGCGCTTCTGTGGATATAAATGCTAGCACAATTAGTAATTATACGACTGGTATTCAGATTGGTCTTCCAGCAGATACTAGCGCAACCGCACTCACTGCTTCATCGATTATTATTCGCAATTGTACTAATGATATTATACAACAGGGTTCAACTTTTTTAAATGTTATTTCAAGTGCCGCGGCAGATGAAAAAATCAGTATAAATGATTCCACTAATGTATCTCTTTCTGTTTTTGACTTAGATGATAGTAATGCTCTTACGATTGGATCATTCTCTGATCAAGATACAAGTTTGGTGCAAGCTGGTATAAATAATACAACACATCCTGAAATTCAATATAAATCTTCTTTATATGCTACTCAAGCTATTGGCTTTGTTAATCCATTATCAAATCCATCAAGTTCATTTATAATATCACTTGATAATGCAAACTTTACTGCCGTTACTACTGATAGAACTGATAGTGCAGGTTTACGATTAGTATCAGATACAGGCTCTCCTGTTGGCGGAACTTCTGCTTTACGCGGTTGGGATGTAAATAAAAATGCTTCTACTGCTGAACTTTCATTTAATTATCAAAATAGTGATGCAGTTGGGCAAGCACTAATTTCAGAATATACGGTGATGCAGCTTGATGGCGTTAACAATCAGTTGCAGTTGCCAACAGCGGCAACGCACATAGTTTTTGGGGGTGATACCAACTTGTATAGAAGCGCAGCAAGTGTTTTAAAAACAGATGATAATTTTATTGTCGGCACGTTGACACCAGGAACTGTTGTTATGACCGATCCAGTAACTAATGAGCTTATTTCAAGTGTTGTTACTAACACTGAGCTTAGTTATTTATCCGGTACAACTTCTGCGGTACAGACACAATTAAACAGTAAAGTAGCAAAAGCGGGCGATACGATGACGGGTGCATTGCAACTTCCGGCTGGTACAACTGCATTGCCATCACTCATGTTTACTGGCAGTACAACAACAGGTCTTTCTGCAAGCACTAACAATTTATCATTCAGTACTAATGGGGCAGAACGATTAAAAATTTCTTCTGCAGGTTCTGTTTCCATTGATGGGTTTACTACCACCGGTATTGTTCATAATGATTCATTTGGCAACTTATCAACATCATTAATTGTCAACACTGATATTAGTAATACTGCAGGAATAACTGATAGCAAACTTGCAACGATTAGCACTGCGGGCAAAGTTGCAAATTCTGCAACAACGGCAACAAACAGTAATACAGCAAGCACCATTGTTGCTCGTGATGGATCAGGTAACTTCTCTGCGGGCACTGTTTCTGCAAACTTAATAGGAAATGTTACAGGTAGTGCATCTTTAAATGTGCTAAAAGTTGGCGATACTATGACAGGATCACTTACCATGCCAGCAGGAACTGCTGCAAGTCCTTCTATTAAATTTAGTGGTAGCACTAATACCGGTATCTCTGCTGCTGTTGCAAATACACTGTCATTCGATGCTAATGGCATCGAGATTATGAATGTTGGTTCTTCAGGTGTTACCATTGATGCATTTACCACCGCTGGCGTGGTTCATAATAGTTCAGCAGGATTATTATCAAGTTCATTAATTGTTGATACTGATATTACTGCCGGCACAATAACTAATGATAAATTAGCGAATATATCTAGTTCTAATGTTTCTGGTGATATTGTTGTTCGCGATGGGTCAGGAAACTTTGCTACAAATATGATCACGCTTTTTGGAACGCCAACATTTGCTACTGATGCAGTAACAAAAGGTTACGTTGATAGTGCTGTTTCAACAGGCCTTGTTGCCAAAACTCCAGCCGTAGTTGTGAGTACAGCTGATATTGGATCGCCACCAGCAGGATTACAAACAATTGATGGCATTACGCTTGTTGATGGCAATCGAGTCCTTCTTGTTGAGCAAACAAACCCGATAGAAAATGGTTTATGGGTCGCTCATGCTGGCAATTGGGTGCGGCCAGCTGATTTTGCTACAGGTTCTACTGCTGATGAAGCTTATGTCCTAATTTTAGAGGGAACGGTTAATGCCGGATCAAGCTGGCTTTGTAACACGCCAACAGCAATTGTTGATACCAATCCAATAATGTTTGTAGAATTTTCGCTTCCTAGTCAAACAACTGGTGCAAATGTAGGTGCAGGAGCTGGTCAAGTATATCAAGGCAAAACTGGCATTACGCTTAACTTTAAAACAATTGCTGCTGGACCTCACATGGTAGTTACCAACAATGCTAATGATGTCACATTATCAACAGATGCAACAGATTCTAATGCTGCAAGCACCATTGTTTCGCGTGATGTATCAGGTAATTTTTCTGCTGGTACCATTACTGCCGCTTTGATTGGTAGCGCATCAAATAACGTGCTTAAAGCTGGTGATTCAATGACTGGTACACTCAATATGCTTACGCAAAATGCTATTCGCTTTGCAGATGCTGCGGGTGGGCAATATGTTGGTATTAATGCACAAAGTGTTGTTCCAACAAGCTATACCGTTTCATTACCAACAACAGTGCCAATAGGACATCAAATACTACGGGCAAATGCTACTACTCCTACTAATTTAGAATGGTTTACAGAAAGTGGAACGGTTCTCCCTGCAACAAGCCGTGTAATTTATGTTACCGTGTATGGTAATGATTTAACGGGAGATGGTTCTTTTGATGCGCCTTATGCAAGTCTTGCACAAGCAATTTCTGTTGCAAACGGTATTGCAACGCCATCAGATCCAGTAACTATTTTTATTAGTGCAGGCACCTATATTGAAGATAACAGCGCCGGAGCTCTTGCGGTCACCGCAGCAACAATTTCTATTATTGGTGACTCGCCGGCATCAGTTACCTTAATTCCCAATACGCCGACTAATGATTTTATAACAAGCAATCAGACAATATATATGGGAAATATCACATTCATGTCTTTTGCGCCGATGGCACAAGGCTTAGTATTCACTGCGGGAACATTATCAACATTAACCAATGTACGAATAATAGGTTTTTTAACGGGTGTAAATGTATCGGGAACATCAAGTAGTTATCTTTGTGATACCTGCTTATTTATTAATAACGGAACGGGACTTGTAGTTAATGATACGGTAAGTGAATGTAATTGCTGTATATTTATTGGGTCAAATTCATTGTATGGCACCCCAGCTAATACTGCTGTATCAGTTTCGGGTGCTGTATCAGTGTGTGCTATTGATGGAGGTTCCATTACCTTGTGTGTAACAGGATTGGATGTTGGTAATAATGCATTAGTCAATGCAAGTGCTGTTGTTTTTAAACTTAACACTTATGATGTTATTCAAACAGCGGCATCACATATGACATTGACCGGATGTTCTTTTGCAATAGCAACGGGATCATCCGATATTGATGTCCAAATCAGTGGGGCAGGAACCTATGCTGAAATAGTTGGTTGTGAATTTAATGGCAAAGATATTAATAGTGTACCTGGTTCGCTTGCATTATATATATCGGATGGTGCAATACTTGATCTCAATGGTGTTGGTATGAAATATTATACCACAGCACTTGAAGTTGGATCACCAACGGATACCTCATCAACACAACTATCAGCTACCGCATTGAATATTCATAACTGCAGCACCGATATTTTACAGCAAGGATCATCATCGTTGAACTTTAATGCAAGCACTGCATCAAGTAGTAAAATATCGATAAATGATTCGACTAATGTTACTCTTTCTTTTTCCGATTTAGAAGATAATAATTCTCTTACTATTGGATCATTTACTGATCAAGATACAAGCTTGGTACAAGCTGCTATAAACAATTCAAGTCATCCTGAAATTCAATATAAATCATCTCTGTATTCCACTCAGGCAATAGGTTTTAATAATCCATTACCTAATCCTTCAAGTGCATTTATTATATCGCTTGATAATGCAAACCTTACTGCTGTTACTACTGATAGAACTGATAGTGCAGGCGTGCGTTTGGTTTCTGATACGGGCTCTCCTGTTGGTGGTACCTCTGCGCTGCGCGGTTGGGATATTAATAAAAATGCTACATCGGCCGAACTTTCATTTAACTATCAAAACAGTGATACAGTCGGACAAGCACTAATTTCAGAATACACGGTGATGCAACTTGACGGTGTTAACAATCAATTACAATTACCAACTGCCGGAACAAAAATTGTTTTTGATGGCGATACTAACCTGTACAGAAATGCTGCAGGAGTTTTAAAAACGGATAATAATCTGATTGTTGGTACGCTCACGCCAAATAGAGTTGTTATGAGTGACTCAAGCACTAATGAACTCATCTCTAGTATTGTTACCAACACTGAGCTCAGTTATTTATCAGGTACAACATCTGCAGTGCAAACGCAATTGAATAGTAAGGTTGCAAAAGCAGGTGATACGATGACGGGAACGTTACAGTTACCTGCAGGTACAACAGCGTTGCCATCGTTGGTCTTTACTGGCAGCACAACAAGCGGTCTTTCCGCAAGTGGTGGTAATTTATCGTTTAGCACTAACGGCACAGAACAAATGAAAATATCTTCTGGTGGCGCTATTTCTATTGATGCATTTACTGCTGCTGGCATAGTTCATAATGATGCCTCAGGAAATCTGACAAGCTCTCTTATTATTAATAGTGATATTAGTCCTACTGCAGCAATAACTGATAGTAAACTTGCAACCATTAGCAGTGCTGGTAAAGTTGCAAACTCTGCAACAACAGCAACCAGTGCAAATACCGCAAGCACCATTGTTGCTCGTGATAGTTCAGGTAATTTTTCAGCCGGCACTATCACCGCAAGTTTAAGTGGTAATGCGACAACAGCTACAAGTGCAACAACTGCTACAACCGCTACTAATTTTACTGGTTCCCTTGTAGGTGATGTTACGGGCACACAGGGAGCAACAGTAGTCAGCTTTGTTGGCGGACAAACAGCAGCGAATGTTGCTGCCGCTACTGTGTTAGCAAATGCTGCAACAAATCTTGATACATTCAATACTATTGTAAAACGTGATGGATCGGGTAACTTCTTTGCTACAACAATAACTTCAAATTTAACAGGTAGTGCATCGAATAACGTTCTTAAAGCTGGTGACTCTATGACTGGCACGCTTAATATGCTTACACAAAATGAGGTACGCTTTCAAGATGCTGCTGGTGGACAATATGTTGGTATTAATGCTCAAAGTGTTATTCCAACAAGTTATACCGTTTCATTACCAACAACGGTGCCAACGGCACATCAATTACTACGAGCAAATGGTATTACTCCTACTAATTTAGAATGGTTTACAGAAAGTGGAACGGTTCTTCCTGCAACAAGCCGTGTAATTTATGTTACTGTGTATGGCAATGATTTAACGGGAGATGGTTCTTTTGATGCACCATATGCAAGTCTGTCTCAAGCAATTAGTGTAGCCAATAGCATTGCAACACCATCAGATCCTGTAACTATTTTTATCAGTGCGGGAACATACATTGAAGATAATAGTGCCGGAGCGCTTGCGATAACAGCAGCAACAATTTCTATTGTTGGGGATTCGCCAGCTTCAGTTACCTTAATTCCCAATACGCCGACTAATGATTTTATAACAAGCAATCAGACGATATATATGGGAAATATCACATTCATGTCTTTTGCGCCGATGGCACAAGGCGTAGTATTTACTGCGGGAACATTATCAACATTAAGCAATGTACGATTAATAGGTTTTTTAACGGGCGCCAATGTATCGGGCACATCAAGCAGTTATGTTTTTGATACCTGCATATTGATGAATAATGGAACAGGGCTTATTGTTAATGATACTGTTGCTGAATGTAATAGTTGTACATTTGTAGGATCAGATTCACTTTATGGCACGCCGGCAAATACAGCTGTATCAGTTTCAGGAGCTGTATCGGTGTGTGTTCTTGATGGAGGGTCAATTACCCTCTGTGTAACAGGATTAGTTGTTGGTGATAATTCACTCGTGAATGCAGCTGCTGTTACCTTTAAACTCAATACCCATGATGTTGTACAGACACTTGGATCTCATATGACATTGACCGGATGTTCTTTTGCTATAGCAACGGGATCATCCGATGTTGATGTACAAATCAGCGGAGCAGGTGCTTACGCTGAAATAATTGGTTGTGAATTTAATGGCAAAGATATCAATAGCGTGCCGGGATCAGTAGCACTTTACATTTCTGATGGCGCAACACTTGATCTTAATGGCGGTGGCATGAAGTATTATACTACCGCGCTTAAAGTTGGCTCACCAACCGATACTTCATCAACACAATTATCAGTTACTGCACTTAATATTCATAATTGTTCTACTGATATTTTACAGCAAGGATCAGCATCGCTGAACTTTAATGCAAGTACTGCATCAAGTAGTAAAATCAGTGTCAATGATCCTACCAATGTAACTTTTGCTTTTTTTGATCTTGATGATAACAATGCACTTCAGATTGGATCATTTACTGATCAAGATACAAGCTTAGTACGGGCGGCTATAAATAATTCAACTCATCCTCAAATTGATTATAAGTCATCATTGTATTCAACACAGGCAATAGGTTTTAATAATCCATTACCTAATCCTTCAAGTGCATTTGTTATATCGCTTGATAATGCAAACTTTACTGCTGTTACTACTGATAGAACTGACATAGCAGGCATGCGTTTGGTTTCTGACACAGGTTCTCCCGTTGGTGGTACCTCTGCGCTGCGCGGTTGGGATATTAATAAAAATGCTACATCGGCCGAACTTTCATTTAATTATCAAAACAGTGATACAGTTGGACAATCAGCAATCTCAGAATATACGGTAATGCAACTTGATGGTGTTAACAATCAATTACAACTGCCAACTGCGGGAACTCAAATTGTTTTTGATGGTGATACCAATCTGTATAGAAGTGCAGCAGGTGTGTTAAAAACAGATAACAATGTGGTTGTTGGGACATTAACAACAGGGAGAGTTGTTGAAACTGATCCAAGCACTAATGAACTTATTTCAAGCGTTACAACTAATACCGAACTTAGTTATCTATCTGGTGTAACCTCAGCTATTCAAACACAATTGAATAATAAAGTTTCAAGATCCGGTGATACTATGACTGGCACATTACAATTGCCTGCCGGATCAACTGCCGCACCATCTTTAATATTCACCGGATCAACAACAGCAGGGCTTTCTGCAAACAGTGGTAATTTATCGTTGAGCACCAATGCTCTTGAGCGTATGAAAATATCATCGGGAGGAACGGTTTCTATTGATGCGTTTACTGCTGCAGGTGTTGTGCATAATGATGCATCAGGAAATCTTTCTAGTTCATTAATTGTAAATAATGATATAACTCCTTTAACAATCACTAATGGAAGTATAGCAAATGCAACAATAAGTAATGCTAAACTAGCAACTATTTCCAGCTCAAACATAGCAGGGGATATTGTTGTGCGTGATGGATCAGGTAACTTCTCTGCCGGAACAATTACAGCAAGTTTAAGTGGAAATGCTACAACTTCAACTAACTTTTCTGGTTCATTAGTTGGTGATGTTACTGGCACACAAGGAGCAACGGTAGTAAGCACTGTTGGCGGACAAACTGCAGCCAATGTTGCGGCCGCAACTGTACTTGCTAATGCTGCTACAAGTGCTAACACCGCAAGCGCAATTGTTAAACGTACCGCAAGCGGTGGTTTCTCTGCCGGCGCAATTAGTGTGACTGATGAAGTAGTAAGTAGCACGCTTACTGTTACACCATTCTCTACCGCAGGCATTGTGCATAATAGTGGTGCAGGATTATTATCAACATCACTTATTGTCAATGCCGATGTTGATCCAGCAGCTGCAATTGTTGATAGTAAACTCGCAACAATCAGCACCGCCGGTAAAGTTGCAAATTCTGCAACAACCGCAACAGCCGCTAACACTGCAAGCACTATTGTGTTACGTGATTCTTCTAATAACTTCTCTGCAGGAACAATCACCGCAAGTTTAAGTGGTAATGCAACAACAGCAACTACCGCAACTAATTTTAGTGGATCTCTTGCTGGTGATGTCATCGGCACACAAGGAGCAACAGTTGTCAGCACTGTTGGTGGTCAAACAGCAGCTAATGTTGCTGCCGGAGCAGTCCTGGCTAATGCTGCGACAAGTGCTAACACCGCAAGCGCAATTGTTAAACGTACCGCAACCGGTGGTTTTTCTGCCGGTGCAATTAGTGTTACTGTGAAGTAGTAAGTAGCACACTTACCGTTACACCATTTGCTACCGCAGGCGTTGTTCACAATAGCGCAGCAGGATTATTATCAAGTTCATTAATTGTTAATGCTGATATCACCGCGGCAACAATTACCGGCGCAAGCATAGCAAACGCAACAATTGCTAATGCAAACTTAGCAACTATTTCGAGTTCAAATATTGCGGGTGATATTGTTGTTCGTGATGGCTCAGGTAACTTCTCTGCAGGTACTATTACTGCTGCACTCAGCGGTAATGCAACAACGGCAACTACCGCTACAAGCTTTTCTGGATCATTAGTTGGTGATGTTACGGGTACACAAGGAGCAACGGTGGTCAGTACTGTTGGCGGGCAAACAGCAGCTAATGTTGCTGCTGCTACGGTACTTGCCAATGCTGCAACAAATGCAAACACTGCAAGTACTATTGTAAAACGTGATGCATCAGGTAATTTCTCTGCCGGCACAATCACTGCAAACTTAACTGGCAATGTCACTGGTAACGTAACCGGAAGTGCTTCATTAAATGTTCTCAAGGCTGGTGATACTATGAGTGGAACATTAACTCATCCAGCGGGTACTGCGGCTGCTCCATCAATTCAGTTCACCGGAAGTACCAACACTGGTATTTCAGCTGCAACTGCAAATACTTTATCTTTCGATACAAGTGGTGTTGAGCGTATGAATATCAGTTCTTCTGGTGTTACCATTGATGCATTCAGTACCGCTGGTGTAGTGCACAATAGCGCAGCGGGATTATTAACGAGCTCATTAATTGTAAATGCTGACATTACTCCTGCAACAATTACGGGAGCAAGCATAGCAAACGCAACAATTGCCAATGCAAACTTAGCAACCATTTCAAGTTCTAATATAGCGGGTGATATTGTTGTGCGTGATGGCTTAGGTAACTTCTCTGCAGGAACCATTACTGCAGCTTTAAGTGGTAACGCTACAACGGCAACTACAGCAACTAACTTTTCTGGTTCATTGGTTGGTGATGTTACAGGAACGCAAGGAGCAACGGTCGTCAGTGCAGTTGGTGGACAAACTGCAGCCAGTGTTGCTGCTGCAACAGTGCTTGCTAATGCGGCAACAAGTGCTAATACCATAAATACCATTGTATTGCGCGATGGATCAGGCAACTTCTCTGCTGGTACAATTACGGCAAGTTTAACCGGCGCTGCATCACTTAACGTACTCAAAGCTGGTGATACTATGACTGGAGCATTACAATTACCGGCAGGAACCGCTGCTCTTCCTTCACTACGATTTACCGGAAGTACCACGACAGGGCTTTCAGCAGCTACAGTTAATACATTATCATTCGATACCAATGCTGTGGAGCGTATGAATATTAGCGCAACAGGTGGGGTTACTATTAATGGTCTTAGTACGGTTGGCATAGTGCACAATAGTGCTGCAGGATTATTATCAACATCATTAATTGTTAATGCCGATGTTGATCCTGCAGCTGCAATTGTTGATAGTAAACTTGCAACAATCAGTACAGCTGGCAAAGTTGCAAATTCTGCAACAACTGCAACAGCTGCGAACACTGCAAGTACTATTGTATTACGTGATTCTTCTAATAACTTCTCTGCGGGCACCATAACCGCTGCACTCAGTGGTAATGCAACAACGGCAACAACCGCAACCAATTTCTCTGGCTCATTAGTTGGTGATGTCACCGGTACTCAAGGAGCAACGGTTGTCAGCACTGTTGGCGGACAAACTGCAGCCAATGTTGCAACTGCAACAACCGCTGCAAATGCTGCAACAAATGTTAATACCGTAAGTACTATTGTAAAACGTGATTCATCAGGCAACTTCTCTGCTGGAACAATAACTGCAGCCTTAAGTGGTAACGCTACAACAGCAACTACAGCTACAAGCTTTTCAGGATCATTGGCTGGCGACGTAACCGGCACACAAGGTGCAACGGTTGTTGCTACCGTTGGTGGACAAACAGCAGCTAATGTTGCTGCAGCTACGGTACTTGCTAATGCTGCAACAAACGCTAATACTGCAAGCACTATTGTAAAACGCGATGCATCGGGTAATTTTGCAACAAATATGGTTACCCTGAATGGCACTACAACTAATGCTACTGATGCTGCAACCAAAGCATATGTTGATTCAACAGTAGGTGGAACAAATCTTAATACTGCAAATACAGTAGTAAAGCGTGATGGTACGGGTAGTTTTGCTGCACAGGTCATTAGTATGACTGATGGTGTTCATAGTGGAAATCTTATATTAAGCACTGAACCAAGTACTTCAACCGCAGGAAATATATTAAAAGGATCAAGTAGATTTATTCATGATTTTGGAACAAATAACACATTTGTTGGGATCAGTGCGGGTAACTTTACTACAAGTGGTTCAGGTGCCAATACAGGTATTGGCGTTAGTGCATTAACAGCAAATGGTACAGGGGCATTTAACACCGCTGTTGGATATAGTACATTGGCTGCAAATACTGTTGGTATTGATAACACTGCACTTGGCTACAATGCATTGGCTGTTAGTACGACAGGTACTGATAATACCGCAATCGGTTATAACGCTCTTGCTGCAAACGCAACCGGAACAAGCTTTAATACCGCTGTGGGAAGTAGCGCATTAGCGGCAAACACAACCGGAACAAATA
Source organism: uncultured bacterium (assembly GCA_963701085.1). Taxonomy (GTDB): domain Bacteria; phylum Babelota; class Babeliae; order Babelales; family Vermiphilaceae; genus SOIL31. Next base: position 414,309 of record OY969561.1, on the reverse strand, counting down.
ATGCTGCTGTTGGATATAGTGCATTGGCTGCAAATACTGTTGGAATTCATAACACCGCACTTGGTTATGATGCATTACTTGTGAGCACAACCGGTACCGATAATACCGCAATTGGTTATAATGCTCTTGCTGCAAATGCAACCGGAACAAGCTTTAATACCGCTGTGGGAAGTAGTGCATTAGCGGCAAACACAACCGGAACAAATAACGCTGCTGTTGGGTATAGTGCATTGGCTGCAAATACTGTTGGAACTCATAACACCGCACTTGGTTATGATGCATTACTTGTGAGCACAACAGGTACTGATAATACCGCAATTGGTTATAATGCTCTTGCTGCAAACGCAACCGGAACAAGCTTTAATACCGCTGTTGGTTCAAGTGCATTAGCTGCAAACACAACCGGAACAAATAATGCTGCTGTTGGATATAGTGCATTGGCTGCAAATACTGTTGGAATTCATAACACCGCACTTGGTTATGATGCATTACTTGTGAGCACAACAGGTACTGATAATACCGCAATTGGTTATAATGCTCTTGCTGCAAACGCAACCGGGACAAGTAACAATACTGCTGTGGGAAGTAGCGCATTAGCGGCAAATACTACCGGAACATTTAATACCGCTGTAGGGAAAAGTACACTTGCTGCAAATACTGTTGGTATTGATAACACTGCACTTGGCTACAATGCATTGGCTGTTAGTACAACAGGTACTGATAATACCGCAATTGGTTATAACGCTCTTGCTGCTAACGCAACGGGAACAAGTAACAATACCGCCGTGGGAAGTAGCGCATTAGCGGCAAATACAACGGGAACAAATAACACCGCTGTAGGGAAAAGTGCACTTGCTGCAAATACCGTTGGAACTCATAATACCGCACTTGGTTATGATGCATTACTTGTGAGCACAACAGGTACTGATAATACCGCAATTGGTTATAACGCTCTTGCTGCTAACGCAACGGGAACGAGTGGCAGTACCGCTGTTGGTTCAAGTGCATTAGCTGCAAACACAACCGGGACATTTAATACTGCTGTTGGATATAGTGCATTGGCTGCAAATACAACAGGCATTAATAACACTGCACTTGGTTATAATGCGCTTGCTGTTACAACCGGTGCAGCGAATGCAAATACCGCCGTTGGTTCAACCGCACTTCAGGCAAACACAACCGGTATTGATAATACTGCAGTTGGTGCTGGTGCGCTTGCTACAAATACAGTGGGTACAAGTAATACCGCTGTTGGGTGGTTTGCACTTAATGTAAATACAACAGGTATTAATAATACTGCTCTTGGTAGTGCTACTCTGGGTCACAATACAATTGGTATCTCTAATACTGCTGTTGGCAGCTCTGCATTGAATGCAAATACCACAGGCAACAGTAATACTGCAATTGGTACTTCATCTCTTAGTGCAAATACAACAGGTATTAATAATACAGCTCTTGGTAATGCTACATTTCCTGCGGTTACAACAGGAAGTAATAACATTGCGATTGGCCAAGGTGCAGGTGGTACGCTCACCACAGGAAGTGGTAATATTTATATTAATGCCAATGGCGCTACAGCAGCTGAAGCTAATACCACACGTATTGGTACTTCACAAACAGCATGCTTTATACAGGGCATTGTTGGTGTAACGATACCACCTGGCCATGTATTAACTGCCTTAATTGATAGTACAAATGGTCAACTTGCTACAGTTTCTTCATCAAGACGGTTTAAGCATGATATACAAGATATGAATGATGCTTCAGGTAATATATTCATGCTTAACCCAGTTACTTTTGTTTATAATGATGATGCAACAGAAAGCATAACTTATGGACTTATTGCTGAAGAAGTTGATGAAGTATTCCCCAACCTTGTAGTAAGAGATATAGATGAGCAGCCATATTCCGTTCAATATCATGTACTGCCAGTCTTGTTATTAAATGAAGTGAAAAAGCAGAAAGTAGCTATTGAGCAACAACAAGAAACTATTGCAAAGCAAGATCAATCTATTGAAAATCTCACTATCACCGTTGAAGCTATGAATCAAGCAATTAAATCACTGCAGAATCAAATCCAACAATTTGCTCAACGTATGAAAATAATGGAAAGCAACGCGTAAAAATAATTTACCATAAAAACAAAGAGACTCTTGCAATTTGCAAGAGTCTCTTTGTTTTTATAGACTCAATCGATTGTATTGTAAGATTTAAAAAAGGATCTTGATGTTTAATGTACGCTTTTTTTCTTTACTCATTGCCATTTCTTCATTAACTGCACCGCTACAACTCTCTGCGCTAGCAGAAGAAATAATCACCAACATGTCACCACTGAAAGCACAGAGCATTACGCACAATGAAGACACTTCATACGTAGATTTCGGTACAGAGCTGAGTAATATTGCAGAAATAATTTCTCAATTAAGTGATTTGGATGAAAAAAATGATTCAATTCTCCATGAATTACATAAACATATTAAAAATGGATCTTCTTTCGCAGAATATGATGCGGTAATTGCAACGCTTGAATATGCCGAAAATATTTTACAAAAAAATTATACACATTTAGATACTACTTACGCAGAAAAAATAACCGCTGATCTTAATGAAATAATAGACAATGTTATCAATGGCTCATTAATACGACGACCAACATTAGTCATCGTTGACAACATTGATGTGCTTGGCAAGGCTACAATTGCACAACATATAAAAACACAACAAGGAATAAGTATTGCGGGAAAATTGAAAGTAGGTAAATCAGCAAAATTTAAAAATAACGTCACCATCAAGGGTGTTCTTTCTGCTGTAGATGCTGTTGTTGAAAATTTAATCGTCAGTGATTGCATGAATAATTTATGCGTGAATAATTTGTCAGCCACTGATATCGTCGTAGATAATATTTCTATTAACGGCACTCTTTCTATTACTGATGCGGTTATTGAAAACTTAGTAGTACAGGATTGTATGAATAATTTATGCGTGAACAATCTTTCTGTTACTAATGCGGTCATAACGGATCTTTTTGTTGGTGGCCACAGTCTCTCTGCTAACGATGCGGTCATAACAAATGTAACAGCAACTAATCTTTCTTCTACTGATGCGATTATAATAAATCTTTCTGTTGCTGATTTAACAATAGCTGGTTGCATTGATAGTTTATGCGTAGATAGTTTGTCCGCCAACGATGCCACAATTGATAATCTTTCTATTGGTAATCTTTCTATTAGCGGTACTGTTTCTGTTGTAGATGCGGTTGTTGAAAACTTAACAACAACTGATTTTTCTTCTACTGATGCGGTCATAACAAATCTTATTGTTGCTAGTCTTGAGCCAGCAGGGCTTGTGCACAATGATGCCTCAGGTATCCTATCAAGCGCATTGCTGGTGAATACTGATATTACGGTAGGCACTATCGCTAATGATAAGCTTGCAACTATTTCAAGTGCTGGCACACCGGGTTCTATAGTAGTTCTTGATGGTTTAGGTGATTTTTGGGCACATGAAATTACTATTACCGGCACCGTCGTCAACCCAACTGATGCAGCAACTAAAGCTTATGTTGATGCATCAGTAACAGCCCTTATTGCAAAAACACCTGCGGTTGTTGTGAGTGTAGCTAATGAAACATTAAGTGGATTTCCTACTATTGATGGCGTAACATTTCCGAGTGGAACAAACCGTGTTCTTCTGACAGGACAAACAAACCTGGTTGAAAATGGTTTGTGGATTGTTGCTGCTGGGGCATGGTCACGTCCAGCAGATTTTGCTTCTGGGGCAACTGCTGGTGAAGCATACGTTCTCATTCTTGAAGGTACCGTCAATGCGGGATCAAGTTGGCTTTGCAATACTCCCAGTGCGGTGATTGATACAGATCCTATTGGTTTTGCATTATTCACTCTTGCTGAGACAACCACTGGTGCAAATGTAGGTACAGGGCAAGGTCTTATTTTTAGAGATAAAACAGCTAATTTTATCAATTTTAAAACATTACTTGAAGGTGATGCCTACACTATTATCACCAATGACGTAAATGATGTATCGCTCTCCACCAATGCAACAAGTGCTAATACGGCAACTACTATTGTTGCACGTGATAATACCGGTAGTTTTGCAGCGCAGACGATAAGCATTGTTGATGCGGTGATGAGTGGCACTATACAACTGAGTAATTCAATGAGTGCCACAATAGGGAATATTACTAAAAACGGATTAGCGTTTATTAGTAATTATGGAACTAACAATACATTTATTGGTGTTAACGCGGGCAACTTTACAACCAGTGGAACGGGACAAAACAGTGCTTTTGGTACAAATGCTTTAGTCTCAATTACAACAGGAACTAATAATATTGCAATTGGTTATCAAGCAGCGCAAGGGCTCACAACAGGTAATAATAATATTTATCTTAATGCGAGCGCTGGATCATCTTCTGAATCAAATACTACTCGCATTGGAACTGCACAATCAGAATGCTTTATTGCAGGAATTGCGGGTGTGGGCATATCAGGCAATGTTGTGACTATTGATTCTAATGGTCAACTGGGTATTGCATTGTCTTCACGAAGATTTAAACATAATATACAAGATATGGGTGATATTTCAGAAAACATTTTTAAACTTCGTCCAGTGACGTTTATCTATAATAATGATGACACAGAAGATATAATATTTGGTCTCATTGCCGAAGAAGTAGAAGAGCTACTTCCGGAAATTGTATCAAAAGATGCAGATGGATTGCCATATACCGTTCGCTATAACTTATTACCAGTTTTGCTGTTGAATGAACTACAGAAACAACAAAAAATTATTGAGACACAACAAACCACCATTGTAGAAATGAATAACGCAATTAATCAGATTAGAGCAGAATTACAAGAATATTGTGATAGAACCATTGCTTAGGCAAGGGTTTTTTTGTTTGTATTGATTTAGTGTATTTTTTATCTTATCTATGTTTTCAAAGTCCTCAAAAAAAAAGGTTGTTTCATGAAGCATGTTCAAACGTCGAGATTCTTTTCACTATTGATATCGCTGACGTTATTAATTGCTCCACTTCCTCTTGCGGCAATGGCGGATGATTTAATTTCCTCCCTCTCTGCCCATGATAAAGAGATGATGACAAAACATTCGGATGAGTCATATGTCGTTCTTGGTAAAAAATTCAGTAACATTGCTGAGCTTGTATCACGCATAAGCGAATTGGATAAAGATAATGATTCGCTACTGCATGAACTCAAAAGACATATTGAGCATGGATATGCTGTTGCAGAATATAGTGCTGTTCTTGAAACACTCAACCATGCGGAAAAACTTTTAGAACGCAATTGCACGCGTTTTAATAATGCCAAAAAAAATGAACTTCTTCTTCAGCTTGAAACGACAATTAACCAAGTAATGAACGGGGAATTAACCGTTGATGTCTCTGCATTACAATCTGCAGACGCAAAAAAAGATGCTCTTTATGATAAGACAAAAGGGACACGCTCTCCTCCTTATACAGCAACAATACAAGGTCTACTTTCAGCCGCTGACGCGGTTGTTACGGGTTCTATCACAACACCAACTATTTCAGTAACTGATCACGTTGTACAAGGCATCATTTATCTTGAAGATATCGCAGCTACTGCCTATGTAGGACTTGCTGCACCTTCTGTTGTTACATCAAGCTACACCGTAGCATTCCCACCAGTAGCACCAACTTCAAATCAAGTGTTGCGTGCAAGCACCGCAACACCAACCAATTTAGCATGGGTTACTGAAGGCGGATCGGTAACGCCTGCTTCAAGCGAAACTATTTATGTTACCAAATATGGCAATGATACTTCTGGTGATGGTTCATTTAACTCGCCATACGCAAGTCTTGCTAAAGCAATCCAAACAGCCAATGGTATTTCATCATTATCCAACCCGGTTACTATTTTTATAGGTTCAGGAATATATACAGAAGATAATAGTTCTGGTGCATTAGCTATTACGGTTGCAGGAATTTCTATTGTGGGTGCATCTGGAAGCAGCACAGTAATTATGCCAAACACTCCTGCAAATACTCTTCTCTTAATTGAACATACTGTTCGTATTGCTGACGTTACCTTTGAATCTTCTGCGCTGACTGGTACCGGTATTTCTATGACGGCAGGAAGTTTATCGGTATTTAATAATGTACGCGTATTTAATTTTTTAATTGGTGTCAATTGTTCAGGAGGAACCTCACAAAGCTATGGTTTTGATACCTGTCTTTTTGTAGGTAACGGAACATCACTCAATGTTGATAATACGCGTGTTGAATTAAATACCTGTTCAATGTTTGGTACATCATCACCAACTGGTCCTGCCGCAAATACTGCATTTAGTGTTACCGGATCAGGTGCTACGTGTGTTTACACAGGCGGTGTGATCAGTTTATGTAGTACTGGTGCTGGTATTAGTGGCACGTCTAATAATGCACAAATAACCATCAATAGCGTTACCTTTAGAATGAATGATTATGACGTTGTTCAAGCAGGCTCATCTCATCTGGCGCTTTCTGGCTGTACTTTTGAATTAACAAATAGTTCAAGCGATATTGATATACAAGTCAGTGGTGCAGGGTCTATTGCTGAAATAATTGGTTGTGAATTTGATGGTTATAATAGCCTTGGCGTTGCTGAAGGTAGCAGTATTGTTGTTACCAATGGTGGTTATGTTAATATCAGCAGTGGTATTATGCATGATTATGTTACTGGTATACAAGTTGGGGGATCATCAGATACCTCTTCAACGGTTCTTCTTGCATCAGGACTTGTTATTCAAAATTGTACAACAAATATTTTACAACAAGGCACTACAACACTTAACCTCAATGCAAGTACTGCATCAAGCAGCGCAATGAGCATCAATAGTTCAACCAATGTTACGCTCGCATTTTTTGATTTAGACAATGGTGATGCGCTGACTATTGGATCTTTTGCCGATCAAGATACTACCTTAATTGAAGCGGGAATAGGAACAGTAAACAATCCTGCAATTCAATATAAAACATCATTATATTCTACCCAGGCGATAGGTTTTAAAAATCCATTATCAAATCCATCAAGTTCTTTTGTTATATCACAAGCGAATGCAACAGTTGCTGCCATCACCACCAATAGAGCTGATACCGCAGGGCTGCGTTTAGTTTCTGATACTGGCTCTCCTGTTGGTACAACATCTGCACTACGCGGGTGGGATATTACCAAAAATGGTTCTGCCGCTACACTCTCATTTAATTATCAAAACAGTGATCTTACTGGTCAAACAGCGGTATCAAATTATACGGTAATGCAATTGGATGGATTTAATAATCTCGTCAATTTACCAACTGCAGGCACAAAAATTGTTTTTGATACTGATACCAACTTGTATAGAAGCGCAGCAAGTGTTTTAAAAACAGATAGCAACTTTATTGTTGGCACACTCACTGCAGGTAGAGTGGTCATTACCGATCCAAGCACCAATGAGTTGTCATCAAGCGTTACAACGAGTACTGAACTTGGTTATTTATCTGGTACAACATCTTCCGTGCAAACACAAATTAATAGCAAAGTTGCAAAAGCGGGCGATACCATGACCGGCACCTTAACTCATCCGGCGGGAACAGCAGCTGCTCCTTCAATACAATTCACCGGCAGCACCAATACCGGTTTTTCTGCTGCTACCGCTAATACGCTGTCTTTTGACACTGCTGGCGTTGAGCGTATGAAAATAGATGGTTCTGGTAATGTTACTATTGATGCATTTGGCGTGGGGGTAATTCATAGTAGCTCAGCAGGACTACTATCAAGTTCATTGATAGTTGATGCTGATATTACTGCAAGCACAATAACTAATGATAAATTGGCTAACATTTCGAGCACTAATACACCAGGCAATATTGTGGTACGTGATGGCTCAGGCAATTTTGCTACTAATATGATTACTCTTGCAGGAACTACGACAAATCCTACCGATGCTGCAACAAAAGCATATGTTGATGCGGCAATATCACTTGGTCTGACTATAAAAAATCCAGCAATTGTAATAAGTCTTACTAACGTAGCATTAACGGGATTACAAACTATTGATGGCGTATCATTGGTGGCGAGTAATCGTGTGCTTCTTAATGGACAAACAAGTGCAATACAAAATGGCCTCTGGGTTGTTGCAAGTGGCGCATGGACTCGTCCAGCAGATTTTGCTACCGGGACTGAAGCCGGATCTGCGTATGTTCTTATTCTTGATGGAACTATCTATGCAGGATCAAGCTGGCTGTGTAGTACACCAACGGCAATTATAGATACAGATCCAATTACATTCGCAGAGTTTTCACTACCAAGTCAAACCACTGGTGCAAATGTTGGCTCAGGAACAGGTCTTATTTATCAAGGTAACACAGGGACAACACTTAATTTTAAAACACTTCTTGAAGGTGATGCCTATACAATTATCACCAATGATGCAAATGATGTATCACTTTCCACCAATGCAACGAGTGCCAATACAGCATCCACTATTGTTGCACGTGATAGTTCAGGTAATTTCTCTGCTGGTACAATTACGGCAAGTTTAACCGGCGCTGCTTCGCTCAACGTTCTCAAAGCGGGCGACACCATGACGGGCACACTGACCCATCCGGCTGGAATTGCAGCAGCACCTTCAATTCAATTTACTGGAAGCACCAATACTGGTTTTTCTGCTGCCACCGCTAACACGCTTTCATTTGATACTGCTGGCGTTGAGCGTATGAAAATAGATGGCTCTGGTAATGTCACCATTGATGGATTAAGCTCTACCGGCGATAGTTCATAATGAGTTCATGCAGGTTTATTATCAACATCATCTTATTGTCAATGCTGATGTGGATCCAGCTGCAGCAATAGTTGATACCAAACTTGCAACAATTATGACTACGGGTAAAGTTGCCAACTCTGCCACAACAGCAACAAATCTTAATACTGCAAGCACTATAGTGCTGCGTGATTCATCGGGTAACTTTGCTGCCGGCACCATTACCGCAAGTTTAACCGGGGCTGCATCATCTTAACGTGCTCAAAGCTGGTGACACTATGACAGGCACACTACAACTACCAGCAGGAACTGATACAACACCAACACTGGTATTCACGGGTAGCACTACCAGTGGTTTATCAGCAGGTAATGGTAGCAATTTAAGTGATCCAGGATCTTTATCATTCATCACCAATGGCGCAGAGGCTATGGCTATAAGTTCTGGTGGTGTTGTTTCTATTGATGATTTGGCTGGTACCGCGGGCATTGTTCATAATGATTCTTCTGGTCATTTATCAAGTTCATTGATTGTTGATGCTGATGTTAGTGCAACAGCTGCAATCATTGATACAAAATTAGCAACAATTAGTACGAGTGGTAAAGTTGCTAACTCTGCTACAACGGCAACATCTGCAAATACTGCCAGCACTATAGTGCTTCGTGATATATCAGGTAATTTTTCAGCCGGAACCATAACTGCAAGTTTAACGGGAGCTGCATCACTCAATGTTCTGAAAAGCGGTGACACCATGACGGGAACGCTTACTCATCCAGCAGGAACTGCCGCTGCTCCATCAATTCAATTTACAGGTAGCACAAATACGGGGATATCTGCAGCAACAACAAACACGCTATCTTTCGATACCAACGGTGTCGAAAGACTAAATATCAGTGCAACAGGTGGAGTCACTATTGATGCACTGAGTACCGGTGTAGTTCATAGTAGTTCAGCGGGATTATTATCAAGTTCATTAATTGTTAATGCTGATATCACTTCTTCGACAATAACCAATGCAAAACTTGCAACAATTTCAAACACTAATATTGCTGGCGATATTGTTGTGCGCGATGGATCAGGCAGTTTTGCTGCAGGGTTGATTAGTGTTACTGATGAAGTTATTAGTAATACGTTTGCTATTACGTCATTTGGTACAGCTGGTGTTCTTCATAATGATTCTTCAGGAAATATAACAAGCTCATTAATTGTAAATGCTGATATCACCGCGGCGACAATTACTGGCGCAAGCATAGCGTCTGCAACAATTGCTAATGCAAACTTGGCGACCATTTCCAGTTCTAATGTTGCTGGCGATATTGTTGTGCGTGATGGTTCTGGTAATTTCTCTGCAGGTACAATCACCGCAAGTTTAACGGGAAATGTAACAGGAAATGTTAGCGGCAGCGCTGCTAGCTTTACTGGATCACTCGTTGGTGATGTTACAGGAACTCAAGGTGCAACAGTTGTCAGCTTTGTTGGTGGAAAAACTGCTGCCGATGTTGCTGCTGCAACAGGTACTGTTGATGCTGCAACTAATTTAGATACGGCAAGTACATTGGTAAAACGTGATGCATCAGGTAACTTTGCTGCCTCAATTATCAGTATGACTGATGGTGTTCATAGCGGCAATCTTATATTAAGCACTGAACCAAGTACTTCAAGCGCAGGTAATATTCTAAAAGGTTCAAGCAGCTTTATTCATGATTTTGGAACAGATAATACATTTGTTGGTATCAATGCTGGCAACTTTACGACAACGGGTACCGATAACACGGGAATCGGGTATCATGCATTAACTGCGAATGCAGCAGGTGCTAATTTTAATACTGCTGTCGGTAGTAAAACATTAGCTGCAAACACAACAGGTGTTGATAACACTGCACTTGGCTACAATGCATTGGCTGTGAGCACAACCGGTACTGATAATACCGCAATTGGTTATAACGCTCTTGCTGCAAACGCAACAGGAACAAGTTTTAATACCGCGGTTGGAAGTAGCGCATTAGCTGCAAATACAACTGGTGCAAAGAATGTTGCTGTTGGTTACCAAGCAATGGCAAATACCACTGGAATAAGTAATGATACAGCTATTGGGTATCAGGCATTGAAAAATGATCAAGGAGGCTTTAATACCGCAATGGGTTATAATGCTTTAGCGGTAAATACAACAGGTGTAGCTAACACGGCTGTTGGATATAATGCCTTAACTGTAAATACGGTTGGTGTTGCTAATACTGCCCTTGGTATTAGTGCATTAGCTGCAAATACAACGGGTTCCAATAATGCGGCAATTGGTGACGGGGCACTTTTAGCTAACACAACAGGTTCTTCTAATATAGCAATCGGTAGTGGTGCTTTGCAGAGTAATGTAACAGGATCCGATAATATTGCAATTGGTCAAAATGCAGTAGGTAGCATCGTTAGCGGCAATAACAACACTGCTGTTGGTACCTTCGCAATGGGAAATTGCACAGCAGGAGTATCGAATGACACAGCCTTCGGCTATCAAGCATTGTTCCATGACAAAGCTGGCAATAATACTGCACTAGGCTATAACACATTAACCGCAAATACAACGGGTGCTGATAATACTGCTGTTGGTTATCAAGCATTATTAACTAATGCAACGGGTACTGATTGTACAGCACTGGGTTACAATGCCTTAACGCTCGGTACCGGAAACTTTAATACTGCGATTGGAAGCAAGGCATTGGCAACACTTTCAACTGCCGTAGATAATACTGCCGTTGGTTATCTAGCTCTTAATGCAAACTCAACAGGAAGTGATTGTACCGCTGTAGGTTATAATGCATTGCCTGTATGCACTGGAATTGAAAATACTGCTATTGGAAGTGGTGCTGGAGTAGCGATTACAACAGGTACAAATAATATTATCATTGGTTATAATGCGGGAGCAACGCTTGCAACAGGTGCTGGCAATATTTATATTAATGCTAATGCTGGATCATCATCCGAGGCTACTACGACACGTATTGGAACGTCACAAACAGAATGCTTTATTGCAGGTATTACTGGTGTGGGTGTATCAGGCGATGTTGTTGTTGTTACTGGTAGTGGCCAACTTGGTATTACAACGTCATCAAGAAGATATAAGCATGATATACAAGATATGGGCACTGATTCAGCGGAAATATTTAAACTTCGTCCTGTTACCTTTGCGTATAATAATGATGAAACAGATACAAAACAGTACGGTTTAATCGCTGAAGAAGTTGAAGAAATATTCCCTACATTAATCTCCAGGGATGAAGATGGCGTAATATCAACCGTACGTTATCATTTGCTACCAGCATTGCTCTTAAATGAAATACAAAAACAACATGCAACCATTGAAGAAATGAAACAACACTATGTAACGGTTGAAGCAATGAATAATGCAATCGACAGCCTAAAATTAGAACTACAAAATTTTATGGCGCGAATGATTAGTTAAAAACAATACATAAAAAATATTTTTAGACAAAGGCAAAAAGACTCTTGATTGATCAAGGGTCTTTTTGCTTGTATTAGACTCAATTACTTATATGCGCATTCTTTTTTTTTGATAAAGGATTTTATATGAACTGTATACGTTATTCTCGTTTCTTTAACTTATTATTATCGTTTTCCCTGTTAATCGCACCACTGCAAGCATCAATAATTGCGCATGATATGGAAACAATAGAGAAATTTGAAGATTTTTCTTTAGATTATTATTGTTTAAATTCTTTTATTTACCTTGGTAAGGAACTTTCTCCTATTGTTGATTTTGTTGTAACAGTCAGTTCCCTGGATGATGATAACACTTCACCGCTGCACCAACTAAAGACCCATATTGAAAATGGTTTCTTGGTGGCAGAACACGATGCAGTTGCTCAAGCGCTTCATCATGCCGAAATAATTTTGCAAAAAAATTATTCACATCGTGATCAATTACACGCACAACAACTCTATGATGATCTTGAAGTAATAGCTCAAAAATTTTTAAATGGATTACTCAAGGGACCGTATACAAATATTGCGGTGGTTAATGGTTTACTATCAGTTAATGATGAAATTATTATGGGAAGTTTTCAAATTGGTCCATTTAGTACAGCGGGCGTTCTTCACAATGATAGTTCAGGAAATGTATCAAGCTCATTAATTGTCAATGCTGACATCACTGCCTCGACAATTACTAATGCAAGCTTAGCAACTGTTTCGAGTGCTAATAATGCAAGCTATATTGTTGCTCGTGATGGATCAGGTAACTTTGCTGCCGGAACTATTACTGCAAACTTAACTGGCACAGTGACTGGTGGCGCATCGCTCAATGTTCTCAAAGCTGGCGATACTATGACAGGAACTCTTACTCATCCAGCAGGAACCGCAGCTGCTCCATCAATTCAATTCACTGGCAGCACCAACACTGGATTATCTGCGGCAACGGCAAACACGCTATCTTTCGATACAAGTGGTGTTGAGCGTATGAATATTAGTTCTTCTGGTGTCACTATTGATGCATTCAGTACCGCTGGTGTAGTTCACAATAGTGCAGCAGGATTATTATCAAGTTCATTAATTGTTAATGCTGACATCACTGCAAGTACGATTACTAATGCAAGTTTAGCAACTGTTTCAAGTGCTAATAATGCAAGCTATATTGTTGCTCGTGATTCATCGGGTAACTTCTCTGCAGGCACAATTACCGCTGCACTCAGCGGTAATGCAACAACCGCTACTACCGCTACAAGTTTTTCTGGTTCATTGGTTGGCGACGTAACGGGCACACAAGGAGCAACGGTAGTAAGCTCTGTTGGCGGTCAAACTGCTGCCAATGTTGCTGCTGCAACATTACTTGCAAATGCTGCAACAAATGCAAACACTGCAAGCACTATTGTAAAACGCGATGCATCGGGAAACTTTGCTGCCTCAATTATCAGTATGACTGATGGTGTTCATAGCGGAAATCTTATCCTAAGTGCCGAACCAAGTACATCAACTACGGGCAATATATTAAAAGGATCAAGTAGGTTTATTCATGATTTTGGAACAAATAACACATTTGTTGGGATTAGTGCGGGTAACTTTACTACAAGTGGTTCAGGTGCCAATACTGGTATTGGCGCTAGTGCATTAACGGCAAATGGTACAGGGACATTTAACACCGCTATTGGATATAGTACACTTGCTGCAAACACTGTTGGTATTAATAATACTGCACTTGGCTACAATGCATTGGCTGTTAGTACAACAGGTACTGATAATACTGCAATTGGTTATAACGCACTCGCTGCAAATGCAACCGGAACAAGCTTTAATACCGCTGTTGGTTCAAGTGCATTAGCGGCAAACACAACCGGAACAAATAACGTTGCACTTGGTTATCAAGCTCTTAAAGCAAACACTGTTGGTGTTGATAACACTGCACTTGGCTACAATGCATTGGCTGTGAGCACAACCGGTACTGATAATACTGCAATTGGTTATAACGCACTCGCTGCAAATGCAACCGGAACAAGCTTTAATACCGCTGTTGGTTCAAGTGCATTAGCTGTAAACACAACCGGAACAAATAACACCGCTGTTGGATATAGTTCATTAGCTGCAAATACTGTTGGAAATCATAACACCGCACTTGGTTATGATGCATTACTTGTGAGTACAACAGGCACTGATAATACTGCAATTGGCTATAACGCTCTTGCTGCAAATGCAACCGGAACAAGTAATAATACTGCTGTTGGTTCAAGTGCATTGGCTGCAAACACTACCGGAACTTTTAATACCGCTGTAGGGAAAAGTACATTGGCTGCAAACACGGTTGGTGTTGATAACACTGCGCTTGGCTACAATGCATTGGCTGTTAGTACAACCGGTACTGATAATACTGCAATTGGTTATAACGCTCTTGCTGCAAACGCAACGGGAACAAGTAACAATACTGCTATGGGAAGTAGCGCATTGGCGGCAAACACAACCGGAACAAATAACACCGCTGTTGGGAAAAGTGCACTCGCTGCAAATACTGTTGGAACTCATAACACCGCACTTGGCTATGATGCATTACTTGTAAGTACAACAGGTACTGATAATACCGCAATTGGTTATAACGCTCTTGCTGCTAACGCAACAGGAACAAGCTTTAATACCGCTGTGGGTTCAAGTGCATTAGCGGCAAATACAACCGGAACAAATAACGCTGCTGTTGGATATAGTGCATTGGCTGCAAATACCGTTGGTATTCACAATACTGCACTTGGTTATGATGCATTACTTGTGAGCACAACAGGTACCGATAATACCGCAATTGGTTATAACGCTCTTGCTGCAAACGCAACGGGAACAAGTGGCAGTACCGCTGTTGGTTCAAGTGCGTTAGCTGCAAACACAACTGGAATATTTAATACTGGTGTTGGATATAGTGCATTGGCTACAAATGCAACAGGTATAAATAATACTGCACTTGGTTATAATGCATTAGGAGTTAACACAGTGAATGCAAATACTGCCGTTGGTTCAACAGCACTTCAGGCAAACACAACCGGCATTGATAATACTGCAGTTGGTGCTGGTGCACTTGCTACAAACACAGTGGGTACTGATAGTACTGCTGTTGGGTGGTTTGCATTAAATGCAAACACAACAGGTATCGATAATACTGCAGTTGGTAGTGCTGCTCTGAGTCACAATACAATAGGGATTAATAATACAGCACTTGGCTACAATGCATTAAATGCAAACACAACAGGTACTGATAATACTGCAATCGGTTATAACGCTCTTGCTGCTAATGCAACCGGAACAAGCTTTAGTACTGCCGTTGGTTCAGGTGCACTTGCAGCAAATACAACTGGCAATGGAAACACCGCTGTTGGCTATAATGCATTAACAGTGAACACAATAGGTCAAAATAACACAGCTGTTGGATATAGTACATTGGCTGCAATTCTAACTGGGAATGGTAATGTGGCGGTTGGTTATGATGCATTACTTGCGAATACAACGGGAGCAGCTAATACGGCGATTGGTGCTCACGCACTTCAGGCAAGCACATCAGCTGATAATGTGGCAGTTGGTAATTCCGCACTTCTAAGCGTTACAACAGGAGGCAACAATATTGCAATTGGTTTCAGTGCAGGAGGAACGGTTACCACAGGAAGTGGTAATATTTATATTGGTCTTAGTGCTGCTACCGCAGGTGAAAGCAATACTACGCGAATTGCTAACATTACTGGTGTTAACGTTGGTGCTGTTCCCGCAGTCCTTGTTACCGGCACAGGTCAACTTGGTGTTAACACTTCAACAAGAAAAGTAAAGCATGCTATTCAAGATATGAATAATGAATCAGCACATATTCTTGATTTGCGTCCCGTGACATTTGTGTATAATAGCGATGCAACAGAAACAAAACAGTACGGTTTAATTGCAGAAGAAGTTGATGAACTATTTCCTGGCATTGTAGCAAGAAATAAAGATGGTGAAGTAGAAACAGTTCTGTATCATGTGTTGCCAGTGCTTTTATTAAATGAAATGAAAAAACAACAAACAACCATTGAAAATCTTACGATAACGGTTGAGACAATGAATGAAGCAATTGATAGTTTGCGAGCACAGCTGCAAGAATTTACTCACCGTATAAAAGTGCTGGAAACTGCATAACAATGCATAATAATTCGATAATAAAAAAAGCCTTGCTTAACTGCGGGGCTTTTTTTTATGGTTACAACAAAAATATTGTATTAAAAAAAGGTCTTTTTTTATGAAACATATAAAACATTTATCCCGTTATTGTTCTTTTATTTTATCTTTTGCTCTGTTAGTTGCACCGCTGCCATTATCCGCCGTCGCTGAAGCTATGGCGGACAGGTCTGCAATGAGCACAACAAATCACTTGCACAAATTTCAACAATTGAAGCAGATATTATTGCCCAAAGCTCTGATGTTGTATATATAGATCTCAACAAAGAGTGGAGCAATATTGCAGAAATAGTGTTCTTGTTGAGTGATTTGGATGAAAATAATTATTCACCATTGCATGAATTACGCAAATATATTGAAAATGGATTTTCTTGTGCGGAATATGATGCGGTGATTGAAACGCTTGAATATGCCGAAACTTTTTTACAAAAAAATTATGCCAAACTTGATACCGCATATGCAGAAAAAATAGCGACAAATCTTGATGAAATAATAGATAATGTTACCAATGGCTCATTAATGCGACAACCAATGGAAGTTATTGATGCAAATATTAATGTTCTTGGTAAAGCTACATTTCAAAAACATGTATTAACAAAAGAAGGAATACATGTTCTTGGTAAATTAAAAGTAGGCAAGTCAGCAAAATTTAAAAAGGGTGTTACTGTTAAAGAGACTCTTTCGGTAACTGATTTAGTTGTAAAAGATTGCATAAACAATTTATGCGTTGAGAATCTTTCTGTTGTTGATTTAGTAATTAGTGGATCAGTGATCGGCATAACGGGCATTGCCGGGCCTACGGGTGCAACCGGAGCTACTGGTCCAGGGGGATCTGGTGGTGGAACAACCGGGGCAACAGGTCCAACAGGTGCAACTGGTAGTACAGGCGCAACAGGAGCTATTGGTGCCACTGGCGCGGGAACGATAGGAGTAACTGGTGCAACGGGTAATACGGGAGCTATAGGAGCCACTGGTGCAGGAACAATTGGCGCAACGGGCCCAACAGGTGCTACGGGAGTAACTGGTTCTACTGGTGCCATCGGCGCTACGGGTGCTACTGGTTCAGTATCCTCAGTTGTTGCACAATTAACCGCAACTAACTTTTCTTCTACTGATTCAATTATTACGAATGCAACAATTACCAACTTGTCAGTAGCAGATTGCATAGCTAGCTTATGTGTAATCAATCTATCAGTTGTCGATGAATCAGTCAGTAGCACGTTATCAGTGAATGATGAAATTATTAATGGATTTCTTCGATTTCTAGATCCAGGACCAGGATATGTTGGTATTCAAGCACCAGCGTCTGTTCCGGTAAGTTATACCGTTTCATTGCCCTCAACAGTGCCAACAGCTTCTCAATATTTACAAGCAAATAGTATTGCTCCTACTAACTTACAGTGGGTTACCACAGGAGGATCAGTTCCTCCTGCAACCAGTGAAACTATTTATGTTACTAAATATGGTAATGATGTTACGGGAAATGGTTCATTTGATGCGCCGTACGCGAGTCTTGCTAAAGCAATTAATGTGGCAAACTCGCTCGCAACTGATTTTAATCCCGTATGCATTGTTATAAGCGCTGGTATTTATACCGAAGATAATAGTAGTGCTCCACTCACCATAACAACTGATGGAATTTCTATTGTAGGGGAATCGGCAAGTAGCGTACTCATTATGCCCAATACACCGGCAAACAACCTTCTGGTGATAAACAATACGGTGCGCATTGCTGACATAACATTCCAATCATCTTCACCATTGGCAACAGGTATTTCTCTGACCGCGGGAACTTTGACCGTATTAAATGATGTTCGCGTATTTAATTTTCTTGTTGGCGTAAGCTGTGCAGGAGGAGCAACGCAATCTTATGGCTTTGCTACCTGTTTCTTTGTTAATAACGGCACAGCACTTGATATTAATAACACACGCGTTGAATGTAACAGTAGTACTATTTTTGGTACATCAGTAATAACAGGACCACCAGCAAATACTGGTATGAGCGTAACAGGAGCAGCTTCGAGTGTTGTATTCACGGGAGGCGTCATTGGTTTATGCACAACGGGTGCTACTATAACAAGCAATGCAAATGTTACTATCAATAGCGTTAATTGTAGGCTTAATGAATATGATATTGTACAAAATGGCGCATCACATCTAACGCTTTCTGGTTGTACATTTGAATTAACAAATAACTCATCAGATATAGATATACAAGTGAGTGGTGCAGGAACCGTTGCTGAAATAATTAGTTGTGAATTCAGTGGAGCAAGTGTTATTGGTTCGACAGAAGGTATAGGTATATTAACTTCCGGCAATGGCACGGTGAATATAACTGGCGGCGTTATGCATAATTATACCACGGGTATACAGATTGGTACTTCATTAGATACGTCATCAACAACACTTACCGCATCGGGGCTTATTATTCGTAATTGCACCAACGATATCATACAAGAAGGTACATCAACGCTTCATTTTAATGCATCAACTGCATCAAGCTCAACCATTAGTATTAATGATGCTACTAATGTTGAATTGGCATTTTTTGATCTTGATGATAACGGTGCTCTTACTATTGGTTCAACAGCAAATAAAAACACCAGCTTAGTTCAAGTAGCTATTAGTCCTACAAATCATCCAGGACTTAACTATAAATCATCACTATATTCAACAGAAGGGCTTGGTTTTGAAAATATTTATGGTAGTCCAACATCGTTATATTCTTTATCTCCTAATAACACTGATCTTACATCAGTAACAACTGATCGCACCAAAATTGCGGGTGTGCGCCTAGTTTCTGATACCGGTTCTCCTGTTGGTGGAACTTCTGCCCTACGCGGGTGGGACATTAATAAAAATGCATCGACCGCACAACTTTCATTCAGCTACCAAAATAGTGATGTTGTTGGTCAATCAGCAATCTCAGAATATACAGTGATGCAACTTGATGGTGTCAATAACCTCTTACAATTACCAACCGCAGGAACTAAAATTGTTTTTGATGCTGATACCAATCTGTATAGAAGCGCAGCAGGTGTTTTAAAAACAGATAACAATCTTATTGTTGGCACATTAACAACAGGGAGAGTTGTTGAAACTGATCCAAGTACCAATGAACTTATCTCAAGTGTTGTTACCAACACTGAGCTCAGTTATTTATCAGGTGTAACATCTGCAGTGCAAACACAGATCAATAGCAAAGTTGCAAAAGCTGGCGATACTATGACCGGAACATTACAACTTCCAGCAGGCACAACTGCATTACCTTCACTCGTGTTTACGGGAAGTACAACGACCGGATTATCCGCCAATGCTGGCGCACTGTCATTCAGCACTAATGCAGCAGAAGCTATGAAAATAAGTGCCGCTGGTGTTGTTTCTATTGATGGTTTAGCGGGTACTGCAGGTATTGTACATAATGATACATCAGGCAATTTATTAAGTTCATTAATTGTTAATGCTGATATTAGTGCATCTGCTGCAATCACCGATAATAAACTTAATCCAATTAGCACCGCTGGTAAAGTATTAAATTCTGCAACAACCGCAACAAGTGCTAATACAATAAATGCAATTGTTGCACGTGATGGATCAGGTAATTTTTCTGCTGGCACCATCACCGCGACTTTAAGTGGTAATGCAACAACCGCTACAACGGCAACCAATTTTAATGGATCATTAGTTGGCGATGTCACCGGAACTCAAGGAGCAACAGTTGTCAGCCTTGTTGGTGGACAAACAGCATCTGCTGTTGCTGCTGCAACCGTACTTGCTAATGCTGCAACAAGTGCTAATACAGCCAGTACAATTGTTAAACGCACTGCATCTGGTGGTTTTTCTGCTGGCTTAATAAGTGTTACTGATGAAGTAATTAGTAATTCATTCACCATTACACCATTTGGTACCGCTGGTGTTCTTCATAATAATAGTTCAGGTCTTATATCAAGTTCATTAATTGTTAATAGTGATATTACAAACGCAACAATAAGCAATGCAAAATTAGCAACCATTTCAAGTACTGGTCAAACAGGATCTATTGTAGTGCTTAATAATAGTGGTAATTTTTCAGC
Source organism: uncultured bacterium (assembly GCA_963701085.1). Taxonomy (GTDB): domain Bacteria; phylum Babelota; class Babeliae; order Babelales; family Vermiphilaceae; genus SOIL31. Next base: position 393,774 of record OY969561.1, on the reverse strand, counting down.
GAATGAAATTACCATTACCGGCACCGTTACTAATGCAACTGATGCTGCAACAAAAGCTTATGTTGATGCAGCGGTATCCACTGGACTTGTGGCGAAAACTCCTGCAGTCGTTGTTGCCACTTCTGATATTGGCTCACCACCATCAGGAGCTCAAACTATTGATAGTGTAGTAGTTTCTACAGGTGATCGTGTTCTTCTTGTTGGTCAAACAAATCAAATATACAATGGCATTTGGCTTGCTAACACCACTGGTGCGTGGACATACCCTACGGACTGGGCTCTTGGTACACCAGCAGGTGAGGCATATGTTCTCATAACTTCAGGTTCTGTAAATGCTGGATCAAGCTGGTTATGTAATACGCCAGCGGCAATTATTGGTACAAATACTATAACATTTGCAGAATTTAGTTTGCCAAGTACAACGACGGGAGCAAATGTTGGCACAGGAACGGGGCTTATTTATCAAGGAAAAACAGGTGTAACGCTTAATTTTAAAACACTTCTTGAAGGTGATGCCTATACAATTATTACCAATGATACAAATGATGTATCGCTCTCAACAAATGCAACAGATGCTAATACTGCAAGCACCATTGTTGCCCGTGATGGATCAGGTAATTTCTCTGCTGGCACCATTACTGCAGCTTTAAGTGGTAATGCAACGACTGCTACAACGGCAACCAATTTTAGTGGATCTCTTTCTGGTGATGTCATCGGAACGCAAGGGGCCACCGTTGTTAGTTTGGTTGGTGGACAGTCTGCAAGTAATGTTGCTGCTGCTACCGTGCTTGCCAATGCTGCAACAAGTGCTAATACCGTCAGTACCATAGTTAAGCGTGATGGATCAGGCAACTTCTCTGCAGGTACTATCACTGCAAACTTAACTGGTACCGTTACTGGTGGCGCATCGCTTGATCTTCCTCTAGCCGGTGGCACTATGACGGGAATTCTGGTACTCCCGGCAGAAAGCGCCGCTACTCCATCACTGCAATTTACCGGAAGTACCAATACTGGTATTTCTGCCGCAACTGCAAATACACTTTCATTCGATGCTAACGGCATCGAAATTATGAATGTTAGTTCTTCAGGTGTTACCATTGATGCATTTAGTACCGCTGGCGTGGTTCACAATAGCGCAGCAGGATTACTATCAAGTTCATTAATTGTGAATGCTGATATCACCGCTGGTACAATAACCAATGGAAGTTTAGCAACTGTTTCAAGCGCTAATAATGCAAATTATATTGTCGTTCGTGATGGATCAGGTAATTTTTCTGCAGGTACAATTACGGCAAATTTAAGCGGTAACGCAACAACAGCAACAACTGCCACAAACGCTACCAATTTCTCTGGATCATTGGTTGGCGATGTCACTGGCACACAAAGCGCGACCGTTGTTAGTTTGGTTGGTGGAAAAACTGCTACCGATGTTGCTGCTGCAACGGCAACTGTTGATGCTGCAACCAATCTTAATACCGTAAGTACCCTTGTAAAACGCGACTCATCCGGTAACTTCTCTGCGGGTACAATAAGTGCTGCTCTTATTGGTAATGTTACAGGAAGCGCATCGCTCAACGTACTTAAAGCTGGTGATATCATGACGGGAACCTTACAGCTACCAGCAGGAACAACCGCAGCACCATCACTCACCTTTACTGGTAGTACAACTGCTGGATTATCAACTAATACTGGTGCATTGTCATTCAGTACCAATGCCTTGGAACGCATGAAAATTGCTTCTGGTGGTGCTATTTCTATCGATGCATTTACTGCTGCTGGTGTTGTCCATAATGATGCATCAGGAAATTTATCAAGTTCATTAATTGTTAATGCTGATATAACAGCAGCAACAATTACCGGCGCAAGCATAGCAAACGCAACAATTGCTAATGCAAACTTAGCAACCATTTCAAGTTCAAATATTGCTGGTGATATTGTTGTTCGTGATGGATCAGGTAATTTCTCTGCTGGCACTATTACAGCGGCATTGAGTGGTAATGCAACAACTGCAACTAATTTCCTGGATCATTGGTTGGTGATGTTACGGGAACACAAGGAGCAACAGTTGTCAGTACTGTTGGTGGTCAAACTGCAGCTAATGTTGCTGCGGCTACGGTACTTGCCAATGCTGCAACAAATGCAAACACTGCAAGTACTATTGTAAAACGTGATGCATCAGGTAATTTCTCTGCTGGCACAATCACTGCAAACTTAACTGGCAATGTCACTGGTAACGTAACCGGAAGTGCTTCATTAAACGTTCTCAAGGCTGGTGATACTATGAGCGGAACATTAACTCATCCAGCGGGTACTGCTGCTGCTCCATCAATTCAGTTTACCGGAAGTACTAACACTGGTATTTCAGCTGCAACTGCAAATACATTATCGTTCGATACAAGTGGTGTTGAGCGTATGAATATCAGTTCTTCTGGTGTTACCATTGATGCATTCAGTACCGCAGGCGTAGTTCACAATAGCGTAGCAGGATTATTATCAAGTTCATTAATCGTTAATGCTGATATAACAGCAGCAACAATTACGGGAGCAAGCATAGCAAATGCGACAATTGCTAATGCAAATTTAGCAACTATTTCCAGCTCCAACATTGCAGGTGATATTGTTGTTCGTGATGGATCAGGCAATTTTGCTGCCGGCACTATAACTGCAGCCTTAAGCGGTAACGCAACGACTGCTACAACGGCAACCAATTTTAGTGGATCTCTTTCTGGTGATGTGACCGGTACGCAAAGTGCAACAGTTGTTAGTTTTGTTGGTGGTAAAACTGCCGCTGACGTTGCGGCTGCAACAGGTACTGTTGATGCTGCAACTAACTTAAATACGGCAAGTACATTGGTAAAACGTGATTCATCAGGTAACTTTGCTGCCTCAATTATCAGTATGACTGATGGCGTTCATAGCGGAAATCTTATCCTAAGCACTGAACCAAGTACATCAACTGCAGGTAATATCCTAAAAGGTTCAAACAGATTTATTCATGATTTTGGAACAGACAATACATTTGTTGGTATCAATGCCGGCAACTTTACGACAACGGGTACCGATAACACGGGAATTGGGTATCATGCATTAACTGCGAATGCAGCAGGTGCTAATTTTAATACCGCTGTGGGCAGTAAAGCATTAGCTGCAAATACAACGGGTGTTGATAATACTGCTGTTGGCTACAATGTATTAGCGGTCAACACAACCGGTACTGATAATACCGCAATCGGTTACAATGCACTTGCTGTAAACGTAACCGGTACTGGTAATACAGCTGTTGGTTCAAGTGCATTAGCTGCAAACACAACCGGTACTGATAATACAGCTATTGGGTATCAGGCAATGGTTAATACTACGGGTGTATCCAATGATATTGCTATTGGTTATCAAGCTCTGCAAAATGATACCCTTGGTAGTAATATAGCAATTGGTTATCAGGCAATGATGAATGCTACTGGGGGAAACTTTGAAGTTGCTATTGGCTATCAAGCTCTACAAAAGGATGTAAGTGGTGGCATTAATACAGCTGTTGGTTATCAAGCGTTACAAGTAAATACAACAGGTAACCGTAATACAGCAGTTGGCAATCAAGTTCTTACCACAAATACAACAGGTACTGATAATACAGGAGTTGGTAATTTTGCCTTAAATGTTAATACTGTTGGATTTGACAATGTGGCTGTTGGTGGATCTGCTTTGCTTGCTAATACTACGGGTAATGATAATACTGCAGTTGGTGAGTTTGCTATGCAAAATAATACCACAGGTGTTTTTAATACAGCATTGGGATCTGGTGCATTGATTAACTGTATTACTGGAAGTAGTAATGTGTCTGTTGGTGCTGATTCAACATCTGGTGGAGGTAACATTGGAAACTTTAATGTTATAGTCGGAGCATCAGCAGGTAATGCTGGCAACAATAATATTGGCGTTGGATATGGATCTCTCGCTAGTAATACAGCAGATAATAATGTTGCTGTTGGGTATAGTGCATTGGCTGCAAATACTGTTGGAACTCATAACACCGCACTTGGTTATGATGCATTACTGGTGAGCACAACAGGCACTGATAATACGGCAATTGGTTATAACGCACTCGCTGCAAATGCAACCGGAACAAGCTTTAATACCGCTGTAGGTTCAAGTGCATTAGCGGCAAACACAACCGGAACAAATAATACCGCTGTTGGTAAAAGTGCACTTGCTGCAAATACCGTTGGCATTCACAACACCGCACTTGGTTATGATGCATTACTTGTGAGTACAACAGGTACTGATAATACCGCAATTGGTTATAACGCTCTTGCTGCTAACGCAACAGGAACGAGTGGCAGTACCGCTGTTGGTTCAAGTGCATTAGCTGCAAACACAACTGGAATATTTAATACTGGTGTTGGATATAGTGCATTGACTACAAATGCAACAGGTATAAATAATACTGCACTTGGTTATAATGCATTAGGAGTTAACACAGTGAATGCAAATACTGCCGTTGGTTCAACTGCACTTCAGGCAAACACAACCGGTATTGATAATACTGCAGTTGGTGCTGGTGCACTTGCTACAAACACAGTGGGTACTGATAGTACTGCTGTTGGGTGGTTTGCATTAAATGCAAACACAACAGGTATCGATAATACTGCAGTTGGTAGTGCTGCTCTGAGTCACAATACAATAGGGATTAATAATACAGCACTTGGCTACAATGCATTAAATGCAAACACAACAGGTACTGATAATACTGCAATCGGTTATAACGCTCTTGCTGCTAATGCAACGGGAACAAGCTTTAATACCGCTGTCGGTTCAAGTGCATTAGCTGCAAACACAACCGGAACAAATAACGTTGCACTTGGTTATCAAGCTCTTAAAGCAAATACTATTGGAACTCATAACACCGCAATTGGTTATAACGCTCTTGCTGTAAGCAATACAACCACCTCAGTAAGTAACCATACCGCCATTGGTTATAATGCATTAACTCTCAACACAACAGGTACTGATAATACTGCAGTTGGTAGCTTTGCTCTTGCTGCAAACACATTCGGTAATAACAATGTTGCAGTTGGTGTAGATGCACTTCTAAATGTTACAACCGGCGGTAGTAATATTGCGATTGGCACAGGTGCAGGTGGCACGGTTACAACAGGAAGCAACAATATTTATATTGGTCTTAGCGCTGCTACCGCAGGTGAAACTGGTTTTACGCGAATTGCTAATATTACCGGTGTTACCGTTACTGGTGCCGGAGTCCTTGTTAGCGCCACAGGTCAACTTGGTGTTGCTGCTTCAACGAGAAAAGTAAAACATGCCATTGAAGATATGAATGATGAATCAGCACGCATTCTTGATTTGCGTCCGGTAACATTTGTGTATAATAGCGATGCAACAGAAACAAAACAGTATGGTTTAATTGCAGAAGAAGTTGATGAACTATTCCCTGGAATTGTAGCAAGAAATAAAGATGGTGAAGTAGAAACGGTTCTGTATCATGTTCTGCCGGTATTATTATTAAATGAAATGAAAAAACAACAAGTAACTATTGAAGACCTTAAAAATGATAATGCTCAGCGCGATGCAATAATACAAAATCTTATGGAGCGTATTCAGGCTCTGGAGGTAAGAGCGTAAGAATAGATTTGATTTTAATGACTCAAAATGTTAAGAAAGATATCAATGGTTATTAAGTATGTTTTATTTTCAAACACAGGGAAGGGGTTATCAAAATCAAATTATCAAAAAAGTATGAATTTATATTGAGAGTATATTTTATTTTTAACTAAAAGGATGATTGATGAAGCAACAACTATCTTTAAAGGCGCTCTGCCTTACTTTTCTAATCGCTCTGCCTCTGATCGCAAACGAACCAAAAGAAGCACAAATTTATTTATCAGAAGTTGAATTACAAGAAATTTTTAATAACCCAAAACGCTCTTATGTCTATGTTGGCAGAGAAGTGAGTAACATTGCAGATGTTATAGCAGAAATAAGCAAACTTGAAGACAACCAAGATTCTGCCGTGTGGGGATTAGCAAATCATATCGAAAAAGGATTTGTAATAGGTAACTATGATGCAGTTGCACAAGCTCTTGAACAAGCGGAAATGACCCTCAAAAAACATGCTGCTAATCTTGATGCTGATAAAGCTGCAGACCTTTCTAGATCTTTAAACAACATTATTGAACAAGTTGTTGAGGATAAATTAAGCCTTGATGCTGAACTATTATCATTTGCTAGAGATCAAGTTAACGCAACAGAAGTTGATACAACACGTTCTGGCTTGAGATTGTTAGTTGTCAATGAAAGAATGAATGTACATGGAAGAACTAAATTTTACGAAGATGTAACTTTCAAAGATGAAGTAAAATTTGATGATAAAGTAAAATTTGAGCATTTTGTGAGTTTTCATGGCAATGTACATTTCCATAAAAATGTTGAGATTGATGGAACGTTGTCAGTAGGTGACGAAATAATTGGATGTGATTTAACTGTTGGTTGTAATATTTCTATGAATGATTCAATCAGCCCAGCAATTGGCAACATCATTAAAAATGGTATTCCTTTCATCCATAACTATCCAGGCGTTTTAGGAGAGAATACATTTGTTGGTGATAATGCTGGTAATTTTACCATGACTGGTACTTCTAATAGTGGTTTTGGTGTTGATGCACTTGGTGCAAACACAGCAGGTATCAATAATACTGCTGTCGGTGTTGATGCACTTAGTGCAAATACAATAGGTATGAATAATACTGCCGTTGGTCAGCAAGCACTTGATGCAAACACAACAGGTATCAATAATACTGCCGTTGGTCAACAAGCACTTACTGCAAACACAATAGGTAGTTGTAATGTTGCGATTGGTGCAATATCTCTTGCAAGCAATACAACAGGGATACATAATGTGGCGGTTGGCTGTGGAACCCTTAATGCAAATATAACAGGTAGCGAGAATACTGCAATTGGATACCACGCGCTAGTATCAAATACAACCGGTATTAATAATACTGCAGTTGGTTCTAATGCTCTTCTATTAAACATAGCTAATTGTAATACTGCCGTTGGTGCGGTATCTCTTCAGAACAATACAACAGGGTTTGATAATGTGGCGGTTGGTTGTTCTGCTCTTGCCCTAAATACAACAGGTACCGATAATACTGCAATTGGATACCACTCGCTACTATCGAACACAATCGGTATTAATAATACTGCGGTTGGTTCTAATGCTCTTCTATCAAACGCAACAGGTACTTTCAACACTGCTGTTGGAGTTGGTGCAATGCTCAATAGTGCAGCAGTAAGTAATGATAGTGCGTTTGGTTATCATGCATTAGCAAATGATCAAGCAGGTAACAATACTGCAGTTGGTTATCAGGCATTAGTAAGTAATACAACAGGTGGTAGTAATACTGCAGTTGGTTTCAATGCACTTGAATTAAACACAATAGGCTCTACAAACACGGCTGTAGGTTTCCAAGCACTTTCATTAAACACAACAGGCGATGCTAATACTGCAGTTGGTTTCAATGCACTTGTACTAAACTCAGTAGGTGTTAATAATACTGCAGTTGGTGCCAGTGCACTTGCCGCAAACACAGTCGATGGTAATACTGCAGTTGGTACCAGTGCACTTGCCGCAAACACAGTAGGTACATCTAATACTGCACTTGGTACCAGTGCACTTGCCGTAAACACAATAGGTGTATCCAATACTGCACTTGGTTTCAATTCACTTGTAGCTAACACTGCAGGTGCCAATAATACAGCAGCTGGTTTTGGATCACTTGCCGCAAACACAACAGGTTTTGGTAATACAGCACTTGGTTATCAGACTATGATCAGTAATACAACAGGTCTCAATAATACAGCAGTTGGTGATAGTGCACTTTTTGGCGCTACAACAGGAAGCGGTAATATTGCGATTGGTGTCAGTGCAGCTTCCGGACTCACCACAGGTAACAATGATATTTATATTAATGCGAGCCCAGCTACCGGAGCTGAAAGTGATCATATACGAATTGGAACATCACAAACAGCATGCTTCATCCAGGGTATTTATGGTGCAAACCAAGGTCTTGTTGGCAACCTTACAGTTCAAGTTGTCCCAAGTGGACAGCTCGGAACACAGACCTCTTCTAGAAGATTCAAACATGACATTGAGTCAATGGCTACTGATTCAGAAATGATTTATCAACTTAATCCTGTAACATTTGTATATAATAACGATGCAACAGAAACAAAACAGTATGGTTTAGTTGCTGAAGAAGTTGATCAAGTAATGCCTGGTATTGTTGTTTACGAGGCAGATGGTCAACCATTCTCCGTTCAATATCAAGTACTTCCAGTATTATTATTGAATGAGCTTAAAAAACTTGCTGCACGTGTAGCAGTCTTAGAAGCGCGTTCATAATATAAGAAACAGCATCTATAAAAGAGCTCCGCAATGATGCGGAGCTCTTTTTGTTGTGTTTATTGTGCAAAGCGCATATCTTTTAAATTAATCATTGCAAAGGAATATGTATGCGATTGCTTTATTGTTTTTTATTTTTTTATACACAAATAAGGCCTGCAACTGAATATTGTTATCCTGTTGCATCTCTTGGCAATGGTTCAACGGTTTTATACATTCATCAGCACTCTCCAACAAACATAGAATTACTTGAATGGAACACACAAACCAATCAAACAGAACAAATGTTATGGTCGGTTTTTAACCCGGCAGGGTTACAATTATTACCTAATAATGCAGGATTCAGTTTTATTGATAATGGCCGCTTGCGCATAAAATCATTCGAAAAACGTTCACCCAAAGCAATTGATTTTGATGAGCCTTTGTTTGGCATTAATGGTCTACAATGGATTAATGAACAGACATGTTACTGCAGCGCGTACTATAATGATAATTTTGCACTATTTGAATTGCATGTTGATGGTACGCTAGAAATATTAGCATGGCACAAGGGGAGTGATTATCTGTATCCACAAAAAATTGATGATCAACTGTTTTATATTGAGCGGTGCACAACTAACAATGGAGCGAGCTATCACATTATGCAATGTACCTATCATCATAGCGATGCAACATCAGTTACTAATTTTGGCAATACACCAATCATTTTTTTAACAATGCTTTCAGCAACGCAAGGATTTGTTCTTGAACATGCACAAAAAATAGATAGTGAGAGTTCAACAACACCGTTTTCGTATCATCAGATTATAAAAAAGGGTGATGTGTGGTGCAAAAACCTTCTTTTTTCTTTTTCTGTTCCGACCAACTTATTATTAGAAGGCGAGCAACGGCTTTATGAATCCATTTTGCCCTTGTTGCCACGAGTTAATAAGAATAAAATTTATTTTGTTGATTGCGCAAAAAATATTGATTTTACTCTTGAACCATATTCTTATGACTACCTCACCAAAATTACTAAAAAAATCGTTGTACCAACAAAAAAGGGACATTATTTTGTGCCAATGCTGTGCGGCAACAGATTTTATTGCGGTGGAACTAAGTTCCACAGTAATAAAGCTCCGCTTATTTCTCTTTTAACATAATATCCATTATCAGCCCTTCGATACATTCTTCTTCGCAAAGCTCGAAGAACACTCAGGATGACCAAAGAAACCTAGGATTCTAGAGTGCCAGGCATATCGAAGCGCCGCTCATCCTGAGTGTTTTTGTCTTCAAAAATGTATCGAAGGAATATGTGCTTCTAACTTCTGAATACGAGCCATAAGATTATTAATAATTTTCTTCATCTTTTTATTATTTTCTCTCAAATCTGCGATGGTCAGATCTTTTTCCTGCAATTCCGTTACTTTTTTATTAATTTTCTGAACTTCATTAAGTAACATTGGTGCCAAAGCATCATAATCAACTGAGAATATTTCTCCACTACCTAAAGGATCTGACAAGACTAAATTAGGCATTACTTCACCAACTTCTTCAGCAATTAAACCATATTGTCTGTTATTAATCTTATCTTTGGAAACAAATGTCAAATCATCGTTATATTTAAATGTTACGGGCCGCAACTTATAAATAAATTCAGAATTAATTCCCATATCTTCTATATCATGTTTAAAACGTTTTGCAGAAGGAGGAGGGGGAAAAATACCAAATTGAGCATAACCGGCAGTAGGACTACCAAGTAATAAACCAACGGCTAGAGGGGCAAACGTTGTAAAGCATGTCTCAGGAAAACAAGCAATATTATGCAATAAAGGCGTTCCAATTCCTATTGTTGTAAACGTGTCGAATCCAGGAGATCCTATCCAAATATTATCAGCACCCAGTGTATCATCTATGCCAGCACCGGTGCCAATTGCAATAGTATTAATCGCAATAGGATTAAGTGATAATGCCTCGTTGCCAATTGCTACATTTATGAGACCATCATTTATAGCAAGAGCACCAGTTCCAATCGCAATATTTGCTATAGCTGTTGGACTAAAAGATGCTGCAAATGCACCATGACCTATGATAATATTATCGCTCCCTTCAATAAGATCCGCTGCTCCGTTACCAATTATTATATTGGCGGTTCCTAACACGCCTGCTGCGCCGGCACCAAAACCAATAGCTATGTTATCACCTGGACCAGTATTAGCAGCAAGGGCATCCGCGCCTACAGCGGTATTAGCGTTCCCGTCTATACTTGCGGTAAGAGCATTGGCACCAACGGCAACATTAGATATTCCGATAGTATTCGCTGTTAAAGCTAAGAAACCAACCGCTGTAATAAAACTTGCCTCATTGACAAGAAGAGATTTATAACCAACACATGTATTTCCTTCTCCTATCACATTTGCCGCCAATGTATCATGGCCAACCGCCACATTAAAGCTTCCTTCAGTATTGATAAGCATTGAATTTGTGCCCACTGCAGTATTTTCTTCTCCAAGAGTACTAGCACCCAGTGAGTTAGCGCCAACAGCAACACTAGACGTAGGCGCTACAGTAAATCTAAGCGCTGCAGTGCCGCAAGCAGTATTTTCATTACCATCAACATTAAATTGTAATGAATTCAGTGCCTACCCCTACATTGCCGTCTCCTGCAATACAAAATTCTTGGCAAGCTGCTCCAATCGCAACATTTCCATCCCCTATTGTATTGAATCTTAATGCAGCTGAACCAACGGCGGTACCATCTAGTCCTAATGTATTAAATTCCATAGCAGTTGAACCAACTGCAGTGTTATCAGCGCCCTCAATATTGGTAGTAAGTGCTTTATAGCCAACTGCAGTATTATCAATAGCGTCAATATTAGCGGCAAGAGCAAGAAATCCAACTGCAGTTAAGCCAAGACCAAGATTATTTGATTTTAATGCTTGAAAACCAACTGCAGTCTGTTCACCAAGCAAACTGTTTTGTAATGCTTGATATCCGATTGCAACAGCCCCGTCTCCACCCACTAAGATAAACCCCGATGGAGCCTCTGGATCATTAATAGGAATTGCATATTCTTTACCAGTGGAAGTCGCTTGTGCAAAATTACCCATGACAACATTAAAATTACCTGTCATATTAGAAAAAAATACATGATACCCTATCGCAATATTATCAGTACCTACATCATTTGCAGGGGCAGCAAATGTACCTACTGCTGTATTTTGTACACCAATTGTATTGGCATTAAGTGTATAATTACCAAGAGCAGTATTAAAAAATCCGGTTGTATTAACAAGCAATGCATCTGTTCCAAAAGCAGCATTGACTGATTCTATATTATCCATAAGTGCATTGTTACCAACCGCAACATTAAAGTTTCCCGCCTCATTACTGGTTAACGCAAAACGGCCAACTGCTACATCAGCTCCTCCACACGTATTTGATTCTAGCGCAAAATTACCAACGGCTACATTGGCTGTGCCTACAGTATTTGCTTTTAATGCACTATCACCAACTGCTGTATTATCAACACCAGTTGTATTACTTTTTAATGCATAAGCACCTACAGCAGTATTTCTTATACCACTCCTATTTGATGTCAGCGCATTATAGCCAACAGCAGTGTTTTCATAACCGGTAATATTTTGTTGCAATGCATGATTACCAAGAGCAGTATTTTGAATGCCGATAGTATTTTGTGTTAATGCGAAATTACCGAGCGCAGCATTATCACTACCAACCGTATTAAATTGCAGCGTAAAATTACCAACAGCAACATTTTCAATACCTGTTGTATTTGCCGCTAATGCAAAATTACCAACACCAACATTATTATTTCCTGATATATTACTTTGTAATGCAAAGTTACCAACACCAACGTTATAAAATCCGGTAATATTGCTTTGCAATGCATTAGTACCAAACGCAGCGTTAACTGACCCTGTTGTATTTGCTGCCAATGTATTGTAACCAACCGCCACATTAAATAATCCTGTTGTATTAGATTCGAGAGAATTATTACCAATTGCTATACTATTGACACCTGTCGTATTTGAAAATAGCGCGTCAACACCAATGGCAATATTATTAGCTCCTGTTGTATTAGATTGCAATGCATTAACGCCATAAGCGGTATTACCGCCCAAACCACTTGTTGTAAAGTTTCCTGCGTTAATCCCCATAAATGTATTGTTAGTACCGGTATTATGAATAAACCGATCGCCATCTTTTAAGATGTTACCTATCAATGGACTTTCGGTATTATGCATCAGAATATTACAACCAACACTTAAATTACACACAGCTTCTACGGTACCCGCCACAAGATCATTTACGGATAACGTACCACTTATTGATGCATCAACTGCTGAAAAGTTTATTACGCATAGATCATTGATACAATTGTTTACAACTAAGTCATTAACCGACAATGTTCCACTTACTGTTTCATTAACGACTGATAAATTTTCCACACATAACTCAGCCAAACAACCTACTATACTCAAATTAGTTACAACAATGTCGGTTACCGTCAAATTGTTTACGCAAAGTTTATCAATACAATCACGAACAACTAAGTCTGTTGTTGTTAAGGTACCTTCTACAGTAACATCTTTTTTGAATTTTACTTTATCTTTAAAAAGAGCTTTTTCATAAACTTTGAGTTTACCATGCAGGCGTGTGTTACCTCTAACGATCAATGCTCCGTCAACAATAGTATCGAAAATGATACCACAAAAATCATTATTAAATTTTATTGTGTTTGAATCAACACACAATGAACCATCAATCATCTGGTTAATGATAAGATGAAGATCAGCAGTTAATTTTTTGGCAATTTTTTTAGGAAGCCATGTATGACGTTTTTTTAAAACCAAATCTGCATAATCAAGGGCTTGAGCAACGGCATCCCATCCACCAAAAAGACACCCTTTATCTATACAATTGAGTAATTCACGAAGACAAGAATTTTTATTGTCATCTATCTCATTAATGCATCGTATCACATTAACAATGTTGCTCACATCTTTGCCGAAATAAATGTCTCTATTATATGAATTATTATACAGATGATGTAATTGATATTCAGATATGCTGTCAGCAACATCTCTTTTTTCTGCCACTAGTGGCAACGCCCATATCAACAAAGATAGGACATAATATTTTTTCATACACAACCATTTTTAAAAGCATTATATTTAAACTGAAAAACCTCTTTATCTTGTGTAACAAAAATAGAACAAAATATTCAACAAAAATAAAGAGTTATCAATAAAAATAGGCATCTGGTTATCCAGATGCCTATCACTCTGCTTAATTACTGCAAAAACAGTTCTACTTCATTCGTGCCATAAGTTTATTAATAATAGCCTTCATTTGTTTTACGTCATTTTGTAACTCTTCAATAATGAGATCTTTTTTCTGCAGTTCCGTTACTTTTTTATTAATTTTCTGAACTTCATTAAGTAACATTGGTGCCAAAGCATCATAATCAACTGAGAATATTTCTCCACTACCTAAAGGATCTGACAAGACTAAGTTAGGCATTACTTCCCTAACTTCTTCAGCAATTAAACCATATTGTCTGTTATTAATTTTATCTTTGGAAACAAATGTCAAATCATCGTTATATTTAAATGTTACGGGCCGCAACTTATAAATAAATTCAGAATTAATTCCCATATCTTCTATATCATGTTTAAAACGTTTTGCAGAAGGAGGAGGGGGAAAAATACCAAATTGAGCATAACCGGCAGTAGGACTACCAAGTAATAAACCAACGGCTAGAGGGGCAAACGTTGTAAAACATGTCTCAGGAAAACAAGCAATATTATGCAGTAAAGGCGTTCCAATTCCTATTGTTGTAAACGTGTCGAATCCAGGAGATCCTATCCAAATATTATCAGCACCCAGTGTATCATCTATGCCGGCACCGGTGCCAATTGCAATAGTATTAATCGCAATAGGATTAAGTGATAATGCCTCGTTGCCAATTGCTACATTTATGAGACCATCATTTATAGCAAGAGCACCAGTTCCAATCGCAATATTTGCTATAGCTGTTGGACTAAAAGATGCTGCAAATGCACCATGACCTATGATAATATTATCGCTCCCTTCAATGAGATCCGCTGCTCCGTTACCAATTATTATATTCGCCGTTCCTAACACGCCTGCTGCGCCAGCACCGAAACCAATAGCTATGTTATCACCTGGACCAGTATTAGCAGCAAGGGCATTCACACCTACGGCGGTATTAGCGTTCCCGTCTACACTTGCAGCAAGAGCATTGGCACCAACGGCAACATTAGATGTTCCAATAGTATTCGCTGTTAAAGCTAAGGAGCCAACCGCTGTATTATCAACAGCTGTATTGAGTGTTAATGCTAAATGTCCAACAGCAGTATTAGCAGTACCGACCACATTAGTATGTAAAGTAAAATAACCAACAGCAGTATTTTGACTACCATCAACATTTACCACTAAAGATTCAGTGCCTACGGCGGTATTATTTATCCCCACGCTATTTACGGTAAGCGCTTTAAAACCAACGGCAACATTACCATCTACCTCATTGGCGTTAAGCGCACCAGAACCAACAGCAACATTATTTGCCCCGAATACTATGTGTGTTGGTATTGGCGGTACCGCAGGAGTTTGAGGAAATGGAGGTATACTCAAAAGAGATCCTCCCAATGCTCCCGCGCCAACAGCAACATTATCATCACCAAATAGACTTGCACCCATTGCTCCATCACCCACGGCAGTATTATTCTTAGGATTCGGACTAATACCCAAAGCTGCAGCCCCGATTGCTATATTAGCCTCACCGTCAAAATCAAAGTACATTACATTATCACCAATAGCGACATTACCAGCACCCGTGAAAGCCTCATGCATTGCAAGATCACCAATAGCTATATTTGCCGCAAGCTCATCACCCAAGGGCATAGCCATATCTCCAATCACAACATTATCATGTCCAATTTTACTTGCATTAAAGGCGCCGGTCCCTATCACCGTATTTGGTGCGCCTGTTGTAATTGACTGTGAAGCATTATTACCAACAGCAATATTGGCACCGGTGATATTTGATTGTAATGCTTGATAACCAATTGCTATGTTATCTTCTCCTGTTATATCTGTTTCTAATGCGTGATTACCAATAGCAATATTGAAAGATCCTTCTGTATTGGCAAAAAATACATGATACCCTATCGCAATGTTATCAGTACCTACATCATTTGCAGGGGCAGCAAATGTACCAACAGCTGTATTCTGTACACCAATTGTATTGGCATTAAGTGTATAATTACCAAGAGCAGTATTAAAAAATCCGGTTGTATTAACGAGCAATGCATCTGTTCCAAAAGCAGCATTGACTGATTCTGTATTATCCATAAGAGCATTGTTACCAACCGCAACATTAAAGTTTCCCGCCTCATTACTAGTTAACGCAAAACGGCCAACTGCTACATCAGCCCCTCCACACGTATTTGATTCGAGCGCAAAATTACCAACGGCTACATTGGCTGTGCCTACAGTATTTGCTTTTAATGCACTATCACCAACTGCTGTATTATCAAAACCAGTTGTATTACTTGCTAATGCATAAGCACCTACAGCAGTATTTCTTATGCCACTCCTATTTGATGTCAGCGAATTATAGCCAACAGCAGTGTTCTCGTAACCGGTAATATTTTGTTGCAATGCATGATTACCAAGAGCAGTATTTTGAATTCCGATAGTATTTTGTGTTAATGCAAAATTACCGAGCGCAGCATTATCACTACCAATTGTATTGAATTCTAATGCAAAGTTACCAACGGCGACATTTTCAATACCTGTTGTATTTGCCGCTAATGCAAAGTTACCAATACCAATATTATTCTTTCCTGATATATTACTTTGTAATGCAAAGTTACCAACAGCAACATTAAAAACCCCTGTAGTATTACTTTGCAGTGCGTTAGTACCAAACGCAGCGTTAACTGATTCTGTATTATTCCTAAGTGCATTGTAACCAACCGCCACATTAAATAATCCTGTTGTATTAGATTCAAGAGCATTATTACCAATTGCTATATTGTCTACACCTACCGTATTTGAAAATAGCGCGTCAACACCAATGGCAATATTATTAGCTCCTGTTGTATTAGATTGTAATGCATTAACACCATAAGCGGTATTACCACCTATACCACTTGTTGTAAAGTTTCCTGCATTAATCCCCATAAATGTATTGTTAGTGCCGGTATTATGAATAAACCGATCGCCATCTTTTAGGATGTTACCTATCAATGGACTTTCGGTATTATGCATCAGAATATTACAACCAACACTTAAATTACACACAGCTTCTATGGTACCCGCCACAAGATCATTTACGGATAACGTACCACTTATTGATGCATCAACTGCTGAAAAATCAATAACACACAAACTTGTCATGCAATTTGTTACCGTTAGATTGTCAATAATTCCATTAACGACTGATAAATTTTCCACACATAATTCAGCCAAACAACCGACTATACTCAAATCAGTTACAACAAGGTCCGTTACCGTCAAATTGTTCACGCACAGTTTGTCAATACAATCACGAACAACTAAATCTGTTGTTGTTAAGGTACCTTCTATATCAACATTTTTTTTAAATTTTACTTTATCTTTAAAAAGAGCTTTCTCATAAACTTTGAGCTTACCATGCAGGCGTGTGTTACCCCTAACGATCAATGCTCCGTCAACAATAGTATCGAAAATCATACCACAAAAATCATTATTAAATTTTATTGTGTTTGAATCAACACTCAATGCACCATCAATCATCTGATTAATGATAAGATGAAGATCAGCAGTTAATTTTTTGGCAATTTTTTTAGGAAGCCATGTATGACGTTTTTTTAAAACCAAATCTGCATAATCAAGCGCTTGAGCAACGGCATCCCATCCACCAAAAAGACACCCTTTATCTATACAATTGAGTAATTCACGAAGACAAGAATTTTTATTTTCATCTATCTCATTAATGCATCTTATCACATTAACAATATTACTAACATCTTTGCCGAAATAAATGTCTCTATCATATGAATTATTATAAAGATGGTGTAATTGATCTTCAGATATGCTGTCGGCAACATCTCTTTTTTCTGCCACTAGTGGCAACGCCCATATCAATAAAGATAGGACATAATATTTTTTCATACACAACCCTCTTTTTAAAGCAATACATTTAAACTAAAAAATCTCTTTACCTTGTGTAACAAAAATAGAACAAAATATTCAACAAAATAAAGAGTTATCAATAAAAATAGGCTCCTGGATGTCCAGAAGCCTATTTTTATTGATAACTCTGCTCAATTATTAATGATTCAAGTCATTAATCTTAGCAATAACCGTCTCTATTATTTCACCAAACTTTTTATTGTCTGATTTAAGGTCATTTATGGTAATTGCTTGATCTTCAATAATACCATTTAATTTTTGAACTTCATTAAGCAACAACATTGGCAATATATGATAACGAACGGTATATGGTACACCTTCTTCATCATGTACAACCAATGCAGGTAATACTTCAGCAACTTCTTCAGCAACTAAACCATATTGCTGTGTATCACTTTCATCAGAATTATACACAAAGGTAACCGGACGAAGTTTATAAATATTTTGTGATATGTCAGATGTCATATCTGCTATATCATGTTTAAATCTTCGTGAAGAAACCACCGTTCCTAATTGGCCAGTTGCATCAACAAAAACTGGTATACCAGTACCACCAACTACACTCGGGAAAATACCCTGAATAAATGCTGCAGTATGCGTAGCAACTGTTCCTATACGTATAATGCCACTTTCAGCAGGCATACCAGCATTTGATATGTAAATATTATCATCACCGACTATTAAACTCGCGCCAGCACTGTTACCAATTATAACGTTAGTAAAACCAGTTGTGGCAAAGTTACCTGCATTATTTCCTACAAAAACGTTATTATCACCCGTTGCTAAACTAAAACCGGCATCAAAACCAACTGCCGTATTACCTGAACCGATTGTATTATTTACTAACGTAAAACCACCAAGTGCAGTATTTTCATTACCAGTCGTGTTAACTGCAAGTGCAAATGCACCGACTGCAACATCATTTTCCCCAATAGTGTTAGCTGGTAACGCAAAAGCACCAACAGCTACGTTCTCAAAACCAGTTGTATTTGAGGACAGTGCCTGACGGCCAATACCAACGTTTTCTGCACCAGTCGTAGTAAAGTTACCTGCATTGATACCAAGGAATGTATTATCAGTACCAGCGTTATGCATAAACCGATTACCACCTTTGAAGATATTACCTATGGCAGCACCAGCTGTGTTATTCATTAAAATGTCGCACCCAACAATAATATCACAAGTGCTCAAAGATGGAACAATGAGGTCGGTTACTGATAATGTATCAACACACAGACTTGTCATGCAATTTGTTACCGTTAGATTGTCAATAATTCCATTAACAACTGACAAATTTTCTACGCATAAATTAGTAAAACAGCCTGTAATAATATCTGTCACTGACAATGTGTTAACACAAAGAAAATCTATACAACTTGTTACTGTCAAATCTGTTACTGATAAATTATTTACACACAAATTATCCATACAGCTGAGAACTACTAAATCTGTTACCGATAAATTGTTTACACACAGGTGATCAAGACAACTACCACCTGGCACAATTATATCAATAACCGTTAAACTGGTCACACAAAGGTTATCAATGCAACTGAGAACTACCAAATCTGTGACGGTCAATGTTTCTTCTATCGTAACATCTTCTTCAAATTTTACATTACCATCAAATTTTACAAAATGTTCAAATTTTACTTTATCTTTAAACTTAACTTCATCCTCAAAACATACATCTTCTTCAAATTCAACATTATCTCTAAAAATTGCTGGGCCATACACTTTAAGTTTACCGTGTATATCAACCCCTGTATTAAAATGTACTTTATCTCCAGAACGTTTTGTTCTAAAAACTCTATGATCTTTACCTGGACTAAATTTTGAAGGCGTTACCGGATGGTGTGGCGCATGCATTTTGGAAGGGGTATGCGTTATTTTTTTTGCACTAATGTTGAGCGCATCATTAATGACTTGATTCATCACTATTTCAAGGGATTGAGAAATGTCCTGAGCTTCTTCAGGACTTATTTTTGCACTATTATCTTGCAAAGCTTTTTCGGCATAATTCAGAGCTTCTAAAACAGATTCATAAAGTCCAACAGAAAAACCATCTTCTATATGTCTTTGCAGCTCATTGAGTAAGGAATCCTCATTATCCTCCAATTTACCGATACGTGATACTACCTCATATAAATCACTAAATTCTTTTCCAAGATAGATATACTTCATGTCACTATTTTCCAGCATTTCATGAAATTCTGTGCTGGAAATATAGCTATCATTTCTATCAGTGGCTTGCACATGCAACGGAAATAATAAAACAATCGTCGCCAAGAAAGTTGTACAACAATCGATCAATCGAAACTTCTTCATACACTATCCTTTTTTTTTGAAACACTTTATCACAAGAAGAGCTATTTTTATGTAACAAAAATATAATAATAGTGTCAACAATATGCATGAGCATTTTTTTAAATAGTTGTTTTTATGCAAAATTCCTTGATACAAAATAGAGAGAGTATATTTTTTACCCACAAGGAGTCCGTATGAAGATCATGTTTTCATCTCAGCGTCATTCTCTATTGTTATTGGCGGGAATTCTCATTTCGCCGCTATCCCTATCCGCGATTTTACAAGAAGAGCTATCTCAATTAATACATGATGTAAAACAAGTTTATCTCAATCACAAATCATTAAACAGTAATCAAATAGAACAAATTAATACAACAATTAGTTCAGTTATAGATGCCGTTACAGCCGGTAAATTAACAATTGATGTTCAAACTATACTTGCTGGAACAACGAGAGATCTTTCTTTTGATCAAGATAATGAATCACTACGTGTCCAAACATTGAAACTAAGAGAAAAACTATACGCGCTTGAATCAGCAAAATTCTTTAAAGATGTTGAATTTAAAAAGGATGTAGAGATTGAAGGTTCCTTAACAGTCACTGATTTGGTAGTTTTAAATTGCGTTGATAATTTATGCGTTAATAACTTATCGGTAAATAACGAAATAATTGATTGTGATTTAACGGTTGGATGTAATATTTCTATGAATGATTCAATCAACCCAGCAGTTGGTAATATTTTCAAAAATGGGGATTCATTCATCCATAATTTTGGAACAAATAATACATTTCTTGGTGTAGAGGCAGGTAATTTTAGCATGAGCGGCCGATATAATACAGGCACCGGTGCGTTTGCTTTAACCTCAAATCAAGATGGCTTTTACAATACCGCTTCAGGTCTCACTGCACTGGCTGCCAATCAAAATGGTTCTGTGAATGTGGCAATTGGTGCTATTGCGCTTGTATCAAATATAGATGGAGATGCTAACACAGCAATTGGGTTTATCTCCATGCCATCAAATATAGGCGGGAATGGAAATACGGCGGTTGGTATAGCATCCTTAGTAAATAATACTTTTGGTGATGATAATACAGCAATTGGCGCTGGCGCACTAAGCACAAACACAACCGGAAATAATAATACGGCAATTGGTGAAAATGCCTTAGAATTAAGTACCGGATCTGGCAACGTTGCTCTTGGTGTCAATGCAGGAAGTGCACTTACAACCGGCAATAATAATATTTATATTGCACATGGTGGGGTTTCATCTGAAAGCAATACAACCCGCATTGGCTTGGCACAAACAAGAACATTTGTGGCAGGCGTTTATGGAATTACTACGGGTAGCGCGACTACTTTACCAGTCATAGTTGATCTCAATGGCCAACTTGGAACAGCCCCTTCATCACGCAGATTTAAACACAGCATTCAAGATATGAATGCTGATTCAGCAAACATATATCAACTTCGTCCCGTAATATTTGCTTACAATGGCGATGCATCTGAAGCAAAACAATATGGTTTAATTGCTGAGGAAGTTGCTGAAATATTCCCTGAAATTGTTGCATATGATGAAAATGGTCAGCCATACACCGTTCAATATAATGTATTACCAGTATTGTTATTAAGTGAAGTACAAAAACAACAAACTTGGATTAAAGATCTTGCTGCAAGAGTAGCTGTATTAGAACAATACGCTGCATAAAAATAACGTACGTATAATAAAAAGATGTTCGCATGGTGAAACCCGCCATACGAACATCTTTTTTTGAATAATCTAATTTTTTTGCAATAAACTATGTTGGTTACTCGCCCATAAACCACACAATGTAACTGCCAAAGCATCAGTAACATCTTCTTTTTTAGGGACTTCCATACCAGGAAACAGTTGTAGCACAACACGAGCAACCTGATCTTTTGTCGCACCACCAAAACCAGTAACCGATTGTTTTACTTCTGTCGGAGCAAATTCTTGGATAGTCGTTTTATGTTGATGCGCAAGAAGATATAATATGCCACGCAAATAACCAAGCTTTAGAAAATTTTGAGCATTCTTACCCAAAAAAGGTGTTTCTAAAGCAATGACTGTAACACCCCAGGTATTAATTTTTTCTTCAAAAAACTGATGGAATTCTCCCACACGGGTAACAAGACTATCAGACGATGACATGGTGAGACAACCATAATCAAGAAGAAGGGCTTGTCGCCCTTCTTTCTTTAAAATTCCAAATCCAGCACATCTAAATCCTGGATCAATGCCAAGAATTACCACTCTTTTTTTTCCTTTTTTTGGGACAAAACATTACTTCTTAGTTACCACAACAGGATTTTTTTGAAAAACCGCATGTTCTTTACTATGCAACAAAGATGAAAATCCTTGATACAATAATCCTCCAACGATTAATGCGGTGACAGTACTTAAAACAACTTCGTCTCTTTTTGAAAAAAATCCGCTTTTCATCATGGTCCCTTCCACAAATATTGTTTAGTTTACTCTACACAACACTGAAACACTCGAAAAGAATTTTTAATTATTCAAAATCTGTTGCATCCTCAAATTTGGTAATTTCTCTAACAAAGTTCATGTACACTGTTCCCGTTGGACCGTTACGCTGTTTACCAATGATAAGTTCTGCCAATGCAGGATTTTCTGCCTCAGCATTATACACAACATCACGATACAAAAACATAATTACATCAGCATCTTGCTCAATAGCTCCGGATTCACGCAAATCAGAAAGCATCGGTCGTTTATCCATACGGCTATCAACCGCACGAGAAAGCTGTGATAATGCCATGATAGGAATATTAAGCTCTTTAGCCAATGCTTTTAGTGATCGAGAAATATCAGAAACTTCTTGATGACGATTTTCATGTTTTTTGTTGGAATGTAGCAGCTGCAAGTAATCAATTACCAAAAATTGTAGCCCATGCTCAGCTTTTAATTTACGTGCTTTTGCTCGTAAATCCATAATATTAAGCATTGCGGTGTCATCAATAAATACCTTCATTTCAGCAAGCTGTGCAGCAACATTAGTTAAATCAACCCATTCATCTGATGAGATAGTTGCATTTCTAATATTGTGATGCCCAATACCGGACTCAGCTGATAAAAGACGTAAGGTAAGCTGTTCAGCCGACATTTCAAGAGAAAAAATACCTGTAGCAAAACCATTACGTGCTGCTTCAAGCGCAATACACATAGCAAGTGCAGTTTTACCCATTGATGGTCGTGCTGCAAGAACAATAAAATCACTATTTTGAAAACCGGAGGTCATCTGATCAAGATGTTGAAAACCTGATGGAATTCCGGTTATACCCTTTGTATGAGTTTTTATATCAGAAAGATGTTGAAAGGTTCTCTTTAACCAGATATCAAGCTGAACAAAACTGTTGCTTGATCGTTTATTGGAAATATTAAAAATAACTTTTTCTGCATCATCAAGAACGGCATCTATTGAGCTCTGATCTTGCGTATAACAGTTAGTAATGATTGTTGCGGCCGAGCTAATAAGCTGCCGCAACACTGATTTTTCTTTAATAATAGTCGCATGCTGAACAATCAAACCAACTGAAGGTATAT
Source organism: uncultured bacterium (assembly GCA_963701085.1). Classification (GTDB taxonomy): domain Bacteria; phylum Babelota; class Babeliae; order Babelales; family Vermiphilaceae; genus SOIL31. Next base: position 370,262 of record OY969561.1, on the reverse strand, counting down.
CTTCCTGTAAACTAACCAGATAAATAATACCACCTACTGTATCTAATTGATCTTTTTTTGTTAACTCATCCTGCAGGGTAACAATATCAATACGTTTATGTTTCTGACCCAAATCAACAATGGCTTGATAAATAATTTTATGGGCAGGACTATAAAAATCATCAGGAACAATAATTTCTGAAATCGTACTAATATATTCATCATTCAATAACAACGCTCCAAGCACCGCGCGTTCTGCATCACTATGCGCAGGAAGCGTTTTTCCAAGAATGCCTTCAATACTTGGTTTTCTGGTAACAGCGTTATTATAATGAGAATTTTTACTCATAGTAGGCTATTCAGCTATAATGGTTACTGTTATAGATGCTTTTAATTTTGTCGTTAACTTAATTTCTACCTTAAAAGTACCCTTTGATTTGATAGATTTACCAAACTCTACTTGGCCTTTGGTAATACTAATCCCTTTTTCAGCAAGAGCATCAACTATTTCTGATGCATTAATTGAACCGTATAATTGGCCATCATCATGCATTTTACGTTTTAAAGTAATGGAAACATTGCTTAATTTATCTGCAAACATAGAAGTTTGAGAAGCGATTACTTCTTTACGGTTCTCAATATTACGAATTTTAGCAATATATTGGCTTTTATTATGACTAGTAATTTCAACAGCAAGGCCTTGAGGGAGAAGAAAATTGCGGGCAAAACCGTCCCCAACCTTAATAATTTCTCCAGCCATCCCTATTTTTTCGACATCTTTGCGTAGGTATACTTCCATCTTATGCTCCTTTTGACGATTCAGTATGTTTTTTTGCCTTTTTATCGATACTTTTAGTATATCTTAAAAAAACATTGTTGAAAACAAGGGATTTATAAGCTTTTTTGCTCAACAATCTCCCGTTCCCGAGCTAATAATATAAGATATGAGCTGGCACGCATTGCTGAATGAACAATAACAACCAGGGCTGTCATAATAATAAGCGTTGTGAGAACTATTGAACCAATTTTCATATTTGCCCCCCTTTTTTAACCGCAACATAACAAATAACAGGCTTTTTTGAAGTAATCATCGGTGTTAAAACCATTTCTATACCAATGATTTGATCATAGGCTTTTTCAACCGTAAAAACGACATGCGCAATACCCGCAGCAACAATACTGGTCGTTTTACTTTTCCACCCCTGATCATACATCCCCGTGCTCCTTTCTAAGCGATTATTGGAAAAACACCAACCAACAGCTTGGTCACCTGTTTGCCACACCAGCTCTTGAGATGTAATCAACTTCCAATCATGTATACCCGCACGTACATCCCGCACAAAAAGATCTGAGGCAATATGCAATGCAATAATTGATTGGCATTTACGTATTGATCTAAGAGAAGGAATAATAAGCGATAAAATTATATGACAAGAGAAAAACGTTATCATGGTAAAAAGCATGAGATACAGTAAAAATGATAACAACGAAAAGCCTTTTTTATTACGCATATGTATCGCCATATTTTTTTGCAAGACCTTTCTCTTTTTTATTGCGAACGGCAGAAAAATCCTCAACCCTCTTCAGGGCTTTCTGTTGCGTGAGTTTAACTTCAATTATATAATGAGTTATGATTCCAATAAAAAAACTTGAAATTGCCAATCCAATCATAAGCTCAACAAGGAGAAATCCATTTTTAGGTTTCATCACTACATATACCTTTGGTCAAAACAATAGTTTTGCATTAAAAAGTTATGTAGACTATACCGACAAAGTAAAAATTGATGCAATAGATCAATGACGTTTAACACAATAAGAATGAAAAGGTATTCATTATGACGTATCGCGCAATGTTTTTAAACATACTCATGAGCGTAGCTTGCTGTGCACACTCACCAATTCTGATGGCCGGCCAACAGAAAATGGGCGTGCAGCAAATGCAAGATTTTGAAAAAGAACTCGAAGAAGCAAACAAAGCTATAGAAGAATTTGTTTCAAGTCTCCCCCCAGCAGAACAAGCAGAATTTAATCGCCAAGTTGAAGAAATGTCACGAATGTTTGAAAACATGAATGAAGACGAATTTGAAAAGTTCCTTGGTGAAATGTTTGCAGAAGAACCAACAGTGGAACCAAATCCATTTACAGAAACACAACAAATAGTACAAGAAGTTGTTGGAGTTACCCTCAGCGCTGAGGATAAGAAAAAAGTTGAAACAGCCCTTAAAATTCTTGATGACATCATTAAACAATCCAATTTGTTTATGGTTTTAATTAACAGCTCTGCTGAATTACCTAACCGCATAACTCGTTGGGGCACTAAAGGAGACATTAGCAATTGGCAAGCAGGAGCACAGTGGAATACTTTCAAATTAGAACTTGAAGCATTGGTTCACAAACTTTATAAAGCAGAAGAACAAGATCTTGATACCAAAAAGTATAAATATCTTTTAGAACTCATCGCAGATGAAGCGCTCTATAACAACCTTATTGAACTGCAAACATCACTCAACGCTCTTGTACCAACCATTAATCTTCCTGAATTTGGCATTCAAAAATTGAGTGCTCAATCAAAAACTGTAATAAAAGATATACTCAAAAAATATACTGAAAGCTTTTATTTACTCACGATTCCAAAATCCCTTGATACACTTTTTGAAAAATATGCACCAGAAGCAGAAAAAATACGTGCTGCTGAAGAAGCTGCCAATAAACGAGCACTTGAAAGTGCACGTGGAGTACGTTATCCTGCAGCACCAAGTGAACCTGCGGGTGTAGAAGCCGGATCAATGGGATATGATTATGGTTATGGTTATCCTCAATATTATGGTGGTGACTATGGCTACAATCCATATGATTCATATGGTCAATATGGATCTTCTCCTGATTATGGATCATCTGGATCTGATATTGGCGCAGGTGCAGGTAAACCGAGCGGCGGTGGTGGTGCTGGTGGTAGCGGCGGATCAACCGGTGGTGGCAATAAAGGAAAAGAAGAAGAAGAAGGCGATAAGGACAAAGGCAAAAAAGAACAACCACGCTTTGTACCTGAGCATGAAATTGAACGAGCAATTGCAGATATCAAAACAGGCTTTGATGATATTAAGGGCGCTATGGTTGATGAAGAAGGAAATCCAACCAAACTGGCTAAACTTGCTGATACAATAAATGAATCAGATGTTGATATTATTCTTGCTGGCTCAACACTGCCAAAAATTGTAGATACAAAATTGGACGCGATGAATACAGCTCTTGAGACAATCGATAAGAAAAAGCTGACGCCAGGTGATTTATCTCACTATCAACGCGAAGTGCAAAAAGCTTTTGACAAAAATAAAAAAGAGCTAGAGCAACTACAGAAAGAGATCAGTGCTTTTAGCACAGCAGATAAGATCAAGGAAGAAGAAGAGCAAGCTAAAAAACATCCTGCCAAAGAAGGTGAAAAACCTAAAGCTAAGATAGATATAGCAACCCTTTCAAAAGAAAAACAATGGGCATATTTTGGTGGTGAGCTCGCAGAACTTCCTGTAGATGACACAACTAACAAATTGACAACAGATATTGGCACACCTGTATCTTTGTTCGAGATTAAAACAAAAATTGATAAGCTTTTTGATGATATGAAAAAATTCATGACAAAGAAAAGTGAAGTTCCAGTCGTACCAAAGAAAAAGGAAGAAGCTCCCGCACCAGAAGCTCCTGTTGTTGAAGATAACAATGTTATAACATTCTAAACATAAAAAGGCCTGCATTAATTTGCAAGCCTTTTTTTATATCACACCCTTCGATACACCCCTTCGGGGCACTCAGGGCGAGCGGAGTTAGAGAATTTAGTTCTTAGAAGTCTCAATATTTCATCCCCCGCTCATCCTGAGTGTTCTCCGAAATTTTAATTGAGGAGAATGTATCGAACGATTGTCTTACATCGATTGCATAAATCATCAGGATCACTTGTAACATCCCATTGCCAGCAACGAGGACATTTCACACCTTCTGCATGTTCAACGCGTGCGTAGAGCCCTTTTAATTCTGTTTCTTCCAAGTTTGTTGTATCAGATTGCACCGTAATTTGCGATACAATTAAAAACTCTTTCACAAAGCTTTCCGTACTTTCACCTTTTTCATTCATACTCATGAAGAAATTGTTTATTTTTTCAGCGAAATCAGCTGCAGGATCAATATACAATGTAACCTGGGCTTCTAATGAATGCTTTACGATTTGCTTTTCACGTTGCAGTTCAATTGCCTTTAATAACGCAGAACGAATGTTTTTTAATATTTCCCAAGCATCTTCTTGCTTATGCCGTGACTGTAATTGCATCCATTTTATCGAGCAATGATTGAAAAAAAACGCTGATATGTGGTGCAGGATTTTGTAGAGAACTTCGTTGAGCTAACTGTTCCCACACATTATGCACAACAGAAAACTGCTGCAAATGAATAGAATCAGTTTTATCTTTTTGATACTCATCAGAAATCTGCTCTGCGGTAAATGATAAAATTGGCGCCATAAGTTTTGTTAATGTATCAAGAATATGTGCACAAACTGTTTGCGCAGAACGTCGCTCTAAACCATCTTTTTTTTCAACATACAGTCTATCTTTTACAATATCTAAATAAAAGGCACTTAAATTAACAGAACAATAATTACCAAGCAGATGAAACACGCGTGTAAAATTGTAATCCACATACGCATGCATAACCTCTTCATGTAATTCAAAAAGCTCTTGCATTGCATACTGATCAATTGATTGCATTTTTTCCAAAAGAATAGCATCCGTAGCTAGATCAAAATCATTGATGTTGGAAAGTAAAAAACGACATGTATTTCTGATTTTACGAAATACTTCTTGAACATTTTTGAGTAACACTTCAGACACTACAGCATCACCAGCGTTATCAATACTTGATGCCCATAAGCGTAATCCATCAGTGCCCAAACGATCAATAATTTCCTGTGGAGCCACAACATTGCCCAAAGATTTTGACATTTTGCGCCCATGTTCATCAACGGTAAATCCATGCGTTACGATTGATTTTGTACATGGTGTTTGTTCAATAATCATACTCGTGAGTAACGAACTCTGAAACCAGCCGCGGTGCTGATCTTTGCCTTCAAGGTACATATCTGCTGGAAATTGCAGTGCAGGATTTTGTTGTAATACAGCATAATGACTAATGCCTGAATCAAACCATACATCAAGAATATCTGTTTCTTTCCGGAGAACACCCGTTATGCATTGTGGACAGCTTGTTGGAGCGCTTTTAACAGTTTCTGCTGAAACGTTATCCCAGTATCCAATACCATGCTGTGCAACTTTTTGTGCAATCTCATCAATAAATTCTTTAGTAATATACGTATAATCACATTTATCACAGATGAGTGCGGTAATTGGCACACCCCACGCACGTTGGCGAGAAAGACACCATTCTAAACGTCCTTCTATGGTCGCCTCAAAACGGTTGTGTGATGCTTCAGGCAACATGGTAATGCGTGAGATTGCTGCACAAGCTTTTTCTTTGAGATCATTGCGCGATAAATCACAAAACCACTGCTTTGTTGCACGGAAGATCAACCCACCACGACAACGCCAACAGTGAGGATATGAATGCTTTATGCTTGCTTTGAGTACTAATGTGTTAGCTTCAGTCAGTTTTTGGATAACCCAACCATGAGCATTTGCAACAGGCATTCCAACTAATTCTGCGATAGCAATATCTTTTGTATAATGACCATCAGGGCTGATGGGAGAATAAATTTCTAAATTGTTTTTGATACCAACTTCATAATCAATAGGTCCAACACCAGGAGCGCTGTGCACGCATGCCGTACCATCATCAGTTAATACAGAATCATCCACTAACACCGGCGTAAAAAAATCAGGAATAAGCGGATGTGCTACCTGCGCCTGCAATGCCACTAACTCCTGTGAATTAAACATTGCAACGCTATCTTTTGAAATATTTAATAGTTGCGCAATAGCATTTGCACGAGATTTACCAACAATAACATAATCATTTTCTGTTTCAAGAACTGCATATTCTGTATTTGGTTTTAATAAAACAGCACGGTTAAGTGGCAAGGTCCACGGTGTTGTTGTCCACACAAGAAGGCTTATTGGTTTATTGGTTAATTGTGGAAATAATGCTTCACAAACATCTTGTTGCAGCGTAAATAGCACGTAGAGAGAAGGATCTTTACGATCTTGATATTCAATTTCTGCTGATGCAAGTACTGTTTGGCATGTAGGGCACCAAGGAACGGTTTTATTTTTACGCTCAATGTAGCCATTCTCTACGAGTATCCCAAACGCATTCAACGTGCGCGCTTCATACTCAAAATTCATGGTGAGATAAGGATTATCCCAATCCATGAGAACACCGAGTTGTTTAAACTCATACTTTTGAACATCAATCCATTTTTGCGCATATTCACGACATGCTTTTTTTAACGCATCGCCAGAAAGTTCAGGATTTTCTTTTTTTACCGCAAATTCAATCGGCAATCCATGGCAATCCCAACCTGGTGTTACCGGAACATGCTTACCCATCATGCGCTGTGATTTGCACACAATATCTTTTAAAATCTTATTATATGCATGCCCAATATGAATGTGTCCATTTGCGTAAGGGGGACCATCGTGCAAAATAAACTTCTTTTCGCCCTTATGGGCGTTAAAGGAACGTTTATAAAGATTTTCACTTTCCCAGCGCTTGAGCATAAGCGCATCATCTTCTTTGTGATTAGGACGAATAGGGAAGTTAGTGTGCGGTAAATTAAGCGTGTCTTTAAAGCTCTTTTTTTGATTATTTTGTTCAGCCATAGGCATATTCCTGAAAAAATGGATACTAAAGAATACATAATAGAAATCGTTAAACCAGCCCGACCTCTTATGTTCCCGCGCTCGTCCTGAGCCTGTCGAAGGATATCTTTGAGCGCTCGAAGAAAACCCTTCAACAAGTTCAGGGCGAGCGCAGAAAAAAATTAGTTTAGGGATAGGTTCATAGTATAGTGTAGTGATTTTTTCAAAAAAAGCCTCTACCCAATAAAAAAGAGGCTTCTTGCGAAACCTCTTTTTTAAAAAACTTACTGCTTTTAATTACTGGTTAGGTGTACCTTTACCATATAAATCATATATGTTTTGCTTCACCACAGCTCTTTTTGCATCAATACTCATCTGAATATCTCTTTCTGCTTGTCGACCAACTGTTTGAACAGCTTGAACCGTTGCATTTTCTATTTGGTTAGTGTCTTGAACAAGCGTTTGTGCAGTAGTATCAGCTACCATTACAGCATCTTGAATAAATTGTGCCTGTTCTGTTGGCGTAAGCGATTCTAGTTTTAGTTTATCAGCATAACTCAGGAAAGCTAAAATCTGATTACCAACCGGATTTTTACTTAAAGCAGCTTTTGCCTGCTCAACAAGTTTATTCTTAGTATCCATAGCAAGCGCTGTACCTTTTTTCGTTAAATCAGCCGCTACTAATTTCGCCATTCCACTGGCTTCTTGAGTAACTTGATTTTTTAATGCTGTTGCCTTATCTATTGCTGCTTGTTTTGTCTGTTCCACGGCCTGATTCAAAACCGTTTTTGACTGATCCACAAGCGTTCCCACTTGTTTTTTAGCTTGATCAAGCAATACATTTGACTGTTTAGTAATCACATCCTTGCCTTGCGTTAGAAGCGACTGTGCACCCTTTTGCAATGCCTTTGAAAATGAAGCCGTTAATGATGACAACGACGACATACACTGACTTGAACCCGCCACCAACAATAAACTCAACACCAAAATTACCTTCTTCATAGAAATCCCCTTTTTTTTGAAACATATACATTATTACCAATTTCATATTAGCAATAATTTTATTAAAAAATCAATAAAAGAGCTAAAGTTCTATGAATAAGATGATCTAGAGATGCTATTCTGTATAGAAAATGACTTGTTTTTTATACCTGATAAAGGCCATAAAACAGGACTTTTTGAATGAAAAAAGCTTTTTTTGTATATAAAATTTATTTTTTCTGATTATTTCTAATGTAATTATTGGTATAATAGAAAAATTAACAAATAAAAAAGTCGGGCATGTGAAATTAATCCCACATGCCCGGCTTTTTTATTACTGTATACTAGTATTATGAATCAATTTTACTGAAATATGGTGATGTACGTTTGTTATCATCAAGTAACAATACAGTACCTTCTCCATCATTAAAGATAGTTGTTGGTGGAGTGAATGGCCCATTATGGGATTTAACATAAATTGCAAAAAAATCATCATCATGAGTCATTAATTGATTATAATCACCATTGGTCATAACACCTATACCTGTTGTTGGTCCATTTTGCATGATATATGAGTGCTTTGAAACACGCACTTCTTTAACAAAGTCCAAACCTACGCCAGTGCTTCCGCCATTAGGGGCTGCAACTTCTTTATAAAGAGCAAACCACGCATCAGTCTGCGTATTATTAGGATCGGATTTAGTATCGTTGCGGAAATCATGATATAAGATTCCTACATAACCATCTTTTGCTACCGCAACAGCTGGAGTGAATGCTTGAGGATTTGGTGCATTAAATGGTGTTTTATTTACTTGTACTGGATTTGACCATGTGTTGCCACCATCGCGTGATCTTGACAGCGCAATTTGAGGCAGCTGATCCGCTCTGAATAGATTAGATTGCCATACCACATACAAATTACCATTGTCTCGATTTACATTCGCATCAAATAAACCTTCACCGTCTACACGTATGAGTGTTCCTACTCCCCCGGTAATGTTTCCGCTGATGTCATAGGTGTAGCCACCAGTATACACATTATTAGTATCACCCGATGATGGTATTATTATTGCAGTTGATGTCCAGGTAGCTCCTTGATCTACAGATTTTACAAGCGCAATATCGTTCAGTGTAAATTGAAAAGGAAATGAATCATTTATGTATTCCAGATCAGTTGCACCAGGAGTTGCATAGATACGGCCCATAAAATTGATCAATGTTCCATTGGGTAATCCAACAATCAAATTACCAATAGTTTGACAATCATTAAAGATACCATTACTCAAACTTGTTGCGACTAAATCTGGAAACGGGTTATAAATAAGTTGATTAGGAGACCATGATAGCCCACCATCAGTTGTACGGCTTAAAAAAGTATCAGCATGGAATGAAAGAGTCGTTGGAAACGTATCCCAGACAGCGTATGCGTTACTTGCAATGTTTGGGTCAGCAGTTATACTACTTTTATCAACGAATGGAAATAAACCTGTTGGCTCATTACTATATTCTTGGCTTGCTGCAACAAAATGAGGGATGCTCCATGTTTTTCCATTATCTTCTGAGTGAGCGGTAACAACTCCTGATTGATTGTTTGTGTTGATATCAAGTGTTGCATTAGCCGCCAAAGCTACCAAATAAACGCTTGATCCATCTGCTGCATAACTCAGCCATACGTCAGTCGCTCTTTGAGTAAAGCCACCATTACAATTTTGGAATGGTATAAGACTTTGTTTCCACGTTTTACCACGATCCTTTGAACGCGCTATGCCAAGATCAAGAGAGCTACCATTGTTAATACGATCCTGTTGCCACGCAGCAACAATATATTTTGCATCTTTATGATTGACAGCAATGCTTGGTTCTACCGCAGCACCATGATATATCGTTGTTGTTGTCCCAAAAACTATTTCTGGCAATAAACACATATCACTTGTTGAATTTGGACTATTATTAAATCCAATATTTTCATCGTGCACATCAAATTCAGCATGCCCTCGCATAGCTCCTTCTGCTTGCACTAAAAACGAAGAAAGTAATATCGTTGCAATACTTATTCTTTTTAACATCTTTCTTACCTTTTTTTATAAAAAATTACAATACTCTCATCCCTTGTACAATTTTTAAAAATACAGACACTCTCCCTTATTTTTTTTTGTTTGACAGATTAATTATGATGGAGTGTACCATAAAAAAAAATAATTTGTCGAGAGATGTAGCGACTTTCCATTATGCGACCAACGCACAAAAAACAATAAAAAAGCCTTGCAGATAAAATCCTTATCTATAAGGCTTTCTTTGACATTCCTGTGTCAACAAACTTAAATTTTTTGACATACATATCAATAAACTTAAATTTTATAAAAAACCTACAAAAAATAACCTTTTGAGCGATCAATTATAGCGAACGTTTTTAATTATGACCAACACAAATAACAACAAACGCGTATTTACCTCAAATCAATCAATCCTCGACGCAAATCACACAAAACTAACATAAATTATTTCTGCTAGATATTTTTATAAATAAAGATTTTTCAGAATGTGAAAAACTACTCATTTACTCTCATTTTTCTTTGAGATATTGAGTATATGCTTCTTTAATTTTTTCTATTTCAAACATTTTGTCTTTTAGATCTTGACTCGATATTTTATTCATATTTTTACGAGCAATTAATTGATTGGGAGAATTTTTTTCAATATAGCTATTATAGTGTCTTGTTATAGAATTAGCTGATGCATGAGACGGTAAATTCAAAAGTTTTTTTATAGTACTAGATGATTCAATTGGCTCATTGAAAATATACTGACGGTTACGTTGTTGCAACTCTTTAATGGTTTGATCAATGACTTTATTTTTGTATTTCGCAAATTCATATGGCTGTGCCGATGTTTCCTCAAGCTCCATTTCCTCCATTTTGATAAAATTCATTGCTAAAAGATCTGAGATTTCATTCTGATAACCATCAAAAACAAAGAACATTTTTATTAATTGAGTATATGCTTTTTCAACGGTACTATGTAATGGATCTTTTAATAATTTTTGCTTCAATAATTCATAATGATACCTAACATCTAATGGGGTATTATTTTCATTTAATCCTAACACCTGCAAACACGCTTCAACAAGAACAGGTTGTGTGATTATCTGATACTTTTTCCCGGTTTCTTGACTCTTATCTTCAGCAAAATCCTGAATGTCACTTATTGCGGTTTTTATGAAAAAATATTCTTTTTTTGGCGCCTCCATAGCAAGTGCTGTCAAATTACTCAATAACACCACTACCACCGCTATTATTGAGGATATTTTTAGACTTTTCATCAATAACTCCTTTTTTTTATTTATTATACACCATACAGCCTATCAATTACTATTATAAATTAATCATATCGGCAAATGCAAGAAAAACAAAAAAACAGAGGCTTTTGCTATGATTTTTCATAAGAAAAGCCTCTGTTTTTATGATCTATTAAAAAAATTATTCTCTCACCAAACTACTCCACTCACCTTTTTCCACAAATCTCATAGTATATGATGTATCTTTTATTCTGCTGATTAACCAAAACAGTTCAAACAGTTCCATTTCATATGAGTCATCTTTAAACTCTGACAAATATTCTTCAAATGCACTAATCACCCACAACGTAAATTCCAATGCTTCTTTTGCATGCTGCTTATTAATTACTCCATTTTCAAAATCTATCAAAATAGCGTCTGGATGGTTATGACTAACAAATACTTCAAATGCTTTTTTGATATCTAAAAATGTTGCTTCACTTATTACCGCGTCTTCGGGTATCTGCAAATTTCTTGCAATATATTTACATAAATAATCTTGGATCGTACATTTTGTTTTACCATTTTGTTTTTTGGTAAGCGCGAAATTTCCCAACACACCATCCCATGTTTGCGCGATTGTAGCTGGCTCAATTCCCAACTGAGCAAATAATTGTACATCCTCATCTGTTAATGTGAGTGTTATGTGATGATCAAGCTGTAAATAACGTCGCATTGCGCGCGCAACATCTAAAGTGAATAATAATGCTTCTCCAACTTCTTTTTGTGTTACGTTTTTAATGATCGGCCTTACACTACAAACAATATATTGAGCATTTTTTGAATTTTCAAATGAATCTTGTATAGTCGATGGCATATTATAAAATAAAAAATCATCATATGCTTTTTTAAGCGCTCGCCACTCAATTTTATCATCTTGTTCTTTAAGATATTTTTCTAAATATTCCTGAATAGGATAGTTTATCTGAGGATCGAATGTTCCTAAAACTCCATCATGTACATGCGCTATTCTATGAGGTCTTATACTCTTTTGAATGGGTAAATGGACAACCACTTGATGTTCTTTTTCTTTAAACACACGTCCAGATGGGTTTATTTTATAATTCCTGTTTACTGGATTTACTGGTCTCTGTTGCAAAAAATTAACTAAATTTACAATTGCTTTTTGTTCACATTTTATAATCCAAATATGTTTTTTTGGATCACTTGTATATTCATGTCCAAAATCTTGGTTATGTTCTATGTGATCTTGAAGTTGTGTAACCACCTTGTGCGTAAAATATAATGCTTGCACTGCATAATGTGGATCAATAACATTATTATTAAGAGCAGCTTGTATAACATCAGATGCATTATGACTTAAAAATTGGTAATATGCCTTTCTTATAGCATCAAAATCTTCCCAAACAGCATCTTGTAGCGATATTTTTTTATCAAATGCTATATATTGTGCTAAATAATCTCTCACACCATATGTTTTATCAAGTCTAAAATTTCCCAATGCACTTTTTGATGTTTGTGGCATTGTTGCTGTTACAAGACCATAATTATTAACTTTTTTCTTTAACCAAAAATTGCGAGTACACCCTGTTTTTAAGGTGGTTACATGCTTCTTATTAAGCACCATTCCATACGTTGAATTAAAACTTATCACAACAAATAGCAAACTATATTTTTGTAATTTTTTCATACCATTCCCTATTTTTACACATCTAATAAATTGCTCATCTTGCGTTCAGGTGAAGCCTCTAATCGCTTAAGTCGTTCAATATCTCCCAAATACAATTGCGTAGTTGTTGGTGCAGTATGACGCATAGCAAGTTGCACTTCATACAATGATGCTCCTGCTTGCATAGAAAGCACACCAAATGTATGACGCAAACTATGCGCAGTAATGCGCTTACTATCAAATCCTGCTGCACGCAAACGCCGCTTAATAATACGTGATAATGAAAATATTGTTAATTTTTTACCATAATTACGATCACTTAAGGAAACAAAAAGGGGATCCTTTTCACTCTTAATCACGCGTGATTGCAGATAATTATGTAATGAAACTAATGTTTGCGGCGTTAATAACACAAACTCATCTTTACTTGCACGCCCTTTACCATGAATCCATAATAGCATCTCTCCACGTTGCTCATACATATCTTCTAATGTTGCTGAAGCAATTTCTTTGAGTCGTAGGCCTGTGCGCACTAAAATATTAATAAGGGCAAAATCACGCTTTCCTTGCAGGGTAGAACAATTAATAGATGCAAATAATTGCCTAAGCGCATCAATTGATAGTGATTCTTTTTGATGGCTTTTTGCAAACTTTTTAATTCCTTTAACTCCACGCGAAACATTGGGATACAATTGTGAATCTTCAGTCCACAAAAAAAGCGGCGTACAACAACTATGTACATCGCTTTGGTATATGAGCTTAATCCCTTTGTATCAAGCCAAAATTTATATGATAAAATTGTTTCACGCTTTGGCTCAGTTATTTTTTTTTCTGTACACCAACGCACAAATTGCACCATTGCATTAAGATATGTAGTACGAGAATTAAGTGATATATCTTGAGCTGCTATAAAAGGATGAAGGAATTCATCCATATTAAAACTGTTATTTTTAATATCCATAAGAATACAACACCCCTACCAACTTTTTTTAACTTCTCACTATTTTTAATATGATGTAGAATACCTAAAAACAATATACTTGTACAAGCTAGTCGCAGAGAAGGTACCCTATGCAAAAAAAAAATTTTACTTACACTATTTTTTTATTTTGTTCTTTACTACCAACATCATCAGCAACTATGGAAAAACAACTTTGTAAATCACCCAGTGTAACCATTAGAGACAATGCATACGTCGGTATCACACCGTTTATACCTACAGAGTATAAATCATATATTGCAAAACCATATGCATGTGATCAATGCGACAAAAGTTTTACTCAGAACAGCAATCTTAAAACACATATCAGATTTATTCATACAAAAGAAAGACCTTATACCTGTGACATGTGCCCCAAAAGTTTTACTCAGAACAGCAATCTTAAAAATCATATCAGACATATTCATACAAAAGAAAAACCTTACACCTGTGACATGTGTCCCAAAAGTTTTACTCAGAACAGCAATCTTAAAAGTCACATCAGACATATTCATACAAAAGAAAAACCTTATGCCTGTAACATATGCTCCAACAGTTTTTGTGATGCAGGCAGTCTGATAAGACACAGAAAAATGCATACGGAACAAATGCCTTATTCATGCGCTATATGTCCTAAAAAATTTAATGCTCAATCAAATTATGTAAAACACATACAATCACATCCACCTATAAAATCGCCTGTAATAGAAAAAAATTTCGTCAACTTCGAACTTTTATCTAACAACAACACGTTACCTATTAATAATGAACACAACATCGACGATGCAGCTTTTCTACAATGGATTGAACAGTGAATAAAACGATAATAGGCTGATTATGATAATTCAAAAAAATAAACATATTGGAGTATGGGGCTTTGGTATTGTTGGTAAAGCAGCAGTCAATTATTTGCATGCACAGGGCCATCAGCTCAGTGTTATGGATAAACGCATACCAACTGAACAAGAATGCGATTTTTTAAAAGAAAAAAATATTACGTGGTATAATGAGCAAGAACAGGAAACATTTTTTAATTCTTGTGAATTCATTATTCCTTCTCCAGGCATTAACATAAGCCCAATGCGTTACGCGACGCACGTTCATAAATGGATACATGAACTTGATTTTTTTTATGCCACATTTCATAAACCAATCATTACTATAACTGGCAGTGTTGGCAAAACATCCACTACTCATATTCTGAGTGAACTATTAAAAAAACTTTCCATTCCTGTTGCTGTTGGCGGAAATATTGGAACAGCTACATTCGATTTAATTAATCAACAGAACAATGTTGATTATGCATTACTTGAGGTCTCTAGCTTTCAATTGGATCGCTGTAAAACGTTTGCTCCTATGCTTGCTATTTGGACAAACTTTTATCCCAATCATCTTGATCATCACGCCACCGAAAATGATTATTTTTTAGCAAAAGAAAACATACTTGCACATCAAACAAAAGATCATTTATCTCTGGTGCATTTTACACTACGCAACAAAATGCATTCTCCAATTGATGGCCATAAACGCTCGTATTTTATCCAAACTTGTCCTTCTGTGAATGAATTGAATTCACTCGCAGTTAATGAATCCATGTATTATATCCACAATGATATCGTAATGCGTTACACAGATGGCATACACACTCCTTTTATGCCACTGACACCCGCCCTGCATAATGTATCATTTATTGAAAATATACTCGTTATTGCAGCAACGTGTGATCTTATGAAATTAAACAGTACAGCATTAGAAACAATTGCACATACCGTGCAATTACCTGAACACCGTATTGAAAAAATTGGCACTATTAACAATGTTGATTTTTACAACGATTCAAAAGCAACTACCACCGCATCAACTCTAGCAGCCGTTGAAAAACTGCATAACCGCCCTCTTCATCTTTTTCTTGGTGGATTGAGCAAAGGAGTTGATCGCGCACCGTTCATTGCTCAGCTACGAAATCAGGTAAAACATATCTATTGTTTTGGTAAAGAAGCACAATCATTATATACCATGTGTAATGCCAACAACATTCCGGCAACTCATTGTGCCACACTAGATGAAGCTGTTGCTGCTTGCACCGCTACCATAAACCCAAATGATTGTGTGTTGCTATCTCCCGCGGGAAGCAGTTATGATTTATATGAAAATTATGAAAAAAGAGGAAAACATTTTAAAAAATTGGTGATAGATTATATAAAAAAACATCACTAGGAAAATATGTTATGATTTCAAAAAAATTGCCTTTATACGCAGATTTAAATGTTTTCCTTACCATTATTGCAACCCTCATTCTCATCGGATGCTTATTTGTATATTCATCCAGTTCTGTATATGCATTAGAAACATTTGGGACATCACTTTTTTTTGTAAAACGCCAACTTGCTGGACTTGGCCTTGGCCTAATTGCACTCTGCATTGGCCGTGCGATACCTCTCAGTTTTATCAAAAAAACAGCACCCTTTTTATTCCTCTGCTCGCTTTTTTTAGTCCTTCTCACGCTATTACCAACATTTTCTCGTACCATTCATGGTTCAAGCAGATGGCTTTCTTTTGCAGGCTTTTCTTTCCAACCAAGTGAACTACTTAAGATAACACTATTGTTTTATGTCGCTTATTTTCTTGAAAAAAAAACAGTAAAAGGAACCATTACCCTTAAACATTTCGTTCCTTTTTGCGCACTCATTAGTCTTATGTGTGTTGCACTTCTTAAACAACCAGATTTTGGCATGACCATTACGCTGCTACTCACCACTATCATTTTATTTTTTTGCGCACATGCACAAATAAAACATATTATCATCACACTTGTGGGGTTAGCAGTAAGCGCGATATTTTTGATTTTATTCCGTCCCTATCGCTTACAACGTGTCTTAACATTCCTTAATCCATGGCAAGATCCAAAAGGAGCAGGATTTCAGATAATCCAATCACTCATCGCTATCGGTTCTGGTAATTGGTTGGGCACTGGAATTGCACATTCACGACAAAAATTTTTCTATTTACCCATGCAACATACTGATTTTATTTTCTCCATTATCGCGGAAGAAACGGGATTAATTGGATGCTTCTTTTTAATAACACTGTTCATTCTTCTCTTATATTTTGGTATCCGTATTGCACATCAACTTGCTGATACGTTTAGCACATTAGTTACTCTTGGTTTTATGATTGTCATTCATCTGCAAGCAGTTATGAATATGGCAGTTGCAACAGGATTAGCTCCAACCAAAGGTGTTGGAATGCCATTTGTTAGTTACGGAAATACATCCTTGGTCTGTTATCTTTTTATGATCGGTGTTATTATAAACATGGTTCATCATAGTAAAATTTCTCTACGATAAGGCACAGTAATGGAACAAATAAAAAATTCATTAAACGCACATGATGTATTAGCATACTCAGCTCCAACAAATAACATTGATCCTCTTGGTGATGGCATAAGCTCCGTTGAACTTGTCCGCGTAGCGGGTTCTGATCTTGATGTTGTCAATGCTGCACGCGTTTCTTATGGTAAAATTTCATCTGAAGTAACTGATCGTGATAAAAAACTGATCTCATTTTTGATGGAACATAATCACACAAGTCCTTTTGAACATAATCAACTATCTTTTCGCATCAAAGCACCTATTTTTGTTGCACGGCAATGGATGCGCCACCGCATGAACTCATATAATGAAATTAGCTACCGCTACGTCAAAGCATCTCTCGAATTTTATGTACCACCAAAATGGCGCTCTCAAGATACCAAAAACAAACAAGCATCTATTGGTTCATTTGATAATGCAGAGTTTACCCAAAAATTTAAAGAATCAATTGCGCACAGCGTGCAAGCATATGAATACTTGCTAGAAAATGGTGTTGGTAGAGAAATTGCACGCAGCGTATTGCCTTTGTGCACCTATACAGAATTTATTTTCACCTGCAACTTACACTCGCTGATGCACTTCCTTAAATTACGCCTGCATGCTGGCGCTCAATATGAAATTAGAATGTATGCGCAAACATTGCTCAAACTTGCACTGCCACATTTTTCTATATCACTCGGTGAATGGAAGCGCATTCACGCAGCAGAACTAGAGATTGAAACTGATCTATTTACTCAAAATTTTACCGCAACTGCTGAATAATTTGTAAAAAAAAGAAACATCCTCAAATTTTTTATATTCTTGAGGATGTTTCTTTTTTTTATATTCACAATTTATTTTTTCCGCTATTTCTATATTTATTTTTTACAAAAGAGTATCCGTTATGCGACGTTCTCGGAGATTTTCAACACATTTGTTATAAAACTATTGCAATCTGAATAAATTATTTGTTAATTTTAGGATACCTAGAGGCCTCTGGGGTAAAATAAGAGACATAGTGCATGGTGCAGTATGCTCTATAATGTTCATACGAAGGAGAATGATTATGAAAAAGTACAATGTAGGTTTAGCAAGTTTACTGTTGTTTTTTGCAACTGGTGCAGCAATTGCTATGGAAACCAACAAGTATGAAGTGTATACGATACAGAATAAGCTCAATGATCCAATAAAAGTAACCATTGCCTATAAAAATGGTGAAAGCACTGAGTTTTCCCTACCCATCAATGGGACAGCCAATCTAAATTTGCAAAATCAAATTAAAAAGATAGGATGTCGAAAAGCCGACTTGGACAGTAAAATGACAAAATGGCATGATGCAGTTAAATTATTTAAGCAAATTAATAAAGATTATGATACATATTTTCCACAGAAAGATATGCGAGTCGATATACAGGTGTTTCAGTCTAAACTTGAGCCTCAATGGACCGATAAAAAAACTAACAAAGTAGTAGAAGCGAAAGACCCATGGAGCAACTATGTGCCAAATTAGTAACAAATAAAAAATAGGCTTGCTCATACTACAATGAGCAAGCCTATTTTATTTATATTACTTTTTCCAGTTCATTGCCAATGCAACCAACAGACGTACACCAACCCCGGTTCCGCCAGGACGGAAGTAAGAAATATTGGGCACATCAAATGCCGTACCAGCAATATCAATATGAGCCCATACCGTATCATCAACAAAATTTTGTAAGAAATGCGCAGCTGTTGTACCACCCGCTCTAATCTGCTTGCTACCAATATTACAAATATCAGCAACAGTAGAAGTTATCGCTTTCTTATAATCATCACCCATTGGCATCTGCCATAAGCGATCGCCAGAAAGATCAGCTGCTGCTTGCAATTTTTCAATCAATTCTTGATGCTCACTAAATAAACCACTATACACTGGCCCGAGCGCATATGCACATGCCCCAGTTAATGTTGCCAAATCAACCATTGCGTCCGGCTTATAATGTTTAACCGCGTAAGAAAGCGCATCTGCCAAAATTAAGCGCCCTTCCGCATCTGTATTTTTAATTTCTGCTGTTTTACCGTTATAAAATTTTAAAATATCACCTGGTTTTGTTGCATGACCACTTGGTAAATTTTCTGATGTTGGTGCAATGACAACAATATTGACATCAGGTTGCAGTTGCGCAAGTGCATCAATAGCAGAAATAACTGCTGCCGCACCTGACATATCTTCTTTCATTGTTTCCATTGATTCTGCTGGTTTTAAACTTAATCCACCAGAATCAAAGGTAATACCTTTACCAACAAAACAAAGCGTTGGCGCATCTTTTTTTGCAGACTTATATTCAAGAATAATAAGCGCACAATCAACATCAGATCCACGAGAAACACCCGCTAAGCCACCCATACCCATTTGTATAATTTCTTTTTCATTAAATGCGGTAATTTTAAGATTATTGCGTTGAGCAATATCATGTGCTTTATGGACCAAATGTTGTGGCGTTAAATCTGATGGTGGCATATCAACCCAATGACGTGCTTGGTTAACCGCATCACCAATAATAATTCCTTGCGTTATTCCACGTTGCACTTCGTTTTTGTGTTGCGCATCAGTAACAAGAATTGCTTCAACAAAAGAATTTTCTTTACGTGATTTTTCCGTAATATAATCATCAAAATGATACTGTGCTGTTTTAAGTGTTATAACTGTTTGCTCAGCACAATAGTCATGAGCAATACTGCCTAACAAATCAGCAGCATCATGCAAAGCAAGAGATTTACCTTTGCATGCACGCACTTCTTTAACCAGTTGACCAAGAGCACGACGATAGCGCTCAACAACAGACACAGCTTTTACGCTTTGATCACCCATGCCAACAACAATACAAAAAGCAAGACGTCCCGCCTTCGCCGAGGCTTCTGCGGGCAGGTCCTCGACTGAAAAAGGCACGGAAATAACTTCTTGTAAGTTACCGGTGAATCCGCGATGTTTAATAACAGCAGCAAGATCGGGGCACACTTTTGTAGCATCACTCAATTTTTTTACATCAAAATTTTTCTCAACAATATAAGCGTAGCAATCAACTTTTTGCGATAATAAATTTTCAGTTGAAAGAGAAATGGTCAGCATACTTTTCACTCCATTAAAATGGTTACATATGCCCACTAGAATAACAAAAAAAGGCCCTGCTTTAAAGTAGAACCACATTATTAAAGTTATTATTTTTTCTGCACCCTTTTTCCCCAATTTTTACTTCGTTTCAATCGGGGTCCCCATCGAAAGAGGCTGGAGATGGGGCAAGCGAGCGGAGAAAATTTCTTCCATTCATCCTGAGTGTTTTTGTCTTCAAAAATGTATCGAAGGATTATTATTCCAAGTCACGTTCCTCTGGACCGTAACTGCGGACAAATATATCGCGTGGATAAAAATAAGGTTTCCAGCTTTCTTTTTCTTGCACTAATCGCTGCTTATTTCTTGCATCTTTTTTTGCAATATACTGCTCAATTTCCACACCATAATATTCGTCTATAAACGATTGCAATCTATCGCGAGAAACAGAACCCGTTAGCATAGCCGGTGCGCCCATAACAACACCTGGTGCAACCTTATTATTAACAAGACGCTTACCTTTACTGAAAAATATAAATGCTGGCATTGCGGTAACACCATAGAGTTGAGCCAAGTCACGCAACTCTTTACGTGCTGCATTTACCTTAAGAAAAATAACGTCTGCATCATCATAGCGTTGTATAGCACTCACATCTTCATACATCCGCGCAAGATCCTTATCCCTATCATCATAAAACAACACAACTACCTTACTTTCTTTTGCTATACTCCGCTCCAAATCTCTACGCCCCGTAACCGTTCTTACTTTTGTATGTGATACGCCACCGATAAATAGCAGACACACAATCGTCAACATCATCAATTTATTACTATACTTTTCCATTCCCAATCCTCCCTTTTTTTATATAATTACTTTTATCCAAACAGATGATCATCTTCTTCATCATCTTCAACAATTCCTTCTTGCGGCATTCCTTGTATATCACCATTAGTAACCTGATTATAAAACTGACGTACCTGCTCAGTGTATTTTTCAGGATTATAAAAAAATGAATCGTAATGACGACGACCATTGGTTAACCATAACCGTTTATAACCAGCAGCACCATCATACACACGTTTAACTTGCTCAACAGAAACTTTTTGATCATTTTTACAATGAATAAAAAACACAGGAACAACTATTTTTTTAACCGATTCAGCGGGATATAACGGACAAAAATTGGTATTAACACCGGTAGCATCCATCTGCGAAACTGTTTTTAACACGGCTTTAACCAACGCTTGAACATAGGGATGAAATGCATATTTTTGCAATAGATCTTTACCAGGTGCATCAAACTCATAACCAAAAATTGAGCATTTTAACCCCTCAAGACCAGTTTTAATAACTCGCTCACTAGAATCAAAAGGACAATCTAATATCATTGCATCAAATAAATCTGAGCATAAAGACTGCGCTTCTATGGCAGAAACTGCCCCCATGGAAAAACCATATGCATAAAGTGGCATCCCTTCCAACTCTGAATGATTGCGCAAGAATTTTGCTGCGGCAATTACATCTAAAGATTCATCACGGCCAAACGTACAATATTGCCCATTACCATCTTGTCCATGCGCACGAAAATCAAATGTCATTACATTAAAGTGGCTTTTTTTAAATATCCTTCTCAACATACCCACATCATATTTATCACACATAAATCCATGACATACTAAAATTGTTGCCTTAGCCCCATCGTTACGAGCTAAAATACCGTGGCGAGCAATTCGATTAGATGAATCATGCGCCTCTTGCGGATACAGAACAACGTGCTCAACAATCGTTCCGTTGGCTATTTTAGTCTTTTCCGGGACAACATGGCCATGAAAACCATCTATCATAGCCCCCCAAAGAGCAGGAACCTGAAGAAAAATAGACAAAATAATAACAATGCGCCCTTGTATACGTCTCATTGATAAACTTTCAGCCTTTTTGAGCGGAAACATTGCTTCCTCCCCCATTAATAAAATCATTTTTTAACCTTTGTTTTTCCTACCCTCATCATATCATTTAAAATTTTCAAATTGCAATGTTTTTAATAAAATCATATTTAAATTTGCCAGACTTAGCATTTATTTCATCAAAAACGGCCAAAAACAGCCATTTTAAGGCCAAAAAAATTCACAGAATCAAAAAAAAATGCTAAATTTGTATTATTAGTAACTTTTTTATAAATAAATTAACAGCTAAATCGAGGAGTAATGGATTATGAAACGGATTAAAATGATACAATCACTCATCCTCTGCGCATTATCATTCAGCGCAATCATTCAAGCAGAAATAAACGAACCTCAAGACGCACCATTAACTGCTGCACAACAAGCAGAAATCATAAAAATCATAGAATTTGCTGAAAAATCTTGTGTAAAGGCATTCAGCTCATTACAAAAGATTGAAAACACCCTAACGGAAGTTGCCCTTTTAGTCAGAAAAGGCTCCTTAAACATCCCTGGGCCTAAACTCCATGAAATAATGGAACTGCTCACTGAAAACAAAATGATCGTCAACGGATTATTAAGCGCTCAAGACGAACTCATGGCCACCCAAGATCCACGCGCTCATTTACAATATACATTTATCATCACCGAATTTTGTAACGCCTTCATACCCTACTTAAACGATCAGATCAAAAAATGCTTTGCCGACGCAAAGCCATTTAACATGAAACGCTTTGTCTCTGACATGAATAAAGGGCAAACAAGATCACACGGCCAGCATCTTAAACAAGAATCACTCACAAAAGGCCTCAAACAAACTAAAACAGAACTTACGGCACTCAAGCACAGCGTAAAAAATATTGGCCTTACCTGGTACAACAAGGTTGCCCGTGCTGTTGATACATATGTTGTAACGCCGGCAAACAAATATAATCTTCCAAACATCGCGCTTTATAGTGCAGGAATAGCGTTTGTTACAAGTTATTCCCTCTGCAAATGGGGGGGCAATATTTTAAGCCCAAATGCCAGTGATGAAAAACAGAAAACATATCTCGATACATTAATAATGGGTTTGCAAAAAACCTTTCCTCTTCTTGAACGCGACCCACATACCGGTCTACCACGTCCAATAGGGTCAAAACACAGTAGCGCTCCAAATCCATTCGCAACTCAGCCTGGTACGAGTGATCCAGGCCGAATAGCACTCTTGGATTATTCAATTTCACAATTTTTATTGGGAAATGAACCAATCGCAGCATTTGTCGGTGGTATGCTTTTTATGGAAGGAAAATCAGTTTGGAATGAAAGCATTTACCCTGCATTGGCTAAAAAAAGAGATGCTGTATGGAACTTCCTGCGTGGTGGAGAATATCGCAACATTCAAAGAACTGGCCTTGCTCAAATAAAACCAACCTATACCTTTAAAGATATGGTTGGACTTGATGAAGTTAAAGAACAGTTTGCTCAAATTATTCAATACATCGATGATCCTGAACAACTCATGCGCCTTGAAGCTACCCCAGAAAAAGGATGGTTACTTACCGGACCATCACGTACCGGTAAGTCATTTAGCGTTGACTGTCTCTGCGGTGAAATAGAACTCTTGATGAAAAAACGTGGCAAAGCAGACACCATAAAATTCTTTAACATAGACGCGTTTTTGGTAAATAAATATGGAATCAAAGAAATTCTTGATCAAGTAAGCTCCAATGCGCCTGCGGTGATATTTATTGATGAAATCGATTTGCTCGGTCTCCAACGCGTTGGCAACAATCAACTCTTAAGTGATTTCCTTACCGCAATGCAAAACTCCATGACTGCAGATCCATCCAAAGTGGTTATTATTATAGCGGCAACTAATAATCCTCAAAACATCGACCAAGCACTCCGTAAAAATGGTCGCTTTGGTAAAGAAATTTGTTTTGACTATCCTGCAAGAAAATACCGCATCCAATACATCAAACGTGAACTCAGAAGCATGGCTCTTGATCTTAGCCAATTTGATATTGAAGCTCTCGCAGATAAAACAAATGAAAAAACGTTTGAAGATTTAAAAGCAATTATTCGCAATGCAATGACACGTGCATGGCTCCATGGAGAATCATTAACCCAAAAACTCCTTGAGCATAGTATTGATACGGAAATACATCATATCATACCATCTGATCACAAAGATCTTCCAGAGCATGAAACACGAATCATCGCAACGCATTTTGCCGGCAGAGCCCTTGCCGCAATGCATCTTGAAACACATTCACAACTTGATAAAGTTACCATACATGCCCACATGAATGATTTAAGAGAGGAAGGCGTATGGGCAAACTATGAGAAAAAAGAAGAAAAAGATCGTCAAAAAAGAATTGAATATGGTTGTATCACCACAAGACAAGCTCATGACTCCATCAATGTCAAAAAAGAAACCACCATCATCAATGAAGCAACAACGCTCATTGCTGGCTTTGCTGCTGAGGAATTGATGCTCGGATCATGCGGCTTTACCTGCCATAGCCACAGTCGTGACCGTGCATTCAAATTGATTGAAGACCTTGTTTTTGGTGGCCTTAATCCAGATGCACTTCCTAAAAAGGTAAAACAAGAGTTAAAACTCAAAGCATATAACTTGCTGCAACAATGTCATGTTGATGCTATGCAACTTCTGCAAGATCATAACGATGCACTCATCGCTCTCATTGATGAACTCATGGATAAAAAAATCATGAATGATAAAGAAGTACAAGCAGTTATTGATAAAGCTGAAGGCAAAACATCAATCATCACGAATGACGATCTTGCTGAACTTGAAGATGATAGGGCAGAACCAGCGATTGCCTAAGATAACGTCAGAATAAATAACAAAAACAGACTTTCTGAAATCCAGAAAGTCTGTTTTTTTATAAAACATTTATTTTACCCCGCTTTACCCTTCGATACTTTTTTGAGGACAAAAACACTCAGGGCGAGCGGGATGGTAACAATCTCATAAAATAAAATGCACTCTCTCCAAGACTAAATACATCTCCCCCGATCACCCTGAGTGCCCCGTCAGGGGTGTATCGAAGGGTCAATCATTGCAATACGCTCAGCATACCGCCCACCCTTAAACTCTTGCGCAAGCCACTCAGTAATCATTACAACGGCATCATCACAAGAAACAAAATCAGACGGTAACACCAAAACATTAGCATTATCTTCTTGTTTACACTGCCGCGCAATGTCAACATTCCATGCAACAACAGCATAGATATGTTTATTCCTATTTGCCGCTATCGCCATACCACCGCCAGAGGCACAAATTAACACCCCTAGTTGCACAGCACGAGTATGTATCAAATCAATAACCTTGTCAGAAAAAATGGGGTAATCTGTGCGATCCTGGTTATACGTGCCAACATCAATCCATTCAATTGATGGCATATGTTCTTTAATAAACTCTTTATGCAAAAAACCGCGATGATCAGCACCAATAGCAATTTTCATACACAATCTCCATTTTTAATGTGCAATGTCCCACACAAATGTAACTTCTGAACCGAGCGATCTACAATGGAGAGTAATATGGTTCGTTTCATCAGTAATCAAAGACTGATCATTAATATCTTTAGTATCAAATTTTACGCTGTATGGAACCTTAAATCTATTATATTTTTTACCAAATATATAAATATATTCAGGGGAAAGTTCTACTGATTTGATCTCAATCGGCGCATAATGCTTATCATCAATAGTTAAGAATAACGTCCATTCACTATTGGTATCACCAAGCGGTTGATCATATAAACTTAATACATAGAATGATATAAAATGATTATTTTCTTCAAGTTGTCGTCGTAAAAATATTTTCTTCTGCTCTTCAGTTTTTCCAAATTTTAATGCGTACAAATTTGCATAATTAATGCGTACATCATCTGATAACCATAACACATCAAAACGTGCACGCGTTGTTAACTGATCATACGATGTCACTGACTGAATATACTTCTGCGCAGCAGTCACACTGGAATCCAATGATGGTGTCTGAGCAAAAGTCCTGTTACCCCAATCAATCACTCTTCCACAGCTTGGCAACAATAACAAAACCATCACGATACTCGATAATGTATGAATTTTCATTAATACTTTCATATTCCTCTCTTTATTTGTAACCTTTAATGTTACTAGTATCCTAATTAAAACAATGATTCTTTACAAGCACAAAGGTGAGCAGCCATGAACATGACAGCATTTTTTTTAGCTCAACGCATATTATTCACGCATGTATACCAAAAAAGTATTTCTACTATGACCATTATTTGCTTTGCTGGTATTTTTATTGGTTCGTTTTCATTAGCGCTCGTCACGGCAATTATGAATGGCTTTGAAGTTGTTATTCATGAAAAAATGCAAGGCATCCATGCCAACCTTATCATACAATCATACAAAAGCGGTATTAATAAAGATGTTCTTGCCCCAATACTTCGCAAAGAATTTCCTGAAATCAATGCATTTTCTCCCATGGCTACGCATCACATATTATTGCGCACCAAAGATCAATCAGAAGATACACCAATAGTGGCAATGATTAAAGGAATTGATCCTGAAACAGAAGTGTTAACCAGCTCTTTAGCAAAAAAAATAATTAACCCTTCACCAATAGAATTTTCCCAATTATTTACTACCAATCAGATCATCATTGGCAAACAACTCGCACGCAATAATGAAATTACTATCGGCGACACGGTAGAACTTCTTTTTTTACGCGATGGGCAAATACGTGGTAAAAAAATTATTTTTGATTCGCAACCAGCTATAGTAAGCGGCATCTTTGATACCGGAATTGATGAATTTGATAACGGTGTTGTCTATTGCTCACTACCATTTTTAGAACAACTTTTCCCCAACATAGAAATTGAACAAATCAATATTTCTCTTGCTCCCTATACTGACGAACAAACCATTATACAAAAACTGCACAATCGCCTTGGACTCGATGTCTATTCATGGAAAGATTTATATCCATCTCTTGTTGCAACGTTAAAGTTAGAAAAATATGTTTCATTTTTTATTATCGCCCTCATACTTCTGGTTGCAAGCATGAATATTATTTCACTGCTGTTTATGCAAATCACCCAAAAGCGTCCTGATATCGCCATTCTCAAAGCAATGGGAATGTCTCACCGTTCAATCAGTTCAATTTTCTTCATCATCGGCATGACAATCAGTTGCATTGCATCATTTTTTGGTTTACTGGCTGCAGTTTGTGCAAGTTGGCTATTGCAACGATATCCATTCATTACATTGCCAGACACGTATTATGTTACACAACTACCCGTTGTAATGAATGGCCACATTGTTTGCGCTGTTTTCTGTGTTGTTATTCTTTTTAGTTTCTTTGCGACATGGTTACCAATACAACGCATTCGCGCTATTAATATCTCACGTGTTTTACGCTTTGAAGGATAAAAAATGATCTCTACAACATTCCAACAATGGAAAATGGAAAACAAAAGAGTTTTTCTTCGAGCTGATCTCAATGTTCCTTTAAACAATGGAACAATCACCAACGATTTTCGCCTTAAAAGCATACTTCCAACAATAGATTATATTCTCAACCACAATGGCAACATTATCTTGGCAACGCATATTGGCCGTCCAACACATAATGAGCCCGAACTTTCCACGCAAATCCTCATTCCATGGTTTCAACAACATGGCTATTCAATCACATTCGTCAAAGATATCGCCACCATCCCATCCATGCAAACAGTTCCCAAGCACATTCTTTTACTTGAAAATCTCCGCTTCTTCCCGGGGGAAAAAAATGGAGATCCTTTTTTTGCAAAACAACTTGCCAACAGTGCACATTTTTATATCAATGATGCTTTTGGCGTGATTCAGCGCAATGATTGTTCTGTCTCATTGTTACCCTATGAATTTCCCGAAAATAGACGCAGTATTGGATTATTAATGGAAAAAGAGCTACGCGCACTCACTATACTCAAAAAAAATCCACCACGTCCGTTTATTGCAATTCTTGGTGGCGGAAAAATAAAAGATAAAATTCCTCTTATTCAGAGCTTATTAAAAAAAGTTGATGCGATTGCATTGTGCCCCGCCATCTGCTTTTCATTTCTCAAAACATTAGGCAAACCAATCGGACAATCTCTGGTTGATGATTCAATGCTCACTACATGCAAAAAAATCATCCTTCAAGCTGAAAGCTCCGACATTGCTTACCTATTTCCTGTTGATTATCAAATTGCTCACAATACACTCGACGGAAAACTCTCCATTATCACCGCAACTACATTCCCTGATGATGCGATTGGCATATCAATCGGCCCAAAAACCGTTGAACTTTTAACACAAGAAATTAATCAGGCAAAAACGATATTCTTAAACTGCGCGATGGGCTTTGCTCGTAGGCCAGAAACACAAGAAAGCACCAAAAACATTATCAATGCAATGGCCAAATCGTCAGCAAAAACTGTCATTGCCGGTGGTGATTCCGTTGATATTGCCTTGGATACCAAAAACTACCAATCAATTGATCATCTTTCTACAGGTGGGGGTGCCGCATTGGCCTATCTCAGCGATACGTTATTACCCGGATTAGCTGCCTTTGAAGAAGACTTTTAATAAATGGGACAAAAACTCAATAAACTAAGCCCATCAACTATAACATCATCCTGAGGATGCTCGCTATCTTCTGCTTTATTCTTTTCACACACTACAAACCCATGATTATCATGCTTCATATCCCAAGAATAAAAACCATAATCATTCAGACCAAGCTCCTGCGCAATTGTTTGCGCCATCTCTTCTGGCGAATGACCACGATTTTTACGACTCTCATAGGTAAAAGCACGTACCTTCTGATTAAATGGCGATTGAGCGATTGTTTTAATAAATTGATCAGGACTGGTCCAAATATTTTCAACACCCTGCAATTCTGCTCCAGAAACTCCTACAACACCCTTTAAACAATTAAAAGCGGGATTATCAACAAAATAAGCCGCTTTTGGTAGATTAAAACAGTCCCTACTGCACAGCTCATGCAAAACAAAGTCGGGCATGTTTTCGAGACCATGTAGCTGTAACATTTTTCTCGGCAATCGCCTCAAACTATCAGCAATTTGGGCGTTTCGATACATCAACAACTCTGGCTTCATAACTACTCCTTCTCACCATCCTCCTACTACTCTCTCTCACAACATACCCCACCTTACCCTGAACTGCAACTACTCTCAAATTGCACTGATTTATTTTACCATGACCCCCTTTTTTTAAGCAATAATTCCAAAATTGCCCACAAAAAAATAGTCGTTTGCCAGCAAAACGACCGTTAATTATAGCAACATCTGCCAAATAGAAACAAAAAACAGTATTTGGCAACTTCCAGCAAGCCTTTTTTCTAGATTGTGGTATACTAAATAAGATTCATATAAAAATGACCGAAGATAAAGAGCTAAGACCATGAAAAGAGCCATACTTCTCATTATTTGTACTTTTTTAACTTTTTCATCCAATCTGCTAGCGCGCAGTCCTTTTAGAAAAAAAGACAAGGATGTGCCTAAAATAACCATCGGATGGAAAAATGTAAAAAAAGTAATCTCTCACACCAATTGGGCGTATAAAGAGTACCCAATCTTTACCTCATTCAATAAAGAATATTTCTTCAATCACATGCTGCCGACTGATTGTATCAATGATATAAACGACCCTAGCACATCATTTAATTGTCTCGAGCTCAATTCATGCATCGAGCGGTTGCTTAGGGAACTTAAAAAACAGAAAAAACTGTACACTCATTTTATAGTCTTACAAGACAAAAATTTTAATTATAAAGAAAAATGCGGCCTGTTGGTATTGCAATTTAAAAACTATCCATTTGTCCTAAAACTATTCATGGAAACACCAAAATCATTTATCGATCCTTATTGCAAGGGATTTGAGAACCAGTTCTTTTTTTACATGTCTGGTGGCATGAATCGTCATATTGCAGGATTAACCCGAGTCAAAAATCTCGAATTAGTGAAAAAACAGATAGATGACCATCCCCGTTGGAATGGTAAAATAAAAACACCACGCAAATGGTATTGGCTACCTCAAAAACATCGTTGGATGGAAATTAAGGGCTACAACATCGGTGGCAAAAAAGAGATATCCACGCTTATGCCAAGTGTCTATGCTATCGTTGCTGATACTATTGATATAAAAGAAAATGCACCACTATTATCATCCCAACAAAAGAGCGAACTTATCATGGAGCTTTGCATGGATCTCCACCTGTTTGTTGATCCTCACGCGGACAACTTTGTTATTAAGCACCAAAAAGACACCGATGAATATCATATGAGCATTGTGGACACTGAACACTTTCCATCAATTGTTGGATTACAAGAAGAACCATTTTTCAATAACCATCTTGAATGGTACCTCTATCTCGGGGCAAAATACTTCCAAGACGCATTTCTTCAAACAAAAAATGATCGCCGCATGGCTCAATGCAAAATCAACCCTTGTGCATTGAAATGGTAGTTTTATCCTTCGATACATTCTCCTACGTTAAAACTTCGGAGAACACTCAGGATGAGCGGGAAGAAATGAGCGTTCCTTCAATACGCTCCTGATGGGGCACTCAGAATACACGGAAGATATTATACATGTCCCCCCTCCGCTCGCCCTGAGTGTTTTTGCTTACAAAAATGTATCGAAGGGTGCACATTAAAAATAACGTGTTTATTAATGTTTTTGAGGTAAAATGAGCGATTTTTTTACTTATATTTTAAAATGTAGTGATGATTCTTATTATGTTGGACATACTGATAATATTGAAAAACGAATTTCTGAACACCATCTGAGTGAATATAATGGCTATACTTCCCATCGCTTACCTATAGAAATTGTGTTTGTGCAATCCTTTGGGACCCGAGATGAAGCATTTCATGCTGAACGTCAAATAAAAAAATGGAACCGACGTAAAAAAGAGGCATTAATTAAAGGAAATTGGGCAGATCTTTCATTATCAGCAAAGAAAAAATTTAACAGATGATAATTAATCCGCACCCTTCGATACATTTTTGCAAGCAAAAACACTCAGGGCGAGCGGTTTGGTATTATTTTTTCTTCCGTTCATCCTGAGTGTTTTGTCTTCAAAACGTATCGATGGATCAGGGCGAGCGGTTTGGTATTATAATCTTTTTTCTTCCGCTCATCCTGAGTATTTCGTCTTCGAAATGTAGCGAAGGACCGCTCGCCCTGAGTGTTTTTGCCTGCAAAAATGTATCGAAGGGTGTGCATTGAAGTGGTAATTTACCGATCAAACTCTTTTTCTATCGCGCTCATTTGCCGTTGGAGTTTTACATCTTCAATAAGATATTCTTCTATTTTAGATAACGCATGTTTGACCGTTGTATGATTACGGTCACCAAGATAAGCACCAATTTCTCGCAAAGATCTATTGGTGTGTTTTTTCATGATATACATAGTAAGTTGACGCGCCAAAACTAACTCTTTGTTCCTATTCTCTGATCTTAGTTCATCCAATGAATAGGGAAAGTGCTTTGTAATAGCCTTAACAACCGCCTTAAAATCAACTGATTGTTTTTCCACACCTTCATCATCATTAAAAAAAACTTTTTGAACCAGCGCCAAATCAATTGGCTCTTTGGTTAAATGTGCAAAGGCAATTACTCGTATCAACGCTCCTTCCAACTCTCTAATATTAGAAGTAACGTGCGATGCCAGGAAATGAGCAACTTCATCACTCAAAACCTCACCACTTGATTCAGCTTTTCTTTTTAAAATAGCTGTTTTAACTTCAATGCACGGCTGATGAATATCAGCAATCATACCTGATGACAAGCGTGAACGTAACCGCTCAGCAATACCATTAATATTTTGTGGAAAAGTGTCACTGGAAAAGACAATCTGCTTGCGCGCATCGTAGAGTGAATTAAAAATATGGAAAAAAGCTTCTTGCGTTGTATCTTTATTAGAAATAAATTGAATATCATCAATCAATAATACATCAACCAACTGATATTTCTTTTGGAAGCGATCTATTTTATCAAAGCGAATTGCATTAATAAATTCACTCACAAATCGGTCTGCTGTTTGATACAAAACAAGGGCTTTTTTATTATTCGCTTGAATAGCATTGCCAATTGCGTGGAGCAAATGTGTTTTACCAAGGCCAGAACCTCCATAAAGAAATAATGGATTATATAATTCACCCGGCTTTTGTGCAACAGCACACGCCGCTGCATACGCAAGAGAATTACTTGGCCCCACAACAAACGTTTCAAACACATACTTTTTATTAATATGACCGTACCGTTCTGACAATTTTGAAACCGTCAGTGTATTTTTTTTAGCACCATACGGAATAACCTGTGCCGGACGATACATTTTTTCCTGTGGTGTTTGAGAATCATTAAGCGAGACCTGCAACTCAGTACTTTGCTCTAAAATAGGTTCACTTTTTTTGGAAGATGTCGTTAAAAATACAACTTTGGGATCAGCAACATTAAGCAATCGTCCAAGATGCGTTTGAAAAACAGAACGGTAATTTTTTTCGAGCCAGTTACACACAAATGCATTAGGCGTTTGTAAATAAATAACTTTTTCAGCACTATCCCATTTGGTCATGGAAACAGCCTTAAACCATGTTTCTACAACACGGCTACCAAGCTCTTCTCTAACAATAGTTAAAAAATCTTCCCAAATAAAATGCATCACAACTATTAACCCACCTAAAAAGAATAGTACCTACCATAAAAAAAATCCCACCAAAGTTTATGTGGTTGGGATAACGTATAGTACCACCTTTTTAATGAAGCAACAATAAGAAATATAAGTTTTTTTAAAAGAACGATTAGGAAGCAATAGCGGATAAAATACCATCGCAAATGCCGCGCGCAACACTGTTTTGATACTGAACATCACGTAATAAAGCCGCTTCTTTTTTATGCGAAACAAAACCAACTTCAACAAGCACCGCGGGCATCTGCGCTCCAAGAAGCACTTGTGTTACAGAATGCTTAACTTTACGATCAATCGGTTCATCATGCAATTCTGACACCGCATTACAAAGATGACGCTGTACCGATTGCGCTAAAGCACATGAACTTTCAAACCGTTGATTCATCAGATCAGAAACTATACCATGTTGCCGATCTGATAACTGAGAAAAGCCACGTTTTAACAAAGATGGTTGCAAACAAAAAGTCTCAACACCAATCGCGCGCTGATTTGCGGCATAATTTGCATGAATAGAAACAAACAGATCGGCATGATGATCATTTGCGTAGGATGTACGTTCATCTAAAGCAATAAAACAATCACTGTTTCTTGTGAGCACAACAGAACATCCATGCTGCTCCAATAAATTACCCACCGCGGTACCAATCGCCAGGCAAATATCTTTTTCCTGAATACCACCATGACCTATCGCCCCACAGTCAGCACCACCATGCCCAGGATCAATTGCAATGCAAGGCTTACTCGTATGCCACAAAGTACGTAAAACAGGTTGATTATTGGCTTGCTCAATTTGCCTTAAAAGTTCTTTATTATGCAACCTAAAAACAACTCCTTTTTGTAAACCAATAGAATCAAACCGTTCATAACTGACGGCAAATTTATTCGGATCACAATTAAAAACAAGCATAATTCCTTTTGTGGGCCTTGCAACTTCCTCAATAGTTACCGTGTAACAATCACGATAATCATTCAAACGTTTAACCATCGCTTCACATTCACCTTTAGTAATGACTGCTTGTGGGAAAAAAAAGCAGATGATTGCACATCTTGAGCTTTTTTACTTTTTATTTCCTGCACCTGCGGATCACCTGAAAAATAAAATGACACATTCGCCCGTTCGAGAAGAACTGGACTATGCGTCGTATGATGATACACCTTATGTAACTGGATAGTACCATCACTACCAGATGAATTAAATGCGTATAACACACTCACCACCACAAAAAGTGGTATTAAAAAATACTCTATTATCTTACTCATCTCATCCCCTTATTTTTTTTATGCTTCCCTCATTCATTTCCTTTTCTGGTTTAAGAATATCATTTAGAATATCAAATAGTCAATAACATTTAATTTAATATAAAAAATAACTATTAATATACAAAATCTATTAAAATTTTAATTTTGCGATTGTTTTAATGCGCTCGCCCTGAGTTTTTTTGCTTGCAAAAAAGTATCGAAGGGTGCAATCGAACAATGACTTTATATTTTCCGCTTACCCCTTCGATTCATCCTCCTCCGTTAACACTTCGGAGGACACTCAGGGCGAGCGGGGAAATCATATATACATTATCTATTTATTTACTGCGCACCGGATCAGCAACATACGAAAGTCTGTGAGAACACTCCCATGCACGCAAGAAAGGCTCAAGAGGATACCGCTTAAATACATCACCATGATTATCGCAAGCAGGATCATGGCACAACACTTCATGCGTATCACTATCCCACCCAACAACAACAATCAAATGACCCTGCGGAAATGGTTTTAAAGCACCAGGCAAATTCCCACGCACACTCACCACAACCGGTAAACTTTGAACCAATTGTTGATGTATATCAGCAAATCCATTCATGCGTCTGACAAAAAAATGTATTTTTCCATCAGAATGTTCAAACGCATGCGCCGTATTACATCCCCAACTTCCATACACACCAAGCCCTATATCAAACGCACCTGCAGCAAAATCAAGCGGATCTTTATATTTACCTGTCATATAATGAACAACCATACTGCATGAAACGGGAGAACAGATACGCCCCTTATCTTCATGCTCCAATGCAAATTGCGCAATTGATGGAATATTAGATAGATGAACAGACGGTAACCCACTATCAATATTTTTATGCGACTCTGCTTTAAAACTATTAAAATCAGAAAGCGCCACGCAAATGCCATGCACCAAGGATAATGATGCCGATTTTTGCGGCTCAACTTTTATCTTAAACGCATCAGCACCTTTTTTATTTTCAGTTTCCAGGCGCACATGAACGTATGAAGAAAACCCATCACTTTTGCTCAAATATGACTGCTGTACATCTTTTCCCCAATCAACCATGCGATGCCATGTCCCCCATTTTTTTGTTGCAGCATCACGCACCTGTACGTAAAAAGAAAAATGGCCTTCTTCAGGCCGAAATGCATTCCATGAAAAAATAAGCTGCGTAAATGGAGAAACATTATCGTGCGCAAACATTAATGATTTTTTGTTTTCTATCTGCTGTACGCAGATTTTCTGCAAAATTTTTACGATATATCCACGTCCAATCCCGATTCCCTTCACCTACCACTCCCAAAAAGTGGCATAAGCCACAAAAGCATCACCATTATTATTTTAACCATTTCCTCATCCCCCTATTCACCGTATATTGCTGTTTTGTTTTTCATATTAATAATAACATTTAATATATTTAATTATCAATGTTTCTAAGAGAAATAAAAAATATCATACATAAACAGTGGCTAATAACAACATCATTTGGCTATGCTAACTTTGTATACGAAATTCGTATGGTATTTCACGAAATTTTCATTTGTTCCAATATGGGTAAACCCTTCGATACACCACTGGACATGGGGTTAAACAGGCTCACCGCGAACGGCGCAAAAAGATTTCTTTTCCCCGTTCGTCCTGAGTTTGTCTTAAAAATTACGAAAATCTTACTACAAAGGAATCCCATGAAAATACTCCAATCGCTTGCACTATGCACTTTAACTTGTTTTAATACATACACCTCGCAAAAAGCAGTTATCAATGTACCAATAGCAGATTTACTCGGACAATCAATAACAACAATGCGCCCCAATGAATCACCACATACTGCATATCATGCAATAGCATTTTGCGGAGGGCAAATCAATTCTACATATGCATGCCCACGTCTACACCAGCTACTCTATAACGATATTATTGATGTCATAAAAACTACTGATGATGAAGCACAGATACGCATTGCTCATGCATTTTACGTTGCTCCATCCGCCTTCGCTAAAGCTACGGCGGACATCGGCGGACAGGCAGGCACAATACTGGATATTAAAAAATAACATTACACTACTTGATGATCTTACTGCACACAACATCCCAACAGCCCATCTGCCAAACCCTATAGATTTTTCTGACAAATCACACCACGCACTCAAACATCCTGACGTTGTAACATTAACGGAACCACACCATGATACAACATTACACACAACATTTTCCGTAGGAACGCGCTTTACACGGGTACCATCACCACAAAAAAAAGACCCTCTTACATAACAGTCTTTGCCATTGATTATAAAACCATGCAAGAGCATCAGATAAAAATACCATCTAAAAATGCATGATTGCCGACCCAACAAAAACTAAAACTGAACAAATTACCGATTACGTCAATCTGCTCAAAAAATGGGCTCACACCAAACATGGATGCATTCCTTACACATGGGGCGGAACAAGCTTTGCACACACAACTCATGGCAATTTTAAAGAAGTAACACACAAAACCAACAATAGCGACTACTCATCATATGAATACGAAAAAGACACCAATTCACCAAAAAGTGGATTTGATTGCTCAGGAGCTATTGCACGCGCAACACAAATATGCGGCATTCCTTATTTTTGTAAAAATACCGCAACCATACCACACTGCCTTGCACCTCTCAAACCTGAACAAGTATTAACACACGGCGATCTTATTTTAATCCGCGGCCATGTCATGGTTGTCTCTGATACAGACAAAAACTTACTATCGAAGCGCGTTCATACTCACACGGATATGGAAAATTACATGAAATACCAATTGGAAAAGTGTTTGAAGGAATCAAACATACAAAGATTTGACTGATGCCTATTTTGAGAAAAAAGTGATTAAACGAAAAGATAAACAGGGAAAAATTCGCGATACATTCACCAATCTCCAACTCTTTTCTATGGCAAGTGTGTGGGATAAGTAGCGAGGCCTGCCATACGTCCTTCGACAGGCTCCGGATGAGCGGAATAAACGAAGACTGGCCTGCCATACGTAGCCTTTTTTTTGTATCAAAATAGTCCTCCGTAGGAGGAGCAAAGTATGGTGCGCCCGACAGGATTTGAACCTGTGGCCTACAGATTAGGAATCTGTCGCTCTATCCTACTGAGCTACGGGCGCCCTAGTCCGCTCTACGAGCTACGAGGCAAGCATGAACGGAATATAAGAATTGTACCAAAAAAATGGCCTAAAAAACACTATATTACCTACAAAACAAGATTTATTCTTTATAAATTTTTAAATATACTAATTACTAGCAAAAATAAATAATATAAGGCCAAAAAAACATCATGAAAAATAATCTACATCTCATAATCATTCATTGTTTAATTGCAGTATCCTCATCAATTGCAATGGAAAGGAATTATTAGATCTCAAAAAATATAATCTTTTCGAAAAACCTAAAATTCTTTCAGAAATAACCTCCATCAAAGAACCATTGCAGGCCGAATATCTTGCAGAAGATCGTATTATGTTAATGGTAAAGATGGATGTAGTATTATTAACCCAGCCACAAATAAGGAAATTAAAAAAATAGATGTACAAGCTCCATCATTTTGCAATACATCCAACTACAAAAAAATTGCTTTTGCTGGAAAAAATCCTGCAATATACAGCAGCTCAGGAGATCTAGAAGTTCTTATAAAACAAATCATCTATCTATCACAAAACCCGTCTTTGATCCATTACATAACAATATCCTACTGGAAGACAGTTATGGCTATAGTACGTCCTATGATTGTGAAACAGGCCATAAGCAAGAATGGGAGCTGGAAGAATTTCTTTTGTTGCATTTCATCCAACACAAAAAATTGTTTATATGTGCCATCCTATTGGCGGCTGGTTTTCAAATCCATGCATAGAAATTTATAGCCAACTACATTACAGCAAACAGACAGAATCGGATTAGGCTACCATTGCAATCCTACTCATATACTCTGCAGCCCTAATGGATCCCTGATAGCAGTTCAAAATGGAAACAAAGCTGTTTATATCATAAAACATACGACTCAAAACAACACTTTGGATTCCAGAAAAAATTAAGCTACCAACAATAAAAAATACAATTCATAATAAATCCGGTCACTGATACGCTCACTGCTATTCAATATTCTGCAGATGATACCTGGGTAGATATATTGTTCCACCCAAACAGTGCTGTTTTAGCAACAGTAATGCCATTATGTATCGATCATGAACCTCATCAAATTGTATTCTATTGGGATGTTATAACTCAGCAACTCATCACAACAATGCCACCCTTCCCTACGTCGCAGCCGTCACATTCATAAAAATATTGCTTTTTCACCCGATGGAAAAAAACTCATGGTTGTGCTACCTGATAAATGCATAACTCTTCCAGTTCCTTTTGAGGTACTTTATAATACAACAGAAAAATTACCTTATCTTTATTGGTTTTTATTAAAAGAGTGTCTTAATCAGCATGATGTGCCCGATGATGTTCAAAAAATAATTGCATTCAACTTTAATTGAAACAAAATTTAAACGATAACCCGTTTGAATATAAAAGACGATAAACGTTAAATAAAATCAGGCGGTGGTTTTTTATACAGTCGCCTATTTTTTATTCAACACAGAAGAAGTGGCGCCAACTAGACGCTTTTTCTCTTATTTTTTTAACGCTATCAGTTTGAGTGAACATAATTCACGCAAGCCTTCTTTTGCCATGTTCGCGACCAAGCCCTGAATTTTTGTATCCACCAAATGGATCTTGTGGAATCACATAATTTGCTCATTAATACTAATGTTACCAGTTTGTAATGCCGGCCTACCTTTAATGCACGTTCTTTATTTTGCGTATATATATAACCACCAAGACCATATTGAGAATCGTTTGCGAATGCTATCGCTTCATCTTCAGAATCAAAAGGAATAATAGGCAACACTGGGCCAAAGACTTCTTCTTTCCACACAGCCATATCAAATGTATATTCTAAGAATAATTGGTTCGTTAATAAGCACCTTTTAATTGACATAATGTTTTCCGCCTACAATATTTGTCGCCTTTTTGTAATGCATCACAAGTTGTTGTTCAAGATTTACTACTTAGTTCAGCAACAATAAACCAAGATCACTTATCAATATCCGCAGGCGCAACTCTTTTAGCGAGTATTAAATATTTATCCCTGAACTACTGCATCAAAAATAATACTGCCGCACCATAGGCGCTTGAGTCCATGGCAAATTTGCCACTATTTAATAAAACGATGAAAATAAATTGATTCAATAGTCATTTGTATATCAGCATCTTTAAAAACAATTCCTGCGCTGAACCACCGAGCTCTAAAATTGCAGGAATTACTCTTTGAGAAGCATTTTTATTTGAATGTTCTCCCCAGACCGGTGTTTCCCGTAAACCAAATAAGATCGATTCAGCTTTTCATCAATACTCACCAATGTCACTACCATCACCATATACCGCATTAAAAACCCATCAAGGTTGCTGATTGCATTATCTCTTCTAAAAGTTTCCGGTAAGCGAACATTTTTCTCCAGATTTATAAACTACTATTTCCAACAATCGAATTTTGCATTACCTCCCAGATAAAAAGAGTAAAAGGATTTTTCGAAGAAAATTATCTCCCGCACTCTTTTTTGTTAAAAAAAAGATTATGATTTTCTTCCTTGGTTTCATTAAGTGATTTCAAGCGTAAGCCATTGTTGGGCAAAATAAATTTCCTCGCATAAAAATTAAATGAGAATTAATATCTATTTGATTACAAACGAAATGAGTATACCCATTTTTTGCGAGATAGATCGTATATCATTTTTTCTTGTTATAAATTCTTGATTCAATTTTTCAAGAATGTAACTCTTTCACCAACAGTGAGATGTGACCATGCTGGTTGTGCTTTACGAGCATTTAATAATTTTTGTATCTATTTCATGACGTGTTGAAGGATCAACTTCTCCAATCACTTCATAATTTTTGCTAGGATTTAATGAGATAATTTTTTGAGATTTCATTATATACCTTACTTTAATTAAATTTGTTTGGAATAATGGTTTATCTAGTCAATTATAAAAAGTATGACTGGCGAAAAAAAAATTTGCTATAAAAAAACAATATACCCTCAAAAGTCAAATTTCTGATATCTTAAGAGACCAGACGTTCTCTCTCTTTAAATACTATAACCAATGCTGGTGATAAAAAATCACAAGATAAAGATATTAAAACTGCATACAAACACATGGAAGAATAATGAAAACAAAAAGTTTTGATGATTACCTAAAAACAAGACTTACTGATGAGGAAATTATTGAAATCAAACGCAAAGCACAACTTGAAGTTGCTATTCTTAAATCAATCAAAAAAGTACTTTCAGATACTATGAATAAAGAACCTAAAGATGTTTTTAAAGCGTAAGTTTCGAATCATTATGAAAAGAACTGTAAAAAGAGAATTTAGAGATTATCAAGAAAAATTAATTCAAGATTTGCAAGATCCAGAAGAAGCAAGCCTTTATCTTAATGAAGCCCTTAAAGATGAAGATCCACGTATATTTTTACTTGCGCTAAAAAACGTATGTGAAGCTCAAGGAGACAAATTTATTTCTCCTTATAAGAAAAGCACAAAAAAGCAGCCGATAGCTTCTTCTACCCATCGTCTGCTTTTTTATTATATTCTAATCAACTTCAGGTTCTGATACCGTATATGCTTCTTTTAATTTTTTTTGTCTTTCAGCAGGTTGCTCAGTTAATACATTTTTTATTTTTTCAATATGCTCAGAGTAATCATTCATTTCTTTTCAGATGAATGTAAATATTTTCGCACTTCACTCATTTTAGATTCATAATCCCTTTTATCCCAAAAATTTGCTTCAACTTTGCCATAATTCCAAAGTTCTTGTTTAAATAAATCATTATTTTTATCTTTAAAATAACATTTTGTTTGTTCTTACCAGTCATATAGAATCGCTTTTCTGACGCAGCAAAAATTAAAACATCTTTTCTATACATATCTTTGCTTTCATCGATTTCATCAATAAAAAACCATTTCATAGAACTTTCCACCACAAATCTATTGATTATTGAAAAATAACCCCTATCAGAGGATATTTTTTTTATTCGGTTAATAACAAGCTCTGGATTATTAGGCATAGGCCCTGATGAAACCATAGAACAAATCGCTGTTATTACATCTTTTGAACTAAGCACACAAGTCCAAAGGGAATATTATCGGTATATAATAAGATCACTTCTGGATCTTTCTTAAAAAAAGAAACAATATCTAATGGTTTTTGAGGATCTCTTGTTTGCGCTGAAAATTGAACCTATTGCAACAATTTTGTTCCCCATATCCATCACTGAAAACCATTCAAGACCTGGCAGTTTGATTTGTGGAGTATTTCCTATAAAATAATCGTACAATATAGGCTTTATAATTTCATTATAATTCCCTTCTGAACGTTTTGCTTTTTCTAGAAAATCAAAAAAACTAATCTTGGTGTTTAAAGATATCTTTTTCTGATCTTTCCAAGCACTCCAATCAATGCCTACAACAGGACCACCCGTGACCATATCGTTCAAACCTTTAATAATAATAGGAAATGAATAATATCGCTGTGTTTCTAACGATAATTCCCCATAAATTTTACCCGCATTCACCCCTGCAGCATAACAAGAAAGAATCACCAACAACGTGGTAATCATTTCCTTTTCTAAAAAATTTAAGAACTTTTTAAAATCATTTAAAGTGAGATATGCAATAGAATGATTAATTGCTCCATGTCCATCTATAAATATGCACCATTCAGGAATAGTAACCTGTTTATTTATATAATCAGATTTTTTACAAAAAATAATATCCAAAGAATCAACAAAATAACTCGCTGATTGTGAGAAAGAAAAATAAGTCGAAATTTGCGTATAATAAGAAGGTATTATTGATCTAAAATCAATGGTTTCCATATGATTAACTTTAAGACCTAACTGCAGTTCAATAGCGAATACGTCATTTGTCTCCATCGTGCTATCAAAATTTTTTATTTTATCTTGATTAACCTTAAGAGATTGCAAATGCCTCAATGGAATTAAAAGATTCAACGAATTATTAACTTTTTTTATAATCCAACGCTCCTCTTTAAAACATGTTCTGCTTAATATTATATTTAATAAAGATTCGGTTTCTTGACGCGGGCCATTTAATAACGGAAGATTTTTTAATAGTGGGTCATTTAATAAATCTTCGATAGGCCGATTATCCTTTTGCCAATATTCACGTAAGCCGTATAATAACGATGTGGAAACAATTATAGGCCCAGCTTCTTGATAAAGAGCTATCAATAAATTAGAGCTTACTGCTCCAAATTCATCTTTTTCCTGCTCATCCAAAAAGATCAATAATCCTCTTTTTTTGCTTATCGCCTCTTCTCTCTGCTGCAACCCAAGCCATCTTTTTGCTGAAGCTTTACCTTTTTCAGTCATACGCATGGGCAAAAGATTTATTGAGCAAAAAGCCCCCAATAATAGAGTTAGATGCAATAATTGGTTCATTTTGGTCCCATTTTTTATATTTTTCATATTTGAAAATCCTTTATCGAATATATTAGTTCATATTCCATCACTATCATAATACTAGATTTACAAATAGGAAATCAATAGATTTGGACATTAAAAAAAGTCTGGCGTGCCATACCTAGCTTTATGCGAAGTATGGCGCCACCTGCCAGACATGTTCA
This sequence comes from uncultured bacterium, assembly GCA_963701085.1. Lineage (GTDB taxonomy): Bacteria > Babelota > Babeliae > Babelales > Vermiphilaceae > SOIL31. Next base: position 327,436 of record OY969561.1, on the reverse strand, counting down.
GAAACGGTGAAGTGAATATAACCGTTGGCTTACAATGATCCAGACGGTATATTCATCATTTAAATTAAACCAGAAATTTACTAAATTAACAGTAAGTTGACATCGCACCCACTATTCTATATCTTTTATAGTAGTACTACTTTTTATAGGAGTAAACATTTGGAAAGATGGATTATACGGTATTATGCTAATGAAAGCGGAAAAAGTCCTATTGAAAAGTGGTTCAGAAGCTAACCGAAGAACAAGCTATATCGGTAACTAAGGAACTCCGCATGTTAGAGGATTTAGGAAATGAATTACAACTTCCACATAGCCGTTCGCTTGGTAAAGGGCTTTTTGAGTTGCGTGAACGACGATTCGGTTATCGATTATATTATTGTTTTAAGGGAAATAAACTGATTATTTTACTTGTTGCTGGTGATAAAAAATCACAAGATAAAGATATTAAAACTGCATACAAACGCATGGAGAGAATAATGAAAACAAAAAGTTTTGATGATTTGATAAAAACAAAACTTTCTCAAGAACAACTTGATTGAAATCAAAAAACAAGCACAACTTGAAGTTGCTATCCTTAGATCAATTCAAAAAATACTTGCAGATACTATGGCAGAGTATATGAAGAAAAATAAAGTTGGTTTTAACGAAGTTGTTCGTCGTTTATCTACAAGTCCATCTCAAGCAGCTAAGATACAACGTGGGCAAGCAAATTTAACATTGGCAAGCTTTGCTCATTTTTTGGCACTTATGGGTAAAGAACCAAAAGATGTCTTTAAGGCGTAAGTTTTGAATCATTATGAAAAGAACTGTAAAAAGAGAATTTAGAGATTACCAAGAAAAATTGATTCAAGATTTGCAAGATCCAGAAGAAGCAAGTCTTTATCTTAATGAAGCACTTAAAAATGAAGACCCTCGTGTATTTTTACTTGCACTAAAAAATGTATGTGAAGCACAAGGCGAAGAAGTGCAGCTCCTACAAGACAAACAAAAATAATCATTAAGAAGATGGCCTGCCATACGAAGCCTTGCTTTTTTTTGTATAAAAAAAGTCCTCCAAAGGAGGAGCATAGTATGGCGCGCCCGGCAGGATTCGAACCTGCGACCTACTGATTCGAAGTCAGGCGCTCTATCCGACTGAGCTACGGGCGCAATATCTTTCAACTCTTTTGCGCCCTAGCTCATGAGCGGAGTTTATCCTGAGCCTGTCGAAGGGGGCGCAATATCAAGAAATTATATCATTATTTGTACCAGAAAAAAGCTTATTTGACCAGCAAATCAATGTTTTATGTAATAACAAATAAAAAAATACCCTCTTTTTAAAATTAAAGCCTATCCCTAAACTAATTTTTTCTTGCGCTCGCCCTGAACTTGTTGAAGGGTTTCTTTCTGAGCGCTCAAAGATATCCTTCGACAGGCTCAGGACGAGCGCGAGGAGGAAATTCAATATTTTTCGACTTTAGGAATAGGTTCTTATTTTAACGTGGATATGATTGTTGTGCCTTATACGATACATCAATAAGTTTTTTTTCTGTTGAAAGATTTAATGCTTTTAATCTTTCTATATTCTTTTTTTCTTCTTCAGTTAATGGGCTTTCATATCCAGGAATAGCTGCGGGATTAAAAGCTTTCTTTAACCTCAAAGGATCTCTTGTTGCAAGTTTTCTTTTACCCGTTTCTATTCTGATAATTCCTTTTAACATCATTGCTATTTCGCGAAGTTGTTTCAAACTCTCATCCGTATAAATAGTTGATATATTCCTTTTTTTCAATGATTCACTTTTTACTTTTACTTGGTTGATTAAATCATTCGTCCAATCAAGCATTGTTTTATTATTTTTATCCATAACGCTTATGAGGCTACCATGCTGCATAATTATTTCTACATTTTCACCAAAATGAGTTGCCTCTGGCAACCAATCAACATAAGTCTTTAGCAAATTAAACAAATAACGTCCCGCATCTTTTTCAGCAAGAGCAAGGCACTCTCTCATAGCAATCACATACGTAGCAATATGCAAAATAACATGTGCCTCCTGAGGACTATATCTTTTATTTTCAGCAACAAATTCAAGATAATTCTTATAACGTTTATCAAGATTTTTAAATATAACCACCGGACCTGACAAATTTTCGATCATACTATAAATTTTCCATTCTTCATCTCCCAATTTCCATATATCGTAATTCTCTTCAGCTGCTCCTATGCCCAATGACATGCCTATCGCATCCAAATCATGCCTAAAACATAACTCAACCTCTTCTTCGATTATACGTGGCGGCATCCCCTCAGTATTCAATTGATTGATAAAACCGGGATTTTTACGTTTCTCTTTTTGAACAAATATTTTTAAATCATGAAGCGGTTTTTCTAAATTATTTATTTCAAGAATAGCTTCTTCCTTCTGCTGAATATCTTTCTCAGGATCAATGGTAACAATCTTATCTCGCAAATTTCTCACTTTTGCAGTAATTCCTTGTGCCATGGTAGTCATTGTATTCACGGCTTCGCTACCATTACTTTCACAACAAATAGCACCTAAAATTACCGTAAAAACGATATTTTTAATTGATTTCATACGCTTTCCCTATTTTTTATAAAACAAACCCTACCTGTAATTATTATATAGAAAAAGGAAGGTAATTAACAAGCTCCTTTAAAAAAACCTCCCTAAATACACAAAAAACACCGTAAAATAGACCCTTTTGACCATCATACTTATAGATGTTATCCTAAAAATAGGGACAAAGGACTATAAACCTAGGGGGTTTTTAACCATGAAATACTCATTTTTTAGTAGAATTAGGGACATTTTATTACTATGCATGCTGTTTTTCCTCGTAAAAACGGCTTTTGATCGTACTTTTTCATTTTTAGCCGAACACAAAGAATCAATGATTCATGAGCTTGATCGCAGCTTTATTGATCAAATATATACAGCTCAACGCCAGCTGCACTTTTTGGAAGAACACCCGTTGCACGCCCACACCTATGCGCATGCCATTGGGGAGATCAAAGACCAACTTGCAACCATTGAGGAAAAGTACAAAAAAAATTCACCTGGTCTGGCATTACTTGGGCCCATTGGATCAATTGCCATTGTAACAAAAGAAGCACAGCTAGAACAAAAATTGTTAGCTGCGGTTAATGATTTGAGCAAGATTTTTGCAAGTATCGATAATCGACCCTACTCCGCTGAAGCTTCGAAGGACAAGCCCTACTCCGCTGAAGCTTCCTCCTTCGCCAAGGCTTCGGAGGACACGTCGAAGGGCAAGCAACAAACAATTACTAGTGCCCTTGATACCAATAGACAACTATTGCGCACATTACTTGCGTAAAAAATACGCCAGAAACTCTTTATTACCCTTTGCGCCTGAAATTGGTGAATCAATCACGCCAACAGATTCAAAACCATACTGCACAATTCCTTTAACAACCACACCTACAATAGCTTGGCGAATTTTATCATCACGCACAATTCCGCCAGCGCCAACTTCATGCTTACTTGCTTCAAACTGTGGCTTGATAAGAATAACAAGCTTGCCATCCTTTTTTAAAATTTTACAAACAGTCTGCATGACATTTAAAACAGAAATGAATGATAAATCGAGTGTTATCAGATCAACAGGCTCACCAACCGATTCCAACAACCGTACATTTGTCTTTTCTAATAAAACCAGACGTTCATCGGTACGTATTTTTTCATGAACATCACCATAACCAACATCAACACCATACACTTTTTTTGCCCCGCGCTGTAATAAACAATCAGTAAATCCACCGGTGGAAATTCCCGCATCTAAAACAGTTAAACCTTTCACATCTATATGAAAATGATCAAGTGCTTTTTCTAGCTTTAAACCAGCACGGCTGACAAACTTTGGCTCTTCAATGGTGTGAGTAATCTTTGCATCCTCAGCAACTTGTGTTCCTGGTGTTGTCACGCGCTCGTCATCAACAAAAACTTTCCCTTGCATAATCCAACTTTGAATGTGTCGCTCATCATATTCTGGCAACAATTCCTGCAATCTCACATCAAGACGTTTTTTTATTTTAGCCATACATTTTACCCATTAAACCACCAAATTGACTCATTTACCTGCCTCAGATATAGTATAATCATAATTCCATTAATTTTATTACCAGGAAATAATATGCACCATAAATTATTACTCGGTCTACTCCTCTTTCCCATCTCAGCAACGCATGCCATGAAACTTGTATTCGAAAATAGCCAGATCATTACCTATAATATTGCTCCGCAACTTGACCGGGATGATCGTATAGCTCTTAAGCTTACTAATAAAAAATTATTCAAAATGATTATCCCTCAACATATATTAAATGAACGATATAACAGCGCGTGTAACAAAAATGATGCAGTTCTCATAAATGATTTGCGCAGGCAAGGCGCTCTAAAACTTGCTGAAGAAGCTTACAAACTATTTCTTAACAACAAACCAAAACTCAGCACAAAATTACCGCGCAACCAAGTTGATGTATCAGATCTTTTTTTGTATGGCATAGAACAAAACAATATAAATTTTATGCGCTGGCTACTCAACACAAGAAAACCATATTTTCAATCTCCCCTCATAGACCGCTCTCTTGCAAACTCAAAACAACTGAATCATAATGAAATAACTCAACTGCTCAATGACTATGTCAAAATTCAAGCGATGCAATACTGGGACGATGAAATGGGAAAATATGATGAAGTTGTAGCCATACCAGAACCATTGTATCGACCTGATGATACAGGATATATGCCAAACGTAGCCGGATACAAAAAATGTATACTTTTTTAATAAGCCTATCCCTAAAACTGAAAAATATTAAATATCCTCCCCGCGCTCGTTTAACCCCATCTTCAGTTTCTTTCGATGGGGACCCCGATTGAAACGAAGTGTAAATTGGGGAATAAAGGATATCCCCGAGCGCTCGAAGAAAACCCTTCAACAAGTTCAGGGCGAGCGCGGGAAATAGTGTATGTCTTTGTGAATCCTGCTATATTATACTTTTATTGGTCAATCAGGAAAATAGCATGCTCTATAAATTATTACTCTGCACACTATTAGTATCTGCTTCAACAGCTTATACTATGGAACCTGTAAACTTTTTAAAAATCATTTCTACATTAGAGATAAATTATCGTTCAAATTTATCAGGTTTAAATAAAACAATTTATGAACTATTTCTGGATAACAATATAACAGAGGCAAAAAAAATACTTCCTCGTAAAGAAGAAGAAATAACATCTCTCTTGGTATATAGTTGTCATACAAACAATAGCAATTTTCTTGAATGGATTTTACATACAAAAAAACCACTCTTTGACTCTTCTTGCGTGCAAAACGTTCTTGAATACGCAAAATTTTATAGTCACAATGCATCCACTCCCATTTTTAACAAGTATGTTGAGCAAGAAAAAAAGAAATTACAACAAGAACTTGATAAATATGTTAGAACCGAAGAACAAAGGATTATACAATATAAAAAAGCTTCGCTTAAAAATACTCAGACCAATGACGATCACGCGTGCCTATGTATAATTTCTTAGTCATCCTTATGTGTATACTGTGCCATTGATTGCAATCTCTTTACCGTTTCAGAAAGTGGATACTCAAACGCCTTACTTAACTTAATTTCATCTGCAAGAATTTTTTCTAATAACAACACGGTCAACACATTATGATCTGTTTTTAATGCAATAAATCCTGTTGTTACACTTTTTTCAAGCGCTTTTTCCCAATCAGCGAGCGTTTGCACCGGAATATCATTGACGGTAACAATAATATTTCCCGGATTTAATGATTCCACTTGATATGCATACGAACCAGGAACAATATTCGTAATAATAAGCGCTGAATTAACTCGATTCTCTGGCTGATGGAACTGCACCAATTCTGGATAATCTTCCATCAAAACCTCAAGATGGTTTTCTGCAAGCTCCATAATAACCATACCTGCAATAGTATCGTACGCAACAGGTTCATAATTAGGGAATTTTTTTCGTATAGCGAAGGGAGGTTCATCGTCGATCACGCAGGTCAATTCTTTACGTTCTCCATTGCGATAAATAACAAGCGGTATCTTATCGCCGACCTTAATACGCGTAATAAGATCGTATATTGACATTTTATTGCGCAACCACTCAACATACATTTCTCCGTATGCATCAATCGCGCAACCATCAAACTCATAAAGCATATCTCCATTTTGCACACCCGCGCGGGCAAAAATAGTCCCCGTAAACACCTGCGCAACATACAAACCACAGGGAACTGGATTATTCAGAAATTTCGCTTTTTCATCACTTGCACTCACAAAACGCACGCCCAAATAAGGCCGACGAACAAATTTTTTACTACGCAAATCATCAAGTATAATTTTTAGCTCATTAATAGGAATTGCATACCCCACATTTTGCGCGCTCGCTGCTATAGCAACCGCAATACCAATCACCTGACCCTGTGCATTGAGCAACGGCCCACCAGAATTACCAGGATTAATAGGAGCAGTCACTTGTAACAAAGAACTTGATATCACAAATTCTTGGCCACTAACAATGCCGGTGGTACTTTTAACGTGGTACTGCCCCAGTGGATAACCAAGCACCAAAACACCGTCAGCATTTTTCACCACATCAGAGTCACCTAACAATAAAAATGGTATTGACCCCAATAATTGACGTAACATTTCAATACCACTGTCACTCACTTTTAACAATGCAATATCACGATCAGGACAAATACCAACCACTTCTACGTCAAGCTTTTGTCTACCAAGAATAGGAACCTGAATCCAAATATATTTTGCACTCTCAACAACATGCGCGTTAGTAACCACGTACCCATTATCATCAATCAAAAAACCACTACCAAAGCTTTCATATTGCGCTTCTATGCGATACGGCTCACACCAATCAAATTGTCCAATCTGTGCAAAAACTTGAACAATAGTGTTTTGTGCTGCTGCACAAATTACCGACCAAACCATACTTTCCTGAACAAGATACACTTCTGCTTTTTCTTTCATAACTTCTACCTTTTTTAAAATTTTGCACTACTCGCACAGAGTATCACCTATCAACACACAAAAAAAACAAAATATTGTTTTTACAAATTACCCTTTAGTACCATACATGATAATCAATTTATGATCATAAAAAACAAACTAAGGATCTCTCTATGAAAGCATTACACTATTTTCTTTTGCTCATTTTTCTCTCCACACCAGAAGAAACAAAACCGCACTATCGTTATATTAGATCACTACAAGATGTAAAACTTTCTGATTTAAATCTTGTTGGCGGAAAAAATGCTTCACTGGGGCAAATGATCAGCGCGCTCAGCTCACAGGGAATTAGAGTGCCTCAAGGATTTGCGGTCACTGTTGATGGCTATAATGCTTACATGAATTACAATAATTTAACGCAACAAATTACCAATCTTGCCAACCAAATCACCGATATAAGTGATTTAAAAACACTCAAAAATATCAGTGAAGAAATTCGCGCACTCATTGAACATGGGCAGATCCCTCCAGATCTTGCAACCGAAATATATACAGCATATCAGGAGTTATCAACATATTATAATGAAGAACAATGCGATGTTGCGGTACGATCATCTGCAACAGCAGAAGATTTACCCGATGCTTCTTTTGCAGGCCAACAAGATACATTTTTACACGTACAAGGCGCAGAACATGTTCTCACCTATTATAAAAAATGTATAGCTTCATTATTTAATGATCGCGCAATTGCTTATCGCAAAGAACAAGGCTTTGATCAAATGGAAATAGCACTTTCAGTTGGTGTACAAAAAATGATTCGCTCAGATATTGCATGCTCAGGTGTTGCATTTTCGCTCGACACAGAAAGTGGATTTTCTGATGTAGTCGTTATCAATGGATCATACGGTCTTGGAGAAGCAATTGTACAAGGTGCGGTTACTCCTGATGAATACATTGTACATAAAACAACACTAACTCAAGGATTTGCACCAATCATTAAAAAGCAGTTGGGAATCAAAAATACAAAAATAATTTATAGTCATGAACAAAGTAATCTAATCGAAACTGTTTCTGTTTCAAGAGATGATCAAATGCACTATTGTTTAACCAATGATGAAATTCTTGAACTTGCGCACATGGTGATAACAATTGAACAACATTATTCGCGTCAATACCAAAAACGCACTGGAAATAATTGGACACCAATGGATATTGAATGGGCAAAAGATGGTATCGATGGCAAACTCTACATTGTACAAGCTCGCCCAGAAACGGTACATACCGGCATACGAGAAAACAGTCTTCATCTTTTTACACTCTCAGCTGATCGTGCAACATTAGCAGGGAGCATTCTGGTAAAAGGAATAAGCGTTGGTCAACAAATTGCGTCTGGCACTGCACGCATTATCAACTCAATAGAAGACATCGATCACATCAGTCCAACCGATGTTATTATCACTGATATGACAAATCCCGATTGGGTTCCTGCCATGAAACAAGCGGCTGGCATTATAACCAATCGTGGCGGCAGAACATGTCACGCAGCAATTGTGAGCAGAGAACTAGGTATTCCTGCAATTGTTGGCACACAATATGCAACAGAAAAAATAAAATCTGGGCAAAACATTACCCTTGATTGCAGCGGCGGAACCATTGGCATTGTATATGACGGCCTTATTCCATTTGATATCACGAACGTTTCTTTGGACAACATTGGCAATGCTCCTGTTCCTATAATGGTCAACATCGCCGATCCTGATAGCGCATTCAAAACATCATTCCTACCAACAGCTGGCATTGGATTAGTGCGCCTAGAATTTATTATTACCAATGCACTTAAAGTGCACCCCATGGCACTTGTCTATCCTGACATGATTACTGACAATGCAATCATCGAAAAAATTGAACAGATGACCGCCGCATATACGAGCAAAACGGAATTTTTTGTTGAACAACTTGCCTGTGCCGTTGGCATGATGGCTGCAGCATTCTATCCACGTCCAATTATTGTTCGTTTTTCAGATTTCAAAAGTAACGAGTATTACAACTTAATTGGCGGATCTTATTTTGAACCAATTGAAGAAAATCCCATGATTGGGTTCCGTGGTGCATCCCGTTATTATCATCCACAATACCGCGATGCATTTGCGCTTGAATGCCAAGCAATGAAAATTGTTCGCGAGCGCATGGGACTTACCAATGTAAAAATGATGATCCCGTTTGTACGTTCACTCAAAGAAGCAGAAAGCGTGATTACAGAAATGAGTAATAATGGCTTAGAACGTGGCGTCAATGGCCTTGAAGTAATCATGATGTGCGAACTACCCTGCAACGTCATGCTGATCGAAGAATTCAGCCAATACTTTGACGGATTTTCAATTGGTTCAAATGATCTTACGCAAACAACAATGGGAATTGATCGCGACTCTGCATTAGTGAGCGCAATCTTTGATGAACGTGATCCGGCGGTTAAAAAAATGCTTACGATGGCGATACAAGCTGCTAACAGAATTGGTACTTACATCGGTATCTGCGGCCAAGCACCATCTGATTTTCCTGATCTCGCAGAATTTTTGATCGATACTGGAATTAATTCGCTATCCCTAACACCTGACACCGTCATCCCCTTTCTTATGCGTTACGCTCAGTAGCAAAGCTCTTCCTACAACAAACAAGCCCTGATAATATCAGGGCTTGTTGTCTATAACGACCTACATAATTTATTGCATACAAACTTATCTTTTAAGTAATTCTGCGACTTATTTGAACAATCTACTTTGTACGGTGTATTTGAATCAACAGTTTTTAATGAAAAAATCTGATGTACATCTTTTTGAGTAGACTTATCTTGACCATGCGCAACAAGAAGCGTTCCCTGCTTATTAAAAGCGATTATTTCAGGATAAAATGAATAAGGGAAATCAATTTTCCGTTCTTTTTCTTCATTAACTCTTCTTATGTGAAAAATATACTCACAATGCATTTCACCATTGCGACACTCTCTTTCTGCATGGAACATGGCAATCATGCTACCGCCAGGAGAAAGAGCAACACGATCATAATGATTCACACTATAATAACCATTCACAGGATGGTAAAAAAGTTGTTCTTTATACTTAATTTTTATGTCATTATTTTTGTGCAGATCGATTATCATTAAATAATACAAAGGCGTGGCATAATCAGGAATCTCATAAGGATGATGCACCGCAGCTACAAGCTTAGTTTTATCAGGACAAAATGACCAACGTTGACATTTCATATCAAGATCATTAAAAAAAATCCTACACTCTTCTGTTATTTCTTTTTTTACACGCGTTCGTGCAATAAATTCTTCATCTGTTTCCATCAAAAAACTCACGATGTTATCCAATATATCGCAGGGCATTTGCGCGAGATAACAAGGCTGCAATACTACCTCCATAGCATTTGCATTACCTATGAAAAAGAATACCAGTATTAATTGCGGTATCATGTACTTTTTCATCAAACACCCCTTTGTTAATTACTCAACGCTTTCTCCGCACTTGCCAATCGCAACACCTCTTTTGCCGTCTCAGAAAGTTGGTAACGATAATCACGTGCAAGGCGTGGTTCTTCTTCAATAATTTTATGCATATCAAGTACTATAAAAATAGTTTCTGATGCACGCGTTACATTGTCATCCGCTGAAATAGTAAAATATTCTTTGCCCGCACTATTCTTGAGCACCTGCCTAAATTCTTCCAATGTTTTTACTTTGGTACCATTAATTTCATTGAGCGTTGCACCGAGTGGCATATTGCGCCCTCTATATAACTGCGTATCAGGAAACACGTGAGTAATAATAAGAACTGGCTCTGATTGATACTTCAGTTCACCATATTTACGTAACCCTGCTGCATGCTCTCCCAAGAGACGAATAAGATTAACATTCAATTCTTGCACAACCATGCCACCAAAAATTTCATAATCAATTGATTCATAACCAGGATATATTGAACGAATTGCTTGCGGTTCAAGTAAATCAAATTTTACGGTGAACACCTTCTTTTGTCCTTTACGAAACACCACAATAGTCACCGTATCTCCAATTGATAAACGCAATGGATAATCAATGATAGATATCTTATCTTCACTCCACGGCACACTCATATCACCGTACATATCAACCGCATGACCATTAATTTCATAAATCATGTCCCCCTTCATCACACCCGCTTTTTCCAATGGACTTCCTTTAACCGTTTCAATCACGTAACAACCACCCGGCAAAGGATTACCCAAAAACTTGGTCAATGTTTCTGTACTATTATTAAATCTCACACCCAAAAATGGTTTACGTAATATTTTTACTTCATACAAATCATTTAAAATAGTTTTGAGTGTATTAATAGGAATAGCATACCCAACATTTTGTGCTTCAGTTATTCCTGATGAATTGACGCCAATAACTTCACCTTTAATATTCAATAGTGGCCCACCAGAACTGCCTGGATTGATTGGTGCACTCATCTGAATTAAATGATGCTCATGACCACTAATAATACCATTCGTGCTTTTGAATGATTGCTGACCAAGTGGATAACCAAGCGCAAGCACATCATCAGAACGACGCACAAGATCAGAATCTCCCAAAGGTAAATACGGAATGCCACCTAATTCTTTAGTAATCAGCTCACGCCCTTCTTCCGTCACACGCAATAGTGCCAAATCACGCTCAGGACTCATGCCAACCACTTCCATATCGATAATACGTTTACCCAAAGAAGGAACTTGTCCCCACACCGTTTTTGCAGAAATTACCACATGCGCATTGGTAATGAGATATCCTTCATCATTAATAAAAAAACCGCTACCACAGGCTGTGCCTTGTTGCGGAGTTTTATAGGGTTCTAACAAATCTATGGCAGAAACTTGCGCAAACAGTTGAATAACTGTATCTCGCACACGGTCTTGCACAGGCCGCCACATCTGTGCGCTAGTCACAACATTTTCAACAACATGAGAATTTGTTTGATTTATGGGAGCAAACAACGTTTTTTGTTGCGACTGCTCCCACTGATTTTCTAACCTCAGCTGATTTCTATAGACATATACAACAAAACTACTAAAAAAAATAACCAAAAACACCGTCACGCTGATTATTACACTGTTTTTAACTGACATACTAAGCGACCTTTTTTGATGATGAACTATTTTAACTGTTTGTCAGTATACAGCATAATAGATGAGGGTACAAAAAAAGCTGCGGCATGCTCTTATTCAACACAACACGCCGCAACTTATGTATATCCAAAAAAATTACTCTCGTTCTAAACTTTCATCAAATGCATCCAATTCATAAGATATATTGTCCAAATCATTTTCATAAGCACTATACCACGCATTACTTTTCTCATGCATCCTACAACTACAAACTTTTCCTTCTACATGTCGATGCAATTGCCTCAAAAGATACGCATATTTTGTATCGGAGCTGTATTTATTAAAATCATTATTATGTGTATCTATTCTATCAAATCTATACTGCAGTACTGTATTAATAGACTTATACTTAATTGCTTTATCAACAATCTTGTTTTGAACTTCAGCTATGTTGTTACGACATAAAACGTTACCAGATAATGTAGCGGTTGCTACTTCTTTCCTAATCGCTTCATCAGCATCAATCATACTCCATTGTGGATCATCTATTAACGTATCAAAATAGCTATTCTTGTGGAAAAATGAACGCCGCGTCAATTGCTGTTGAAAAACAACTTTTTTCTTAACCGGTGCTAATTTGTGACACATCATGCCATTCATCGCCAATGGCAACATAACAAGCATACTTACGACATACCGCATATTCATATAATTCATCTCAATCAACCTCCCTTAAGATTTTCATGCTTTATTTGCACGTTTAATTAAAAATCATGCCGTTGTTTTATGGTTGCAATATCCCTTCAAGATTCTCAGAAATTTTAGTTGGTTCTTCTAAAATATTCAAGATAGCCGTAGCACAATACACACGATCCCTTTTTCCCTCAGACGTTTGTTCAATGATGCCCATTTCTTCAAGTTTTTCAATAGCCCTTTGCACCGTTGTGAAGGCAATTTCAAGCCGCTCAGCTATTTTTTTGGTTGTTATATAAGGATTAATCGCCAAATGCGTTACAATAGCACGTACAGTCCCTCCATCAACCTGACTTTGCCAATGAGCAATCAATGCATTAATACGCTCAGTGCGAGAAAGCACATCAAGCCCCTGCACCGCGACACCATTCAAAAAATAAGACAACCATTCATGCCACGTTCCCTTGCTGCTCACATTATAAAGCTGTCTATAATATTCATCACGTGTTGCTTCAAAAAAGGCACTGATATACAAACATGGTGATGCTAATAGTTTTCGTTCAATTAAAAGCATGACGATCAGCAATCTCCCAACACGTCCATTACCATCTAAAAATGGATGTATAGCCTCAAACTGATAATGACACAGAGCAATATGAATAAGTGGCGGCAAAGTTCTATCATGTAAAAAATCTTCAAATGCTCCCAAAACATTCATTAATTCTTCTATAGTTGGAGGTACATATTTTGCATTATATAATGTACATCCAGCACTGCCTATCCAATTTTGCGATCTGCGAAATTCCCCAGGAGTTGCATGAGCACCCCTCACACCCTGCATTAATTTTGCATGCATTTCTTTAATCAACCGCAAAGATAATGGTAACTCTTTAAGACGCTCTAACCCATAATCAAGAGCTACAATATAATTATTCACCTCTTGTGCATCAGCAGGACTACGGTCTATCTGCGCTCCAGCCTCCTGAGCTAAAATTTCCCCTAAAGTAGTCTGGGTCCCTTCTATTTTGCTGGAAAGAACCGCTTCTCGTGCTATAAACGGGCGCATCAAAAGATGTGGATTTGGCAACTTTGCCCCTTCTTGCGATAGCTTACCCACAATATAATCAGCACGTGATAAACTACTCACTAATGCATTATCCCACTCAATGTGTGGCGGCAAATTATTAGGAATAAATGCAGAATAATTACCACTAGCCGCCTTTATAACCCTGCCTGCTGGCGAATTTTTAATATCCATAAAGCACCTCTTTTTTAGTAATTGTAATCTATTTTTCTCCATAATTGAGGATGCTGCTTATTTTCGAAAAAGTCAAAATTCGCTAATAATGATATTTATTATTTTCAAAAAGATCAAAAAATGAAAATAGTGAGAATTGTTATTAGCGTTGGTGCAAATAAGAAACCTGCTATTATCGAAAATTGGGAAAAATGAAAATAACAAAAAAAGCACGCCCTACAACCAACGTCAGTTGTCAAAATTACGTTAAACAGCTATCATAGTACAATCAATAAGAATTAAAATGCGCTCGAAGATATCCTTCAACAAGTTCAGGACGAGCGCAAAAAACAAACGGTGAATTAAAAATTAATTAAGGACTTATGTATGTCATCCCAAAGACCAACTCTTGACGATATCGTTGCACTCTGTAAAAGACGTGGTTTTGTATTCCAATCAGCAGAAATTTATGGCGGCTTAAATGGTATTTACGATTTTGGCCCGCTCGGCGCACTCATAAAAGATAATCTCCGCGCAATGTGGAAAAAATCAATCACATCTCCTGATACAACAGTTTTATTTATGGAAGGTTCATTACTCGGACCAGAAGCTATCTGGAAGGCATCAGGGCATGCTGACAACTTTAATGACCCAATGATTGATTGCATGAACTGCAAAAAACGCTACCGCGCTGATGATCCTGATGTTGATATTACTGGTCCATGCCCCCATTGCGGAAAAACAGCATGGACGCAAGTTAGACAATTTAACATGATGTTTAAAACAGATCTTGGCGCACTCGCGGGCCATGGATCTGTTGCATACCTGCGCCCAGAAACAGCTCAATCAATTTTTATCAATTTTAAAAATGTCATGTCATCAAACCGCGTAAAAATTCCGTTTGGTATTGCACAAATTGGTAAATCTTTCCGTAATGAAATTACCCCAAAACAGTTCCTTTTCCGCATGCGTGAATTTGAGCAAATGGAAATTGAATGGTTCTGCACCGCAGAAAGTTCATACGAATATTTTGATTATTGGTGTAAAGTGCGTCTTGCATTCTACAAAGCAATTGGTATTAACACGGATCGCATCCGTCTGCGTGCGCATGAAAAAGATGAACTTTCCCACTACTCATCACAAACAAGTGATGTTGAATATGAATACCCCTTTGGCTGGAAAGAACTTGAAGGTATCGCGCACCGTGGTGATTTTGATTTAACACAACACAGCACATTTTCTGGTAAAGACTTATCAGTATTTGATGAAGAGCAACAAACATCATTTATGCCAAACGTTGTTGAATGTTCAGTGGGAACTGATCGCCTATTCTTGACAACACTTTTTGATGCATACCACATTGATACTCTCGGCGGAGAAGAACGTACAGTACTTAAATTACATCCTTCTATTGCACCAATAAAAGCAGCATTTTTACCACTCACCAAAAAATTGAGTGAAAACATGCGCCCCATATATCGCAATATTGCCAACGCAGGATTCAGCGTGGAATTTGATGAATCAGGATCAATTGGTAAACGTTATCGCCGTCATGATGAAATTGGTACGCCCGTTTGCTTTACCTATGATTTTGACAGCCTCAATGATAATTGTGTTACCGTTCGCGACCGCGATACACTCAAACAAGAACGTATTAATATTGAAATGATTGAATTATATCTTACCACCATGTTAAACATAAGACGTTAAGTTATGCCCACTCTGTCTAACATCTTCTCCTGCGCTCGCCCTGAACTTGTTGAAGGGTTTCCTAGAGCGCTCGAAGATATCCTTCGACAGGCTCAGGACGAGCGCAAAAAAGCAGTCAGACGGGCAAAGATAATGACTAAATATAGGTAATATAAGTTTATATGAGTAAGAATAAAGTAATTGATATATCACCCGCCCATATAGTTTTGTTTTCATTTTTCATCCTCATTATGTGCGGGACACTCCTTCTTGCATTGCCAATAGCGCACATTAAACCAATGGCGTTTATTGATCTTTTTTTCACCGCAACATCAGCCACCTGTGTTACGGGACTGTTCACCATACCATTAAGCAATTTTACCTTTTTTGGCAAAGCAGTCATTCTTGGATTGATTCAGATAGGGGCTCTAGGACTTGCAACCATGAGCCTTTTTATTGTTTCACTCTTTATCGATCTGGGGTTGGGAACTCGATTTATGGCGGGTCAACTTTTTGAACTTGATTCATGGCAAAATATAAAAAAAATATTAATCTTTACCCTTGCATCAACATTCACGTTGGAAATTATTGGTGCATTAACTTTTTATTCAATATTTAAAACAGAATACGCACTAGGCAGCGCCATCTTCTATTCATTCTTCCACTCAATATCAGCATTCTGTAACGCGGGTGTATCATTTTTCCACTTCTTAACGGAACAAAATCTAGAACGTTACAGCACCAATTATCTTTTTCTTGCAACAACAAGTTTTTTAACTTTTTTTGGCGGACTAGGATTTATCACCTGGCATGAGATTATGCTGCGTGGCCGTGCTTATTTTTTTTCCAAAAAACCACACCGTTTTTCATTACACAGTAAAATTATTTTATACGGAACGGGAACATTGTTACTGATCACAGCAGTTCTTTTTTTAGCACTAGAAAACAACAACACCTTACTCAATCTGCCAATACCACTCAAATGTGCTAATGCCATTTTTCATGCAGTATCATTTAAAAGTTGTGGTTTTATTCTTGGTAATTTACCTGATTTTCATGCCGCAACCATATTTTTTATCTTACTTGTTGGTCTTATTGGTTCATCACCAGGATCAACGGGAAGTGGTATCAAAATTACCTCATTCATACTCTTTTTGAGCACTATCAGAGCAGCAATTAACGGTCGATCATCGGTAGATACCTTTGAGCGTGAAATACCAATGGATCAAATATATAAAGTAATCGCCATTATATCATTAAGCCTTGGTTGGATTTTATTCACCACTTTTTGCTTATTGTTAACAGAAACAAACTGGTCATTCACGGATGTCTTTTTTGAAACAGTATCAGCATTCAGCAACGTAGGTTTTTCAATCAAAGGAACACAGAATTTGTCAGATTTTGGCAAACTATTTATTATGGCAACCATGTTTATCGGCCGCATCGGGTCATTAACATTTATCCTAGGTCTTAAATTAAGAAAAAGAAAAGATACTATTGAATTTTCCTACCCCGAAGAACGTGTGATGCTTGGATAACAATTATAAAGGAAACAGATGAAGTTTTGTGTCATTGGACTTGGAAGATTTGGCTATCAAGTAGCTACCGTATTATCAGAAAATGGAATGGAAGTATTGGCAATTGATAGCAACGAATCAATCGTAGCTTCAATTCGTGATTCTGTTGCTCATGCGATTGTTATGAATGTAACTGATGAAGCTTCCCTGCGTAGCGTTGGCGTTGATGAAATTGATACCGTTATTGTTGCCATGGGGGAAGATAGCACTGAATCAATTCTCATTACCGCACTGCTGAAAAAACATCTCAAAACTCCGTATGTTATCACGCGTGCAATTGATGATCTGAATAAAGAAATATTAACACTGGTTGGTGCTGATCGCGTTATTTTGCCAGAAAAAGAAATTGGCATCCGCCTCGCTGATAACTTAAGTTCACCATTTGTTGATGTCACCCGTCTTACCAAAAACTTCTCCGTCACCAATATTGTTGCACCAGAAGAATTTATTGGAAAAACTATCGGCGAACTGAATCTTTTTGGAGAATATGAAGTGCATTGTATTGGGAAAAAAGAGGAAGAAAAAATTATCTCCATTGGCCCTGATTATGTTATTAAAGAATTGGATAAACTCATTTTTGCAGGCCCTAATAAAAATTTGGAAAAGTTAGCGAAGTTATAAAAAAAATATGCAATGAATAAAAACAAGGTAATAATCATCGGTGCTTCCTCTGGCATGGGGCGCGAACTTGCAAAAGTTATGGCTACTCATGGCTACATTGTTGGCATTGCAGCCCCCCAAGAAGATCTACTTATATCACTGCAGCAGGAAATTCCTTCACCAACATATCGCCAAATTATTGATGTGCGCACTGAGGATGCACGGGATAAACTTATTCAGCTTATTAATGAAATGAATGGCGTTGACATTGTGGTGATATGCGCGGGCATTGGCCCGCAAAACCCCAACTTATTATTTGCACTCGATAAGCAAACTATTGATGTTAACGTGACAGGATTTTGTGCCATGGCAACAACCAGCATGCATCATTTTATTGCACAACATCATGGCCACTTAGTTGTAATTTCATCCATCGCTGGCATTCGTGGCAATGATACCGCGCCAGCATATAACGCATCTAAAGCTTTTATTTCTAATTATTTACAAGGATTGCGGAAAAAAATTGCTCATGAAAACCTGCGCATTGATGTTACTGATATTAAGCCGGGATTTGTTGATACCGTCATGGCACACACCTATGCAAAACCATTTTGGATGATTTCTGCGCACAAAGCAGCGCACTATATTTTTAATGGCATTGTACACAAAAAGAAAATTGTGTACGTTTCACCAATCTGGCGCCTTGTTGCATGGGGATTATATCTCGCACCAGATTGGATTTATAATAGGCTAAAGTTATAAAAGAATCACAAAGCTGATATTCTTTTCTCGCGCTCGCCCTGAACTTGTTGAAGGGTATCTTAGAGCGCTCGAAGATATCCTTTATTCCCCAATTTCCACTTCGTTCCAATCGGGGTCCCCATCGAAAGAATGAAGATGGGGTTAAACGAGCGCTATAAATCGTATATCTTTATTAATGTATTATTCACTTTTTTATTTTTGTGATTGGCAAGCATTTCTTAAGCAATTCCAACAGAGCAGGAGATTTACGCGACCAATCTATTAACATTGTATACGTGGAATCATCTTCACGTAATGATAAAGACCCTTTTTTCCTGCACTCCATGCATAATCGCTTTACCAGTGATGCCACGCCAAGATGTGCACATGCTATATCCTCAATCTGAGAGAGCACTTGTTTATCTTCATAATTCAACAAAGACACTTTATAATGTGGTCCTACGGCATTCAAAAAAATAAGCTCTGTTTCATCATGCGTAAAACCAACTCCCGAAAAACCTGCATATAAACTATCAATGGAAAGTATCTGCTTATGAGTAACCGCATCTTGTATCACCGTTTCAACATACAGAATACCCAATTTTTTCTTAAGTGAATTACTCATCAAAAATGAACCTTCTGGACTATAGACCCTATGCACCTTATTCTCTGGCTGAGACCAAAAATTACCTTCATCTTTTTCTCCAAAAAAAGGATAATTCAAATTATACATAGCAATCGAATCCCCTACTTTAATAATTTTTGTATAATAAGTTAAATTATGATCACCTACAGACTCTAATGGAGTGCTTTCAACCAGTTGATAAAGCCCATTACTTAATGGTTTGCTTATCATTGTTGAATATAAATTAGCAACACCATATATTTCTGCCAAACAATAATCAGAACCTGTCTGATAAATAGCCATTTTTTCCAATAATCCATAGTGCTTGAATGGCAAAGAATGACCCTTTCTTTTAAATTCACCCTGCATGCTCCAACGTCTTGTTACGGACTCAAGACCTTCATATGATCCCACCATCCAATCATTCCCAAAATCACTCCCAATAACAGGAGAAAAACAAGCATCAACAATCTGATGAGGACTCTTAACAGAAATAGATTCAACACATGACAATCCATTTTGCGTAGTTATTGTTGAAAAGACCATACCAAAATCGGAATATGTCAGCACACCTTCAACATCAGTTTTTGTGCTACTAAAGCAACATCCTTTAATATTTTCCTTATGTTTAATAAGCGTGGAAAATGTAGCATCTGGATTATTGTGATTAATAACCCACAAAAGACACTGATTATCGCGTACATCAGTAATGCGATATTCATAATTATCAATACCAAAACAAATTGCATATGTTTTCCGCACTTTATCTCCCGTGTGCAAGGAGACAGAATAATCGTACGGATGAATAGTATGACCGGCATCCAAAAAAACTGATCCTAAATAAATATTTTCACATAACCTATCACGTATAGTTCCATTAAACGTCGGTTGCTTTAAACTCAATAACCGTTTGCTATTAATCAGTTGCTCTTTAAAAAAGTTACGCACATAATCTTCATCCTCATTTCTAAGATAGCTTTTTATATGATTACATACATCTTTAGCTTCAAAACAGACATCAATTAACCGCTTGGTAATCTCAGGAATATCCAACATTACCTTTTTACCAGCATCATTATACTGTCCTGATACTTTTATAAGACAAGTGCGATTATCTGATGGCAAGCGATTATAATAATCTGCAAACTGATCCGGCCGCACATTGAGTGCATTATTAACTAACCACAATGCTCGTGCAGATACATTCGCAAACATTGGAATAGTACCACCTTTATCAACAACATTTTTATGATTTTTATAGTGATTATTCCACGCTTTCATTAATTGCAAATTAGATTCTTTAATAGGAACATCGTGAATATCTCCAAAAAATTTCACCACACGTCCTTTTTCCATACATATGATTGGCATCACTACTACCACCATAATTATCAATTGCATACACCATGTTTTGTTCATCAAAAATCTACTCCTTCTTAGTGCTGTGATAAAACTTCACCCACAGCATAATACAGAACAAACATTTTGGCATAAAAAAAAGGCCCGATTAAAGGCCTCTTAACTTTTTTTAGCAAATCTCACTAAGAAAAGTTACGGTGCTATCTTTTCTTAGTAAAGAAATTAAAACAAAAAAAAGAGACCGGTTTAAGGTCTCTTAAATTCTTCAACTCAATCATGCATATTACGCGATTGAATCAATTCTGATAATCGTTTTTGGTTGACGATGTCCATTTTTGACGCGAACTTTTTTACGTCTTTTAAATTTGAACACGATCACTTTAGGATCTTTGGTTTGCTTGACGATTGTCGCACTGATTTTTCCATCGACATGCGGTTGACCAATTTCAAACTGGCCGTCAGCTAATTTACGGAATAAAACAGTGTTAATTTCAAACTTGTCGCCTGTTTCGCCTTCTATTTTTTCAATAGCAACAGTAAGACCTTCAATTGCTTGATATTGCTTACCGCCATTTGCGAATATCGCGTATTTATCGTATTTTTCTTGATGTACCATCAGATTTTTCCCTACAAATTGACATATTTCCGAACTGGAAACTAAAAATTTCTTATACCCACTATATCAAAAAAAGCCCCTATCGTCCAGCGAAATATACACCCCGTTTATTAAATTTTGTCTCTTTTGCGCTCGTTTAACCCCATCTTCATTCTTTCGATGGGGACCCCGATTGGAACGAAGTGGAAATTGGGGAATAAAGGATATCTTTGAGCGCTCCAGGATACCCTTCAACAAGTTCAGGGCGAGCGCGGGATAAAAATTAAGAGAATAACAACAATCAATTTTTTTTACATTCCCACAGCAAATCGAACGCCTTTTTTGGTGACAACGTGTCAAAATCGAGCTCCTGGAGGAGATTCATCATTTTTATGGCCTTATCCCGCTCGGCAATCAGCTTCTTATTCTCCGCTTTTAGAGCCATCATTTCAACTAAGGGGGAGGGAATTTCTTGCAAGATAACCGCTGGAACAACCTGCATCATGCCCCCCTGCGCAAAAGATTCAACCAATGCAGTTGAACGGGCAATAACCTTGGCAGGCAATTGAGCAAGTTTTGCCACCTCAATACCAAAGCTGCCATCAGCAATACCACGCATTATTGTGTACAAAAACACTATCCCGTAATCTGTTTTTTTACTTGCCGCCTGATAGACCGCAATGCCAGGGTATGTCTGCTGCAAATAGGTTAATTCATGATAATGGGTTGCAAACAAACATCGTGCACCAATAGTGGTAAAAATATACTCAACAACCGCCTGGGCAATAGCTAACCCATCAAAAGTACTCGTACCACGTCCCACTTCATCCAAAATAACCAAACTTTTTTCGGTGGCCTGGGTGCATATCATTGCCGTTTCTTCCATCTCCACCAAAAAGGTACTTTTACCCTCTGCAACATTATCACTTGCGCCAAGACGCGTAAAAATACGGTCCAACAACGCAATATCAGCTTTTTGTGCTGGTACAAATGAACCAACGTGTGCCATAACAGAAATAAGCGCAACTTGGCGCAAATAGGTAGATTTACCACCCATATTAGGACCCGTTATAATCCACAAAGATTGTTCATCAGTGAGCATTGTATCATTGGGAATAAAGCTGTGTGAAAGCGCTTGTTCAACCACCGGGTGGCGCCCTTTTACAATAATAATATCACGGGTATCATGCAAACTTGGTCGTACATACCCATGATCATATGCCAAACGCGCGAGAGATAATAACGCATCAATATGCGCAATGGCATGCGCTGATTTACGCAAAGCAGAAATGTGTAAAGCAACTTCCTTCTTAATACCATCAAATAACGCTTGTTCATGATTAACAATATCTTTACGCGCGGATTCAATGCCGTACTGTAGCTGTTGCAACTCTGGCGTAATAAAACGTTCCCTGCCAACCAGCGTTTGCAAACGGTGATACCGCTCAGGAACTGCACTCAAATTGGCATTCGTAACTTCTATATAATATCCCTGAATTGCGTTGTAACGAATTTTCAACGATTGAATACCGGTTGCATTTTGCTCAACAATTTCAAGTTCAAGGATGCGCTCATTGCTGTTATTAACGAGCATTCTCATCTGATCAAGTTGCGCATCAAACCCCGGCTTTATAATCAGTTCTGATGATAGTTCATCAGACAACGCTGCACGTAACAAATCAGACAACCCTTTAAATTCACCCAAATGATCTGCAATCACACGCATCAATACAACATCTTTGCGCTGTAACACGCTACACTTCAGTTGCGGAATAATCATCAACATCCGCGATAATGCACTGTAATCCAATAACGATGCACGTTGCAATGCTATACGCCCTACAACCCGTTCAACATCACCAGTAGAACTTAATAACTGCTCAAGAACATTAACCAATGCTATATCATCATAACAAAGCTTTATAACATCTTGGCGCTGCACTATCGCCTCTTTTTTAATGAGAGGCCGCAGCAACCATTTTTTAATCATACGGGAACCCATCGCGGTTCTCGCTCTATCCATCACACTCAACAACGTATTTTTATTCGTGCCATCATGTGCATTTTTAATTAACTCCAAATTACGCTGCGTTGCCGCATCCATAATCAGAAAATCATCAGGCTTATAAAAAAAGAGCGTTGTAAACTGATCAAGTGATGATCGTTGGTGCTTTGACATGTAGGCATAAAAATAAAACAACGCTTCTCGCTGCGCATCATCAGATTCAATGTGTGTACACGATAATTGGGAAAACTGTTTGTGCAACCATTGTGTTGCATCATCTTTTAATGATTCTTCGCTGTGCACTACCGTAGTAAAATATCCCAAACGCTTAAAATAAGTCTGAAATTCCTGCGTGCGCACTGCGCTTGGGATTAAAATTTCATCAGGAAAAAAGCGAACAAGTTCTGATTCCAATAATTTTTCTGATCCGGCCGGAATTGTTGTGATAAAAATTTGTGCGGTTAGCAATTCACTAAAAACCAATCCCCATGAATCACCCGCAGGATAAAATGAAAAAAGATAGGATGCTGATCGATCATCGAGCAGTTTACTATCCGTCAGCGTGCCCGGTGTTAATACTTGCTTTACACCACGCTTTACCAACGAGCCAGGCTGCGGCGCTTCTAACTGATCACACAGTGCAACCTTAAAGCCACCTTTAACGAGTTTTGATAAATAATGATCAATGGCATGTATTGGCACACCACATAGCGGAATTGGTTCACCTTTACTTTTGCCACGCGCTGTTAACGCAATGCCAAGATATGCTGCTGCTTGCTTTGCATCATCAAAAAAAAGTTCGTAAAAATCACCGACTTGAAAAAAAAGAAGCGTATCAGGATAATCAATTTTGATATCATGATACTGCTGCATCAATGGCGTATGTTCTTGGTTCTTAATCATAACCTAATCAAAATGCTTACTAGCAAAAACAGTAAATTCTGTTGATCGCTCAGGATCTACTATTATTGGATGAATTTTTCTCATATATTCTCTATCCCTCATTCCTACAGGAATTTGAACAATATTACAACCCTTATACTCTGCACCTTCTGGTAATTTTTTTTCATCTATATGTACATGGTTTGGATAACATACCAATTCACATCCGGGAGGAGCCACATGCGTAGGTCGCATTATTTCTGTGTAACAAGGTTGTTCTTTTTCCATCGCACACAAAAATGGTACAAAACTCATCATCGTTAATATTATTATCATTTTTTTCATGTTATTCCTCAAAAAAAAACGGTATACCTGAGTTGTGTTGTATATTTCTATAAACGTATCTCAAGTATACCGTTAAATTCTAAAATTAAAATTACAATAATATTTTTGTATTTACTGACCCATCTCTACTTCAAAATCAGGAACTCGTTCAGGAACCAATGTTTTATGAACAAATTTTTCATCCATTCCTGCAGGTATGAGAAACATATCACCAAAACTGATCACCTTGTATAGATCTAATAACCCTAATTCTTTATTCAAAACTTCCACATCTATTTTAATATTTGAACCTTTTGGATAATGTAAAAATTCAAATTCTTGTGATTTCCGCCTTTTAAGTTCCAATGCAAATGCACTTTTTTTAGCCAAAAGATCTTCATCACTTATCACATTACTTTTCTTATTTTCCATTGCACACAATGGCAAAATACCAAGCACACACCATAACGCTGTAATTCTTTTGATTTGAACTAACTTATTCACCCAACAACTCCTCTACAATATAATTTTATTCCAGTACCATAATACAGCAAAAGCTGCATGAATACCATAAAAAACCCCTCACATACTTTTTACTCTACGTAAGGGGTCTAACAACAAATTTTTATATATTTTAGAAAATAACATCCATATTAGAATCAGAACCTTCATCCAACCAAGAAAATGATTTATAATTCACAAATATAGGATATATACTTAATAATTCTCTCAATTCAGATGGAAGCATTAAATAACTCTCATTTTCTTTTTCCGTCATCTGCAAAGAATATGTGCCTTTACAATCATGAAAACATCCTGGCCGAGCAATTAATGACGATAAAATTTTATCTTGTTTTTTAGTAAGAAAAATCAAATGGTGCGGCTCTAGAATATCAAATTTTCGGCACCTTCGATGGAGAGCTATAAAAAAAATCTCCTCAAAGTGTTTAATCACTAGATCAGTAGCTGCATTAATAAATAAATTTTTATTCTCATTATATTCAGATATCATTTTGGCATAATTGTCATTATCAAAATGAAAAAATGAATCAAACTGTTTATATATTGAATCCTTTCTGAATAAACAAGTTTTGTACACAATAATATCAGCAACATCTTTGGGTATTACGCCACGTTCTTGCATTGCTTGAGCAAAAAATAATACGTTTTTTACTGAAGAACAATCATCAAATTTTTGCGACTCTACGTCCATTGCAAACTCAGACTTTTTATATGTCTCTATTTCCATTGCAAACAATGGCACAACATTCACCATCACAAGAACCACTATGATATTTTTCATTATATTCATCAAAAACCCCACATCATTAAAAAACGGTATATCTGAGTTGTGTTTTATATTTCTATAAACGTATCTCAAGTATACCGTTAAATTATAATGAAACAATCTACGCTGCTCTTTTAACCCGCTGCCTAACAACATGACGATCTTCCAAAGTCTCACCTTCTATAATAGAAAAATGATTTAATTGAGTATCAATAGCTTCTTCATACATGCATAAAATTTTATCAAGACCTTGATAATCAATGTCATCAGCATTTAGCTGTGCAAAAATATCATGTAAATAATGATTTTGAACAATTAACAATGTACGTGCTGCACGCTGCGCAATCTCTTTTTCTTCATCATCAAGACGTTTATTTTTGTACACCATGTATGCGCACATTGCCTCACCTTGACGCACTAAACGATCATACAATAGATGCAAAAAACGTTGAGAATCAGTTGCCTGATGCGTATCACAAGACTCATCTTGTAACATAACTAATTGTTCTTTTATCATCGCAATCGTCACGGTATATGGGGCATATGAATGAACATACCAACGCAAGGTATCAGGATGAATAAATTTATTACATACATTGGAAATAACAATGCTACCACCAAGGCTCACTCCGGCTTGTACCATTGAAACCCAACCCTCTTTTGTATAAAAAAGATGATTAAATGCTGCTTTTATTGATTGCACCATAGAAAGTTTTTCATCTTGATTTGCCTGAGCATTTTCACCGCCCTTTTTAAACAAAGCAATCAATGGATAAATTTGTTGAGCAATACTCAATGCTGTTAAACTATATACTATATATCTATCACGTGTCACTTTTGCTTCTATAATTACAGCTTGTTGACTAATGTTTTTCTGATTGAGTAATCGTGCTTCATATGCACATGTACACGATGAAATAAAAATTAACGGCAATAACAATAATTTTGAATAATTCATAAAGCACTCCATAAAACTATTTATTTTTCTATGCTCAAGAGTAACAAAATCAATAACTTTCTCAATGTTCGCCCAACCCTTCGATACATTCTACTGCGTTACACTTCGTAGAACACTCAGGGCGAGCGGGGATTGGTATTATTTTTTCTTCCGCTCATCCTGAGTGTTTTTTGTCTTCAAAAAATGTATCGAAGGATCAGATTTCTCAATTGATCCTGGCTTGAAAAAATAAGGCTTTAAGTACCGTCCCGTATAGCTTTCATCACATTGTGCAACCTGCACCGGTGTTCCCTGAGCAATAATACGCCCACCACCATCACCACCTTCAGGACCTAAATCAATGAGATAATCTACCGTTTTAAGCACATCAAGATTATGTTCAATCAGTATCATTGAATTATTTTTATCAACAAGACAGTTCAGAACTTGCAGTAATTTTTCAATATCACTGTTATGTAACCCCGTTGTCGGTTCATCCAAGATATATAACGTATGCTGTTCACGCTTTGCTAACTCATCTACCAATTTTATACGTTGCGCTTCACCACCCGATAATGTTGTTGATGGCTGACCAAGAGCAAGATAATCAAGACCAACATCACATAATAACTGTAAACGTTTAGCGATTGTTTTGTGATGTTCAAAAAATAATAATGCTTCATAAGCGGTCATGTTCAGCACATCAGCAATAGATTTACCTTTGTAAGTAATAGATAATGTTTCACTATTATAACGCGTACCATCACATGCTTTACACGTCATAATAACTTCCGGCAAGAAATGCATTTCAACTTTTATAACACCATCACCACGACATTCAAAACATCTTCCTGCAGCAACATTAAAACTAAAACGCCCTACCGTATATCCACGCGCATTACTTTCAGGTAGTGCTGCAAATAAGTTTTCTTATTTCATCAAAAATACCAAGATATGTTGCGGGGTTAGAACGTGGCGTACGGCCAATAGGACTTTGATCAATAACAACCAAACTTTGTAAGCTTTCAGCACCCTGCAAATTCACTGAATTATCAACACTATTTTTATAGACCCTCTTATATCCACCGGAAAATTCACGTTTTACCGCAGAAACTAATTCATCCATAATAAGCGTACTTTTACCAGAACCAGATACCCCAGATACACCACACAGCACACCAAGCGGCACGTGTAAGGTAACATCTTGTAAGTTATGTTTATCAGCATGCTCTAATACCATCATGCCTTGATGTTTTCTTAACTGCTTTGGCACAACAATAGATCTTTTTCCACTTAAATATGCACCCGTTAACGAATTACTATTATTGCCCAATTCAGTTGGCGTTCCAACAGCAGTTACTCTGCCTCCTAACACTCCTGCCGCAGGGCCCATATCAATGACATAATCGAGCTTGTGTAATCGTATCAATATCATGCTCAACAACAACCACCGTATTATCTTGATCACGTAATGCTTTTTAATGTTTCAATTAAGCGATCATTATCGCGTTGATGCAGACCAATACTTGGCTCATCAAGAATATAAAGCACACCACTTAATGCCGAACCAATTTGCGATGCAAGTCTAATACGCTGCCCTTCTCCACCGGAAAGCGTACGTGCAGTACGATTTAAAGTAAGATATGACAATCCAACATCGTTAATAAAGGTAAGTCTACTTTTAATTTCCCGAATTAAACCCTGAGCTATTTCCAACTCTGTCGGATTAAGCACCAGAGTAATCAAAAAACTGCAAAAGTTGTTTTATGGAAAGCTCACTCAATTCATAAATATCTTTACCGCCAACAAGTACTGCCAACGCATATTTATTCAAACGCTTACCGTTACATTCTTTACATGTTTTTACCGTTGCGTACTTATTACCAAAAAATTCGGGATATTCGGCCTTCCATGAATCTTTGTCACCATCATTCCATGGCCATTCATTAATAGTTCCCAAACCTTCGCACCCTTTACAAGCACCAATAGGAGAGTTAAAAGAAAAACAGCGCGGTTCTAATTCAGGAATTGATTGTGAACATGCTATACACATACGATGCGATGAATAAATATATTCTTGCTCACCGATAGTAATCTTGCAACTGCCTCCGGCCAACTTAAACGCTGCTTCAACAGCTTCTTGCAATCGCCCACTATCATCACTATTAACTTCAAGGGAATCAATAATAACATCAATGGAATGCTTATAACTTTTTTTTAAATTTAAGCTTTTGATCTCATCGCACGATCTAAATTTATAACGCTCACCATCAATTTTTATGCGATAGTATCCCTTTTCAAAAAGACGAATAAGTTCCTGAACAAATTCACCCTTTTGCTCATGGATAATAGGAGCCAACACTGAGATTGTTTTATGATTAAATTCTTTATGCATCATCTGACAAATAGCCTCAGCTGACTCAGCCCTGATTTCTAAGCGACAATTGGGGCAAAAAACCTTACCAATACGCGCAAAAAGAATACGAAAGTAATCATATACTTCCGTAATGGTACCAACGGTGGAACGAGGATTTGATCCAACGGTCTTTTGTTCAATGGCAATTGCTGGACAAAGGCCATCAATACGGTCAACATCAGGCTTTTTGGAAATACCCAAAAATTGACGTGCGTAGGAAGAAAGAGACTCTACATAGCGCCTTTTACCTTCCGCAAAGAGAATGTCCAACGCCAATGAGCTTTTACCTGATCCAGAGGGGCCGGTGATAACAACCAGCTTATTTTTAGGAATACTGACATCAATGTTTTTTAAATTATGCTCACGAGCCCCAAAAACATGGATCCAATGAGCCATTAATTGGGATTTAACGTTATTTTTCATATATTTTTTCCAACTTAGTAAAAACTACTCTATATTATTTATCATTAGTATATAATAGCAAATATTTCCATTTTAGACAAATGGGATCTCATGGATATGAAAGGTTTTTTTGATTTTTATCTGCAAAACCGTATACTTAAAAACAGCTTGACATGGTGGATGTAGCTCAGTTGGCAGAGCGCCAGGTTGTGGTCCTGGATGTCGTGGGTTCGAGCCCCACCATTCACCCCAGCTTTCGCATAAAGCTTCAGCTGGCAGGCCAGTTTTTTTAAAGGTTTATATTATATATTTTAAAAAAGCTGGATTGCAAAAAGCGAAAGCTGTCCGCCGAAGCCTTGGCGAAGGAGGACAAGATGCGTAAAGTTACAAAAAAGTATTCGCAAAGTAAAACTTGCAGACCAACAAAAAAAGATATACATTACTTCTATATTTAAATTATTTGAAATATTCGGGGTGTGGCGCAATTGGTAGCGCACTCGCTTTGGGAGCGAGGGGTTGTCAGTTCGAGTCTGGCCACCCCGACCATTTTTTTTAAAGGGGAGATTTCCATGGCAACCATCAGAATAGTTTTTTTATCACTCATTTTTGCTCTACTTTCTCCATCTTCATCACGTGCAAACAGCTTCAGTAAGACATTACAATCCTGGCAAACAACATATCTCAGTACTATGTCTGCCGAAGAACTACAATTCACTGCAAATTTTCTCTATCTTTCCTACGCAATAGCACTCATTGAATCAAAAGTTCAAGAATTTCCCATTCCCCTATCAAAACTCAATCAATCTATCAGAAAAAACATTGCTGAATATAAAAACACCAGCGATGAACTTGTTATGCTCAAAACATTGATCGATCGTCTTTCATACATCACTGGCGCGCGATTAATTTATACCGAAACACTGAATATATGTATGCAGCACTACAATCAAAACAGCTCTCCAACAGTTAATGCTGCTCTGGAAAGCATACAACTGGATGCGCAAGTACGACTCAGTGCATGGGCAGATAGCATAACCGAAGAAACAGCTCAACAGCTCAAAAAAACTTCCGATAACGTTGCTGCAAATGCTCAATATCTTCATGCACTTGCAGGCCTCTACAAAGGAATGAGTGAAGGAGCATTCCCGCTTGAAATTTCAGCAGAAAACGAACAACATAAATCCCTTATAGCTCTTAATATTATTATCAGCAACAACAATGATCTGCTCACCGCAACTGAAAATATTAACAACGCTCTCACTGAAACATATGAGCATGCAACACAAGTTATTGCTACCGGCGCGGAAATATATAAGCACTATTATATAACCGTCTACAACATGATCGCAGCGCCAACATTTGATAAGCGCTATTCAACAACATTGTTTGGTATGCATGACATTTTACCAAATGAATATAAAACAGCACTACCGGATGCCCAGCATGTCTTTGAACATATGCTACAAACAACAAAGCTTTACACTCAAACAGAACTATTACACCATCAATAAAAAAAGGTCCGCGATGAATAAATATTTTAATTCACTTGTTATTGTATCTCATGCACTGCTTTTTGCCCCAGCTATTGCAATAACAAATACTCCTGCTCCATTTGTAAAATTAGCCCCAGACATCACAAAAAATGCTCAGCCATGGGCGCAAGATGTACTGGACACATTAAACAAAGAGCAACAGCTCGCCTATCTTAATTTTTTTGCTCTCCTTAATTCTGGAGAATATACCACTGCATTAATAAAGTGCGCGGAATATATTGAATCACAGGTAGAAATGCATCCATCTTCTCAGCAACTGAGCGCTAATACCATGCAACCGCTGAACAGCTATTATGAAAACTGCCAAGAAAAAATCTCTCGCAAAAAAAATATTACGCCAACAGAAGAAGAAAGCCTCTGGCAAAAACTAGAAATAAAAATACAGGAACTTCTTGCCTATATTAATGCCATCTATTATAAAACACTGTACGGCAATATAGCTAAAAAGAATCCGTCATCTTTGATGTATATGTTTGATGAAAACGGTGTAATACCACAAGAAAAACGTACAAAATCTCTACCGCAGCCAGAATAATTCGATCAAAATAATTAATAATAAAAACTCGCGTATACTAAAATAAAAAAGTATGCGCGAGTTTTTTTGTTGTTTTCTTATATCTCTTTTTTCTAAAATCAATGTAAAAATAATGCCACCCTCATAAAAAAGAGAGCCTATTATGAAAATAAATGCTTGTAGTTTTGGAATTGCCGCTGGTGTAACCGTTGGTCTAGGGTATACAGCACTCGGATTAGTACTCAAATACTGGCCCGCTCAAACATTAAAATACATTGGCACAATACATATGATGCCAAAACTTGATCTTATTAAATCTTTTATTAAAGTAACCCCTCAAGCAATCGCCATGGGTATCGCAACTCATACCATCATGAGTTTTCTCATTTTTTGGCTGATTGCAGTAATCTACAACCTAAGCCAATCCCTATTTAAAAAATAAGGCTATCGCCCAAAAAAAACACCTTTTTTTAAGGCTTTTCACCCAAAAACCTAGACTGCTGCTCTATCTTAAGAAATACCTTCTCATGGTATTATTGCCATTTTTTACCATTATTTAATTAAAAATCCTTGCTTTTTAATTAATAAAATTGCTAATGTGAAATTAGTATCAATTTTATTAATCATTTTTAAAAAAAGGGATTTCTTATGAAGAAGCAATGTATCGCACTCGGCACATTATTATTGGTGGCAGCATCGAGCCTACATGCAGCGCCCATGGAAACAATACGCGCCAACCTCGATCGCGCTAGGAATAACATTATTGCTATAAAAGATGCGCAATTTAAGAATAAACTAGAAGAATGGAACAAAGCATTTTCAGCAGCAAGGACGTTTGTAATTGATAATAGCAAAAACTTAGTTGGCATAAAGGATGCTGACATAGTAAGTGCTATGAATGGAATTGAAATGGCAAACGTGCTTTTGTTCACTGCAGTAGACGCTTTTGAATACAAGATCGATACATCAAAAATTACTGGTAAGCCTGTAGACAAAGTAGCCTTACAAAACTTAATAAATGATTTAGATAGTACAAAACAGAGTTTACAAAGAAATGCAAATAAGCTTGACGCTGTTAATGTGACACTGAGCAACAAAAAAAATGCCAAGCTTGTTGCAACTACCATTAAAACATGCTTAGAACATATGATTGATCATATTAGTAACATATTCTCAGAAAAAATAAAATTAGTAAAATAAGCCCAAAATAGTACCGGATTATATCATGAAGAAACAATATATCATACTCGGCTCACTATTGTTGGTGGCAGCATCGAGCCTACTACAAGCAGCGCCTATGGAAACAATACGCACCAACCTCGATCGCGCTAGAAATACAATTATTAACAAAAAAAGCCCAGAATTTGGCCGTAATCTACAAGAATGGAAAGAAGCATTTTTAGCAGCAAAAACGTTTGTAATTGATAATAGCAAAAACTTAGTTGGCATAAAGGATTCTGACATAATAAATGCTATGAATGACATTCAAAAGGAAAACGACAAATTGGTCGCTATGGTAAACTCTTTTGAATTGGAGCAACATGAAGCAGTCGCTGGCTCTGATCAAACAGCAAGCAAGGCAATAGAAAATCTAAACCAGCTAATAAATAATTTAAATAATATAAAAGATAATTTACAAAAAGCTATAAATAAGTTTAACACTCTTAGCGTGACACTGAGCAACAAAAAAAATGCCAAGCTTGTTATAGACACCATTAAAACATGTTTAGACCATATGATTAATCATATTAGGAGAATATACTCGGAAAAAATAGAACGAATACCATCAGAAAGAATAAAATACTTAACATTGTACAAAAAAAAGCATGTATAATAAAACTGGTAAAATAAACCAAAAAAAGGGATTTCTTATGAAAAAACAATATATCGCACTCGGCACACTATTATTGATAGCGGCATCAAGCCTACATGCAGTAACCAAGCAAGACATACTCAACAAGCTTACAATCGCTCAAAATTCACTTGTAATGATTAATACAGCAGAGATGGCTTCAACATTGCCCATTAGTCTACTGGATGGTGTATGGACAGAGGCGTTTTCAGCAGCGAAAGCGTTTGTAATTGATAATAGTAAAAACTTAGTTGGCATGAAGGATTCTGATATAATAAATGCTATGAATGGCATTGAAAAAACAAACATGGATTTAATTAACACAATAAAAATTATTCGCGGATCTTCAACAATCGCAGGCTTACAAAAACAAGAACAACAGTTAGCCTCTATAAAAAAGGCCTTACAAGATGCTACAAACAAGCTCAGCACTATTAACATGACACTGAGCAACAAAAAAAATGCCAAGGATGTTATAATGTCCATTAAAAAATGTTCAGAAAATATCATTGATCGTATGAATAGAATAGTCGCAGAAAAAATAATTTGGATACAATAAGCCCGAAAATAGTACTAAAAACATATTATATCAAAAATATTTCTTAATCATGATATGCTTTCCCCATCTTTAATTTTTTTCGATAGGGGACCCCAATTTGAAATCGCGCTCTTTTGACTTTATAACATTTATCCTCATGCTACTACTTTCCGCATGTGGATTGCTCTTTGTTTTTAGTGCAACATACAGCCCAGAAAAACCACTTTCTCCTTTTTTTATTAAACAATTCATGGGCATATGCGGCGGCATTATTATCTATTTTCTCTGTTTAATTCCTGATTATCGCAACTTTATGCGCTGGGGCTATGTTGCATATTTTGGCGTTATTGCGCTACTCATATTTACGCTTATCAAAGGAAGCATTGGCATGGGAGCAAAGCGCTGGATAAATTTACTTTTTTTTAAACTTCAACCATCTGAATTAGCAAAATTTTTATTCCCCGCTTATATGATCAACTGTTTACACATGCAAAAAAAAACCGTCATTCATTCTTTTGGCACCTTTATCCCCATATTATCCATGCTGGGTATTAGTTTTATTCTTATTCTCAAACAACCTGATCTTGGCACTGCTCTTATCATTCTTCTTTCTGGTCTCATTCTCTGCTGGCTTGCGGGACTGAACCGCAAGTTCTTTTTATATGGCCTCCTAGCAGCATTCATTATGACTCCCATGATATGGTCATTTGTGCTGCGAGATTATCAAAAAAACCGCATTATTGTTTTTCTCGGCGAAGGGGACCACAAAAAAGAAGGGTATCAAATTGAACAAGCAAGCATTGCAATTGGTTCTGGCGGATTGTTTGGTAAAGGACTATTTAATGGAACACAAAACAGACTCCGTTTCTTGCCAGAAAGTAGAACTGATTTTATTTTTGCAGTTTTATGTGAAGAGCTCGGCTTACTCGGCGCCATAGCAATTTTATGTTGCTATTTACTTCTGTTTTTCCGATCATTTTTACTCATCAGAACACTAAAAGATGTATATGCCCAACTTTTTGCAAGCGGCCTATTATTACATATCCTTTTGGCAACGATCATCAATATTGGCATGGTGTTAGGTATTATGCCCATTGTTGGTATACCACTGCCCCTCATGAGTTATGGGTTGAGCAATTTATGGATAACTATTGCATGTCTTGGGGGATTTCAGAATATTATGATACGCTGCAGATAAACTATTTGTTGAGATTTTTTACAAATAATATAATTTAAACATAAAGAAAAGAATTTTATTGCTTAATTGGACCCAACAACTTAGAGTGCTTCATTATGTATCGTTTTTTCCTCAAAATAACACTTCTATCCCTTACATTCTTATCCATACAACCCGCACTATGCATGCTCATGCCACATACATTAAACAAAGAGCACCTCAAGTCATACATAAAAAGAAGACATAATACGCTCTTAGAAATGGATTTGTTACATAAATTAAACAATACATCACAGCTACTTTTAGAAAATAGCCCTTTTAACTTTTCTCAGCTCCCAAATGATTTACAATTAAAAATTTTTGCTCTAATGCCACCTCACCATAAAAATCAATTACAAAAAACATGTACTTTTTTTAATCAAAAAGGCAGTATACAATCTCCTCATGTATGGAATGTTTCTTGTCACAATCCGTTATACATACAAGAAAAAGATATATCAAAACTTATTCTCAAAGCTGGTTTATTTAATAAAGCTGATATTCTAGAAAATCTATTACAAAACACTCAACAACGTAGCTTCATTTATGAATATAGCTATATAAACAATAATTTTAAACGCAACTATTACTTTGATCTTCGTCATATCACTCCTACAGAAAACATAGAAAATGTATTAAACAAATACAAATGCACTACGCAACATATTGACGCCAATAAAGTGTACATTGAGCCCACACCCCTCATAATAGCATGCTATGCACAAGACAATGCCATGACTGCCTCCATTACTAATTCTGATAAAAATTTTATTGAAGGTGAACTTGATCATGCTTTAATTATCGCAATTAATCATGAGAATTTAAAAATCATCACCATGCTTTGTAATATCAAAAACAGCAAATCCCCAATAATCAATCAAGAATTTCCAGCAACTTATACCATGTTTTTCGATTGTGCTCTGAAAATGGGAAAAATAAAAGCTTTTGAAACCTTAGTAGATCAAAACAGATTTATACTCAATATGATCCCTCAACAATGGTCATCATCTAATTCAACAACAGATGACCAACGCGCATGCAACACATATCTTAGTGCAATGATTTTGGAAAATAAAAATACAGAAAATATTAAAGCTTTCGCTCAAATAGTACAATGTCACGGCGGTAAAACAACAAGAGAGTTGCGAGGGGAAGATTATATAAAAGAAGATAACGATATCCTAAGGATACTATGGCCTAATCGTTATGCCGAAAAACAAAAAATTTTATCAAAACAAGCGTCATTGAGACTACAAGAACAACAACAACGCGAACGAGAAATAACTCATCTCCAAAATGAATTAGACTATGCTGAACAGCGCATACGAAGTTACAGTTATTATACTTATTCCTATAGCACTTGTCCTTCTATGTACTGGCAATCACAATCGGAACTTCAGGATCTCAAATACAGAAGGGATTCCCTTCAAAGAGAATTGTCTAATGCCGAACAAAAACTACAAAATCCCTACCACCCACTGTCCCGAAGATTTTTTTAAAAAAGGAAATGTACCTAAATATTACCCTATTATTTTGAAAAATAGTTATGTAAACCCTGTACTAAACTTGCAAATGGCATATCAAGATAACTGTACACTTTGCTGGCAAGAGGATGAGCATTATCATTAAGCATTTCGACAATAACATTTGAATAACCAACAACTTTAACACCAGCTTGCGCCATTCTCATTACGCCAAGTTCTCCTTGTTTGACAGTAAATGCGCCCGACGCATCAATAACTGCATAAACATCATACCCGCGTGCCACAGCGCTAATTGCCGGAAAAGCAAGACATACATCAGTGCTTATTCCTGTCATAATTAATTTTTTTCGATTTGTTTTTTCGATAGCTTCATATACTCGTTGATCATGCCAAGCATTCACGGTGGTTCGTTGGATAATTGTAATTTCCTTTAACACTTCTTGTAATTCTGGAATAATTGGTCCCCACACATTTTCTGTTGTTGTGGTAACTATAATTGGAATACGAAAAAGTTTAGAAGCGTTGACCAATCCAACAATATTATGCTTCAACTCGAGAATGGATATATCTTTTATACCAGTATATAAACCTATTTGATGGTCAACTACCAAAAGAACAGCATTTTCTGGCGTAATTGTTTCATATATTTCTTTTTTAATCATTTTTTTCCTTAATTAAATCACTTATACTTTACTGGTATAAAAAAATGTTACTATTAAGTCAATAAACAATGTAATCAAAAGATAATACCATGAAAACCCCACTCGTTCTTGATTTAGGGCAAGCACCAGAAGAACGTGCCCATGATTTTTCTCCCCAAAAATTTGATGATTACATTGGACAAAAAGAACTCAAAGAAAAACTTTCCATCTACACGCAAGCGGCAAAAATGCGAAATGAGCCACTAGATCATTTACTGTTATTTGGCCCTCCAGGCCTTGGTAAAACAACACTTTCCATGATCATGGCACAAGTTATGAATGTCGGCATTAAATTATGCAGCGGCCCCATGATAGAACGCACGGGAGATTTGGTTGGCATGCTCTCCAGCCTGCAACCACGTGATATTTTTTTTATTGATGAAATTCACCGCCTTCCTGCAAGTGTGGAAGAAGTGTTATACAGCGCCATGGAACAGTACCGTATAGACGTGATCATTGGTCAAGGAGCTGGAGCAAAATCAGTGAGCTTGCCCATACACCCATTCACGCTTGTTGGCGCAACAACAAAAAGTGGTATCATTTCTGCACCACTGCGCAGCCGCTTTGGTATTATTGAACGGCTCGATTTTTATAATGATAACGAACTGCGTGATATTGTTTTACAAAGTGCGCAATTCCTGAATCTATCAATCTCTTCCGATGCTGCACTGATGATTGGTGCATGCTCACGCGGAACACCACGTATTGCAAAAAAACTCATTAGACGTGTACGAGATTTGGCACAAGTACGCAACAACCCACACGTAGATAAAGATTTTGTTGAACAATCACTTGCATTTTTAGGCATCGATAATGATGGCCTTACTGCTGTTGATACCATGATTTTACAAAAAATTGTTTGTAATTTTAATGGTGGCCCCGTTGGCCTTGATACGCTTGCATCACTGGTTGGTGAAGATGCTGATACTATTGAAATGGCATATGAGCCATATTTATTACGCAAAGGATACCTGGAGCGCACCTCCCGCGGAAGACAAATACCTCAACAAATGCTGCCGCATTTGATTAAAAGATTTTTGGGGCAAACAAGCGTATTAGACAGATAAAAATATTAGCGTTAAAATAAAAATAAATCATATCTTACACTAGAATAAATCGGGAGCCACAAAAGCCATGGCAGGTCATAGTAAATGGGCTAATATTAAACATAAAAAAGCCAAAGAAGACAGTAAAAAGTCTAAAGTTTATACCAAAATTATTAAAGAAATTACGATAGCGGCCCGTGAAAGTGGCGGTAATCCTGATATGAATCCTCGATTGCGACTTCTTATGGAAAAAGGCAGAGAAGCAAACATGCCTATCGAAAACGCAATGCGCGCAATCAAAAAAGGAACCGGTGAGCTTCCTGGTCAATGTTACGAAGAATATACCTATGAAGGATATGGTCCAAACGGTATCGCCGTTATGGTGGAAGCAATCACTGATAATAAAAACCGTACCATTGCAGAATTCCGTCGTCTTTTTTCTGAAAATGGCGGTACACTCGGTGAATCAGGAACAGTTGGCTGGATGTTTGAAAAACTGGGCGCTATCAATGCTATTGGTAAAAAAACTGAAGATGAACTCCTTGAACTGCTCATGGATTACGATATTAAAGACATTCAAATTGATGAAAACAATATCACAATCTATTGCGATATTAAATCTCTTGAATCAGTCAAAAACGCTCTTGAAAAAGCAGGCTTAAAAATTGAAAGCTCCGCTCTTGAGTGGGTTGCAAAAAGCACGGTAGAATTACCTGAAGCAAAAGCGGATAAGGTTCTTGAATTTTTATCAGAAGTACAAGATCATGATGACGTAAAAAACGTATATACGAATTTGGGTTAAATAAGCGCTTAACCTAAAATTAAAATTTGATTATTTAATCCGCTCGCCCTGAGTGTTCTACGAAGTGAAACGTAGTAGAATGTATCGAAGGGTGCAATATAACAACGGTTTGTAATTATTAGTTTTCCGCTTAACCCTTCGATACATTTTTGCTTTGCAAAAACACTCAGGGCGAGCGGAAGAAAATACTCCAAAACTACGAAAGAAGTATGTGAAAAAATATATGATTTCAAGCATGACCGGATTTGCATCAAAAACATTTGTTGTAACAATGCCATCAGGGGAACGTTCCAGCATTTCAATCAATTTAAAATCACTTAATTCACGCTTTTTTGAAGCGTCTGTAAAACTACCCCTTGGATTATCTCATCTTGAAACAACACTCGTTAAGCAATTCAAAGAAACATTGCGCCGAGGACATATCTATTTTACCGCGTATTTAAGCAATCCTAATGTTTTTGAAGGATCAATTACACCGGCAATGACCATTATCGATGGCTATATGACCGCCATGAAAAACATTAAAATAAAATATGCACTCACTGATGAAATAAAACTTGATAATATATTGCGCCTGCCTAACATCTTTTCCAAAGAAGAACAACAACTTGATGAAGCATCAACTCAACAAATTCTCACCGCAGTAACTGAACTTATTGAAAAAGTTATCACCGATAGAGCTACTGAAGGAAACTCATTAGCCATTGACCTGGATAACCGCATAGCGGCTATCCAAAAAGAGATGAAAATAATTACTGAAAGAGCTCATGTTTTTGTTGAAGAGTGGAAGAAAAAAGTCCATGGAACATTGCAAGAAATTGGCGCCGATGAAAATTTAATCGCCAATGCACAAAAAAGCGGTCTTTATTCCATGCTTGATAAAATTGATATTCATGAAGAAATTACCCGCCTCAACAGCCATCTTGATCATTTAATAAAAACGCTCAGTTCACCAGAAGCTGAAAAAGGTAAACGTCTTGATTTTACCCTCCAAGAATTAGGACGTGAAATCAATACTATTACCTCAAAGTGCTCTGATTCAACAATCAGCACTCATGCAATCAACGTAAAAGTAGAAATTGAAAAAATGCGTGAACAAATCCAAAACATAGTATAAAAACATGATAATAACGACATTCATAAAGTTATTCTCACAATATTCCATCACGCTATTCTCTACCGTACTTTTGTTATCCTTACACATGTCTAGTCTACACGCAATGAAAATAAAGAGACCTATTTATAAACAAAACACAACACCAGCACCACTGCATCTTGCAGCAAAAGAAGGTGATATTGATAAAATAAATCTCTTACTCGATTTCGGCGCCGATGTTAACTCAACAGAATGTGATTTCAACGACACCCCACTCCATATTGCAACCTGGTTTGGCCATGCTCACTGCATTCCCATTCTCATTAAACGTGGCGCAAAACTTACTATCACCAATTGTTATGGTAGTACACCAGTGCATAGTGCCGCGTGGAAAAATGAAACACAGTGCTTAAAAGAACTTATAAAGTACGACGCACGTTGCTACAAAGAAAACACAACCGGAATAGGCAACACTCCTCTTTATCTGGCTGCAAAAGCAGGATCAACAGAATGCCTAGCACTGTTATTAGAACTTACTAACAACAATAAAGAGCATATCGGCCGTGAATGTTCTGGAGATAATTCCACCGCACTACAAGCTGCTGCGGGGAGAGCCAAGGCCCAATGCTATTGGGATCTTGTTATGGCTGGAGCAGATTACACAAAAAAAATGTGCTACAAAGATTCATTTGAAAGCAATTCTGAATTAATTTACGGTAATAATCCACTTAAAAAATTTATACAAACAATTGAACTTTCTGGCAAAGGCAACCCCCCACGCTTTCACGTAAAAGATTACAACTATTGCTTGTTGTGCAAAAAAAATTTTGAATATAATAATGTCATCATAACCATCAAGCAATGTTACGAAACATTTCATACTGACTGCTTTGAAAATTATTGCATACGTTATTTCATGAAAAACAACCCAAACTGTCCGCGTATGATAGATCTCAAAAAAAATAATTCTGCCAAGGAAATTGAACATATCATAAAAACTTGCCCCCTCGGCAACGTTGATTTAGCTGATACATGCCCCACCTGCAACAAAAATTTTAATCCTCAACATTCTTTAGAATTATCAGTATTTTTACAATGAAAACAAAAATTATTTTCGCATTTGGATGATCATTAATACACAAAGCCAACGAATTATATTCTATTGTATTGCATCTGCTTAAGCGCTTCATTAAAGCAAACAATGTCGCGCTTATTTTTCTGAGATCTTATAGCAATACGTCCTGCCATTTCAAATAATAACATAAGATCAGCAGGGCTCATTCCTGCTGTTTTTTCTGCAAGCTCAACGTGTGAAACAGTAGAATCACTTGGATATTTTTTTAAAAAAGTTTGCATAAATAACATTCGTGCCTGTAAATCTGGATAAGGAATATAAATTTTATGATCCAATCTTCCTGGACGCTTAAGAGCGACATCAATATTTTTTAAAATATTAGTTGCTGCTATCACAACAACATGTACATCCTTATGTTGATCAAATCCATCCATTTCATTCAATAAGGTATTGATAGTTTCATCTATACCACCTTCAAGCCTCTCACCATTTCTTGTTCCAACAGCATCTAATTCATCTATAAATACAATCGCTACGCGTGAAGAATGCTGCCTTGCTCCATTTCTTGCTTGTTCAAAAAGTTTTTTTATTTCATTTTTTGCCTCTCCAACATGCGGTTGCTTAAAATCTGTAGCATTTACTGCAAAAAAAGGACAGTTAACTTCAGTTGCTATTGAACGTGCTAAATGCGTTTTTCCACAACCAGGTGCCCCAAAAAAAATAAATCCTTTAGTTAACTTAACACCCATTTTTACATATGCTTCGGAATTTTTAAGTTGCGCAATAAGATCAGCAACTTCCTGAGGAACAGGACCCACATAATCTTTTAAAGTCATATTACTCAGATTACTTTTGCCAAATAATCCTGTCTGAGCATATACTTTAGGAATCACATGAGAAATTATATGCATCCCTACAAAAGCAGATATTCCCGCTATTGCACCATTCAAATAGCTATTGTTACCATCAAAAATATTAGAATGAGCATCTGATGGCTGCATTCCTATAAAAAATGCCAAAATAGGCATAAGAAAAGACCTTTTTATACTATTTTTCATACATAATCCCCCACTTGATAAAACAACTATCTTATTATTTTTAATGTATCAAAATATATAAAATTGTCAACCTGTAACTATTTTTAGGAAATTAAGCTCTCTATAGGGATTCTGAATGAGGATTTATATTTTTTACTCAACATTTTTCTCAATATCTCTTATCCTTACAACTTATAAGCTTGAATATCCTTCGACCCAGCCTTCGCCGAGGATTCCTCCTTCGCTAAGCTACGAAGGACAAGTCGTTGGACACAGCAAAACAAGCGCGAAAGACACAAACAAAGTATGTCGCAACATTTTACGCATTTACATCTTCATACCGAATATTCACTCCTTGATGGTGCCATATCATTAGATAAGCTGGTAGCATTTGGTAAAGAAAACAATTATAAAGCACTTGCCATCACCGATCATGGCAATATTTTTGGCGCGGTAAAATTCTTTCAAAAATGTAAAAAAGCTGGCATTAAACCAATCTTAGGCATGGAAGCATATTTTACGGAAGATGCAAAAGTAAAAAATGCAGAAAATAAATATTATCACCTCATTATTCTTGTGCAAAATGCAACGGGGTATAAAAATCTCTGCAAACTCATTTCTTATTCATATCAAGAAGGTTTTTATTTTAAACCCCGCATCGATTACAACATCCTTGAAAAATATTCAGAAGGCCTCATCGTAACAACCGCGTGCCTTGGCGGCCATATTCCTAAACTGTTAATGGCGAATGCGGCAAAAGAAGTTGAAGAGCGTATTGACTGGTTTTTGAGGGTATTTGGCAGAGATCGCTTTTTTCTTGAAGTGCAGCCCGAAGATCAAGAAGAACAAGCTATCTTAAATAAAAAACTATTTGCTTTAGCCAAAGAAAAAAACATTCAATGCATTGCTGCCGGCGATTGCC
The DNA here is from genome assembly GCA_963701085.1 of uncultured bacterium. GTDB lineage: Bacteria > Babelota > Babeliae > Babelales > Vermiphilaceae > SOIL31. The sequence continues at coordinate 284,088 of OY969561.1, read as the reverse complement.
ATTATACTTCACTCCAGGATCACGAAGCACATGAAATTATGCTCTCTATCCAAACACAAGCAAAATTAGACAACCCCAATCGCTTCAGCTTTGGTGATTGCCGCGTCTACATGCGTACCACAGAGCAAATGCTCGAGGATTTTCAAAGAACATCCAGAAGCAGTCTGGAATGCTGGTGTTATTGCTGACATGTGCAATTTTGATTTTGAAACCGGAAAACTTTTTTTCCCACAATTTGATATTCCCGAACATTATACGCAAGAAACATATTTTGCGCACATGTGCCAGCATCGGTCTTGAACGATTAAAAGACGAACAATCTTATTGATCTTGCCAAAGCAGGAGAATATGAAGCTCGCTTGGAACTTGAAATTGATCTCATTACTCAGTATGGGATTTGTTGGATATTTTTTAGTAGTGAGTGATTTTATTCAATGGGCATACCGCAATGGCATTCCCGTTGGCCCGGGTCGTGGTTCTGCTGCAGGATCACTCGTTGCATGGGCATTACAAATTACCAATATCGATCCTCTCAAATATAATCTTCTTTTTGAACGCTTTTTAAATCCTGAACGTGTCAGCATGCCTGATATCGATATCGATTTTTGTATTGAAGGCCGCGACAAAGTAATCAATTATGTTCGTGATAAGTATGGCCATGACAAAGTATGCCAATATTATCACCTTTGGTACCATGATGGCAAAAGGTGTTATTAAAGATGTTGCACGCGTCCTTGGTTTTTCTTTTGAAGATTCAAATGCAATCACCAATCTCATCCCTGAACAACTTAAAATTACGCTTAACTGAAGCCATTGAACAAGAACCCCGACTACAAGAACTTATTGATAATAATCCACAGCACAAAACATATTTTTGATATTGCATTTCGACTTGAAGGGCTCACGCGCCATGCATCAAAACATGCTGCTGGCATTGTAATTTCACCAGAACCAATTGATGAAGTGCTGCCCGTTTATATTCCTTCCAAAAGCACTGAACTTGTAACGCAATATGCAATGACAGAACTTGAAAGTATTGGTTTTCTAAAAATAGATTTTTTGGGCCTCAAAAACTTAACGCTTATTGACCGAGTGTTACAACTGATCAAAAAAAATCATGCTGTCACGCTTGATATTAACAAACTTCCCCTTGATGATGCACAAACATTTGCACTTATTTGTGAGGGTAAAACCTCAGGCGTGTTCCAACTTGAATCTAAGTGGGCTCAAAGAAGTACTTCGCAAACTGCAACCAGACAAATTTGAAGATATTATTGCGGTAAACGCACTCTATCGCCCAGGACCACTCGGATCAGGGATGGTCGATGATTTTATTGAACGTCGACATGGTCGACAAAAAATTAAATATCTTTTCCCTGAACTTGAACCAATTTTGGCAGAAACTTATGGTGTTATTGTCTATCAAGAACAGGTAATGAAAATTGCCTCTGCAATTGGCGGCTATTCACTCGGAGAAGCTGATATTTTACGCCGCGCAATGGGGAAGAAAAAAGCAGAAGTGATGGCGGAACAAAGCGCCATATTTGTTGAAAAAGCAACTACCAGGAGCTTTGACGGAAAAAAAGCAGAAGAACTTTTTGATCTTCATGGCCTATTTTGCCGGTTATGGCTTTAACAAATCTCACTCAGCTGCATATGCACTTATCGCCTATCAAACAGCATATCTCAAAGCAAACTACCCATCTGAATTTATAGCATGCCTTATCTCATTAGAAGCAACACATCCCGATAAAATGTCTTTCTATTTACAGGAAACAAAAGATTTAGGCATTACCTTATTACCACCAGATATTAACAGATCGAGTATCGATTTTTCAGTTGTGGACAGCAATATTTTATTCGGATTACAAGGTATCAAAAACGTTGGTCTTGCAGCGCTTGAAAATATCATTGAAGAACGCGCCAAGAAAGGTCCTTTTAAAGATCTGTTCGATTTTTGTAAACGCGTAGATTTACGCACGGCCAATAAACGAGTTATTGAAAGTCTCATTTGTGCAGGAGCGTTTGATACCTTGCATGGTAATCGCGCACAGCAATTTAATGAAGTTGAACATAGTATTGATCTTGCAACTACGCACAAAAAAAATGCCCTTACCGGACAAATGGATTTATTCGCTATCGCGAACAAAAATGCCAGTAATGATAATGAATTATATATTTTTGCACCATTGCCTGAATGGTCTGATAAAGAAAAACTAGAAAAGGAACGTGAAGTACTTGGTTTTTATATCAGCTCACATCCCCTTGAAACATACAAAAAACAACTTGCTTGGTTTGCCATTGAGTCATTCGAAGTAGCAACAGAAAAAGCAAAAACAACTTCGGGCGAATATACAACTATTTGCTGCGGCCTGCTGAAAACACGCAAAGACATTGTCACCAAAAAAGGTGATCGAATGTCTTTTTTGCAATTTGAAGATATGTCAGGAACGGCGGAAATTATTGCATTTCCTAAAACATTCACCCGCACTGAAAAATGGCTCGGCTCACATCATGTGTTTATAGTTAAAGGAGTAGTTGATGTTGTTGAAGGCGCTGGATGCAAAATAAAAGCTCAAGATATTGTTCCTATCGAATTAGCACTGAATGAATGGCCGAACATTGAATATATCACTCTCACGCTTCCCGACAATATGACTGAAGAAACAATAACCAACATCAAAGAACATTTGACCAAGGGCAGTGCCCCGCTTAATATTATCTTTCAGGAAAACCAAAAAAAATTGCGCTTAACAGCAAAAGAAAAAATTCTTCTTGATGCTGAAAGCGCTCAATTACTTGAAAAACATAATATTATGATAAAGTGCAATTTATAAAAAGTTTGTAATGATTATCACACCCTCCGCTCGTCCTGAGTGTTCTCCGAAGTTTTAACGTAGGAGAATGTATCGAAGGATGCGGAATAAGAAAAATATTAAAAATAAAAAAATCTTTTTTCTGTCGCACCCTTCGATACACCCCTAACGGGGCACTCAGGGCGAGCGGAGAGAGGAAATCATGTGTACAAAAACAAAGAGCTAAAAATCATTTTTTTAAATAGATAACTGCATGCTGATGCAGCTCATCTGAACATGCTTGCAATAAAGCTACAAACTCTTGAACATATTTTTTATTATCAACAAGGATAAGATCATCAAGAACTTGTTCTATCCATTGCTTCTTTTGTGCAAAAAAATCAACAAGCGCCTGAATATGCGCTTGCGCTTTTGATATCATTGCCAGAGAAAGATAGAGCTGAATTAAGTTGCGATGCAAAATCATTTCAGAAGGCTGTAAAACAACCAAATGTTCACCAACTGCTGCCGCTTCAAGAAAACGATGAGATTTTTTATAAGACTCCATTGCCTGTTGATATAAAATAATTGCCTGGTCAGTTTCACCAAAAGAACAATAAATGTCAGCCTCAAGCTGACATTTAATAGCAGTATCATTAAATGAATGAGAGAGAAGACGATACACACCCAATGCGCGCTCTTTTTCACCTCGCGACACACACTCAGCAATCTTAAACCATGCAATTGTGTGTTTATCAACTTGCGTCTGTTTCATACTCCCCTCTTTTTTAATTATTTTTTTTCGAGACTTTCGCTACGCCCTCTTCGAAATTCATTAAGCTCTTTATTTTTTTCTTCTTTATATATTTCTCTATACTTATCTCGTGGTGATCTTGTTTCAGTTTTTAGCATAAAATTACCAATTTCTTCATCTGTTCTCACCCTTGATACAGGATTACTTAATTTTCTCAGTATTCCATCTCGCCTAGGGCCATTATCTAATTTATTTGGTAAAGGTTGCTGCTTTGTATCCATGGAAAACAAACAAGAATGTGTTAACACACATATCGTTATAAAAGATATTTTGTTCATCGTATTCTCCTTTTATTAAAATACTCGTGACAAATATGGGAACAAAAAAATCTACCACGATACAAAATAATTAACAATAAACAAAAATATAATGCAAGAATTTTGGAAAAAGAATGGATTTAATCCTGTCTTTACAGACACTCATCTAGATCGTAAGGAGGAAACCTTGGCGTAAGCCAGACGTCCTTCGACAGGCTCAGGATGAGCGGGCGAAGATGGCCGTGCCATACGAAGCTTTACGCGAAGTATGGTGCCGGGGGTCGGAATTGAACCAACGACGCGAAGCTCTTCAGGCTTCCGCTCTACCACTGAGCTACCCCGGCGATGACAAAAACTATCAATATATAGTATGTATGGTACCTGTTTGTGAGCTTTTGTCAATAAAAAAAGCGTGAAAATTACTTACAAAACAGCGGTTTTGCCCTGCCAGCTCTCATTGCCTTGGGGACCGGAATTAAATCACCGGTAATAACATCAAAGATGTACGCATATATTGGAATGTTTGATGGTATCAATGGATGGTTACGAAGCGTTTTAACATCTTCAAGCATTGAATCAAACAAACCATGATTAATAGTACGCCAATCAATGCATCCACCTTTACATGGATTTGTTCCACAACAACTACTTGTATTAACCCACTTACAAGCGCTATTAGGTTCTAAAGGACACAATGTAGTGTTACAATTCTGAACAAGTTTAGCCTTAACTAAACTGCCACGTAATAAATCATTCATAACATGATCAGTAAATTTCTGCATACCGCAATCAGTATGTTGAATCAACATTATTTGTTCTACTTCAAGTAATTTATAGAGAATAATAATTGATCTAATCCAATCCTCAGTTACCCTTCCACCAGCATTACGCAAGATATACGTACCAGGAGTAACCACACTTAAAAAATCATTCAATCGATAATCCATACACGTTATAATGGCTGCTTTTCTTACTGAGAACATATCTGGTTGAGGGATATATGTTTCCTCAAATACATCATCTGCCGCAAGAACTTGCGCAAGAAACACACTATTTTCCGCATTAATTACTTCTTCATGTTTATTGCAAGGCGCTAATGATCCACGTGTTTCATCAGCATAACCCGTTGCTATAACTCCAAAGGCAAGCATCGACAATAAAAACTTTTTCATCCATCTCTCCTCTTTTTTAGTAACCCATTTGTACACTTATTCCACTATTATATAATTTTGACCAAATTGCCAAGAATATCATTCTTTGTTATCTTGTTTATGTATAAAAACCGCCGTTAATACACCGGAATATGTATGAAAAATCTCTCACAAGAAATTGAAATCATAAAAAAAGAACTAACCACTGCAATTGCAAGCATCGAATGAAACAAGCCTTGAAGCAGTACGTGTTGCATTTTTAGGACGCAAAGGCAAGATTGCTGATCTTATGGAGCAACTCAAAAATATGCCTGTTGAAGAAAAAAAAATAGTTGGGCCACTCCTCAATCAGCTCAAAACTGAAGCACAAGAACAAATTGACGCCCGCGCAACCGCCCTCAAAAAAGAAGAAAGTGCACAAAAAAATATCGTGCACAAAAACTTTGATGTTTCTGCATACAAATACAATGAACTTAAAGGAACATCCCATATTTACACACAAATCATCAATGACTTAGAAGATGTTTTTATATCAATGGGATATGATATCGCCGATGGCCCTGAAATAGATAACGAATATTATAATTTTGAATCCCTTAATATTCCAGCAGATCATCCAGCACGTGAAGCAGAAGATTCATTTTATTTACATAAAAAAGGAATTCTTCTACGAACCCAATGCTCAAACGTTCAAGTTCGTGTTATGCAAAATTCCCAACCTCCTATTGCAATATTTTCACCAGGAAGAACATACAGAAAAGAAGCAACAGATCAAACTCATGATTTTCAATTCACTCAATATGAAATCATGCTGATTGATAAAAACATATCGGTCAGCAACTTGCTTGCTACCGCACAAACTTTTTTACAAAAAATCTTAAACAATAACAGAATCGAAGTTCGCGCACGTCCAGGATTTTTCCCTTTCGTAGAACCAGGAATTGAAATAGATGCATCATGTCCATTCTGCACAACAGGATGTTCTGTTTGCAAACATACACGTTGGATTGAGTTATTTGGCAGTGGAATAATTCATCCAAATGTCTTACGTGCTGGTGGAATTGATCCAATTATTTACTCTGGATTTGCATTGGGTGGAGGAATTGAAAGACTTGCAATGATTAAATACGGCATTAATGATATTCGCCTATTTCATTCCAGTAAAATAAAATTTCTCAACCAGTTCTCTTGAGTATGATTCACTTATTTTATTATATTAACCGAGAAACTTCTATGCTTATGAAATTAGTAACAATCGTTTTTTGTGCGCTATCACTAACACAAACATCTCAAATTATGGGTATGACTATGAAAATAAATAAAGCAGTTATTCCTGCAGCCGGTCTTGGTACACGTTTTTTACCTTATACAAAAGCGGTTCCCAAAGAAATGCTACCCATTCTCGAAAAACCATCAATCCAAATAATTGTCGAAGAAGGCTTAGCATCAGACATTACTGATTTTATTATCATCGCCAATGATGATAAACAAGCGCTTAAAAACCATCTTTCTCACCAACCAAAGTTAGAGACGACATTGGCTAAAAATGGCAAAGCTGCCCTTCTTAATAGCGTTAATGCAGTAATTGATGCCGCACAATTCACTTTTGTTCCACAACCAGAAGCCCTCGGCCTTGGTCATGCAATTTTAATGGCAAAAGAAGCTATTAGTAACGAATATTTTGGTATTGTGTTACCTGATGAAATTATGATTGGTGATGTTCCTGCGCTTGCACAACTTATTGCAGTCGCACAAAAATATAACGCATCCGTCATTGGTGTGCTACAAGTTCCTCATGAAAAAGTTTCATCATATGGCATTGTCGCGGTAAAAGAAGAGTTAGAAGACGGCATTTTTGATGTTGCTGCACTCGTTGAAAAACCCTCTGTTGATCAAGCTCCATCTAATTTTGCCATTGTAGGTCGCTATGTTTTATCTCCACGCATTTTTGATTCTCTAGAAACCACAAAACCAGGTGCTGGTAATGAAATTCAACTCACTGATGGCATTGCAGATATGATGCGTAATGGGGAGCGCGTTATTGCCTATGTTATGAACACATCACGCTACGATATTGGCAACCCTCTCGGATGGATACAAGCAAATATTGATATTGCATTCCAACATCCAACCTTTGGGCCAGCTGTTAAAGATTATTGTGCAAAATTGCTACAAACTAAATAATGTCTGATTCTTTCAGTGAATAAGTACAAGAATTGCGCAACCAAGCAGCTTCCTCTTGCGATATATCCCACGATTTATATGATGATCCACATTGTTGCGTTATTTTTAGTAGACACCCATGTTTTCTATAACAATATGCGTTTAACAAATCCTCAACCCCATTACCCCTATACGCATATAAATGGCCAAAGTTATGATGTTCTTGATTAAATCTCTCAGCATAATATAATGGTTGCTTACCCCATTTATTAACAGCATGCACATCAGCACCTTTCTTAAGCAACCTGTCTGTTAATGCTCTACATCCACGCAAAGCTGCATAATGTAATGCTGTACATTCATATCCATACTCTTCATCTGCCTTAAGATACCCTTTTTCCAGTGCTTGAATCAAAACGTTAAATTCATCATACTTAGCTATATATTGCACAGCTCTATTTTTATATTCGCCATTCTCTACGGGTAAAAGCGCCAATATATTATCAACTCCAATGAAAAAGTCTTTTATTGAACACAAAGTTTGAAACGCTGCTTCGAGAGTCTCATTATTAAATAGCTCAAAAATATTGTATTTTTTACTCTGTACTATCCTGCCAATAAGTAAATTCTCCTTATTCATGATAGCACTTCGTAAATCCTTAGTAATATTGTTGTCTACATCTTGAAAATTGCTATAATACTTACGATAAGCATTCATTTTATCACCAAGAGTAAGATGCAATTTTTGTTCCAATTTTGCTATATTGTAATCCCTGATAGCACCATCTCTTCTCCACAAACGTTTAAATAGTACACTATTTTCATACTGAGCACATCTGCCAAGAGCTTGAGTACAACGATAATAATTGTCTCTAACTTCCCGCAAACCTAATGCATAGTACTCTATTTTCCCCGGTTCAAATATTTTTTCATATGTTTTGCACGTAGATCCAAAGCGTGCTAATGATTGTAAGCTTAAATATGAACGTATCACGTGGCATACAATATCTTCAGTCAACTTAGGATGTTGCTGTGTGCTTTGTCTGACCAGAGACAACTCCATACATTCACTCTGCATTCCAACAAATACCAAAAAAAATAAAAATAATTTATTCATACACGCAACTTTTGATAACCATTACTATGAATTTTAGCATAACTATACGCATGCGCACTGCTTTTTTCAAGGTGAGATTGCAATATGCCTTGAATAGTTTTTCTATCAGCTAGGTCATCCGACATGCCTAACATAAACCGTTGTGTCGGAATAGCGTAATCGAGAGCTTTCTTGCCTCTTTTATCCACAAAACGAACATCCGCATCTGCACTTGTTAAAAGCATCAAAACTGCATCAATATGAACTTTTTTTACTGCATAATGAAGCGGAGTCATCCCCTCTTCATCAACACAATTTACATACGCGCCCTTATCAAGAAGAATCTTTATAATATGAGCAAGCCCTTTGTGTGCAACATAATGAAGCAATGATTTTCTTGATTTACTCGTAATATCAGGAGTCAATATATCATCACAAATCAAATTGCTCAGCAAACCAGGATCTGCATACCTCATAATGTACTTAAATGAGCGTTCATCAACAGTTCCTCCACACAAATGCTTTATAAGCTCTGAATCATCCAACCAAGCTGCCTTATAAAAAATAAAATATACATTAAAATAGTCTTTAGATTCTTTCTGACAACCATACTCTTTTAACAAATCAAAAATGGATAAACCTCCACCTGCAAATACTGTTTTGGCGCAATCTCTATCATGATATTTACATATTGCTCTTGCTCCGCACTTCACAATATGCTTGCGAATATTCTTTTCGTTACTATAACGCTTACTATATACATCCATCTGATTTTTTACGCTCACCACCGAACATTTACAAATCTCAATGATATCTTTATTTCTCACCTGTGCGTGATGCATCCATAAATGCATAAACATATATTCATCTTTGTTGCGAGCAAAATGACTCAATGCCTTGCTGCAAGCATAATAATTTTTTGCAAGTTGCGCACATGCATACGTCGAGCATGTATGCGTACAAAACAACGGACATACGTGCTCAACGTCACACACTCTATTACACCATTGAGATGATTGTTTAAGCCGAGCAATCTCCTGAAAAGAAAGTAACGATTGTATTTTATTACGAGCAACATCGTGCGGCAACAATAGCATACCACATGGCAACGACTCAGATACGTACATGGAATTGGTTGACATAACAGACAAAACAGTTAGTAAAAAAAACAGTTTTCGATCAGTCATTCTTATATCCTTGTACATTCTTCAAGAAGTTTCCGTATCACCGTATTGCGATATTTCAAATTAGATACATCAAATCCCATTGCATGGGATATTTTTATGTGAGTAAGAGGAACGTAATCGTATGCTGTTTTTCCTTTGTTATCAACAAGATGAACATTACTACCTTTTTCAAGCAACAACCTGACTGCATCAATATTGCTTTTCTTAGCAGCATAATGCAGTGGCGTTCTTCCATAACTATCATAGGCATCTACATGAAAGCCATGCTCAATCAATAGCCGCAAACGCCTACATTGATCATACAACACTGCAAAATGAACCACTGTCCTATCACATTTTCCAACATCCCCTAATAATAGAGAGCCATTTTCAAGCAATGCCTTTATAAGAGAAAATGTTCCGTATTTTATTATTCGTTTTAAGCTTTTTTGATCATCGTTATAGCCATACGACTTAAAATAGCTAAAAAGGAGATCAATATCTCCCATACGGCAAATACCTTTAAAAATAGACGAATTTTTTATATGAGGTATGTAAAGATTTCTGCCCTGAAATAAAATTTTTAATGTATCTGCATCTTTATCGCAAAATCTATCTAATACAAGATCATTGAAAGCTTTTTCTGCTTTTTCTTGAGTACCATGGTATTTGGCATACCAAGAAAGTACATCCACTCTCGACTGCTTATCCAAATTTTTCATATCAAAAGAATCAACAGAGCTTAATTCCTCATATATCACCTCTTTATAAGGCGTAGATAAATGGACAAACATTGCACTGTTACCTTGTTTAGCACAATATGCAAGTGCCCTACTGCAGAGATAATAATGCTGTGCCAACTCAGCACACACAAAGGTAGAACATTCATCTTTTTTAACAGAGGGACATATGTTTGCTATGTCACATACATAATGATAGGTATGATTTAATCTCATTAAAGATCCTAAAGATCGAAGGTCACAATATCGTCCTATTATAGGCATGCTCATTGTTAATAACAACTGATCATTTTCTATCGGCACAGAGCAATCCATACCACAAAGAGATATATTGAAAAAGATAATTAATCCTAAAAAAAAGTTTCTTATCATTTCTTACTCCTTTTGATTACTATGAATTATCAACTCTCATACCATAATGCTTGCCCATTTTCAATAACATAAAATTTCTACCATACCCACTCTTACTTCATCCGCAGCACCCTTGTATTATGCATTGCAAAAATTATATCTTAAGAATAATAACTCTCAGCATCGCAAGCCTAACAAGTGAGGTAACAATGAATTGTGCAAAAAAAATAATTTGTTTTCTTACAATAACAAGCTGCGTTACCGCGCTCTGTTCTGACAATAAAAAACCACTCAGCTATACCCAACGCCGTAACGAACGTACTCGAGAAAGAAGGGAAGGATCCGCTGCAATCCGCGCAAAACGCAATAATCGTCCATGGTTACGCAATAGACCACCTGCTAAACATCGCATCACTCAAATGCTTGGAGGATTTGTTGAGGATGTTGTAAAAATTAATTTAGGTCTTTTTTCATGGGATTCATTCAAAATATTTGTGACTACCGCACCCTTTTTTGTTGGCGCACGTATGATTGATGAAAAACTCCACAACTGCTTTTTTGATCATAAAAATAAAAAGAATAAAAACGAACCTTCGCAGTGGAGTAAAGAAGTTGCACGCTTAAGCATTGGTGTTCCCATTGTACTCCTTGGCACACAAGCGTTTCTCAGCCGAAATGAGGATATGCAAATGACAAGTCAGATATTCCTTACCGGTATGCCATTTGTTTTAATAGCAAAAGATTTCTTTAAAACAAGACTAGATTATGATATCTGCAAACGACCATTCCATGAAAAATTTGCAAAAAACCAACGAAAATATGGCGGATTTCCATCAGGTCATTTAGCTGAAGCAACGTATACCGCCGTACTCTATGGCATGCGCTATGGCCCCAATTATGCAGTACCATTGGGCAGTATTGCCGCATTTGTCTCAATAATATTTTTATCAAGCAACCGCCACTATCTTTCCCAAATGGTCGCCGGTGCAGGATTTGGTGCAATGTATGCGTTTTCGGCAAATAAACTCATAGACTCAAAATTAGCAAAAAAAAGAGACCTTCAACTTGGCTTAGGTACCAATGATCAAGGTCATCCTGTTATGAAATTAGCTATGAAATTTTGATAGCCCTATTTACAATTTACTCACCAACTCAGCAAAATAGTGCGCCTCGTGAGCACTATCCTCTGCATCAGTAATACTCAAACCAACAATAATAACATCAGGCTTAAGCGCAACAATTTTATCAACATTATCGCGATTAATTTTTGCAGAAACAAAAATAGGCAAACTGCTGTTGCCTTTTATCATATCCCACTTATCAAGAAAAACGAGCGATTCGGTCTCACTATACGGCTGATGAAATAACAATGCATCAGCACCAAGATTTTTTGCTTCCAATGCTGATTGCCCAACCGAATCTGAATCAATCAGATCAAGCATCACCTTAACATTAGCATTGTGCGCTGCGGTAGTTGTTGCATGAATCACGTGATGAGACGTTCCTGCCATCACGGTAATCCAATCTACTCCTGCATCAGCAAAAAGTTCAGCAACTTCTTTACCACGATCAACAATCTTTGTATCAGCAAGAATTACTTTTTCAGGAAGAGCTTCCTTAAATCTTTTTATAGCTTCTGTTCCATGATGATAAATAAGAATCGTCCCTATCTCGATAATATCCGCATATTGGGCAACATCTAAAGCAATGGCAATTGCCTTGTCCAAATCAATAAGATCAAATGAAATTTGTAACTTCATATCACGTTCCTCAAAGAATGTGATTACTATTTTTAATAATCATTATGAATAATGCTCGTTCAGTATAGCAGGATTTATTATTTAAAAAAAATGGCGCTCCTTTTATTCAATAATATGTGTAAGCATTTTAAATGGTTCACGCTTTTCTTCCGTTCCAACAGGTTTAAAAAGATTCCGAATGGTAAGCATATAAGAACTGTTTTCTATAATATTAATTCCTTTTTTTACCTGTATATCGGGCAACACAAGATTTGCCGTCTCATTTGTTACTGTTTCACCACTATTAATGACAATATTTTTTGGATCTGCAACAATAATTACTGCTGCAAGAGGAATTATTCCGTCTTCTGGTAAAGGTATTTCTTGCGTAGCCCAATAACATTGCCCTGTTTTATCATGACACTTTTGCTGACATAAATACATTTTTGCCGGCATTGCCGGTATAAGCTTCCAATGTAAAATGGTATTTTCAAATAAAGGTACAGGTACCATTTCCGGTGTTATCAAAATAGTAACAGCAGCTTTTTGATGCTTTCTTGGTAAAATGATCTCCCCATTATAGCTCGATGTTGTTACATAACCACCATACGTAACCAAAATGCCTGCAACAGGAGCATGCTCAACAATCCCATGAACGGTATGCCGAGCCAATTTACCTGGTTTTCTTATTTTTTTATTCACTTTTTCCATATCGTGGAATGGCCGGAAAAAAAACGTAATCGTAGGATTAGCATTAATCCCCATAGAAACGAGCAGTAAGAGCGGCAATCCGAGAACATAATAGTTTTTTTTCATATACCCACTTCACCGGTAATACAAATTGTATTTTACTCATAACCATGATATCATAAGGGAAGAAAGAAAAGCTATATTTTAGGGGAATAAAAGTGAACAAACCGCATCTAGAGAGCAATTTTGCACCTATTCAGTTGGACAAATTAGCCAATAAATATACTTTAACAACAGCACAAACTGCTCAATTAGACCGTTATTTGGAACTTTTAATTGAATGGAATAAAAAATTTAACCTTACTGCCATTACAGACCCCGCAGCTATTATACACAACCATTTTGATGATTCACTCGCTCTGGCACAACATATTGACTTTACTACAATATATTCAACCGCCGATATTGGCACCGGAGCTGGTTTTCCGGGAATTCCCTTAAAAATACTGTTTCCTCATTTAAAAACGGTCCTTATTGAAGTAAATAACAAAAAAAGAAGCTTTTTAGCTCATATTGTTCAAGAGCTTACATTGGATAATATCACTATTTATCCATATGATTGGCGAACATTTTTGCGCACCACAAACTATCCAATTGATTACTTTTTTGCACGCGCGTCGCTACAACCAGAGGAGCTCGTGCGTATATTCAAACCATCATCTCCTTACAAAGATGCAACACTCGTCTATTGGGCATCACAACAATGGGAACCTGAAAAAATAGAAGCGCCTTTTATAGAAAAAGAGGTATTCTATACAATAGACACCATTCAAAGAAAATTTGTTTTCTTTAAACAAACAAAATAACTACAAGGAACATCATGGTAAGAAGCTTTATCGCACGCTACGCAAGCGACATTTACAATAATGAAAAAGGTGAAAAATATAGCACATTGTTGCGCTACTTTTTTCCTGAATTTATCACTAATTTTTTATTATACGCAATGCCTTTTTGGCTTGATGCAGCCTTTATTGGTTCTCTTGCATCAGTACACACGTATGCAACTCTTGGCGTCACCAACAGCTTTCTCCATTTAATTATCAAAGTTGGAGAAGCTCTTTCTGTTGGTACCATCGTACTCAGCGGACAATTCAACGGACAAAGTTCCTTTGAAAATGTAGGTCGCACCATTCGTGATGCTTTTTGGATAACAACAATCTTAGGGATACTTTTTGGAAGTGCTCTTTTCTTTGGTGCGCACACCATTTATTCATGGTATGGAGTCTCGGAGGATATCATAGCCCTCGGTGTTCCTTTTTTACGACTACGCGCAATTGGCGTATTGTGCATGTTTATTTATCTTGCATTGGTAGGATTTCTGCGAGGAATCAAAAACACACGTACTCCCATGAAGATTTTTATTTTTGGATCAGTTCTCTTTGTTTTTTTTGATTATGTACTCATTTTTGGCAAATGGGGATTTCCTGCTATGGGCCTGCAAGGGTCTGCCCTCGCAACCATTATACAATATGGAAGCATGATGATTCTTGCCCTTTGTTATGTGCTCTTTAATAAAAAGAACTTAAAGTACAGCATCAATCTTTTCTCTGCTCTTACCGATATTTCCTACGTTAAACATTTACTTGCTATATCATGGCCCGTAGTTCTTGATAAAGCGATTATGGCATGGGCCTATGTATGGCTTGGAAAAATGGTAGCTACTATGGGAACCAATGGTATTGCTGCTGCATGCGTGGTGAAAGATATGGAACGTTTTGCGTTTTTACCTGCTCTTGCATTCGCTCAAGTTATTACTTTTTTAGTGAGCAATGATGTTGGCATAAAAAACTGGGATGGCGTCAAAGTAAACATCAAAAAAGTACTCTTTTTGGCTTCTGGCATGGTCTCTGTTATTCTTTGTTTTTTTATCTACAAGCGCGAATACATCATTAACATCTTTGATAAAAAAGGTGATTTTACCGATCTAGCGATGCAAGCGTTTCCTCTTCTGAGTATATTTATTATCTTTGATTTGTTACAATTAATTTTGTCTGGAGCGCTTCGTGGTGCCGGTAATGTGCGCATTGTGATGATAGTAAGATTTGTAACCTGTTTTTTCTATTTTGTTCCTATTTCTTATCTATTATCAAAATGGACATTTAGCAATGAACTGGTAAAACTTGTTCTTTTATACGGATCATTTTACCTCGGGAATGCATTAATGAGCATATGGTACATCAGAAGATTCCGTAGCGAATATTGGAAGACACCAACGGTTTAAAACAAAGGAAAATTATGGCACAACTTATCACCAAAGAAGAAGTTGAAAAAATTGCGCGTTTATCACACATTGAGCTTTCTGAAACAGAAATAATCAACGCTATGAAACATCTTGATGCAGTTCTCAGTTATGCTGCACGCGTACAAGAAATAGCACAAGATGTTGATGTTCCTTCACTAAAAAACAGCAACATAGAACGTGAGGATATTGTTATTCCTACCGATGCACAAACCATCCTCGCGCAAGCACCAGAACGTGAAGGTGACTTTTTCGTTGTTCCCGTAATTATTGAAGGTCAGTAGCTTAAACATCTTAGGGCATTATTATGAGCATTCATCCATTTATAACAATTAAAGAGTTAGAAGAAAAATTAGCAAAAAAAGAGATCAATCGAGAAGAAATTCTCGAATTTTACTTGAGACGCTTTGAAGCATTTGATGGTGAAATTGGTTCTGCATTAGAAATATTCGACAAACAATCCATACTCGAAAAAACCCACCAGGATGGTGGAGAAGTTTTTGGTATTCCTGGTCTTATTAAAGACAACATTTGTCAACAAGGCCGCATTACATCTTGTGCATCAAAAATATTAGAGAATTTTGTTGCAACGTATGATGCAACAGCAATTACCCGTTTAAAAAAAGCTGGTGCATTACTCATCGGCCGTGCCAATATGGATGAATTTGCCATGGGAAGTTCAACAGAAACATCTGCATTCCAAAAAACACACAATCCATGGGATAAAACATGCGTACCTGGAGGATCCAGCGGTGGTTCGGCAGCAGCTGTTGCAGCAGGATTAGTACCATGGGCGTTAGGTTCTGAAACTGGTGGCTCTGTTAATCAACCATCAGCACTCTGCGGTATTGTTGGCTTAAAACCAACGTATGGTTTAATTTCTCGCTATGGATTGGTTGCCTATGGTTCTTCTGTTGATCAGATAGGTATCATGGCGCGCACGGTGTATGATAACGCACGCATACTTTCTGTTATTGCAGGAAAAGATGATAGAGATGCTTCAATGCAACAAACAGACAAAAAAGATTACACACAAAATTTAAGCGGCACGTTACCAAAAAATTTACGCATTGGTGTTGTTGATAATGCATTACACGCAGAAGGTGTAGAAAAAGAAATTGTTAACGCCATTGAAACAGCACTCAAAGTTTTTGAAAACAACGGCGCATCAATCAAACACATGCAATTACCAACACTTAATTATGCTGCGGCAACGTATTTTATTTTAAGCCGCGCGGAAGCGGCATCAAACTTGGCACGCTTTGATGGTGTTCGTTATGGATTACGCGATAAAAAAGCACAAACATTATCTAAAATGTACTACAATTCACGTCATGATGGTTTTGGTGAAGAAGTACGCTCCCGCATTTTAGTTGGCAATTACGTTCTTTCTGCCGGACATGCGGGACAGTTTTATAACAATGCACAAAAAGTGCAACGCCTCATTAGCCACGAATTTAAACAAGCATTTGCTGATGTTGATGTCCTGGTTATGCCAGTTCACCCTGCACCTGCATTTAAATTAGGCGCATTTGCCAACGATAAACTCAAGATGGATCTACAAGACTACTTTACTTGTGCAATGAATTTAGCAGGCATCCCTGCTCTTTCTCTCCCCTGCGGTATGAGCAGCAACAACATGCCTATCGGGTTCCAAATCGCCGGCCCTCATTTATCTGAAGAACTGTTGTATCAAGTTGGCCATGCATTTCAGCAAAAAACTGATTGGCACACAAAAACGCCTGCTGGATATTAAAACTAAAAAAGGAAGCACATGCTTCCTTTTTTTATATTTTTCATCAAGATAAGCTGAAGCTTCTTCAGGATCTTTAAGCACTTCTGCTAAACTTTCTTCGTAATCTTTTGTTCTCATTTTTTAATAATTTCAGGACGATAAATACCTTTATCAACTATCTCTAATAAACGTAATGCTGAATGTGTCGGAACACGTTTACCCGCTTCCCATGATTGCACGGTTTTTATGCTAACATTGAGAACCAAAGCAAACATGCCTTGAGAATAATGATTCTTTTCTCGTATTTTTTTTATTTCTTTTGGTTTGTATTCAGCTGGTGGTTCAGGAATTTCTATATATTCCGAATAGAGATCAAGCTTACCTTGTTTATGGGCAATAGCTTCTTTCAGTGCTGCTTTTAAATCCTTAGCAAATTTACTGCTCATCGTGAACTCCTCCGTAATTCATTCACTAATTCTTTGAAGTCTTTTTTATCTTCAGCTGTTATATCTTCCTGTTGATTCTTTGCATAAATAAGAAGTAAATATATCTCATTTTTACTAGTTATATCGTAATAACATACTCTAGATCCGCCACTTTTTCCGCGAGAAGCAGATTTTAATCGAGCCTTACGTACTCCATTTGTTCCAGGAATTATATCACCCATCTCTGGATTTCTTGCAAGCTCTTCTTGAAAATCATCAAAATCTTCTTCCAAAATCTGTCTTTTCTTTAAAAGACTATTGAGGGCTCTACTAAAATATTTAGTTCGACTGATCTTCCTTTTCATATCATAAACTATACTACCCTGTGGCATACATTGTCAATATTAAAATTATTTTTTATAAACCTTTTAGTAAATTTTCTGCTTAATTTTAAATGATGAATATACCATCTGGATCATTGTTAATCTTATCGTTATATTAACTTTATCCTTCCTGAATATATCAGGTAAGTGGTCCCAATAAGAACTCCATGTCCTTATCGCGCTCATCAGCTATTCCCCATCTTCAGCCCGCTCATCCTGCCGTGTCCTACGAAGCTTTATGCGTAGGAGGAAGCTTGTCGAAGGACCGATGGGGTCCCCAATAAGAACTCCATATCCTTATCGCGCTCATCCTGAACTTGTTGAAGGATTAAGCGCGCCCAATTTACCACCAACCAGAAAACCAACTCTTAGCAAACAGATCAGTCAATAATTTTTGCATATCTTGTGGCAATGTCATAAATATCTCCTGCTCTTCACTGCCCTGTTTTAATGCCATTGCTTGACCCTTTAATAATTGTAAACACAATTGATATATCAATCGTATTTGGTCGACGGTATAATTTTTTAACTGTTTTAAAAGGGTATTTTCTTGATCAGTCAAAAGAGTCCATATAATAAGATTGTTTTCATCGCCATAACATCCGTAAACAATTTTTGTACCATCAGGACTGAATGCTGCTGAAGAAACACTGTCTGGATGATCAATAAGTATTTGTTGCACAATGTTGTCTGGATTGCTGATATCCCAGAGAATAAGATTGTTGTGATCACTATCACATCCAGAAACAATTTTTGTGTCATCAGGACTGAATGCTACGGTGAAAACAGTATCTGGATGGCCAACAAGTGGTTTTTGCGTAATATTTTGTGGATTGCTGATATCCCAGAGAATAAGATTATTTTTGTCATCCCAACATCCGGAAACAATCTTTGTATCATAATGACTGAATGCTACTGCAGTAACATTATCTGGATGACCAGCAAGCGTTTTTGGCGTAATGTTGTCTGGATTGCTGATATCCCAAAGAATAAGATTATTTTGATGACCCTTACATCCAGAAACAATTTTTGTGTCATCATGACTGAATGCTACTGCGTAAACATCATCTGGATGACCAACAAGCGTTTTTTGCGTAATATTTTGTAGATTGCTGATATCCCAGAGAATAAGATTGTTTTGGTTGACATAACATCCAGAAACAATTTTTGTGCCATCATGACTGAATGCTACTGCCCTAACACCTCGTGGATGGCCAATAAGTTTTCGACGCACAATGTTATGTGGATTACTGATATCCCAGAGAATAAGATTGTTTTGGTTACCATCACATCCGGAAATAATTTTTGTCCCATCATGATTGAATGCTACTGAGTTCACCCTGCTTGGATGGCCAACAAATGTTTGATACACAATGTTGTGTGGATTACTGATATCCCAGAGAATAAGATTATTTTGATGACCCTTACATCCGGAAACAATTTTTGTACCATCATAATTAAATGCTACTGAATAAACAGTATCTGGATGGCCAACAAGCGATTTTCCTCTATCTTTTGCATATTTTTTGATAATACAATCTTTTAAGTATGTAATGGCCGGCTCAGTCATTATCAATTTTTGTAAATCAGGATGCAATGTTTTTAATGCTACATTTATATTTTTTGCATCACCTTTATCGATATTTTCCTTAATTTTCACCAAAACAATCTTCATCTTATCTGCGGGAACATCTAAAAAATTAAAAAAATTAGCCACATCAACCAACTGTCCAAATGAAAACTTTCTTATATCAACTTTGTTATCCAAAAAATCAAAGCCAAATTTTATGAGATTAAAAGAATAAGGAAATGAAATTTTATTTGTCTCCTCACCAAGATCTGCAATCATATTTTTAAGGGTCTCACTATTTTTCTTAACTAGTTCTTTGTCAACCCAAATGCCATTCTCTGAATTATCCTGGTCGTATATAAAATAAGAATTTTCCTGCATAGAAAAAATGTTTGCAACAAAAACCATAGCCAACAACGCTACCAGTCGAAGTAGGGAACTTTTTTTTACACTATTTTTAACCATTTTCATCCTAACCCCCCCCCACTAATTATTCAAAATACACAATATCGTATCTATCGATATTGTATTAAATAGGCAAACTGAAAATCAATGGTTTTGTTCAACAGGTCACAAACAATCGATCATCCAGACTATAAAAGATGCTTACCTACTCACTTTTTTCACCAAATCATTTCATGTTATTGCAATTTGAATTTTAGCAACTGTATAATAAAAGTAATACTTAGATTTATTTATTACATTGAAAAAACAGGATATGGCTATGAGAAAATATATATTTTTTGTTTTCATCATGATGAATGCCATGCACATCGGCACCATATCATCATGCCCTTGCGGATTCTCACCCGATGATAAACGACCATTTTTTGAACAGTATGAAATAGAAATCACTACCGTTACTCAAGAAAAAAAGGAAGAAAGATCATGAAAAAACATATACTCTTACTCACGCTCACTCTCATAGGCGCACCACTTCTTGCCGGCCCTTATTGCATTGATAATAGTGAACATTTAGCAAAATCAGGCGACAATAAAGAATGGCATTCAGTTGCGTGCGACTGTAGTTGTGAAATTATAAAAAATGGTTATTGCACTGAGTGTGGTCACTTACAATATGCTCGTACGTACGAGATCGTTAAACCAACACAATCGAGTAGAATTGCACAATCAACCCTACATACACCTGACAATCCACAAGATGTGCTTAAAAAACTTGCCGCGCACTATTTAAAAAACAGATAAATTAACAATTATTTTGCGCAACTCATAAGAAACGGTAACACTGAATCTGCGTTTAATGACAATGAATCAATGCCCGCTTTAATCAAAAATTCCGCAATTTCAGGATAATCAGATGGTGCTTGACCACAAATACCAATATATCGACCACTTTTATGTGCACCTGCAATTGCCATTGCCATCATCTTTTTAACTGCTGGATCACGTTCATCAAACAGTGATGCAAGAATAGTGGAATCACGATCTACACCAAGAACTAATTGCGTTAAATCATTCGACCCAATTGAAAATCCATCAAAATAGCGACTAAATTCTTCAATCATAATCACATTCGATGGAACCTCACACATCATCACTAACTCCAAACCATCTTCACCCTTAATCAAACCATGCGCTGCCATTTCATCTTCAACAGATTGCGCTTCTTGCACTGTTCGCACAAAAGGAATCATAATTTTTACATTCTTAAGTCCCATCACGGAACGAACACGGAGCAACGCCTGACACTCTAATGCAAATGCTTCTTTGTAACGTTCATTGTAATAACGAGAAGCACCACGGAACCCAATCATAGGATTTTCTTCTATCGGTTCAAAATAACTACCGCCCAACAAATTGCGATACTCATTACTTTTAAAATCGGACAAGCGTACCATAACCGGACGCGGATAAAATGCTGCCGCAATCATCCCAATACCCTGCGCCAGCTGTTCCACAAAAAAATCTGTTGTATTTGTATACAATGCGGTCAAGTTATCTATCTCCGCTCTCAGCTTACTATCTTCAACACGTTCGGGGTGCACCAAGGCCATTGGATGAATTTTTATAAAATTAGAGATAATAAATTCAAGACGCGCAAGCCCAACACCGGCAACCGGTAAAAAGGATGTTTGGAATGCACTATCAGGATCAGCAATATTAACCATCACCGCAACGGGTAATGTTGGAATGGTATCAAGCAATGTTTCTTGTATTGTATATTCCAATTTTCCTTTATAAACGGTGCCAGTAGCACCAGCAGAGCAATCAAGCGTGATAAGCTCACCATTTTTTATTGCCACGGTCCCATTTTTTGTACCTACAATTGCCGGAATTGCCAGTTCACGGCTCACAATTGCTGCATGACACGTACGCCCTCCACGATCAGTTACAATTCCGGCTGCGCGCTTCATTACCGGCACCCAATCGGGATCAGTCATTTCTGTCACAATAATATCGCCATCACGAACCTGCGCAATATCTTGTGCCCCTTTTACCACGCGTGCAACACCAGAAACAATTTTATGACCTATACTCAAACCGATAACAATCACTTCCTTTTTTACCTTTGCATCACCACTCAACACATACTGCTGTAACGTTAACGCTGTTTTACCCGCATAAATAGTTTCTGGTCGTGCCTGCACAATATATATTTTGTCATCATGCGCATCTTTTGCCCACTCAATATCCATCGGAGACCAACTGTTGCCAAGCGCTGAATAATGTTTTTCTATTGCAACAACAAACTGTGCTAATTCAATAATTTCTTTATCAGACAATGCAAATTTATGCTGATCAGCAAGCGGGACTGCTACGGTCTTTACCTCATTAGTACCACTGCCATACACAATTTTTGTTTTTTTATCACCACACATCTTTTTTATAATGGGTGTAAATCCTAACTGCAGCGTTGGTTTATGCACCACATATTCATCAGGCGTAACAAGACCCTGCACAATAGATTCACCAAGACCATACGAAGCTTCAATCATTACCACATCTTTAAAACCACTTTCTGTATCCAATGAAAAAGCAACGCCAGAGACCGCGCCATCGGAACGAATCATTTTTTGCACACCAATAGAAAGTGCTACTTTAAAATGATCAAATCCTTGATCAATGCGATAAATAATTGCGCGATCATTAAACAACGATGCCATACTTTTTTTACATGCATTCAATAATGTTTTATCACCAACCACATTCAAAAACGTATCTTGCTGCCCAGCAAATGATGCGGTTGGTAAATCTTCAGCTGTTGCAGAAGAACGCACGGCAACATCCGTCTCATTTTGATCATAATGCTGAGAAAGTTTATGATACGCGGTAATAATTTCTTGCGCCAAATCATCTGGCATATCAGCATTTATAATAAGATCACGAATCTCTGACCCAACCTTATGCAAAACAGCAACATCACCCGCATCATGCAAGCGACCCATAATGTTTTTCATCGTTTCAACAAGCTGATTTGATTCAAGATAGTGCCAGTATGCATCTGCAGTAATGGCAAAACCAGTGGGAACTCTTATTCCCTGAGATGAAAGCTGCGTTATCATCTCACCCAACGATGCATTTTTTCCTCCAACTGTTGTAACATCAGTCAGACGAATATCCTCAAAATATTTAATATAACGCATACTTTTTTACTTTCTTTGTTTTACTCTTTTTATAGGAGAAATGCTTCCAAAAAATTCAACCAATTTGGATTCTGTTTGGCCCAATAAAGACCATAATAGGATGGATCAAGAGAATAGCGAGAAAAATAAATAGAAATACCACCAGCTTGTTGATAATTGCCACTCATAACATGAGCCTTAACAACATTTGCAAACAATTTTATACCATTATTCAGCAACTGTTTGAACTGATTAATACATGATTTTGACACATGTAACCCGGCGCTGTGTTTTAACACATTTTTATAAAACTGCCATAAATCAATATACATACCTTCATCAAAAGAAGGACAGTTGTTTATGTTAATACATTTTTTAATAGTAGCCTTAGCAATAACCCTATGCTTGCCCATAAGTTGCGATAGTAGAACGTGAGCCAAGGCATTGCAATTGTCTACCAATGAATGCACTACATTGAGATCTATTACTGAAAAAATATAATCCTTTATCTCCGCATATTCTTCCTGATGAGGCACACTCACCATGAGTTGCGCAAAAGAAAGTGGATCAAAAGTTTGAGTAGCAAACTGATTTAAAATATATGCATACTGGTATCCATGATCAGAAAGATCATCTTGAGAAGCAACCATATAATCTGCACAAAAAGACAAGGCATATGCCATCTCGAGCGATGCCGAAAAAGAAGTATCAAAGGCTATAATGTCAAACTTTTTACCATCCCTCACATAATCCCGCGCCCATGAAAACGCTTCTAAACAATCATGCTCAGTTAAATAATACTCTGTATCACGATCATAACAAAACCCCCTGGATGGCATAATTTTATGAGATTTATTTAATGGTCCAGAACCATCACCCCACAAGACAACTGCAATATAATCTGAAGGATAATCATTACACGCCCACAACAATGCTTCTTCTAATACCACTAAATCACCACTATCACGAACCATTACCTCACCAATTTGCTTCAATGCTCCCTGCTCAACATATAATTTTTTTGTTACTTTTGGTTGACCATCTTCTTGTATCGTAAGATAAACAATAATATTTACATTATCATTAGACCCGGCCTGCATCATTTGGTGTAAATCTAATAAAGCATATTGATTCAAATCATTCGCTGCCGCCATATAAACCAAAAAAGTCCATGGCTTTTGTGATGCAGCATACATCATTCCAATGAAAAAAGAGACGCTCACGCACAGTAAACCCTTCCAGAATGCTCTTTTCATAAGCGACTCCTTTAAAATAAACTCATTAAAAATCAATACATCCATCCTAAAAGAATAGCCTCTATCTTTTCAAGTTTTGTACAATATGAGCAACTCTTATACAAAAAAACAGGCCCGTGTTTCCACGGGCCTTACTGTTTTACAATATAAAATAATTAACTAGCTGTTTTTTGGTGTCGAAGCAGCATTATACGCATTATTCCATGCTTTTTGTGGTTCCGCAATAAAGAAATACATTGCTACTACGGCTGGCAGAAGCTTATTATCTGCTTCAAGTTGTTGGAACACATATGCATCGATATTTCCCATAAATCCTGACGGTTTTTGTACAACCTTAGTCCCTTTAACCGTAACAACTGTTCCATCATCTTCTTTAGTTCTTGTTGTTGTATCTACTCTCTTAAATTTTGCTCCCACAAAATATTTATCAATAAAATTCATTATTGTTGCGCGTGATGCAGGATTAAAAACATTATAAGAACTCAATACACCTGCAATATCTTGTTGCCAATTGTCAAATGTATAATGACATCGTTGTTTTGTATCAAGACGCACCTTCAACGCCATTAAACCAGCAGCTAACATAGAACATACTACCGCATTATTAGTACAAAAATCAGCAACCACATTACATTGTGTTGAAGAAGCAATCATTGTTAATGCTAGCAAAGCCGATTTTGCACGCCCATTAAAACTCATCATAAGAATACCCTTTTTGTAAAAGTTATCGACGTTGTAATTATACTGCCTTAAATCATATACAATTTTATAGAAGAGTCAAAAAACAAATAGCACCAAAGGCTCTTGCCAATAAGTATATTCACCACACATCACCCTCTTTTGACATACCCAGTTACTTACATATAATGGTTCTATAAATCAGTACTCTATTATGCAAGGTAATAACTATGTATAAAACCATTATTAAAAAAACCATATTTATTTTTTTATTCCTAATATTCTCAACAACCACTCCGTCGGAAAAACAATGGCACACCATACTTACCTCACCATATCCCCTACAATGGTGCATTGCAGGTGTGGCTACCGCTCTTATTATCGGAAAATTATCATATAATTATTATCAAACTCACCAGATAAGCCCTAAAAAAGTTATCGAAAACTGCCAATCACTCTATGCATGCATCTACCAGGACGTTCAAGAATATCACAATTTTTACCACAGTGATGCTCAAATCAGTGATTGGGACCTTAAAGAAATAATCTTAGACAACAATAAAAAAACATATCCGTTTTTAAGATATTATACAGATCTTACAAATGCATCATTAATTTTAAGTAACCATCATATAGCTCTATCCAAACAATTAGCAGAAATTAATTATTACAAAAAACAATCTACCGATATAAAAAATAATCGACTAAAAAAAACAATCCTTCAATTAGAAACAGAAGGAAAATATCTTCTAGAACAGACCGCAAAAACAATATCTTTACTGATTATTCTCAAACATCGAGTAAAACTATTTAAAGAATATACTAACGATTGTTATCAATGGTCACAGAAAAACCAGAACAAGAATACAGGTAAACCATGAAGAAATCTTTCACTATTGTTATCATTATACTTCATATCTCACACACTTTTTGTATGGAAACACAACTCATGTATAAACCACAACCACACGGCATTGTTTATGCACCATGGCGAGAAGATTATTGTAATGAAACGAGCAAAATACAACAACAACCAGAACAAATTCTACAAAGACCCTGCACTTTTTGTCGCATTATTGCTGATAAAAACAGTACAAAAAATCTTGTCCTCCATCGTGGAAATCATTCACTCATCATGCTCGCAAGCCAACCATATATAGATAATGGTATACATTTTTTAATTATTCCTTACGAACATACGCGAGAAATCAGCAACTTATCGTCTGAAACCCATCAAGAAGAAAATATCTTTACACAAAAATTATGTTATTTGTTTGCACAAAATTGTCATGAAACATGGATCAACACCAATCAAGGATTAGCTGCAGGAGCCAGCATACCAGAACACCATCATAAACATATCATGATCAATAATGCACCGCGTTATCATAATCTTATTGAAGCAATGCAAAAAACAAAAACCGTTGTTAATTTACCGGTGTTATTCAACACATTACAGGCACATATGCACAAATTAGACGATTTGATTATACCAGAGCAAGGCTATATAAGGCAACGTCTTGTTATAGAATTATTAGTAAAAAATAATCTGCATAAAAACTGTTACTTCTGCACCATTCTCAAAGAAAATGATGCTTTAAAAAATCTAATTATCCATCGAGGAAAATATGCAACAGCTATGCTCTCTCATTTTCCAACCTATTTTGGAGAAATTGATATTATCCCTCATGAGCATGAGGAATCAATTCAAAATTTATCGGTAGAAACATACAAAGAGATACATGAACTTACTACCACACTCTATCCACTCATACTGAAAATTTTAGGAACTCAAGATAGCAATATTGGATTGGTTTCATACGGCAATAAAGCACCACATAAAGAACATATTAGACAAAAATTAATACCACGCAAAGATAGTTGGAACACAACACCAGTTACAAAAAGTAATCATATTAATGCGTATATTTTGAAATTTTATAAAAAACTACTATCAGAGTGGCTTTCACTTCTCAACAAAAATTATCAAAAACAACCAGCAAAATTATAAATAACATAACACAAGTCATTTAAATAACCTGGTCAATATTCTCCCGCGCTCGTCAGCTATCCCCCATCTTCATTCTTTCGATGGGGACCCCAATTGGAATAAAGTGAAAATTGGGGCTAAAGGATATCTTTGAGCGCTCAGGAAACCCTTCAACAAGTTCAGGGCGAGCGCGGGAAGAAAATTTAATATTTTTCGACTTTGGAGATAGGCTTTTATTAAAAAACAAAAGAGAGTTGACTGTAACAATCAACCCTCTTCATAAAAAAACTAAAATAAAATTTATTATTGCAATGCCAACTTACGTCTTTCTTCACGATCAAGCGTACGAAGCGCTTCAATAATTTCATCAAGATCGCCTTCAATAACATAATCAAGTTTTTTAAGTGTTATATCAGCGTTGTGATCAGTGACACGATTTTGTGGGAAATTATAAGTACGTACTTTTTCTGCACGCATACCTCTACCAACCATCTCTTTGCGCTGTTTTCCAACTTCTGCTGCATGGCGTTCTTTTTCAAACACAAGCAAACGTGATTGTAAAACTTTAAGTGCTTTAGCCTTATTTTTGTGCTGAGATCGCTCATCCTGGCATGAAACAACACAACCAGAAGGAATATGCGTAATGCGAACGGCTGAATCAGTTGTGTTAACATGCTGGCCACCAGCACCACTCGCACGGAACACGTCTATGCGTAAATCAGCTGGATTAATAGTCACATCAACCTCTTCAGCTTCAGGCAACACCGCCACCGTTGCTGTTGATGTATGAACACGCCCCTGCGTTTCAGTTTTTGGCACACGTTGCACGCGATGAACACCCGCTTCAAATTTGAGGTATCCATACACACCAGTTCCCTGAATATGCAAAGTAACCTCACGAATACCACCAATATCGGTAAAGCTTTCATCAACTACTGTTGCTCGCCATCCCTTTTTTATTGCATAGTTTGTATACATTCTCAAGAGATCTGCTGCAAACAACGCTGCTTCTTGTCCACCAGCTCCTGCACGTATTTCTATAAAAACTGAACGCTCATCATGTTCGTCAGAAGGAATCATCAAATCTTCAAGCGCACGCTCTTTTTCTAATCTTTTTAATCCCAAATCATGCAGCTCAAGCTTAAAAAGCTCTGCCATTTCTGGATCTTCCAATGAATGCTTTAACTGATTTTTTGCATCAGTAATCAATTCATCGCAATGAGCCAGATCTTTATGCGCATCAATAATACGCAAAAGACGAGCTAGCTCCTTCTGTAGCACTATTCGTTTTGCGCTATCAGTAACAGTAGCAAGCTCGCTTGCAAGATCATCATATCTTTTTTGCAATATCGCCAGATCGGTCATAGCCATAAATAATTATGCTTTTTTTGCATATTTTTTATTGAACTTATCAATACGACCAGCGGTATCAAGAAACTTCTGTTGGCCGGTAAAGAAAGGATGGCAATTAGAACAGATAGTAACTCTTAATTCATTGCTTGTTGAATGAGTATCAAACGCATTACCACATGCACAGCGTGCAGTAACTTCATGAAGCTCTGGATGAATAGTTTTTTTCATATAACGCCCTACTATTTATGTTTTTTTATATAATCTAATAATATTCTAAATGTAATCTAAAAACGCCCCTTTGTCAAAGCAGGAGCGCCTTTTACCCTCTTAATTACTCGTCAAACCTACGATATCATCAACTATGCTCTCTTTAACCATCCGTACGATACTTTCAATCTTCTCCTTGTCCCCCTCAAAGAGAATTCCATCATCAGCATTCAACACAATCTTTACATTTGCCCCTTCAAGACTAGCCACCGTGGAGCCGTCACTAATCTGTACAATCGTAAAATGTGTACCCTGTTTTTCCAAACATCCGGTGATAATATGAAACATTTGGGTAGTTCCAATAAATGAAAAAAGCCCAATATTAAGCGCAAAAACCTGATCCTTAGCGATTAAGGCAAGGCGCTCAAACCCCTGCGCAAGCATAATAGGCGTTGCCACAGTCGTCAGCACAATCACCACAATGGCAATCACATAATGAGAAGGCAAAATAATACCTGACCCAAACAAAATAGTCGTCACCACAAGACCAACCTCACCCCGCGCAACCATTGATGAACCAAATAAATACGTATCAAGCGCTGTCCACTGGTAACTATCTTTATGCGCAAAACGGTTGCTCAGCGCGGTAGCAAGCCAACATCCAAGCAATTTAGAAATAATTGCAATAACCAAAAGAAAGCCAACTAATAACCAATCATATCCACTCAATAAACGCACATCAAGCTGCAAGCCTATTGATCCCAAAAACAATGGGAGTAAAAACGCATTCACGAAAGGAGAAATAACTTTTTCCGCTCCATGTCTATGGTCACCCATGCGATGGAAAAGACCTGCAAAATAAGCACCGGTAATACCAGCCAAACCACCAATAATTTCAGCAAAGGCAAAATAAATAAGCATAATCCCATTGGCTGCTGGCGCAATAAGATGCGATAGATGAGAACGTTTGAGCCACTCAATAAAAGGTCGTACACAATAATACCCCACACCACCCATAACAACAAACGCGATGACTATGAAAAAGAGTGAAGCAAATAACGACGATCCATGCCCCTCCAATAACGAACCTTCAACATGCCCTAACAACCCTGCCTGCACACTCAATGAAAAAACTGATAATAAAATAACGGCAAAAATATCATCTGCTACCGCGGCGCCAAGCGCTGCTTTAGAACTTTTTAAGTGCATTTTATTGTACGCAAACAACATTGCCACGGGAATTGAAACACTCGTAGCAGCAAAAATAAGGCCCATACCAATCGCCTGAACAGTACTCCATTCACCACCAAAACCATAATATAATGGCGCTGCAATCATAACAATCGGCAGTACCGCACCAAAAATTCCAGCTAAAATGGCAACAGGTCCAATGGAGAAAATATCTTGCAAATCAGTTTCATGTCCCGCAATCCACAGCAAATAGGATACCGTCAACGCTGATGAAATAAGCAAAACAACGAAAAGCATAACATCATAACTTGCAAGGCTATACAATTGCCCTGTCATACGATCAAGCAATAAGAGAGGTTGAGCAAAAAAAGAAAAGGAGGCAATATTAAACAATGATGGCCCCAGTAAAATACCGGCAATAATACGCCCTGCTATCACGGGCAAGCCGAATAATTTTTTAAAAATTTTACCCCACGCAATAGTCCACATCAAAATAATGGCGAGAAACAACGCAAACTGAGCAACAAATGCTGGTGATAAGCCTGCTGTTACCAATAAACCGGCAGGAATAGTTAACTGATCTTGCATACCAATAGCCATAATAATCCCCATTTATCTAACATTTTTATTTTATCGTATCGGTATTTATACCATCTTTTTTCATTGAATAAAACTAAAAAACGTAAATCCTTACTAATCCGTACATGGATACCCGGTTGCCAACAGGTTTATTTAATGATAAACTAATACTAATTGAAAAACACATCAAGTCAAGTTAGTAATCTTATTAATCGCCAAGCTAAGGAAACCATGAATATTAGAAATGTTTTTATTATAACCCTTATTTCCCTCTCTTCCATCCAATTGTGCGGCATGTACCCCAAACTCGCAGTGAATACCGGCTTCAACAAAACTCCTTCAACAGAAAATTGCTTTCAAAATCAAAAAAGATCGGCTGAAGATACACTCATTTCTCCTTCTTTCGAAAAAAAACAACGAACAGAATCTCCACAAAGATCCGAATTGTGTCTATTTTTTTCCAAAGAAACAAAACAAGGCGATCCCCTTGCCAACATTGCGTCAGAAGACAAACAAGACACAGCTCTCCAACTCTCTCCACACACTCTCACTATCAAAAAATCAATTTACGATATTAACCCTAGTGCGCTTGGCAACTTATTGATAACCAATGAAGCAACTCAATTAAGTAAAGAAGGAAAAGAAGAATTTCATGCAGAAGCAAAAGAACACAAGAAACGCATTAAAGACATGTGCATCATAGGATATGAAATTACGAGCAAAAGCGATAATGAAGAAATTAAAGCAAAATTTTCATATGACTCTGAATATAACAATGCACAAAAAATATCACGACACCTCTATGCATTTAAAACCTTACCTAAATTAACGTTTCCTCAAGCTTTTTTTACCAATGCTCCACGCTATAGAGACGCGCACCAAAATCAAACACCTGATCAAGCACTTATAGCGCTCATTAAAAATGAACAAGAAAAAATATCAGTATGTTGTTTTTCCTTTGATCTTATGCCTATTGCAAATGCGCTTGTAAGAAAAAAAAAGAAGGACGGCATTTTTGTTGAAGTGATTACAGACAGCAGACAAGGACCAAAGAAAAACAACCTTAATGTAATAAATCTTCTACGCGACAATGACATTAACGTATTATCTCCACAGAATGATAATTTTGAAATGAACCACCATAAATTTACTTTATTCAAACGTAACTTGCTCAACAAAAAACTCCTCTGCCATGGCTCATTTAATTACACTGATAGCGCTCTACAACGCAACTGGGAAGACATGACAATTTCAGATGATGCTGACATGATAGCTCAATTTGAACAACAGTTTGAAAATGTTAAAAACTGTAGCAGTCAACCTAAATTTCTTGAAAACATTAAAAAATAAACTCAACGTAATTAGACACAAAAAAGAGCTTCTGAATCAGGAGCTCTTTTTTTAGATATTTTTACAATAAAAAAACATAACAACAATTCTCTTCTTTTTTGTACCATTAATTTTTTTATAATAAAAAATAATTATTTTTAAAAACAAGGTACATACAATGAAACATATCTTTTTCTCCTTAAATCATTCAATAGCATTATCGTTTGCACTTCTTATTACATCGCTATCACTGTCAGCAGCAGTTCAAAACAATATCTATAACCTCTCAGAATTTGAAATATATACAATCAATAAAAACCCGAACAGTAACTATATCTATCTTGGTAAAAAGCTCAGCAATATTATCGATATAATATCTGAAATAACTGAATTCGATAATGATTTCAATTCCCCGCTACAACAATTAAAAAATCATATAAATAACGGTTTTGTCATTGGAGATCGTGATGCAATTATCAATAGTATCGAATATGCACAGTCAGTAGTACAAAAAAATTACCCCTTACTCAATCAACAATATGCTCATTATGTAATGCATGAAATTATAAAAATAATTGATCAAATTAATAATGGCATGCTTACCATTACAATAGAAAAAATAAAAGAACAATGCTCTTTTAAAGATCCTATCGTTAATAAAAATTTTAACATACTCAAAAAAAAAAGATTAAAACATAATACAATCATAAAAAGAGAACTCAAAGTATATAAAAAAGCACATTTTTATGGTCCTGTTATTATCGATGGCAAGGTATCTATATCTGGCACATTATCTGCAGAAGATGCAATTATACAAAATTTAACAGTCATCAATAATCGTCCTATAACTCTTGGCACGCTAACACCAGCGGGAGTAGTTCACAATGATGCTGTTGGTAATTTATCAACCGCTCCTATCATGAACAATGACATTCACCCCGCAACAATCTGTAATGATAAATTAGCTACAGCATCAAATAGCAATGCTCCTCAACACATTGTTATGCGCGATAATGATTGTAATTTTGCAGCAAACATGATCACGCTATATGGCATTACCAATCATCCAACGGATGTTGCAACAAAAGCCTATGTTGATTCTATGATTCCCATCAACACAACCGGATCAACAGGACCAATTGGTGCAACTGGCGCTACGGGAACTATGGGCGCAACAGGTACTAATGGATTAGATGGTTCAACTGGAGCCACAGGCGTAACGGGTGCAACTGGAACAAATGGTAATACTGGATCTACTGGTGCTACCGGACAAACTGGTGCAACGGGCGCTACAGGAATCACAGGAGTTAATGGAAGTATTGGATCAACTGGTGCAATGGGTTCAACTGGAGCTACCGGTGCAACAGGAACTAACGGAACCAATGGAAATACAGGACCAACTGGCACAACTGGAAATACTGGTGCCACAGGAGCAACAGGATCAACTGGAGCCATAGGTGCTACGGGAATCACGGGCGCAACTGGTACTAATGGATTTGATGGTTCAACTGGATCCACAGGCGTAACGGGTGCAACTGGAGCAACTGGAACAAACGGCATTGATGGAAATACTGGATCTACTGGTGCTATCGGACAAACTGGCGCAACGGGCGCTACAGGAATCACAGGAATTAATGGAAGTACTGGATTAACTGGCACAACTGGAAATACTGGTGCCACCGGTGCAACCGGAGCAATAGGATCAACTGGAGCCACAGGCGTAACAGGTGCAACTGGAACTAACGGAACTAATGGAAATACAGGTGCTACTGGAGTAACCGGAATAGCCGGAACAAATGGTAATGATGGCAATACTGGTGCTATTGGAACAACGGGTGTTACGGGAGCAACAGGCGCAACAGGATCTACCGGCGCAACTGGAACAACTGGAGCCATAGGCGTAACAGGTGCAACTGGAACTAATGGCACTAATGGAAATACAGGACCAACTGGGGCAACCGGAATAGCCGGAACAAATGGTAATAATGGCAATACAGGACCAACTGGCACAACTGGAAATACTGGTGCCACAGGCGTAACAGGTGTTACAGGAGATCCTGGGGTCACGGGTGCAACTGGAACAAATGGTAGTAATGGCAATACGGGCGCCATAGGTGCAACCGGAACAGCTGGAACAAACGGCATTGATGGAAATACTGGATCTACTGGTGCTACCGGACAAACTGGCGCAACGGGCGCTACAGGAATCTCAGGAATTAATGGAAGTACTGGATTAACTGGTACAACGGGTTCAACCGGTGCAACAGGATCTACCGGCGCAACTGGAACAAATGGTAATAATGGCAATACGGGCCCCACTGGTGCAACCGGACAAACTGGTGCAACAGGCGCTACAGGAATCTCAGGAATTAATGGAAGTACTGGATTAACTGGCACAACTGGAAATACTGGTGCCACCGGTGCAACTGGAACTAACGGAACCAATGGAAATACAGGACCAACTGGCACAACTGGAAATACTGGTGCCACAGGTGTTACCGGAGCAATAGGATCAACTGGAGCCACAGGCGTAACGGGTGCAACTGGAACTAACGGAACCAATGGAAATACAGGACCAACTGGCACAACTGGAAACACTGGTGCCACAGGTGTTACCGGAGCAATAGGATCAACCGGAGCCACAGGCGTAACGGGTGCAACTGGAACTAACGGAACCAATGGAAATACAGGACCAACTGGAAATACTGGTGCCACAGGTGTTACCGGAGCAACAGGATCAACCGGAGCCATAGGCGTAACAGGTGCAACTGGAACTAACGGAACCAATGGAAATACAGGACCAACTGGCACAACTGGAAATATTGGTGCCACAGGTGTTACCGGAGCAATAGGATCAACAGGAGCTACAGGTGTAACAGGTGCAACTGGAACTAATGGAAATAATGGAAATACTGGTTCAACCGGTGCTATCGGTGCTACTGGACAAACAGGCGCTACCGGACCTTCAGGAGTATATGCAGCAAATGCATTATATACTGCAGGAGGAATTACATTTAATTACCCAACAAGCTTTTTTTCTACTGCTCCTGTTATACAACTCACCATCCAACAAAATGGCTCACACGGTACAAATACTACCTTCACAGCGGAAGCATCTGCAAACAGCGCTACTTCTACAACAGTATTAGTCTACAAATTCACCACAACCATCGCTGTTGTCAGTATCGCTGAAGCAGCAACAAATGCAGTTTACGTCAACTTAATAGCAACTGCAGCCTCTTGATAAAATACATTAAATAAAACAAAAAAACGTAAATCATTACTAATCCGTACATGGATACCCGATGTTTTAGTTCAGAAACATGTGAGACTAATCTATATTAGACACAAAAAAGAGCTCCTGAATCAGGAGCTCTTTTTATTTAATAACAAAGTTAAAACGATAAGAATAAAAAAACCGCCATCCTTCACTTTTAGCGAAGGCTGGCGGGGTGGACGGGACTTGAACCCGCGACCTTCCGCGTGACAGGCGGACGCTCTATCCAAGCTGAGCTACCACCCCAATTTGTGGCTCCCCGGGCAGGATTCGAACCTGCGACCCAACGATTAACAGTCGTTTGCTCTACCACTGAGCTACCGAGGAATAAAATTTCAATAAAAAACCAATTTTACGTTCGTATCCTTCGACTGGCTCAGGACGAACGGAGCAATTTCAAAAACTTCTTAAATGGGCCCCAACTGTAGCTTTAGCGAAAGTTGGGTAAAAGTATGGTGGGCGATGTAGGTTTCGAACCTACGACCCCCAGTTTGTAAGACTGATGCTCTACCACTGAGCTAATCGCCCTGAAATCCCACCTAAACTTACTGAAGAAAGTGTAAAGGATATGGGAACAAAAGTCAAAAAAATATAACACATTTCTTTCACAATACCGCTTTTTTCTATATGCTACTAAACCAATATCCTAAAAAAGCTTCTTTTTACCATCGCAAGGCTCCACTATGACACTACTTAACACCCTTAAAACTATCTTTCTTTTAATCATTATCCTCTATGTAGCCCCCGCCTTAGTCGATGGCATTAAAAAACAATATATGGCTATACTAGAACCACGAACTCCTGTTGGTATTTTATCATTAACAAAACCTCTTCATGACGCTGATTTTACCACCGAACAGCTCCATTGTTTTTTTAAAGACCCGGCCATTAAAGGAATTGTCATTAAAATAAATTGTGCTGAAACTGCCTCTGGTACAGGCCAAACTATTTTTCATGACATTCGACAACTTAAAAAAGAATACCCTAAACCTATAATAGCCCTGGTGGAAAATATGTGTCTTTCAGGTGCCTACCTCATTGCAAGCGCATGTGACTCTATTATCGCGCCCGAATCGGCAATAATAGGAAACATTGGAAAAACGTTCAGTGCTTGGTCAACACACCAAGCCATTACAGATCCGAACAGCAGTCTTGAGATAATAGAAAATGAATCATATCAACACCTCACCAAACAGATTGCTTTAAGCAGAAAACTATCGCTTACTACTACGTCAAACTGGGCTGATGGGAAAACATTCACCGGAACACAGGCAATAGCGCTCGGACTGATTAATGAAATTGGGTCATTGTGCACTGTTATAAAAACCATCAAAGAAAAAGCGCTCATTGAAGGTGAAATTGAATGGGTTGAACATAATGAAAAAAAACAAAATATATTAAATATCTTCTTTAGCAATGAGCGTGCAATAACGTAGTGCGTTAAAATCTAAAGCTGGTTGCACCGTAATAGCATAAAACAAATCACCTTTATCGGCAGAAATAACTTTGCCTAATGCAAATCCTTTAGGAAATACCAATCCCTCTCCGCTAGAAAGCACATCATTGCCCACTTTCACCACATCCAAATGACTCACATAGCGCATAACTGTATGTCTTGCATCATTTATTCCTTCATGAATGCCACTCGCACAAACTTTGGGAGATAAAGATAATGCTGCAACCTTACAATCAACATCAGTAATAAGAGAAATTTTACAATACCATGGATATACTTCAACAACTCTGCCTACAATAGAGTTACCGTACAACGCTACCATATCCCTTTTTATACCCTGAGCAGTACCCGCATCAACAAGAAAAAACTGATTACTTGGAGAAAAATGACGTGCCAACACATGTGCTATATGTCCGCGATCTAACAAATATCTTTTATTAAAACCACGCAACTCTTTTGTTTCATCTGCATAATGATGCATTGCTTTTAACGTAATATTTTCTGCAAAAATCTCATCATATTTTTGTTGTAAATTTTCAATAACATTTTCAAGTTCTTGTACATTTGAGGAATGCTCGGACCATCTTGAAATTGGCTCAATAACTAACTGTTGCACGCGCAAAAAGGGATACACCATATAAGAAGAAATTGTTTCAACAACAGAAACTCCTACCCCTACATAATGCTTAAAGATAAAAAATGAAACAATGATCAAAACAACGATTACAACAATTCTATTTTTATACACAACATGAACTCTTGCTTTTGATAATAAAAAATTTTATGGTAAACATCACAAAAATTACTTTTAACAATAGAGTACTATGGCATAGCCAAAAAAATCAACGTATACAAAAAGGAAGAAGTATGAAACTAACACACAAAATAGTAATCGTTACCAGCCTATCAGTTCCCTTGCATGCAATGGAAGACAAACTTGTCTCCACAAGCGACAGTGCAACTACAAATCACAACAATAACAATTTTTATAAAAAAAATGATTTATACAAAAAAGCCTATACCGCGCTTGACTTTTACAATCCAACCACTATCCAAAGCGCAGAAAATATAATCAACATAATAACAAAAACCAAAGAATTAAAATCTTGCAACATTGAGCCAAAACATATTGGAATATTTGCTTACAACCAACCAATCAAAACTAAAATTTTTTCACCGGAAAACCCTCCCTATAACAGCCCCCTTTATATCAGCGTTCTTTTTGAAAGAATCGCGCAATACAACGCTAATCTTGAAAAAAACAATTTCACCTCACCAACCCTAGAACAATTCAATCAATACACAAACAATCAAAAAAACACTGCTATCATTGGCAAAGCAGCAACATTTAGAGTTTTGCTTGATTTAGAAAAAATAAATGCTGAAAAAAAAATCGTCTCTCACATTCCTTTTTCTATAGCAACACAAGAATTTGATGATTTGCTCAAGGATATTGCCATAATAAGAGAAACATCACCGAGCGAAATTAAAACACTTGCAGATATCCTCTATGGCCTTGATATAAACAAAGAACAACAATAAAAGATTTAAAAACTTTAAGTTTCTACTACAATTTGCTGCATTACAGGACCTATGATACAATAAAATGTACTACTTTTTAGCTTTTCAAAAAAAATAGGTTTTTATGCATTATGATACCTCAGCCAATACACGCTCGCTGTATATTCATTGGCCGTTTTGTCCCTATCGTTGCCATTACTGCCCTTTTGTGGCACTGGCATCACACGATCCATTTATGGAACGGTATCACAATGCCCTGATCAAAGAAATTAAGGAATTTGGCAATAAATATACAGAAAAACTCCCATTAGATACCATTTATTTTGGTGGAGGGACCCCAAGCACCTACCCTGACCATCTGCTTATTGACATGTTTGCTCTCCTAAAAGAGTTCTTTATTTTTGATGAGAACACAGAAATAACTCTTGAAGTTAACCCTGGCACAGTGCGATTTGAGCAATTAGCCTTATGGAAAGAATTGGGAATTAACCGTATCAGCATTGGGGTACAAAGCCTCAATGATTCAGTGTTACAGAAATTGAATCGCTTGCAAAAAGCTACTGATGTTTATTCTTTGCTTGATAATGCACCTCATTATTTTGATAACATCTCTGTAGATGTCATTTTGGGACTACCAGGAGTTAGCACAATTGAATGGGAGGAGTTATTAGCAAAAATAGTTACGTGGAAGATCACGCACCTATCGATGTATGTTTTAGAAGTTCATGACAGCACACCATTGTTTTTTAACGTCAAATCAAACAAGGTTACGTTACCATGCGATGATGATGTTGTTGATGCATACCATTGGTCCCGTGAATTTCTTTCCAACCATGGCTTTAATCAATATGAAGTTTCTAGTTTTGCTCGAATGGGAAAAGAATCACGACATAACACCACTTATTGGGAACGCAAGCCATACCGCGGATTTGGCCTTGGCGCATGCTCGTTTGATGGAACATCCCGCCTGCAAAATGAAAAAAATCTTATCAAATACTTGGAAACCATGGAACAAAACAGGTATAAACCAATATTTGTAGAGACAATTACCAAAGATCAAATATACGTTGAAAAAATTATGCTTGGGCTAAGAAGAATGAAGGGGGTTTGCTGGGAAGAAATTAGTAGCGATTTAAATCTCGTGCAAAAAGAAAAGATTAGATCAACCATTGATATATTACAACAAAAAAAATTAATTACAGAAAACAATGGCCGTCTACAATTAACTCCCGCTGGATTAGTAGTAGAAAACGAAATCATAACAAGACTTTCTTTATAAAAGTCGATTTTTCTTTAATAAACTAAAAAATGTGTCAAATTTATAGTGCTTATTTATGTAAGTTAGGGTATTCATGGCAAAACATGTTGGCGTAAAATTACCGGAAGATTTATTAGCTGTTTTAAAAAAAGGACAAACTGTAGGAATCCTTGCAACTTTCTCCGAAAAAGGATTACCTAACACAACTCCTGTTCAATGCATTGGCGCTAAAGGACTCGAAAGCATTTTACTCACCATTCACAAGGACCACACCGGCTATCATAACATGGTATGGCAAAAAAAAGTTATGATCTGCTTTTTGGATGAAGGCAATGTTGCTTACAGCGTTTTAGGCCGTGCTGGTGTTGTACGCGCGCCATCAATGGTTCATCCTTTTATGAATGTTGTCCGCATTGACATTATTGATATTAAATGCGATAGATCAGTTTTAACTAAAGTGGAAAGTGGCGTAAGATGGAGTTATACTTCACCTGATGCTGAAGAGCTATCAAATGCCTTAATGGCTGAACTAGAAGAGCTCTCCGAGTCTCTTTAAAAAATAAAAAAAGGAGATAATGTTATGCGTATACCTAAAATAATGATGATAACAGCACTCAGTATAGTACCATGTTTTACTTTTTCCCAGGAAAAAACTTCACCCACTGGGGATCAAGTGGAGCAACTAATCGCGCCAGAAAAAGCCCCAACTGAGCAAATGCCAACTGAGCAAATGCCAACTGAGAAATGCCAACTGAGCAAATGCCAACTGAGCAAATGCCAACTGAGCAAATGCCAACTGAGCAAATCCCGATGATTCCATCTCCCTCCAAAGAACCCATGGAGGAAAAGCATGAAGCTTCCACTCCATCCTTCGACCCGCCTTCGCCAAGGCTTCTGCGGGCAGGCGGCGCGTTTACTGCTGAGCTTGACGAAGCATCAAGGACGAGCGGGGACACATCGGCAGAGGGATCTCCCAAGGCTCCTGAAGGCGCGCCAGAACCGGTACAAGATGAACCTATCGTAATTCCGGAAGAACCAGTAAAAGCAGAAAAACCCACAGGAATAGATACCGTTTCTCTTGAAAATCCACAAGGCAACTGGCTCTACAAACGCATCTGGTGGGAACGCGCCGAAGAACGCTATGAAAAAATACGTCTTCTTGTTGATGCAATATGGGAATCGCGCACCGTATTTTTTGTTAAACGCAATGAACTCGATAGAAATGCCTTAGATCCTTTTTATCTTAATGTTGGTATTGGACAAGGTGAACTCCAAACAATACTATCAGAGATGGTTGAGTTCTTTGAAAAACATCGTGAGGCACAGGGCGATCTCAGCGAACAAGAACGCACACTTTATGAAACAATTGCACCACAAGAAGAAGCATTAAAACAACTCATGCGTGATGTTGAATCAATTGCAAACCTTGACCATGCTATTGATGACGCTTTAGGCACCCTCATGAACCAAATCAATCGCGTAAGACAGTTTGAACGACAAGCATGGGACAACTTTAAAGAAATTGCTCATATATTAAATGATACAAAAGCACGCGAACTTTATTACATGATAGAAGGTGCCGCTCGTAACATAAAAAATATAAGTACCTATCTAGAACGAGACTTCTTATCTCATTTTAATAAACTGATTGGCGAAGCAACACAACATGTTACTCGTGTGCAAAATCAAATAGAAGCACTCAAAGAACAAGGTGTTAATTTTAAGCGCCAAACCGAACTTCTTGAACAACAAAAAGAACAAGCCCAACAACAAGCAGAAGACGAGGAAGAAGAAGTTGCGCCAAAGCCTAAATTAGGCTGGTTCGCTTGGATTATGTCCGGATTTACCAATGTCTTCAATGTTGTTTTTTCTATTATTCGATTACCCTACGACATGATTTTTGGTAAATAGTATTTACCCTTTCATTTTACTCGCAAACCCATCTTGAACTTCCAGGCTCAGCCAGAGCTTGTTGAAGGATTATAGCGCTTAATCCTTCATCAAGTTCAGGATGAGCGCAAGAGAATAGAACAAACTTGGTTAAATTATAACTATAAACATCACTTTAAATATTGATAATACAGAATTTATCGCTATACTAAAAACACATTATATAATGAAATGCCGGGGTGGTGAAATTGGCAGACACGCAGCCTTGAGGTGGCTGTGGGAGAAATCCCATAGGGGTTCGAGTCCCCTCTCTGGCACCAGTACTTCGCCAAGGCTTCGTATGGCGCAGCCAGCAAGACTTAAGAAGTATGCCCTGTCGAAGCTGCAGAGCGTTATGGCTGAAGCGTAAAATCATTTTTTAATTTAAACTAAGCCTCCTCGCAGCAAAAATAGTTAAAAAATTTCGTAAAAAAAAGTAGTGTAGCATTTAGATTTTTAAGGAGTTATTTGATGAAAACAGCAGCGAAGCGCATTGCAAATTCTGGATTAATGTTTTGGATAGTATTGTGTGTGATTGGTATCTACTTCTTGTATCCATTACGTAAATCATTACGTTTCGGCATAGATTTGGTTGGAGGAAGCTATCTCACTCTTGAAGTAAAAACCGAAAAAGCTGTCGAAGCAGAACTTATTAGAAAACTCCAAACAATTGATGCAAAATTTAAACGCGAACGATCAATTTCTCTCCTCTCAAAAACAATCCAAGATCAAAAAATTATTCTCACCTTCGAAAATCAACAGCAAACACAAGAAGCAGCTCGTATCTTAAAATCTGATGAACGCGAGTTGGTACAATCAGTTGATAAAAACAGTATTTCATTAAGTTTTTCCGAGCAAATGGAAAAACGAATCAAAGAAGATTCAGTGTTGCGTAACATTGAAGTATTACGCACTCGTCTTGATAAATTCAGCGTTGCTGAAATTTCTATCGCAAAGCAAGGTGAAAAAGAAATTATTATTGAGCTTCCTGATGTTTCAAACCCACAAGAAGCAAAAGAAATGATTGGTCGTGCTGCGCTTCTCGAATTCAAAATTGTTGAAAAAATGGGTTCAAGCGAATCAGAATTATTACTTGAATACGATGGCGAACTTCCTGATGATTTGCAAATTTTGCCTGGTGAACGTGAACATGGACGCACTCCCTATTTTGTTGTACAAAAATATGCAAAAGTAACGGGTAATATGCTTTCTGATGCACGTCCTGGAATGGGCGGTAAAACAGGTGTTGAACCAGTTGTACAATTTTCATTTAATGAAGAAGGCGCTGATAAATTTTACGAACTCACGAGCAAAAATCACAACCGCCAACTTGCAATAGTACTTGATGGTGAAGTTATATCTGCACCAAGAATAGAATCTGCAATTCGCAGCACAGGTCATATTACCGGAAACTTCACCACACAAGAGGTTAAAAAATTATCATATCTTCTCAAATCAGGATCATTTGTAGCACCCGTCACCTTTGAAGAAGAACGTCAAATTGGGCCATCACTCGGTGCTGAATCAATCAAACATGGTCTCTATTCTTGTCTTGGTGGTTTTGGACTTGTATTCCTGTTTAGCATCTATTACTACAAATTATGCGGGTTGTTGGCATTCTTAGCATTACTCTATAATTTAATTTTCATTCTTATTGGTCTTGCATGGATGCACGCAACATTAACATTGCCTGGTATCGCTGGTATGACACTTACTATTGGTATGGCAATTGATGCATCAATTTTAATTTTTGAACGAATTAAAGAAGAAATTGCTAAAGGTAGCAGTGTTAAAAATGCTGTTGATACCGGATTTTCTGGCGCAATGGGTGTAATTTTAGATGGTAACATTACCACCTTTATCAGTGGCATTGTGTTATATAATTTAGGATCAGGACCGATCCAAGGATTTGCAGTGACGCTTATGTTGGGAATCATCGCAACATTAATTGCAACACTCTTTTTCTTAAAATCATTCTTTAACTTTATTTTAAATAACTTTAGTATTCAAAAGCTTTCTATTTGATGTTATACTTAATCCTATAACTAAGATATTTTGACATTTCCTATGCGCT
The DNA here is from genome assembly GCA_963701085.1 of uncultured bacterium. Lineage (GTDB taxonomy): Bacteria > Babelota > Babeliae > Babelales > Vermiphilaceae > SOIL31. Next base: position 241,032 of record OY969561.1, on the reverse strand, counting down.
CATCCTGAACTTGTTGAAGGATTAAGCGCGAAAAATAGTTTATTGGTATTAGTGGCGGCGTAGCTCAGTTGGTTAGAGCGGCGGAATCATAATCCGTAGGTCCGGGGTTCAAATCCCTGCGCCGCTACCAGAAATTATAAAAAAACAACATACACAATATGTGGAATACAGAACTTTCTCTTCCAATGCTTCTTACATTCATTCGCTTAATAGGCTCTCCTATTATACTTCCTTTTTTTCTTGTCTATTTACTGCCATACAATATCTTTTGGCTTAACTGCAGTTTATCTACACTTTTTGTTTTATTTGGATTAACCGATTTTTTTGATGGTTATTTAGCGCGCAGATATCATCAGGTTACATCGATTGGTGCAATGCTTGATCATGTCGCTGATAAATTTTTACTCTATTCAACACTTATCGCACTCGTTGCTGCGCATAAGCTTTATTTTTTTTGGGCTATCATTTGGATTGGTAGAGAATTTTTTGTTATGGCGCTTCGTCAAATTGCTCTTGAAAACAACTTTTTAATTACCGTCTCATCATATGGCAAACTTAAAACCGTCTCACAAATTGCTTGCTTAGCATTCGTGATCATCAATCCCTACCATGCGCATTGCTTTTCTTCTCTTTACTGGAATGGAACAGAATTTCTTCTCTTGCTGCTCGGAACTGCACTATCTGTCGGTAGCGCCTACAACTACTGTGCTCTCTTTATGAAGCAATTTCGTAATAATTAAACCAACTTCGCTATATAATAAATTATTTCACGCGGCCACATTGATATTAAATGTTCAGGATCTTTGTTTGCGCAATATAAAAGGCATATTTTTTCTATTAACCCACAATCTTCCATCAATAATAATTTATACCAAGCAAATTCAAATCTTTTATTCACAAACAATTCTATACGATCATATGCGCCAGGATTATTTTTTATACATTCAAGAAGTGTTCTTACCGCAATTGGCACTGCTTTTTCTCTGGGAAACCCAACATCTGCACTCAGTGTTGCAAAAGCTATACTTCTTCCCACTTTATCAGTTAATCTTTTCAACACTCCATCAAAAGCTTCTTTATAACAAAAAGCCAAATCTTTTGTGGCCTCTTCAATAGCCTTATTACCTCCAAACCAAAGATTTTTCTGCCATGGATGGGGCCTATCTACAGAATACCCAAAAAATTCATCCCTTCTTATACATGGTTCTGTCATAAAAAAAACGCGACAGGCCACTCCTTTTTTCAAACTCTTGTAGCTTCTTACTTTATCTACAAGATAATATGGATACGGTTGATAACTATCATCAGAAGCATCATCAGTATCCCTACTTTCTTCATAAACAAAACGAGGCTTTTCAAACAGTTCTCCTACATTATAAAAATGACTGTTTAATTGTTGATTAATCCCCACAACTATTGCATCTACCTTATCACCGGCATCACTAATAAATCCTTTATTCAGATTAATCTTTGTACCAACAAACGTGATTGTCCAAAAATTTGTTTCCATTCCCTGAACACATGCAGTAAAAAGAGACGCGACGAGTAACATATTTTTTTTCATAAAAACTCTTTTTTATTCTCTAATTCCTTGTACAGCAACGTTTTACACAACTCAAAAACAGACTGTTTTTTTACAACTAAATATATAAGATGATACGGATTTTTTTTAGTTGTTCTTATATAGGTAAGTATTGCTGTTACTGCAGCAGAAGCTGTATCTTCTATTGAAAAACCAATACCAAGTAGTGGCAAGGCAATACGTCTTTCCCCTCTTTGCCCCGCATCAAAAACTTCATGATAACAGCATGCTAAATCTTTTTTAGCTTCCATTATTAGTCCATTTTCATAAAAACTCTGATACTGATTCTTACTGTAAAAACAACCTGGCTTTAATGGACAAATGTCACCACAATACCCCTCTTGCACAATCCATGGCTCTACAACTGAAATAACTCTACAATTCAATTGCTTTGTAGGCGCATTATGCCATAATTTCGTGTAGGTATCATCATCAGAATCAGAAGGACTATCAGTACCTTTATTCTTTATATACACAGTGTCATTCTCAACTTCACGGACCCTCCCTACCCAAGAGATGTCAACAAAATCAAAATCCTTCAAAATTCGCTGTTCATTTCTGCCGACAACCATAAGATCAACGGTCCGATCAAAATCATAGATACAGCCCTGTGTCAGCCGCACCATTGTTTTACCAAGCAAAAAACTTACACTGTTTTGATTTTCCATGCCTTGCAAAAATGCAGTAGCCGCGCATGCTGCTACCAGCATTATAATTTTTTTCATCACAATCCTTGTCAATATATATTAATTACAAATGGGCTGCGTATACTTGTTAAGTATACACAACCCATACTATTAATCGAGACAAGAAATTACTATTTTTGTTCAACCGCATACTGCATTAACAACTCATTGTAACGCGTAAAATCAGACCGTTTTTTTACAAATAAATGTATTAATGAAAATTTCTCTGAACTGTTTTTTATAAATTCAAGAATTGTTGTTACCGTAACAAAAGCCGCTTCATTTCGTGGAAACCCAACATCAATACCAAGCGCTGATAAAGCTATACTTTTCTTCTCTTTTTTATCAATTCTTTTCCATCCTTCAATCAACGCTTTTTTATAGCAGAAAGCCAAATCTAGACAAGCCTGCGCGATTGCATCTTCACCATTTTCTTCCACGTTGATATATTTATTTTCTTCATTTAAAGACCTTCTATGAGCATAGTAGTGAAATCCTGTTACAAACTGATCTTGCTGTTTATCAAAATAACGTCTGCTCATAATACGAGGTTCTAAAATGCTGAGCACCTCACCTTTCACTACTTCTTGATACGCACTTTCCCATAATTTTGCTTCCCTCAGCTTAAAATTATCGTACGGCTTATACGTATCATCATCAGAGCCACTATCAACATCTTTAGTTTTTATATAAACCATATTATTATCAACAACCTCCATAAGCCCAACCTCATGAATATCATGGAAAGAATTAGGTTTTTTTAATGTTTGTTGCTGAACTCTCCCAACAAACACAAGATCTACGTTATCAAGCTTATAAATAGGGCACTTTGTAAGCTGCACCGTGGTTTGATCAACCACAAAGCTTACCGTATTAGAATGCTTAATTTTTTGATGCTCCATTCCATGCACCAATGTAGTTGACATGAATACTATCATCACCATATTTTTTTTCATCGCGACCCTCCTTTTTTTATAGACATTACCCCACATAGCCTACCATGTGTATAATAATCACATAAAAAACAGTCCTAATTCAACGTTTCGATTTTAATACAAACATGGTACATTAAAAACATAGATAACATTATAATTAAAAAGGATTTGTTGTGGATATGTTTGTAATAATTATCGGACTTCTCGCGTATATAATTGGAGCGATTCCCGTTGGCTATCTCATAGCGCAACTCAAAGGCATTGCAGATATTCGCGCGCACGGTTCAGGAAACATTGGAGCAACAAATGTTTCTCGGTTCTTAGGTCTTCATTATTTTTTTCTTATTTTTTTACTTGATGCGGGCAAAGCTTTTTTATTTATATATGTAGTAACGCCTTACTTTGATAATAATTATCTCTGTATCTTTGCGAGTCTTCTATTGCTAGGTAATGGCTATTCACTTTTTTTGCGCGGAAGTGGCGGTAAAGGGGTTGCCACGCTCTGTGGATTAATAGCAGCCTTATGTCCAATGGCAGTCTTACCTTTGTTATGCGTATGGGCATTGCTATTACTCATAACTAAAACTGTTGGGATTGCATCCGTAGGTGCTGCTGCATGCTTGCCAATCTATGCATATTTTTACGCTGATTATCAGTTTTTATTATTCACATATTTTGCAACAGGTATAATCTTTTGGAAGCACAGATCTAATATACAGGCATACTGGAAAAATCATTGATTAAAAATATACGAGAGCGCTCGAAGATATCCTTCAACAAGTTCAGGACGAGCGCAGAAAACAAAAGATACTATATCTCATCTCTTTTGATTGGCACAATTATTGTTGCAGCATGCACAATACTCAAAAAAGATTATTTATCCCATAGGAAAAATACCATGAAGTTTATTGAAGTAGCACACAGTTTTGATGAAATTGAACCAATTGCCGCACGTTTGGAAATAACGCGCTTACTCGCGGATCTCTTTAAAAAAGCATCACCGCATGAAGCGGAAATAATTGCATCACTCTCTCTTGGACAGTTACATCCACCACACATTGGAACGCAGTTTAATATTGCAGAAAAAAACTTAATAAAGGCTGTTGCTGAATTTTTGGATGTATCAGAAGAAACCATAAAAAAACAGATGAAACATGCTGGCGACATCGGCCTTGTTCTCAGCAACCATGAATGGAAGCACAGCACAGAGCTTTCAGTAACTGAAGTTTATCATGCACTGTGCAAATTAGAGGAGATGGGCGGAACCGGATCACAAGAAGAAAAAACAAGCTTTTTGGTACAACTCTTTAAAAAACTTGATCCTTTATCTGCCAAATTTGTTAGCCGTATTATCATTGGAAAATTACGTCTTGGTTTTTCTGATATGACCATTATTGATGCACTGTCATGGATGGAAGCAGGGGATAAATCACTGCGGCCCGCACTGGAAAATGCGTATAATATTTGCGCCGATATTGGTCTTATCGCAAAAACCCTTAAAGAAGGTGGTAGCAAGGCAATTGAGCACATGAACATTAAACTCGGCACGCCCATTTTACCTGCAGCAGCTGAACGGCTACCAACAGCAAAGGCGATCTTTGAAAAACTTGGGGAATGTTATGCAGAACCAAAACTTGATGGATTTAGATTACAAATACATCTTGATAAAACAAAATCTCACCCCAAAGTTCATTTCTTTTCACGCAACTTACAAGATATGTCAGCAATGTTCCCCGATCTCATTAAAGAGCTGGTCAAACTTGATGTAGACAACCTCATTTGTGAAGGTGAGGCAATTGGTTATGACCCCAATACTGGCGGATTTTTACCCTTCCAGGAAACAGTTAAACGCAAACGTAAACATGGAATTGAAGAAGCTGCAACAGAATACCCTCTGCAACTATTTTTGTTTGACTTGCTCTATTTAAACAACGAAAGTTATTTGGATACAAACTATATCAAACGTCACGCCCAGCTGGAAAAATTGTTACACGGGATAAAAACAGAACATCTTTTTGTTATTGAACACACCAAAATGCACAACGCAAAAGAACTTGAAGATTATTTCTTTGCAACAGTAGCAACAGGACTTGAAGGCCTTGTCGTGAAACGCCCTGATGCCAACTACCAACCAGGCAAACGTAACTTCAACTGGATTAAATTAAAACGCCAAGAAGAAGGACACCTTGAAGATACCATTGATTGTGTTGTCTTGGGTTATTATGCCGGCAAAGGTAAGCGTGCACATTTTGGCATTGGTGCATTTTTGGTTGGTGTACTTAATAAACAGCTCGATATGTTCCAAACTGTTGCAAAAATTGGTACTGGCATGACTGATGATGAATGGCGTGCCTTAAAGAAAAAATGTGATTCATTGGCAGTCGAACATAAACCTAAAAATGTTCAATGCGCTAAAGAACTCACTCCTGATACATGGGTAACGCCGGATATTGTTTGTAGAGTCCGCGCCGATGAAATTACGTTATCACCATTGCACAGTGCTGGTAAAACCGAAAAGCATCTTGGATACGCATTGAGATTCCCACGCTTTATGGATTACAGACTTGATAAAGGTGCTGATGAAGCAACCACTGACCATGAAATTAAACGATTATATGAAGACCAGTTTATAAAATAACAAAAACCCCGCCTTTCAGCGGGGTTATGTTTTATCTCAATCAAAAAAATTGTATTATGCTTTTTTATAAACTTTTTTAATTATTATTCTCTTCTACCAGAAAAACTCTCCCCAATTGTATTTATAAAAAGTGCTCCTACATATCCCATAACTCCTCCGCGTGCTGCTCTGGATATTACTCTCACCGTTGCTCTTTTATATGAATCATGTTGGTAAACCTCAGGAATTGAAATAGTGTTCGCTACCGCTCCTATTATAATTCCAAATTTAACAAAAAATATTTCATCTTTATCACGCTGAGATAATGTAGATTTATTACGATGCTCAGATGCCATCACCAATGAGCTCAAAAACAATCCATTCAACATAAAAACAAAAAGAACTATATTTTTGATATTCATACAAAAACCTTTTATAGAATAATCCCACTCAACAGCAGGGTTATTTTTGAATCTAAAAACTAAACTAAATTACGCTTCTTGTTGCGCTAAATATTCTTTTGCAGCATCAATACGCGCTTGATTGCTTGGATGTGCGCCCCAGAATGTATTGTAATAAAGTTTTTTATACACGTTAAACATATTATGTCCTCCTTTTGCCACATAATACCTCAATACAAACTCATAATACTCATCCGGAAGATTTATCTTACTTTGTTGGATCATATTGTGCGTTATAGCAAATTCATCTTCTCGTAATTGATCTTTTTTCAGAAAATATTCAAAAAATTCAATAAGTCCCGCAGACTTACCAATTGTTTTACATGCAAACTCATCTGCTTCTTTTTCATATCGCTTATTAATAATAAACGCAGCTATTACTGATGATACAAAAAAAATAGTCTCCAACTTCAATTCAAGAGTAAATAATTCACGAGCAAACCGACCTATCTCAACATCACTAAACGGCCTTGGAAGTGGCACCTTTTTTAAAAAGCCGGGCTTAAGACACTGGCACATCACTGCCACCGCAGCAAAAAGAGATGCATTCAATGCAAGCAGTTTATTATTATGATTATGTTTAATATGACCAATTTCATGCGCAACGATAGCTTCTAATGCCTCATCAGACATATTACACATTAATTCCTGTCCTATAACAATACCGCCATTACTTTTCAATAATTTTAAAGCAAATGCATTAAAAAAACTTTTTTTACGCGTTACAAACACAACAGGCATTATTACATCACCCTTTTTACAAATCTGATCTACACACGCATACAATAAAGGCAAATTATCTGGCGTAACAACAATAACATCAAGACTTAACAAAATAAATTGTGCCAATCTTTGCATGGGTGTTAACGCTTTGTATATTGTAATGTCGCGCTGAATGGCAACAAGTTCCGGATGCGCATCTTCATTAAAAAGAGCTTTAGTATTAGGCGCTTCTTTAAAAGCTTGTAATTCAGCATAATAAACACCGTGATTACCTTCAGAGGCAATCAACCGTGATGAAATAAGTAAACCTGATAAAAAAACAGTAGATAATTTCATAGATGCAACAATCTCTTTCGTAACAATAACAATACCGCTATATTTTTTACTTTAGTTTATCAACTATTGAGAATTCTGCTATTTCTTTTCCGGAATAGTACGCGTAATAATCGCAACAGCACGCACATAATCATGATCAATTTGTTCTTGAGCTGCTTGTGCATTAGCAAACTTAATAATTACGCCACCCTGCAACAATGCCTTAATTTCTTCAACTCCATGCACATCTAAATAATTATCTTGTAAATACTGAACCGCTTCATCATCCGTTTTACCCATCACATCATAACCAAACCGATCATGAAAATATTTCTTAATTAATGCCGAAACGGTCAAGTAAAATTCTCTACCATGCACCACGTCAACCTTGTGATCCCTTTTTAAATGACTCAGCTCCAAAAGTGCTTGATCCCACACTGGTAGTTTTTTTCTTTTGCGATATTGCAGATATTTTTTCACAACACATGCAACAACCAATAACAACACAACACAAGCGACAATTTCCACTGTCAGCCGAAACGTTTGTGTTTGCCAAAATGGCACGTGCCACAAACCATAATTTTCATATAAACCAGTTTTTTCATTTAATTTCATAATTATATTTAGTTGTGTTCGTATGGTTCGACAGGCTCACCACGAACGGGATAAATAAAACTCCGTTCGTCCTGCCTGTCCTTCGTAGCTTTAGCGAAGTAAGAAGCTTGTCGAAGGAAACGAACGGTGTAAAAAACAATTCATAATTACGGCACGCAAGTGCCTACTAGTACATCATGCGGCGCCTGAAAAAGTTAATCATCTCAACTAAATAATCAGTTTTTTCTGGCGACACTTCAAAAAGATCAACGCCGCAACGGCGGAACAATTTATCTTGTGCATCAACACGCGCGGCTAAAAATTTCTTTACCTCATTATTGCGCGTATCACGCAAATCAAGTTCAACCAATTCACCCGTTTCCAAATCTTCCACCGTAATAAATCCAACCGCTGGAATAATTTTTTCATTTGCATCCAAACAGCGCACCGCAATCAGATCATATTTACGCGCTGCCTGCGCAAGATACGTATCCAATGCATCATCAATAAAATCGGAAATAAGAAACACTATTGCATCACTTTTTTTTATTGAAAGAAGATGTTGCAATGCTTTTGATATATCAGTTTTGGATTGCTTTGGCGTAAAACTGAGCATGCGCTCCATAATATGATGCACATGACGCAAACTACTTCCCGGTGGTATATATTCTTCAATATTGTCAGAAAATAACAAAAGCCCTACATGATCTTTACCATGCTGGGCTACTAATGCTAATACACTTGCAAGTTCAACAATGCGCGCATTTTTATTATGTTTTCCAGAACCAAAAATACTGGATTGAGAAACATCAACTACTAAAAATATTGTCCTACTGCGTTCTTCAATATACTGTTTTACTAAAAGTTTATCATTGCGGGCGGATGCTTTCCAATCAATAAACCGAATATCATCACCAAAACTATATTCACGGATTTGATCAAATTCAAAACCCGTACCTTTGATTGCAGAACGGCTATCGCCTACCAATGAACCATTGAGCAAGCGACGCGTAAAAATCTCTAGCTGCTTTATTCTGCTCGCAATTTCAGAAGACACTAAGCTTTTTTTTGTTATCATAATAATCTACATTTTATTATTATTTACACTTAAACGAAAAAATTTTTCACTATCTTTCCCCGCGCTCATCCTGAACTTGTTGAAGGATTAAAGCGCTCTTCATATTTTTTTCTGTAAAGCATTCAATTCTTGTATTTCTTCCCAATTACCTCTCATCAATGCTTCTTTTTTTTTGCGAGACCAACCTTTAACTTGTCGTTCCGCGTGAAAAGCATCATCTCGAGTACAAAAATCTTGAACAAAAATTAATTCTACAGGCCTCATCTTTTTTGTGTAGCATTTATCAATTAATCCCTGATGATGCTCTGACAGTCTTTTATCAATATTATCAGTATGTCCAACATAATACGCTCCATTTTTACATTTTAAAATATACACATAAAAATGATTTTGCATGTTAAACTTCTTCATTATGTGCGCTTTAATCCTTCAACAAGTTCAGGATGAGCGCGGGGAATATACAAATAACACAAGATTATCGAATCTTCGCTACGCTCATCCTGACCCTTCGGCAAGCTCCCAACTTCGCTAAGGCTTCGTAGGACACGCAGTAGTAAACACGCGTTCAGATCTTCGCTGCGCTCATCCTGAACTTGTTGAAGGATTAAGCGCTCAAATTAATTTAGTTATAAACATTTAAAACAATTCTTCTTCACTTTTATGCTTTTCAGATCCCTTCAATAGGGAGTCAATGAAACTTTTTCGCAAAAGTCTTAATGCTATAAAAGGCACTACTATAGAAACAATAGATTCATAATCATTCATAAAGAAGGACCACACCAATGCTCCAATTGTTGCTCCCAAAAGCAGTAGCGAACTCTTTTTTAATTCCTGTTGATTGGTAACTGAAATACCAATAAAGCCTAACGGTGAAAAGAACGTAGTGATTATACCAACAACAATAATCCCACCAAAAAATACCACTCCCTTATACATTTCAAAAAAACGCAAAACTGATTCTGAATCAGTTAAAAAAGCAACCGCTCCACTCATTAAAAACAAATTGATCCCAAATCTGAGGCGATCAATAATAATTTTTTTATAGAGCAAAAAAGCGGTAACAAGAATAGCACAAAGGCTACTCACATAAAATGCCTGCCGCCACAAATCATCCGTCATATCATAAAACCGTGCAAACATTAAAAATACAAACAACGGAAGCCATTGTGATAATGCTATGCAAAAAGATGCAACCTTCATAAAGTAATCCTTTTCAATATGTGCGCTTTAATCCTTCAACAAGTTCAGGATGAGCGCGGGGAATATACAAATAACACAAGATTATCGGATCTTCGCTGCGCTCATCCTGAACTTGTTGAAGGATTAAGCGCTGAACTTAATGCCAATTTCATTAAAACAATCCTTCTTTTTTCAATATCTCTGGAATTGCAATAGTGCCATCAGGCTGTTGGTAAGTTTCCATCAAAGCTACCATCAATCGTGGTAATGCCAAAGATGAACCATTTAATGTATGAACAAGCTGCGTTTTACTTTCCGGCTTTTCTTTAAAACGAATCATACCACGACGTGCCTGAAAATCGATACAGTTACTAATTGATGAAACTTCTTTGTATTCATTCTGACCTGGGCACCAGATTTCTATATCATATGTTTTAGCAGAAGCCCATGATGCATCCTGACCTGCAAGCAACATAACGCGATAATGCAAGCCTAAAGCTTGTAATATACCTTCTGCACATGCAAGCATACGCTCATGCTCTTGTTCAGAAGTCTCAGGGCTACACAGAGAAACAATTTCTACTTTTTCAAATTGACGCATACGGATAAGACCACGCTCGCTGGAACCATACGCACCACCTTCACGTCTAAAGCAGCTCGTGAACGCTGTCATGCGCAGCGGCAACTCTGAACCTGCAAAAATATGGTCGCGATACATATTGGTAAGATTAACTTCTGATGTTGGTGTTAAAAACAGATCATCAGAAGGCACTGCAAACACTTGATCTCTAAATTTAGGAAAATTACCGGTTGTTTCTAATGATTTTTCATTCACAAACAATGAAGGCAATACAAAGTTAAATCCATGCTTTTTGTTATGCTTGAGCATAAACATCGCCAAAGAAAAAAGAAGCGCAACGCCTTCGCCTTTATATAAAGCAAGTCCTGCAGCACTTATTTTTGTGGACGTCTCAAAATCTATCCATCCAAGTTTTTCACCAAGATCAAGATGATTTTTTGGCGTAAATGAATACGATGGCTTTTGCCCAAACATGCTCACCACCATATTTTCTTCTTTATTTCCCGCGGGAACTTCATCAAGCAAAATATTTGGGCATGCAAGATAATGTTCATTAAATTCGTGTTCTAATGCTTCAAGCGCCGATTCTTTTTCTTTTAATAATTTGCCAAGAGCAATCGATTGCTCACGCAATTCAGGAGTTATTCCCGATTTGCCCTGCTGAGCTAATTCATTTTTAGTACAACGCAACAATTCAACTTCATTTTTTAATGCACGAAGCTCTTTATCCAGCGATATAAGCTGTGTCACATCATAATGAGGATCTTTTTTACTAAGCGCAGCTATAACACGTTCAGGGTTTTCTCGAAGTAACGTAAGATCAATCATAAATACCTCTAAAATAACTTAAAAAGCTCTATTGTTTCGTTGCAAAAAAGAATACCTCAAAACAACGCTTTTGACTACTTTAACCACATCGGTTACACTACTACCTATTAGGCATTAAAAAATTTTTTAATGTTCAATATTAAGCATAATGTTACTGAACAAAAGGTTTTTAATGCCGATCAAATTAATTCAGTCTTTATTTTTACTTTTTATCTGCACCTCAATCAATGGCTCACAAAATGCCAAACAGCAGACCATTGTCAATTCCTTGCTCTACAAAGACTATGACATACAGCAAACTCCGAAAAACACCCGACCTAAATTTCAGCCTCTTGCTAACAATTTAAAACTACCTCGCTCAACTATTTGGGCTAATCAGATCGAAGGATTATACAAAAACAACCAAACTGAACAAGCAGTTATCAGTTACGCAAAAATAGCACCTTACATACCTGATGATCTTTCTATGCTTAATCCAAAAACTCGAAAATCTTATGAATTAATACATGATGTGTTAAAAAAAATTGCGTATAAAGGTGATATTAATGCACAAATAGCTTTTACTGAAAAAAATGTACAGCGATTATCTCCCTTTTTTAATGACCCTGAATTTTCTACAAAGATGAAAGATAAACATTGCGCATATGCTTTTGAACAGTTGGATTTTACGATAAACCTTACTAACAATAATATCCCCATCACCACAACGGACAGTATCAAAAAAGAGCTTATCGAATTGAGAAATAACGCAGATCCTGCAACAGCGCTTATCATCGCTACCATTCTTTATTTACAGGCAACTAACGATACACAGAAAAATACAAGACTTACTATTTTACAAGACCACCATTGCCCTGAGAATCCAGAAATTGAGGCGGCATGTCGATTTCTTATTAATTATGGAGATAATGCTCTATCTGCCAAAGATGCTACAAAAAAATTTATACAAACAATTATGTCTCAAAAAGGCATATCTCGCCTACTTTCTGAATTAGCAAATACACCAATATGTTCTCACGTTATCACAAAACTAGAGGCTACCTCATTAGAAAAAAACGATCCACGTGCATCAGACCTGCATTACGTTCTGGCAGAACTCCACTATAAATGCAAAAATTACCATAAAGCGCGTACTTTTTATGACAAAAATAAAGTGTCTTATCTTAAAGAAAAGAAAATAACCAACAACGTTTTTCAGGCATATATTGCAGCATCAAAGAGTTTTTGCAAAGATGATATAAATTATCTTACTTCTCTTGTTGGCACTATCGAAAATCAGTTAAAAAAATTAGAGAAAACAGATCTCGCACTATCATATGGTGTGGGCCTCCTTACTCAAACGCTCATAGAACATAACCCCACTATGAACATAGAGGAAAAAACAGCCCTATTGCTCAATGGATTAGATCACCTTGCATATGCGAAACACACTACAGAACTGAATAGAACATTCCATAGATCATTATCTACTCTCTATGAAGGTAAAAATGACAGCGTTGCATCGCTTAAACACTTATGCAATGCGCTCAAATATACATCACCACACAACAATTGCACTCACAATGAAATAATCCACATTCTCACGCAAGCAGAAACAACCAACCCTGAACTGTACGCCAAATTCGCTCCTTTAACAAAAATTATTGTAGAGTTCATCACCAATCAACACAATGACATAGGCAAACAAAAAAATCATACTCTCTTGCCTCAATTTGCTTCATCCGATCTTTGCGCACAACTATTGCCCTATTGTGAACAAGCATATAAAACAAATAAACCATCCAATAACACTATCCTCTCCGTTATGGCGCTCGCTCATAAAAACAATGGTAATTATGCTAAAGCGTGTCATTATATAGAAAAACTATCCGGACCAATACCGAGCGCCGCACTGCTGCTTAAAGCATCAATCTATGTCGCTACTGAAAAAGAGTTGTCTCCCACAGAGCTCGAAACTGTTCTAAAACAGTTCATCAGTAATAAAAAACCATCACCCGATGATCAAGCAACAATTTTATCTTTACTCACACCATGTAATGATTTTTTTATTCAAACGGAAAACTATCCACTCGCGCTTAAACTAATCATCAAATTAACGGAACTACAAAATCATACACCTCACGCTATAATACAATTGGCTTTTTATATAACAAAAGCACTGACAGCCATGAATAATGCTTACAAAAATCAATGGCTCAAGGAGCTCGAAGCCTCCCCATTTTATGACAAAATTCAAGCTCCTTCATATTATGACAGCGATACAAATATTGCAGCAGGCGTATTCTTCATTAAAAGAAAATCTGTACCCAACTATGAAAAAATAATTTCACATTTTACTGCAGCACTTGCAGACGACAACCTATTACCACACACTATCCATGTGACACGAATTGCCTGTGGCTCATTATATTCCGACTGGGCTGCAACTATGCATCATGATACAGAAGCTGTTTTGCGCTTACTTGATCAGGCAATACAGTATGATGATAACAGCTCCGCTCAGTATGAAAAAGCATGTTTTATCCTACGCAATAGTAACAACAAAGATCTCATCAATCATGCATTAGAACTTTTAGAAGAAAACATTCAAAAAAACCGTCCCACAAAAGAGCTATCTCAACTAGAATTGGCATATGCTTACCTCAATTATTCATCCGATGCAACACGTGTGCCAATCATACAACAATGCATTCCACTTAATATAGACAAAGCAATTACGTACCTCAAAGAACACAATAATAATAAAGAACTATTAGACTGCCTGGCTAACATATTCGGTGGAACATCAAGCTATATAGATGAACATCTTAGAGAAAAATATATAAACCTAGAAGAATCGCTCACATACATAACTATTTTAATTAACACTAATAACAACAATATTGATTACATAGCACATCGCATGTATATATATATTCAAATGAATAACTCCGCAAAAGTAATAGAAAATATAAATCTCATGCTTAACGCTCAAGACTTATCCAATGCAAGCGGCATTACCAAAGAAAAATTGTTGGAATTCAAAATACAATTTCTCTTGAATAACACTCCAGACGATAGCGCATATAATCAAGCGCTTGAATGCCTTGAACAATTACGATCATATAGGAAAAATAGTCTTGTGACTTTTGACGACTCATCAAACATTAAAGAACGCACTCGCTATCTTATAACAAACAAAATTTTTACCAATAATGCTATTGATTGGTGCTGCTTAGCAGCAGAGGCACACATAGCTGCTGATTTTCTAGACTCATCTCCAAATCCAAACAAAACGACCCTCGAACAAAAAGAACTTGCCCACTATCTCCTATCAGCTGCAAAGTTAGGTAATTTTAATGCGCAACTCACCCTGCTACCTTATTTAGGTGCCGTAAATTATCTTGGTGTTGATGATATCAATTATCTTGCCGAAAGCCTCAACTATGCCCGAGAGGCACTGCTGAGCCCCCACAATGCAGCACAACAAAATAAAACAACTATGATTATACAGCTCTTACACCAGTTTACTGAAGAAGGAATTGCTTTAGCTTACTATATTCTTTGCGACTACTATAAAAAAGACACTCAACAACTAGAAAAGACAATGCTGCTCTTTAGTAAAGCACAAAAACAACACCATTACTTGAACAATAAAAATGATATTATTGAAAAAATAGTAATCTCTTGCCGAGACACGCTTCTTGACTACGTTAAGCGTTATATGAACCAGCCAAAAAAAAGAACCCTCATAGATGCCCTTGGTACCTACACGCTCGGCGTGATGTATCAGCACAGCAACAAAGAAGATCTACTTACTGCGGGAATGTTGTATCTAGATATAGTTTTAGGACCACTTTGTACTACATTTAAATTACCTCACTATAAGCAACCTATTCAAACCTTTCTTGCCAGCAGATATTACAAAGATGCTCTTGCACACGAAAAAGCAACAGGAATCATTGATATTGAAAATCTGCGAAAAAGCGCACAATTGGGACTGATGTCGGCAGCTCACGCATTAGCAAAAATATACATAGAACAGCACAAAGATGAAAAAACTGATATATCAGTGAGCATAGATGATTTTCTTCCCATACTTACTCAAGATGTAACAGCGAACAATCCACCTCATCCAACCTCTCTTGAGCTTTATCCAGAATGTTGTGCGCTCATAAAAAATAAAAAAACTCAAAATAAAAATTCTCTTCAAAACAAAGCTGCTGCATTGGAAAAAAAACTTATCTCTCTTGATGAAAAAATGACATTGCTTGAGAAACGTACTTCTGAAAAAAATATGATAAAAAATATCAACTATGTGGAAAGCTCTGCTGATTGTCAGACCGCGCTGCACTATAAATCACAAGGTAAATTACAGGATACCATTAAATTTTGGCACAAAGCTGCTGAAAAAAATCATCAAAACGCATGCATAGAGCTTGCTTTATGGTACCTAGAAAAGCAAGATTATAGCAATTCAGAAAAATTCTTAAACAAAGCTCTTACCTATGGTTTAATAAAGCCGGCTCATAGCAACACACCAAAACAGTTCCACAACATGTATTTTGTCTATACATTATTTTTATATATTAAATCATTAACAACAACGCCACCTTTCTCAATGAAATCCCACTTGTTATCAACAATCAAAGAAACTCTTAAAATCGTTGGAATTAACATCAGCGATTTTTGTGAAATATTTAAAGAAATACATGGTATCAACTTATCCTTGGTCTTTGAACCAATCAAAACGGCGGCTTTTGACACGGTCATTTCTTATGTTGGTAATCCTACAATCCTTTCTTCTATTCAAAATTCTAAAAAAAATATGATAAAAGATCATGAATACAAAGAAACTTCACCTGATTTCCTTAATGGAGTGAGCGCAGCTGAAAATCGCGACAAAGAAAACTATTTGATCTTAATGCATCAAGCTGCTAACAAAAACCACCCTTGTGCTTTAGTCATTCTTTCAAATCACCATTTTCTACTCTGTGACGAATCAACACCAAGCAATACCGCAGAAGCTTTTTTACAGGACGCTTTTTTATATGGCTTAATAGACAATCAATTTTGCCATAAAGAGTTCTTATCCGCTTTATGTACATATATTGATACCATCATCACGATACAAAATAAACCGTCGCACATCAAAGAACGTTTATTATCGATAATCAAAAACAATCTCATAACTCACCACATCAACCTTACGCACTTTTATGAAATAGTTCATGATGTGAACAGAATAAACTTACCTTTACACCCAGCATGGATAGGGACAAAAATAGAAACACCTTTGCAGGCTAAACCATCGATCGCTGACCTGAAGAAAAGTATGGTTAAAGACCTCAAAAATAGTAATGTATCTCCTGATTTTCATGCCGCTTTAAAAGCCACCATTCAAGGAGATATAACAAAAAGTGTTCTTCTTATGGAATATGCTGCTACACAACAACACGACCCGTGCGCATACCTTACTGCAGCCGCTCAGCTTCTTGAAGGAGGAATTTATCTCGTTCTTGACGGAGTAGTACAAAAAAACGTCCCAAAAGAGTTCTTACACAACGCTCTTGTGTATGGATTAATAGAACAACAATTTTGCAATAGTCTATTCTTGGTTAAATTATGCAAATACATTCAAAAAGTGTTCTCCATACCCAATGAAACCTCTCTCAAAAGAAGCTTGTTATTAGAAATTAAAACAAACCTTCTCGCTCATAAGATCGATCTTACCCATTTTTGTGAAATAGTTCATAGCGAAACAACAATCGACTTATATTTATGCCCTGAATGGTCAACAGAAGAAGAAAAAAAGCCAACTGGGGCCACTTGTTCTCTTCTTAAAAAACCCCTCATTAAAGATACAGAATATAAGGAAACCTATGAGCCCTTTCTTTCTGCACAACAAGCATATAGCAAAGGAAAAGTAGCTAAGGGAAACGAGCTTATAAAAATCGCTGCTGAAAAATTTAGTCACTCGATATCATGTATCTGCCATTCATTCAATTATTTATCAGAATCATTTAAAACAGATAAGAATTATACCGTCTCAGAAAAATTTCTTCAGAGAGCTCTTGAGCTTGGCATAGAAAACAATCAATTGTGTAATATTGACTTGCTTACATTTCTCTGCCAGTACATTATAGTCTTGATCACAGAAGATCATCCGCGTGAAATTAAACAACGCCTTCTTTCAACAATCAGACGAACCTTTGAATCTAAGGGTATTAACATGGAAGATTTTTATAAAGCTTTTCAGGCAGCAGCACACGGAAATAATACATCCATAAACTTATCTTTATGTCCTGAGTGGTCAATAGAAGAAGAAAAAAAAACAGAACCTGCAACCGCTTCTGATCAAAAAAATTGCGGCTTAATTCAGTATCCAAATCATCAAGAGACTGCTGATTTTAATGCTATCGATCATATATTAATGATGAACGACGTGCCAAAAGCCTTAGACCTTGCCAAAAAATTTATCGAAAAAAAAGATCATCCAATAATATATATGTTTCTTTCAGGTGAATATTTAAAAGGAAAGTATCTACAAAAAAATAATCAGTTATCAGAAAATTTCTTAAAAAAAGCTCTTTTCTACGGTTTAGTTCCGCGACAATTTTGTACATGCAATTTTTTAAGCACTTTATTTACCTATATGAGCACAATAATCCTTGCACCATGCCCACAACCCATCAAACAAAAATTATTAACAATAATAAGACAAGCACTCGAAGCCAATTCTATTGATCTCGCGATTTTTTGTACAATGTTCCGAGACGCAACCACATTAGACCTAACTTTGCTTCCTGGATGGAAAAAATAATTACATAAAAAAACCCCAAGAAATACATAAAAATGTACTTCTTGGGTTGTGTAAAAAACTCTACTTGCGAAAAGTTTTTTTGATTAACCTAGTCTTACGGAACGAACAACTTCACGTAAGCTTTTGCCAGCTTTGAAACGAGGGATGCTGATTTCAGGCAAATCAATACGTTCTTTGGTTGCAGGATTTATTCCTTTACGAGCTGGTCGGCAAGAAATCCAAAAGCTTCCAAATCCTGTGATAGAAACTTTTTCGCCTTTCTTTAATGCACGACTAACAACGCGGGTTAGTGAATCTAGCACTCGAGTAACATCCATTTTGCTGAATGTTGTCTCTTCGCTGAGCTCATTTATTAATTCGCTCTTGTTCATAAGAACTCCTCATATATGGTTAGTAAAAATAATTGAAATAAAACACTGTCTCTTCACTAAAACTTTCTTTCCAAAAATTCATCACGCTATACACTACAAATATAGTATAATGTTGTAAGATATAATAATTTCAAAGAACTTTGTCAAATTATTCATAAAAATTTAAAACAATAATCTTAAAAAAATTATTTAGCAAGGATTTTAATATGTTAATCGATACTCATTGCCACATTAACATGATGGTAAAAAGTAGCTTTGATACTCCACTCGAAAAATCTGATTTACCAAAAGCACACATTATTATCGACCAAGCTCACGCAGCAGGAGTCTCCATTATTATTAATGTTGGTACCCGCAGTATTGAAAATGGCAATTGCGTTCTCCTTGCACAAACATTTAATTCTGTCTTTGCAACGGTTGGCATTCACCCGAATGATTCCGATACCTGGCAGGAAGATTTTGAACTTCTAAAATCATGGGTGCAAAAAAAAGAAACCAATAAAATTGTTGGTATTGGCGAATGTGGCATCGATATGCATTATCCTGATTATAATCTCAATCGCCAGCGTGATGCGTTTAAAGCTCAAATAGAACTTGCTCTTGAAAACGATCTTGCACTCATCGTCCACAGCCGTGATGCCTATGATGAAACATTACGCGTATTAGAAGAATATAAAAACAATCCTATGCGGACGGCTATGCACTGTTTTTCTTATGACCAAGCTTTTGCAAAAACGGTCACTGATTGGGGTTTTATGCTCGGCATTGGCGGAACCATTACCTATCCTAAAAATAATGAATTGCGCAACGTTGTTACCACAACTGATTTAAAAAATATTGTTTTAGAAACTGATGCACCATTTTTACCACCACAAGCAATGCGTGGCAAACAAAATCATCCTCAGTATATAAAAGATATAGCGGAATATATTGCACAATTAAGGGGCGAATCTTTTGAAATTATTGCTCAACAAACAACACAAAATGCACTACACCTATTTAACCTCAAAGATCTCTCCCCGACGCGCTCATCCTGAATTTGTTGAAGGATTAAGCGCAATAAAAAATATAAACTTTCAACATTGCCAATATTCCAAAAAATCTATAATCTATGCTCAATTATTTAACAACCACTCACAAAGGAGTCGCTTCATGAAAGCATTGCAAATAATCGCCGCACTATCCATCGCAAACAGTTTTTCTCTTCATTCTATGCAGCCTATGCAGCACGTTAGAAACAGAAATAAAAATGAAGATTATTCGGGACTAGAATGGTATCATTCTCGGTATGCCTCTCGTATTGATATAAGCGCATATTCCTCTGTAAAAGGCAGTGATATTTATCCTTATTGTACATCATCATGGAGGGATGCATGGACAAAAAATACAAAAGATCCTTACAATTGCAGAATACTTAATGCCTATTTATTGCTTAACAGACGTCCACAAGAATCAGTAGAACAACAGCTAGAATTTTATAAAAAAGACCTCACCAATACTACTGAACAATTAAATTCTACCATTGAGATTTTTAAAAAAAACACATTAGGAACTCGACAAAAATTTCTTGAACGTATTATCCCACAAATACAACAAGCTAATCTTTCTGGTAAACCTCAAGATCGCAGTATTCAAGAACAAGTAGGTATGGCATTAAAAAATATCTCCTCATCAGATAATTATCGGCATGAACTAGCCTATCTAAAAGAAGCTGTAGAATCCGCAAATCAATGTGATTTTCTTGATAGCACCAAATAAATTTATCAATAATATTATTAAAGGAATTCTTAATGAAAACATTACACGTAATTGTTGCACTATGCATCGCAAGCAGTTTTTCTCTTAATTCAATGGAAAATGAAGAATACGTGGGATTGAAATTTTACCATCCTACATATCACAATTCTTTCTGCTCTGAAAATGAGTTAACATGCGGATCTACTATTTATTCATATTGTAAATCTAATAAAAAAGATGCTAGTTGTGACATACTTAATGCATATTTATTACTGAATAGACGTCCACAAGAATCAGTAGAAGAACAAATAAAATTCTATACCAAAGATCTAGAAGCTACCACGAGCGAATTAAATTCTACGAGCGATATTTTTAGAAAAAAAGATTTAAATTTGCGAAAATCACTTCTTCAAAGCGATATTTTTAGAAAAAAAGATTTAAATTTGCGAAAATCACTTCTTCAAATTGTTATTCCACAAATACAGCAAGCTCGTTTATCTGGTAATCTTCAAGATTCTACTGTCCAACAACAAGTAGACACTGCTCTGAAAAATACATTATCTACACCCAATCGCTATAGCATGCTGTTTAAGAATCTCTGTAATCCTAATTATAATCAAGAATTAATACTTCTACGAGAAGCTGTACAACATGCAAATGATTGTCAGCCTATTACTAATAATAGAGATGCATTCTATAACCCAAATTCTCACATAAATTCACATCGTAGCAGATATGATTTGAGTACATATAAAGATGCATTATATCGCAAAATCGATATCAACTCAAAATGTCACATGTCTGAAGAAAACAACAAATAAATCTATCAATAATGTTATTAAAGGATACCTTCGAGCGCTCGAAGATATCCTTTATTCCCCAATTTGCACTTCCTCCTTCGCCAAGGCTTCGAAGGACACGTCGTTCCAATCGGGGTCCCCATCGCAAGGAACTGAAGATGGGGTGTAGCTGACGAGCGCGAAAAAAAAATTTAATATTTTTCGACTTTAAGGATATGCTCTTAATAATAAAAATTTTTAACACTTATAAAGGAGTCACTTCATGAAAGCATTGCAAATAATCGTCGCACTATCCATCGCAAGCAATTTTTCTCTTAATTCCATGGATAATAAAAAATACGGGGGACTAAGCATGTATCATCCTAGATATCATGCAATGAGTACTACTCCGCACGATGTAACAGTTGTATCTCAAATTTATTTCTATTGTAATCCAACACCGATAGAATCAGCGATGGCTTTTGTGAAAGGTAAAAAAATAGATTCTCATAATTGCGAAATAATTGATGACTATTTACTGCAAGAAGCTAATTTCCCTGATAAGGCTCAGGATAAGAAAATTTCTAAAGAACAAGTAACTCATGCATTAATAAACGTGGGTGCTTATAACAGATGGGAGATGGATTGCTTAGAAGAAGCAGTAGAAAATGCACATAAATGGAAATTTTTTGATAACAACAAATAAATATGAACATCTACACACTCCTTGATACCAACAACATCCCCTACGAACGTTTTGATCATCCGGCAGCATTTACCTGCAATCAAGCTGACATAGTGTGCCCCAAAATGCCTGGCACCTCGATAAAAAATCTTTTTTTATATGACAAAAAAACAGACAAACATTTCCTCGTGGTTGTTGGCAAAGAAAAACAAGTAGATCTCAAACAATTAAAATGTATCCTGGATGTATCAAATCTCAGTTTTGCATCACCAGAACGGCTTACAAAATATCTTGGAGTTACACCAGGATCAGTCACCGTGCTTGGTCTTATTAATGATACAGCTCATGCAGTGACGGTTATTTTTGATATCAATCTTAAAGATAAAACATTGCAATGCCATCCATTAGTCAATACTGCAACGCTTGCTATTCCTTTTGATGGCATTAAAAAGTTTCTCACTATCACAAAACATAATTATCAATTTTTAGACATCCCAACACGCTAAACTTTATGAGATTTTTATGAACACATCACGTTTCTCCATGGCAGTATCATGTTTGGCATTATTCTCTCACCTATCTATTTTTGGCATGATAACTTACAAGAACTTAGCAGATCCTGATATACGCCAAAATATTTACGAACATTTATCAAAAGAAGACCAGGACGATTTTAGATTGGTATGCAAAGACTGGGCCTGCAAAGGAAATATTTGGAAATTTATGCCTGACGTTATAGAAAAAGAACATAATAGATATACGAAAAATGGAAGACATTTAACTTCTTGGGATAAAACCTATATTTTATTCGATTTTACATCAATGAATGATTTGGCAAGCGTACAATGGATAAAAAATAATACTAAAACCCATAGTGATATCGATATTACAATCGATGAGATCGATAATAATATACATGCCGTTATGTTTGCCATACATAATAAAAATCCTGAAGTTGCTCGTTTTTTAATTGAAACAGACAAGAAAAATTATCCAGACAATAATTGGAAGACATATTACAAGAATATAACACTACCAAATCATCTACAAAAATATTTCGACCAAACCCACCCACATGATTTTTCAATCTTAGCCTATTTTTTAACCATTTGGACAGATAACTCTCATGAGCTTAAACAACTTCTTTGTTTGCAAAATATGCCAAATACCGATGGAACAACACGATTAATAATAATGTCTATAGCCCATAATGCACTAAATTGTTTTAAAACTTTCTTAAAAAATGATCAAATAAAAAACATAATATACTACTATGGCGGCAAGTTCTTTAACCTTGCTAAGGAACATAACCGAACAATGATTATGGAACTAATACGACATAATAAAATGATTGATCATCATCCTACGAATAATAACATGCACAATGACTATTCCTCATGGTGTACCATTCTCTAAAACTTCAGCCCCCCTCTTTTACAATTTTTATAACATCTGGTAGAATCATAAAAGATAATTGTAATTGTAGAAAAGTAATAGAAGCATTAAAAAAACTACAGACTCACGTAAAAAATAAACTTAATGAGGTCTTTTTTATGCATACACCACGCTTCACCATAGCAATATTATTTTTAACGCTATTCTCCCATACCCCCACCTTTGGCATGATAACTTACAAGGATTTAGAACATCCTGATATACGTCAACATATCTTCAAAAACTTACCGGAAAAAGATCTCAGTGTAAGACTCGTGTGTAAAAATTGGGCTCAGAAAAACGATCAGTGGAAATTCATGCCCGATAGTGTGGAAAGAGAATATGATACATATGTTAAAAAAAAAGGAATCCTTAAATCTAACGATAAAGCAACTATTCTATTTATCCTTACCGCTAAAAATGATTTTGAAGCGGTAAAATGGCTATTACCTATAACAAACAATAGTGGGATAAGTTTAATGGACTCAGATAAAGATGAATATATCGATATACCTTTCACCATGATTGCCATTCATAATAATAATGCTAACATAGCACAGTTGCTCATTAACAATTGCGATCTCTACAAAGATCTAGACTGGAAACATTGCTATGATACAATCACTGTTCCAGATAAGATAGCAACATGCTTACCTATTAATAATAATCGTGACTTTTCATTTCTTTTTTATCTCATCGCCGCATGGTCAGATAATGATGATTATCTTCAACAACTTTATGCTCAAAAAAAACCTACTTATCAAGGACAAGAAGTAATAATAGCAGAATCCTTAAGATACAATGCACAAAATTGCTTTACATATCTTTTGGCAAAAAAAACAACAAAAAAAATAATTCAAAAAAATTCTTTTTTCTTCTTTATGGCAGCACTCAATAACAACACAAAGGAACTGCCACAAATGTTAATCAAAAATAAACTGTTCCAGCTCAACAAACCGCTTAGACCTCGGATAACAGCTCTGGACATTTGTGAGGATACCGTTCTTCTCTACCGAATGAATGGAGATAATAAAAAAGCCGACCGTTCTTTGAAAAAGGTAGCTATTTTAAAAGAACTTGGTGCGAAAACATATGCTCAGATACAAAAAGAAGAAAAAAAAGAAATAGAGTTTAAGTATCCTAACACATGCGCAATCCTATAACCCCCCCTCTTTTACAATTTTTACAGCATCTGATACAATCGAGATGATTGATTGTAATCAAAACGTGAACCTTTGCAAAAAAGAGTTCAGAGGAGAATTTTATGAATACCGTTATGTTCAGTGCATTTATTCTCTACTTTTTTGTTCTTGTGAGCATCGCTCTCTACTTCTACCGCAAAGTAAAAACGGCTTCCGACTTTATCATCGGAAGCCGTTCTGTTAATTACCTCGTTACCGCAATCGCAACACAAGCAAGCGATATGGGAAGCTGGTTATTTCTTGCATTCCCCGCAGCAATATATAGCCAAGGCCTTTTTGAAGTATGGACTGCCGTTGGTTTGGTCTTTTTCATGCTTCTCAATTGGCATTTTATTGCACCACGACTGCGCATTATCAGTGAACAAACACATTCTGATACCTTATCAGCACTCTTTGAAAAACAGTTTGCTGATACCACAGGAGTGATCAGTTTGGTCAGTGCATTTTTTACACTCATCTTTTTCACCTTTTATATTGCATCGGGCATTGTTGGTCTTGGTCGCCTTTTTGAAGCAGCATTTGAAATAACTTATCACACCGGAATTATTATTGGATTATGTACCGTCATGTTGTATACACTCATTGGCGGATTTGTAGCTGCAGCATGGTGTGATTTTTTTCAGGGAATTTTTTTATTATGCATGATCATTTTAGTGCCGGTAACGGCGCTTTTTAATACCACAGGAATTTCATCAGTAATCCAAACATATCAAGCGCATGTGTTTCAGTTCTCATTCATACACAATATGCCATACGGATTGTTTCTTGCCGCGGGATGGGGACTTGGTTATTTTGGTCAGCCGCATATTTTGGTCAATTTCATGGGCATTGATGATCCTAAAAAAATTAGTTCCGCAAAATGGGTTGGGCTCACCTGGCAAATTATTGTACTTTCTGCAGCAATTGCCATTGGCCTTATTGCGCTCACCTTTTTCCCAACACCGGTTGCCAATCCAGAACTCATTTATATTCTCATGACAAAATCGCTGTTTAATCCATTTATTGCAGGAATGGCTCTGTGTGCAATTTTGGCAGCAACACTCTCTACCATGGATAGACACATTCTTATTTCTGGCTCAGTTATTGCATCAGATTTATATCACAAAATTATTAATCCTCATGCAACATCACCACAAATAATGCTCATTTCACGCATCGCTTCTACCATTGTTGCACTATTTGCTTTATACGTAGCATGGACAGGAAATTCCACAATCTATGGCCTTGTTCATTATGCATGGTCCGGATTAGGAAGTGCATTCGGCCCACTGGTTATTACAGCTCTTTACGGCAGTGCAAACATTACTCGCCAAGGGGCTCTTGCAGGGCTCATTGTGGGCGGAACAACCGCAGCATTGTGGCCATTCACCACTATCAACCTTTCCCCACTCATTCCAGGATTTGCCTTTAACATGATTGCGCTGTACAGTGTTTCATTTCTTACAAGAAAAATATAATTCTCACTTTTTTATCGTATCTGGTGATGTTCGTACTATAATCGTATGCATCACTTGATAATATTCTGCAACTTTTTCTGCCATTTCATTTGCTAATTCAACGTTATAGGTATGCGTTGTTAAATTTCTGCCTTTTATCATGCTAAATAATAATTTTTCTTCATCTGACTCCGTTATACCATATTGAAAACACAGATCAAAAACTTTACGTGGCGAATCTGCATACATTCCTTGAGAAAGTCCAATATACTCACGCAAATATTTCCAAAACAAATCATAGCCTAGTTCAAACCTTTTAATAACAGAATCACGAAATGCTTCTCGTACTACCATATTAACATTCCGATCATCCTTTGCTTCATGATAAAGATTAAGTGCTGCTTCAAATGCATCTAACAAACGAATATTTGCCTCGTATTTTTCATTCAAGCTTTCCATACAATACCATCCTTCATAACTTGTCGCTTCATACTTTCAGATGCACGCCACATATCAACAATATCAATCTTCTGTGGAATATTGAGCCCAGCAAGAACCCCATCAGCCATTGCCCATTCATCAATTTCCAACTTTCTACCTATATCAATAGCAATATCAATATCAGAACGCTCTGTATATGTGCCACGTGCACGAGAGCCAAAAAGATAAATTTTTGCATTAGGAAACAAGACGGTTAATAATTTAATAATTAAATCTTGTTGAGGAACATTAGACACCATATATCATCCATTCATTATCAAAAAAAAATCTTCATATTTTAATAACTATCATAGCGGTTGATACAAAAAAAGCTAACGCTCAAAATATTAAAGATACATCTACTACCATCGCTTTTTTTTACGCGAAAATAAGCGCCCCATCATCTGACGTGTTCCAAAATCAAGCCAAAGATGGGACAGTGCGCCCGTGATAAAAAATAAGATATCAAAAAAGAATTGTATTGATACTTTGGGCATAGCAGTACTCACCGTAATCCACAACAACAATGGCGCAATAATAACAAATCGTGGGCTATGGAAAATCCCACGGTGACGTGCCAGCATAGGGGTAATCGTAATAAAACTGCAGCACGTTAACATCTCAAACCGCTGATGTACTGCCAATATGATAAAAAACAGAAAAATAACATAATAAAAATATTTCTGCCCCTTACTTTTAATATCAATATCAGGGAACAGCGAACCTGCAAGCGCAAACAAAAACCACTCAAAAACAGTAAGCATTGGTGGCTGCTGTATTATGGCAACACCCATAAAACCAAAAAAAAGCAGCCCAAAGGCTATAGTTCCACCAACCAAATGTCCTTTATAACCTGGCATTCTATCCTACCATTCCCTATACACTATGTTTTTTTTCTCATATAACCCATTATTTGATACTATAGTACTTAGAACATATTTTTTTGGTACGCAATACAAGGAAAATTAAAAATGCTTTCTGAATGGCTCATTATACAAGGGATTGTTGAACGCGGTCTTATTTTTTCCATCAGCGTTATGGCAATCTATATCACCTCTCGCATTATTCACTTTGACGATCTTTCTGTTGAAGGAAGCTTTGGTCTTGGTGGTGCTCTCATGGCGCTACTGCTCACACGAAACGTTCACTGGCTACTTGCATTTCCTCTGGTGATCGCAGCAGGTGCAATTGCAGGTCTTGCAACAGGATTACTGCACACCAAACTCAAACTCAATAATCTCATCAGTGGTATTGTCGTTACAACAGCGCTCTTTTCTATCAACCTCAAAATTGCCGGATCCAATATGGTTTTAGGCAACAAGGCAACACTTTTTGACCTTATTGCTGGCGCAAACAGCATAAAAATTATTATATTGCTTCCTCTTATCTGCGCACTATTATTAATCATCAAATGGTTTCTTAATACTGAATGTGGATTTTTATTCAAGGCAGTTGGCGACAATCCACAAATGCTCACCAATTTAGGCAAAAACGCTCACACATACACCATCGCAGCCCTCATGCTTGCTAATGGACTTACCGCGTTTGCAGGAGCCCTCTTTGTACAATACGTTGGCTATTTTTCCATCTGGTCAAGCGTTGGTATTTTAATTATTGCTCTTGCTGGGCTCATTCTTTCTGAAACATTTGGCCGAGCATTTGGCTTTAATCTTTTAATTGGCGCCATACTGTACCAAGCAATTCTTGCAGCAACCTTTGAATTTAATGTTGATCCGGAGTGGAATAAATTAATTACCGCACTCCTTATCATTCTGATGATCGCATTAAAAAAACATTCCAGCATTTTTACCCAGAGGCAATCATGATAAAATTTGAAAATGTTTCAGTAACCATTGATGGCAAACAGATTCTTAAAAATATTACGTGCACCATTAATACCGGTGATTTTATTGTTATTGTTGGCCCAAACGGCGCAGGAAAAAGTACTTTTTTTGATATGATCAGTGGAAAACGAGTAGCAACACAGGGAACAATTTTACTTGATGGTACTGATATTACCCATCTTGATGAGCAACACCGCGCAACACTCATCAGTAGACTTTTCCAAAATCCTCAACTCAATGGGGTTGCATCAATGACTGTTGCTCAAAATCTTGCATTAAGCAATTATAAAGGCCAAACAGTAAGCTTACTCAATGGCATGAAAAAATTCCCAACGCATCTGACAGCAGAACTGGATAAGCTCAATTTAAGTTCACCAAAAATATTAAACACACCCATGAAAGATCTTTCCGGCGGACAACGTCAACTTCTTGCATTTATCATGGCAACAATTCTGCCACCGCGACTTTTTATGCTTGATGAACCTACCGCTGCTCTTGATCCGCAATCTGCAACAAAGCTGTTACAATTCGCCATCAAATTTATTAATGAGCACTCCATGACAACGCTCTTGATTACGCATGACCCGGAACTTGCGCTGGTTATTGGTAAAAAAATATGGGTATTGGAAAATGGTGAAATCACCAAACAGTTTGATACGCGTGACACTGCAAATCTATCTGCATCTGATTTGATTGGTCATATTGATTATAAAAAACTTATGCACTAGCACAGTGATAAATAGCAACAAAAAAAATGGCCTTGCCAAATTTATATCTTTTCTCGCGCTCGTCCTGAACTTGTTGAAGGATATCTTCGAGCGCTCGGGGAAACCCTTCAACAGGTTCAGGGCGAGCGCAGGAAAAATACATGAAGCGAATAACTATAGTAAGTTATGCATGTTTTTACGGTTTATTTTTGATGTGCCAATCTTTTAATGCCTTCTTGCCGCACAAACGAGATTCTGATATTTGTACTTTATGCTGTAAATCTTCATATTCCAAATCCCCTCTGTCAAAAAGCATTCCCAAAAATTGCTTTGCTTGAAAGAACGAACTTTCTAATTTTTTATCTCGCGCTTCAACCGCCGCATTATATTCTTTTTCCGCTATTTTTTCTTCTGCTTCTAACCTATCCATCTCAACGCGATACAGCTCTGCCTTGTGGATAATATCTGCATTTCTTAAATCTTGTTGCTGACTCACCACACAATTCCAAGCAGCATCTTCCTCAACTATTTTTTCAATTATTTGTGCTACTTTTTTTTCTTGCTCTTCTTTTTCTTCTAATGTAACACTCGTCCACCAACCCGTCCCATAATCAGCCTTCAAATTGTCTAACTTTTCCTGCTCCGCGGCAAACTCTTGCCTAAGAGACATTGCTATACTTGGGACATCAGCTTGTTGCACATCGTCCACTTTATTATCCTGTTCAGCAGGCATAGTTGGCATAAGTATGATCGGATTCCCGTCTGCATCTATTGCTGAATTAAATGCGTCCTCGTTTAAAGACTCTTCTTGTTCTCGTTGCTCTGGCTGACTTTCAGGTTGTTCTTCTTGTTGTACAACTACTTCAGGCATTACAATATCTTCGTCAGGTTGTTCGTCTACTAATAGAGGGCCTACTTCTGAACTAATTTCTTCCTGCGCTCGCCCTGATACTTCGACAGGCTCAGTAGTAAACACTGCGTTCAATTCTCGCTGCGCTCGCCCTGAACTTGTTGAAGGGTTTTCTTCGAGCGCTCGTGGATATCCTTCGACAGGCTCAGGACGAGCGCGGGGAGATCCAATTACTGATTCATTTTCAATTAAATCAGTGGGCACTGTCCTATTTCAATTGCTGTTTTTTCTACATCAAGCCCTGGGGTTTCATCCATCACTACTTGCGTAACTGATGGTTTATTTTCCGTTACCTCCTCAGGCACATCTCCCAACCCCAAATAATACTGGATAGTATCCTTAGCAATATCCAAATATCCCTTTTCCACAGGTTGATTAGGTATTACAATTTCTTGAGAATCTTGATCTTTTTGAGAAACTTCTGTTCCATCTAATTCTTCTTTTGCTTGATCTACCACATTTGGCTGATCCAAATTTAATTCTGTATTAGCATCTATCTCTAAACTAATTTCTTCCTGCGCTCGCCCTGATACTTCGACAGGCTCAGTAGTAAACACTGCGTTCAATTCTCGCTGCGCTCGCCCTGAACTTGTTGAAGGGTTTTCTTCGAGCGCTCGGGGATATCCTTCGACAGGCTCAGGACGAGCGCGGGTTTGTTCATCTTGCACAACAACTTCTTCTTCAACGATAGATGATCCAACAGAAGATAGTTCGCTGATTTGCTCAAATTTATTTTGCTCAACATCTTTTAATTCATTATTATTATTTATCACTATCCCATTTTCAGGTGTTGATGCACCCAAAAATTCTGGCAGCAAAAATTTATGCGCAAGCAAAGCCGCTGCAGCTGCTACCGCTGCGCCACCAGCTAACAAAGCCACCTGTTTTTTAAAACTCTTTTTTTCACCAGTAATACACTGCTGCCGATATATTTCATCATCAAGCTGCGCAATGGCTGTTTCATAACATTTTCTGAGCTGAGTTTTGTTACTAACGCTAAAAAGCGGTAAAGCTTGGTAGTCTTCCATGATTTTTGCTTGTTGCTGCATCAACCCAAAGATAATCTGCTGCGCTATATTTTTTTCATTCTTTGTATACCTAAATGGAGCAACCAAATCATGCCCCACATCTTTTACCGCCAATACCAATCTACTCACATAACTATCCTGCGCATCATCAGCTTCATTTTCCTGTGCTAATCGCTCGCGTAACCTTTTTAATTTCTGTTGCGCTTGAGCAGCAATGGAATTCTGCTTAATAATTGTTCTCATTATTTTTGCAGCTTCTTGTTGCGTTGTTACATCAACAAATAACAGACCGCGAACAAAATCAATCTTTTTTGTTGCGCCATCTACAATCGTTTTAGTTTCAGCGGTAGCTTTTGCTAACATCTCCTGTTGTTTAACAGCAACTTCCCCGCTCATTGCAAAAACTCGCTCTAAACCTGTTGGAACTATTTTTACTGATTCAACAGCACAACTTACTGACGGTAAAATCATTACAAACGTCATCACCATTACATAAAAAAAAGCCATGAACTAATATCCCTTAGTCATTAATTATTCACTATTTTACCTGCATTATATTTACCAAGTATAGCACAATTAGTTCTATTTGAAAGCGCTAGATATTTTATGTAAGACGCATAAAATAAGCACCGGGGTAATAAAAGCGCAGAATAGACTTATAATCCCACCCATCGCGGACCATCTGACGCGCACCCCATTGGCATAAACCAAGATGATGACCAAATCCACGACCAGTAAAAACTATTTTTCCTGCCTTTTTTTGAACATCAAAATGAAAGGATTTAACTTCTTTAAGCAATGAATAGAGCTTCTTGCCGGAGACAATTGTATGTTTTTTTGGCCCTTTGAGTTTTACTTCAGCAACAAGGCCCGCCTTATCTTTTTTTACAATATGAATATCATGCAACCATGTAATTTCGTGCTTATAATGAGCTAAAAGTGCTTCAAAAGCTGCCAGTTCATACGATACGTTCCATACATAAAGTGAAGACTCCTTACAGTGTGTACATGCATACGTACGAGCCAAATAAGGAACTTTTGCAAAAT
This sequence comes from uncultured bacterium, assembly GCA_963701085.1. Taxonomy (GTDB): domain Bacteria; phylum Babelota; class Babeliae; order Babelales; family Vermiphilaceae; genus SOIL31. Next base: position 208,992 of record OY969561.1, on the reverse strand, counting down.
CAAAATCAGCAATGTGGGCTGGAATAACCCCCCCACAACAGCAGTCAAACATTGCCAAAATAGGTGCGCCCCCAAAACCCAGTACTATACCCCTTGTTTGCTCAACCGCAGCCTTAAGTATCGGCATATCGTGCCTACCCTGATATGTTTGATGCGCATTACTATTTTTTACATGATACGGTCGTCCACTGCGTTTTGCTTCTCGTATTTTATAGGCACCATAACTACGGCAAGCAATTGCAAAAACTTTGTTCACTTCAAGTGGCCATCCCGGCCAACTTTCTGTGCGTAAAACGGCAGTAATATAATCTTCCAATTCAACCTGATTTATACATAAAAAATTATCTTTATGCTGAATTATACAGAAATCACCATCGTAAGCAGTTCCATTAAATTCTCCATGTCCGCCTACTGGTCGTAATCGTACTCCGTGCTTTAATCGCTTACCATTACAAAACAAAGAGCCACATTTTACCGCAACAGCAAAACTGGAAACTTTAAGAATTTTTTTGGGTTTATCATCACCATTATTAATTGCCTGTACCGTAAAACCCTCGGGGGATGTAAAATGCCACTGGGCTGATGAAACAAGATCACATTCAGCAAGTAATACACGAACAATAGTGTGCCGTTTTTTGCGTGCATGTGCGCATATATCATCCAATGAATCTTGTTGAACACATTCTTGAAAAATAACATCACCGGGAAATAGATGATGCAACATATCAGATGTTCGTGCTTTGTTGAGCGTTGCACGAGAGCGCACCACAGATTTTTTTGCCGACAATGGACTCGTTGTAGACGTTACTATCCATGGCCAGCGAGCGGCATCAAGAGATATGTTTCCCAACAAAATTAAGATAAATAAAATCCTATATCTAAATACTAAATTTCCTTCCCGCGCTCGCCCTGAACTTGTTGAAGGGTTTTCTTCGAGCGCTCGAGGATATCCTTCGACAGGCTCAGGACGAGCGCGGGAAAAAATTAGTTTAAAAATAGGTTCTAATCTAGAGAAGAATGTCATGCTGCTTCAATAATGCAATATAATGTTTAGGGGGAACTGTTTTACGATCAACACCATAATTAGCCATTGCATCTGCTTGCATATTTTCATCACGCAAAACATGATTAATAGTAGCATCTAACTTATGCATGATGATTTTACAAAGCGCATGCAAGGGCTGCAAATGTGGCTGTCTAACTTTATACACACCCATCACTTGACGAACAAGCAGTTGTGAATCAGAAATAATTCGCACCGTGTCACCGCTATGCACATGTTCTTGCACAATAAAAAGACCAAAAATCAATGCCAAATATTCAGCCTGATTATTGGTCTTTATACCCAAATAATAACCTTCTTTAATCTCCAATATATTATCTTTTTCAATATAAATACCGGCACCAGAAGGTCCCGGATTATTGCGCGATGCACCATCTACAAACAGCGTCCATACGGAAGGTTTTTTCATGTATGTTTTTCCATAATTTCTGGTGCATACAAAAGACGATAACATTTTTGGCACTGTATAAGAGCTCCATGCTTTGCACGAACCATTTCCTGGCTCGTAATCATGTGAGAGCACGCACTACAACTTTGATGAACTATTTCAACAACAGGATCTGTTACACGAGCACGCATCATTATGTACTTTTGCAACCATTCAGCAGGCACCTGTGCCTCTTTTTCTACCCGCTCTGCCGTCAAACGATTGATCTCTGCAACTAAACTTACTGCTTTTGTATCACGTTCTTGTACTTGTTCCTGCAATTGCTTTATCTGATCAACACTTTCTACTGTTTTTTTCTGTAAAGCTAGTTCTGCATTTTCAAGCTTATTCCATGCATCTAAAACAAGTTGTTCTTGTTCAATCTGCAATCGCTGAATTGCTTCAACTTCTGTCTTAATTGCTTGATACTCTTTATAATCGGAGACGTTTTCAAGATGTTTCTTTTTATCTTTTTCTTTTTGATCAAGAGTTTTCATTTCCAACTCTTGTTCATCTACTTGTTTTTTTAACTGGAAAACACGCTTATGTAGATCATCAAGATCACGCGTATAATCTTGTTGCTGCTTTTTGAGAGCGGCAACTTCAGTAGCAATAGTAATTGTTTCATTTTCAAGAGATTGGAGCTTTTGATCAAAATTGACGAGATTGATAAATCGTAGAAATGGATGATCACTCATGTATTTCCTTACTGCTCTTCTGTAATGTTTGGTGGGCCCACCAGGATTTGAACCTGGGACCTTTCGGTTATGAGCCGACTGCTCTGACCAGCTGAGCTATAGGCCCCACACTTTTTTTATGAACAAGAAGCACGTAGATAAATACGTAGCTGCATTATTAGAATAAACCAAATAACGGCGCTTGTGAAGCACAAAAATAAGAAGCTATCTCTTAAGTCGAAAAATATTAAATTTCTTAATGCGCTCGTCCTGAACTTGTTGAAGGATATCCTCGAGCGCTCGAAGAAATCCTTCAACAAGTTCAGGACGAGCGCAAGAAAAAAAATTAAAATAAATAACTATAGTAAATCATACTATGTTGTAACATTACTCACCCTTAACAGTTCTATACTCTGCATGCACACAAGGCTCTCGACAATAAACAATTTCAAGCACAGAACCTACATTATCACTTCTCCAACGTATAATAATACTCAAAAAGGCAGAAAAGAAGCCTATCAGAAATGGTGTCCAATCCCAATTAATTGGGATAATGAAAACAGTTGGGATGATAAAAAAAGCGAAATGAAAACATATCCACTACAAAACAATACTCAAGAAGACAAAATGGCTTACTATAAACAATTCATGAAAAAATAATTATAGCATAAATCATTATATTTTTTTGGTTTGTGAGTTATTTATTTTTTCCGCTCGCCCTGAGTGTTTTTGTCTGCAAAAATGTATCGAAGGGTTTAAAATTTCCACCCAACATTTGCTGCTGCAAAATAATTATTTTTAGTCTGCGTACCAAATGGATGATCCGCAATAACAGCCGATATCCCGCCTTGCAAAATAAAGCGTTGCGTAGAAAACCACAATGAAGGTCCCAAAACAATGGTATTGCCACCACTACTGCGATCAACTATGCCGCGTATTCTATTGTGCTGCCTATACAAACCATCCAGTTCAACCATCCAATTCAAAAGCCATCTATCTGCTTTGTATGCTATATTTTTACTCACGCCAAACTGATACAAAAATTCTTTACCAAATTTAGTCTTATGATGTGATGTTGTTATTATCCCCCCCATGGCACTAAAATAATACCAATCTAGTTTAGTACGACTCACCGTAAACCCTAAAAAAAATGTTGGCGCACCAAAACCAGTTGGTGGTTGTTTGGTAGCTGAACCGGTGGGAAAAGTCATATTACCAACTAATGTAATTTCATTAACTGTTACGGTTGTTTCTTGTGCATAAATAAGACCTTCAAGTTGTACCAGCAAATCCTCCAAGCCATGCGATGTAAACTGCTCATTTTTAAACTTTACGGCAACTGATTGCTCTATAAACAAAGAAAATTTATCAGTAATTCCATACAATAAAGAAGGAGCAACTTCTGCAAAACTTTTCCGCGCTCCTTTTAATTGATCACCATACGCAAACAGCTGCAAATCACCTTTATCAATAATATTTTGACCAAAACCAACTAATGGTCCTGGCTGCTGAGATGTAGGCAGTGCAAAATTACCAACATGCACCTGCTCTATTTTTTCTTTAACCCATTTTTCACTATCTTTTGCAGTAGCAGAACACACAGCAAAAAGAATCAGAACAACATACACATACAAACTACCACCATTACTCATCTTATTTATCCTCGTGTAATTGGGGCTCAAAACTTCCAACCAGCATAGAAGCCAGCAAGATAGCGTTCCTTAGTTTGACTACCAAATAAATGTTGCGCAACAACCGCTGCAATACCAGCATCTATTTCAAACCGACGCGTGGAGAAAAAAAGAGAAGGTCCTAATGTGAGTGTATTCCCACCACTATTACAATCAATTACCTCTGATACAATATCACGATGGGTATATATCCCATCTAATTCTACCATCCAGTTTAAAATCCACCCATCTGTCTTATACGCAATATTCCTACCAACACCAAATTGATATAAAAATTCATTACCAGGCTTATTATGTTTATGAAAAGTCGTTATATGTCCTCCCAATGACGTAAAATAATACCAATCTGTCTTGCTACGACTCAAGGTAACTCCTAAAAAAAACGATGGCGATCCTAATCCCGTTGGTGGATTTTTAGTAGCTGAACCGGTCGGGAGCGTTATATTACCCACAACAGTAACTTCGTTTACTGAAGTTGGTGTTTCTTGTGCATACATAATCTGTTCCAATTGAACAACCAAATCACCTACACCATGCGATTTTGTATCTTCATGCTTAAATTTTGCTACAATTGGTAATTCTACAAATAAAGACATTCTATCGGTCAGTCCATAAATAATAGACGGCACTACTTCAATAAAATTTGATTTTGATCCTTTTAATTGCGATGGATATATAAATGCCAGCAAATCATGTTTATCAACAAGATTTTGCCCAAAACTGAACAACGGCGCTGGTTGTTGTGAAAGTGGCAATGCAAAATTGCCTTCTTTGACTATCTCTACCTTATGTTCAACCCACTTTTCACTCTCTTTTGCAGCAACTGAAAATACCACAAAAAAAATCAACCCAATAAATTCATACTTTTTTTCCATCACTCTCATTTTTATCATTCCCATGCTATTAATGGCAGTTTTATAACCAATAGTGAAAGTTTATACTAAAACTAAATAAATATACTAGGAAGCTTTTTTTAAAACTATTTCACCAAATTCTTGATCTTCAACTCCATTAACTGGTATTAAAAACTAGATTAAAGTTAAAAAAAGGAGTTCGTATGAAGTTTTTGATAAATACATTAGCAATCGTAGCATTGCTTACCATCGGAGATGTGAACGCAAAAAGTCTCAAAAAAATAGAACCCACACCAATAAAACAACCGGTAATACAACCACAGCCACAACAAACAATATTTGACACAATGCCAACCTATTCAGAAATATTTTCTTTACTCGAAAAGAAAAAAGCCTACTGAGTCTGCTAATTTTTTTCCTTTAAAAGGTATTAAAGAGGAAGCTGAATACCAAATAGACCTCATACAACAAAATAAACGTGGTATGAGAGCAAAAATATTCGATATAAAAGACGCAGCTGACATGCAAACATATAAAGATATATTGCAAGCACTCAAACAAAGGTCACCCGATTCTGCAGATCTTTCAACGTTAAACAACATTCTATTTGCCGCAGAAGAACAAATAAAACAAGTCCCAAAACTTGTACAAGAAAAACCAATCATTCAACCACAGCCACAACCAAAAGAGTTGCCACAAGAAGAATATACGCAAATACTTAATCAGCTCAAAGTATTACAGCCATCTACAAATGATTGGGATGCATTAAGAAAAATTAAAGATGAGGTTGTTGAGCAAATGAACAAAGCTTTTAATCCTGCATTAGCAAAAAAATCTCAGCCTGGCCAAAAATAACTAAAAAAGCCGGTAAGATTGCACAAAAACACATTGCAATCTTACCGGCTTTTATAAAACAAAAATTTTATTTATTCACGTACATCAAAAAATCTTTCATACGCACACTGTAACCCCATTCATTATCATACCAGCCAAAAACTTGTCCCATCGTACCTTTTGTATTAGTTAAAAGACCATCAATAATAACGGAATGGGGATCTCCGCTAAAATCACTGGAAACGAGTGGTTCCATCGTTAACGCAGCAATATTTTTCATTTTTCCTTGCGCAGCATTCTTGAATGCATCATGAATTGCATCAACTGATAGATCTTTTTTTGTTTCAAAAACCAAATCTATCAATGACACTTTGCCAACAGGAACGCGAATAGCAACCGCAGAAACTTTATCTTTTAGATGTGGTAAAATTTTTGCAAGCATACCAGATGCACCAGTAGAAGCAGGAATAATATTGAGTGCTGCCGCGCGTGAAAAACGTAAATCTTTTGCTTCAACATCCAACAATACTTGTGAATTAGTATACGCATGTGTTGTTGTCATACAGCCACGCACAATACCAAATGCATCATCAATCACTTTGAGTGTTGGCATAAATGCATTAGTAGTACAACTACCCAAAGATACAATGGTATGCTTTTCGGGATTAAACAGTTCTTCATTTACACCAGGAATAATTGCAACATCTTCATCGTGCGCGGGAGCGGAAATTAATACGCGCTGTGCACCAGCTTTAATATGTTTTTGAGCACCATCACGATGCGTAAATTTTCCTGAACAATCAACAACCCAATCAATGTTTAATGCATTCCATGGTAATTTTTCTGGATCTAACTCAGCAAGAATTTTTATACGATGACCATCGATAATTAATTCATCATGTTCAACAGAAACTGCTCCTTGATATGATCCCATCAACGTATCGTATTTAAACATGTGTGCTACATATTCTGGCTGTGAATTACCAATATTAATGGCAACAATTTCCATCCGGTCACGTAAATTTTTATCTTGTTCTACACAACGCAAAAAACTACGTCCAATTCTACCAAAACCATTAATTGCTACACGCATCATCAAGCTCCTTATTACTGTTATTCTATTACTTTTTTTACAATCCACTATAATATTACACATCAATTATGTATATAAACGGCAATGTAATAGCAATATATGGAAACAGGATTTTAATGAAAATACACGTCTTATCTATCATTATCTTCAGCATAACAAGTGCCACTTTTCAAACGCATGCTATGGATGCTACTCTCTCGCAACATTTTCTAGCAATTGCGATGGGCCAAACATTATTTTTCAATAATCAATCTCACTATCAACCTTTCTCACATCATAAAATTCACTACAGAAATCAAATTTTACCAAATGATGTTCTTGATAAAATAATCGCTTACTGTCCTCACAACACACGTAAAAACCTTAAAGAAGTCTGTACACAATTGGCATTTTTAACTTCAATTAATCGTCTTAATAAATTTATCATCCATGATTTTATTATTGGTGATGAAAAAGAAAAAGCGGCATTCTTTACAACCCTCATTAAAACAAGTAAGCCTCATCTCATAACAACAATAATTAAATATGCAGAACAAAAAGCAAAAACATATAATTTTATGCCAGAAGATGTTGTCTGTATTACTCCTGAAGATGCCATGTTCATTACTCTTGAACCAGAACAAGAATACATACAAAAACACTATCTCAACCCCTTATTGGAAGAAGCGCTCCATCAAGATAACGATAGGATGATACATAAACTTACTGAAAATGATCCAAATAATCCTCTGCTTGAAGAATATTATGAAAAATTATGCAAAAAAAGAATCCGTATGGGATGGCGTATTGCACGTTATGCATGTGCTATGCCAATTGCACTCGCAACAATAGCTGGATTTTTCACGGTTGTGGCATTCGCGATAATAGACTGCTCCAATACAACACGAGGCTGTGGTGGTGGATTGCTTAACTCATACAATAATTTACCACTCTCGAATTTTGTTCAAAACCACTAATTCCTCTTCTACAGACAACTCAGGAGATTCAATCAGCAATGGTATATGTTGTAATTGTGGATGCATGGCAAATCTTTTAAGCGCCCCTTCACCAATATTGCCTTGACCAACAATGCTATGACGATCAATAAAAGAACCCAATTTTTCTGTTGTGTCATTCAAATGAATAAGTTTAATACGTTCAATGCCAAGCGCTGTCTCTAATAAACTCATAAAAGAAGATTGACCTTTAGCGCTAACAATATCATAGCCAAATGAATAGGCATGTGCAGTATCAATACAAAAACCAATGCGTTCCGGACAATCAATTTTTTCAAGCAACTGTTGCAAATCAAGAATGTCACTACCAATTGCCAAATTTGTATGACATGTATTTTCCAACAATACCGTAATATCACGCTCTTGTTTAAAAAGATTATTGAGTGCCACTGCCAATGCATCAATCCCCTCACTTTTATGCACTGCTCCTTTTGCAGTCCCTGCGTGCAACACAAGATGTGTAAACTCAAGCCGCTTGGCAAGAATTACTTCACGTCGTAATTGCGGAAAACCGTTATTGCCCAAGCTTGCTAAATTTACCCAATACGATGCATGGCAATAGAGATCATTAAACCTCGCACGGCGCACTTTTAAAAAGTCGTTTACATCTGCATCGCTGAACTGAATTAATTTTCCTGTTTCTTGAGGCACAAAAAAACATTGAAAAAAAGGCAGATCCAAAGCATCTGCCCTTTCTAATAATTCACGCAATGATGAACGTATACGAATATGTGCGCCGATTCGATTTTTATCCATGATATTTCTTTCACTCACCCTAAACTTCGCATCCTTTTTCCCCAATTTCCATTTCATTCCAATCGGGGTCCCCATCGAAAGAAACTGAAGATGGGGTCAAACGAGCGGTGGGAGATACAAATTATTCTTTCTTCCGCTCGCCCTGAGTGTTTTACAGAGTGAAACGAAGTAAAATGTATCGAAGGGTTTTTCATTTTAACTGTTCACGTAAATATTTTTCATCAAAATAATGGGCCATGACCGCAATAAAATCTTCTTTTACATGCTGCAAATCTTCCGGTGTATTAGCCTCAAACCTGATAGAAAGCATTGGCTGCGTATTTGATGCACGGATAATTCCCCATCCATAATCTGTGGTAACACGCACACCATCAATTGCGAGTATCTTTACATTTTTCTGTTGGGAAAATAAAGACTTCATTTCTTGCACCATGGTATGTTTTTTTTCTTCAGCACAAGGAACACGAAACTCTGGTGAACTGACTTTTTTAGGAAACACGGTCAACAGTTCTGACAAGTTCTTTTTTGATTGCACCAACAATTCAATCAATCTAAACATTGCATACACACCATCATCATACCCAAAATGACGATCCCTAAAAAAGAAATGGCAACTTGTTTCGCCACCAAGCATTGCATTATGCGTTTCCATATTTTCTTCAATAATGGAATGTCCCACCGGTGTTACCACCGTTTTTGCACCCCATTGTTCCAACAGTTCAGTCAAACCAGCAGAACACATCACGTTACACACAACGGTCATTGCAGGATATTCTTTAATCATTGGTTGCGCAAATAACGCAATTAATTTATCACCGGGTACTAATTCACCTTCTTTGGTCATCGCACCCATGCGATCAGCATCCCCATCAAAACCAATACCAACTACGGCATCTGTTGTTTGTAACGCATGTAACACATCTTGCATATTTTTAATATGCGTTGGATCTGCTTCATGATTTGGAAAGGTGCCATCAACTTCCGCACATAATAATTGAATATTTTTCCACTGCATTGTTTGTATAATATCTGGTAGCACTACGCCCGCTGCGCCATTACCACAATCAATAATCGCGGCAATATCAGCACCTTTAAGATGTGCAAATTTTTCTGCATGCCATGCAATATATGCATCTTTTATTGCATGCTCACGATATGTGCCAGAAGTAGTTATTGTAAGATGTTTTTTTGCAAAATATAATTTTCCTAATTCTTTAATTTGAGCACCCCATAAAGAATGTGTCCCTAAACACACTTTAAGACCATTATATTCTTTGGGGTTATGAGATGCGGTAATCATCACTGCCGCATCAATCGGCATGGTATATGTTGCAAAATAAATCATCGGCGATGAACATACACCAACAAAAATCACATCCATACCACTATCAATTAATGCACGGCACATATGCTCCTTTATTGCAGGTGAACTATCTCTGCCATCCATTCCCACAACAACGGTTTTTACGTTATTATTAAGTTGCTTTAAATAAAAAGCTATTGCCCGTCCAAGATCATATACAGCATCAATTATCAATTCATCATTCACTAAACCGCGAATATCATATTCACGAAATATTGTTTCTTTCATCATTTTTGTTTTTCTCCATGATATGCATTATATCTTTATTTTCACTATACCGCTTGCTCATCATTCTGACAAATGGTGCACAAAAAAATAAAGCCGCAAAGATAATCATTTTCTAATCATCTTCACGGCTCTCTATGTATAAAAATTAAATTTAAATAATAACTTCTTATTTTTCTTCTACTATCATCTTTTCACACTGCTGCTCTGCATACTTCTTATCAATAGCTTTCCTCAATTTCTCTGGCAATCCTATGTAGTCAAGCCTACAAATGTTATGGTCACATAATGTATCAATGTACCTTGCGCGAGCACCCTCATCATCTTTAAAAAAAGGACGCTCTTTATACATTTTATAATTTTTAGGAATAATTGCACCACTTATATCATAGTACTGTGCTGCATCATCACCACCATCCTCAAGCATTCTACCATGAGTTGCCACCTTCTTTGATTGCAACAATGCTTTTAACAAAACAGGAAAATTTAAAATATAATAAAAATCATAGCCCGTATAATCATTTTCTCCCAACTGAATAAAACATCGACTGGTCGAAGTTCCACCCTTAATAGAAATAGTAAATTTGATGATACTTTTAGTCATCTCTTTACAGTAATTTGACCCAATCAATACATCAGCATAAGAATGAAAAAAAGCGTTCCCATATTCATCAAAAAATGGACGCATATTCCCTTCAATAGCAGGAAAATAAAAACCATTACGTATTAGATATTGCTCAATTATGTTACCATCATCGCACAACCCTACTAATGACAAGCGCAAACTTTTCCTCTCAGGCAAATACCATTCATTCTTGTCTTTTGGAACAGTTCCAATAGTTACCCATGCACATTTACTAAAATCTTTATTCCACGAAACTTGCCCCGGAATAATCGGAGTGCCTTTTTGCAACATCAACTTTTCAATACGTTTTTTATCTGGCCTGTAATGCTCTTCTATGATTTTATTATGCGCTTTATTCACCAGTGCAAGCGTGCGATGCGTATCATAAGCATCACGGGGCAAACTAGTAATTATAAAATTCCATAGAATATATTTATTGTCCGCATTTTCCACACTCAACATGCCATGCAGCAATGAGCATTTCACGCTGCATATAAAAAATAACAACGGCATTCTTAATTTATGCATATTTATTTTTCCAGTGAGGTTTGATTATTTTTTTCACGCTGCTGCTCTGCATACTGCTTATCAATAGGACCTCTGAGCGTATATGGTAAATCATCATATGATGATTGCACAGCCCTATCACCCCACAGTGCATGCTTTTTAAAAATTTTATAATTTTCTGGAATAATAAGACCATCTATCATATAAGATTTGTAACCAGTTCTACTCCCAACAGGTTTTCGCAACTGTGTTGAAAGCAAAAAAACCTTCAACAATATAGGGAATTGCATCAGACAAAGAGGATTAAACCCATCATACACCCCGTTTACTGTATGAGGTATCTCAATAGAACATATCTTATTTTCTATCTTACCAGCAAAGTTCAATGAATATTCAATAACATCATTGTTATAACCAAATATACTCTTAATATCTCCAATACCATAGCAAAAAATTCCCCCCTCTTTATCAAAAAATGGACAAATCTGATCATCTATAACCGGAAACTTATACCCGCCATACATGCCTTTTCTGATGATTATATCCTTATTTGTATCCAATCCCACCAATGTAAGTTCCAATTTTTTGGGATCAAGTACATTCCATTTTGGTTCAATAGTAGTTACCCATGCACATTTACTAAAATCTTTATTCCACCAAACTTGCTCCGGAATAATCAGAGTGCCCCTTTGCAACATCAACTTTTCAATACACTTTTTATCTTGCCTGTGATGCTCTTCTATGATTTTATTATGCGCTTTATTCACCAGTGCAAGCGTGCGATGCGTATCATAAGCATCACGAGGCAAATTAGTAATTATAGTACTCCATAGAACATATTTATTTTCCGCACTTTCCACACTCAACATGCCATGCAACAATGAGCATTTCACGCTGCATATAAAAAATAAAAACAGTTGTAATCTTAATTTATGCATATTTATTTTTCCTGTGAGATTTGACTATTTTTTTCACGCTGCTGCTCTTCATACTGCTTATCAATAGCATCTCTGAGCATCTTTGGTAAATCATCATATGATAGATGTCCAGAATCAAAAAATGCATGCTTTTTAAAAGTCTTATAATCTTCAGGAATAACCACGTGATTTATCATATAATAGCAGTTTCCAGCTATTCCATATGTTGTAATAGAAGACTCATACACCTCTGTTGATCTCAAAAAAGCCTTTAACAATACAGGAAAATTAATTACCAACCCATTTTCCAGTCCACAGAGACAATTCCCGACATTTAAAACACATCTCTTATTTTTTATCTCACCATCAAAGCTCAATGAATACTCAATAACAGCATTGTTATAACTACTATTATAACCATTATTAAATGAACTCTTAATATCTCCAATGCCATAGCAAAAAATGCCGCCTTCTGTATCAAAAAATGGACAAGTCTGATCATCTATAACCGGGGACTTATACCCACCACATTTGCCATTTACGATAATTATATCTCTGTTCCTATCCAATCCCACCAATGTAAGTTTTAATTTTTGTCTATTATAGAGACAAGTCTTTCCAATAGTTACCCATGCACATTTACTAAAATCTTTATTCCACGAAACTTGCCCCGGAAGAATCGGAGTGCCTCTTTGCAACATCAACTTTTCAATACGTTTTTTATCTGGCCTATAACGCTCTTCTATGATTTTATTATACTCTTTATTCACCAGTGCAAGCGTGCGATGCGTATCATAAGCGTCACGAGGCAAACTAGTAATTATAGTACTCCATAGAACATATTTATTTTCCGCACTTTCCACACTCAACATGCCATGCAACAATGAGCATTTCACGCTGCATATAAAAAATAATAACAGTTGCAATCTTAATTTATGCATATTTATTTTTCCTGTGAGGTTTGACTATTTTTTCCACGCTGCTGCTCTTCGTAATGATAATCGATGGCTTTTCTTACCTCATCTGGTAAAGAATCATACGAGGTAAAATTACTATAATCACGTACGTGCAGCAGCATCCTTTCTACTTGTTCCCATCTCATACTCTTTTTAAAAGTCTTATAATCATCAGGCAGAGTTACTCCATTTAGATGATAATAGTTACTACCATCACAATGGTGTGGATGTGAGCAACCATAATCTGCTTGTACTAATTTTGATTGTAAAAATGCTTTCACTAATACAGGATATTGCAATAATATATTAAGAACTTGAACACTCCATCCTGAATTACATTCCAAAAAACAACAATAACACTGTGAATTACCATTACAATCAATACAATATTGAGCAGAAGTAAAAAAATTTCCATGGCAAGTTAAAGTTCTTCCAAATCCATAAAAACAAGCTCGTTCTTCTTTATCAAAAAATGGACGGATATTACCATCAAAAATAGGGAAAACAAAATCTTTCCATAAAGCGGACGTAACTACTACTTTATTATTCACTATACCAACTAAAGTAAGTTGCAAATCTTTCAAACCAATGCAATCAACATCATAGGTTACCCATGCACATGTATTAAAATTTTTATTCCATGATCTTGTACCAGTCATAGAAATCAGTGTTTCAGCTTCTTTCTCTTGTATATATTTTTCAATACACTTTTTATCTGGCCTGTAATGCTCTTCTATGATTTTATTATACGCTGTATTCAGCACTGCAAGCTTGCGATGCGCATCATGACCAACATTATGCACCACGATCTCTCTCATAACAAGATCATCATTCACATCCATGCCATGCAATGATATATTCACCGCCACACATATCATGAACAATAACATGTGTACTTTTATTATATTACCCGAAAACTTCTTATGCATAGTTACATTTCCTCATTATATTATGTGTTTAATAGCTCATATTATAAACTAAATTGATATTAAAATAATCATAATAATTTCTGCGTCTATCAAACAAAACAAGCTAATGCTAGACTAATCCCAAATAATAAAATTAAGGCAATTACTATGATTCCACAAAAACTGCAAATCAAAAACTTTTTAAGCTACGGGCCAACGCTGCAAACAATTGATTTCTCACACCATTCCCTCATCTGCCTTTCCGGCAAAAATGGTCATGGAAAATCAGCGTTACTCGATGCAATGACATGGGCCCTCTGGGGACAAGCGCGCAAAGTATCCGGTGCAGCAAAAGCTGATCAAGGATTGCTGCGATTAGGTCAAACACAAATGCTTGTTGTTTTTGATTTTTTATTTGGTGGAAAACAGTATAGAATTCGTCGCGAATATATGGAAACATATGGAAAACCAGTTAACGTACTTGAGTTTGGTATGGTTGATACTGAAACCGATACATTAATTCCACTTACTGACAAAACAATCCGCACAACACAAGAAAAAATTGAGCAAACATTACGCCTTGATTTTGAATCATTCTCTAATTCAGCATTTTTACGTCAAGGCAGCTCAAACGAGTTTTCAAAAAAATCACCCAAAGATCGCAAACAAATATTAGCAACCATACTCGGCCTTGATCAGTATGAAGTTATCCGCAAGCTTGCGATGGAAAAAATAAAAGATGCGTATAACAAGAAAACAGTTCTCGCCACACTACAAGAAAAAAAATTACAAGAACTGACCGCACAAGAAACACTTGATGCAGAATTAGCGCGTCTTGATGCAGAGATGCAGACTCTTGCAGATACAGAACAGCACCTGAATGCTACACAAACTATACACGCAAAAAATCGCGCTCTCTACGATGAACAACAAAAACAGTATCACAATTTTTCATTCCAACTACAGCAATTAAGCAACCATGCAACAGCACAAAAGCAACAGCTCATTGAGTTATTTACCCAATGGCGCTTGATAAACAAGAAAAAACAATCGTTACACAGCGTTCACCATCTTGAACAGACAAAAAATAAAATAATCGCCGCCATTGCACAGCATCAAAAATTGTTCCAGGAAAACCTTGAACACCGGCAAGCACTGCTTACTACCACACAACAACTCAACAGCATTGAACAACAGTACAAAGATGAGCACACCAAACAACACCATGCACTACAACTTGAGTTGGAACGATTACGTGCCGAACAAAAAAATTATGAAAATGTATTACTCAATAATGACAAACAGATTAAACAACTTAACGCCGATGATGCTACGCGTGCCGCAGAAATCATCGCACATGAAAAAACAGTCGCAAGCATAGTACAAAAACCAGAAACAATAGCACTTGCCGAAGCGCATCTTGAAAAACGTAAAGCGGCGTACCAACATTTTGTGTCTCTTGGCAATTGGATAAACAGTGAACTTGCCAGCTTATCTAACAAAAAAAAATTAGTGCATGAAGATGATCCGAGCTGCCCATTGTGCGAACAAAATTTATCTGCATCACGCAAAAGATTTTTAAAAGTTAATTTTGAAAAACAAGAATCATTTTTAGCTCATCGTTTACGCCGTCTCAAACGTATTATTCCGGCATTAAAAGAGATACTCATTGCACAACATGCACAGATTACTCAAGACAAAGAGATGCTTAAACATGCGGAAAACGGCACCCTAAAAATAGCGGAATTAACGTCTACACGTGCAAAAACAGCACAACACATTGCAGAACTGATTACTACGTCTGAGCGCCACCAAACAGAGATTGCTGCTCATGCAAAAATCATCACCGACAAACAAAAACAGATCGCTGAACAACTGACTCATGCACAAAAAATAGAGAACCCAGATTATTGCGCTCTTGCACAACAAAAACAATTTCTGGAACAAAAGCTACTTAACCATGTGTACCGTGAAAATGATTATAAAAAAGATCAAGAACAGCTCAAGCACATTGAATTGCAACTTGCTGATCATCAAGCTCTCCAAAAAGATGTTGCGCAACAAGAAGGGCGCAAAAACGAAATCAACAAACTCTGCACAGCGCTCAAAGCTCTTAAACTGTCTGCACGTGAAACAGAGCTTAAACGTGCTGCCCTCGGTGATCTCGCCGCACAATTATATGCGTTACAGGAAAAAGAAAAAGATCTTGAATCTCAACGTGCTACACTAAAAAGCAAAAATGAACTTTTGCTGCACGCAAAAGGAAGCATCGAAAATCAGCACAAACATTTGGCAAAAATAAAAAAAGAGTTTCACCAAGAACAAATTAACATTACGCAACTTGATGCAATCATTGATGATTATCAAGCTATTGCAACAGCAACAGGAAAAGATGGCATTCAAGCATTGCTCATTGAAGATGCTATTCCGGAAATTGAACAAGAAGCAAACTTATTACTCTCTCGTCTTACTAACAATCAAGCACAAATTTTTATTGAATCGTTGCGTGATTTAAAAAAAGGTGGCACCAAAGAAACGTTGGATATCAAAATTTCCGATCAAGTTGGCATCAGACCGTACGAACTTTTTTCTGGGGGCGAAGCATTCCGGATTGATTTTGCATTGCGCATAGCCATCTCCAAGCTTCTTGCACGGCGTGCTGGCACTGCGTTGCAGACATTGATTATTGATGAAGGATTTGGTTCCCAGGATGAAGAGGGACTTGGACACATTATGGATGCGCTCCACAAAATACAAGACGACTTTTCCAAAATTATCATCGTCTCGCATCTACCGGCAATGAAAGATCAGTTTCCCGTACAATTTTTCATTGAAAAGGGCGTACAAGGCAGCACGGTCAGCATTATCGAGCAAGGCTAATATGCGGCGGCCCTTGACTCTTTCTCGAGTTTTCCGGTTAGGCTAGCATCATCATGCCCACCGCGGCGCTCTTGCTGTTCTTCCTGTGATGTCACGTGAGCATCATTATAATCACCAAGGTGCTCTTGCTGTTCCGCTTGTGCAGTCAGACTAGCATCGTTGACACCACCACGGCGTTCTATTTTTTCATAGTGCTCAGTTGATTGAACATTTTTGGTAACATCAGCATTTTCTTCCTTTTCGGCCTGCCCAGTTAATCGAGCGTTTTTTCTTGTATTACTCAGCTCGCTCTGTTCATTTTGCCCGGTTAACAAAGCATCATTTACCCCAGGAGTCCACTCTTTTTCTTTCATTTGTGCTGTTGACCTGAATCCCTCGCGACTCGTATATCCTTCGGCAATAAACATCTGCAACACAGCACACATGGTGATGCAGATAATCATTAATCTATTTTTCATACTTTTTTCCTTTTTTATAAACAACTTCAATGTGAATGTGTCAAAAAGAAAAAAGGAAAAACAAGTATTATTTATTCATCGTCAACGGAGACAACGGATTCAACGCCAGGGACTTGTTCTTTGAGTTGAGTTTCGAGGCCCATTTTGAGGGTAATAAAGGAGATAGGGCAGCTGACGCATGCGCCATGCAGCTTAACAAAAACAGTACCATTTTCAAAACGTACAAAATGAATATCCCCACCATCACTAAGGATGGCGGGGCGTAACTTTTCGAGCACGTCTTTAATGTGCTCAATTTTTTCGTCTAAGAAAGGATTAACAGCTTCATCAGCCATATTTTATTTAACCCACTCAAGACGAGCGACAGTAGCGGTATCGCTCATACGTTTACCAAGAGGGATGATACGAGTATATCCACCCGGACGAGAAACATATTGCGGAGCTATGTCTTTAAATAATTTGATAACTGCATCTACGTCGTATGGCAATAATGCGTGTACACGACGACGTGCATTAAACGTGTTACCTTCACGTGCAATAGTAACCGCACGTTCAACAAGTTTTTTTGTTTCTTTAACACGCGCTTTAGTTGAAACTAAATGTCCGTAGTTAATCAAATGAATTGCTTGATTACGGAGCATCGCTCTTCTATGAGGTGCTTTAAGATTTAATTTTTTTCGACCGTTCTGATGTACCATTTTATTGACCTAGGATCTTCTTAACATTTTCTTCATTGATATTCATACCAAAAGAAAGTCCAAATGCCTTCATGCTTTCTTTAACTTCATTCAATGACTTACGACCAAAATTTTTGATCTTCAGTGCATCATCTTCAGCCACGTTAACTAAATCGATAACGCGATTAATACCAGCATTAATTAAGCAATTGTGCGCTCGAACAGAAAGCTCAAGCTCTTCAATTGGTTTTAGTAACAAGTCAACAGGAACGCCCTTAAGACTTGCGTCATTTGTCTTCAATGGTATTTTTTCTACTTTTTCTTCAGGAAGGCGAGATATTTCATTAAATGGAATTTCAGTGCTTTCAAGAAAATGTTCTAGCTGAGTACGAAGAACTGAAACCGCATAATGTAATGCATCAACAGGATTTTCAGATCCATTTGTATAAATACGAAAAATAAGTTTATCGTAATCAATAGCTTCACCAACACGTGTTTTTTCAACATCAAACATAACTTTACGTATTGGAGAAAACATTGCATCCAAATAAATTCGAAAATCATCTTGATAAGGCTTATCTACTGGCCATTGAGCTTGCTGATATCCACGTCCGGATTCAACAAAAAACTCAATATCAAGTTCGCCATCAAAAGCAACATGCGCAAAGACATAATCTTTATTGATTAACTCAAGGTGATCATCTGCAACAATGTCAGTTACACGTACTTCAGCTTCGCCTTTTTTTATCACACGCATTTTTCCGGGTTTGCCTTCTTTATTGCGAATGACAATATTCTTAATATTAAGAACAACCTGCATAGCATCTTCAACAACACCAGGGATTGCTGAAAATTCATTATTAACACCCTTGATAATCACTGATGTTATTGCAGACCCTTCGACGCCACTGAGCAAAATTCTTCGTAACGAATTTCCAATCGTTATTCCAAAACCTGGTTCAAGCGGTTGAACTACTAATTCGCCGCAGGTTTCACTTAACGTCTTTTTTTCCCATTTCAAATGCGGAATGATAAGTGGTTTGTATTCCCTATTCTTAGTCATTCAACCTCCTGCTTGCCTGGACTTTCAACTATCTATTACTTAGAATACAATTCTACAATCAAATGCTCTACGATTGGCACTTGAATATCGGCACGCACTGGAAGACGAAGAACACGACCAATTCTGTCTTTCTTGTCTAATTCCAACCAATCTGGCACCTTAATGCCAATTTTCATTCTTTTTTCAACAACGTCTTTCAAGAATGTTTCCATTTTTGATACACGTTCAGAAAGCGAAATGACATCTTCTGATGATACTAAAAAGGAAGGAGAATAAACTTTCTTCCCATTAACCAGAACATGTCCGTGCGTAATGACTTGACGCGCTTGTGTACGCGTTGTAGCCATTTTTAATTTATAGACAACATTGTCTAATCTTCGTTCAAGAAGGCTTAACAAGTTTTCACCTGGCCCACCATCACGTTGTTTACTTGCTACCGCAAAGAAACGTTTAAACTGACGCTCGCGCAATCCGTACATTTCTTTAACTTTTTGCTTCTCTTGAAGTTGCTTTCCATATTCGGAAAGTTTTCTTCTCGGAGCTTTTTGTTGTTGTTTTTCGGTTGATTCTTCTCTTGCAACTGCCATGGCATTTTATCCCACTAAAAAAATTATTAACTTTTATACACGTCGTTTTTTAGGAGCTCGGCAGCCGTTATGTGGTAATGGTGTAACATCACGCAACATTGAAACAGTCATACCTGCAGATTGGAAAGCACGAACAACCGAATCTCTACCAGATCCCGGTCCTTGCATATTCACTTCCAAATTTTTAACTCCAACGAGCTGCATTTCCTTTGCCAAGGTAGATGCGATTTGCGATGCCGCAAAGGGAGTACTCTTACGAGACCCTTTAAATCCTAAGCGTCCCGCGCTTGAACAAAACAGCACATCGCCTTCCATTGTTGTAATTGAAACAATGGTATTGTTAAATGTTGATTTAACATGCGCAATAGCTGATGCTATTTTTTGTTTTTGTTTTTTTGGTTTTTTCTTGTAAGCCATGTAATGAAAACCCTTACTGCGTTATTATTTCTTGGTTACTTTACGTTTAAGCGCTACTGGGTTTTTCTTTGGACCCTTACGTGTACGTGCGTTTGTTTTTGTACGTTGGCCACGAACCGGCAATCCACGTTTATGACGCAACCCTCTGTAAGAACCAATTTCTTGTAGACGCTTAATATTCAACGTAATTTCTTTGCGCAACTCACCTTCAACTTTATAGTTGTCAGTAATTTCTTTTTGAATTGCCGCTATTTCAGCATCAGACAAATCTTTTACTCGTGTATCAAAATTGATACTAAGCTTAGTCAAAATATCTTGCGCACCCGCAAGACCTATTCCAAAAATATACGGTAGACTATATTCTACTCGTTTATTTGCTGGTAAATTAACACCTTCAATTCTGGCCATAATCTACGTTCCCTTACTAACCTTGTCGTTGTTTATGCTTAGGGCTCTTATTGCAAATCACACGAACAACGCCCTTGCGCTTAATAATACGACACTCGTTACAAATAGCTTTTACTGATGTCCGAACTTTCATGATAAACCTCTCGCCTTAATCCTTGTATCGCAATACAATTCTTCCACGTGTTAGATCGTACGGAGACAATTCTAACGCAACTCTATCACCTGGTAAAATACGAATATAATGCATCCGCATCTTACCTGACACGTGCCCTAACACAACATGTCCGCCTTCAATTTCTACTCGAAACATTGCATTAGGCAATGTTTCTTTCACAACTCCATCGACTCGTATAACTTCTTCTTTTTGCTTCATGAAACACTCGTATTATTGTGCTGTTCAGAA
Source organism: uncultured bacterium (assembly GCA_963701085.1). Taxonomy (GTDB): domain Bacteria; phylum Babelota; class Babeliae; order Babelales; family Vermiphilaceae; genus SOIL31. The sequence goes on along the minus strand of OY969561.1, from coordinate 188,208 downwards.
CTCTTGCTTGTTAAAATAACTGGTCCCGCACTCGTAACAACTATGGTATCTTCTACATGTGCCGCCAAACTATGATCAACCGTCTTAACCGTCCACCCATCATCAGCAACGTATACATGATATTTACCAGCCGTTATCATCGGTTCAATTGCAAATGTCATTCCTTCACGCAACACAGGACCTCTACCAGGCTTTCCATAATTTAGTATCTCAGGAGCCTCGTGCATGTCTTTGCCAATCCCATGTCCGGCAAAATCACGCACAACACCAAATCCATGTTTTTCAACTTCTTCCTGTATTGCTGCTGAAATATCAGACAATTTATTGCCCACACGCGCCTGATCAATTCCTTTTTTCAACGCCAGATGCGCTACATCAACCAACTTTTGCGCAACATCGGATGGTTGACCAACAAAAAAGCTTCGTGCCATATCAGCACAATAACCATTCCAGGAAGCACATACATCAATTTTTACCAAATCGCCCAATTTCAAAAAACAATCGGCTCGAGGAACTCCATGGACAACAACATCGTTGACAGAAATACAACTGACATGACGATATCCCATGTATCCCTTAACGCTGGAGACTAACCCTTTTGCCTTTAACTGCAATTCAATCCACGCATCAATTTCAGCGGTAGAAACACCTGGCTTAACCAACTGCTCTACTGAAGCCAAAATATCAGACAATAAAGAGCCGGCTTGGGCCATTTTTTGAATTGAAAGCTTATCTTTTATATGAATCATATATCTACGTATTTATTATTCGCCTACAATATGCACAAATTTCTCAAACACTTCACGCAATGGCTTACGTGCATCCAACGTGATTATTTCAATACCATTGTCTTGATAAAAGCTAATCAATTGCTGCTCATGCCGATGATAAATCTCAAGACGATTTCTTACCGCTATCTCATTATCATCATCTCTTCTACCAAGAACGCCCGAGCACAAATCACATACTGTTGTTTCAACTGGTGCAAGATCCGAGTGAGGAGAAAGCGAATAAACCGCCTGACACTCTTTATTTTGACATACATAACGAGAACATAATCTATTAACAACTACATCATCATCAAGATTAAACAAAATAACTCGTACTCTCACCGCTGGAAACTGTGCCTTCAGCATAGCATCAAATGCCTGAGCTTGAGCCACCGTTCGAGGATATCCATCAAAAATAATACCCGATGACTTATCAACATTCTCATTAAACCATTCAAAAACCATGAAAGTTATAAGGTCATCTTCTATTAATTTACCAGATTTGAGAATTAAATCTATTTCTTTGCCTATTTTTGTTTGTTCAGCAATATGTTTTCTACACAAATTTCCGGTAGAAATTTGTAACCAATCAAAATGCTTTACGCAAAGGCTCGCAAGAGATCCTTTTCCAGCGCCTGGAGGCCCAATAAAAATAAATACATTAGTTGCCTGATTCAACGTCCGCCCCTACCTTTTAATCTACCTGAAGCCAAAAAGCCTTCATAACGATGCTCAATCAAATATGACTCAATCTGGGCTGCCGTTTCATTCGCCACGCCAACAACAATCAATAATGCCGTACCGCTCAAAATTCCTGATAAATAAAAAGGCATCGCTAAAAGCCAATGAATTATACTTGGAACAAGCGCAAGAGCAGCAAGATAGAAAGCTCCAACTAACCCGATACGGGTCAATATATAGCTAAAGAAATCAGCTGTTTGCTTACCAGGACGAATCCCAGGAATGAAACCACCACCCTTTTTGATATTATCCGCAAGCTCTTCAGGATTAAAAACCAAAGCTGTATAAAAAAATGAAAAACCAATAATAAGAAAAAAATCTAAAATACCGTGGGCCAATCCTCCCGGTGTCAAACTTTCTGATACTGATTTAAAAAACGGCCATTTCATAGCAAGCATTGTCAATGCGAACATTGGTATATTCAGCATAGCACTCGCAAGAATGACCGGCATAACACCCGCAGGATTAATCTTAAATGGTATATACGTACTTTGCCCACCATATGTCTTATTACCAATAACTCGCCGTGCGTACTGAACAGGAATCTTACGCTCTCCCTTTTCAAGGAAAACAATAGCTGCCGCCATAGCAAGAACTATAGCGAATATAAGAATACCAATCATAATGTCTAAGTATCCTTCTTGAACAGCACCCAATACTTTGATGATATCATCAGGAAAACGGGCAACAATTCCAGCAAAAATGATCATTGACGTTCCATTGCCAATGCCAAAGATCGATATTTGTTCCCCCAGCCACATGACGAACACCGTGCCTACAGACAATGAGATGACAAATAAAATTCTTGAGCCAATCCACGGATCAATAACTAACCCATATCGCTCAAGAAGAAACACAAACCCTGTGCTCTGAACCATTGCTACAAGGACTGTCAAATATCGCGTGTATTGATTAATAATCTTACGGCCATACTCACCCTCTTTACTTAATTGCTCAAGGGTAGGTAGAGAAAGGGTTAAAAATTGCATCATAATAGAAGCCGTAATATATGGGCTAATACCAAGAGCAAATAAAGTACATTGTCGTAAGTTCCCCCCAGAAAAAAGATCTATGTATGAAAAAAAACCACTTAGACCCGTACTCTGATTCATCATTTGTAAAAGCTTGTCAATATCAACGCCAATCACTGGTATGTGATTACCTAATCGATAGATTACTAATATTCCCAAACGTAAAAATAATTTTTTTACGCAATTCAGGGATATTAAACATGTTAAGAAAGTTTCTGAGGAGCACCACTATTTACAACTCCTTTATTATAAGTGCCTTACCACCAACTTTTTCTATTGCTTGAATCGCTGAAGCGCTAAATGCATAAGCAGAAACTGTTAATTTCTTACTTAATTCACCATCGCCAAGTATTTTAACAATAGTTCCTTTTTTTAAATCACGTTGCTCACTTTTTTTAGGTTTTATAAGACCTCTTTGAGTGAGTACCTGAACATTTACTTCTTCACCGTCAACAAATGCTCGCTCTAAACTGCTTAAATTCACTAATGAAACTTCTTTAGAAAACTTAGCATTAGTAAATCCACGCTTTGGAAGTCGACGTTGCAATGGAGTTTGTCCACCCTCAAATCCACGACCTTTTGGACCGCCTGAACGAGCATTTTGTCCTTTATGACCGCGACCAGATGTTCCACCATGCGCTCCGCCACGACCAACTCTTTTTCGTTTTTTTCCAGATGATTGCAAATTGTCTAAGCTAAACATTACGATCCTTTGATCAATTCTTGAACTGTTTTTCCACGCAACATAGCCAAACGATCTGCTGAACGTAATTGCGCCAAAGCATTCATTGTTGCTTTTGCTACGTTAATACCATTACTAGACCCGACAGACTTAGTTAAAACATCTTCAACCCCTGCCGCATCCATTATAGCACGCACAGCTCCACCAGCAATATTACCGGTACCTTTAGATGCCGGACGAACAACAACTCTACTTGCTCCATGCTTACCTACTGCATCATAAGGAATAGTTGAGCCACGTCGAGCAACTTCAATCATTCTTTTACGAGCTCTATTAGTAGCTTTTGCAATGGCCATAGAAACTTCGCGACTTTTACCAAGACCAAGTCCAACCTTGCCTTGTTTATCACCAGAAACGACAAAAGCAGCAAATGAAAAACGTTTTCCACCTTTAGTAACCTTGGTAACACGACGTAAACTTACCACGTGATCAATAAAAGCAGAATCCTTTTTATCTCTGCTGTCTTCTCTGTTGACTTCTTTTTCTCTATTCATTGTCATACTTTAATTTCCTGCTATATCTACTAAAACTTCAATGTACCTTCACGCAAGCCGTCAGCGAGGGCTTTCACCCTACCATGAAATTTAAAGCGACCTCTATCAAACACAACCGCATCAACACCTTTTGCCTTTGCACGCTTTGCAAGCTCAAGACCAATTGCATGTGCCATTGCACTCTTATCACCTGTCACATTGTCCATTTCAAGTGAAGAACATGAAGCAATAGTATGTTGATTCATATCATCAATAATCTGAGCATACATATGCTTCAAACTTCTAAAAACTGAAACGCGTGGCGGCATACCATAACGTTTCACTTTTGCGCGAACACGCAATGCTCTGCGAGCTGCGCGTAATTCGATCTTTTTTATGTATAGCCATCATATTCCTACGCTTTATTCTCTTACCTTTGCCGGCAGATTTACGGAAAATAACTTCTGTTTGCAGTTTAATACCTTTACCTTTATATGGCTCTGGCTTACGCAATTCTTCTTATTTCACTGCAAAACTGTCCTACAAGACTCTTATCAAAAGATTTTACTTTTACTTTTTGACCAGATTTATCTATTTCAACAGATATGCCAGCAGGTACATCTTTTTCAATTTTATGGCTATAGCCAAGAGTCAAAATAATTTTTTTACCAGCAAGTGCTGCCTTATAACCCAAACCATTAATTTCAAGTAATTTTTCAAATTCTTTAGATGCACCAGTCAATTCATTTGCGAGCAACGCATGATGAAGACCCCATTCGCGATAAATATTACGCAACTGTTTTTTGTCGATATCATCTCTGCTATGAGTAGGAGTACATACAATTCAGTATTTTTAATCTGCGCATCCAATTCTAAAGGTAAATGATAAACACCAGAAGCCTTTGGTCCTTTATAATGAACCTCATGACCTTTAATCTCTACCTTAACACCATCGATTTTTATCGGCTTTCTACCAATTTTTGACATGTGCGTATTCCTTTACCAAACGGTACAAATGACTTCACCACCCACAGAAAGTTTTTTTGCTTTCTGATGAGCAATGACACCACGACTTGTTGTTAATATTGATATACCAAGTTGCCCAATAACCGGCTTAATTTTTTGGCTGCCAGCATACACACGACGCCCCGGTTTACTCACTCGTTGAATTTGATGAATTGCAGCTTCACCATCAACATACTTTAAAACAACTTTGAGCATTTTTTTTACATCTGAATCTGTATTAACAATTACAAAATCATGAATGAAACCTTCACTTTTCAAAATTTGCGCAATAGAATGACGCATTTTTGAATATGGCGCAGTAACAAATGACTTAGAAACCATTACACCATTTCGGATGATTGTTATAAAATCAGCAATTGAATCAACTGACATTAGTCACCCCTTTACCAACTTGTTTTTTTAACGCCTGGAAGTAATCCTTCTAGCGCATTTTTTCTAAAACACATACGACACATTCTAAACAACCTAAAATATGCACGCGCACGACCGCAAAGCTCACAACGATTATACGCTCTAACTGCAAATTTTGGTGTTCTATTTGTTTTCTCAATTAATGCTTTTCTTGCCATCTTAATCCTGACATAAATGCACTTAATTTTTTAATTTCTAAATGGCATATTAAACGCTTGCAATAACGCCAATCCATGTTCATCTTTATGGGCAGATGTTTGGATAGTGATATTCATACCATGCGTTTTTTTTCCAAGTTCAAACTCAACTTCAGGAAAAATAGTCCAATCTTTTATTCCAATATTGTAACTACCTCTTCCATCTAATTTTGGTTGGAAGACCTTGGAAATCTCGTACTTTAGGCAATGCTAAAGTAATAAGGCGATCTAAAAACTCATACATCATGGTCCCGCGCAATGTTACCATCGCACCAATCGCCATGCCTTCACGAATTTAAATCCTGCTATAGATTTACGAGCCAGACGCTTGACGGCGCGCTGACCTGCAATTTTTGCCAATACGTCAACTGATTCCTGAAGTGCCTTTGAATCAGAAACAGCTTCTTTTACACCAACATTTAAAACAATTTTTAAAAGTTTAGGCACCATCATGATGTTATCCAAAGCCAAGTTGCTTTTGCAACTGAGGACGGATTTCATCATTATATTTTATCGCCAATCGTGATTTGTTCATAATGCAAGTTCCACTGCTTTTCTAAAAAATTTCCTTACACCGATTGCACACTCGCGCACTTTTTCCCGTGTCTAACTGCTTTGCTATTAACACGAGATGGCTTTTTACATGAAGAACAAACCGGCATAACATGAGACATGTCAATAAAACTTTCTTCTTTACGAATGCCACCAGGTTCTCCTGCTCGACGTGGCTTCACATGATGTGTAGCAACAGCAACACCCTTAACCATAACTTTACCTTTTTTAGGCAAAATTGCAATTACAGCGCCCTGCTTTCCTTTATCTTTTCCCGACAAGACATGTACTATGTCATTTTTCTTAATGCGCGCTATCATGAATAATACCTTTATTACAAAACTTCTGGAGCCAAAGACGAAATTTTAGCATATCCACGCGTTCGCAATTCACGCGCAATTGGACCAAAAATTCGCGTTCCAATTATTTCACCTTGCTTAATAATAACAGCTGCATTCTCGCTAAAACGAATATAACTGCCATCTGCACGACGAAATTCTTTTTTTGTTCGTACAATTACCGCCTCAACAACATCACCTTTTTTTACCATGCCACCTGGAATAGCTTTTTTTACTGCGCATTTAATAGTATCACCTAAATAAGCATAGCGCTTGCGCGTGCTACCAATTATATGGATACACTGTAATGCTTTTGCGCCAGAATTATCAGCTACCTCAAGATACGATTCTTTTTGAACCATACCAAAATACCTCTTGTTTTATGATTTACTACCAGTTACGATTGAGCAAGATACATATATTTTGTTTTTGCCAATGGACGACATTGATAGAATCTAACAACATCACCAATTTTTGCTTCATTTTTTTCATCATGAACTTTGTAAGATTTTGTTTTTCTTAAAATCTTACGAAACTTAGGATGAATATATGTTTGCTCCGTTTCAACAACAATAGTTTTATCCATCTTGTCAGAAACAACCTTGCCTTCAAAAAGCTGTTTTGTTTTTTCAGCTTTTATTTCCATGGAAACCTCATTCATTATTTGCTCACCATAGACCCAGCTACTTTTGACTGCATAACAGTCAAAATGCGTGCGGCCTGTTTGCGTAGTTTTTTGTACTGAGAATAATCTTTAACCTGTGTTGACGCCGAATTAATGCGCAACCCAAAAAGATTTTGCCTTGTACTATCCAACTTTTTTTGCAAATCTTCAACCGATAATTGTTGAATCTTCTGCATAAATCCCATTTGTTTCATAGCATCAACTCTAAATAGTTACTTCGTGATCATTGGTTCATTCTTGGCCTTTTTTATTGACTGATTCCTGGCCTTTTTTAACCACGCGTGTTTTCATTGGAAGCTTATATGCAGCAAGCTTCAACACTTTTCGCGCCAACACTTCATCAACACCAGAAACTTCACATACAATACGGCCCCGCTTTACCGCAGCAACCCAAACTTCTGGATTCCCCTTACCTTTACCCATTCGGGTTTCGGCAGGTTTTTTGGTAACTGGTTTATCAGGGAAAACTCGGAGAAATGATTCACCAATTTTTCTCAAATGACGCGACAACGTTACACGCATCGCTTCAATTTGTTGTGCCGACAACTCTACTTGGTTCAACCGCTTCTAAACCATATTCCCCAAAAGTAAACTGTTCGAGCACCCTTTGATAAACCTTTTAATTTACCCTTTTGAACTTTTCTAAATTTTATTTTTTTTGGCATCAACATAATTTAATCTCGTATTTTAAAAACATTATCGGATATGTTGATACTCGCCTTTACACACCCAAACCTGAACACCAATCATACCGTAAGTTGTTTTTGCTTCTGCTCGACCGTAATCAATGTCAGCTCTCAATGTATGAAGAGGAACAGATCCAACGCGAGTCCACTCTCTACGAGCAATCTCAGCGCCTTGCAGTCTGCCAGAACAACAAATTTTTATACCTTTAGCCGCACCACGCATAACTGTTTGAGCAGCTCGCTTCATAGCTCGCTTATAACTCACTCTTTGTTCAAGCTGTGTTGCTATATTTTGAGCTATCAAAACAGCATCGAGCTCTGGCTTGGCTACTTCTTGTACTGAAATTTCAATATTTTGTTTTTTCAACAGAGCAGAAAGCTGGTTGCGAAGGGTTTCAATTTCTTGACCTTTCTTACCAATAACATGACCAGGACGACCTGAGTGAATAATAATACGAATACTGTCTGCTGCTTTTTCTATTTCAATACGAGACACTTCGGCTTTTTCAAGAGCAGATTTCAAATATCTTCTGATGGTCATATCTTCTATAAGAAGTTTACCATACTTATTGCCCTGAGCAAACCAACGAGAATCCCAAAAACGATATATTCCTAAACGAAATCCTATAGGATGTACCTTTTGTCCCACCTTAATCCTTCTTCTTTGTACAAGGTTCTAAAATAACACTTGCATGGCTGAATCTCTTACGATAAGGATTTGACCGACCCATTGCTCCCGGTTTGTAATATTTATACATAGGACCACCATCAATACGTATATCAGTAATTTTTAAATCAGACATAGCAATATTATGAAGATCCTTAGCATTAGCTGCTGCCGATTCAATCATTTTTCTGATTGGCACTGAGCGCTTTACCGTTACCGTGGAAAGCCATCTAATTGCTTGCTCCACATTTTTGCCACGAACCACATCTGCAAATGGACGTAACTTAAAGGGAGAAATACCTAAAAATCTATTTTTTGCGCTAAATTGCATCAGCAAACCTCAACTAGTTACTTAAGATTCATATATCTATATCGCTTGAACCTTATTCTTATTGTATCGTAAAGATTAACAAGTGACAACCTTAAACTTACGCGGTCATACCAGCTTTGCGCTGACCACTATGTAATCTAAAGGTCCTTGTTGGGGAAAATTCCCCTAAACGGTGTCCAACCATATTTTCAGTCACAAAAACTGAAATGAATTTCTTTCCGTTGTGTACTGCAAAAGTCAATCCAACAAATTCAGGTGTAATTAAACTTCTACGAGACCATGTTTTAATAGCTTCGCGTTTTCCACCATCCTTAGCTTTAGCAACTTTTTGTGCCAACGAATCTTGTACGTATGGACCCTTCTTTGCAGACCGTGCCATATCTTACCCCGTTAACCTTATGGTTTTCTTCTCTTTATAATTAAATGATTCACATTACGCACTCTGCGCGTACGTGTACCTTTGCAACCTTTACCCCATGGAGTTCTTGGATGCGAACCAGACTTAGATCGACCTTCACCACCACCGTGGGGATGGTCAACTGGATTCATAGCCATACCACGAACGGAAGGCCTAAATCCTAAATGTCTAATACGACCGGCTTTACCCCATGTAATATTCTTAAAATCAGCGTTGCCAAGCTGTCCGATAGTTGCCCAACATCCATCAAGCACCATACGAATTTCGCCTGAAGGCATTTTCAAGGTCACAAGACCATCAGTTTTACCAACGATTTGAGCAGAAACACCCGCACTACGCGCAAACGTTCCGCCTGATCCTGGACGAACTTCAACATTGTGAACCATAAATCCATCTGGCACATTTTTGAGAGGCATCGCATTACCAACTTTGGCATCAGCTGTCTCACTTGCCGTAACTGTATCGCCTACAGTAATATTCTCTGGCTTAAGCAAGTATTTTTTTGAACCATTAGCATATGAAACAAGCATAATACGAACATTACGATTTGGATCATATTCAATTGTAGTAACCTTACCCAAAACGTCACGATCCGTACGCTTGAAATCAATAATGCGATATTTTTTATCAGCACCGCCACCACGGTGACGCGTTGTGATTCTTCCATAGGTATTACGACCACCGGATCTTTTTTGCAATCCAGTAACCAAACTTGCGTGTGGTGTTGTTGTCGTAATATCACTTGAGCTTACAAACGATTGAAAGCGCAGTGAAGAATTTCGTGGTTTTCGTTTTATTATGGCCATTGGAGCCCTGTATCTTTCTCATTAAAAAACTTAAAAAAAAACGCGTTAACTCTACTCTGCATCTTTTGGTGCAGCAGGTTTTCCTTTTTGACCAAAAATGTCAATAGAATAACCTTCTTTAAGAGTTACAAAAACACGTTTTGTTGTTGAACCCTCTATAATCGTACGACGCACTCTGTGAGATTTGCCTACACGATTTAAAGTGTTCACTTTTTCTACTTTAACATTAAACAAACGCTGCAATGCTTCTTTAATCTGCATTTTATTTGCTTGTGGATGTACTTTTAGAACCAATTTATTTAATTTCTGATTAAGCAATGTTGCTTTTTCTGAAACAACCGGTCCTTTAATAATCTCATGTATATTTAAATTTAAACCCATTGTGACACCATTTCTTTGAAGTGATCAAAATCCTTTTTCAAAAACAACCAGCAGTCACTATTGGCTAGATCATATGCATTTGCCTGATCAAATGATAAAGGACGAACATTTGGAATGTTCGCAAATGATAAAGCTGAATGAAAATCATAAGGCGCAACAAACAAAATAATCTTTTTGTTTGCAAGCCCCACAGTATTCACAAGCTCTTGAGCTTGGGCCGTTTTTGGTTGCTCACTAGAAAGCTCCCAATCAGCACAAACTACATTTTTTTGATCAAGATTATTCACCAGCATGGACAACAAAACTTTACGTTTTATCTGTCTGCCCATTTTTACTGTTCTTACACGGGCTTGCGGACCAAAAATAACACCGCCACCCTTCCAAAGTGGTGATCGCGCAGAACCAGCACGCGCACGTCCTGTTCCTTTTTGCTTCCATGGCTTACGATTTGTATAGGCAACATCTGAACGCCCCTGACACGCAACCGTACCTTGTCGCCAATTTTTAGCTAATACACGAACCCATGTTGAAAATGAAGCTGGTGTTGCCTTTGTAAATGCAGTCGTATCAAAATCTAACTCCTGCGCAGCAACTGCATGTAGCTTATTTGTCATGGAATTATTAATCGTCTGTTTATTACTCATTATTCACCTACGCTTTACGTACAAAGACCAATGATCCCGCTTTACCAGGAATTGAGCCTTTTACTAATAACGTTTTGGTTTCTGCTTCCACCATGACTATTTCTAAATTCCTCATCATCTGATTGTCGCAACCCATATGCCCCGGAAGTCTTTTGCCTTTTATAACCTGGCCGCTTTTCACCAAGCAACCAATAGAACCTGGGCGATTACCCATTGTTGAACCATGACTAGCGGGAGGACCAGCAAATCTGTGACGTTTTACAACACCAGCAAATGACTTACCTATTGTTTTGCTACGCACATCAACTTTTTCACCAAGTTTTACTAATTGTGAAAAATCAATATGTTTACCAACGGTAAAATCAGTTGTCGCTGTTTCTAGAGGAATTTCTCGAACAAAACTATAATATTGATGTGGCTTTTTAATCCACTCTTTACTATGCTTTTCAGCTTTATAACGATCTTTCACTTTGCCCACTTGAAGAGCATTGTAACCATCTCGTTCCACTGTTTTTATATTGGTGACATACCATCCTGCAACATCAATTGCGGTGACAGGCACCACTTTATCATTTGCAAAAACCTGTGTCATTCCAATTTTTCGACCCCATATTCCTGTTGCCATTTAATACCCTTACTTAATTTCCACATCTACACCAGAGGAAATATTGAGCTTCATAAGGGAATCCATAGTTTTATCTGACGGAGAGATAATATCAAGAATACGCTTATGAGTTGTTAGCTCAAATTGCTCACGTGATTTTTTGTCTATATGAGGAGACCGCAATACGGTAAAACATCGTCGTTTATTAGGAAGAGGAACAGGGCCCATTAACTGAGCGCCTGTTCTTTTTGCAGTCAAAACAATTTGTTTGACCGCTTTATCTAATAAACGATGATCGAATGATTGCAATTTAAGCCTAATACATTGTTTTTTCATCGATCACCTAACGTTTTAGTCTAAAATTTCAGTTATAACACCGGATCCAACTGTTCTACCACCTTCACGAATAGCAAAATGAAGATCTTTATCCATTGCTATTTTTGAAATCAATTCAACCGTAAGGTCAACAGTGTCTCCTGGCATTACCATTTCACGGCCAGCTGGCAATGAAACAATACCGGTTACGTCTGTTGTTCTGAAATAGAACTGAGGACGATATCCTGTTAAGAATGCACTATGTCTTCCGCCTTCATCTTTTGTCAAAATGTATGCATGACAACGGAATTTTTTATGCGCCTTAATACTGCCTGGTTTTACAATAACCATACCACGTTCAATATCTTCTTTTTTAGTACCACGAAGAAGCAAGCCAACGTTATCGCCAGCTAAACCTTCATTCAATAGCTTTCTAAACATTTCAACGCCGGTAACTGTTGTTTTGACTGTATCATGAAGACCAACCAATTCAACTTCTTCACCAACTTTAACTTTACCAGTTTCAATACGACCAGTAGCTACTGTACCACGACCAGCAATTGAAAACACGCCTTCAACTGGCATCAAGAATGGTTTATCAATTTCACGAACTGGATCTGGAATGTTGTTATCAAGAGCATTCATCAATCGCTCAATTGCAGGTACACCAAGATCACTTGTATCCCCATTAAGCGCCTTAAGAGCTGAGCCTCTAATAACTGGAATCGTGTCTCCTGGGAAATTGTACTTTTTAAGTAAGTCACGAATTTCTTCTTCAACCATATCCACCATTTCCACATCATCAACCATGTCCACTTTATTAAGGAAAACAACAAGAGCTGGCACGCCAACTTCTTTTGCCAAAATAATATGTTCACGAGTTTGTGGCATCGCACCATCAGCAGCAGAAACAACCAATATCGCACCATCCATTTGAGCTGCACCTGTGATCATGTTTTTTACATAGTCAGCATGTCCTGGACAGTCAATATGCGCATAGTGACGCTTATCAGTTTCATATTCAACGTGTGAAGTAGCAATGGTAATACCACGTGCTTTTTCTTCTGGTGCGTTATCAATCTGATCAAATGCGCGTGCTTCAGCATAACCTTTTTTAGCCTGAACAGAGGTAATTGCAGCGGTCAACGTTGTTTTACCATGATCAACGTGGCCGATGGTACCAACATTCACATGCGGTTTTTTACGTTCAAATACGCCTTTTGCCATCGTTTATACTCCTACGATTAACACAGAAACTATTCTTTTTTATTCTTTGCAACTATTGCATCTTGTACGTTTTTAGGAACTTCTCTATAACACAAGAACTCCATGTCATAGCTAGCTCTTCCTTTAGTCATTGATCGAAGAGTTATTGAATAACCAAACATCTCTCCAAGAGCCACCTCTGCCGAAATTATTTGCTGATTAAATTCTGTTTTAGAGTCCAAAATACGTCCACGACGAGAATTAAGATCCCCAATAACATCACCAATATGCTCATCTGGTGTATAAACGTTAACCATCATAATTGGCTCAAGCAACACAGGTGACGCATGATTCATAGCCGTTCTAAATGCCATTGAAGCGGCAACTTTAAACGCTATTTCAGAAGAGTCAACATCATGATATGAGCCATCGTACAGGGTAACTTTAACATCAACAACTGGATATCCACCCAATACACCGGCATTCAATGTTTCACGAACACCTTTTTCAACAGCAGGAATAAATTCTCTCGGAATTGCCCCACCAACAACACCATTAACAAACTCAAATCCTTTGCCACGCTCCATTGGTTCCATTTTTATCCAAACGTGACCAAATTGACCGCGACCACCAGATTGACGAACAAATTTGCCTTCTGCATCAGCTAACTTGAGAACAGTCTCTCTGTAAGCAACTTGCAACTTACCTTGAACAACTTCAACTTTGTGTTCTCTGCGTAAGCGATCAACAACGATCTCTAAATGCAACTCACCCATACCAGAAATTACGGTTTGCCCAGTTTCTTCATTATAAGAAAATCTAAAAGATGGATCCTCTTGCATCATTTTACGCAATGAAAGAGTCATTTTCTCATAATCAGCTTTACTTTTCGGCTCAACAGAAGTAGAAATTACCGGAGTCGGAATAGTAATAGATTCAAGCACAACAGGAGCTTTATCTATACACAACGTATCCCCAGTTTGCGCATCTTTAATACCAACAACCGCTGCAATATCACCCGCTCTTACACTGGTAATTTCTTCACGTTTGTTTGCATGCATTTTAAGCAATCTACTCACACGTTCTTTTTCGCCAGTTCTTACACTATACACATAAGAACCCGCTTTTAATTCACCTGAATAAACACGAACAAAGTTTAAAACCCCAACGAACGGATCTGCCATTATTTTAAACACAAGAGCATAAAACGGTCCATTAGGATCAGATGTAATAGGAAATTTTTCACCCGTATCGGTGTTTGTACCTTCGATTGCAGGAACATCAAGAGGAGATGGTAAATAATCAACAACACCATCTAACAAAAGTTGAACACCTTTGTTTTTAAAAGCAGATCCACAAAAAGCTGGTACAACTTTAAGTTCAACAACACCTTTACGCAATGCAGCTTTTATTTCAGGAAGCGTAATTTCTTCCTCCATGAGATATTTTTCAGCCAAAGTTTCATCCAAATCACATGCTGCCAAAACTATCTTAGCATGCAATTCTTCCATCTTGTCCTGATACTCATGCGGAACATCAACCCATTCAGTAATCTCGCCATTTTCACCTTTGAAAACAGCCATTTTTCGGGTCAAAATATCAATGATAGAAGTAAAATCTTCCGACATACCAACTTGCATTTGCATCGCAACAACATTAGCACCAAGCTTTGCTTTAATACCCTGAAGAGTTCGCAAGTAATCAGCACCAATACGATCAAGCTTGTTAACAAACACAATACGTGGAACTTTATAACGATTAGCTTGTTTCCATACTGTTTCAGATTGCGGCTGAACACCTTCCACGCCGGAAAAGACAGCTACCACACCATCAAGAACACGCAAGGAACGCTCAACTTCAATAGTAAAGTCAATATGCCCTGGGGTATCTATGATATTGATTTGATGATCTTTCCAGAAACTGGTAGTTGCTGCCGCAGTAATAGTAATACCGCGCTCTTGCTCCTGTTCCATCCAGTCCATAGTTGCTTCACCCTCATGCACTTCACCAATTTTATGGGAAATACCAGTGTAAAACAAAATACGTTCTGTAACCGTTGTCTTACCCGCATCAATATGAGCCGCAATACCAATATTTCTGTATCGCTCTAACGGATATTGTTTCACTGACATAACGATCCTCTCTTACCATGCATAATGAGAGAATGCTCTATTTGCATCCGCCATACGTTGAACATCTGCTCTTTTCTTTACCGCCCCACCTTTAAGTTCACTTGCATCTAAAAGCTCACGCCCAAGACGCAAGCCCATTGTTTTATCAGAACGGGTTCTTGCAGATGAAACAAGCCAACGAAATGCCAACGCTTTTCTACGCTTTTCACTCACTTCGCGAGGGATCTGGTAAGTACTACCACCAACACGGCGTGAACGAACTTCAATGAAAGGAGCGACTTGCTCAAACGCACGATTGAAAAGCTCTAATGCTTTTTTATCATCGCCATTTGTTTTCTTTACGAGCAAATCCATCGCTTCATAAACGATTGTTCTTGCGCAATTTTTTTTGCCACATTTCATAACAACATTAATGAGTTTTTGAACCAATGCTGATCCAAATTTTGGATCCACACCAACTTCTCTTATAAATTCGACTTGCCTACGCCTTGGCATATGTAAATCCCTTATTTATTCTTTGGACGCTTAGCGCCATAACGAGAACGGCCTTGTCTTCTTTTATCTACGCCTGCACAATCCAATGTGCCTCTCACGATATGATATTTAACACCAGGTAAATCCTTAACGCGACCACCACGGACAAGAACCACAGAGTGCTCTTGCAAATTATGACCTTCGCCTGGTATGTACGCGGTTACTTCGATACCTGTAGTTAACTTAACACGAGCAACTTTTCGAAGCGCAGAGTTAGGTTTTTTAGGCGTCGTAGTAAAAACTCGGGTACAAACCCCTTTTGCGAATGGCCCCTTAAGAAACAACCCTCTTCTAAGAGCAGGACTTTTTGGTTTCGCCTTAATTTTATCTCTACCAAATCGACATAATTGATTAATCGTTGGCATGTACACAAACCCTTATATTATCACGTTATAAAAAATAATTTTATTATATAATCGCAACTTTTAATCCGACGCGCTACACAATGCACTCAAGTTGACTAATTGCTATTTTACCCTCTTTGTGAATTTTTTCAAGAAAATAATTCATAGTCAGCGCCAGAAAAGCATACTACACCCAGCTTTTTTCAACAATTCAATTGATCTCTATCCACAAAACGAATTCGCCCTAGATAAGAAGCAATAGACTTATATTATTATTAATGATAGCTTATTTTTGCACAATTAGCAAAACAGTTTTTTTACACTTTTATCACCTACAAAAGGACTATTTATATGGCTATACCGTATTTTTCACATCTGGCACTGATTGTACAACAACTTTTTTTTATTCTGCTTGGATTTTTTGGGATGGGATTTCTTATCGGCTTCCATGAACTTGGGCATTTTCTATTTGCTAAGCTTTTTAAAATTCGTATACCTTCATTTTCTCTCGGGTTTGGCCCCAGAATTTTGACAAAAAAAATAGGTGAAACCGAGTTTTGCCTTTCAGCAATCCCTTTTGGTGGCTACGTTGAAATAGCAGGGGCAGCTGAAGTTGGCCAAGGCGAACAAAAAGAAGCCTTTGCCAGTGATGAAGGTTCTTTTGCAAGCAAGCCCTTCTATCAAAAACTATGCGTTATGCTTGGCGGCATCCTTTTTAATCTCTTTTTCGCCTATGTCACCATGATTATTTTATTCATGACAGGCATACCTAAAACCCCTCTCATGCCGCATCGCCCCATCATTTCAGCAATTCACCCTCAATCTGCAGCAGAAAAGGGTGGGTTACGCATGGGAGATCGCATTGTATCGATCAATGAAAAAGAAGTTGGACACAACCTACAAGAAATTCAGCAGATAATTCAACCTCTTGCGCTGAGACAAGCGACTCTTGTAATCGAACGCGATGGCGAACGATTTGTAAAAACCATTCTTATTGGCAGCAGAGAAACCGAAATTGAATCAATTGGTGTTCTTGGTGTTGAATTTGATTCTGTACCAACCCCTTCTCACTCTTTCACGGAAGCTGTCTCTCTTGGCATCACAACATGCAACAATTGGATAAGAGACACTTTTTTCGGATTTAGCCTCTTATTCACCAGAACAGGTGTAAAGAAAATTGGTGGCCCAATCATGATCATCGCCATGACCGTCAAAAGCGCTACCGCTGGATGGCAAATCTTTCTTCTTCTTTTGGCACTAATCAGCATAAATTTGGCTGTCCTTAATCTTATTCCACTCCCTATACTCGATGGCGGCCAAATATTATTTTATTCAATAGAAGCCATAATTCGTCGCCCTATACCATACAAGATTCGCGAATACATCCACATCGCAACCTGGATCATGTTTATCATCTTATTCATTTATTTAAGCATCAATGATACCAACCGCCTCATAAGCCCTTATATTGATTCAGTGCTTACATTCTTTAATTTGCGATAAATCATTTAAACGTAAAAAAAGGCAGGATTCTTCAAATCCTGCCTTTTTTTCATAACTATTGCATAGTGTAGCCAAAAACGTGTGATAGATATGATTTTACATGTTTAGGTAACTTTTGGAAGGCATCAAGATCGTCACCATATCCGATGATCTTGAAATTCCGCCCCTCCTTACTCATACGCACAAAAAGATCTAGTTGTTTATCACTAGCTTTCTGTACAATCCATAAAAGGGGATTATTCTCCGATGTGCCTGCATATAAATGTGGCAATTCAACCCATCTACTAAACATTTCAAGGTCAATAACTCCTAATGCAGCTATCTTTTTATCTCTTTCTGACCAAAGCTTCATATCCATTCCGTATGACACTGTCGAACCAGCAAGAATCATAATTATTGCAATACATAAACCAATATTCAGCCTTTTTTGTATATTTGTCTTCATTTTTTTCTCCTTTTTATGAAAACGTTTTTTTGAAGCATACTGCACCATGCACTATGCCTCTTATTTTACCGTAGAGGCCTCTACGTACCTTGAAATTAGCAAATAACTTATTCAGATTGCAATAATTTTTTAAAACATTCCAGGTAATACGCACCAAAAAATTCATACTGATGATGTCAAAGTAGCCATTCAACGCAAAAAAAGAGCACTTTTCAAGAAGTGCTCTTTTTTGATATAACTATTTACTATTGCTTAGCCACGCGGTGTTTGAATTTCTAATTCAACTACTGTTGGGCTTTGTGCAACATGAGGATGTTCTGATCCAGCATATATTTTTAACTTTTTAATGATTTGTCTGCTGAGCTTGTTTTTAGGTAACATACGCTTAACAGCCAACTCAATAAGATGTGTTGGGTGTTTTTTGTGCAAATCTTTAGCAGAAACTTCTTTCTTTCCACCCTGCCAACCAGATACCGTAACATACTCTTTACCTTCCCACTTGTCGCCAGAAAGGAAGATTTTTTCAGCATTAGTAATCACAACATAATCACCACAATCAGTATGAGGTGTATAGTGTGGCTTATCTTTGCCGCGCAATCTATCAGCAACAAACGTAGCCAAACGACCTAGTACTTTACCATTAGCGTCAATATGACACCATCCAGCTGCTACATCTTCTTTGCGTGGATAAAACGCTTTATTCATACTCATAAATCATCACCTTTATGTGAAACAGTATTATTGTAATCAATTTTTTAAGAGTGGGGCTCTTTGTTCTAAAGTAGCTAATATTTATAATACGGTCAATAAAAATACGCTATTTAACCTTGTTTTTACCACGATTAAAAACATACCACTTATTTGAAAAACTTATTCCCTGCCCATAATAACAGGACATTTACACCAATACCAGCACCAATTGAAACACAGAAACTCACTAATAACCCGTTGTCAATCATCAACCCTGCCACAATAAACGCCACAAAGGAACCAACGACCACCGGCACCACATACCCAAACTGAGTTCGCGCATGGTCCAATGGCGCTATTCCGGTACTTGTTGCCGTCATCACGGTTGTTTCTGAAAAAGGAGAAATATGATTTCCGCATACCGCTCCCGAAAGGACTGCCCCTAATGCCGGAAACAAAATAGGCATCTGATCAAGCATCACCGGCGCTTCAAGCTGTAAAAATGAAATGAGCATCTGCGTCGTAATAGGAATCAATATTGAAAAAGTTCCCCATGCAGATCCGGTTGTTAATGTTATCGTTAATGAAGTGACAAATAAAAGTACCGGAATCAAATACAATGGTGCTGTGCCAAACAACAAATAGGCAACATAATCACCGGTATACAAATTAAGTCGTAAAAAGTTACCCAGAATAGACGCGCACATAACCATAATAATGGAAGACTGCATCAACCGTACCCCTTCCCATACTATTGCAGGCACCTGCAGAACAGCAACCATTTTCTTGTAAAGTGAAAGGAATAAGCTTGCGCTAAACGCGCATAACCCTGATAAGAACAAAATTAAAAACGTTTTATCATTTTCCCTAAATGCCTGAAAAAAGGAATTGTTACCACCAAAAAGATGGTACTTACCAACATATAATATGCCAATAAATACACCACCAATCAGAATAGCAATGGGCATCAACAACTCTATAAGTGAGTGCTGATTATTACCTGTGACCAATTCACCGTGCGATGCATCCTCAACGGCAACAGCCTTGTGCTCATCGCGCGCAATTAAACCATACCCAATGCGTGTTGTCACCACAAACCACACTGAAAACACAACAAGCACTGAATAAAAGGTAAATGGAATCGTTTTGAGATACACATAAAACGGATCTGCTACAATTTTATTCGGCGCGTTTAAATGAATTCCTGCATTATCAAGCTGCGCAAGCACTGCTGCCGCCCATGTTGATATGGGCATAATGATTACCAAAGGCCCTGCTAATGAACGCACAATATATGCAAGCTTTGTTCGCGCTACCGCAAGTCTATCCGCGATGGGCCGCATCACAAAACCAACGGTCAAAATACTTAAATAATCATCAATACTCAGCAAGAACGAAAGCATAATTGCTGACATTTCCACACTCCGCTTTGTGCGAATTTTTTTACCAATAATGCTCGCACAACCAGCGGCACTACCCGTCACCGTAAGCAACGTGATCAGTGAGCTGATGGTGATAAGCAAAAGATATAAATAAATATAATCACTATCAGAAACATGGTTCACAAACTTCTGCCCACACATCATTAATGCGGGTAACAACTGACCCTGAGTTACAATCAATGAGGCACAAAGAATGCCCATTGCGAGCGAAAGATTCAGGTGATGCGTAATGCATACTGCGCCAACAACAACCAGCGGGGGTAATAAAGAAAGCCATGTTAACTGCATAGGACGTCCTAATCTTTAATTAAACACATCATCTTCTTCGTCATCAAAATCTTCATCATCTTCATACTCGTCATCATCTTCATCATCAGTTTCACCACGGAGAGCTTGCTGCACAACAGCCTCAATATCATCTGCTTCTTTAGGCAGATGCTCACTCAAACAAATAGCACCTTCTTTGGTAATCCAGTAATTGTCTTCAATACGAATTCCAATATTTTCTGCAGCAATATAAATCCCTGGCTCAATCGTAATAACATCTCCTTCTTGAAGAGGGAGAGAATAATCACCAACATCATGCACATCAAGGCCAAGAAAATGTCCAATTCCATGCGGAAAATATTTGTCATAGCCACGCTTGGCTAGAAATTTAACCGCTAAATGATGAAGAGATTGTTCAGCTTTATCTTTATTTTTAAGCCAGATGCCAGGTTTTGCAAGCGATGCAATGTAAGTTTGAGTTTCAAGAACAATGTTGTACAATTCCTTCTGGCGTTTGGTAAACGCCCCTGATACTGGGTAAGTGCGCGTCAAATCGGCACAATAATTATTAAACTCAGCCCCAATATCAACAACCAAAAGATCACCATTTTTGAGCGTGCCACTATTTTGATTATAATGCAGCACCGTACCATTTTTACCACTGGCTACAATACTTGGAAATGCTGGTCGCGCATGAGATGCTATCATCATATACTCTAAAGAAGCCTGGACTTCCGCCTCCAAAGCCTCATGCTTAATAGCCTGAACTGCCGACTCATGTGCAAGCTCAGTAATCTCTATCGCACGATAAACATGTTCTATTTCACCAACATCTTTGCGTCGCCTGCTACTCGCTATAATCGATGAAATATCCACAATAGACTTCTGTACGTCAGAAATAAATTTTTGTAAATGATCAAACGTAAAACGAGTGTTTACATATTCATGGCCATTATTTGGCGCCGTTGAAAACAGTGACCCGCCGCGTGCAATAACATTTTTCATACGTGCAATCATGTGCGCATATTCATGTTCAGAGAAATAGGGATTTAATTCATATGTTTCACACTCATCACCCAGCAATTCAACCGCATCAACACCAAGCGCCTTTGCATCACGGTTAACCAAAGCTGCTGGCAACGTCATCCATTGCGCGCGTTTCTCAAAACAATTAGGAATATACAATGTTGATTTTCCCGCCAAATCAATCACCAATGCCGTTCCCGGCTCATTCACACCGGTATAATAAAAAAATGTTTTATCTTGTCTAAACCGCTCACTACCTTGTTCAAAGGCTGCAAACAACACAACCATACCGTGCGAAATTTGCGGAAACGCTAATTTAATTGATTCAACAAGCTCTTTTCTTCGTAACGAATAAACAGAAAGCTGCTCCGTGCGTGGCGCTAAGCCACCAAAAAAATCTGATTTCATAAACATACCTTTAAAAATTTTATTATTAAAATGGACGCCGCTCTGATAAGGCTTTAAATACGGTTAAGCGGTCCATACCTTCAAGTGATGAACCAACCGGCAATCCGCGCGCTAAACAAGAAATAATAATATTTTTACCCTTTAATTTACGCGCAATATACGTAGCAGTCGCCTCACCCTCAGGAGTCTGATTGGTCGCCAAAATTAACTCTTTTACAATCCCATTTTCAGCACGCACCAACAGTTGATCAATCGTCAAATCGTCAGCGCTAACACCTTCAAGCGGAGAGATTGAACCACCAAGTACATGGTATACGCCAAGATATCCACGTGTTTTTTCTATCGCAAGTATTTCTTGCCACGTCTCAACAACACACACCATTGTTTGATCACGTTTTGATGATGAACAAAATATACAAGGTGTAGATACCTCTTGCCAATAAAAACAGCTTTCGCACTTTTTAAGCCTTTGTTTTGCAACTTCTAAGGCTGCACAAAACTGCGCTATTTGCTGTGGCTGCATTTCCAAAAAATGTGCTGCTACACGATACAAATTCTTTGAAGCAAGATAAGGAACCTGCTGCAATACTTTTAACAAATGCGCAAGCGTCGGCAACTCTTCTAACATACTTATACCAATTTAAAATAAGTCATAATTTTTGCTTGAATAAAACCAAAAACTCTACCCATAAGAATATAAAGCGTAAGCCCTGCTGCAAAACTTGATGTAATCGCACCAAACACAAATGCCATTGCAATTTTACTCATACGTTGTTGAGCATCACCTTTCATATCTTGCATGAGCATCATAAGCGTAACCAACACAGGAAGTATAAAATATGGATCACGCAAAGAAAGATCAGAAATCCATAACATTGGCGCCTGATACAACTCAAATGAACTGGAAAGCACGCGACTTAATGCAAAAAAAATTGGCAACTGAATCAATAGTGGCAGCAAACAACCAATACCCGGCAACCCATTTTTCCGAATCAATTCAGTACGCTCTGCAAGCAGTTTTTCTGGTTGTCCCGCAAAACGTTGTTCAATTAACGCCAACTGTCTTTGATATTCCTGCTGCTGTTTTTTAAATTTTTCTTCATTATTGCGCAAAGAAACCGGCAATAAACAAACCTGAATCAGCAATGTCAGCGCGATGATCGCTAAACCATAATTGTGGAAGAATTTATAAAGCCAGTTCAAAAGATAGAGCATCAATTTAGCAAGCGATGAAAGCATGCCAGAATAATCCAATGTTTTTTCTAAACGTGTATCAACCGCCGCCAATGCACTGAGTTCCTTAGGTCCAAAATAGAAAGACAACATCCATGACGTTTTTTCAGTAACCGTTGGGCCTTCAAGAATTGAAAATAAATGTGTTCTCTCTTCAAGCTTGTAATATGCTCGTTGAGCAAAATGATTTTCATCATTAATCAATGAATGAATAAAATAACGATTGTCAGCACCAAATAACGCCGGATTAAACCATCCACGATGAACATCAAGTTGAGATACTTGCTTCTTTGCAAACAGATCAGCCTGATCAATCACAATTGATGAAATAACATCTGTTTCTTTAAGATCTGGCATGAGAGGTGCGGGAAAGAAAACGCGTGGTTCTATGTGAGAATTATTACCATTTTTTGGCGCAACTTCAATTGATAAATCAATTTTTGGTCTATGTTTATCAATATCGAACCTTTTTTGCACCACACATTCATCATTACTTCCAACATAAATCAACTCATAACTAGTATCATTTTCTTCTGATGATAATAGGGTGTAAAAAAACGGTGTTGCATTCTGTAATGCCACCAAAAGACATCTATTTTCTCGTTCTGTATCTGCTACCGGAAAAATAGTACGAATAGTTTTAATATGACCATTAGATTCTCTTTTAAAATCTATACTTTCAAGAGATGCGCCATCAGTTGAAAAACTTATATATGCCCAATCTGTTTCACAATCTGTTATGCGCGGCTGAGCAGTGCGCTTTTGATCATAAAAATCAACTTCTACATTGAGCGGCTTATACTCTTTCTTTTCACGCGGAGCAATAAACGTTGATTCAACACCTTCTTTTGACGTGCTACCAGGAAAAAAATAATTCAACGCAAACACACTAACAATCGCCAAACCAATTGGCAAAACCAAGTCTTTAACATTCATACCGGCACCTTCATAAAAATTGACTAATTTATCACATTAATGATACCATGAAAAAGATCTTTCATCTAGCGCACTCCACAACTTAAAAGCTATGAAAAAATAAAAAAAGGAAGATTTATTATGAAAATGCAAAAAAGAAAATTCCGCATTGGTGAACTCGCAACTAAACTTGAAGTTGAACGCTTCGTTGTACGTTTTTGGGAAAAAGAATTTAGTATAAAAACAAAGCGCTCTCAAGGCAGCCAACGCTTCTATGACGAAAATGATCTTAAAAGATTTGAATTAATCAAACGACTTCTTTACGAAGAAGGCTTCACCATTTCCGGAGCAAAAAAGAAACTGAGAGAAAAGATATCAGCAAAAGGTGAATCTATCATTGCTTCACAAAAAACAACCATGGATGAACCCAAAAAAACAATCATCAATACTCTTGAACATGATAAAATTGAACACCTCTCGCAGCAAATTATCGATCTAAAGGATAAATTGCGTAAATTACGAGAGATGCTGTAATTTTTATGTTAATCGATCTCTTCCTGTATAAAGATATACAATATGCTTTGTTAAATCTTTAAACTGGCTGAGAAGGAAAGTAAACATGTTAACACCATTTTCTTCCTCATTTATCTGAGAAAGTTGTTCAATGTAATGATTAAACATTATTTTAAACTTATTTACTCTTTCATCTTTTTTATCCAAAAAAGAAATTAATTTTCTTATTAATTTCATCTCACAGTCATAACCAACCGAGCATCTGTTAACAAGCTGTCCTGCAGTATTAACAAGTTTAACTGTGTTGAAGTCTTGTACTCTTTGGCACATTATCATCTAAACCGGAAAAATGCATACAAACATCTTCTTCATGTATCTCAGCCAAAAAATATGGTTTGTAAAAATTTTTTATGGCAGAAGAATTATAACGTGGAAGACCCCATGGTTGGCATTTCTCTAAAAATTGAAGACTATTATGAGTAGCATAATAGTCTTCGGCCGAATAAGATAATGCTTGTGTAAAAATCTTCTGCCTTAAATCCTGTGAAAGTTCCTCTTTATAGATAGCATGCAAATATTCTTCGGCGTCCTTAGTTGCTAAAATATTTTTATATTTTTTGACCTGCCATGGCAAAATAGTTACACATTCTGATATCGTATCTTCCAAAAAACGTTCAATTTGCCATGCTTCGTTCTTATTTTTTCCTTTGGGATATTTATACAAATACTTGGCAACTAACTGACATTTACCATCATATTCGATACATCTATCAAAGGGATCCAATTCCATTGCATAAATATTTTGAACAATAAACAATAACAATACTCCACTATATTTTTTCATAAATAGCATCTCCATCTCACGTTGCAGTGTTTTTAAAAACATATAAATTAATGAATAGATTAACATATTTTAGATGCAAAGCACTTCTATGTATACAAAAAAATCACACATTCATTTTGTTGGTATTGGCGGAATAGGAATGAGTGGTATAGCCACCATCTTAAAGCAAAGTGGTTACACCATTTCTGGATGTGATCCTGATACTGAGCAGGATACCGTTGCGCAGCTGAGAAGTCTCGATTGCACGGTATATAAAGGCAACAACTCAATTGAGTGTAATGATGCAACCATTGATACCCTTGTCTACATCCCCATGTATGCCACCACAATTCCGGCAGTAACGGCGGAAATTGCACAAGCTCAAGCGCGTGGCATTCCAACAATTTCCCGCGCATGCATGCTCGCGGAACTTATGCGCACAAAATATAGCATAGCAATTGCTGGATCGCATGGAAAAACAACAACAACCTCTCTCATCTCCCACATCTTAATTGAAGCAAAAATGGATCCGACTGTTGTCATTGGCGGACAATTAAAAAATCTTTCATCTAACGCTCGCATGGGCAAAGGTGATTTTTTGGTCGCTGAAGCTGATGAAAGTGATCGCTCTTTTTTACAACTACATGCAACGCTTGCAGTCATCACCAATATTGATTTGGAACACCTGGAAACATACACTGACTTAGATGATATCAAACAATGTTTTAAACAATTCCTTAACAATCTTCCTGTTGATGGCAAAGCAATTGTATGTATTGATGACGAAAACATACGCTCGCTCATGCCCCTTGACCATGTTAAAACAATATCATACGGCATAGAATCCTCCTTCGCTAAAGCGGAGTTTATCCTGAGCTCCGTCGAAGGGGCGGACAGGCACGCAGATTTTTATGCACAGGATATCATTCTCAACGCTGATCACTCACTGTTTACCGTACACACAAAAAATAATCTCACCCCGCTTGGCACTATCATGCTACCAATGCCCGGCTTGCATAACGTTTATAATGCATTAGCAGCAATTGCACTTGCGCAAGAACTTGAAATCTCTTTTGAAATAATTGCAAAGAGCTTAGCCACTTTTGGTGGTGTTGAGCGACGATTTTCATTCCATGGCACCTACAAAGGCGCTGAAATCTTTGATGACTATGGTCATCATCCAAAAGAAATTGAATATACACTGAAGGTCGCTCGTAAACGAGCACATAATAAACTCATCGTGGTATTTCAGCCACACCGCTACACTCGTACCCAAAAATTATGGAATGATTTTCTCACCACCTTTGCCACAAGCGCTATCGACACCCTCATTTTTACCGATATTTACTCCGCCGGAGAGTATCCCATCCCAACAATCACCAGCGAACGGTTTGTACAAGAACTGACAGCCCTCAACCCCCCCTTTATTATTCAATATGTCCCATTTGAAGATGATTTCACGCAAATAAAACAGGCAATAGAACGATCTGCCGCCAAAAATGACCTTATTTTATTCCTTGGAGCAGGAAAAATGCATCTTATCGCCCACAAAATTGCTGAGTAAAAAGACGATCCAATCGCTCATTTAATATTTTTTTAAAAAAAAACAATTAAACTATTGCTATTGTTATATTTCTATCTGTATTATAAAAGAGAATACAAAATACTCTATAAATAAAGGAGATAGTACATGAAGAATATCAATAGTCTTATTGTTCTCATTGCCCTCGCAGGTGTCTCAGTTGCATCTGCGTACTATGACCAATACGGCAACTGGCATGAAGATATTGTTACAGAAGCTCTTGATGTCGCAACTCTCGGTAGATTTTCCGATGAGCCACAAGACACGCAGGCGCGAAAAGAAGCGTCTCGCGAATTAAAAGATAAAGAGAGAAAAGCTCAACAAAAAAGAGAAGACCAAAGAAGAGAATCTCAAAGAAAATATCAAGAGAAACAAGAAAAGATTCAAAGAAAAAAAGAAGATCGAAGATTGAAGAATTCATAAACCGTATTAATTGAAGGAGTCCACTCATGATGAACAAAAAACTAATCGCATTATTCGTTGCTATAGCAACTGTTTCGGCTGTATCTGCTGGTTGGTATGATGAAGCTGGTGTTTACCATCACGGAATTAGACCAGGTTACAATGTAGGCGATGTTGTTGAAGATACTGGTTATGCGGCCGAACGTACTGTTGAAGGTGCGGCTGATGTTACTACTGGTGTTGTTGGCGGATTATTTGGTGGAAGAGAAAGAAGAGAAGAGAGAAGAAACGAGCGTGAAGCTCGACGCGAAGAAAGACGTGCTGCACGAGCAAGAAATAGAGAATAAAAGGAACTACACATATGAAAAACATGAAAAAAGTTACTTTTTTTCTTTTCAGCTGCTTAGGCTTTGCTAACCTCCCAACTCATTGTGATTATGGTAGAGATATCACAACCCCTGTCCTAACTGGTGCTGCAATTGGCGGACTCGCTGGTGGCGGCAGAGGAGCGGCCTATGGTGCTCTAGGAGGACTTGCAGTTGGTTCAATGGTAGCAAGTAGTCGTCGCAGATACGATTATGATAATTATGAAACACAACAAGCGCGCAAAGCACGCCGAAAACATCGTTCAATAAAACAACAACTTGAAGACTGTATGGATGAAAATGAGGCATTAAAAGAAGAAATAAGCGTGTTACAAAAACAACTGCGCAAAAGATAAATTCATCATAACTCTCCATCCTAAACCCACTATCAAGAGCAAGCATCCGTGCTTGCTCTTTTTATATAGATAAAAATGCATGTGCTTGATGATGAGATGTCAGAATTTTTTATAACAACAGTGCAATAGCGATCGGGACTTTCGAACTGCAATAATGATTCAACACCTTCAAAAATGACAAGATGTTTCCACCCTAATCGTTCCATCTGATTGAGAAAAAAATCAATTGCTTGTTCGCGAGATAATGGACTTTTATAACCAAAAGTTAATGTATCGGATTCAGGAGCATGAGAAAATGATGGGATAATGCGTTCATCATAAAGGGGAATTGGAACATCGACGAGCATTGCTTCCTGCTGAATAACAGTATCAAGATAATCTTCTTGAGCTGTATCACGCAATTGTTCAATACCTTTTTTTTGCCGACATGATTGTTGTTTTGTGCAAGAGGAAAAAAGCAAACAAAACATAATCATAACGCAACGTACGACTACCAAATCCCCTCTGATAGGATTCATAATTACTCAGACGCAGCAACAGTCGCTTTTTGATCTGCTTTGCGTTTTGCAATTGAAGCTTTTGTTTCAACAACTTGCTTAACTTGTGCTGCTTTACCAACTCTTTTACGAAGGTAATATAACTTAGCACGACGAACATCACCTTTACCAAGTACTTTTACTTCTTTAATAAGCGGTGAAAAGAAAGGAAAAATACGTTCTACGGCAATTGAATTGTCAGCAATTTTACGCACAATAAAGGTGCTCGATACGCCTTTTTTGTGAATTGCAATGACATTGCCCTGGAATGCTTGTAAGCGCTCTTTTCCTGCTTCTTTAATACTTTGCGATACAACAACCGTGTCACCAATTCCAAATGTTGGAAGTTCACGGTTTTTCATACCAATACTGCGAATCGTTTCTTTTGTGTAAAATGCTGCTTTCATGCGAGATCCTCTTTCGCCCTACTTTTACTAAAGTTTCGGAAGGGCACATCGTGTTCATATAAATATTTTTAAATATAACCCAAAAATGATATTACCTCAAGCTCGTTGTGGGCTAACCCCAAGCCACCTATCAAGAATAATCGCAACGGCTGATCGTACTGATAAATGATTAAACTCAGAAAACCCATCAATCGGCAATAAAAGATAATCACATTGCTCAATGATTGATGGCGAAAGCCCCTGGCCTGTACCAAAAATCATCAATACCGGCCTATCACTTGCCCATACCTTTTTTTGGTCATAAAAAGAAACAACCTGCTGTGCATCACCGAGCTGAGCTGATGTTGCCACAACAAGCGGCTTTTTACCTTCACGTTCTTCTATTTTTTTAATAACTTCATTCAGAGATTCAATAAGCTGTACCAATTGAATGGCATCATAACGACACCTATTGTACTCAAACCCAATTCCTTTTTTCCAAAAATCAAGCATCTTTTGAACAATTTTTTGCTGATCAAGCAATGGTGTTACAATAAAAAATTCTTTTACACCATACGTCTTTGATGACCGTGCAATATCATGAATATCAATAGATGTCACCGATGTAAAACCAGGCTTTCTCTCTTGCCCAACAAGCACATCGCTGTGCATAAGAGCGACATAATGAGAAGGAATATACTGACGCGCTAACTTTTTATCATTATCAGTAAGTGCCTGAGAGCGTAACCATAAAAAATGCTCCCGTACGGTCTTTTGTACCGAATGTTCACTGCGCCATTTTTCAATAGCTGCATGATTACCGGAACGAAGCACGTCAGGAACTCGCTTACCCTTCCACTCAACAGGCTCAGTATATGATGGAAAATCAACGAACGGACCGTTAAACGATTCACGGCACACTGATTCTTCTTTACCTACAACCTGAGGCATTAAGCGTAGCACGCCTTCAATGAGTAACATTGCCGGAACATCGCCACCCATAATAACAAAATCACCCACGGATAAAATCATGTCTGCGTATTCGTCTTCTACACGCGCATCCATTCCTTCATATCGCGCAGGTATAATCATCAAATGGCCCAACTCCTGAGCTCGAGCTGCAATAGTTTCAAAGACACGCTGATCCATTTTTTCACCACGGGGCGAAAAGAAAATCTTAAATGCCTTACCATAACGAGCCTCTTTATCCTCTATTGCCTTTTGAACAACATCAGGACGAATAAGCATCCCTGCTCCGGGACCAAAAGTAGGCGCATCAATGCGCGATTTTGGCTGTACATACGTAAAAAACGATTGTACATCGATATGTACAATCCCTTTTTCTTGCGCACGTCCAACCAAACTGGTATGCACAAATGGCTCATATAACTGATCACAAACAGTAAGAATTGATATATTCATTATATTTTGCGCTCATCCTGAGTGCCCCGTAGGGGTGTATCGAAGGATTACCGAGACAGTTCAAGTGAAACTTTTTTTCCATAAGGTGATGCTACATCAATCAAAGCACGCAATGATTTAATTGTATGCCCTTCTTTTCCAATAACACGTCCTCGGTCTTCTGGTGATACTTTGATTTCAAAAAGATTTATATCATCTTTTTCAGTAACACTCACGACAACGTCTTGTGGATGCGAAACCAATTGCTGCACTACAAAAGTGACCAATTCTTTTATCATGCTATCGCCTTATACTGCTTCTTCTGCAGTTTTTTCTGCTTGAACAGATTCTTTTGCTACAGCTGCAGCGGGAGCTATGGTCGATGTACCAGATTTTTTGTACAAACGATAAACTTTTTTTGCTGAATCTGTCGCAATTGCACCCTTAGCCAACCATGCCTGATAAATATCTTCATGGAATTGAATTACAGAACCATTGATCGGATCAAAAGTACCAACATTTGCGAGAATCTCACCATCTCTTTTGTTACGAGCATCAGTTGCTATAACACGATAGAAAGGTCGATTTGTTGTTCCAATACGGGACAAACGAATTTTAACTGCCATAGAAAGTATCCTTACTAAAACTGAAAAATATGTACATATCTTCTTATTAACGAGGCCTTTAATAAGGCCAAACTTATTTTATAGCTTAACATATTGTTTCGCTTCTTCAAAGCGTTTCAATAGCTTAGCCACATCCGGAACAGCCACCCCCGCCCCTTTTGCAACCCGTTCCATTCTTGAATTATTGAGAATATTGGCATTGAGACGCTCTTTTAATGTCATGGAAGAAATAATTGCACGGAATCTAACCAATTCAACTTCTCCTCTTTGAATCATTTCAGGAGAAATTTTTGCGCCCAAACCTGGCATATATTTCAATAATTGTGAAAGAGAACCTAACTTATTCATCATTGCCATCTGATTGGCGAAGTCTTGCAATGAGAATGTTCCTGAATTAAGCGCCTTTTCCGCCCTTTCTTGCTCAGCAGCAGAAATCTTCTCTTCTGCACGCTCCATTAAGGTGCGAATATCGCCCATACCAAGAATACGCTCTGCCGCACGATCAGGATAAAAAGTATTAAGATCGGTAACTTTTTCACCTTCACCAACAAAAACAATCGGCTTTTTTAACACAAAACGGAATGCAAATGCCGCTCCACCGCGTGTATCACTATCCATCTTAGTCAAAACAGCCCCATGAAATCCTATTGTATCATCAAAGGCTTTTGCCACCGCCAGCGACTCTTGCCCTGTCATTGCATCAAGAACTAACATTTTATACGCAGGACGCAGCAGCGCATCAACTTCTTGCAACTCCTGCAGCATGGTATTATCAATGTGCAAGCGACCCGCAGTATCAAGCAAAATAACATGGTAGCCATTGTTGTGGCCAAAAGAAAAAATCTCTTTTGCTGCCACAACTGGATCAGTGCTTTGTGCACGGTAAAAAGAAACATCAACCTGACGTGCAAGCACTTCAAGTTGATCTATTGCTGCCGGACGATAAAAATCTATTGAACCAACAAGAATTTTTTGAGTGATATTATTTTTTTCAGCATCTTTTTTAATTTTATACGCCAACTTACCAATGGTCGTTGTTTTTCCTGAACCTTGCAGCCCCATAACCATCACGGTTGACGGAAATGAAAATGACGATGTTGCATCATCACCACCAAGAAAATCAACAATCTTACGCTGAACCACCGTCATTAACTGCTCTGCTGGCTTTAACGCCCCCACTATTTTCTGCCCAACAACATCCTTTTTTACTGATGCAATGAATGTTTGCACCACACCATACGGAACATCGGCCTCCAACAGCGCCTCTTGCACCGCCTCAAGCGCTTCTTGAATGTTCTGTTCTGTTAATTTTTTAGTACTTTCAAGACCAGAAAACAATGATGAAAATTTTTGTGAAAGAAAATCAAACATACCAAAAGCCCTTTTAAGGAAAAAGAATTTGCTTATTTTTATGCGTCTATCCTAGCACAAATATCAGACTTTTTCTAAAAAAAACATTGGAAAAAGAAAAAGATGAAAAATCCAACCCCAGCCTAACCATATCCGCCTATACCATTGAGCACATCTGTGCTATAATTACAAAGAAGAATAATCAAAATTAACAATGAGGATTTTATGAACTATTATTATCTTATCGCTCTATTGACAATAAATATAGGATTTATCACTATAGCATCTGAAAACCAAATCAAGCCATTTAATCCGCACCTGAGCATTAGAAACGATTCCCTTAAAACAACCAATGAGTATATTGATGAACTAATAAATTCCAAGAATGCCAAGGAAATAACTGAGTATGTAAAATATATCAAAAATCAAACTAGTTGTAGCTTAAATCGTGCAAAAGTCTTAATGAATACTCAAGGATATCCTACCATGAGAAACGACATTTTATCTGACTTTATTGACTATACACAGATAAGAGTAATGAGTGGTACAATGATAGAGGATATGGAAGCCATTAAAATGCTCGTTATAGAAAAAAATCAATCATTCCTTCCACTTCTAGACAATATACCTTATTGGAAAAATCAAAAATTAACAGATCATGAGTTTTTGAAACATTACCGACAATCAATAAATGAAGCAACACCTGGAGAATATTTAAAGAAATTGGAACAGAAACAACAATCACAAAAACAGCAATCAATGAAATTTTCAATTATTGCCTTAGCCCTAACTATGTTAGCGATAGTCAACTATAATAAAATTATAGAATTGCTTAAAAACTATATTGGCTAATCAACAAATCCACTTTCATGGTTCCCTCGCTACATTTTTTTGATACTTATGCTATAATTACAAAGAAGAATATAGACAACCCGATCATTCTTGCCTTTTCGCGCTCGTCCTGAACCTGTTGAAGGATCTCTTCGAGCGCTCTAAGAAACCCTTCAACCTGCCTTCGCCAAGGCTTCGGCAGGCACTGCAAGTTCTCAAGGCAGGTGTTTACTCCTGAGCTTGCCGAAGGGTCAGGGCGAGCGCGGGAAACACATACAAGCTTAATACGATGAAAAGTGCGCAGCACTTTTTTTAAATAAGGCAAAAAATCATGAAAAGACAAGCAACCTCTACGGTAGTCTACCCAAAAACCCTCCTTCTGGGCGTACAATCGCCACAAAATCATGTTGCTAATACGGAATCCTATTTTGAAGAATTTCGTAACTTAGCACGCACCAATGGTGTCCGTGATGCTGAAGAGCTTAATATAAAAATTCGTACCATTGATCCTGGTTATTTTTTAACCAAGGGTAAACGAGATGAAATTAAGTTATTTTGCGATGAAAACGGAATTGAGCAGGTAATTATATCTGAACCTCTTTCTTCACGCCAAGCCGGCAATTTGGGAGAATTATTTGATTGTAACATTTTTGATAGAACTGAACTTATTTTAGAAATTTTCGAAAAATCAGCTCATACCGCAGAAGGTAAGCTCCAAGTTGCCATCGCTCAACTACAGCATAAAAAATCACGCCTTTCTGGTCGCGGTATCCATTTTGGCCAACAATGTGGCGCCATTGGTGTTCGTGGCGGCTTTGGTGAAACGGCAAAAGAAAAAGAAACCCGTCATATTGAAGATGGTATTTTACAAATCAAAAGACATCTTGCAAAAATGCACAGTGCGCGCGAAACACGCCGCAAACAACGCTTGAACAACAATGAGCCCAATGTCTGTCTTATTGGATATACCAACGCGGGTAAATCAACCATATTAAACATACTGACCAACAGTAATGTTTTGGCGGAAGATAAACTGTTTGCAACCCTTGATACAACAACACGCTCACTGTTTATTCATGGCACAAAAAAGGGTACCATTTCTGATACCGTTGGATTTATTCAACAACTCCCTCCACGATTAATTGACGCATTTAAATCAACACTTTCAGAATTACATTATGCTGATTTATTATTACATGTTGTTGATATTGCCGATACAGGCTGGCGAAACCATATCCATGTTGTTAACGACATCCTTGAAGACCTCAATATTGAAACACCAATACTCTATGTATTTAACAAGGCCGACAAAATTGATACAACGCTTTTAGCGGGAGCCATTGAACAATACGAGCCACACGTTGTTGTTTCATCCCTTACAAAAAAAAGCATTGCGCCTCTTGTTGAATATATTAATAAGTGGACGCCAAGCGAACTGTAAATTGATTTTATTAAAAAAAGTGTTGTATAGTACTTGCAAGTACTATACAACACTTTTTTTTAGCCAATTGTTTTGATTTTTCTTTGATCGTGTTTTGTAATCAAATTTTAAGGATGAGGTATAATTGCTAATATTGAAATGATATTTTTACCAGGACCATAGTGCCAAAATATTCGATATGCTCCAGGCGTTTTTTGTTGGGCATATGACTCAAATACCTTTTCACCGCCAGGACCTTTAAGAGTATGGTATTCATGAGTGTTTAAAGATGGATGCCGCAAATTACTTTCCATGTACCGCAAAGCTTTAACAACGTCCTTGAAAATTCTATGTTTCGAAGAATCAGCCTTGAGACTCATAAAATGTCTCGCCGCTGTGTCCGAATATTCCAATATAAAAGTCATTAATTATTCTTCTTCAAATTGGCTTAAATCTATTCTTATGTGAGCCTTTTCTTTGAGTGCTGCCTTAAGTTCATCAACGATTGCCCTATTTTTAGGATCAAACAACCATTTTTCTTCTTTAGGAACCTCATAAACTGGCTCAAGAATAATCTTCCCATCTTTCTCATATATCTCATACAGATGAGACATGCCCTCAGATAGCTTTTTTGGTATGGTAATACGATTACGGGAATCTATTTTTACGTATTTTGTTTCTTTTTTCATAATTGGTACCTCTTATAACACATCATACCACAAATGGGCAAATGGGTAAAGACTATTAATCAAATTGATTAAAACTCCTTTTTTGTGTATAACAAAGCAGAAATAGAAGCGCACAAAAAAGGAGTTTTTTATGAATACAACTAAACAAACTATTCTACGTTTTTCTTCCGCACCATCCTTCGATACACCACCTACGGTGGCACTCAGGACGAGCGGGCTAGAATTTACCGCAATCCTTAAGAATAATATATTTCTCTTCCCGCTCGCCCTGAGTGTTCTCCACAGGAGAATGTATCGAAGGGTAATCCTTCTACTACTCACTACATCCCTTTGCAATGCAAACAAACAAGTTACGTTTACCGCAATAGAAAATTATCTCAAAAAACCACAACCACACTCATATATCGACTACCAATCTTTTGAAGCACTCAGCAAACATGCAAATGGCCTTTTTACCGCAGAACAGTATGATGAAGCAATTGCATTTTACAAACAAGCACTTGCATTAAATCCCACCTGCGCACAGATATTTTTCAATCTTGGTCAAGCACTCTATTATGCAAAAAAATATTCTGAGGCGTTATATGCGTATAAAAAAACAATTCAGCATAAAAAAGATCACTATCGTGCATACATTCAAATTGGCAAAGTAATGACGGATGTCAAACAAGCAGGCGATGCAATTGAACCATTTAAACAAGCACTCATTCTTAACCCCAATGACCCTGACACGCGTCTATTACTTGCACGCGTTTACAATGATAAACATCTTTTTAATCAAGCACTTAATATTATTACTGATGGGCTTACCCTTGAACCAGGCCATATCAACTTAACCTTTGAACTTGCTAATGTTTATAACACCGTCAACAGACTTGATGAATCACTCGCAATATACCAAGATCTTAACCGTCAACTACCAAACAATCCATCAATTTTATACAACATTGCATTCACTTACAAAAAATTTGGTTACTTGGATCAAGCACTCCCTTACTATAATAAAGTACTCGAGCTTAATCCCAACCATGCAGAGGCACTCTTTAGTCGCGGCCTTGCGTATCTTGTAATCGGCGATTTTGAACGCGGATGGCATGGATATGAATGGCGCTACAGACCGCCCTTCTCAAGGATCATTGCGCAGCTACTCTGAACCACGCTGGGATGGATCAGATTTACAAGGCAAAACAATTTTAATTCACGCAGAACAAGGGCTTGGCGATACGTTTCAATTTATTCGTTACGCGAAATTGATCAAAGAAAAAAATGGCATTGTTATTGCTGCAGTACAAAAACCACTCGTCACCCTCATGAAACGTTGCAAACATATCGAT
Source organism: uncultured bacterium (assembly GCA_963701085.1). Taxonomy (GTDB): domain Bacteria; phylum Babelota; class Babeliae; order Babelales; family Vermiphilaceae; genus SOIL31. The sequence goes on along the minus strand of OY969561.1, from coordinate 151,631 downwards.
CAAGTGATTTCACTCGATGACACCCCCCCACACTTTGATGTTCATTCACCATTGTTATCATTACCGTATGTTCTGAAAACACGCCTTGATACTGTTCCCTGTGAAATTCCATACCTTTATGCTGATGAAAAATTAGTAGCTGATTGGAAACAAAAATTATCCGCGGATAAAAACTTTAAAATTGGCATCTGTTGGCAAGGAAATGATAACTATGCAACACCATTATTACGCGCAACCGTTGCCCAAAAATCAGTACATCCAAAAGAGTTTGCACCTATTTGCAACGTTCCCGGCGTAACTGTTTACAGCCTGCAAAAAACAACCGGCACCGATCAACTTAAGGATTTACCAGAAGGCATGCGCATTATCACGTTTGATGGTGATTTTGATCAGAGCAATGGTCGTTTTATGGATACTGCTGCGGTAATAAAAAATCTCGATCTTATTATCACGGTTGATACATCAATCAGCCATCTTGCAAGTGGGCTTGGCACACCAACATGGATTATGCTCCCGAACCCTGCTGATTGGCGCTGGATGATAGATCGCAATGATTCTCCATGGTATCCAAACATCACTCGCCTATTCAAACAACCTACGCCAGGTGATTGGCAATCTATGATTAAAGAAGTTGCTGTTGAACTCGCAAAACATATAGGGAAAAATAATGAAAAAAAATAATATCAAACTTTTTTGTATTTTCTCCTCCGCTCGTCCTGATGCTTCGACATTGCTCAGCAGTAAACACCCGCCTGGCCTCCGAAGCCTCGGCGAAGGACGGCTTGAAGGATGTCTTCGAGCGCTCAAAGAAACCCTTCAACAAGTTCAGGGCGAGCGCGAGAATAATAACGACACTGTGCTTATTCACATCCACATCCACGCAATCCCATCCCTTGAAACAGGAATGGAATATCAAAAAAATGAACAGTTCGCTGATGCAATTTCTTGCTATGAAGAAATAATACATAACGAACCATACAACATCTCAGCACTATTCAATCTTGGTTGTTGCTATCTTGCTATTGGTCAAGGAGAAAAAGCGATCGCCGCATTTGATGCTACCATCACCCTCAACCCACAAGCATTACCAGCACGCTATAACAAAGCATTCACCTATAAAACAATAGGTGATATCGATACCGCAATTGAACTCTATCAACAGATCATTCAAACAAATCCCGAATATCAAGCAGCACAACTTGGTCTTGGTTTTGCCTACATTACCAAGGGAGATTTTGAAAATGGATGGAAGCAGCACAGCCGCTATCTTACACAAAGCGGGAAAAATGGTGATGCATTACGCCAACTGTTGCATGACGATGCAGTATCATATAAAAAAATTCTGTTACGCCCCGAAGGTGGCCTTGGTGACACACTCAATTTTGTACGCTATGCAGAATGTTTAAAAAATATGGGTGCGGATGTTATTGTTGCATGTCAAAAACCACTCATACCACTGCTTTCTCGCTGCAACTATATTGACCAACTGATCCCATGCGGCGCAGCGCTACCAGAATATAACGCTGATGCAACACTCATGAGTTTACCCGCAATTTTCGGCGATAATGATACTACCGTACCACACAATATTCCGTATCTTTTTGCAGACCCAGCACTTGTTGCCTATTGGAAACAACAACTTGCCACTGACACCAATTTTAAAGTTGGCATCTGTTGGCAAGCAGATCTCCATAATGACATTCCATCAAAGTTGCCTATTGCTCGCCGCGGAGTTCCACTACAAAACTTTGCACCCCTGAGCACAATTGATGGCGTTAGTTTTTATAATTTGCAAAAATATGATGGCGTTGAACAACTAAGCACATTACCATCAGATTTTCAGCTCCACGTTTTTGATAATTTTGATGAACAATCAGGACCGTTTATGGATACGGCAGCACTGATTAAAAATCTTGATTTGGTCATCACGGTTGATACCGCAATGACACATCTTGCTGGCGGACTTGGTACACAAGTATGGCTACTGCATCCGTATGCTACCGCTGATTGGCGCTGGATCTGCCACCGCACTGATTCATACTGGTATCCAGGATTACGCATTTTTAAACAACAAAAACCATTCGATTATGATGGTGTTATGGAAAATGTGCGCATTGCACTACAAGAACTTGTTAGCAAACAATAAAACGCAAAAAAGAGGGGCCTGAAACAAGCCCCTCTTACTATTTATAGCAAAAAATAATTATTAATCTGCCTTATTACTACCACCTATAAAACCTTTTACCAATTGAACAGTGACATAATCATACGCAAGATCAACAATAAAAGTCGCTACTGGTTTGGCAACCCATGCTACATTCTCTGGCAAATACTCATCGCATTTTTTATCAATAAATTTTTCATCAAAAGAAAAATAATCGCCTCCAAATCGTAAGGCACCATTAACAGCAACATATCCTACAATTGCAGAGTTTTCTACTACGGTAACTCTATCTCTAGTTTCTTTAGCAAACCAATTTTCAATTTCAAGGCCATCTTCACCTTTAATAATAATACGAAATGTAGCCAAAGAATCACTACTTGTATTAGCCAATGCTCCTGCAACAGCCTTACCGATAATAACCTGCTTACGAGCAGAAATATATTCTTCACCAAATAACTCAGTAGCTTTCTTCTCATTAATCAGAACAGACCCTACACCCATAAACACTGGTTTGGCGCAATTGCGCAGCTCTACTGCTCTTGTATTACTCACAAACACTACCGCCAAAACGACTAAAACTCGATACATTGTCCCTAAAAAACTCATAAAAACCTTTGTTAATAACACTTATATTATAATGATGACGTACCAAAATTGATTTGAGCGGTTACGATTTTTTTGAAGCTAGCATACTAACAACCATTGGCATTAGCTTCCAAGTAATAAACATGAGCATCTCAGGCTCTGTAGTTTGCTCTGCGACTTCTCTTACTACAGGATCCAGATAATACTTAACGCCTGCCGGCACTGGCAACCCATCACATTTTTTTGCCGCAGCATCAAGCGTGATTACTCTTTTTCCCAAACTCTTGACCAGCCTTACGAATAGCAACATTCAATAGAAAATGTTCTGCGGCATCTTTAAGATCAATATCCACAAGATCCACTGACCCATTTCCAAAGATGCATTATTTAATGCATAAAAAGTTGTTTCTACAGCTGCCTTTGTAAGAAGATCATCTTTATTAATCATCTTATTTACAAAAACACTGCCCATTAAAGTGCATCTATTATCATTCAAAAGTTTACCTGGTCGACTTTGAAAAAATCATAATCACTAGCTTTATTAAACCTTTCACTCGCTCTTGTATTACCAACAACCACCACCGCCAAAACGACTAAAACTCGATACATTATCCCTAAGAAATTCATAAAAAACCTTTGTTTATAATGGTTATACCCTATAAACAAAATACCATAAAACAGAAAATTTGCGAGTCTTTAAAGGCTCCATTATTCTTTGCCACTCTCAAGATAAGGAATAACAAAATTATTCAATGTATATAAAGCGGCAAGGGTAAGCGCTTCAGGATGAGTAACCGTTTGTATAAGCGGTTTTACCACAGGATTAACAACAGCGCTGACACCGGCTGGCAACTGATCACATGCGTTGACGATGGGGTCAAGCGTGTAACCTCTGCTATTCAACTCATTACCAACTCTGCGAATGCCATAATTTATGATAAAATGTTTGCCAACGTTTTCAAAGTCAACATCAGATAAATTACACTTGCTTGAATCGAGCGCATAACCAGCGGTTTCTACAGCTGCCTTTCCGAGAATACTATTTTCTGCATGGTCTGCAAGGAAAGTACCCGCAATCATAAACTTACTATCATGTGTTGTTGTAACAGCAAATTTAAATCCCTGATTCAACGTTTGACTGAACTTCTTACTTGATCCATTGTCACCATTTACATTGCTTACGCATGCAACTACTAATACAACTGAAACACGCAAAACTGTACAAAATGTATTCATTAAAAAATCCTTTTTTATAAAATAGATCAAAAAAAGAGAGGCTTTTTACAACCTCTCTTTACATCACATCACTATAAAATTAGTTGCCGGTCTTTTTAGCAGCAAAAAAAGGTAGTATTACATACTCCATCGACAAAAGTGTAAGCATTTCTGAATGTGTAACCAATTCTGCAGCCCCTTGTACCGCTGAATTAACGGTATCCCTTATCATACCTTCTGGTAACACATCACATTGTTTTAATGCTGCATTGCGTAATCCATCCAACCCAATTGCATCACTCGCTCTACGAATTATGTAATCAACAGCAAGACGTTCCGCAAAATTTATATCAGACTTGGGATGATCTGCTGCATATCCTACTGTTCCCATAAATGCTTTTTTAAAATGGTCATTTTTATCAAACATCTTATCTGCAGTAAAAGCACTCGCAATAGTTGCTTTATTCTGTCCAACCAAACCACATAATTTACTTTCAAAAAGAGGACAAGCAGCTGTTGCATTACCAACAAAAGCGACTGCTGACACAACTAAAACACGAGAAACGGTACGAAATGTATTCATGAGAAAACCTTTTTTTTAAGAATTGATATTTCACCGCCATACTCTATATCGATATACCAAAAATATCAATATAAAAATTTATAGATCGCTCTCCGCTTTACTTTATTTTTAATTTTTTGTACGACTAACACAGAAAAAAGGTTACGTGATTAATTAAGGAGAATCATGAAGCAGATACATTTTTTTTCTGGTCTATTTTTTGCAAGCATACTCGCAACCACACATATTAATTGCAACACGGTGACTGCCGCAATTTCTTATGGCGAACTGATTGATAAAATTACTATTTTGACGATCAAATCGGAACGCATTACTCATGAAGAAAAATTAAAAAATGTGCGCACCGAACTCGCATCATTACAAAAAACATATGGTGAGTGTGTTGGTAATCGCTTGGATGTACCGCAACTGCAAACATTGTTAAAAAAAGTTAATGAAGCGTTATGGGACATTGAAGATGCAATACGCATCAAAGAACGCAACAAAGAATTTGATGATGAATTTATTGCAATTGCCCGAAGTGTTTACATTACTAACGATAAACGCTGCATGATTAAAAAACAGATTGACGCGTTACTTGGGTCTTACATTACTGAAGAAAAATCATATGAGGAAATGGTATAACACCCTGCCTCTTTAAACGTAATTCCGCCATTCCGCTCGCCCTGAGTTTTTTTGTTTCAAAAAAGTATCGAAGGGTATAAACTTAAAACATTGCACTTATTCTCTATATACTTTCCCGCGCTCGCCCTGAACCTGTTGAAGGGTTTTCCTCGAGCGCTCGAAGACATCCTTCAACAAGTTCAGGACGAGCGCAATAAGATAAAAATAATTCATACTATGTAAAACAAGCAGCAAGGCAGAAATAATGCGCGACTCTTTTAATAATTTTCTACAAAACAATCTCAACAATGCTCAAAAACAAGCTGTACACCATGAAGCAGGATCAGTCCTTGTTGTAGCTGGCGCCGGCTCAGGAAAAACACGTGTTATCACCGCGCGCATTACCCACTTAATGTTAAACAAAGGTGTTGCTGCATCATCAATCGTGGCGCTTACTTTTACCAACAAAGCTGCAACTGAAATGCGTGAACGCATTGCATCTTTTTTAGGCGATCGTACCGATCTTCCGTTTATCGGTACATTCCATTCCTATTGTGTACAATTACTGAAAAAACATCAGGAACATCTGATCAATCCATTTTTTTCAATTTTAGATAGCGATGATCAACAAAAAATGCTTCAGGCAATTTTACAGCGCAATGGATTGCAAAAACAGTTCACGCCAAAAAATACGGCGTATCAGATTTCTCAGATGAAAAATCATACCGTTGATCCATCACACCCAGCAACGGAACATTTAACGCACCCAATGCTTACCGATATTTTTAATGCGTATGAAACAGAAAAAAAAGCCTCAAAAGCACTTGATTTTGATGACCTATTACTAGAAACATTGCGCCTATTTCAAAAAAACAATGTTATAAAAAATAGGTTTCAAGAAAAAGTTCGCCACATCTTGGTTGATGAGTACCAAGACACCAACGTAGTCCAGCATGAACTCCTTAAAGCAATGTCACTAATTGATGATACTCTCGCAATAGATTCTGTCTGCGCTGTAGGCGATGAGGATCAGTCAATTTATTCGTGGCGAGGTGCAACAGTGACCAACATGGCAAACTTTAAAAAAGTCTTCCCTGGCACCACCATCATCACGATTGAACAAAATTATCGTTCTGTACAACCGATACTGACCATCGCAAATCACACCATACAAAACAACAGCTGCCGAACACCTAAAACATTGTGGTCAGAAAAAAAAGGAAATAACAGAATACAAAAACTTCTCTGCCTCACTGAGTATCAAGAAGCACGCGCAATTGCACAATTATTGTTGGTTGCAAAGTCCAAATATGGTCTCAATAACGTTGGCATATTATACCGCACACATACACAATCACGCGCACTGGAAGAAGCACTACTCAAAGATTCCATTCCTTATCGCATTATTGGTGGTATTCAATTTTATGAACGCAAAGAGATTAAAGACTTACTCGCGTATCTTAAAATTATCGCCAACCCCTTTGATAGAACCTCTTTTTTCCGAATCATTAATGTTCCTACGCGCGGACTGGGCGATAAATTCGAAAGTGACTTTTACACACGATGGGCCAATGAACCATTTGCAACATGGCGCGATATTATTAAACAATGTATGGCAGACGGTAGCCTGGGCAGAGCAAAAACAGAAACTCTCATTAGCTTTGCTGGAATCCTCAAAGGCCTTGAACCAACAACGCTACCAAGTAAAGCTCTTGAAGAAATTATTGTGCGTGCAAGCTATCTTAGCTACATAAAAAACAATGATGAACCACAAGAAGCACAGGCGCGCTTAGACAACATTAAAGAACTATTAGACGCGGTAAAACACTTCGAGACAAATAACATCACAACCATTACCGCTTTTCTTGATGAAGTTGCACTCATGCAAGACAAAATGAGCAAACAAAACAGAGATACACATGCGGTTTCTCTTATGACTCTCCATGCCGCAAAAGGTTTAGAATTTGATTTAGTGATTTTACCAGGAGTTGAAGAAGGCATCATCCCAACAACACGCTCCCTTAATTCTAATGATGCACTTGAAGAAGAACGAAGACTGTTTTATGTAGGAATAACACGTGCCAAAGAACATCTGCTTATTTCTTACACAAAACACCGTTATTCATACGGACAAATGATTGATCAATTACCTTCACGCTTTTTACATGAAATACCGCCACATCTGATACCACTGGAAGATTGCTCATACTGGAGCGTCGCACAAGTGCATCAATTTTGTGCGGACTGGTTCGGTGAAAAACTTCAAAAAACCTCTGATATCTATATTCCCTCCTTCGCCGAGGCTTCGGCGGGCAGGCCCTCTTTTTCTAATGATATATCAACAAACAAATTCTCTAAAACCGCTCGCCCTGAGTGCCCCGGTAGGGGTGTATCGAAGGGTGCAAAAAAACAACATGCTGCTATACCAGAAATAAAAACACAAAGCACATCAGTGTGGAAAAAAAATCAGCCAGTAAAGCATGCAAAATATGGTATCGGCACAATTCAAGATATTGAAGAAAAGGCATCGGGCGACATACATTTGGAGATTAAATTTAAAATTGGTGTAAAAAAAATCGTTGCACAATTTGTACAACGACTGTAACGAATCCTTCCCCGCGCTCACCCTGAACCTGTTGAAGGGTTAAAGCGCACATAAAATACGAGTAACCCATGCAAAAACCAACCCTCTACCTGGACCTTTGTACTGAATTTTTTGACCTTGATAAACCAAAAGCTTCTATCGAAGAATATGCTTTTTTTCGCCATTATATTGCACAAGCAGAGGGACCAATTTTAGAGCCAATGTGTGGCAGCGGACGCTACCTCATTCCCTACCTGGCAGAAGGATTTAATGTAGAAGGTTTTGATGCATCACCATTCATGCTGCAAGCACTACGCACTAAATGTTCACAAAAAAATCTTACCCCACATGTATGGGAACAGTTTTTGGAAGGTGTTCCAGTAAACAGACAATACAATCTTATTTTTATCCCGGACAGCTCTTTTTGTCTCTTTCTTGACCCTGCACACATTACAATGTGTTTACAAAAAATATATTCACTCCTAGAAGATGGCGGCACATTTGTTTTTGATCTTGAAACGGTTTATGCCGTTCCTGCAAGAACTAACATGTGGCAAGGAAAAGCGTACAAAAAACAAGATGGTAACATCATTATGTGCAGCACCCTGCCATTACCCATAGAAAACTCTATTGCAACAGTAATTTGCCGCTACGAACTCATTGATAAAACAGAAATAGTAAAAACAGAAATGGAATACTTTCAGATTAAACTCTACTATCCGACAGAGATGGACGCATTGCTTCAAGAAGTAGGATTTTCACAGATAAAACGTGTTGCTGCATATGACCACAACAGCACACCATCTGCGCAGGATTACACTATCGTGTATGAATGTATAAAATAACATCTATCATTCTTGTGGAGGTTGAATTAAATACCACACTTCTTATCTATCGCTTGTTGAATGAGATGAATAGGATACACAAGCTTAGGATCTGATTTAGCCTCACAAAGAGCTCGCCTTTTTCTAAAAATAGACCAGTCATGCATTTTACAATACGGTTTTTTTGATTTCCGAGCAACGATTCTATTAGCCATATCAAGCGGAGTCCTGTCCCTGTAAATAGCAGCAATCTCATGATCTGCACCAGCATCAAGAAGAACTTTAATCATATCATATGATAATTGATCAAACGGTTTTATGTTTTCTACAGCCAAAAACAAAGCAGTCCTACCCCATTCATCTTGTTGATTTATATCAACACCTGGATGCGCAACAAGCTGCCTAACCAACTCTATTTTTCCTTTAATTACCGCATGCTGCAATACAGTAACACTACTGCGATCAATACGATTTATAACGCCTACTGCAATTAACATTTTTAATATATCAGCGCTATTACCGCTCTTGATGGCAGCTGCAAGGTAATGGTACAAATCTACATTAGTAAAATCATATTTTCTCAAAAAATATCGTATGAATGGAGCATTGTTATGTTTAATAGCCTCAAGCATTTCATACTTTAGCTCGGGGGTAAATCTGCTGTAGCACAACAATCGATTCATTTCTGTTTTTTTAAAATATGTATTTATTAATTTCTTTGCTTCATTATAGCGCTCATACAACTCATCTTGTGATATTATTTTTTGGTTAAGCGTTCTATTAACGCATCGTAACGTATCTTTGCCAGATCTTTTGGTGAATGCTCCAATTATATTAAGTGTGTGCTCAGAGAGATTGTCCAATGTTCTATGCCCGACCAATGTCTGTTTCGATTTTTTATATTCCCTACGAAATTTTACATCGTTGTACCAAAGTAGACGTGCAACCGCCTCACAATCTCCTTTTGACCATCCATGTTTATTAAACACCATCATATGCGGCACCATGTCCGCCACAAATTCATTCCCAACAACCGCATCCTCATGACTTGTAATGGGTTGTGGATTACGAAGAAAACTTTTAAAATTTTGACGCATAGCCTTGTTATTGTTCCAATTTTGACGACAAAACATCTCAAACTCTTCTTGTGAATATACCTTATTACATACCGTCAGCATCGACGCCATACACATAATAAATTCGTCTTCTTTACTATTTTTTGGGCAATGGGTAATATCCATGCATTGTGCGTTATATGATATAAACAAAAAAAGTGCTGCATTAAAAATTATTTTCATCAAAACTCCATTCCTTTTAAGTACTCATTAAAAAAATCAATTACATATGAATTGATAATGGTATGTGCTACGCAAGGATCAATCAAAAAATCATCCAAGAGTGTATGTTGCGCACATATTTCATCAGAAAATGTAGTATGACGAATGCCATCTATTACAACTTTGTAGACATTATTATTCATTGCTTGAGCAAATGCATTAATAACGGAAATTTCGCGAGAATACATACATCGTGACCAACCAACATCATTAACTATTGCTGCATCTTTCATTAATGCATTGTTATAGGAAAGTGGTGCCGCAATAATAAAAAGTAATGGCTTATTAAATGGTGCTGTTGCATCATTACCACGCAATGGCCCATCCAGATTAATCGCCGCTTTAATACGATGATCTTTACGGCACATTTGAACTGCCGCTGCACCACCATATGAATGGCCAAACATGCCAATTCTATTCAAATCAAGTTTGTTATATAAGAATGAGCGCTCATCCTGTGTATATTTCTCACACTGATTAAGCACATATTCAACATCGGCTTCCCACACATCCATTTCTCGACCTGACAGATACCCCGGTACAACATTCCACCATGAATGAGTTGTTATGCGGCCATCAGAAAATTGTACCGGCTTGCATGCATAGGAATGGGAAATTGTAGCTACAACATACCCCGCTTTTACACACGCCTCACACAGCGTTGCATAACTATCACCATTAAATACACCGCCCAATCCATGCGAAAAAATAAGCAGCGGGTAGTACCGTTGCTTATCTGATATCTTATGTATATCGGTACCATCTGCTGGATACCACACACGCACCATTAATTCACGCCATGGATGCGCTTGATCATCTGTATAAAATTCTTTACGTTGTTTATCAACCAAATGGAATGATTGTGAGGCACAAGAAACCATTTCTTGCTGCGCAAAAACGTGCATGTGCACTAGAAGGGACATAACTACACAAAACACTTTAACCATTATCACTTTTCCAAATGCGCTCACCCTGAACTTGTTGAAGGGTTAAGCGCGCTTTAATTCTTCAACAAGTTCAGAATGAGCGCGAGAAGCATATCTGCATTTGTAAATTTTGTTATAGCATACTTTCGTCTATTTCTCGCCATGCATCTTCCTTGCCAAGGAAATTTTTAACCTTAGTCCATTTACCTGGCTCAATGTCTTTATAATTCTCAAAAAAATGCTTAATTAAATTTTTGGTCGCTTCATTCAAATCAGAAAGGTCTTGAATGCTTGCATAAAATGGATCAACTTTTTTGGTTGGCACGGCAATGATTTTATTATCAATCCCTGCTTCATCTTCCATCTCAAGCATACCAATCACGCGTGATGGCAATATAGAACCCGCCTGCACTGGATAGGTGGAAACAACCATAACGTCAACAGCATCGCCATCTTTAGATTTAGTATTTGGCAAATACCCGTAATTAAATGGATAACCCATGGCAGTATAAATAAAACGATCAACAACGAGCAATCCCGTATCTTTATCAATTTCGTACTTTACGAGCGAGCTTTTTGGGATTTCTATTAAAACATTTATCTCTTGCATCAGTTGCAACCTCAATCAAAACAGTAAACAGATTATTTTTTGACAATTAAACATATCATTGCTATTAAGCTTAGCGCAAATGCATAAAAAAGGCCAATAAATGGGGAAAATATCGTCCAAAGCCCACCAACAATAATGCTCGAAAGCAGATCACCAACCCCATCAACTGATTGCAACAACCCCAATCCAGTGCCACGGATAGACTCGGGCAAAATAAATGCTGCATGGGCCTTTTCCAATGCTTTTACCGTACCAGCGCTTAACCCAGCGCATCCAAAAAAGATCAACCAAAACCACAGATTGGTTGTTTCCACCATAAAACCAAGCGCGGTTATTCCAAAGAACCCAAAGCCAAAAAGTGCTAACAACAGTTTCCTGTTCACGTAATCACTCAAAGCACCCATGCCAAATTCACTACAAGCACGAACAATATTAAAAAATGCATACAACAAGACGCCACTTGTTGTTGCAACCAAAAATGAATGCTCATACCCCAACAAATCCTGAACACGATAAATAAGTAATGCTTGATTAAAATTCCCAAGACCAAATAAAAACATTATCCATAAAAAAACAATAAAATCTGATGGCAACATTTTAATCTGCTCAACAAAATGAAGCGCATGAGCGCGATTTGTTTCTCGCTTTTCTTCTTGCGTCAAAAACACGATGGAAAGAACAGAAAATGCCGCAGGAATAGAAGATAAGAAAAAAATTGATGGTAATGAGAAGTTCATCTTTAATAAAAAAAATACCGATACTGGACCAATTAATGCACCCAACGTATCCCATGCCCGCTGCAAACCAAAAGCACGTCCATAAAACATGGGTGGAACAATTTTAGCAATCCAGGTATCACGCATTGGTTCCCTGATGCCCTTTGCAAGCCATGCCGCTATTTTACAGACAAACACCATCCCTATTGAATGCGCGGCTCCAATTAATGCAAGAAAGAACCCTGCAATTCCATAGCCAACAATTAAAAATGGTTTATAAAAAGGAACTCGATCAGCAAGCCATCCAGATAATAATTTTGTAGCGGTAGCGCCTGCATCGGCAAATCCCTGAATTGATCCAAGTACAAGCGGTGCATACATTGGGCCTACTAACTGCGCAACAAACATTGGCAAAATACCCGTGCTCATTTCATGGCACCAATCACCAAAAAAGCTGGCTGAACAAAAACCAATCATATTTCTATTCAACCAACGTTTCATAAGTTTCCAATGGATAAAAATTTTAACAACCTCTATCGCATGTATACACAATCACTTTACACATAAGCAAGATCATTTATCCAAAACAACTCAACAAATAATTTTCTTCCTCAGTTCATATTGCGCCTTATAACGCCCAACAATTGCTTTACGTATAAATTTTGGCAAATCATTAAATGAAGTATATTGTGGTGTAGAAAAATATTGTTTCCATTTCTGATAGTTTTTATGAATTTCTACACCTTCGAGGGCATATGTTTTGTCATAGCTATCAAACACTATGACTGTTGAATTCAAAAAAGCTTTGAGCAAAGCTGGAAATTCCAAAAAAGTCATCAATGGGATCTGTTGTCTATTTAATTTTTTACCCCATTGCACTTTAGCACAAGCAGTACCATATGTATTCCATTCAAGATCGTTTACTTCTTTGAAGTGTGGATGTTTTTGCATAAAAAATTGTTTTCTGCATTCAGCAGTACTGCGTAAAATTGCATCATGATTTTTGCTCACAACTAAAGAATCAATCATTTCATAATTGAACAATGCAACCCCATGCATCAGCACAATCTGCCATGCAAGGCGTTCATTTACAGACATAGTTGTTGCATTCTCCATGCTGTGCAACGGCTGCACAAAAGATATGACTATCGTCAAAAAAAAATAAATAGATACTCTGTTGGTTTTCATTATTCCCATCTTCCATCTTCTCAACTTCACACTGCACTATAATTCATATTCAAAAGCAATATAACAAAAACAATCAATAACACATTCGATGCAATAAAAAAAAGAGACACTCTATGCGAGTGCCCCTCAATAATCTTATACAAAATCAAGCAAGCGCTTCACCTTGTAATATGCATAAAACCAACATGCAACAGTAAAGCCACACAATGCTACACAACAGACACCCCACGGCAAACAATCCTGTGGCCCCAACAATGCAGCACGCGTACCTTCCATAATAAACATGATAGGATTACACAACAAAACATATGCCAACGGCGATGAAAGTTTGTAGATTGATACCCACGAAAACTGAAATCCTCCCATAAACCAGAGAGGAAAAATAAAGCGTGACCAAATATTTTCCATTTTTGATAACGCGCCCACGTGTGAAGTAACTGCTATTGTAAATGCCCCATAAAAAATATTGGCCAGTACCAATATAATCGCAAACTTTAACCATGAAACATCGGCAGCACAAAAACTATTAAAAAGAATGAGTGCGCCAAAAGGTAACACTAATAAACTGAGTAAAATTCCCATCAATACATAGGAACTAATCATACTCAACAAAACAACTGCCGGGCGCACGGGCAAGGTAAGATAATAACCAATATGCCGATCTCCCTCAAAATCAACAATACTTCTAAGCGCATTACCATAGACTTCAAAAAGCCCTACCGTGCCAATAACTGTTGCCAACTGAAAACAACCATAATTGGATGCAAGCCCAAAAGATTGCATAATATAACCCATCACCACCAATGAACAAAACACCCAAATATAAAGATTGATAGTTTTACCAACAAGCTCTTGACGTGTAATAAAAAACCGCGTTCTCACTAACTTGCAAAAAATATCTGCAAACCGAAAAATATTATTATACATAAAAATTCCTTTACTCCCGATTAGGCACATCACTCATTAACGCAATAAATACATCTTCAAGATTATTCATTTTAAAATCAGCTTTCAATTTGTCTGGTGTATCAATCAACTTGATCAACCCATTATCAAGCACGCACACACGATCCGATAATTGTTCAGCCTCATCAAGATAATGCGTTGTTAAAATAACCGTAACACCTAATTTTTTTAAATCTTTAATCTGTTGCCACAACTGCCGTCTGATATGCGGATCAAGACCAACGGTTGGCTCATCCAAAATAACAAGCTGTGGATTATGCATTAATGCACGCGCAATCATAAAACGCTGCTTATAACCACCGGATAAAACATTCGCTTTTTGATGCAAATATTCTTGCAATTCAAACTGCTCAACCAAAAGTTTAAGACGCGCATCTATTTCTTCACATGTCATCTGATAATAACTACCAGACAATCGTAAATTCTGCTCTAGCGTCAGCGCTGAATCCAAATTTGGCTTTTGTGGACAGAAGCCGATCTTATAACGATACGTTGCAACATCAGAATAAATTGATACACCATCACATTCAATATCACCCTCTGTTGGCGGATGTAATGTTGCAATAATTGATGACAACGTAGTTTTACCCGCACCATTTACACCCAGTAATCCTAAAATTTCACCCTTATAAATATCAAGAGAGACGCCCTTCAACGCCTCTTTAGTATCGTATCTTTTTTTTATGTTTTTTATCTTTAACAGAACTGTATTCATAAGGTTCCTTTATGGTAATTTTTATAAGTATGACAAAAAATAAGCAATCGCACTAAAATATGTACAAAAATTGCACATAAACCCCTTAACAACAGGCTTTTTATCTGTATACTCATAGCACATAACATTTAAATAAGCCTATTTTTCCCCACACCAAGGAAAGCAACATGCACCATAAATTTTTACTATGCCTGGCATTATTACCAAGCATAACGATTCACGCCATGGAAAAAATGCCACATGATATCATTGTGTATACTATAAGCCCGCGCCTCAACCGACTCTCAAAAAATGCATTAAGACTTACCAATAAAAAATACGCTCAACTTGTCAATCCACAAACATTTTTGAATAAACACTATAGAGAAGCATGTAAAGCCGGCAATAAAGATCTAATGCTTGAATGGCACAAAAAAGGAGCTCTCGCGATAGATGAAGAAATGTATGAACTCTACAACAATGACGAACCAATTCTGAAAAACATAGCACAAAAATTATACCTAAAGAATACCCAATTAGAACCTTTATGCAAAAATAGCGTCTTTACTTACGGCATTACACAAAACAATAAAAAATTTATCATGTGGCTTTTAGACATAGAATACCCTGCACATAACAGCGAGATCATAACAAATGCAATTTCACTCGCAAAAACACTTAAATATAATGACATTATTAGTCAACTTGAATGGTATGCTACAAAAACAAAACCTGGTCATAGAAGTAGCTTCCACACAATGCCCTGGTGTGAATCATATCGGGCCGATTTTCCATAATAATTACCCTCACGTTGCATTTTTATCCCAAATTGCTAAGATAAACAAACGTTTTTTTTACACTTATCATCAAAAAAAAGGGCCTCCGATGAAGAATATGCAACTATTTTTCTGTTTACTTTTCACTACTATTACATCACACGGAATGCATAAATCTTTAAGCGAAATAGAAGAGCACATTTTTTTACGCGAAGTTAATCGCATTGGCACATCAACTGCTTTACAACACATCAAAGAACCAATAGAACCGCAATATATTACGTGGGATATCTATCCTCAATCAAAGGACCCATTGGCACAGCTTATTATTACAACAATCAATGAGCTAGAAACACAACGTACTTCTCATAAAATAGCAAAGCGAGGCTATATAGGTAATTACACACAATATTGGCACAAAATTGGCCACAATGGTGCCTACATTAAACTAGAAGCGAATTTTTATGATAAAAACAGTTTATTGGATGTGTTAAATAATCAATAATCATTTTAAAATGATATAAGAAAGAAACAATGCGCATAAAAAACAATATTCTTATACTATTCATTTCTTTATTACCTACAACAAAAGCGTGTGCTATGCTCTGCATTAAAAAATCACCTCGCAACGTCATTACAACAACACGCTTTACAACGATACAAATACCAAAAAAAATTAATTGCTTGCCACAACAACAACCCACAGACGCTCATAAAAAAGCTAACGCAACTGAAGAAGAAGTGAAACAAGTAAAGAAATTAGTAATACTCAGCGAAGCGATTGCTTGTAAAAATAAAGAAGCTGAAGCTCTTCTTGAACAACATGAAGCAATGAAACAAAGCAGATCTAACACAACAAAAACACAAAAAAAATCATATCGGGCACACTTTGGAAATGCATTTAATTATCCAGACAAAGAATAAAAAAAAACTATGAAGCATACTATCACATTATTCACACTCTTCATTGTATTACTATCATCATATGCAACTAATGGAATGGACAAATCATCAGATAGCGCGAAAAACAAAATACCAACACTCTATGCCTTATGCAAACACCAAATAACAACGGGCTATGGGAAAACTTATGATGAACAACGCACTAATGCTCTCAAATCCATAGAAACAATAAGTACATGTATGAATGATGATTTTACCAATGATGTTAAACGTTCTTTTATACATAACCACTGGAAAGTAGAACAATCGCCACATATTCTCATAAAAACCAAACATAAATTATACGGGATGGTTGATGATGACATGTATATATGGGATATATCAAACACCATAGATGGTACAATTATTACCAAAAAAATTGATACTCTCCATACTGATCGTCATGACCGCGCCCAAAAAATTACATGTGCAATTGCAAATAAGAACGGATCATTTGTGTATACAGCTGCAAAAGACAGCATGATTAAAATATGGGATACAAATTCTCATGAATGCAAAGGTACATTGCCTGATCGTTGTTATTTTAGTGCCTTATCGGAAAACCCACATGGCGATCTTTGTTCTTTAGCTAATCAAGGAGAAATAAAAATATGGGATGTTACTACACAATCATGCAAACAAGCATTACCACAAAGGTATGACAACGCAACTCCTTGGAGATTATTAGCAGATACTCATATGATATATGCAGCAGGAGGAATGGGTGGTCTATTGTACAATGGCCCCATACTTGTCTATGACATGCGTGAAGGGAAATGCATCTATGCTCTTAACCCTCATGGCCGTGCGGTAACTGCTCTTGCAAAAAGCAAAAAGGACAGATAGTTTTATTCGTCATCATGGGATAAAACAATAAAAATATGGGATATGCGCAATATGCAAGAAAGTATACATACACTTGAAAGTACCAATTCAATAAAATGCATTCAAGAAAATGATGCTGGAACACAGTTGTTCTCCTGCGGAGATAAGGATGCTGTGGTGAATATATGGGATCTTACCACAGATAAACCTTTTATCATCAATAGCATACTTAATGAACCAATAATACATTGCATGGCATATGATGAATATGAAGGTGAGCCTCAATTATTTGTTAGCACACAAACAGGAGTTAAAATTGTAATGCCTGAATCCAAGCATGATATAAAATAAAATGAGCGCACTCGAAGATATCCTTCAACAAGTTCAGGACGAGCGCGCAAGATTAAAAAGAAATCGTGAAGTTGATCGTAGATGATCAATTTTCACGATTTCTTTTTAAATTTTACAACACTATTGCTATGCTCACCAAAAAAGGAAATTCATGAAGCATACCATAGTATTATTATTCATTTTCTTACTCTCATCATATTCAGCACAAGGAATGTGGTTCGAGGCCCAACTCACTGAAATGGAAAAACTTATTTTTTTAGACAAAGTAAATGAACTCGGCAGAGAAGCAATTTTCAATATAATAGAAAAGCCTACCAAATCAAAAAAAACTACAAAAATCAACAAAAATACAAATAACAACGAAGAAATTCCATGTCTTATAATTACTACAAAAATCAGAAAAGACCAAACAGATGAACTTGCCACTTTTATTATGAACTTAATTCAAAAACAAGAAACAGTATATGGTTATGTACCAGAGCAAAAATCAGAAAAAAAAGATGACGTCTGGCATATCACCTTACCCACTAATTATCTTGGAAACTACACATGCTATTGGCATAAAGTAGACACCAAAGGTGAATATATCGAACTACACTCAACCTTTACCTACAAACCAAGCTTAATGGAATTATTAAACAATTATTAAAATCCCTCTCTCATTTTTGTTTCAAAAACATACTGAAGGGTGCTATGCTAGCCAAGAAAATTTAATCATAAAAAAAGGATTGATATGTGTAAAAGAATAGTAGCATGGACAATGCATGACTCTCCTGCATTACAACATCTAGGATTAACAATAACCCGCATAAGCTTTGGCATAATTTTTCTTATCTTTGGATACAACAAATTAATCTCTGGAACAGCAAACATTACACAAATCGGCAGTGCAATGTCGTTTTTTGGCTTTACTCATGGATACGTGCTGTGGGGATATGCAGCAGCATTAACAGAACTTTGTGGCGGCATTGCATATATTCTTGGTTTATGGACGCGCATTGCGTCACTACCATTAATGTGGCTGTTTATTGTCGCAATAAAATTTCACCTGCAACGTGGTGATGTTTTTTCTGTATGGGCATTTGCATGCACCTGCTTAGCTGTTGTTGCCGGTTTTTTCTTTGCAGGAAGCGGTATTTATTCTATGGATTATATTATCCATTCACGCATGCACCAAAATAAATAACCTGCCAAGCTTTTCTTTATCTGCTATCTATGAAAAAACTAATCTCTTGTAATGCCGTAGCATATGCTCTTTTTACGATAATCCCGATCATATGCATGGAACCACAAGTTATTACTCCCTATACTGAACTACCCAATGATATGTGGCACAAAATTATTGCGTGCTGCACAGACAAATCAAAAAATGTTCTGGCGAGAACATGCACAAAACTGGAAAAATTCAGTAAAAGAATCAGTCACGACATTTATGCACATTCACCACTTATATTGTCCAAAAAAGACCTTCAATTTGGACTATTCTGCGCAACGCATTATGGCAATGCAGCTGCCGTAGAAAATTTATTACAATACAGAGCAAGGCCAAACCATTCCTCACCATTTTTGAAAATGCTACCGCTTAATATAGCAATGGACCAACAGAATAAACGCCTCATCACGTTATTAAAAGAATATAATGCTCAATCAGATGCAGAAAAACCTCCAATCTATGCGCAAGCGGTATATATGGGAGATTTGCCCTTATTAAATGATTATTTAACAAGTAAAGAGAACGAACAGCATTACCTTACATACAACGACCATCCTATCTTACACATCGCAATATTTAATGGGCACACTCATATTATTGAACGGCTTCTTAAAGACCCTCAAATAATACCGTTCTTGGATTCTCCTAGATGGTGCACATCTACACCATTATATTTTGCTGTTCTCCATAACCGCAGCGCCATAACAAGACTATTGTTACAAGCATATCCATCTACTCTCAATCATCTATGCCGTGCAGAATTTACCGCACTACACGCCGCTGTTCAGCACAAACATTATCATATTGCTGAAATACTTCTTAAACATCCTGATATTAAAGTCAATTTATGTGCTGAAAATCGTAATTCACCACTGAACACTGCGGTAAAAAATGGCGATCTAACCATGGTAACTCTCCTTCTTTCCTCACCCAACATTTGCCTCAATATAAAAAATTTAAAGAATGAAACTCCACTCGATAGTGCAAAAAGATTACTCAATGGTAACAAGGATAAATATCCTCCTGAAACCGTGCGAGACATAATAGACCTGTTGCTCAGCAAAGGTGCAAAAACATTTTTTTATCTCAGTAAAATAGCGCCCTGGAATGATAAAACAAAAAAACTTTAATCTTTGATTGCAATAGATTTAAACGATATACTACTATTCTCATAATAAAATAGAATACTCTTCCAAAGGATGATGATGATGACACAAAGAACAAATATTTTCTTATTATTTTTCTGCCTATCTACTATGACCATTCATGCAATGAATAATTCTGAAATTCCAATGCCCAACAAAAACAATGACAAAAAAACTATCAAAGTTTCTTACAGTCCAACCACTAAAAATAAAAGAGCGAAAGAACGGGAAAAGACAATAGAAATCAAAAGAGAACGTGAGAAAAAACTGAGTCGAATTCTCATGACTGATCCAAAATAATTGTCTTATTTTTTAGAACCTATCCATAAAGTCAAAAAATTTGATTTTCTTATCCATAAATAAAAAGCCCTTGTTCTCACCAATAGGTAAGACCGAGGGTATTATACATCTCTTCTTTACTCTTTTAATATCAATTCACACTGATTTTCAAAAAGAGCATGCTGCTTTATATAACAATCTTTTTTATGATCAAGCAAGCCTATCACTTTTGCATATCCTTGAGCATCAATTTTATTTTGAATAAACAATAATTTTGCTTCTTCTTTCTTACCACGTAACCTTTGCAAACCATATTTTACATCAATTAAAAAATTACGTTCCTGATTAATATCATAGAAAAGTTCAGCTCTTTTTTTCTGAGTATCATTTGGATCGAGATGCTTGCAACAACATACATTTTGACACTCTTCTTTTTTTATATAAGCAGTAGAACATCTTTCACTACCAATTGTTGCAACTTGATCATAGAGGGTATTAGCAGTAAATTTCTTTGGATTTATCGCATACTTTGTTGCATTATAAACTCTATGCGAACCCTCACACAAAGCGGATATAGTAATACAGTACATAACACCAGCTACTGGTCCGATCAGATAAGCCACTGGTAAAATCATCATCGCTCCTGCAACAATCTCACCAGCTTCCTCATAATATTTTCTTTTTTGCAACATGGAATTCATAATATTTATCTGATGCATAGATTTTGGCACTCGCCGAGTAACAAGTTGCATTGCGCACATTTCTGATGCAATTACCATCAATGCACACAATCCAAAAAAAATATTCTTGTACTTCATTTTCTATTCCCTTGTTGGTTTATTACCACAATGCAGCAACTTATATTCTTCATCAATGCGACTTAATTTATATGTCATAATACCATTTCTAACCAAAGCTATTCTTTGATAGTTTGCTTTTGATTGCTCATCCACAATCTCATCACTATATTCCTGTTCATTTTTATGCCATTCATTAATATCCGCTCGTATTGAATGAACACTTTCTATTTCAGGAGTCATTTTAAAATTATCCTGCTTCCAACGCTCAAAACTATCCTCTATAATCACCTGAGCCTGATTGAATAAACAAACGTTTATATTATTAATCATCACATATAATTTTAAACGCTTCTGCCAATCTGCTTTACCACAAAATTCATTCAAAAGAACTCTATATTTAGCTAACTGTATATATTTTTCTTTAATATCTTCCAGATATACACACCTACCTTTTTTTCCAAGGCTCTTCAAAAATCTATCTTTTATTGCGTTCATTTCTTGTTGCGCTTGTATGTTTTTTTGCATAGCCAAAAAAAATGCCCTACCGCAGCATATATCTGAGTTGCACACGTCTCCATTTATGCCTGGATCAGTAAGATATTTGTTTGCACATTTCATCGCACCAATATCTTTAATCTCATCATAAATTTCTTGTATATGTACAGGTACTTCATCGCCATGAAAAGTAAGACTAGAGTTACCTATTGGAATTTGAAATGACTTGTATTTTTTTAAACTTTGTGAAGTAAGACATGGCACTCGTTTTGTAACAAGTTGCATTGCAGATATTTCTGATGCAACCATCACTGATGCACACAATCCAAAAAAAAGATTCTGAATTTTCATTTACTGCTCCTCAAAAAAAGTAATATTCTGCTTATTGGTATGCTATAATACTAAAAAACCAATATTTATACACCACAAAGAAAGATCATTTTTTTATGAAACAGATAGCAATCATTGCCGCATGTCTTATCGCACACAGCATTCCATCTTTTGCGGCACAACATGTGCCTGGCCTGCAAACCTGTATTGGAACTCCTGAATTGCGCCATTGGTTTGAACAAATGCAATGCAAAAAGCTTAAAGCTGATCAACAAAAAAACAAAACTGATCGACAAAAAAACATAGAATACTACAATCAATTTCCAAAACTTTCATCGGATGAACTTAACGAAATGCATCAACGGGCAGCAAAAGAAGCTGAAAAAAATAAAGCAAAATGGGAACAACAACAAAAAGACCGCGAACGAGAATGGTACCGAGAGTGTAAGGACTCACATTCAGACGGACATTATAGACATTTAAAATACGCGACTGAAACATTGCTCAATGATCATAGAAAGCGATATCAACCTAACATAAAAACTATTACCTGCTATCCACCGCAACTGTTACTTGAATGGAAAAAATCATTATTTTTTTATTCATAACTATTTTCCAATTTCCTTAATCACTTCTTTAAACCAGCAAATTGGCTCTCCTGTTTGCATGTCAAATATCATATCGGGTTTACATTTATACGTAGACCACCAACGAACCGTATTTCTTGCAACAAAGTGTTTATGCATTTTTTTAGCATATAATTGATCCATCTCTGAAATTTCTTTATGTTCTTTAGACAGTTTAATAATGTCATGAAAATCAATTTTTGCATTATATTTACACAATAATAGCCTGACTAATTCTTTATCCTGATAACATGCAGCAATCATTACCGCTGTAGGCCCAAATTTCCATGAATGATAGTCTGGATCTGCTTCATGTTCAAGTAACAACTTTATAATGGCAAAACATTTTTCTTTAACATCTTGATGCTTTATTTTTCCCCTTTTGGCAGCCATTTTCAACAGGACATTATTATTAATTTCATTTTTACAATCAGCTCCAGCTACAATAAGTTTTTGTATTTTACTTAACTGAGCTTCCCGACTTGCCATAGATAACAAAGTATGAGGGGTATACTTTGTCCAATTATCACCATGTGTAACAATATGATAAGACATATTAACATACGACGGATCAATAAAATCTTCTTGAGTAAATTGTTTTTCAGGATCAGCAGCAACTTCAAAAAGATAATTTATTTTCTTGTCTGTTACAGCTTCAAAAGAACAATTTTTTTTATCTACTACAATTTCCATGCCATGCAATGCAGTAGTAATCATAAGTAAAGAAAAAATAACTTTTTTACGCATCAGGACTCTCATCATTCAAAAAAAACTGCACATTCATCGGTGCACCTAATTCTAAACGTGCTGCCAATGGTCTATCTTTATATAACAACTGATCTGGATTGAGCATCATTGCATCAATATCAGCTTTTTGATCAAGGACAATATCTTTGCCAATAACTTTCTTATTCGGCAATGTTACCCCATCACCAGGAGTTACAAAGTACCCTTTTTTGGTTGATACTACCTGATACGGAATATGATAGAGTGTTGGATTTTCTTGCAAATATGGCCCTTCCCACTTTTCTGGATGAACCAAATTCATCGGCCCAACTTCAGAACCAGAAAACTTTGCCACATTCAAAAAATTAATATGATTTTTTTGTTCATCAAAATCAATAATCACGCATGTTTTGTGAATACGATGGAAAATATCACGCAATTGCACCACTTCCTGAACAATCATCATTCCTGCATCATCTTTTGCGCGATAGAGAGTATCCATCAACGTGATCCCTATAAAAACAACAAGTCCCACGCCAACTATGATAGGTAAAATTTTATTCTGTATTAATCGTTTCATCAGTTCTCCTTAGTAACGCTTTTTTTATTTATAATCAAGATGCATTGCGCGTCGCACTTCATCCATTGTCTGAGCAGCAACTTCCCGCACTTTTTCTGAGCCTGCCAGCGCACAATCCATTACTGCTTGCGGATCTTGTGCATACTGCGCACGACGATCACGAATAGGTGCAAGCAATGTATTCAGCACAGTAATCAACCGGCGTTTTAACACAACATCACCAAGCCCACCACGGCGATAATGCGCCTTTAATTCTGCAACTTCATCAATGTTTGGATCAAAAATATCAAGATAACTGAATACCACATTCCCTTCTACTTTGCCAGGATCGTTAACATGAATATGATCAGGATCTGTGTACATTTTCATCACTTTTTCAGTAATCAGATCAGCAGCATCAGATAAATAAATGGCATTACCCAATGATTTACTCATCTTTGCCTTGCCATCCAGGCCTGGCAATCTCCCAACTTTTGAAATACGTCCCGTTACATGGCCAAAAACTTCTGTATTATACATGCGATTAAAAGCATGTATAATTTCATTTGTTTGTTCAATATGTGGCAGCTGATCTTCACCTACCGGAACAATAGTTCCTTTTACAATGACAATATCAGCCGCTTGAGAAACAGGATAAATTAAAAATCCTGCAGGCAGGCGTTCCTCAAACCCTTTTTGCGCAACCTCCGCTTTTACTGTTGGATTACGCAATAACCTATTAACGGAAACTAAATTAAGGAAATACATAGTAAGTTCAGCTATTTCAGGAATAAGAGATTGAATAAAGATGGTTGTTTTTTGTGGATCAATACCAACAGCCAAATAATCAAGGCATACTTCCAAAACATTTTTACGTACCATTTCCGGTCGATCAAAATAATCTGTTAATGCCTGAACATCCGCAATCATCACGTATTGTTTGTAAACATCTTGTAATTCTACTCGTGCTTTGAGTGATCCAAGATAATGTCCCAAATGTAAGGGACCTGTTGGGCGATCGCCCGTTAAAATAATAGATTCATGTGCCATTTTTTTATTTCTCATCCAAAAACTGTCTATCTAAATATATTTTGTTTAAGCATATTAGATTGAGCAAAAAAAGACAAAATTGATCAAGCAACTTTAAATCTCAACAGCAGCTTTCTTATCTATCAACTCTGCTGCATACTCAAGTAAAAGATTTTTATACAAATTAAAATCTTCCAATCCTAGTACAACAAACTCTATTAACCCGTATGTATCTTTATTCTGTTTTAAAAATTCAATAACTGATGTCACAGCTACATGTGCTGCCCTATATGCCGGAATACCCAATGATACGCTCAATTGTGGAAGCGCTAAACTACGCGCTATATTCTCTTTGGTAAAAAAGTCATGCGACATAATCAAGACACTTTTATAACAAGATCTTAAATCCTTTACAGCCTCTTCAATTGCTTCAGACCCTTTATAAGTATGTGATTCATTATATACTCCTTTACCTCTAAATTCTCGCATATAAACATATTGATTATCTACCGATAAATCATCCTTTGATGGCACATACCAAACTTGTGGTTCTCTAACAATCAAACACCGATCTTCCATTTTTTTCTTTTCTACATGCTTTCGTAAATTGGTAATAATAAATCTTTCACCATCCACTATAATTGCTGCAGAATCTTTGCTATTACCTTCATAAGAAGGATCAAAATATTGTGTAAATACCTTACTTCTTTTCATAATACTCTTGCAATTCAATTGCATACAGCCAATCAAAGGACTAGGGTACAGTTCTGCATTTTTTAGCTGTACTATTTGCTCTGTCTCACCAACAATAGTGATATCTGCATTTGGCGTGCGTCTATCATAAATATCATCCTGCACTACAATAATTTTGGGAAATATTGGACACACAAAAGTTTTAACTGTTTCTCTTCTGACTTCCATCCCATACACACCATTAATGCTAATAATGAGCATTATGCTCAACATAATTTTTTTCATCACAAACCTCCTAAATCTCTCGATCTATTTAAATATTTTGTATAATATCCATAATCTTGTTCTTTATTTACAACCAACTCTATTAACCCATATTTGTCTTTGTGAACGCTTTCTGTCATAAACTTAACAACCGATGCCACTGCTATTCGTGCAGCTTGATCATCAAAAAAATCAAACGGTGCATGCAACTGAGAAAAAGCTATACTTTTGGCTCTATGTTTATCAGTAAAAAATTTATGGGCTTCTGCCAAAACATTCTGATAACAGATACCTAAGTCTTCTTGTGCTACACGTACCGCTTCATCATACTGATAATGCTTACATTTTTTAGACTTACCAAAAATCCCGCTAACTTTTTTTCTACAATCGTAAGAATAGTGATAATACCAAGCATCATGATATTTTTCCGAATTTAATATCAATTCTGGTTCTACAACTCTTATTACCAAACTCTCTAATTTCTTTTTTTCTATATATGAAAATGGATTTTTAATCACAAACCTTTGGTCTTCTATTATAATTGATGCCACCTCTTCATTCATTTCATAGTAAGGAGAAAAATATTTTGCAAAAACTTTATTCATTACGAGCACATCATTATCATGGAGATCATAAACGTCTCCAACACAATATGTATGATCAAGCTGTCCAGGTCTTAATTTTAGTTGTTCAATTATTCCAACAACAGTTATATCGGCATTATGCGTACGCCTATAAATATCATCCCGAACAATAACAATTTTAGAATTGACTGAAGACACATTATTTTGAACGGCTTCCTTATCAATAAGCTCCATCCCATAAACATAATAAGAACTCACCGTACATACAATTACTACAATAATTTTTTTCATTACCGGCCCTTTTTTTAATAAGCAAATACTAAACCTCACACAATACATACTATAAAGCCTATCCCTAAAGTCGAAAAATATTAAATTTTCTCCCCGCGCTCGTCCTGAACTTGTTGAAGGATATCTTTGAGCGCTCTAAGAAACCCTTTTGCCCCAGTTTTCGTTTTACTCCAAACCGGGGACCCCATCGAAAGGAACTGAAGATGGGGATAAAACTGTTCAGGGCGAGCGCAGGAAAAAATTAGTTTAGGGATAGGTTCTTATGCGCAATCATTTCTCCATCACCATACTCTTGCTATCATCATCCGATATACGTTAAAAAAATAAATAAAAGGAGACTTATATATGTTCTATCATTTATTACTACGAGATGTTATTGAAATAGTGTTGTATTCATCATGCGCATTCGCGCTCTGCCAATGGCTAAAAGCAGATAAAACAAAAAACATCCTTGTCTATTTTTTTGCCTACTGCGCTCTAGCTCTCTGCGCATGGATAACCCAACTACCAACACTTACACCCTTTTTATTCACCTATGCACCCGTAGCGCTCCTCCTTTTTATTGTTATGCATGAAAAAACATTACAACGCAACTTGGTCACTTTATGCGCTATTACGCCAACCAAAATTCAGCAAGAAGATTGGCTTGATACATTGTTAAGCAGCAGCTTAGCTACTATTAATACCAATAAAAGTATTACCGTAGTTATAGAACATCAAAACTCATTAGAACATTTTCTTGATACCCCATTTTTTATTAATGCGGTCATGGGCAAAGGAATTTTAGACATTCTTCTTTCCAGCACATCGTACGATGAACAAAAAATGGTATGGATTGATACCAATGGCCGAGTCAGAGGTATTAATGTCGCATGGATTAACCACCAAGAAAAAGTGCTGCTGCGACCAGCACACGCCATACATAAAGAAAATGCACTGTTTTACACCATGCAAAGCGATGCTATTGTCTTTAATGCTCATCCAATGAGCAGAACATTCACGCTCATTATTAAAGGAAAAGAAACAAAAAATCTTTCCGCGCATCATGTGCGTACTATGATCAAAAAACAACTCTCGCCTCTTTCATCAACTCAAGGGCCTAAAGGAGCTTACCGTGAAAGCAACAAATCTGAAAAAACTATTTCTCACTAATGCACCACTTATCATTATCAGCCTTTTTCTTGGCTATAGCTTTTGGTACATTGCCAGTTACGATCAAATGGTAACATTGCAAATCAATGTCCCTTTGTGTTTTGCCGGCGCAGTAGAGAATTACACACTCCACGCCCCTGAAAAAATAGATATTACCCTCAGAGGTAAACGCGCGGATGTCTACGCCCTAGACAAAGAAGCACTAGCTGCGCATATCAATACCAGCAAGCTTTTACCGGGAAAACATGGTATACTATTAACAGAACAACACCTTTTTTTACCAAAAAATGTTACCTTGGTACACTACAAACCGGCTAACCTAACCATTACTATTTCCGCAAATACTAATTTATAGGAATAACAATGTCTCAGAAAAAAAACATCTTTCTCTCTTTTATTGATTCAGTCACTTCCCTTTTTTTAACGGGTCTTTTTAGCCTGCTACCCATAACACTCACCATAGCAGTTTTTACGCTCACGTTACGCGTTTTACAAAGCTGGCTTGAACCATTAAAACGATTTGGCTTACCATTTCTTGGCACCATCCCTTATTCTGAACTAATTCTTGCCATCATCATTATTTTTATCGCTGGCACATTATACAACATGTTTATCTTGCGCCCCATTATTCACGCAATAGAAAATCTTTTTTCCAGAATTCCACTTATTCGTCCCGTATACTCAGGCATAAAAAAATTGGTTGAAGCATTTAGCTTCCAAGACAAAGTATCATTCACCAAAGTAGTGCGTATTGAATTTCCACGACCTGGCATTTATAGCATTGGTTTTCTTGCTAATCAAGTTGATGAAAAAATTGCCCCTGATATCAACAAAAAATATCATAGTATCTTTATTCCCACCACACCAAACCCAACAAGCGGATTTTTAGTTATCGTACCAGAAGACCAAATTGAAATCATTGAAATCACTCGCCAAGAAGCCATGGCAATGATAATCTCAGGCGGCATTATCCAACCAGAAACCAACAAATAAAGGTCCTTCGTGAACAGGTATATCATCATCTCATTATGCGTAATAAATTCTCTCAGCTGCATGGAAAAACAGATAATAACTCACCAATTTCGCGAATGGGATGCACAGGCATATGATGAAGGCAATGAACTGCAAACCTCTGCCTTCCTCCATTTTTTACAAACAAATAACATAAAAACTGAAAACCGCACCATTTTTGATATTGGCTGTGGAACGGGTAAACTATCTGCTCAACTTGCAGAAAAAGCAACTCATGTACATGGAAGTGATGCAAGCAACAATATGATTGGTTTTGCTACAAACAAATACGGCCATGTCAAAAATCTTTCCTTTGAGCATTGCTTTGCAGAGGATTTTCAATCTCAAAACCCGCGACAATTAGCACTTGCTTCTTTTTGCGTTCATTGGTTTGAAGATAAAAAACAGGCATTCAAAAGCATTAATAAGTGCTTAGAACCAGATGGAGAATTTTTCGCCACCGTCTCTACTAACAAAAATCAAAAATCTATCTCTCTTGTCAATGCTCTTGAATTAGTCCCCAATCTGAAAGAAATTGTTGCCAATTCTGGCAAAAACATCACCGATCTTACTGGCATTTCATATCCATCTCATGAAGAATTAGATACAATGCTTTGTGAAACGGGATTTAAAATTCTTAAACGTGAAGAACAATTTTTTAATTACTCAATAAAAAATAGAAATGAACTAAAACAGCTACATTGGCCTATCATTTCTAGCAGGCCAATTATACAATATATACCTACCAATCTTGTGCAACCTGTTTTTGAAAATTATATTGATCTTTTAGTAGCAAAAATGCCAAAAGATAGTGATGGACAATTATTATGCAAATTCAGCACCACCATTGTCCATGCACGTAAAATAAAAAAATAATAGGAGCATATGGTAAATAATCTATTTATTAAAAATGGTATAACCATCCCTGAGCAAGAATTGGAGATTACCACCAGTAAATCTGGTGGCGCCGGCGGGCAGCATGTTAATAAAACAGAAACACGTGTTACCGTGCGGTGGAATGTTAAAACTACTATGTCACTGACAGAAGATCAAAAAAGCTATCTCCTTGAAAAGCTACAATCACAGATCACCAGCGAAGGTGATATTATTGTGCACAATAGTGAATCTCGCAGCCAACAACAAAATAAAAAAAATGCTCTTAACAATCTTGCTGCATTAATTCGTAATGCACTGCACAAACCAAAAAAACGTGTTGCAACAAAAATATCAAAAGCATTAAAAGAAGCGCGATTAAAAAGCAAAGCTCATCGCGGCAAAATTAAAGAAATGCGCAGCAAACCAATCAAAATGGATTAATAATCACCAACCATCTCGTAAATGCCATGGACGGTGACCCCCATCGAGAGACTTATTGTAGCTTGCAGCTCTCTCACGATAATCTTTGTCTTGTTCATATACCTCAAACACATCAACAATTTTTTGTACTTCAGGATATTGAGCAATTAAATTTTTTGCACAATGATAACCACTTAAAAATTCACCTAGATGCGTCTTTGGCATCCTACTATCTAAAAGCCATTTAATCACTGGTAACATTTCCTCTATTGTTGATGTTGCAATTGCGTCTTGAATATTACGGCAATAAACATCCCATACAACAACCTTGTTTTTTTTGAGTAACCATGTACCAAGAGAATTTTTTTTATTCTGTATCGCATTGGCAAATTCTTGATGTGGCAACAAGCCCCCCATACTTTTCCAATGAACTATTTGCGGATTATCCCATCGTAAACATGCATTCTTATAATTTTTGTTCAATTCGTCTTGAGACAAAATAAGCTTAAAATATTTTGTACTCGTACGCCTCAAAGCATCTCGCGCCGGGCGGTCTAAGCGTGAACAAATTGCAGTAGCAAATAGATCATCAGTAATTTTTTCAACATAAGAAGTACTCGTTGTTGTTAATTCCATTGCATATATTGTTGAAGAACATAAAAAAACACTGAATAAAAGTCTCAGTTGCATAAATATCCTTTATATGAAGACTAAAAAAAAATTCTGATGTTAAAAAACATAACAGAGAAACACGCTCCTCACAAACTAAAAAAATATAAAAATAATCAATATACCGTACCACAGCAATCAATAAAAAAATTACTTTCCAAAAGCTTTTCTACATGCTAGATTAACGCCGTTCGATTTTATTACACAAATCACAGTCTACAAAAAAAAGGATCTGTCGATGAAAAGCACACACGTTTTATCATTTCTTTTAGTTACCAGTACCGCAGTCCATGCCATGGAAAACAACCAACTGGTTGATTATAGAGCTATTCATAAATCACTCAGGGATGATTATAAAAAATATGCAACCAATCGATTAAAGGAATACAAAAAAAACGATAGCATCGATATGAATGAGCTGATTGAAGTTGGCAACATCATGACAAAATCAAAAGATGTTATACAACAACTGTTACACTGGGATATAAAAGATGAATACGAAGATTGCTTTATACATATCGCAACAAGAAAATCTGATGTGTCTTTGGTCGAATGGTTATGCTTGCAGGGTGATAAAAATTGTGTGTACGTGAACGCTGATCAAGAGTATCCTCTCGACATATGCATCAAACAGCTCTTACCAACTGCTATTGACTCCGGTACAAAATCTCGCCAAATATTTGATCTTATGGTACCACATGTAGTAAAACTTTCAGAATATGATGACTTTAAACAATTATGTCTTAAAAAAATCATCACACTACAACTCAAGCACAAAAGATGCAAAAGTAACTTTGCTATTAACGAAGAACTATTGCAATCATTAGTTCCCCAAGCATTGCATGCGCAACGGCGATCAGTACTCTCTACAATATATAAAGAAACAATTGATGAAACCGATGGCAGCACATTAAGCCACATTTTGGTAGAACAGGAAAACCCAGATGAATTATATGAGCTCGCAAAAGCTGATCAAATTTCTTGGTTAAAAAACAACAACGGACTCAATCCTTTTGATATAGCTGCAACAAGATTCCGTGAAGCTATCAAAGACATAGCGCTTGTTAGTGCGGATGCAGAATCTATTACCAAAAGAGGTTGCTGCCTCTATATTTTAATGCATTATTTGCGCAATGCAGAAATTAAAAATGGCGCTGCTAATGTACAGGATCTTGGCAATTGTTGTGAAAAGCATGTATTAAAATAAACAATTTTTACACAAGAAAGAATCTACTCAATGAAAAATATATATATTTTATTACTTGTCTTATGTACGCATTCTACAACACATGGTATGCATGCCCTTCCTGATTGGAGGGGTATGCATAGTCAATTGTGTACTGATTATAAAAATATTTTGAAAAACAAATTAGAAGAATATAAAGAAGCTGATATCAGTATAACACCATGGAGTATGCATAAACTGGTTAAAATCGGCACTACTATAACAAAACAAAATTTTTTAACATTAAAAGTTGCTATTCATACAATATGCGATAAAGAAAGTAATGCTTTTTTGCATTGTGCAGTAGAAAAAAATGATGAATCGACAGTGCAATGGCTTTCATCGGGATCAAATAGCTTCTATTTTTCGCGCCGCGGAAAAAATAGACAAACTCCTTTTGATCTGTGTATTAAAAAATTATTACCCGAAATACCTAATGACGCGACAAAAGCAACTACCCGTAAAATATTTAATATCCTAACAAAAAAAATATTATCAAACGAGAGAGACCGTTGCTTATCACAAATAATTGTTTTGCAGCTTAAACATAAAAAATATGGGAGTGAGTTTAGAGTTAATCAATATCTAGAGACATCACTTTCCAGCTATTATCAGAAAGCACAAGAAGAAAAAGATGGCTACACATTTACTCACGTTTTTGCAACACAGTGTAAAGCTGATGATTTATTTGAGTTAGTCAAAAAAGATCGAATTTCCTTTAAAAAAGACAAGCATAACTACACCGCCCTTGATTATGCCCTTTCAGCTTTACATAAATATACCCAACCTCAACAAGAAACTCTCATAACTAAATTTCCACATATCCTTCAACAAGCAAGTTGCTGTGTATACATCCTGCTCAATTATGCAAAAAGCCTTGCACAAAAAGGGGCTCAAGATGTGCCGGATGTATCCGACATGTCCGATTTTGGCCCATGCTGTGAAAAGCATACATTGTTAAAGGATATTTAGATGAAGAGTATGTATATTTTTTCAGTTCTTATATGTATCAACACTACTTTGCATGCCATGGAACAAAATAATCAATTAGCCCTTCCTGATTGGAAGGGCATGCATAACCAATTGTGTACTGATTATAAAAATATTTTGAAAAACAAATTAGAAAAATACAAAGAAGCTGATATCAGTACAACACCATTAAATATGAAGAAACTTCTCAAAATCGGCACTATTATAACAAAGTTCAGTCCTAGCTATCTCATGTATGAAATATTTTTAAACACCTGCGATGCACAAAATAATTCTTTCTTTCATATCGCGGTAGAAAAAAATGATATATCAAGAGCAAAATGGCTATCCGGAAAAATAGGGAATGGCCAATATCTTACTACCAACAATGATGGGCAAACCCCTTTTGATCTGTGTATTAAAAAATTATTACCCTATGATGTTGATAACAGAGCATCTGAAAGAACTATCGCACGTCAAATATTTGATATTATGCTCAGTGATATAGGAAAATTGAGAATTGTTCCTCATCTCAAAGAAAAATGCCTCACTACCATCATTAATTTACAACTTCAATGGTACGGATATGGAATACCCTTTAATGTTGACCCAGACTTATTAACAAAGTTACTTAAAGCAGAAAAACTAGAAAAAGAACCATCGCTGATATCCCGTCTTTACAGAGAAGCAACATTAGAAAATGGTCGTACATTAACTCACGTTTTTGTATCACATTTCAAAACTGATGCATTATTTGAGTTAGTCAAAAAAGATCAGGTGTCTTTTGCAAAAGATACATCCAACCGCACTGCTCTTGATTATGCCCTTTTAGCTTTACATAACTATACCCAACCCCACCAAAAAACTTACATAACTAAATTTCCACATGTCCTTCAACAAGCAAGTTGCTGTGTGTATATTTTACTCAATTACGCAAAATCGCTTGCGCAAAAAGGGGCTCAAGATGTGCCGGATATATCTGACATATTCGATTTTGGCCCATGCTGTGAAAAACATACATTGTCAAAATAACAAAGACGCTCACAGAAGCGCGACTAAAAAATCCTACAATTTCACTGGTATTTTTTATCGAAAAATTGAACGTAGAAGTGCTCTAATCCAATCTCAGAGGAGCCATTTTTAAACTGAAAATCCAACATGGATAAAAAGTGATGAGCATTGCGCAATTCAGCCAAGTTATACGATGACCAATCGCGATTGATAAATGAAAACGGCAACTTATACTGAGCTTTTTTCGCTTCAGCATATTTTTTCTGCTTCATGAGATCACAAAAAACATACGCTCGCCAAATCTGATCTGCCCAGAACGTAGCCCAAAATGGCGGTAAATACAGTTCTGATAATGTAGCCCATTGCCGAAAAAATGGTTTATTTTTTTTACTAAAGAAATGTTGACTAAGCATAAACAATGAACTACTTGGTTCAACAAGATGCGTCATCCATTGAGCAAAAAAATCTTCTGAACTTTTACCAACCAATAGTTCATAATGCGCAAATAAACAGGCACTATCCAAAGAAAGATGGTCAGTGTGAATGGTAAGTTGAGATGCAAATGGTGTCGCGCTCTGTGCCGTATCACTCACCAAAAACCGCACAAGAGAAAAATCTCGTGGTGCCATTTCTTCAGGCAACGTAATAACGTTCATGTCTCCGGTAGGAAGAACTTCAGAAAACAATATCACGCGGTGTGGACCGATATAGCAACTTAAGTATTCAAGTAATTCCTGTTGTTTTTTTGCTGACAATGTAAAAAAACCTTCAAGATAATAGGTTGTTACTCCAGAAAAACTCATGGTTGAAAGCAACGCTTTAATTGCCCCCGTATCAATACCAGTACAACTGAGAGTCTCAATATTCAAACCATTTTTTTTAAGAAATGCTGTAAGATGATAAAAAAAAAGCAAAGGATAATGCTTACCAGAAAAACAAAAAACTGTACCTTGCGGTAACTTTTTTGCCTGAGAAATATATTCAAGAAATGTCCGTAAAGTCATAACGCCTACAGTGATGATTGCTGACGATTTTTTAAACTAAACAATGGAACGCGCTCGACCGTCTCTTGTTGTTCTTTTTTGTTGTTTGTATCATACAATGCAAACAATTGCTGAGCTCCATGACGAGCCATAACACGCACTTGCTCAAACATATCCCATGAAATAGGAGCACTTTCCGCGCCACCTTGCATTTCAACAATTTTATCTGTCTGTGTAATAACAAAATTAAAATCTGCTGTTGCCGCACTATCTTCTTCATAATTAAGATCAAGAAGAACGTCTTCACCCACAACACCAACAGAAACAGCCGTAATAGTTTCGGTAATAATAGGCTTAGCAATAAGACGATATTGTAACCATTTTTCTTGCGCCATACGTAATGCTAAGAATGAACCGGTAATTGCTGCTGTACGCGTGCCACCATCAGCTTGCAACACATCGCAATCAATGGTAATAGTACGTTCACCAATGGTTGATAAATCAACCACAGAACGAAAACATCTACCAATAAACCGTGCTATTTCAACCGATCTGCCGTCTTTACGAGCAAGCGCACTTTCACGCTGTGTACGAGTGACTGTTGACGTGGGAAGTAATGCATATTCCGCTGTCAACCAGCCTGTACCTTTTCCGCGCAAAAATTGCGGGACACCATTTTGAATTGAAACAGCACATAACACTTTTGTTTTGCCCATTTCAAACAACAATGATCCCGCCGCATATTCATAAATACCAGGAGAAAAAGACACCGGCCTCAATTGATCCGGTGTCCGTCTATCATTTCTTACTATTTTTTTAGAATCCATAACGCTAACGCTCATCCTACGATAACATCTTAAGACTTGTGCGACCCGTTACTTCATCATGATCTAAAACTTCGACTTTAACATCGTCATTTAATTTGATGGTTTGCATAAACGTTCTTTGTAGATCACGCGGTATGTTAGAAACGTGCACAAGTCCATCAAGACCAGGAACAAGTTCAACAAATATACCAAAATCAACAATGCGTCGTACCTTACCATTAAAGATGGCGCCTTTATCTATTTGACCTGCCAATGTTTTAACCCATCGTATTGCAAGATCAAGGTTAGCTTCAGGACCACCGTATATTTTAACTAATCCATCTGGTTCAATATCAATTGAAGTGCCAGTCGTTTCAGTAATTTCACGAATTGTTTTACCGCCTGAACCAATAATTGCGCCAATTTTATCAGGAATAATGTTCAAGGTAACTACTTTTGGAACCAAAGGAGACAATTCAGCGTGAGGAGCAGTCATCACTTTACGCATTTCACCAAGAATATGAAGACGTCCAACACGTGCTTGTTCAAACGCATTTTCAAACACTTCACGCGGTAATCCGCCTTTATGTTTTACATCCATTTGAATTGCGGTAATACCAGAATCAGTACCAACAACTTTAAAGTCCATCAACCCAAAAGCATCTTCAAATGCTGAAATATCAGTCAATGTTGCAAATGATCCCGCTGATTTTTCAAGAAGACCCATTGCAACACCAGCAACCATTTTTTTAATTGGTACACCAGCTTGCATCAATGCCATAGTTGTAACACATGCAGTTGCCATAGAAGAAGAACCGTCAGATTCCAAAATATCAACAACAATGCGGATAGTGTACGGGAATGCTTCAGGAGTTGGACGCAAATAATTAAATGCTGAACGAGCAAGATATCCATGTCCCGTTTCGCGTCTACTTGTGCCACGCATTGGTTTAACTTCACCACTTGCAAAAGGAGGGAAGTTATAATGAAGCATAAATGAACCATCGCCTGGCTCTTCGCCCATTAATGTATCAAAACGTTGTTCATCTTGCCCACTACCAAGCGTAACACTTGCTAACGCTTGTGTGTTTCCACGAGTGAACAAAGCAGAACCATGAGTAAATGGCAAAAGTCCAACCTCTACTTCTATAGGGCGAACTTTTTCAAAACTACGGCCATCAACACGTTTATTAAATTTAAAAATTAAATTACTCAACTTTTCTTGCAATTCATCATTGAAAATATAATCAATAACTGAACCTGGAACTTTGGTTGATTCAATTTTTTCTTGATACTGAACTGCAAATTCTTTTTTCATTTCATCAAGATAGGTATATCGTTCTTTTTTGTTTTCGATATACATGCGTTCAACACGATCTTGTGTAAGGAATTGACCAACTTCTGATTTCCAAACATCAAAACCATAAGTATCTTCAGTAGCTGGTTGTTCAAAACCAAGTTCTGCTTGAATCTCTTTTTGCCATACAATTAATTTTTTAATTTTTGCATGCGCTTGGAACATAATATCAACAAAGTCTTTTTCAAGAAGTTCATTGGTTGAGCCTTCAACCATAATAATACCTTCTTCTGTTCCTGCAACAACAATACGCATGTCTGACTTGAGTTGTTCAGGATGAGTTGGATTAAATATCCATGCACCATCAACTCGTCCAACTTCAATCACTCCAATGGGTCCCATAAAAGGAATTTTTGAAATTGATAATGCTAAAGAAGCAGCTAAAAGAGAAATAGTATTAGGAGCATGCTCTTTATCAACGGAGTAAACCGTCGTCAACACTTGTAATTGATCAAAATAATTATAAGGAAATAATGGACGAATGGCGCGGTCAATGAGGCGACTTGTCAAAACTTCACGATCAGAAAGTTTACCTTCTCTCTTAAAATATCCACCAGGAATTTTTCCTGCTGCTGAATATTGTTCACGATATTCAATCGTTAATGGTAAAAATCCAGGAAACTCTTTTGACGGTGCGGATGTTGCGGTTGCTAAAATAACCGTTCCACCTTGTTTTAATAACACTGCACCATCTGCTTGACGAGCTACTTTGCCAATTTCTACCTCAAAACCAAATTCTTCATTTCTAAACGTTCGTACCATTCTTGGGAACCTATACATAAAATTTTATTGCGCAAAGCCATCTATTCAAATAATTGTTCATTCACACAATTTATTTACGTAAACCAAGCTTTGCAACTAACTCTTTATACTTATCTGCATCAGTTTTTTGCAAATATTTCAAAAAACTACGACGATCGCAAACCATTTGCAATAATCCTCGTCGAGTACTAAAATCTTTTGGATTTTTTTGACAATGCCCAGTTAGCTTATTGATATTTTTAGTTAACAATGCAACTTGAACTTGTGATGAACCTGTATCCTGAGATCCTTTACCAAATTCACCAAAAATACTTTGTTTTTCTTCTTTTGTTATCGCCATGAACAACTCCTTTAACCCCCCAACTCCCATTACGATCTATTGGAAACTCTCCAATATAAAGAAACAGGCTATAAAATATTTGTTGGGTTGTGAACTAAATAATTTCTCTAATATTAGTATAACACATGTTATCAAAAAAAATAGGTCGTGCCATACGAAGCCTTGCCGTGTCCTCCGAAGCTTTCAGCGAAGGATGGGGCGAAGTATGGTAGGCGCGAGCGGAATTGAACCGCTGACCCTTGCTACGTCAAAGCAATGCTCTGCCCCTGAGCTACGCGCCTATAACCCCATGTTTATAGCCCAGATGCTGAACTATCTCCACTTTCACGACGCTCTCCATCTTGAGCTTGTCGCTCCAAATCAGAAAGATCATCGCCTAAATATCTTTTTCTAAAGGACTTAACACCCGTTCCTGCAGGAATTAATTTTCCTACAATCACGTTTTCTTTTAAGCCAAATAGATGATCAATTTGTCCGCTCACTGCTGCTTCTGTTAGAATTCTTGTTGTTTCTTGGAATGACGCAGCAGAAATAAAGCTTTCTGTTCCCAATGAAGCCTGAGTAATTCCCATCAACATCGGTTTTGCTACCGCAGGACGTTTACCCTGAGCACGCAATGCAGCTATTCACTGTTTGAAAATGGATGTAATCCACACGATCCCCAATAAGAAAATCGCTATCTCCACCTTCTACAACACGAACTTTACGCAACATTTGACGAACAATCAATTCAATATGTCGATCATTAATATCAACATCTTGTAAACGATAAATTTCCTGTATTTGATCAACCAAATAACGTTGAACGTTTTCAGCTCCCAAAATACGCAGAATATCATGTAAAACAGGAGCCCCTGCTGTTAATGGATCTCCCGCACTTACGTGCTCACCATCAACAACGTTCAACTGTTTACCGCGTGGAACCAAGTATTCGTGACGATCTGCACCGCTTACAACGCTTACTTTTCTAAAGCCACGATGTAATCCTCCAATAACAACCTCTCCATCTACATCAGATAAAATAGCTGCATCTTTTGGAATCCGCGCTTCAAAAAGCTCTGCAATACGAGGTAAACCACCGGTTGTAATATCTTTTGATTTTGCAACTTCACGAGGCATTTTAACAAGAACGTCACCAATATCAACACGTTGTTTTTCTACAACGTTAACGTAAGAACCCTCAGGAAGGAAATATTGAGTTAACTCTTCCCCTCTCTCATCAACAATACTAATTGCTGGCTGATATTGCTCACCACGAGTTCCCATGACGATAGTTCTTGATTTACCCGTTGCTTCATCAAAACGTTCTTGAATAGTTACATTTTTTATAAGATCGACGTAAACAACAGTTCCGGCTTTTTCAGTCATAAGAACTTTATTGTTTGCATCCCAATCCGCAAGTTTTGTACCTGCTACAATTTGTTGCTTATCTTTAACATAAACAATAGAACCATATTCAAGAGGATGCTGCTGTAATTCACGACCATCTTGAGCAACAATAAGCAGTCGAGCTTTTCTACTCATAACAACCATGTGCCCTTGTGGATCAATCACTACACGAACACCATGCCACTCAATCGTTCCATCATATTTTGCATTAATAAACGGTTGCTCTGTAAGACCACTCGCCAAACCACCAATGTGGAATGTTCTCATGGTAAGCTGAGTTCCCGGTTCACCAATTGATTGCGCTGCAATAATACCAACGGTTGTTCCTTCATCAACCAATCTTCCTTTAGACAAATCATAACCATAACACAACGAACAAACGCCACGTTTAGCCCGACAAGAAAGAACTGAACGAACAAGAACCTTAACCACCGCTGAGCCATCAAGCTTCGCCATTATTTCACGAGTTACAATATCTCCACGACTCAAAAGAAGCTCGCCACTCACTGGATCCTTAAGATCCGCAGCAAGTACACGTCCAAATACACGTTTACCCATTGGATACACCGTATCTCCGGCTTCTTTCAAATCTGAAATTTCTAAATAACCAAGAGTATTACAATCATTGATTGTTATAACTACATCTTGAGCAACATCTACTAATCGGCGAGTAAGATAACCAGAACTTGCTGTTTTCAGCGCAGTATCTGACTGTCCCTTACGAGCACCATTAGTTGAAATGAAATACTCAAAAACACTTAGTCCTTGCTTAAAGTTTGATTTAACTGGTATTTCAATAATTTCACCAGTCGGTTTTGACATCAACCCACGCATACCAACAAGCTGCTTAACCTGATCTTTTGTTCCACGAGCCCCTGATTCCAACATCATAAATACTGGGCTAAAAGGCTTATTAAGATGATCTTCGTTAGCAAAAACTTTTTTGTCAGCAGCATTAAGTTCATTATACATAGATTGTGCAACAGCAGCGGTTGAATCTCTCCAAATACCAACTACTTTATTGTAGCGTTCACCATTGGTAATAACGCCATCCATATATAACGATTCAATTTTTTCAACTTCTTTTTCAGCCTTATGAACAATGGCATCTTTTTCAGCTGGCACAATAAGATCATCAATAGAAAGTGAAATACCTGAAATGGTGGCATAGTAAAATCCAAGATGCTTGATTCTATCTAAGCATAATACCGTTGCCTCTTTACCAAATTGGTAATACACCATATCTATCAATTTGCCCAAATCACTGCGCTTTAATATTTTATTAACTGCTTGGAACGCAAAACCTTCTGGTAATGCTTCATAAACCAAGACACGTCCAACCGTAGTTTCAACAATTTCATTATCAAATAAACGTAATTTTATTAGTGCATGAAGATCAACACTACCACATTGAAAGGCAACAACAACCTCCGCAACATTTGAAAACACTATACCTTCTCCGCGGGATCCTTTACGAACCTTAGTCATAAAATGAAGCCCAAGAACCATATCTTGAGAAGGAACAGTTACAGGACGGCCATTTGACGGTGAAAGAATATTGTTTGTGGATAAAATTAAATGCTTCAGCTTCCAATTGAGACTTTTTACTCAATGGTAAATGCACCGCCATCTGATCACCATCAAAATCGGCGTTAAATGCAGAACAAACAAGCGGATGAATTTTAATTGCCTTACCATCCACTAAAATAGGATAAAACGCCTGAATACCGAGACGATGCAATGTTGGTGCACGGTTCAATAGCACAGGTCTATTTTTTACTACATCTTCTAAAACATCCCATACCTCCGGCTCAAGCTCTTCAACCATACGACGCGCAACACGCATATTAGACGCTAGTTCACGTTCAATAAGTCCTGCATAAATGTAAGGTTTGAACAACTCTAATGCCATAACTTTTGGAATACCACATTGATCCATACGTAATTCCGGATCTACAACAATCACGGATCGTCCTGAATAATCAACACGACGTCCAAGAAGATTTTGTCTGAAACGCCCCTGTTTACCACGAAGCATTTCACTTAATGATTTCAATGGACGTTTATTAGATCCACGTACAGGCTGGCCTCTTCTACCATTATCAATAAGCGCATCAACTGACTCTTGCAGCATGCGTTTTTCATTTTTAATAATGACACCAGGAGCATCAATTTCAATAAGTCTTTGTAAACGAATATTTCTATTCAAAACACGACGATATAATTCATTTAAATCAGAACTTGCAAAGCGGCCGCCTTCAAGCGGTACTAATGGTCGTAAATCTGGTGGAAGAACTGGTAAAACGGTAAGTATCATCCACTCAGGACTGATAGCACCATTAATAAGACCAGTTATCACTTTCATACGACGCGTTATTTTATGACGTACTGCAATAGAACTTGTATGAGCGTAATCAGAATGAAGCTTTTCCACTTCAATCTTTAAATCCATGAAACTGAGAACAAGGCGGATCGCTTCCGCGCCTATTTCAGCTAAGAATGCAGTATCATCAGCACGTTGCATGATATAGTTCTCGTACTCAGTTGCACTCAACAACGTCTTAACCGGATACGGAGACTTACCTTGTCTAACAACCATGTGCATATCAAAATAAATGACACGCTCTAAATCTTTCACTGGCATATCAAGAATCAATCCAAGATAACTCGGAATTCCCTTGAGATACCAGATATGACACACTGGCGCAACAAGCTGAATATGTCCCATTCTTTCACGGCGAACACGTGACTGAATAACTTCAACGCCACATTTTTCACAAGTAATACCGCGATGCTTCATGCGTTTATATTTTCCGCAATTACATTCCCAGTCTTTTACCGGACCAAAAATACGAGCACAAAACAACCCATCCCGTTCAGGCTTTAATGTTCTATAGTTGATTGTCTCAATTTTTTTCACCTCACCATATGATAGCGAGCGAATTTTTTTTGGAGAAGCAAGACTAATTTTAATAACATTAAAGCGGGTAACGTTTATATATTCTTTAAAACGTTCTAGCATTTGATTACTCACTAACGTTCTCCTTGCCCAGCTTAAGTAAATCTACTTGTAAATTTAAGCTCTGAAGCTCTTTAATAAGCACATTAAATGACTCTGGAACTCCTGGTTCTGGCAAATCATCGCCAGCAATAATTGCTTGATATGCTTTATGTCTACCAGTTACATCATCAGATTTAATGGTTAACATTTCTTGTAAAGCATATGCAGCACCATAAGCTTCCATCGCCCATACTTCCATTTCTCCAAGACGCTGACCACCCTGCTGAGCTTTACCACCCAAAGGTTGCTGTGTTACGAGCGAGTAAGGCCCGACAGAACGTGCATGCAACTTATCATCAACCATATGATTTAATTTCATCACGTAAAGATTACCAACGGTCACTGGTTGCTGGAAATATTCACCTGTTCTACCATTGCGCACTCTAAATGATCCAGATCTTGGTAAATTAAGATCACGCAAAAGTGGCTCAATATCTTTTTCTAATGTAGCTCCGTCAAACACTGGTGTTTTAAAATGAACACCATCTTCTGCTGTTTTACGTGCAAGCTCCATTACGCCATCCTTGCCATAACTATTTTCATAATCTGCAATTACATCTTTACCAAAACAATAAATCAGATGTTTCTTTACTGCATCATAGCCATCTGTTTCTAAAAGATGTTGAACTTTATTACCAAGCTCTCTACCTGCAAGACCCAGAATAGTTTCTAAGATTTGCCCAACGTTCATACGAGATGGAATACCTAATGGGTTAAGCACAATATCAACTGGCGTACCATCATCAAGATATGGCATATCTTCTCGTGGAACAATTGCAGAAACAATACCCTTATTACCATGACGACCCGCCACCTTATCACCAACAGAAACATGACGTTTCATCGCAATGTACACTTTAACCATCTTAATAACACCAGATGGTAAAACATCGCCTTTTTTCAGATGATTAATACGGTCTTCTTTGAGGCCTTCTAAAATACGAAGCTGATTTTCATAACCATCTTTAAGTCGTTTCAACTCTTCTTGCGCTGATTTTTCTTTAAGTTTTAATTTAAAAATATCATCAAGCGTAAAATCCTTAAGTTCTTCTTTATTAAATTTACCACCACGAAGGCCTTTTTTAGCATCAGCAGATGCTGGTGTATTACCATGAGCAATATCACAGGCCTTACCGATGATCATTTTTTGTAAGAAAATAGTGTGATGTACGTTATTAAGTTCTAATTTTTCAATCTGTTTTGCTACTTCTTGTTTATAACGAACATCTTTTCGCACACCACTTCTTGAAAATATTTTAACATCAATAACAGTACCTTCTATTCCCGGTGGAACACGCAATGATGTATCTCTCACTTCACGTGATTTTTCACCAAAAATTGCACGTAATAATTTTTCTTCAGGAGAATACTGGATATCACCTTTTAAGGTTACTTTTCCAACGAGAATATCTCCCGGCTTAACACGTGTACCAATGCGAACTATACCATCTTCATCTAAACATTCTAATGCTGATTCGCTCACATTTGGAAGATCACGGGTAAGCTCTTCAGGTCCAAGCTTTGTATCACGAGCATCAACAATATATTCATCAATATGCACTGAAGTAAGCTCATTATCA
The DNA here is from genome assembly GCA_963701085.1 of uncultured bacterium. Lineage (GTDB taxonomy): Bacteria > Babelota > Babeliae > Babelales > Vermiphilaceae > SOIL31. The sequence continues at coordinate 107,097 of OY969561.1, read as the reverse complement.
CTGACAAGACGCTTATTCAATACAATAGCATCTTCAAAGTTATAACCATGCCACAACATAAATGCTACGGAAAAATTCTTTCCTAATGCCAACTCACCATCAGAAATTGAAGCACCATTAGTAAGAACGTCTCCCGCCTTGACAGATTCCCCACAACGAACAATCGGTGCATGATGAATCCATGTGCTATAACTGGAACGTTGGAATTTTTTCAAATGATACGTATCAATTCCGTGAGTTATCCAATCTTCAGTATTAACACACTCGTCTTCATTTACTCGAACAATAATTTTATCGGAGGAAACATACTCAACAACACCACTGCGTTTAGCCAAGACCAAGGCACCTGACGATTTAACAATTTCTAACTCCATACCAGTACCAACAATTGGTGCTTTAGTGGTAATCAGTGGAACTGCTTGACGTTGCATGTTTGCACCCATAAGCGCACGAACAGCATCATCATGATCAAGGAATGGTACCAATGCCGCAGAAACAGAAACTAACTGTTTTGGCGACAGATCAATATAATTAATTTTTTCTGCATCAACATATAACAAGTTGTCATCATGTCGAGCAAAAACTTTGTCATCTTTTAAATGATTCGTTTTCGGATCAATAGCATCTGCCTGAGCAATATAACTACCAGACTCTTCAAAAGCATCCAAAAAGACAACTTCTTCTAAAATCTTACCGTTAACCACCGGTCTATATGCTGTTTCAATAAAGCCTAAATCATTCACCATTGCATAAGTAGCAAGAGAAGAAATCAAACCAACTGTTTGACCTTCTGGTGTTTCAATAGGACAAATTCGGCCATAATGAGATGGATGAACATCGCGAATTTCAAACGTTGCGCGATCTTTTAAAACACCGCCTGGCCCGAGAGCTGATAAGCGACGTTTATGAGCAAGTTCTGCCATTGGATTTGTCTGATCCATAAATTGAGAGAGCTGCCCAAGACCAAAAAATTCCCTAATAACAGCACTTAAAGGCTTAACATTAAGAAAATCTTGAGGCATCAATGTCCCATGTGCTTCTTGCATTCTAAAACGTTCACGAACGATACGTTCTATACGCGTAAAGCCAAGGTACATTTGATTGTTTAATAATTCGCCAACCAATCTAACACGACGATTTCCCAAATGATCAATATCATCAAGTTCGCCTTCTCCACGTTCCCGTAGATTAACAAGATAACGAACAGTTTGAACAATATCATCACGAGTTAAAGCCAATTGATCTTCTGGTGTTGATAAACCCAACTTGCGATTCATACGAACACGACCAACACGCGTTAAATCATAGAAACGATTATTAAAGAGCAAGTTAGTTAAGCGCTCAGCAACTTCTTTTAAGGACGACGTATCGCCAGGCCATATTTTTGCATGTAAATCTTTTAATGCAGCATCCTGCGACTGACATTTATCTTGCGCAAGGGTCAATGCAATAGTTGGTTGCAATGCATAGCCATTGGACCTAATCAACTCAAACTGAAGTGAATCAAATTTTTTAAGAACCTTAGGATGGTTTTCAGAGAAAACTTCACCTTGTTCAATAAGCACTTCACCTGTTTCTGAATCTATAACATCTTTTGCAAAAACTCGGCCAATCAAGCTATCTGATTTAAGCGTTAATACCTTGATGCCAGATTTTTTGAATTTTGCCAGCAACTCTTTTGTTACTCTACGACCAACAAAATCCTCTTCATTTTCAACAGGAACCATGCCTTTTTCAACGCGCTGACCAATAAGATGCTCATCAACTTGACGGAAGTATTGATCTTTCTTAAGAGAAATAATATCAAATTCATAAAAGAGAGGAATGATTTCATCACGTGAAAAACCAAGAGCCTGCAAAAACGTCGTAACGTATAATTTTTTCTTCTTATCAATACGTACATACAAAATATCATTGCTATCAGATTCAAAATCAATCCAAGATCCACGCATTGGGATAATACGCGCAAGATAGTATGGTCTTCCACGAAAATCTTTTACCTTTTTACTTTGTGAAAACACCACACCAGGTGATCTATGCAGCTGACTAACAACAACACGATCAACGCCATTAATTAAGAAAGAACCCAAATTGCCAAGCTTAAATCTTCCTTGCTCTTCAAAAAGATCCGCCATAACTGGCAAATCGGCAAAGAAAATATCTTGCTCTTTAATATCGCGAACAATCTTATTGCCTTCGCTACTCACTGTCCAACTAATCAGCTGCACTTTAACTCTTAAAGGCATAGAAAAGGTTTGACCACTTGTGCGACATTCATCTAAAAAAAGCGGCGTATGAACTGTTGTACGGACCAAACAGTTAGAACACGTAATATAACGCGCAGTTTTTTCTTTACAGAATGTACATGCTTGATCTTTAGATAAGCGTGAACAATCAGACTTATTACATGATGTACAACGCCACTGATAACGACTTTCGACACCAGTCAACTTTCCACATGTACAAGCCCAACGCCCTAACTCATAACTAACATACTCGAGCGAGAGCTTATCTTCATACTCAATAGGAAAAATATCCCGCAACACTTTTTCAAGCCCGATAAGCTTTCTTTCTTGCGGCAAATAGTCAAGCTGAACAAAATCATTAAATGATGTTGATTGTATTTCGATCAAATTTGGTACAGGAACAACGTCCTTTATTTTACCATATTGCTTACGAAGAGTACTCTTGCTTGTAAGTACATTAGACATTTAGACCACTCCTTACTAACGCCAAACATGTGGCCAATCAAATTCCATCCCCCACTACACCAAAAAATCATTTTACCCCAATCTTTTAACTTAATTTTCACCTTGTTACCGTTGGGTAACTTTTATGAAAAATTAAATGACTCCAATTGGGGTCCCCATCGAAATGCCTGTCCGACAAAGTTTTAACGAAGTCGGAAAACTGAAGATGGGGAACAAAAAAAGCCCGCATAACAACGTTATGCAAGCTCTACTTTTGCGCCAGCTTCTTCAAGTTTCTTTTTCATCTTTTCTGCGTCAGCTTTTGATACTGATTCAGCGATGACAGCTGGTGTTTCTTCTGTTAATTTCTTAGCATCAGAAAGCGCTAGATTAGGAATAACTTCGCGCAATGCTTTAATCACCTTAATTTTTTCAGATCCTGCATCAGTAAGAGATACTTTATATTCGCTCTTTTCTGCTGCTACTGGAGCTGCATCTGCTGATGCCGCTGGAGCTGCTGATGCCATTGGCATAGCTGCTGAGATACCGAATTTTGATTCAAGAGCTTTAACAAGATCAGCAAGCTCAAGAACCGTCATATTACCTATTTCGTCAATGAATTTTTCGTAAGATTTTGCTGCCATTGCAATCCCTAAACATTAAAAAGTACTATAAACAACTACTATCATCTATTATATGAGACAAACTTATCACTACGCTTGCTTTTGCTTTTCGACTTCTTTTAAAGCAACCAATAGCTTCACAATCATAGAGTTAAGTCCAAACACAAGCGAGGTCAATGGAGCATTCAGCGTACCACATAGCTGAGCAAGCAGTACTTCTTTTGATGGAAGAGATGCAATACGAGTGATTGCTGTCTTATCCAAAAGCTGTGCATCCACGCAACCAACAACAAGGCCAAGTGATTCATTCTTTTTTGAAAAATCATTAAGAGCTTTTGCTATACCAGATACTTCTGCTGAGTCATACGCAAAAACAACACCTAACTGATTTTTACAATGAGAAAGAAGCCCATCAGCACCCTTAACACTTGCAAGTGCTCGTTTAACAAGCCGCATCTTTGCAATTTTAAGCGCGCCGCCTTTTTCACGCAATTGCCTTCTTAATTGTTGCATTTGACCAACAGTTAATCCGGAATAATTAACAAAAAAGGTGCCCTTATTTGCCAAAAAATCTTTATGAAATAACTCAACAACCGATTCTTTTTGTTGTCGATTCATTGAAACCTCTTTACCTATAAGGAACGCACAAATTCGTCAGAGTTAATCGCAATACCAATGCCCATTGTTGAGGACACGGTCATTTTTTTCAGATACTTGCCTTTAGCGGTCGCCGGTTTTGATCCCACAACTGCCTTAACTAAAGCATCTAAATTATCATGAAGCTTTTTAACATCAAATGAAACTTTACCTATTGAAAAATGAACAATACCCTGCTTATCATTTCTGAAGAAAGCACGGCCTTTTTTTAAATCAGTAACAATTGCTTCTACATCGAACGTAACTGTGCCTACTTTTTTGTTTGGCAACAATCCACGAGGACCCAAAACTCTTGCAAGCACACCAACCGCACCCATAACATCTGGTGTTGCTACTGCATAATCAAAATCAAGCCAGCCACCTTGTATTTTTTCAATAAGGTCTTCCATGCCCACAAAATCAGCTCCCGCTTTTTTTGCTGCATCAGCAAATTCACCTTTTGCAAAAACAATAATGACTTTCTCTTTTCCTTTGCTATGAGGCAAAACAACAGAACCTCGAACTGTTTGCTCACCCTTAGCTGGATCTATACCCAAGTTGATAGCCACATCAATGGACTCATCAAATTTGGCAAAAGAAAGATCTTTAACTTGTTGAAATGCTACATCTACACCAAGATCATTACTAGGCTTCTTCGATACCGCTGCGTGATATTTTTTTCCATGCTTAGCCATTATATTTTCCTAGCTCAATCAACAACGTCAATTCCAATACTTCGCGCACTGCCAGCGACAATTTTTTTTGCCTGATCCATATCAACTGCAGTCAAATCTGGCATTTTAATTTTTGCGATTTCTTCAATATCCTTCCATGAAATTTTTCCAACTTTAATTTCATGAGGACGAGGCGAACCTTTTGTAAGACTAATTCGCTTTTTAATAAGCTCGGTAGTTGGCGAAGTTTTTACCCTGAACTCAAATGTACGATCAGTGTATACAGTAATTTCTACCGGCACAGTTTCGCCTTTGCGACCAGATGTTTGAGCATTAAATGCCTTACAGAACTCCATAATATTGACTTGGTGTTGACCAAGTGACGATCCCACAGGAGGAGCCGGAGTCGCGCTCGCACCTTGAATCTGAAGCTTAATTTTTGCTTTAACTATTTTTGCCATAGAGACAATTACCTCACTGATTATCGCTTAATTTGATGAAAGCCAAGTTCAACCGGGGTCATTCTGCCAAAAATACTAACCATAACTGTTAATTTTTCGTTATTATAATCTACGCTATCAATAATACCGACAAATCCAGCAAACGGACCCTCAACTATATCTACCTCACTGCCAAGTGAATACTCTTCTCGCGTAGTTTCAACCGCAACTTCCCCTTTAACTTGGGAAATAATACGATCGATCTCTTTTTGTGATATTGGCTCAGGATTTTTGCCCCCCAAAAATCTCAAGACACGAATGCTTGCGGTTACAACACGAAGTGACTCGGGAGTCATTTCTATTTCGGCTAAGATGTAACCAGGAAAAAGTTGCTGATCAGCACTGTCATCTGTTGCAAACATTGGTTTTGATTTAGCAGATGGCACAAGAATTTCACCAAAGTAATCTTGCATTCCTTCTGCTTGTATTCGTTTCTCAATGTCTAGCTTAGCTGCCTGCTCATAACCTGCATATACTTGTACAACATACCAGCGCTTCATATGATCTTTGTCCTGTCAAAACTAGTAACCACCATACAATCTAACTACAAATCGCCAGAGCTCAGTAAGCCCTTTATCAACGAGACCTAAATAAACTGCAAAAAAAGACATGAGTAGTAAGACAACTATCGTTGATCCTACAAACTCATCAAACTTAGGCCAAGTAACTTTTGAAAGCTCAAGTTGCACGTCTTTAACAAACTGCGTTACATCTTTTATCATTATCTCTCTTCTTTCTAATGGCAGGCCAGGAGGGACTCGAACCCCCAACCGGCAGATTTGGAGTCTGCTGCTCTACCAAATTGAGCTACTGACCTACAAAGGGCCTATTTTGTTTCTTTATGATCATTGTGCTTGCGACAGCGTGGACAATACTTACTCAATTTTAAAGAACCGATAGTTCTTTTTTTTGAAACAACCTGAGTATAGTTACGTTCTTTGCATATTTCGCAAACCAAATGAGTAGTTTTTCTATTTTTTGCCATAATTATAAAGACACTTATAAGACCTTGATTTCAACTGATTCTATCTGGAGCCCGCGACCGGGATTGAACCGGTGGCCTCTTCCTTACCAAGGAAGCGCTCTGCCTCTGAGCTACGTGGGCATGAACCGTAATCCTTACGGTTTATTATAGATTAATTAAAAAAACAGAAAAAGACAAACTTTTTGAACACCTATTGTGTATTAGAAATCAGAAAGATAAGGATAGCCCTACTACGCTAAAGCTTCGAAGGGCATACTTCGCTTCTGCTATCAATCTTTTCAAAAAGTCTTAATGTCAAACCTTTGAAAAAAATGGCCTGCCATACGGAGCCTTGTGCGAAGTATGGAGCCGGCGACAGGATTCGAACCAGTGACCTGCTGATTACAAATCAGCTGCTCTACCAACTGAGCTACGCCGGCCTTATAACTTTTCTGGAGCGGGAAACGAGGGTCGAACTCGCAACCTACAGCTTGGAAGGCTGTCGCTCTGCCAATTGAGCTATTCCCGCACATTTCAATTGTTTTCTTAATCTTTTTAAATTACCAAGTTTTTTTGATAATTCTAACCAACCTTTAAAAAGATGGCCTGCCAGACGAAGCTTTAGCGTAGTCTGGTGGCGAGGGCTGGATTCGAACCAGCGAAGGCATAGCCGATGGATTTACAGTCCACCCCCTTTGGCCGCTCGGGAACCTCGCCGCACCCAAGCACATCTACAAGCTTGTTCAACTATAATATTGTTTTTCTCAATGTATTTCAACTTAATTTTGATGAAAAACACATTATTTGATAAAAATCTTTAAAATTCACTCTCTTTTATGATAACTACCCGTTTATCAGGGTCATCGTGATAATCAAATGAAACAAAGCAGACATTGTGCGTTAAAAGCGGCTCAATAACCTCCGGCCACTCGATAAATGCCCAACTATTTGGCCCTACTTCGTTCTGCGAACTACGAAAGGCAGGTTGATACAAATATTCATCAAATCCCTGCGCCTGAAACTCTTGCACACTACCTATCCGATATAAATCAAAATGATAAAAATGCTCACCTTGACTGTTTTCGTACTCATTAACATACGTAAATGTTGGACTAGTAATAGTACCAGTCACCCCGCAACTACGTAGCAATGCTTTAATGGTCGTTGTTTTTCCCGCACCAAGAGGACCGCTCAAGGCAAAGACCTGACACCTTGCCATTGCATTTTTCAATTCTTGAATAACCTTATCATGCTCATCTAATGAATAAACAATCTCTTTGTTATGGTTCTTCATATGAATAGCTCTATAATTTGTTTAACTTTTTTAATAATTCACGCTCACCTTTACTAACCTGAGCCTTTTTTGCATCACGACTTTTATTCACCGGAGCTAAATCTTCGCTCTTTATTGGTACACTTTTACTCGCCTCCGTCATGAGAGCGTCAATATCTATTGCATCATTATCACGATGCAATTTTGTAACTTCAGAAATTTTTTCAGCAATCGGTTGCTTTGCCAACAACTCTTGATGCAACAAATGATGAAAGCCTGATGAATCAATGGAGGGAATATTGTGCCGCGCTGCCCAGCGATTCAATTCAGCATCAGATGATACAAGTAAAAGATCCTTTGCACGATGAGCTTCCACATACTCTTTAATATAATCATCTGCGCTATCATGGATGCCAGAATAGACAATGGTCATTGCTTTCATGTTTTCTTTAAATGGCCACTCATGAGGACCACCATCAAAAACAATGATCATTTTGTGACCCTTGCGACGGCCATACGCACCCAGCTGCGCAATAAATTGCACCCGCTCTTTGTCCGTAATGGTCTTTTTATACGGCGGCACGGAACGTAAAAGGTTGTACGCATCCACAACAATAATCATACTTATCCGTAATTAAGACTTTTCTACCCTATTACCCTACATCGCAAGTATATCAATTAACACAACATTGTTTCAATAAAGCCAAAATAATTACCATTGAAAAATGCTTAAAGTACAGGTACAGTAAGTTTAATACAATCGCTTTATCACAAGCAGCCATGGGGTAACATGTCCAAACTCATTCAAATGCGCAATCGCATTCAAACCATTGAAACAATAAAAAAAGTCACTGATGTGATGCGTATTATTTCTATGTCAGCTCACTCACGGCTTAAAATAAAACAAGAGCCACTCAGCGAATACCTGAATGCGCTCAAAACATTACTTGCCAAGGTACAGCTAGCAACTCCATCATGGTCACATGAGCGGCTTATGCCAACCGGTGAAAACAGTAACCCTCTCATTGTTGTTATTGGATCACAAAAAGGTTTATGTGGCGGTTTTAATACACAGCTCTCAAAATTTTTACAAGAATATTTAAAACAAAACCCATCAGCCCATTATCATTTTAGCGCTATCGGGAAAAAACCAATTGATTATTTAATCAACAACTATCCTGATAGATTAATCTGTTCTTTTCCCGTGCTCACTGCCCGTAATTTTTTAACAATCGCTCAAGAATTGACTGATCTTGTTATGCTGGCAACACCTGCCTATACATCAGTCACTATCATCAGCAATGTTTTTAAAAATTTTTTTACCCAAAAGGCAACCGTAACCCATCTTATTCCATTCAATCCGGCAACAATATCTGCAGCAACCATACCTCCAACAGAAGGATATATCTGGGATGAAGCGCCAAGCGAGATCTTAAACACGCTCGCGGTGCAGTATATCGAGGCTCAATTTCAGCACCTCATTTTCCAATCACTGCTTTCTGAACATGCCGCTCGCTTTATCTCCATGGATAATTCAACGCGCAACGCAAATAGTTTGTTGAACACCACCAAGTTAGAATACAACAAAATACGTCAAGCAAAAATTACGACTGAAATTACTGAATTAGCGGGTAATTTTTAAAAACATATATTAGGCTTTATAAATCTGTTTGCTTTCCGCGCTCATCCTGCGTGCCCGTCGAAGCCTTGGCGAAGTCGGGAACTTGTTGAAGGATTAAAGCGCTCATATCTTCACCTTCATGAACCGCAACTTTAGCGCCAAGATGCTGGAGTTTTTTTTCTAACGCTTCATAACCACGCTTCCAGTGATGAAGACCAGAAACTATTGTTGTGCCATGCGCAACCAACCCAGCAACAACCAACGCCGTTGATGCGCGAATATCAGCTGCAACAACATGCGCACCATATAATTTTTCAACACCGGTGACTATTACTTTATTATGTTCAATTTTAATTGATGCACCCATTTTGATAAGCTCATGTGCATGATGAAAACGATTTTCAAATACTGTCTCTTCAATAACACTCGTTCCTGATGCAAAGCATTGCAATGCCATCATGGGAGGTTGCAAATCAGTCGGAAACCCTGGATATGGTCCAGTTTTAAAAGACACCGCATGCGGTGTCTGAGTGGATTTAAGATAAATCCCCTTATTATTTGGACCAATTGTAATTGCATGTCCCATTTCTTCAAGCTTGAGCAAAAATACATCTAATACATCAGCCGATGCATCGGGAATATAAATTTCTCCCCCCGTTGCAGCAGCAGCAATCAGCAATGATCCCGCTTCAAGACGATCAAACATAATGGTGTGTTCAATGGGGTTCAAAATATCAACACCTTCAATGGTAATAGTGGCAGGAGCTTCAATAATTATTTTTGCCCCCATTTTTGTCAGGCATGCAATCAAATTGAAAACTTCGGGTTCACACGCGGCATTTATAATTTTCGTCGCCCCTTGGGCACGTGTTGCTGCCATAATGATATTTTCTGTTGCCCCCACACTCGGATATTCCAACACTATTCGGGCAGCTACTAACTTTTCAACATCAGCGCACAGATAATCACCTTCGTGATGAATAACAACACCCATCTTTGCAAAATTTTTCAAATGATAATCAATAGGACGTTTGCCAATAGCATCACCACCAGGAAGTCCACCAATACGTACTTTACCAAAACGCGCCAAAAGTGGCCCCATGACTAAAATTGACGTGCGCGTTTTTTTCATCATCGCGCTACTCACGCTCCATGAATGCAGTAATGTTGTATCCACAAATAATTGATGCTTTTCTTCATCAAAAAAAATAACTGCACCAAAATGGCGCAGTAACTCTATCATCTCAAAAACATCAGCTGAAATAGGAACATTGTACAATAATGATTTACCCGTTGTTAAAATCAATGATGCAATGGTAACTAAAACTGCATTCTTTGCTCCAGTAAGTCTGACTTCACCTTTGAGTGCTGGAGATTGTTCAACTTTTAAATATCCATCATGCATGTAAAACTCCGCTCGTATCATAATAAATTAGAATATGAGCAGTGTACTTGAAATCAGCAAAAAATTAAAAAAATATTAGTTTTTAAGACGAGAAACTTCAGCATTGGTAAGATGGCGCCATTCGCCTACTTTTAAACGAACTTTGATTAGTCCTGAGTATCCGGCGCGATCAATTTTTTCAACGCCATAGCCCAAATGCTCAAAAAGACGCGGAACCATGTGGTCTTTACCACTATGAAGAACAACCATTACATTTTGCTTAGGTCTATCGGGGAAGAAATTTGCCGCATCAACTTTGATAAAACCATCTTCAAGTTGAACACCTGAAAGGATTTTTTTCATATCATTGCGGGTAAATGCTTTATCCAAAAGGAGATGATATACTTTTTCAACTTCAAATCGAGAATGTGATAATTTAAGAGCCAGTTCCCCATCATTAGTCAATATCAATAACCCGGTTGCATTGCGATCAAGACGGCCAACAGGATACACGCGTTGTTTTACCTCGGTAGAAATAAGATCAATCACGCTTTTACGACCAAGATCATCAGAAACCGTTGTAATACAGTTCTTTGGCTTATTAAGCAAAAGGTATACCTTGGATTCTGCGCGAACTATATTATTGCTAACTCTCACGCAATCATTAAGGTTAACTCTAAAACCAGGGTCTTCAATAACAACCCCATTAACGGTTACCACCTTGGATTTAATAATATCTACTACTTTGCGACGAGACGCAACACCCGCTTGAGCAAGGTGTTTACTTAAAGAATCGGATTGGTTTTTTAGTATATTCATACTATGAGTATACCAGATCCATTATATTTTTATAGCAAATTCACGTCAGCTATGTCCCTTTTTTGTGCCTTTTTTATCAATTCACCCACTATATTCACCAGCTTTAGGGCATCCTGATAGCTCTGAATGATCATTTGCCTATTCTGCTCAAGCTCCAAAGCAATTTTTTCTGTGTATAAATCTGACCCCTCAACAAACCCTGCCTTATCAACAAAATAATTATACATGCGCAATGTGTCTTCTGGATGGTGATTATCAACCAAAAACTGGAGGTGTTTTTTGTATTCAACAAGCACTCGTACCTCTTTGAGGCTTAATCGCAATCTTTTATCATTAAGCATTGCCGTAAAATTCTGACAAGCAAGGGCGCACAGATTGTGTTTAAATGCAGAATCCATATCAATGGCACAAAATGAATCTGTTTGAGGATGATAAAACAAGTTGCCTCGATGACGATCATGATTGCAAAGGAATGTATCCAACGCAACAATTTTTATCAATATTGGATCTTTGGCCATCCATGCAAGCATATCACGCCTAAAACCAACATCAGCCTTGTTTTATATTCATGCTATTATACCGACTATCCTGATCTTTAATCATTTTTCCTGGCGCAATGGTATGAATTGTTGCTGGCCAGTCTGTTCGAAGTTTTCCCTGAAATTCTTTCCCTGCAGGAATTACATCAACCTGATGCGCCAAGCCATCTATGCCATGTGCTCTACCAAAACTTTCTACAACATGCGCGGTGATTGCATCACGCACAACACCAACAATTTTACGAAAGCAATCTGATTTTTTTTGTTTTATGATATATTTTGTTCCATTAACTCTAACAAAACTAATGTAACAAAATCGCATTTCTTGCGTGCTCAGCAATTCTACATTACGAGGCTCATTATCAAGCACCTCTAATCGCGCAATACCCAATTGAACAGATAATAATAAAAAAACAATCAAACCTTTATATATTTTCATATACCACTCCTTTATCTCACTTTTTTTATTTTCTCAACGAAAGTCACCAATAAGAATGTAGTACGTATTGGAGTTAAAGCAATATTTTGCAAAAATAATAGTGCTCCTTTATGCTAAAAACTATGAATAAAACAAAAACATCTTTTAAATGCTCAAACTGTAGTTACACAACCATCAGATGGATGGGATGCTGCCCCGAATGCAAAGAGTGGGATTCATTAATTGAAAATGTAATCACCGCAACAAGTAGCTCTACCAAGATGTATGCTCACACACGAGCAGCACAACTTATATCACTGGATGCAATAGATACGCAAGAGCTACCACGAGTTCTATCCGGTATTGGTGAATGGGACCGTGTTGTTGGTGGTGGCCTTGTTCCCGGATCTCTTATTGTTATCACTGGCGATCCTGGGATTGGTAAATCTACCCTGTTACTCCAAGTTGCGTATGAAATAGCAAAAACAAAACGTGTCTTTTATTTTTCTACAGAAGAATCACTGCAGCAACTTAAAGGACGCGCAATGAGATTGAAAACCGTTAATAGCAACCTACTTTTTTCTGATGCAGCAGAACTGACAAGTATTATAGCAACAGCACGCGAACAAAAACCGGATCTCTTGGTCATTGATTCCATACAAAATTGTTACATCAATGATGCACATACCCTTCCCGGCAGTGTTGGACAATTACGAGAATCTGCATTCCAATTAATGCGATTAAGTAAAGAACATAATATTACCGTGATTATCACCGGACATATTACTAAAGAAGGAATTATTGCAGGACCAAAAACATTGGAGCACATGGTTGATGCAGTGTTTTATCTGCAAGGAGAAGACCGTTGGCAAACGCGTATGCTCAGAGCAGTAAAAAACAGATTTGGCGCAATCAATGAGCTTGGTTTTTTTTGTATGGAACAACACGGACTCCAAGAAGTACCAAATATTAACGCACACTTAATTAGTGAAATATCACACGCTCCTGGATCTGCTATTATCAGCATTATGGAAGGATCTCGACCTATTTTGCTGGAATTACAAGCACTCACCAATGCATCAAAATTAACAATGCCACAACGCGTTGTCTCTGGCTTGGATCACAAGCAAGTGGTACTCATTGCAGCAATTTTAGAAAAATACGTAAAAATAAAATTAAGTATGCAGGATATCTTTTTTAAAGTGAGTGGTGGCTTTAAAATTACTGGATCGGAAAGTGATCTTGGCACCGCGTTTGCATTGCTTTCAAGCTATTTCCAAGAACCGCTGCCTGAAAAATCAATCGCTTTAGGTGAAATCAGCCTCACCGGACAAATCAAGCCAATTAATAACATTGGCCATCTTATCAAGGAGGCTGAAAAATTTGGCATTACAACGCTGTTGGTTGCAAAAAATCAGGTCATCGAAAAAACTTCCTGCACCGTCAAGCGTTTTTATAATGTCTATGAACTACTATCTCTCTTTGGGCAATAACAATTATTATTTATTGTTGTCCACCAAGTAATTTAGACTTCACATAACTATATGCACTAATTAAACCTATGGAACCTACTGCACCCATAATATACTGCTGATTTTCATAAAGAAAATTCAATCCCTTCCAAGCATTGTTAAAAGTGCTTGTTACCATAGTTCCATATGTTTCAATTGTTTTTGCTTTCATTAAAGTTGTACCTACTTCTATCCCAGCAAGCTCTGCCGCTTCACGTTTTTTTCTATATGCAACATCAATCATAGGTTCATATAATTTCAGATTAGCAGACAAATTATCACTATACGTTTTTACCACTTCTTTCATGGCATTAACTTCATCATCACTTGTTCTTATTTGATTCAACAAAGCTTGAGCTAGACGTCCCTGTTTAGCCAAGTTATCAAGAGCATTGTACACGGCTACATCATCTCCCGCTGGCCAATGCTTAGGAAGATATGATCGCAGCATACTCAAATTTCTATACTCAAAATTATACGTCACAACACTATAAACTGTACCAGTTATATCGGCAGGACTGTCCCCATACAAAGCCTCACACACATCAATAAATCTTTGAACCTTATTAAGAACACCTGCACGAATACGTGGATACAATAATTTATAACTCACATAACCCGTACCGACAGAACCTAATCCAGCCAAAACCAAAGCATTTTTCATCCAACTTGGAGTAGATTCAAAAGTAATACCTTGAACTAATCCTGCCTGTTGATACGCTCCCACACCGGCTCCAATAGTTGAAGCTGCTCCCAAAACAAATGCACCCGCTGTACCAAGACTACCAAGCCATAATAGTTTATATTGATTCACATCAGCTTCGGTTAAATCAGAATACTGTTTAATAGCATTCACAATTGAATCTGGCCCTACTGTTACAGGCGCTATATTCATACTATAAACAACATTTGATAATCCACACTGAGCAAAAAGAGCAAGTAATGCGATATGTATATAACGTTTCATAAGAACCCCCATTCATATTAATTCGAGCATTTTTACCCAAACTGTATTATACAGCACAAACTTAACATTTTAGACACAACAATAGCAATATTAATCATAATTACTTGTACCTAACCAATTGCCTTAGTTAAAAAGCCTGGTACCATTATTAAGTATAGTATTCTATTAACTTTTTCTCAAAAGGGCCCATCTATGGCTTCAAAAATCAGTCATTTTTCACTTTTAGTGCGTAATCAGGATGAAGCTTTAACCTTTTACACCGAAAAACTCGGTTTTGTCACAACAGAAGCTCATAAAGCCCCTGATAACACCTGGTACTGGCTCACCATAGCGCCAACCAAGGATTCAACAGTTTCTCTTTCTTTACTCCTACCTCAGGAACCAGAAGATCATACAATAATTGGTAAACAAAGTGGCAGTATTCCTCTTTTTGTGCTCCTTACTGATGATTGTCATAAAACAGCCGCAGAATTTACCGGAAAAGGTGTTGAATTTGTCAAACAGCCTACCAATGAATTTTGGGGCATTGATGCCGTGATAAAAGATCTTTATGGCAACCTTATTGATATTTGCCAACCAGCGGAAGATAAATAACAGTAATTCATAAATAATTAAATTTGCTTACTAAATTTCCTGATGCGCTCACCCTGAACTTGTTGAAGGGTTTCTTTGAGCGCGCCTTAACCCTTCAACAAGTTCAGGGTGAGCGCGGGATATAAAGATTAGGCAAGTACCAAGGAAACCCTATGAAACATTATTCATGTTCTCCACTTATGTGGATTAGCGCAACAATCCTTTCAGGACTGTTATACTTTTTTGCATTTCACTTTTTCCCACAAACATTTCCCCTTATCCATCTCAAAATCAGTATGGATCTTGAACAAGCTTTAGATAAAGCAGATAAAATAGCGGAACAACATCAACTAGGTCCTAACAGTTATGAATATGCCGCAATGTTTCACACAGACAATGCCGTTAAAACATTCGTGGAACTTGAAGCTGGCGGCAAAGATGCGTTTGTAGCAATGATGGAACACAATCTTTACATGCCATATACCTGGCGCGTACGCCATTTTAAAGAGCATGAAAAAAATGAAACAACCATTACATTCACTCCTGATGGCCAGCCGTATGGCTTTGTAGAAACTGTTTCAGAGAATGTTCCTGGCGCACAATTATCATCAACTGATGCGCAACAGATAGCAGAAAAAAACGGTGCTGCTGATTGGAATGTTACCTTTACTGACTACACATTAGTTGAAGCATCACAAAAAACAGAACCTAGCGAAAGAATTGATCACACCTTTGTCTATGAACGTGCAGATAAAAAAATAGGCCTGCCCGACGAAGCCTTGGCGAAGTCTGGTGAAGGCTTATACCGCTTAAAAATAGTTGTCAGCGGCAACAAAATGACCGAACTAACCCATTTTGTTAAAGTACCTGAAGCATTCAATCGCCGTTATGCTGAAATGCGTTCAGCAAATAATACCATTTCTTGGGCAGCAAACCTTATTATGGGATTACTTTATATTCTTGGCGGCTGCTGTCTTGGTCTATTTTGGATTATGAGACGACGCTGGTACATTATAAAACAACCATTACAATGGGCAATATTGCTTGCATGCATGTCAGTACTAACAGCTATCAATCGATTACCTTTTTTATGGATGCATTATAATAGCGCTCACTCATCAAATGGTTTTCTTATACAACTATTTCTCAGTTTTTTTATCAATTTGCTCGCTCAAACAGCCTTTTTAACAGTAGTTATTATGACTGCAGAAAGCTTAACACGCCGTGCTTTTGGCCATCAACCACAACTATGGTCTTTGTGGCAAAACAATATCAGTACATCATATGCGGTATTAGGCAGAACTGTTGGCGCATATCTCCTTGTTGGTTTTAACTGTGCATTTGTGATTGGATTTTATTTATTTTCCACCCGTTATTTGGGATGGTGGTCACCGTCGGAAATGTTATTCGATCCCAATATCTTAGCAACTTATGTCCCCTGGTTTTCACCCATTGCTCAATCATTGAATGCTGGTTTTATGGAAGAATGTCTTTTTAGAGCAATCCCCCTAGCGGGGGCTGCCTTAATAGGAGACTATTTTGGTAAGAGAAATTGGTGGATAACTGCTGCATTTATCTTACAAGCGGTTATTTTTGGTGCTGCGCATGCCAATTATCCGATGCAACCATCATATGCACGTCTTGTTGAATTACTCATACCATCATTCATCTGGGGTGCAATTTATTTACGGTTTGGTTTACTCACCAATATTATTGCACACACTGTTTATGATATTATTTGGTTTTCATTGCCCATTTTTGTATCCCAAACACCACATGCACTCGCTTACAAAATAACTATTGTACTCATTACCATGCTTCCGCTTGCATGTATACTGTATGCACGCATAAAAAAAGGTTGCTGGACAGAACTGCCACAATCAGCTCTCAATGAATCATGGACAGCTACTGCAATAACAAAAGAAAAAGTAGAACCTGTCATCAGACAAACTGAATCATACACACTAAGCACAGCAACGCAAAAACTAATGCTCGTTCTTGGTATAGCAGGTCTTATTGCATGGATAGGGACAACACCATTTACTCATGATGGCGTCACTATTACCATGAATAGAAATGAGGCAATTGCAACGGCAAATGCATATTTAGCAGAGAAAAATTTTCTACCGCACACTTCCGACTTCGCTAAAGCTTCGTCGGACAAGCCATGGAAAACGTTACCACTTATATTTACGCACTACAAACTTGTTCCGCAAATTGCCATTCAACATAAATTCATCTGGAGAGAAGGCAACAAAGAGTTGTATCATAATCTTTTGGGCACCTATTTACACCCGACACACTGGACAATCCGTTACGCACAATTTGATACTGATATTATACAACGTGCAGAAGAGCACAAAGTAATGTTCTACGATAATAGCATTTGGCGCTACTACCACCAATTACCTGAAACTACCGCTGGCGCGCAACTGTCTCAACATGAAGCACGTGCAATTGCGCATGCAACATTGCAAGAACAGTTCAATCTTAACCCGGCAGAACTGACGGAAATTTCTGCAACACAAACACAATTGCCGAATAGAAAAAATTGGTTATTTATTTTCTCAAATCCGGCAGTATACCCACTCAACAGTGGCCAAGCACGTATCAACATTACCATTGCTGGTGATAAAGTTGTTGATGCAGTACGCACCATTCATGTTCCTGAAGAATGGGAACGTAATGAACTGCATAAACAAAACATGCTGAATATTATCGTCATAATTTTCTTTCTCATTTTGCTGTTCTTTTTACTCTTTGCAATCATTCTTTTATACAGACAAAAAATAAGTTTTATTTTTTCAAAACAACTCTTTTTCACATTATTTAGTATCATAACGGTACTCTTTTTTGCTGAAATAATTAATACTTGGCCAAGCATAGCCGGTGGTTTTAATACCAGTCTGCCCTTAATGAACCAACTCATTCAATTCATAACATCACTCACGGTAAGTGCTGTCATCAAATCAATTATGTACGCGGCTGTTATGAGTTATATAATGGGACAAAAAAGATCACACCACTTACCGAACAATGCAACAACCATAAGTACGGGAATGTGCGTGGGACTATTTTTTGCAGGAATTTTGGGCTTTGCATATAAACTCATTCCAACCAACATGCCACTGTGGCCAAACTACGATGCTCTGAGTTGCATTATTCCATTAGTTGCTACACTGATAAACACACTCACGTACTATGCACAAATCACCATTGCATTTTCTCTACTGTTTATGCTCATTGATACGGCAACACAACAATGGCAAAAGCATTGCGTATTCTTTATAGGATTTGCTGCGCTGTGCGGCATGGCGCTCTGTGAATTACCATCTCTTGAGGATCTACCGCTGTGGATTATCGTGGGATCAATAATTGGCTGGGCGTTTCTTGCAATGTACCGCTTTATCATTCGCTATGATTTTGCACTCATTCCGCTCGCAACGGGCAGCTTTGTTATGCTAAAATTGGCACAAAAAGTGATATTTAATGCATATCCAGGAGAAGTGTTTGCAGCAATTATGAGCGCGTGTGCGGTGAGCACTTTCTCTGCTATCTGGTATTGGTATATAAATAGACAACATTAAGTCTTATAATGACAAACCAAGCAATTTATAAAAAATTTTTTCGAGCTGTTTTATAGATTGCTTGGTCTCAAACTCATCTTCAATTTTTTTTCGTGCCGCTAAACCTATAGATTTCCATTTTCCTGAACGTTTTATGATGTAATTAATTTTGTTAGCTAATTCGATGCTATCGTTTTCCGGAACCAAATATCCAGACACTCCATCATCTATTAATTCAG
The DNA here is from genome assembly GCA_963701085.1 of uncultured bacterium. Classification (GTDB taxonomy): domain Bacteria; phylum Babelota; class Babeliae; order Babelales; family Vermiphilaceae; genus SOIL31. The sequence goes on along the minus strand of OY969561.1, from coordinate 88,100 downwards.
GAGTTCCTGCATGCCACGTTGCTATAGAAACGAGCCCCATTGCCATCGCCTCTTTCAACGCATTGGAAATACCCTCTTCATTACCATTAGGTGGCGTTACCGATGGTAGCAAAAAAATATGAGATTGATCTAAAATAGAAACAAGTTCATCATGATTCTTCCAGCCACAAAGCGTAACCTTATCCTGAAGACATAATTGCTGTATTAATAACTCCAAATATGTTCGTTCTGGTCCATCACCAACAATAGTATAATGTACCCGCCGATATTTTTTGATAACTTCGACCAATGCTTTTATTGCAATATCAATGCCTTTTTTTTTGACAAGCCTACAAACAGAAATCAGATGAACAATACCTTGTTCTGGTCTTTGTCGTATTTTAAAACAAAATTGTGTACAATCAATAGCGGAATGATGCACAACTATTTTTTCTGGATTACACCCTAAAGCAATAAAACGATTTTTAAAATAGTTGCAGACGGGTAAAAAAAGATCGACCTTATTAAAAATATAGGTATTAAGACCCGCAGGGTTATTAACATAGCCCATTACATCAAAACCTCTTAAGCACACTACCATCTTGCGTTTTTGCAACCATTCAGATAAATTGGGTATCTCCAAAATTTTTTTACCCAATCCTCCAAACTGACAAAAAACAATATCACATTCTGGTAATATTTCAGGAAAATTTTCATATATAACACGATTCAATAACTTATATTTTTCAACATGAGGATGCATATCAAGCTCATCACTTTTATGAAATGAAAAAATAGAAACATTATGACCTCTATTAATCAAGCCTGTAATCATATTCAAAATATAAATTTGCGACAAGGAAGGAAAATACCCTACGACAAAAAGTATGTTCAAGGGATGTGGATTACCTGCTTCAATGGGACATAAATAAAGAAGAACCGCTATTAAAATTAATTTTTTCATCATCCGCATATTCATTCTCCGTACACAGATAACAGTCTTGCCACCCAAGTAATGCATAAAATAGTTTTTCTAATTTTTCGATAGATTGCCCGGTCTCAAATTCATCTTCAACTTTTTTTCGTGCCGCTAATCCTACAGATTTCCATAGTTCTGGATGCTCTATAATAAAGTTAACTGTATTGGCTAACCTCCATACATCATTTTCAGGCACAAGATATCCAGATACATTATCATCAATCAATTCAGGTGTTCCAGCATGCCATGTCCCAACAGAAATTAACCCCATCGCCATTGCTTCTTTTAAAGCATTGGCAATCCCCTCTTCATTCCCATCAGAGGCGGTTCTTGATGGCAACAAAAAAATATGTGATTTGTCCAAAATAGAAACTATTTCATCATGACCTTTCCACCCACAAAGCGTAACATTATCCTGAAGATATAATTGATGTATTAATAACTCTAAATACGTTCGTTCTGGGCCATCACCAACAATGGTATAATGTACCTGTGGATGTTTTTTTATAACTTCAGCACATGCTTTTATTGCATCATCAATGCCTTTTTTTTCGACAAGTCTACACACGGAAACCAAATGAATAGTATCCTTTTTAGGTTTTTCTCGTGATGTAAAAAAAAACTGTGAACAATCAATAGCAGAATGGTGCACTAATATCTTATGAGCTTTGCACCCCAATGCAATAAGCTTTTGTCTGAAATAGTCACAAACAGGTAAAAAAAGATTTCCTCGCCTAAATGTTCGTTTATACATTTTTGGGTCCTTTTGAAGATACACTGTTATATCTGATCCTCTAAAACAGACAACCACTTTTCTTTGTCGTAGCCATTCGCGCAAATGTTTCATCTGAAAAATTTTTTGAGCCATATACCCAAATTGACAGAAAACAATATCATAGTGTGGTAATTTTGCTGGAAATTTTTTATACGTAACACGATTCAATAACTTATATTTTTCTATATTGGGATGCGCGTGAAGTAGATTATCTTTATTAAATGAAAAAATAGAAATATTATGACCTTTATCAATTAATCCCGTAATAATATTAAGAATAAAGGTCTGAGAAGGAGCAGGAAAATGTCCTACAACAAACAGTATATCCAATGGTTTTAACGAATCTTGTCCATAACTACTTCTATAGAAAAAAATGATGACCAGTACAATAAAATATTTATACCGCAACATTTCTTTCCCCATAACTCAATTTATTGTAAGTTTACGACTAATAATTTTATCAAGCAGCGATATCAGTTTATATGCACTCGCATGCGTTTTTATAATCATTGCTTCAAACTTCAACAGTTTTCTCTCAATCCGCCCATCATACATCTCTTGCCCTCTACTAAATCCAGCCTTACGAGCAAAAAAATGAAGCCTTTGAATCAGATCATAGGGAGTATGCTTACGTACCAAAAATTTTAATGTATCTCGCATCTGAGCAAGCGCACGCAATTCTTGCCTATTAAAAACTACTTTATCTTCATTTATCATATATTTAAGTTTTTCATATGCCAAAAAACATAAATCTTTATTGAACGTATCATCCATATCAATAGCGCAAAATGTATCAGTGGTAGCATCATAACAAAGGTTTCCACAATGACGATCTGAATTACCTATAATCAGATCTAACGCAACTATTTTCGGCAATTGTCTATGCCATGTCATATACTCGATAATTGCCTTTGTGAGCCCTTTTTCATTAAATGACTGCGCTTGTGCCCAAAACTGTCTCAACCGTAATGCATTATATTTACAGTCTCGTTGCCTTCTGACCGTATCGCCCAGAGCAATTTTATGCAATGTTGCAGGCCACGAGGTTTTAACTTTCCCAGGGAACTCTTTTGTTGATTCAACAATCTCAATCTCATGCGCAATGTTAAGATCTTCAGCAACGTATGCTGCCAAAGCATCTCGTACAACGGCCAATTGGTTTTTATAATCTTTTTTTTGCTTAAGGAGATATTTGTGGCCATTAATCATGACGTAGCTGATAAAACAATTTTTACCTTCAATCGTATTAATAAGCGAAACTTCTTCTTTACCCGTATAATAAATTTTAGAAAATATCGAAGATGTTACCGTAAATAAAAGAAAACTAAGAACCATAAAAACACGCATTACCATAATTTTCTCCGCCTTCATAAATACCACAATAATTTAGTTATAAAAACTATTAATAATTTTATCCAAAACTACCACCAATTTCTGCGCACTCATATAACTTTGAACAATCATTTCTTCATGCGAAGCTATTTTTTTTGACTTATTTTTGCCATTCATGATTTCCATATTACTATAACCTGCTTGCTTGGCAAACAAATGAAGCTGAGCAATAGTCTTAGCTGGTGCATGCTTTTTTAATAATAATTGCAGCGTATCTCTGACACTCTTCAATGCTTTAATCTCTTCTTGAGTAAACTTCTTCTGATACACATTAACCATTAAATCTAATTTTTCACATGCAAGAGCCGGTAAATCACGTCTATAAATATTATCCATATCAATTGCACAAAAACGATCGGTTTTTTCATCATAAAAAAGATTTCCACGATGACGATCAGTGTTACTAATAAACAAATCAAGTGCTATAATAATTGGTAATTGTTTATGCCATGTCATTTGGTGAATAATTGTTTCAGTTAGCCACCTATTGGCTAAAGGATCTTCTTCAGGAGATCGTTGTTTTAAAGCTAGGTCAAAATATTTATTCCCCCGCAAATCACTCACCATTTTACCGTCAGCGCGAGTATGAAGCGTTGCTGGCACATCTCTGTACATTTTTCCAGCAATATCATCTATTGCCGAAACAATTTGAACTTCATGAGCCACACCAAGATCCTGAGCAATATATGCAGCAAGAGCATCACGCACGAATGCTATCTTCTTTGTACTCTTTTTTTTTGTTTAACAATATAGTGAGAACCATTAATCGTAACATAGCTAATAAAAGAATTTTTCGACTCGAAGCCACCGGTTAAAATAACATTTTCTTTACCGGTATAATAAATTTTACACAACATCGAGGATGATATCGTAATCAAAAAAAAGCCAAACATAATAAAAACACGCATTACCATAAACATCTCCGCTTTCTATCAGACTAATAAGACTTATAAAAGCATTAAATAAAAAGCTTTTATAAGTCAACAGTAACAAAATATTTTAGTGGATAAAATTATTTATTAAAATTCTTAATAATTTTATCCAAAACTACTATCAATTGGTGCACACTTGCGCAGCTTTTAATAATAATTTCTTCATGCTGTGCTATGAGCTCTGCCATTCGTCTGCTACATTCTACCTTATCTTTAATACAGACTGCCTGTTGAGCAAAAAAATGAAGTTTGTCGATAATTTTTTTTGAAGTATATTTTTTCGATAAAAACTTAATCGTATTTCTTACACACTTCAAAGCCTCAATCTCTTTTTTAGTAAACTGCTTTTTATCAGCATTTATCATCAAATCTAGCTTTTTACATGCTAATTCAGGTAAATTATATTTAAAAATATCATCCATATCGATGGCACAAAAAGTATCTGTTACTGGATCATAAAAAAGATTTCCACGGTGACGATCCGTATTACAAATAAACAAATCAAGTGCTACAATAATTGGTAATTGCTCGTGCCATGTCATACACTCAATAATTACGGTGGTTAACCCACTTTTCGCCAATGAATGATCTTCTGGAGAATGTTGCTGTAGGGATAATTTGTGATATTTACTTTCTGGTTGCTCACGCAACGTCTTACCTGCAGCAACCGTGTGACGTGTTGCTGGTAACCATGCATATTTTTTTCCAATAATATTATCTTTTGCTGCAATGACTTCAACTAAATGAGCTATATTAAGATCTTGAGCAATATAAGCAGCAAGCGCATCACGCACTATTGATATCTGCTTTTTCATATCTCTTTTTTGCTTAATAATATATTTATTTCCACCAATAGTGACATAACTTATAAAAGAATTGCTTCCCTCAAAGCTATCAATGAGAACAACCTCTTTATTCCCGGTATAATAATTTTTAGAAAGGAGGGAAAAAGGGGCTGTGAACAAAACAATCATCATCAAAAAAAAACTTCGTACGAGCATAGCTCTCTCCAATTTTTTATCATGTAGGTTAAAAAATTTATTGTTCCAACAACGTATAAAAAATGGCCTCTAATTTATCATTTTCTTTTTCTTTATCAAACTCCTGTCTAACTTTATTAACTGCTGCTAATTGTAATGATGACCATTTATCTGGATTACTGAGGATGTAATCAATTGCTTTGGCAATCGCACTGCTATCACACTCAGGCACAAGAAATCCTGATACAGCATGATCAATAAGCTCTGCATTGCCAGAATGATCCGTAGCAACAACAATCAATCCCATCGCCATGGCTTCTTTTAAAACATTGGCAATACCTTCTTGATCGCCATTTTGAGCAGTAATACTCGGCAAAATAAAAAGATGCGCTTCATTAAGCATGGCAATATATTCATCATGCGCATGCCAACCATACATTGTTACCTTATCAGCAATATCTAATTCTTGAATAAGTTTTTCGTACTCTTGCTTGAGATCGCCATCACCAATAAGTGTATAGCGTATACGTGGATACTTTTTGATAAGTTGTGCAATGGCACGAATAGCATAATCAAAACCTTTTTTCTCTACAAATCTTCCGGCACTCACTATATTGATAGTACTCTTTTTGGGCCGTTTCCTTTCTTTAAATATAAACCTTGAGCAATCAATAGCGGAATGCTGCACAACAATTTTCTCTGGCTTACATCCTATGCGTTCAGCTATTTTTTTAAATGCCTCACATACTGGCATAAAAAGATCACAGCTATCAAAATAGTTATCATATGCATGCGGATTTTTTTTTACAAACACCGTAATATCATAACCACGCAAACAAACAACCACTTTTCCTTTAAATTTACGTTTCTTTTTTACATCAAACAGCTTATGTCCAAGTTGAAACATAATGATATCGTAGTCACTCAAGTTTGGTGGTAATTTTTTAAAAATAGTTTTATTAATAAGATCGTACTTAATAACATCTTCTTGAATATTCGTACAATCTCCCTTGTTAGAAGCAAAAATATGCACTTCATGGCCTCTATCAATAAGACCAGTCATTTGATTGAGCATACAAATTTCATGAATTTGAGGAAAAGTAGAAACAACCATAAGAATTTTCATCCGCTTTTTTTGCTCTGCAGGTAAAGCTGTATGATAAAAACAAAATGATAAAATTCCAACACATAAAACTGAAAAAAAGTTACTAAAAATTTTATTACTCATATGCAACACTCCTTCACCGGTCTTTAATCTTCAAAAATATAGACTTCTGATACAAGTGATTGTTTATAAGGAACTATTGAGAGATATTCATTTTTATACCACTCATACATTCTTTCTAAACCACATCGCACAGATGTTTGTGGCATATAATTCAACAGTTCTTGTGCTTTTTCAATAGCTGCATGCGTCTTGGGGACATCACCAGAAAAACCTGCTACATAATTAATATCTGCTTTTTTTTGCACTATATTTTCTATTGCGCTCACAAAATCATTTAATAAAATAGGCTCACCACGACCAATATTAATAATTTGATATCCAGCAGGCGTATCAATGGCACTGATAACCCCTTGAACAATATCATCAACATACGTAAAATCACGAATTGCACTACCATCTCCATACACCGTAATTGGCCTACGATTATGAATAGCATCCATAAAAATGAAAGGGGCCATGTCAGTTCGGCCGCGTGGGCCATATACCGTAAAAAAACGTAAATTAGTTATAGAGACACCAAAAAGGTGATGATAGACATATGCCAAAAGTTCGCCAGCACGCTTGGTCATACCATAAGGACTTGACTGTTTATCGACTGAATCTGTTTCACGAAAAGGTCCGTCTTCACGAACACCATACACACTGCTACTTGATGCAGCTACAACGTGTTGTATGCCATACTTACGAGCAGCTTCAAAAACAACCAATGTTCCATCATTATTAGTTCTAAAATATTCATGTGGATCGGTAATACTTGAACGTACTCCGGCGCGTGCTGCAAGATGACAAATAACATCAGGCCTTTCAGTTGCACATATTTGATCAACAACATCACTATCGCAAATATCAATTTTATATACTGAAAGCTGATTGTTTGTATCTGACGCTACAACTAACGAAAGATTATATTCTTTAATTCGATAATCATATGCATCATTGATGTTATCAACAATAACAACTGAATCACCTCGCTCTAATAATTTCTGCGCAACATGGCTACCAATAAAACCGGCACCACCCGTTAAAAGAATTTTTTGTGCATGAATTGTTGATGAAAAAACAAAATAAATAAAAATTAAAAACAGACAAGACCGATTACTCTTTATTTTCATCATTTGCCCCTATCTTTTTTTATGTGCATAACCAGCCACACACAAAAAAACGTAGCCTATGGAACCTAATCAAGTCAAGGGCATGGATAAATAGACACAAAAAAACCCCATCATTTCTGACAGGGTTTTTTTTAATTAATTCTGGCGTTACCTAACTTCCCAGGCCGTTACCAACCAAGTATTCTCAGCGCTATGGACTTTACTACCGTATTCGGAATGGGGACGGGTGTTTCCCCATAGCTATACACACCAGAAATTTTTTATTCTCATTGATTAAATCTTAACAGATTTAGTCAATTTTGAAAAGTTTTTTTATATCAAAGTATTATCTTATCGTGATCTTTGAATATATGTATTAATGAATGCAGAATGAGTTACCTAAATTTTTTCATAATCATGGTTAAAACGTTCGGTCTATTAGTATTGGTTAGCTTAACACATTGCTATGCTTACACACCCAACCTATCTACCTCGTAGTCTTCAAGGGACCTTAATAATTTGCTAAAACTTGTCAAACTTTCAAGCCGAAGCCTGATTGCTTGGGGCATTTTAACAAGGGGTATCTAATCTTGGAGCGAGTTTCCCACTTAGATGCTTTCAGCGGTTATCTCTAATAAGCTTGGCTACCCAGCTTGCTCTTGGGGAACAACTGGAACACTAGAGGCTTACCCATCCCGGTCCTTGCGTACTAGGGACAGCCCTCCTCAAATACCCTACGCCCACAGAGGATAAGGACCGAACTGTCTTACGACGTTCTGAACCCAGCTCGCGTACCACTTTAATAGGCGAACAGCCTAACCCTTGGGACCTTCTTCAGCCCCAGGATGTGATGAGCCGACATCGAGGTGCCAAACCTCCTCGTCGATGTGGACTCTTAGAGGAGATCAGCCTGTTATCCCCGGCGTACCTTTTATCCGTTTAGCAATGGCCCTTCCATACAGAACCACTGGATCACTAAATCCTGCTTTCGCACCTGCTCGACCTGTATGTCTCGCAGTCAAGCTCCCTTATGCTTTTGCGCTCTTAAGATGATTTCTATACATCTTGAGGGAACCTTTGAACGCCTCCGTTACATTTTAGGAGGCGACCACCCCAGTCAAACTGCCCATCAGACATTGTCCTTAGCCCGGATTACGGGTCAAAGTTAGATCTTTAAGCTTATAAGGGCGGTATTTCAAGGTTGACTCCACTGCAACTAGCGTCGCAGCTTCGCAGTCTCCCGCCTATCCTACACAAACAAACTCAAAAATCAATGTCAAATTGCAGTAAAGGTGCACGGGGTCTTTCCGTCCTTCTGCGGGTAGCCGGCATTTTCACCGGCACTACAAATTCACTGAGTGTATCATTAAGACAGCGCCCAACTCGTTACGCCATTCATGCGGGTCGGAATTTACCCGACAAGGTACTTCGCTACCTTAGGACCGTCATAGTTACGGCCGCCGTTTACCGGGGCTTCGGTTCAATGCTTTGCTCCGAAGAGCGGACATCTCTCGTTAACCTTCCGGCACTGGGCAGGCGTCAGCCTCTATACTTCCTCTTACGAGTTTGCAGAGACCTGTGTTTTTGTTAAACAGTCGATTGGGCCAATTTATTGAAGCCTGCTAATGCTTCTGAAAGACGTGCTTTCATAACAAAATCAGGCACCCCTTCTCCCGAAGTTACGGGGCCAATTTGCCGAGTTCCTTAATGATAATTATCTCAACGCCTGAGCATTCTCAGCTCGTCTACCTGTGTCGGTTTGCGGTACGATCACCCAATAACATCGCTAGAAGCTTTTCTTGTCAGTGTGGGGTCAGTCGAACATACCTCTTCTTCCGAATTGGCATATCCATAACACTTCAGAGATTATGACTTCACGGATTTTCCTACGAAGTCCTCCTTTGTGCTTAGTTTGGCATCCATTCACCAAATCAACTTACCCTCCTGCGTCACTCCCTCACTCAATCGCTATTAGGTGGTACAGGAATATTTAACCTGTTGTCCATCGCCTACTCCAACTGGCCTCGGCTTAGGGGTCGACTAACCCTGAGTGGATAAACCGATCTCAAGGAAACCTTAGACTTTCGGCGAACAGGAATTTCACCTGTTTTTTCGTTACTTATACCAACATGCTCACTTCCTTGGTCCGACACCTGTCCTTACGGTCAAGCTTGTTTCTACCAAGGAACGCTCCCCTACCTCTACGTTAAAAATAAATTTTTAACATAAACCATAGCTTCGGTGAACCGCTTGAGCCCCGTTTATTCTTAAGCGCAATAACACTTGACCAGTGAGCTGTTACGCTTTCTTTAAAGGATGGCTGCTTCTAAGCCAACCTCCTGGCTGTCTGTGCGTTTTCACTTCTTTTCCCACTTAGCGGTTACTTAGGGACCTTAACTGATGGTCTGGGTTGTTTCCCTCTTGACTATGAAGGTTATCCCCCACAGTCTGACTCCTGTCTTCAGCGAATTCATGGCATTCAGAGTTAGTAAGAGTACTGTAAGCTTGCGCCCCAAAAACTCAAACTGTGCTTTACCACCATAAATCATTCGACAAGGCTATACCTAAATATATTTCGGGGAGAACCAGCTATTTCCTAGTTTGATTGGCCTTTCACCCCTATCCACACCTCATCCGAGCAGTTTTCAACCTACACCGGTTCGGACCTTCATCTCGTTTAACCGAGACTTCATCCTGGACATGGATAGCTCACTAGGTTTCGGGTCTATCTCATGATACTAATCGCCCTATTCAGACTCGCTTTCGCTACGGCTCCACTCTTTCAAAGCTTAACCTTGCAACATAAGATAACTCGTTGGCTCATTATACAAAAGGTACGTGGTTGCGCATACTTATACCGCGCTACCACCGATTATAGACACTTGGTTTCAGATTCTATTTCACTCCCCTCCCGGGGTTCTTTTCACCTTTCCCTCACGGTACTAGTTCACTATCGGTCATCAAGTAGTATTTAGCCTTACCCGATGGTCCGGGCCGATTCACACGGGATTACACGTGTCCCATGCTACTCGAGACTATAATAATTGCATTGACTATCTTTTCGTGTACGGGACTGTCACCCTCTTTGGTTGCCCTTTCCAGAGCAATTCAACTAAAATAGTCAATAACAACTCCAAAGACTGTATTCTCTGAAATATTTATAATCTCACAACCCCCATATCACAACACACACAGGTTATCACGTGATATAGGTTTAGGCTCTTCCCCATTCGCTCACCACTACAAAGGGAATCACTTCGTTTTCTTTTCCTTGCGCTACTTAGATGTTTCAGTTCACGCAGTTCGCTTCACTACAATATATATTCATGTAGTGATACCTCAGGTTTACCCAAGGTGGGTTGCCCCATTCGGAAATCTTCGGATCAAAGCTTGATTGACAGCTCCCCGAAGCTTATGGCAGTCTTCCACCTCCTTCATCGCCTCTTGATGCCACAGGCATCCACCAAGTGCCCTTTTCAATTAACCACAAATTTTGCTGGTTACTCAAACATTGAGCACTCATTAATACATATATTTCAAAGATCACAAATTTTTTGTTATTACTACTAACAATTTTTTACGACTTTTATACACAAGAAAAATTAAAGAAAGAAAAAAACTAATGGTTTTTGGTGGAGATGAGCGGATTCGAACCGCTGACCTACCGCGTGCAAAACGGTCGCTCTGCCAACTGAGCTACACCCCCGGTATTTTCACGTTGGGCACCGCTATATTGTCAATAAAGAGCAAAATCATCGATGTGCCTATGACTATCAATACTCTGTATGCAATATTGCCTATAGCCCACGCATAGTTAAATTTTTTAACCACCAAACATTACTGCTTGGGAAATTTTTTAAAATTAAAACCTTATGGTGGGCCTAAGTCGATTCGAACGACTGACCTTTCCGTTATCAGCGGAATGCTCTAACCAGCTGAGCTATAGGCCCATAAGCCGTATCTATCAATTTTTCGACAGGACCCAGTAATAAATAACACCTATATAGAACAATATAAAAATATTGTTCGTGAATCTCCCTCGAAAGGAGGTGATCCAGCCGCAGGTTCTCCTACGGCTACCTTGTTACGACTTCACCCCAATCACCATACATACCTTAGGCATCCGCCTCCTTTTCAGGTTGGCTAAGATGACTTTGGGTACAGACAGCTCTCATGGTGTGACGGGCGGTGTGTACAAGGTCCGAGAACGTATTCACCGCGCCGTTATGATGCGCGATTACTAGCGATTTCAACTTCATGAGGTCGAATTGCAGACCTCAATCCGAACTTAGACTAACTTTATGGGGTTTGCTCCACCTTACGGTCTTGCTTCCCTTTGTATTAGCCATTGTAACACGTGTGTAGCCCTGGACATAAGGACCATGATGACTTGACGTCATCCCCACCTTCCTCCCGGTTTCCCGGGCAGTCCCATCAAAGTGCTTAATCCGAAGATTAGTAGCAACTGATAGCAGGGGTTGCGCTCGTTAGAGGACTTAACCAAACATCTCACGACACGAGCTGACGACAGCCATGCAGCACCTGTGTACCCGTTTGAATCGAAACCCAAAAGACCGTATTTCTACAGCTGTCGAGTACATGTCAAGCCCAGGTAAGGTTTCTCGCGTAGTGTCGAATTAAACCACATGTTCCACCGCTTGTGCGGACCCCCGTCAATTCTTTTAAGTTTTAGCCTTGCGACCATACTCCCCAGGCGAATCACTTAACGCGTTAGCTACGACACTGATCCAGCTAAGCCGAACCAACATCTAGTGATTATCGTTTACGGCGTGGACTACCAGGGTATCTAATCCTGTTTGCTCCCCACGCTTTCGTGCCTCAACGTCAGGTATGAGCCAAGAAGCTGCCTTCGCCATTGGTGTTCCTCCCGAGATCCACGCATTTTACCGCTACTCCGGGAATTCCACTTCTCTCTCTCACCCTCTAGCTTGCCAGTTTTCATTGCGGTACTCCAGTTAGGCTGGAGCCTTTAACAACGAACTTAACATACCGTCTACGCACCCTTTACGCCCAGTGATTCCGAATAACGTTTGCACCCTTCGTATTACCGCGGCTGCTGGCACGAAGTTAGCCGGTGCTTCCTCTGATGGTACCGTCATATCTCACGTTTATTAAACATGAGCCTTTCTTTCCATCTGACAGGAGTTTACAATCCTAAGACCTTCATCCTCCACGCGGCGTCGCTGCGTCAGGCTTTCGCCCATTGCGCAATATTCCCCACTGCTGCCTCCCGTAGGAGTCAGGCCCGTATCTCAGTGCCTATGTGACCGTACACCCTCTCAGGCCGGTTAACCGTCATAGCCTTGGTGAGCCTTTACCTCACCAACAAGCTGATAGTCCGCAAGCTCATCCTATAGCGACGACATAAAAGACGTCTTTCTCCCCGCAGGGACTTATGCAGTATTAACCTCAATTTCTCAAGGGTATTCCTCACTATAGGGCAGATTCTTACGTGTTACTCACCCGTCCGCCGCTGTACTCATTCCCGAAGGAACTTTCTCGCTCGACTTGCATGTGTTAGGCACGCCGCCAACGTTCATTCTGAGCCAAGATCAAACTCTTCATCACTGAATTGAACTGGGATCCTACCGAAAAATCGATAGATACGAAACTTTTTCTTGTGTATTTCAAAGAACTTTTTATGTTATCAAAATCTTTTTAAATAACGACTGATTCGCGGTTGCTGAAAACGTTTTAATCAATTGTTATTGAAAATTATAAACCTATTTCACACTAAGTCAACCCTTTTTTTAAACTTTTTTAAAAAAAAATGTGTCAGCCCTGCCAGCAGTCTCCATATTTAATGAATAATACGAAACTTTTAGTAGGTATACTATCAATGAATATAGCGATCCAATAGACATTTTAAGGGCTTTATTGGTCATGCCTATGCCTAGCACCTACTATCCAATATAAAGACAAAAAAAGTTATAAAAACATCCCTTTTTAAATCAATAAAAACGCAAACACAATCAAAGATCGTCCTGAAACCTCATTTTTTCTCTAAAAACATTTTTTAAGACATCAGCTATCAGAAATTCAATCCGCTCAATAAGAGCCTCAATAGCCAATAACAAAAATCACTCTATATGATACAAAAAAAGGAGTTTTTACTATTATATGTATCATTATATATAAAGCACAAAAAAACATATATATTTTTGTGCTTGACTCCTCCCCTATCAATTTTGTATACATCAGTAAAATATTTTCATTTTAACAAGGAGACTTTATATGAAATACGCCTATATTCTTTTATTATGTTCTACAGGAGCTTCTTCAGCTATTCAATGCTCTCAAAGTGCTAATCTCGTCCCACAAGTTGCTGTAGTCCAAACAGCCCTCGATAGTATTATTGCTGAAGCTAACTTAGACCCCATGATAGCTCAAGCATTAAAAGATGAGGTAAACAATCTCTCGCAACAAGCAAATGCCAATCTCCAACAAAACATGCAAGAAGTACAAATTGCTGCAGCTTTTACTACACTCATCCAAACTGTCCAAACCATGGCACAATCTAATCCCTCTTTATCCCCTTATGCCTCACTCCTCAGCGGCTTAAAATATGCTGCTCATGCAAATAGCATCCAAAAACTACTCAGCGGTGCTTATCCTGAACTATTCCAAAACCAACTTTACTACACTGATCCTTACACTGAAACAATAGGATTCACCCTTAATGATTTTGTCTTTAATACAATTCTTACAGCACTTGCAACAGTTATCACACCAACAGCCTTTGGAAAAGCACTTGGACTGAGTTCAACCGCATTCAGAACAAAGCTAATTACCGCAATTTCTGCAGGATTAGTAGCTCAATGCGCATGGTTACTACAGAAAAAATTTATTGTTTTGCCACTCCTGCAGCAACCTCAAAATAACGCTGCAACAAATACTCAACAAGCACAAAATAATTAAAATAGCTTTCTCACAATAATAAGGAAAAGGATGTCTCCAAAAAGCGGCATCCTTTTCCTTATTATATAAGGCAGCATTATATAAGGCAGCCAATTTATCATTTCCACCTACCTATGCTATACTAACAATAACTAACAAACCATAAAAAAGGCTGCTCTATGCTTATAGATGAACTTCACGAACAACTAAAAAACCTTATCCCTGATATTCAGACCATTGTATCATTTTGGAACAATGCACAGCTGGAAAAAAAGTTTCAGACACTTGAAACAACATCACAAGAAGAGGAATTCTGGAAAAACCCAAAACAAACTGAAATATCAAAAGAACTCCAGCAAGTGCGTACCCTTCGTGATCAATACCTTGAAATAACAAAAAACCACAAAGAACTCAGTGAACTCGTTGATCTTTTTGCAGAAAACGAAAGCGAACTCGCAAAAATATCCTCAGAAATAACATCCCTACGTAAAAAAGTTATTGCATTCAAAATACAACTTTTATTAAACGAACCCAGCGATACATCAAACTGTTTTGTACACATTCATGCCGGCGCAGGCGGAACAGAGTCACAAGACTGGGCAAATATGCTCTTGCGAATGTATTACCGCTTTTGCGAACGCAATAATTTTCATGTTGATACTATCGACTATCAAGCAGGAGAAGAAGCTGGCATAAAATCAGCAACACTCTTTATCCGCGGAAAAAATCCTTATGGCTACTTCAAAAGTGAACATGGAATCCATCGCTTGGTCAGAATTTCACCCTTTGACTCAAACAAACGCCGCCATACATCATTTACCAGCATTATGGTAACACCAGAAGTTCCTGATCTTGATGTTGTAATAGATCCAAAAGATTTACGTATTGATACCTACCGCGCAAGTGGCGCTGGAGGACAACACGTAAATAAAACCGATTCTGCTGTTCGCATTACCCATTTACCAACTAACATTGTTGTACAGTGTCAAAATGAACGCTCGCAACAACAGAACAAAGCCTTTGCTATGAAAATGCTTTACGCAAAACTTGCTCAAAAAATGAAAGAAGAGCAAGAAGCAAAACGCACGAGTGGTATTGAAAAAAGAAAAATAGAATGGGGATCACAAATTAGATCATACGTATTACATCCTTATAAAATGGTAAAAGATCATCGCACCGATTTTGAATCTCCACAACCAGATAAAGTGCTCGATGGCGAACTCATAGACTTTATAGAAGCATTTCTTGTGTGGAGAAGTTCAACAGAATAATTCGTGCTTATCAATATTTGCTTTGTAAAAACAGTCATGTTAGCTTCTTTTTATTATTAATAATTCCACCCAAAGGAGAGTAGATGAATGTCATAATAAAGAAGCTATGGTTGCTTCTCTTTCTTGTGTCGCCCACACTATATGCCAACGGTCGGGACAATCAGTTGCCAGAAGAGTTAAAAGAATATCTTTCTTTTATTTATGAAAAAACTCATCTGCAAAAAACATTGCCTTCCTTGGAATATATATGCGCCCTTATTAAACAACACAACCCCGCTATTCCAAAAGCACATCTGATTAATGCCATCGAAGAAGCACTGTTACTTTTAGAAAAGTATACAATCAAAGAAATTGATTGTTTCGACATTCCGGAAATAACAGATTATTTACAAACATATCTCGATATCATTGAAGACAATCAAAGTCTCAACAACTTTGACCACATTACAAAAAAAGATTTTATACTCAGACAAAATGACAAAGCAATTACGCGACAAGTTGATAATGATGATAGCGATGAATTTGATGAAATTTTCGAGTTAGCTCGAGGACCACGAGGACATAGAGGACATCGTGGCCACAGAGGAGATCGCGGACATAAAGGTGAGCACGGCGCGACTGGTGCTACGGGTAATACTGGTACCACTGGCGCGGGTAATACTGGTGCTACTGGCCCAACAGGACCAAGTGGCGGAGTAACCGGAAATACTGGCGCAACTGGAAATACAGGCCCAACTGGCGCTACGGGCGCGACAGGCGCAACAGGTCCAAGTATTACCGGTGCAACTGGCGCAGCTGGAAATACTGGCGCAACTGGAAATACAGGCCCAACTGGCGCGACAGGCGCAACAGGTCCAAGTATTACCGGTGCAACCGGCGCAGCTGGAAATACTGGCGCAACTGGAAATACAGGCCCAACTGGCGCGACAGGCGCAACAGGTCCAAGTATTACCGGTGCAACCGGCGCAGCTGGAAATACTGGCGCAACTGGAAATACAGGCCCAACTGGCGCGACAGGCGCAACAGGTCCAAGCGTTACTGGTGCAACCGGCGCAGCTGGAAATACTGGCGCAACTGGAAATACAGGCCCAACTGGCGCGACAGGCGCAACAGGTCCAAGCGTTACTGGTGCAACTGGCGCAGCTGGAAATACTGGCGCAACTGGAAATACAGGCCCAACTGGCGCTACTGGTGCAACCGGTGCTACAGGACCTACTGGCGCTACTGGTGCTACGGGAGCCAGCATAACTGGTGCAACTGGCGCTACTGGTGCGGGCGGTAAAACCCAACTTTTCTTAAATGCCTATCAAATAGGAGATGACACTGGCGGAAACCCAAACGTTTCATTTAATAATGTATATGGACCTACGAGTGCCAGCAATGTTCCATCACTTGTAGCATGGAAAGTATCACCAAGTACCGTAGGTAATGCAAAACCTCTTGGGGGACAATTTGCGGTACCACAAGATATTGATACAAGCCAACCAATCACCCTTCAAATAGACCTCTATATAGATGCAATAAATGGAAGCTCAGGAACTGTTGCCAATATTCAAATACAAGCTGATTATGAAAAAAATGGCAATGAAATAGGAACAACTGCTCCAGCAACGGGATTTTCCCAAACAGTAACTACGGGCAACTTTACCGTCACCGAGCCAACAGGGGCAACGGGAACGCAAGCAAATTTGAAACTTAATGTTGTCAGCGTAACATTAAGTTCTGCATTAATGGCAGGAAATGATTGGGGATATGTATCACTATTCCGCGTTGCACCAACATCTGGAACGGAATATACCAAAGATATTTACCTCGCATTATTCACCTTGAGATATACAAGACTTATTACATAAACTTAAAATTGGAAAATATAATGAAAAATATTTTTAAACTTTTTATACTAACCGCCACCTTACAAACATATTCCTGTTATGGCACCATGATGACAGGATCAGTAATACAGCAAATTATTATAACTTCATCAACAACCCGAGAAGAACTATTTATCATAAGCGATTCGCAAAGCTACACTACTGGAGGGATCACTTTTACGTATCCCGTTGGGATTTTTACACTACCTCCGGTAGTACAAGTTTCTGTCCAACCAAATGCACCACATGCCGCGAGTGAAACATTTGTAGCAGAAATTAGTTCAAATAGCTTATCAGCAACAACAGTGATGGTGTATGTAGTCCAATTTGGTGTTGTGAGTGAAGCGCCTAACGGATCAGTCACAATAAACTTACTCGCAATTGCCGACCCTGTATAAAAAAACTGTATAATCAATTATCAGTTTAATACACACAAGTTTGCTCATAATTGCACAACAATAAATTAATTTATTGTTGTGCAATTATTGTTTTTCATATAAAAAATTTGATACTGTTTTATATATATAAATTCATTAAGGGGGGTTTTGATGAAGAATATTATAATAAAAAAACTATTACTGTTTTTATTGGTACTGCATTGTACTGCTGGTGCATATCTTCCAGAAGAATTAAAGGAATGCTTATCTATAATTTGCGAAATCACTGATAAACAGGAACATTCTGCTCAATTAGAAGAAATATACCTTCTTATACAAAAAAATGATTCCGTTATTCCACAAGAAATTCTTATTGATGCAATCGATGATGCACTTTTACTTTTAGAAAAGCATACAATCAAAAAAATTGATTTTCTCGACATTCCGGAAATATCAGATTATTTACAAACATATCTCGATATCATTGAAGACAATCAAAGTCTCAACAACTTTGACCACATTACAAGAAAAGATTTTATACTCAGACAAAATGATAAAGCAATTACGCGACAAGTTGATAATGATAGCGATGAATTTAATGAAATTTTCGAGTTAGCTCGAGGACCACGAGGCCATAGAGGACATCGTGGCCACAGAGGAGATCGCGGACATAAAGGTGAGCCCGGCGCGACTGGCGCAAGCATAACTGGCGCTACAGGAGCAACCGGTAATACTGGTGCTACGGGACCAACTGGAACATCTATCGGGCCTACTGGCGCTACTGGCGCCACAGGGCCAACAGGTGCTGCTGGCGGAACAACCGGCAATACTGGTGCAACTGGCGCCACGGGACCAACTGGAAACACAGGTGCCACCGGAAACACAGGTGCAACTGGCGATACAGGTGCAACAGGCGCAACTGGACCAAGCATTACTGGCGCTACTGGATCGACGGGGGCAACCGGTAATACCGGAGCAACTGGAAACACTGGCCCAACTGGCTCGACAGGTGCAACTGGACAAAGCATTACGGGCGCTACTGGAGCTACAGGCGCAACTGGTAATACCGGAGCAACTGGAAACACTGGTCCAACTGGCTCGACAGGTGCAACTGGACAAAGCATTACGGGCGCTACTGGAGCTACAGGCGCAACTGGAAATACAGGCCCAACTGGCGCGACAGGCGCAACTGGTCCAAGTATTACAGGTGCTACTGGACCGACGGGGGCAACGGGTAATACCGGAGCAACTGGAAACACTGGCCCAACTGGCTCGACAGGTGCAACTGGACAAAGCATTACGGGTGCAACCGGAGCAACAGGAAACACAGGAGCAACCGGTGCTACTGGTGCAACTGGAAACACTGGCGCAACTGGACCAAGCATTACGGGCGCTACTGGAGCCACAGGTAATACGGGCGCAACTGGAAATACAGGCCCAACTGGTGCGACAGGCGCAACAGGTCCAAGTATTACAGGTGCAACAGGAAGCACAGGAGCAACTGGAGCTACCGGTAATACCGGAGCAACCGGAAACACTGGCGCAACTGGACCAAGCATTACGGGCGCTACTGGAGCCACAGGTAATACCGGCGCAACTGGAAATACAGGCCCAACTGGTGCGACAGGCGCAACAGGTCCAAGTATTACAGGTGCAACAGGAAGCACAGGAGCAACTGGAGCTACCGGTAATACCGGAGCAACCGGAAACACTGGCGCAACTGGACCAAGCATTACGGGCGCTACTGGAGCCACAGGTAATACCGGCGCAACTGGAAATACAGGCCCAACTGGCGCGACTGGAGCGACAGGTCCAAGTATTACAGGTGCAACAGGAAGCACAGGAGCAACTGGGGCTACTGGTGCAACGGGAGCAACCGGAAACACTGGCGCAACTGGACCAAGCATTACTGGAGCTACTGGTGCTACCGGCGCAACTGGTGTGACAGGTGCTACTGGAGCCAAAGGAAACACTGGCCCAACTGGCGCAACAGGTGCAACGGGCGCAGGAAACACAGGTGCAACCGGAGCAACTGGCGCAACGGGAGCAACAACTGGATGTGGCAAAGGACAACTTTTCTTAAATGCATTCCAAATGGGTGATAAAACATCAGGAACGCCTGATACATCATTCAGCAGAGTATATGGAACATCAGTGGATGGCCCAGTGCTTGAAGCACGTAAGGTAGTCATAAGCTCAACAACTCAAGTGGCTATTGGAGCCCAATTTGCCATCCCCCAAGATCTCGATACAACTTCACCAGTAACCCTTGAAATTCATTTTTTTATTAATAATATAACTGGTAGCGTAGGAAATACTGCTAATATCCAAATACAAGCAGATTATGAAGCATCTGGTGTTCAAATAGGAACAACAGCTCCTGCAACAGGTTTTGCTGAAACAGTAACTACTGGTAATTTTACCTTCAATCCAACTCCAAACGGAACAGGAACACAACAAAATCTAACACATATTGTTACCAGTGTATCACTGACCGGAGCATTAATGGCTGGAAAGGACTGGGGATATGTATCACTCACTCGTATTGCACCAACATCGGGAACTGAATATGATAAAGATATTTATCTCACTCTATTTGCTTTAAAATATACCAGAACATGTACATAAATTGATAATATAAAGAACAGGAAAAACATGAAACAACTTAAACTTATTCTTATCACAGCCATCACTTTTTTAATGATCCCTTGCTATGGAATGGTAACAGGAGTTGTAACTCAAACAACACAAACATTCGATATGGCTAGTCGATCACAATTAAACTATGTAATTGATCAACAAAATTACACAACAGGAGGCGCAACTTTCACCTACCCAGTTGGTTGGTTTACCCAACCACCGTTTATTCAAATTGCTGTAATACAAAACATTCCTCACTCTACCAATGAAACATTTGGAGCAGAAGTTAGCACAAATAGCGCCGGCTCTACAACCATAATGGTTTATCAAGTAAGCTTTGGCGTTGTAAGCGAGGCACCGGACAGTTCAATTACTGTATGTTTACTTGCGGTCGCAAATCCTGTATAAAGCAAACAAAACTGCCCGGTATATTTTTTTATATCGGGCAGTTTATTACACCTCTTATGTACGCGATACATAACAATTCATATTAATCTTGGCATATTTATAATCAGGATACGCTTCATATGCCATGCGCGCAGCCCATTCACCAATTTCAAACTCATTAATATACCACGCACAACGGGCAAGAACTTCATAGCGATAATAGTTATAAAGATACTTTTCAACAAATAAAATATCTTTTTCCGGATATTCCATTTCAGCCGCATGGCGAGCAAACAAGAATGCGGATGCCATTTGATCAATTGCTATATAATAGTCAGCAATCTCAACCAATGGCTCAGCGCGATGAGGACGCATTTGGTATGCTTGCATATAATAATCAAGCGCCTCTGACCATTGATACTTTCCTCCATACTCTGAACACAATACTAACTTTTTAATTGTCTGCGCTAAACGATATTTCACGATAAAATCTTCTTCATCCCAACCAACCATTTCAACACGTATTTTATAAAAATCATATGCCTGTTCCCAATCACCAAGATCTTCGCAGGTACGTGCAAGATAAAACAATGTTCGCGTACACCACGGCTTTTTTTGATGTTCTTTGAGCAACAATTCACAATCTCTTACATACCGAGCATTTGACTTTTCAATACCATTTAATTCCGGTAAATACTCAAAAAAAATATTTTCAGGAACTTTAACGCCAGATGATTGGAGAACAGTTTCATGCACCACTCCACCAAAACGCACACCACAATTACAGCGAATTAATCTACACGTATAAAAATCAAGCGCTTGATTAACAATATGCATCAAATAAGAAAGATGCATGTCACCACGCAACAAACATAGTTCACAGAATTCAACCAATGCACGGGCATCATTAAGATACCACTCGGCATCAAGCATCACCATAAATGCTGCATGAGGGAATTTTTCTTGAGCCAGATCAAGCGCGCGGTTACGTGATGTAGCAAAATCAATAAATGGTTCTTGCGCAATATATCCTCGCGTAACACCATGCTCAGCAAAAAAATCTTCCGTCACCGCAACAGTGTTATCAGTTGATCCTGTATCAAAAATAAAAAACGAGTCAACGCCACCATCAATAAATGGTTGCAAGGTTGCTCGCATCACCGTCTCTTCATTTTTGACCATTAACACAACAACAAGAATTGGATCATAATCAAACTGAAACTCTGCATATGCACTCTGCACAATAAAAAGAAAACTAAATAAAACACACGCTATATTCTTCATTACACCCTCTCATAGGTTAAAAATATTTTATGAGAGGATAGCAAGCACCTACAGCAAGGTCAATTTAGCGCGCGTAATAACATACAAAGAGAGTTGCTTGCAAAAACACCTGACCAAAATGGATACCATTCCTCTTTATCAGATGAGAGGGCAGCAAACAATCCGCCAGCAACCAGACCAAACGTAATATCAAGCGGCATCAACAACCCTCCTAATACTAACATCGGATTAAGGCGTATCTGTTGTAACAACATACCAAATAGAGCACCCAAGCCCAACACCATATAATCAAAATGTTTGGCTTGAATAAGAAGTTGTCGCGATTGTGCACGATACGCAAACAACTCCGGTGATCCTAACCCAAAATGATTAATCAAAAGCCAAAAAATTATTCCAATACTTACCGATGCTATAACCAACCCAAGCAACTGGTATTTACGCATTGTTGCACGAGAAATATCAGACAACTGCGCCAACTTACGACCAAATAAAACATCAGCAGCAACACCACCAGCCATTTCAACAAAAGTGGCAATGAAAACCATATGTACATAATTAATATTAAAAATAAGCATCGCCGGCACCATAACAAACGTTGCAAACCGCCCCAACAGCGCTAAACCAATGCGCCCTGCAATCGCTGCAATTTGATACGTGGTAATAGCACTACACATAATCAGATAAAGCTGCACATACCAGGGAAATTTAAAATAAGACAGAAACAGAATCAACCCTACCGCAATCAAGAGAGAAAACAAAACATCTCGCGCATGAAAAAACTTTATAACGGAATTGTCTGCATTCATCATCTTTTTAATGCCATTTTTCATGCCATTAATGATTTGTTTTGGCATAGAAAGAACACTCATCATCGTAATGAAAAAAACAATACCACTACAAAATGCAAGCGTAAATTCCATCGATGATAGATAAGAAAAAAATGATCGCTGCACAGGATTAAGAAGAACAATATTGGCAAACGCACCTACTGCAAGAGGCAATGCTATAACATGCCCGGTAACAAAACCAATTGCCCAGATCATTGGTGCAATATCAAAATTAATCACCATGCGTGGCAATGAAAAAATTAAAAACTTACATGATGGCAAAACCGTCACTGATTTTGGTACAACCGCCTGCGTCAAAAAAATACCACCTTGCAAAAAAGAAAAAAATGCTTCTGCTATAAAACCAGCCATCAACTCATATGCTTTACGAATCTGATTTTGTGCAGCAATCATCTTATGAATCAGTTGCCCCACAGGAAATGATAAATTTTGCGTATCAACTAATGTTTTTTCCGACATGTCTGCTACTAATATTCCAAATGCACCAGCCAAAAAAGAAAAACAACCAAGCATGCTGCTGAAAAATAGTGGGGACTTCATCCATAGAGTAAACAGAGCTGGATCCAAAAAATAAATGGTCGGAAATGAAAACGCACATGCGGTTGCCATAATCCCACCAATTGATCCTGCTGATACTATATGAGCCATAGATGTTGTCGTAATGTTGGTAATAAACCGTGAAATCAACAATGCCAAAAAAACAAGTGTCGGCGCAATCCATGGACCAATCGGCGTTGCTAATGATACATAACTCATGACAATTGTTGAAAATAGAGATAATGCTATACTGATAATAATTGCTATAAAATTCATAATTTACTTCATTTTTAAAATTATAAAATAGTGACAAACATGTTACACAAAAATTATTTCTTATGCTCCATAATATTACTATCATTTTCCCTGCACTGCACTGAAAATTTGGATAAATTCTATTCAACCTCTTTCTTAAAAAATTACATCGCAGTACGAGAATCTTTAAAAGAGCATGGATTTACAGAAATTACGTTTAAAACACCTGACAACCTCAACCTTCATGGCCTCTTTTTATCACGCCCCGATGCAACCTGCACTGTCATTGTCTGCGCCGGCTGGTTTCCTGGACGAAAGGAAGGAATGGCAACCTTTTATGCATTACTTCCCGATTATTGTAACATAGTACTGTTTGATGCCAGAGGACACGGAGAAAGCGATGGATCATTACTATGGAGACTATGGGAATATGGCTTGCATGAATATAAAGATATTCTTGGCGCAATTTCTTATGTCAATGACACAAACAATTTACCCATCATTATCACTGGCATATGTTCTGGAGCATTCAATGCCGCTCATGCTCTCATCCATTTAGAAAAAAATAATAAAAAAACTCAATCAAATATTAAAGGTCTTATTTTTGACAGTGGATGGGGATCAGTAACAGAAATAGCACGCACAGCACCGCCTGCAGGAATTGAAAAACGGCTTCCCGCTCTTTTTTCTTTTATATACGCAACAAAAAATCAAATTCGACAAAGCTTCATTTATAAATTATGCAGCTTTATCACGCAAAACAGTTGTAAAATAAGCTATTATTTTTGCACAAAGCCATTAGTGAAATACCACGAACAAATAACAACATTATTTGATAAAATACATCATATTGCATCACCCATTCTTTTTATTCACTCACATGACGATACATATGCAAAAAAAAGTGACGCCTTTAAACTTTCTCAGTTGGCGCCACTCACAACATGTTGGTGGATAAAACAATCATTCCATGCAAAGCATCATCTTATACACAAAGAATTATATAAAGAAAAAATTGCTGCGTTCATCGATACAGCATTGCAATAATTATATTATATTTTTATCTTCACAATTTTTTGGTGGTGTCTTATTTTCTTTAACATCAGTCGCAAAGGTAACCCCTTCGCTCCTTTCAACTCTATGCGGCGAACTCTCTCTTGATAATACAGGGCTATTCTCTTTGGAACTATTATGAGACCCTCTACTAATGAGGTGTATAAAGCGTGGAGAGACTTTTTTCTTTTCTCCCAATTCAACTGCATCACCAGAAATTATTAAATTCTGTCTACGAACCTTTTCTGAACTTGAACGATTTCTT
This sequence comes from uncultured bacterium, assembly GCA_963701085.1. Lineage (GTDB taxonomy): Bacteria > Babelota > Babeliae > Babelales > Vermiphilaceae > SOIL31. Next base: position 63,038 of record OY969561.1, on the reverse strand, counting down.
TTCATCGGCTCTTTTTCATCCCTTGAACGGGAAGCGGTTTGCAATTCTGCTAATTTTTCATGAAATCCTAGCTCTTTTTTTTCAGCCTCATTGCAAATTACATTCTTTTCAGGCAAAGACCAAACGCGAATCTTACCATCCGTTGCAAGTACAGCAACACACTTGTCACATAATGCAACATGCAATAAATGCCCCACCCCTAGTCCACACTGTCCTAACTCCGTTATATAATCATATCGATCTTCCAACTGAGGCACTTCAAGAACAAACTTCTCAATACATTGCATACCTTTACGATATACTTTTATTTTACGTCGAATATCTTCACGTACATTTCTGTTATTATTCCAATGTGCCGTGGCAATATGCTCACCGGAATCCGCAATAGCCATATTACATGATGATGGAGCCGCAAAAACAGTCGTTTGAACATTTTCCTGGTCATTTTCCAATAGATTATACGTGGCAATTATTTTTGCTTTCCCGTCATGAGTTACATACAACAACTCTTCAAGACTTGAATAATAAATTTTTTCAATACTGTCACCACTCATTACTTGCGTAAGGATACTTAAATTAATATCACCTTGATCTTTTTTGGATAACGCCATCAATTGAACTCCTCCTTGGCTGCCCGTCGCTATAATTGAATTACCTTTTGCATGAATAGCGATATCTACAATCCAAATATTCTTATCAAAAACACTACCCTTAAAGTATACTTCAGCATTTTTACCTGTTTCAAGATCAATAACCGTAACAGAATCACGACGCGCGATTGCAAGTATTTTCCCACAAGAGTCAAGAGAAATTGCCTGAATAGGCCAATCTATTTTTTTAATATGAGATGATCCATTGCAAAACATAATATATTCAGCAACACGCTTCTTATCTACATTTATATAATTACCTGCAGATACAACCAACAAAGATCCATCATTTTTTTGCGACATTCCAATCATGGGAGAATGTTTAACCCGAGAATGTTCAATAATAGTCTCTGGATAAATATCGTACTCTCTATCAAATTGAGCATAACGAACTCTACCACAATCCCCTATAACAACTCCTTTACCATCGGGAGTAATCATCATATTTCCTGGAACCACCTCATTCCATGGTCTGCCGAGTTCTAACTCTTTTTTTGGATCAAAAATTGTCATTATTTTATCTGGCTTGAGAGAAAGATCATTCGAAATAACAGGACTATTCATCGCAAAAACGACCACACTATTAAAAGAAAAAAATAAAAACAATCCCATTCTCTTCCATGGACATTGTGTAAAATTTTTCATATTTTTTTCCCCATTTCTTATTTGTACGATATACTCTTTATACATTAATTTTGATAACTTACAACAGTATAACCTTATTCATTTTAATAGGTACGAATATTATGACGTTTATCATTCTCCTACAAGCACTTTTTGCAACATCATTCCCTATGGGTAAATATCTTTTAAGCTTTACCTCTCCGCTATTTTTATCCGGAACACGCATGCTCATTGCAGGTGGAATTCTTCTTATTTATCAATATTTTCTACCATTAGCAGAATTCAAAATTAAAAGAAAACATTTTTGGATATTTGCTCAAATAACTGTTTTAGGCATGTTTGCAACGTATGGATTACGACTCTATGCCTTAGAAGTGCTTCCTGTATGGAAAGTATCATTTTTTTACAACTTTTCACCATTCTTATCAGCACTTTATGCCTATTTTTTATTCAAAGAACGGCTTTCTTTCAAGCAATGGTTCGGACTTTCCATAGGCCTTATTGGCATGATGCCCATGCTTATTTCTAAAAGCCCAGAAGAAGCAACGCTTGGAGAGTTTTTTTATATTTCTATCTACGAACTGTTTCTTATCATTTCTGTATCACTCCATTGCTACAGCTGGTTACTCATACAAAAATTGGTCAAACACAAAAAATATGATACCTCAATCGTCAATGGTATCTGCATGGCAAGCGGAGGCCTTCTCTCTCTTATCGCCTCATATGCCCTGGAAGGTCCTGCTCAAGTCTCTGACCCCATTGCTTTTAGCAAAGGATTAATCATTATGATCTTTATTAGCAATATTTTATGCCACAATATTTATGCAGGATTACTTAAAAAATACTCTGCAACATTTATGTCATTCACAAGTTTTTTAAGCCCACTATTTGCAGCGCTCTATGGATGGGCATTTTTTCAAGAAACAATCAGCTGGCATTTTTATCTTTCTATAAGTATTGTTCTTGTTGGCCTCTATATTTTCTACCAAGATGAGTTAAAAAACAAAGCAAATTATGAAGAAAAACAAGTAGAAATATAATTTAGTAATCGAGGAATTTTTGCCCAGCAAGAAAATGGAAGTGTAAATGAAAAACGCTCTGACCAACATCAGAGCCATTATTAACGATTAAACGAAAAGCTTGCGAGCCAGAAAGATCTGCCGCAAGTTTTTTTGCCATTAACACCATATCACCAGCAAGTGTGACATCTTCTTGAGTTAATGCAGTAATATCGGAAATATGTTTTTTGGGAATGATAAGATAATGGATAGGAGATTTTGGAGCAATATTATCAATAACAATAATATCGTCCGTTTGCGCAATTACTTTAGCGGGTAACTGCCCTGCAAGAATTTTACAAAAAACACAGTTTTGAACTTCCACGCAATGCTACCTTTTTTTACAATTTAGCTGGCCACGCCATACGTAGCCTTGGCGTAGTATGGTGCCGAGGGTCGGACTCGAACCGACATGATGTTACCATCGCGAGATTTTGAGTCTCGTGCGTCTGCCATTTCGCCACCCCGGCATTTATTTATTTCAAACGTATTATTAGAATACCCCAAAGAGCTATAACCGTCAATTAGAAACAACAGTTTTTGTGCTAATCCAATCAATAAATCTGCTGCGTTGGTCCTCATCTTCAAACCACCACATAGCTGTGCCTTTTTCGATTTTAAACAGACGCTCAAAAACACCAAAAGATTTTTCTTTAATTTCCACCTGGTAATTGCCAAAAATGCCGCCCGTATCACGTTCAAGCAATATTGGTTTTTTTACGTGCGTTGCAATACCAACGAGTGCATGCGAATACCTGGCAATGTCTTTCCCAAACTGATAAATACGCTTTGCTGATTCATCAGGAACAGTAGTTTTATACGGCTCATCAATCAACACAAGCATAGGATGATCTATATCTGATTTACGAATATCATTAAGCAATCCTGCCATCGTCTTTATCTCTGTCATAAAATCTGACAAGCCCTTTTCTTTTTGTAATGCAAGAGCCGTTCTAATACGAGCAAACATCGTTTGACGAGCATTTTGTGCCGGTATAATACACCACGATTGTGCTAACACTGCCGCCACAGCATATGTTTCTAAAATAATTGATTTCCCACCACCACTAGGACCGGTGATAATAATTTTACCTGGTGTATCTCCACCTAAAGAAAGATCATTGGTAATCGCTTCATCAAATGATAATAACGGTAACCATGCATTATGATAATGTATAAACGGTGTTGGTGACGTGACAAACTCTGGAAAGCTAAACACTACTAACTCATCTTGACTCTCTTTATACAGCTGCGCAATAGAACAATATGCATCAAGCAGTGCAACTGAATGAAGTAAAGGAATTAAAAACTTTTTCATTCGTTTAATATCTTGATGCATCGTCAGCACATGACCACGTGAATACAAAAGACCCGGTTTTTGCAAAAAGCGCTGTTGCACTAATTTTTTAACAAAATTTTCTACTAACTCATCGCTCTCATCATCCACATTCAAATAATCGCTCAGTTCAGCGTTCTGGAATGCAATAAGTTTATGTAAATCCATGATAGCAGCAATACACTGAGCAGCATCCGATACCCGTTGTTGCAATAGATTAAGTGAACGATTCATAAAAATAATTCGTCGTGCAATAAAATCAACCGTATTAACCCATTGATAATCATAATAAAGCATTGATGCAGTCGCCATTAAAGCACCCCCAATAGTACCAAACCCAGAAAAAATTTTTTCATTATTATCTGAAACACCACTTTTCCATATATTAAAAACATCTCCCCAAGAAGTGGCTTGCGCCCAATCTTTTGATGTGTATGACTCCTGTTCAGGTGACTTCTGTTCAAGTTGATACAACCATGGATAATGGCGCATAATAGGATCCATTAATCCTGATTTTACACCCTCCCAAAAATTAAATTTTGGTTTGATACCCGCAGACCAAAAAAGAAATTCCTTAGAAACTCCCCACATAGCAAGCACGCTTAAAAGATTTTTTACTGCATTAAATCCTTCTAAGGCAGTGCTAACATTTAATGCAATACTGCTTTTATTAAGTTCACGCAACCCAATGGATGAAAAATAAAACTGCTCAACACTGCGGTTCAACTGATCTTGAGCATCCCAATACGTCAACAATGATTGCTCAAAACGATGCACTCGCTCAAGTTGTTGCTTAAAAAGATTCATTTTTTCGGGATTATCAACCAAAAAAGTAATAATTTCTTTACGCTTTTGTAGTTGCTTTTTATCGGCAATGGGATGCAGCAATTTAACCAACCCCCATCTTCCAAATGATGTTGTAGTACGATCAAGAGTAGTCACCAAACGATCCAACTGAAGTTCTTTCCATTCACGCTCGCCAATAATAGATGGTGTAGGCTGCTGGTACACAGCGCTATCAAGAACACGCTCTGCATAATTACTCAATGCTTGATCTGCTGAAACAAATTGAAAAAAAGAAAAAATCGCTAGTAATAGTACGATCACAATAATTTCCCCCTAAGAAATCTTATAAAACGTGAGAAAGCTGCATAATAGGTAAGTATACAGCAAAAATAAGGGTTGCTACTAATAAACCAAGCAAAATGATAACGGTTGGCTGGAGAAAAAAAATAAATCGTCGCAGCGATTCTTCTAATGTATCATTATAGACCAACGCCGCAGTTTCAAGCGATTGCCCCAGCGTTCCTGTTTCTTCACCAATACGAATCAACCCAATAATTTCTGGTAAAAAAATTGATGAAGCAGCCATTGCATTACTCAATAACTGCCCTGCCGCAACATCATCATGTAATGCCGCGAGCTGGGATTTAACTAAACAATGACCAACTGATTCACTCACAATATTCAACCCCGTCACCAAAGTAACACCGCTATTAATCAACAGTGCTAACGCTTGCAATGCCTGACTCATGTGATATTGCCATATTACCACGCCAATAAAGGGCAACTTAATAAATAGGTTATCCCATGCTTTTTTACCTGTATGATGGACATAATAATAGGCAGCAACAACAAATACCCCTAACGTTCCGACTAGATAGATCATTGGTGCGCTACGAATAAAATCACTCACCTCAATCATACACCGAGTCAGAGCTGGTAATTCTTGCTGCAAAGAACTGAACATATCCGCAAATCGTGGAATGATACAAACAAAAATAAACAGACTAATGCCGATAAAAAAGAGTAACGTCAGAAATGGCATTGCTAAGGAAGAACGAACGGCTTTATTAAATGCATATTGCTTATGAAAATAAAGTGCTACATTTTCCAATGCACTCACAATGTTGCCCGATTCATGCCCCGCAGTCAGCATTACCATAACAATCGGATCACAAAGATCATGCTGTTTTTCAAGCGCTTTGGCAAAGGAAACACCTTGCTGAATATCACGACTTATATCAGAAAGAATATCATATACAAAAGGATTATGGGATTGTTGGGCAGCAATTTGTAATGTATGAGGCAACAATAACCCTGCACGCAATAATTTTGCCTTTTGTTTAAACAAATCACCTTTTATTTTACTCGTGATAGGCCAAAAGAATAATGGCGTATACACGGGTTTACATTGCAACAACGCAACCCCACGGCCCAAAAGTTGTTCTGACAACTCGTGTGATGAATATGCCGCTTGCTTACCCTTTTTGGTAGAACCAACAGCATCCACGCCAACCCATTTAAAATACGGCATACATTCCTATCAACTTAGCCCCATTTTTTAACCCCAATTTACGTCTTACTCCAATTGGGGTCCCCATTGAAATGTAATGGAAATGGGGTTCAAAACATATCCATCTGCCAATCAATTCCCAATAACTCTAAAAGTTGATTAAAGGTCATATCAACATCAACTTTTATCCGTTTCTTACGCGATTGAGCGCCCGATGTAATAGAAATCATAGATTGTGTAACACCAAGCGCTTTTGCAAGACTTTTAATAAGCTCATCATTTGCCTTTCCCTGCTCTGCAGGGCTCTTAAGATAACATTTTAAATTGCCTGTTTTATCAATTACCCAACCCTTTTTTTGCGAGCTAGGAAAAACTTTTACATCAAAAATAAATGCCATTTTACCCTCCTAATCGATCAATTTCAGCATTATTATCAAGTTTAACTCAGCTTAAAATTAATATACAATAGTTTAAAAAATGTTATATTTAAACAAAAGATTCATAATGGTACTTGAAAAAATAGTAAATGACAGTATCCTTTTGTATATATTAGCCCAATCCTCCTTTTGCATCCTCTTGTGCTAATGCTACAGAGGACGCGGTAAAATTCGGAGGAAAAGAGGGAGAGATGGCTGAGCGGCCTAAAGCGCTTGCCTGCTAAGCAAGAGTCTGAGAAATCGGGCACGAGGGTTCGAATCCCTCTCTCTCCACCATACTTCGCCAAGGCTTCGTATGGCGCAGCCAGCAGAAGACTTAAGAAGTATGCCCTTCGAAGCTCATTAGAGCGTCGTAGGGCAATAAAAAGTAAAAATCGATTGATTAAATTTTGAAATATATGCGCCCGTAGCTCAATTGGATAGAGCGTCAGACTACGGATCTGAAGGTTGCAGGTTCGACTCCTTCCGGGCGCGCCATACTTCGCTTCTTCCGCTCATCCTGAGCCTGTCGAAGGACGTATGGCAGGCCATATGAAAACTTAAGAAGACCCTTCGTAGCTCGCAGAGCGAAGTAGGGCAAAACAATTCTTTTACATATATCGATGGAGAGATGGCAGAGCGGCCGAATGCGGCGGTCTTGAAAACCGTTATTCCGAGAGATCGGGATCGTGGGTTCGAATCCCACTCTCTCCTCCAGTCTTCGTTGCTGCGCAACTTCGTCTGGCTACGCCAACAAATCAATATTGCAAAAAAAATTAACATTGAAGTTTTGTAAAGAAGACTGTCCGACGTAGTTCAAAGAACGTAGACGGACAAATTAATAAAGCTCCCACCTTCGCATGATATTTGCGAAAAAAAACTAAATCTTCCTTCGTCTCATGCTTGTTGCTAAACTTGATAAAATATCAGGATGTCCCCTGTATAACTAACCAAAAAAAATAATTTAACATGGACCTACTATGATTAAAATGCATTATGCTTTTTTTATCAGTCTCACATTTTTAACAACTGCACATGGCATGGAACCCAAAGAAATCATCGCAAAAGAAAAAGATAGAAAATCGATTTTTCAAAGAAGGCCTTCAAAAAAATCTGTGTCTTTATCATCTATTAATGAACACAAAGAAATATACATCGAACATTCATTGATAACCGCAGCCCGCAATAAAAATCATGACACAATTAAATTTCATTTAAGCAATCGCTACTTCAATCCCAATGTACAAGACCCAGAACTTAACACTCCCTTCCATTATGCTGCAGAAAATCAAGACGATGTAGCAATCGCACTCTTTTTCAGCGATCCCCGCATAGATACTTCCATGAGAAATATAAAAAATAAAATGGCAAGGGACCTCATCGATATTGCCAAAATCCGTGATCTCATGAAAAGTACTAAACCTGGTACCAAACTACATGATGGATTAGTCACTTTCCATGATGAATTAACCGAACTACGAAGAACTATGTTTGCAAGAGCCACTCTTGATATAATCACAACACAATTTTGTACAACAATAAGGCCTACCTATCAGCAAGGCCTTATAACAACTGAGCTTATAAATGAAACAATACAACAGATAAAAACTAAAATTCGGGCTATGGAAAAGAAACAAGAAACATTAGACGCTCATGAAGCAGATGGAAACTTACCCCCTTCAGCTCTATTGCCTCCGTATGCAACCGATAACTTTATTATGGATATGATTTTTTTCCGCCTCAGCTTAAATGCAATAAACAAAACATGGTTAAAATAAGAAAATATAACCCTTTTTTTTTCTTCATGTTTACCGTTAAACTCAATACAGCATCAAAAACAGTCATGATACAAATAATTGAAAAAATATTTTAACATGGACATATAATGATTAGAATATCTTATGCTCTATTTCTTGGCTTTGCAGTCGCAATAACAACACATGGCATGGAGAATATACCACCAAAAATTGAAAGGAAACGCGCTTCTCACCAACTTACTCAATCTACTCCATCTCTATCATCGTCTATAGAAAAATCCCAGCGCAAAAATGTAATAAAACGCCATTCTAACTCTCTCGCTCAATCTATACCATATGATTCTTGTAATATGGAGAATACATCACCAAAAATTGAAATTACACCACCCACAACTGAAAATACATCACAAAAAACTAAAAAAAAGCATTCTTCTATCCCACTCACTCGATCTACTCCACCTCTACCATCATCTATAGAAAAATCCCCGCGCAAATCTGTATCACATGACGACTCGGATACAGAGGATCCTCTATTAGACGCAGTAAAAAAAAATGATTTTAATAGAATACAAAGAATTTTAAATATCAATATGCCTGATAAAGAAGGCAATACTCCGTTTATCATTGCAGCAAAAAATGGCTATAAAAAAATTATCATTGAGTTACTTCGACAACCAACTTTACAACCAAATATGAAAAACTTATGCAAAATGACTGCTTTACACTGTGCAGCCGAGAAGAATCATATAAAAATAATAAATATTCTCGTGCTTGATCCACGTATTGATGCTTCCATTATGAATGAAAACAGACATACTGTACGAGAGTTAATCAATAAATCTAACACATCATTACGAAAAAAATTATTTGGAAGAATAACATTAGATCAATTTGTTAATAATGAATTATCTGTGCTACAAAAACTTATGAATAATAAGCTGATGATTAATCTCACTGATCAAGACCTAAGTATCGCTATAAAAATGATAAAAAGAAATCTTATGACAGTTGCCGACAAACAGGCCGAAAAATTATCAAAATCTGCAATAATTCCTAATTATGCAACAGATGAATTCATCGGAAAAATGATTAAATGGCGTTTTTTCTATCACAATGAAACAACAACGCCAGCTCTTGATCAAGCCTTATTATCTCAACAACCCGTAACTACCAACAATCTAGAAAGTAAGGAAATATCTTCAATTTATTTATAGATAGGTCATCCTTTTTTTATCGGCATTGTTATTTCAAAAAATAGCCCTAGACTGAAATAAGAGAGAAAATTTCAGCTCCTTATTTCAGTTTAGACCTCTAAGTTGAAATAAGAAGACAAAAAAGCTATTCTTATTTGAGAGATTAAGCATATAACACCTCTTAAGATAGGTTAGTTTATGAATATGAAAAGAATAACAGGCATCTATGAAACGATTGGCACTATAAACTATTTTATTCCTCATCCTCTGCCTCCCCACAATCCCTCTTTAGTAATTGATGAAGAAACAACAAGCCTTTATGGCTCAGCAATGAATCAACTAGGACAGTTAAATGAAATAACTAGCAAACTTCCAAACCAAAAAAGATTCATTAAGGCATATGTCATCAAAGAAGCTCTTTTATCATCAGCCATTGAAGGCATCCATACAACACTTCTTGACGTTTTTACCCAACCTCTTTCTGGAGCACAACTCAATAAAGAGACACAATTAGTGCTTAATTATACAAAAGCACTTGAAATAGCCTGTTCCATGGTTAAACAAGATGGACTTCCCATAGCCTCACAAGTTATCCTCAAAGCTCATAAAGAACTCATGCATCTAGACAATGATGCCAACAAAGCAGATCCAGGACATTATCGCCAATTACCTGTACGCGTCGGCAATCTTATACCAACATACGCCGCAAAAATTCCAGATCTCATGGCGCAACTTGCTCAATTTATTAATAAAGATGATTCACTACCTCCACTCATTAAAGCAGGTCTTGCTCACGTTCAGTTCGAGACAATTCATCCCTTTTTAGATGGCAATGGTCGTATAGGACGCTTACTCATCGTGCTTATGCTTGTTGATAGCAACTTACTATCAACACCTATTATTTACCCATCATACTACTTTAAAAAACATCATCATGAATACTATATACACCTCGACCGCGTCAGAACACACGGTGATTTTGAAGGATGGATTAAGTATTATCTTAATGCAATCCTAGAAAGCAGCAGTGATGCCTATAAAAGAACAAAAGATATAGAAAGCTTGGAGCAGAACATTAAACAGACCATACATTCCAGCAAGGCGTTTCAAAAAATAAAGGAACTGGCTGAAAATGCACTAACTATTTTGTTTCAGTTTCCAATCATTACTGCTACAGAACTCAGTATACACTTAAACAAAAGCTACAATACTGCCAACAATCTCATAAAACAATTTATTGAAAGTGGAATATTAGTTGCTCATACAGCTCAACGGCAACGTAATAAAGCATATCTCTTTGAATCGTATGTGCGTGTATTAGAAAAAGAATATTAAACCAAATTAATACGGTAGATCTTCAGGAATTATCTTAATTTCATCCCATGCAATTGGTTTTAAATGAGGCTACAATGCCTTTGCACCATAATACAAACTTCCCAAATAAGTGACTGCTGCATAGGGAACAAAAAATGGATAATCTATTACTGCTAGAAGACTAAACCAAATAGCTGCTGCCCCATAAGCATTCGATGCGCGCTTATATTTTTCATATTGTTCTTTTGTGAGATTAGGCACGGACTTTGGTTCTACGTGCGGTGATAATAATGGCAAGCTTACATCACCAGTAACAGGCAAAAGCATCGGTGTTGTTGCAGGTGATGTTTGAAAAAAACTATAAACAGCCAACCCAACCAACGCCACCGCTCCAACCACTTTTGCACTGTTCCACAACCACTTTTGTGCAACTCCTTTGCGCGCAATATTATTTTTACGTTGCTCGTCTATTTGCTGGCGTTCTTTTTTTTCCTCAATAACACCAAAAGCAAGCCTTCCTGAAACAACAATCAGCAACGTTGTAAACAAAAAACTTACATATTTTTTTTTCATACCAACCTCTTTATAATAGGCATAAAAAATACATTTTCTCTACAAGCCTAGATTTTTATTCTATAAATTAGCAATAACTAATGCTGCTATAAAAAAAATGATATCTATACACAAAAGGAATGATATGAACTACAAACATCTATTGCTCACAAGTGCACTTGTCCCATCAATTTTATCAGCAATTGAAATCAAACGCTCATTCTCTATCACAAAAAAAACACTGACCGAATGGGTATATCGCGAAAAAACCACAATCACTTTTCCTGGACAACTCAACTATAATAACAATGATAATGATGATTGTGCCAAAACAGCAGATGAGAAAATTTCATTAGACACACATAATGGAACAGAAGAAACAGACAAATATAGCTCCAGAAAACATAGCTTAGAGAAACAACCAAGCTTTGAGCGCCATTAATGCCCATATCTAATGACCGCACATTTTTTTCAAGCTCTTAAGTTCATGATCTACCATTTCTTTAACCAATTGGGTAAAGGTAGTTCTGGCTTGCCAACCTAACACGTTACGTGCTTTTGCGGAATCTCCAATCAGCAGATCAACTTCTGCTGGCCTAAAATAACGCGCATCAACAAATATTAATTCTCTACCTGTTTTTCGATCATAACCAACTTCATCAAGACCTTTTCCCTCCCACGCTATATCTACGCCAATTTCTGCAAAGGCACGCTCAACAAACTCTCTTACTGAATGATTTTCACCTGAAGCAATAACAAAATCATCCGGAGTATCTTGTTGCAACATGAGCCACATAGCCTCAACATAGTCTCTTGCATGGCCCCAATCGCGCAGCGCCTCCAAATTACCCAGATAGAGGACATCCTGTAAGCCATATGCTATCCGTGCTACCGCACGTGAAACTTTGCGTGTTACAAAAGTTTCGCCTCGAACAGGTGATTCATGATTGAAAAGAATTCCTGAACAAGCAAATATTCCATATGACTCACGATAATTTTTAGTAATCCAATGCCCATACAATTTTGCAACACCATAGGGAGATCGAGGATAAAAAGGCGTAGTTTCAGTTTGTGGTATCTCTTGAACTAAACCAAACATTTCACTTGTTGATGCCTGATAAAATTTTATTTTTTTTGCACCGCTCACAATACGTATCGCTTCAAGAATTCGCAACGGCCCAAGAGCATCAACCTCTGCCGTATATAATGGCATTTCAAATGAAACCTGCACATGACTTTGCGCGGATAAATTATAAATCTCATCTGGTTGAATCTCCTGAATAAGACGAATTATGTTAGAACTATCGGTCACATCTCCATAATGTAAAAAAAACCGCCCATAATAATCAGGATTCTCATATAAATGATCAATCCGTTGCGTATTAATAAGAGAAGCTCTTCGCTTAATACCATGAACGATATACCCTTTATTAAGTAAAAATTCAGAAAGATATGCCCCATCCTGACCAGTTACCCCAATAATCATTGCTATTTTGTCTAATGCATACGAAAAATAAGAAAAGAAAACTAATAATAATACGTAATTCTGCTTTTTCATTATTCACCCCTAAAAAAGTGTCCAAAAAACATACATTTAACTAAAAAACACCATTATTCTTGCACCAGGATATCGTATCGATCAGTCCATCAAACAAAGATATTTGTGGCTGCCAACCCATACTTATTAACGTGTCAATATTGAGTAACTTGCGCGGAGTCCCATCAGGCTGAGAACTGTTCCACACAATTTCGCCTTCATACCCGATACTATTTTTAATAAGTGTAACAAGCTCACGAATTGAAAGGTCTTGTCCTGAACCAATATTAACAATACCATTACTATCATATGTATTCATTAACAACAAGAGTGCCTGCGCAAGATCATCAACATGTAAAAATTCACGCCGTGGATTACCAGTTCCCCACACTTCACATGTTGGACTATTGGCTCGATAGGCATTATAAATTTTTACAATTAAAGCAGGAATCACATGCGATGATTCCAAATCAAAATTGTCATATGGTCCATAAAGATTAGTGGGCATTACGGCAATAAAATGAGTTCCATACTGTTTATTATAATATTCACACATTTTTAGGCCGGCTATTTTTGCGATTGCATAAGCCTCATTTGTTTTTTCAAGAGAGGATGTTAAAAGATATTCTTCCTTAATTGGCTGAGGACAATCACGCGGATAAATACATGAAGACCCTAAAAAAAGAAGTTTTTTTACGTTATTCATATATGCTGCATGAATAATATTAGTTTGAATAGTTATATTATCGTAAATAAATTGGGCAGGATAAATATTATTTGCATGAATACCTCCAACCTTTGCCGCTGCAAGAAAAACATATTCTGGTCGCTCCTGTTCAAAAAATTCATTCACTGCCTGCTGATTACGTAAATCCAACTCAAAAGAACCGCGGACTATTATATTTGCATAACCTTGAGCGTTGAGAGCCCGCATAATAGCTGAACCAACTAACCCCCGATGTCCAGCAACATAAATTTTTGCATCTTTTTGCATAGAAAATATCATTGCTGATGAAAAAATGCATATCCAAAACATAAACTGCGGTAAAAAAGAACTATTGTGCAACATCATGCCTCTTATTTAAAAATTTATTCCCTAACAATATCTCCAATTATCTATATTTAAAATAACAATAAGACACACCACAAATCAAGACTCAACTGTTTATAATTGACACGACTAATAGCACATGGTAAGACAAACATAAGAATTACAGACACTATTACAAAAAAAGGAAGAATTACATGAAACTTTTTACAGTCATCTTATCTGTTTTCACTACACTATCTTTATTATTTTTCATTCCAAGCTTAGCAAATAGTAGCTCTTATCCAGAAAAACCATTTGTAATCGTTATCCCCTCATACAATAATCAAAAATGGTATGCTCACAACCTTCAATCAGTGCTCTACCAAAATTATACGAATTTTCGTGTCATATATACTGATGATTGCTCTCCTGATGGAACAGGAGACCTTGTAGAAGAATACCTCATCCACAATGATCCAGATAATAAAATAGCGCTTATAAAAAACCAAACTCGCAAAGGCGCGCTGCATAATCTTTACAACATGATTCATAGCTGTAATGATGATGAAATTATTGTCACACTTGACGGAGATGATTGGTTCTCTGATGATAACGTATTGTCGCGTCTCAACGAAGTTTATTCATCAGGTGAAATATGGCTTACCTATGGACAATTTCAACTACATCCATCAGGAATACGAGGCTGGGCATCACCAATGCCTGATTACATAGTAGAAAACAATGCGTTCAGAGATTTTCAACATTTACCAACTCATTTACGCACGTTTTATGCATGGTTATTTAAAGAAATAAAACTAGAAGACTTATTATACTTAGGAAAATTTTATTCTATGACCTGGGACATGGCTATGATGTTTCCCATGATAGAAATGGCAGGAAAGCGTCACCAATTTATTTCTGACATTATGTATATTTATAATGATGAAAACAGCATCAGCGACCATCATGTCAGCAGACAACTTCAGGCATATTTAGCCCAACTTATTAAAAAGAAAAAACGCTATAATTGTCTCTCAAAAAAACCAACAAACAAACGAAATCACAAACATGTAAAGGCAGATGCTATTATTTTTGCGCAAACCCCAAACAAGCTTACTCAATTATTCGAATCTTTAACAATGTACGTGAATGGCATTGATCAAATATTTGTCATGTACCGACCATTATCCGCGCAAGAATCAAAAGAATATGTCACCATCCAAGAATCATATCCCGCAATAGAATTTTGTCTAATCAGTGATCACCGAAGCAATTTTAGCATTTCTCTGTTTGATCTTTATCAAAAAACAAACAACGACTACATTCTTTTTGCAAAGGGAGATGCACAATTTCAACAACCATTATCCCTGCATGAATGTATAAAAAACCTAGAGGATACGGACACATACGCTTTTTACTTTAAACTTAATGCAAACAATGGTATGCGCACCTACCCCAATATACCATTAGTAGAGTGTCGAGAAAATATCTTTACCTGGAACTTTGCCCTTGCTCAAGACAAATGGTCATGTGCTAACTCACTTGATCTTGTCCTTCACAAGAAAACAGAATCTCTTACTCAAGTATTACAAAGTCATTATGATCTCACGCCAAATGGATTAGAGGCGGTATGGGCCAATGAAGGAAACCTTGACCGTCTTGGCCTCTGTTTTTATGAAAGCCATATTACATTAATTCCATAAAAATGAAGAGTGACACATGAAAAGAACTATAGTTATACTGTCCTTGTTGTTTACTCATATTTTTTGTCTAGAGACAGCCTCAGAACGATATGCTGCCGATCTTATAATTTTTTCTTTTGATCGACCACTACAACTTTATGCACTCCTCGAATCATTGAACTTATATGCAACTGATATCAATTCAACAGCAGTGATTTACCGCACAAGTAGCGATCGGTATGATGCCGCTTTTAATGAAGTAGCATCACAATTTCCCCATGTACAATTTTTACATCAACAAAGTATCAGCGATTTTAAAACATTAACAATTCAAGCAATTGAAACATCATCTTCTGATTATGTCATCTTTGCTGTTGATGACAATGTAGTAAAAGATAACATTATAATCCATGAATGCATTGACTGGCTTGAAAAAACAAATGCTTATGGCTTCTACTTAAAACTTGGATCACATCTTGATTACTGCTATACAGAAAATGCTACACAAAAAATACCACCACTCACGCACATCTATAAAACTATTTTTGCATGGGAATTTGAATCAGGAGAAAAAGATTGGCATTACCCAAACACCGTCGATATGACCTTATACCGTAAAAAAAATCTCATTTCTCTCTTTAAATCACTTGATTACACAAACCCCAATCTCTTAGAAGGAAAATGGGCCACATGGTGGGTACAACATAAAGCGCCAAGCCCCATCGGGCTTTTTTATGAAAATTCAAAAATACTCAACATACCACTCAATAAAGTTCAAACGATAAATATCCTCAATCGCGATATGAACCTTTATACACCAGAAGAACTTTTAGAAAAATTTGAAGCTGGCTACAAAATGGACACTTCTCCACTCTACAAAATAAAAAACAAAGCTGTACATACTGAGTATGAACCAACGTTCATACTTCGATAAAAAGGAAATCAATGAAAATTATGAATTGCTCTATTAAACATATATCGCTTCTACTGCTCTGCACATTGTTTTCACTTAATAGCAACCCATTACATATTGGATTATGTATTGTTGCAACAGGTAAGTATATTGCATTCGTCAAACCACTTCTTGATTCTGCAGAAAAATACTTCTGTCCTGATCATAAAAAAACCTATTTCATTTTTACTGATAGTACAGCTCATGGCCTCAATAGTTTGCTAAAAAGCCCCTACAAGGATATCGTTGTTATTACCTATCAAAAACGACTTGGCTGGCCTTATGACACCCTCATGCGCTTTTCAATATACAATCAACATAAAAATCTCTTTGCTCAAACCGATTACATGTTTGCAACGGATGCGGATATGCTTTTTGTTGGAACTGAAGGTGATGAAATCTTAGCAGATCGTGTTGCAACACAACATCCTGGTTTTGAAAAAAATAAACCTTTGTGGGGTAATGAACCACCCTATGATCGCAATGAAAAATCTACAGCCTACATAACGTACGATTCAGGAACTCATTATTTTGCTGGTGGTTTTTACGGAGGAACAACAAGTGAATTTATAAAAATGGCAGATAGTATCACAAACAACATTTTCACCGATATTGAACAACATAATTACATCGCCATATGGCATGATGAAAGCCATTTAAATCGTTATTTTATCGATAATCAACCAAGCATAATTCTTGATCGTTCATACTGCTATCCAGAAAACGGGGAAAAAAAAGGATACCCTACTTGCTCTCCTAAATTATTAGCACTTGATAAAAATCATGCCGAAATAAGAGAATAAAAATGAATTTCCTAATAAAATACCTCTTATCTCTTTGTATATTATTAGGTGTTATGCACACTTACTGTAGTGCCTCATTATATGTTTTGCACCTAAGTTTTCATAAAGGATGCTTGCGAGAAATAGAGACAATAGCGCAAGAACTACAATTTAATGTAACATCTCTTTTTATTTCTGATTTAGCTCCAAAAGAATTTGATGGTACATCAACGGGAAATACTCTTTATAATATTGGCCATGAACGTGCAGAAAACATATGGAATAAACACAAAGATTACTTCAACCAATTTGACGCAATTATCATCTCTGACACGGCACCACTTGCACGAATTTTCTTACAAAACAATTATGCAAAACCTCTCATTATTTGGGTGTGCAATCGCTTTGATTACGCTGACCTCGCAAGCTTGGACTGTGAATTTCCTGATAAAGAATTTTATCATCTTTTTCAACAAGCTAGAAACAAAAAAAACGTCTATACTATTCCTTACACCGCTTTTGAATCTTTTTATGCACAACAAAAAATCATTATCTTTAACCATGAAGCAATACAACCAAGTGGTATTATTACTACACAGAACAATCAGTCTATCATTCCTGCATATATAGATAAATCACAAACATTCTTCATTCCACCTTATCTTAATGATATATCTATGAATCTTATACAAGAATGTTCACGCCAAGGAGTCAACGCATACAATGGAAGATACAATGGGCCAAGTGATTTAAAAGACTTTAAAGGCATAATTCATATTCCCTACGCATGGTCTAATGTTGCATTCTTTGAAAACATACAGAATGGATTACCCTACTTCATACCATCCATTACCTTTATGATTAACAACTTAGACACAGGAAAAATTTGGTGGCAAAATGGTAATTATTTTAAAAACAATTATCAACTCGCAGAATGGTACAATAGAGAAAACAGTGAAATCATAACATATTTTGATTCGTGGGATGATCTTAAACGTAAAATTGATTCAGCTGACTTTGATGCATTGCGCACAAAAATAAAACTGTATGCGCAAAAGCATCGCGCTGCAACAATCAAAAAATGGAAGTCAATTTTTAGCCAAATCACCGATAATCATTAATCTAAAAAAAAGGGAAGTCATGCAATCACAAAAAATATTACACACATTATTATTATTGTTTTTAGCAGCACAAACCAACATTACTCACGCAATAGGTGAAGCAGTGCCATATGTATTACTCAAAAAGATATTACCATCAAATCCAATAATTATCGAAGCTGGTGCACAATTTGGTGAAGATACTCAATGGATGAGTCAGCTTTGGCCACAAGGAAAAATTTATGCCTTTGAACCATCACCAGAATCATTTGCAGCACTTCAAATAGTCGCGACTAAAAACGACAATGTCACGGCTACACAAGTTGCACTATCAAACACAAAAGGTGAATTTCTTTTTTATCTAGCCGGCGGAGCAAGTTCACTTTTACGGCCACAAGATTCTTTTAATACAGACTATTTCCACTCAGACTTAGATCATCCCATTACCGTTCAAGTTACTACATTAGATGAGTGGGCAAACAACAATAATGTGAGTGCCATTGATTTTTTATGGCTTGATATGGAAGGAAATGAATTGAATGCTCTACAAGGAGCACTCAATTCATTAAAAAATGTAAAACTTATTTATACAGAAGTAAATTTACAACGTTTCTGGGAAAACTGCGTCATGTATGATGAACTTACCTCATGGATGAATGATCATGACTTTATAGAAATATGGTCTGACATACAGCCTCATTGGCATGGTAATGTTTTATTCATGAACACAAACAATTAAACTACTTTTTTTGTAAAATTACCTGATATTCATCAGCAATAATTTCAAAACCATGGGCAAGAAAATAAGGAATGGAATATTTTGCCTTGCCCAACTCAGATGTTTCTCCATATTGCTTTGGTGTTTGATTACGCACATCATCAATTAAAATTATGCCACTTGGTGCCAATAAGTCCTGCGCCACAATAACCTTAGCCTCTTCCAATTGTAATTGCGCTGTTGGCTCTATTGGCGTCATATCACCTGTATCAACATAAAGCAAATCAATACTCTGCGGTGCACAGTTTTTTAGAAAATCAACTGAAGATGCAACGTGATACATAAGATAATTATTCAGATCAGCAGTAATTACCTTACAACGCTCAATATGAGCTGGTATAAGGTCAACCGTATGAATTATTGGATTAAGATGAGATAAACATTCAGCTGCCATACGCGTAAAAAATCCTGCACCCCAGTCCCAATTTTTTGGATCTTTGGGAGTCCAATACTGTATATCATCAAGATTACATCCAGGATGCCCACCATGCACAAAACTCCTCGATGTCCCTAATTCAACAACAACACGTCCACTACTTTCCTTAAAATGCTCAAATGCCATTTTAAAGGTATAATAACGCGATTCAGGCTTTTTTATATAATGAGACCAATCAAATCCAACATACGTACCCTGCTCCAAATAATCTCTATATGTATCTAATATTCTATTAATGCTATCATCAGCATAAACTGATAAAAAATTACACAAAAAAATAGCGAACAATGCCTTATTATTCTTCATATTCTTCCTTTATATGTAATGCCTTTTTCATAAACATTAATAATGTTTCAATACGATTAATATAGGTATGATTATTTCTTACAAAATCCATTAATTCATATAACTCTTCTATTGATGCTTGAGCAATATATTCCTGGGCATCATAAAATAACTGATATGTATCAGAATTATAAATTATTTTACCCTTGAACAAATCATACACCGTTTTATTATTGGTTATGCCCCATTGCCCATAACTAATATTTTTAAAAATCCTACAAGGAATATAACCCTTTTCACATTGGTAGGATCCCTGTATAGCTGGCGCCATACATGAAGTTTGAATTAAAGAAATTCCTTCTTCCTCGGGTACATTGACCCTATGGTTAAATAGAATATTATTTTCTGCACAAGCTTTTTTAAACACAGCTAACTCATTCTGGTTGCCAAACCTCCCATCGCCAATAGTACCAACCCACGTAATAGCATTATCTTTTTTGATTTTTTTATTGCAACCATTCTTTATATCATCAATTTCATATGGCAGTAAATCTGTTGCCCAAGGCATAAAAATCATTTTTTCTTTGCTATTACTATAAATATAATCATCCACTTTTTCGGTAACATAAGATAAACACTCATTTGTATATACCTGCAAAAGAATGCAACGATTATCATCAAATAACTCCCAATAATTCTCAGGATCCCAATTATGAAGTATATAATAACAATCATGCCGTCTTGGCATGTCTGCATCAACCTGCCCCTCAGTAATAAACAATGCATTATGAATATCAACATTGTGCATTGCATCTAGGCTATCTACCCAATAAACCTCATAGCCAAGGTGCTTAAAAGCACGATAAAAAGCTCCATGAATATATGAGTGTGTATGAGAATGTAATGGATGACCCCAGATGATTACTTTTGAAAAAAATGTCTCTTGAGCATTACTGGCAACACAAACAAAAATCAAACACAATATCAATCTAAGCAGCCTCATTATCCCTCCTTTATTAATTAAAAAAAATGCCCCACCTAATCAAATAATGGGGCAATAAAAACAATTTCATAAAAATTTTTTTATTGATGATGCCATGTAACAAAGAAAGATCCCTTATCTGGCAATAATGGCGAAGTAAGATCTTTTGACATACCATTATTGGTTACCATTTCAATACCAATATTTTGCCATGAGTGATTACCTATTGGACCAGTAGCACCATTGATAGTTGCCATACAACCAAACATATAGGCCGTTACAAAATCACTTAATGGCAATATACCATTGTAATACGGCGCTTCTACAATCCACTCAGCAGATTCTCTCAATGCTGTTGATGATTTGGTATATTGGGTTGGAACAGTAAAAGATACTTGTCGTGTATCATTCATCAATGTCATAACAAAAGTATTATGTCCAATAAATACTACTGATGCGCTAATTACATCTCCCGGATTAAGTGGAAAACCACTAATAAGATAACTTCCTCCTGGATACATTTCAAACCATGCATAATCTTGCTGAATACCACCAATAGAATCATGTTCCGTGCCTATTTGTTCAACGGTGGAAGTACTATATCCATCAATACCTACCCATAAGGCGGCATAATCGTCAATTCCTGTTGCTACAATTGTTGGAACAATCCATGATCCAGACACGGCAGAAACTGAATTTTTTTGAGGATGACTGAAATTAGTTTCAGCTGCATAGCCACTCCAGTTAGTACTTGAGGCTTGATGACTTGGAACTCGTGATGTCCGAGGGCCTGGTATATGCGGATGTGAAATATTACTTTCTGATTGATGCTTTGGAATTATAGTACATTCGATTGGTGTATAATTATTTCCACTATTTTGTAGAACACTCTGATTAGTATTATGCGCCAATACAGTACTACTTACTATGAACAAACACAGCATACTGCTGCTTAAAAAGTGTAACTTCATACAACACTCCTTTAGTTATACAATTAAAAAAACTCTTATATAAGTTCTATCATTCAAAAAAAACAAAATCGACTACAACAATATTATATTTATTCACCAACAAAAACGTTTATAACTCAATCATCTGACTATGAACTAAAATTATATCTATGATTTGCCATATCATCTTACTTAAGATCAATATAAAAAAAACAATACATATTATTAAGGACAAATAATGAAATATATTTTTAATGTTAATCTGTCGGCAATAGCCTTTGTAACGCTATTAACTATATTAACCAACTTTATAGGATTACATGCCAACATATATGAAAATATCTATAAAGGAGTTCCTGTGCTCGTGACCGGAGGCTGCGGATTTATTGGATCTCATCTTGTTGAAAAACTGGTTGACCTTGGCGCAAAAGTATCAATATTAGATGATTTAAGTACCGGCAATGAAAATAATATTGCTACCGTAAAGGATAAAGTTACTCTCATTTGTGGCAGCATCACCGATTTAGAAACATGTTTAATAGCAACGCATAATAAAAAAATTATTTTTCACCTTGCTGCATTTGTATCTGTACCAGGATCCATGGAAGATCCTCAAAAATGTCATACCATCAATGTCACTGGAACACAAAACTTGCTTGAAGCTGCACGCATTAATGGCGTTAAACGTTTTGTTTTCTCTTCAACATGTGCCACCTATGGAGACACTACCGGTCAATGCACTGAAACAAAACAACCAAATCCAATATCCCCTTACGGTTTTTCAAAACTCATAGGAGAGCTATACTGCAAAGAATATGCTCAAGCATTTAATATGGAAACGGTCGTAATGCGCTATTTTAATGTTTACGGTCTCCGTCAAAATCCACAAGCAAGCTACGCTGGTGTCATTGCAAAAT
This sequence comes from uncultured bacterium, assembly GCA_963701085.1. Classification (GTDB taxonomy): domain Bacteria; phylum Babelota; class Babeliae; order Babelales; family Vermiphilaceae; genus SOIL31. Next base: position 40,411 of record OY969561.1, on the reverse strand, counting down.
TCATGCACAACATGAAACATAATCTTCCTCTCACTATTTTTGGTGATGGCACACAAACACGTGACTATGTACCAGTAGAAACTGTTGTTGAAGCAAACATACTCTTTGGCATGTGTGAAAAAAAACTTATGCAAGGCGAACTGTTTAATATTGCAACAGGAAAAAGCAGCACCATTTTTGATATCATCGATATATTGAAAAAAAAACATCCAACCTACAACAATGAATTTTTATTTATGCCAGCACGACCAGGAGATGTAAAACATGTTACTGCCGACTGTTCAAAATATAATAACTTATATAATCACATAATAAATCAACCAACCATAACGGAAAAACAATATGCATAAAACTACTCTACTCATTACTTTTTTATATCTATTCACTTTATGTGGTGCTACACAGAACAACCAATTAATGCCTGATGCATGGTATCTTCACCTATACCAACTCATGAAAGACACCCATGAACTTTTTACGCTTAACAAACTTGAATACTGGATCCAAGGAGGAACATTACTGGGCGCAGTTCGGCACAAAGGAATTATTCCCTGGGATGATGATATTGATATCAATATCAAATTAGATGATGAAGAACTATTTGTTTCATTACTTCCCGACTTTCAACGGCTCAATTACGGAATAACACCGGTATGGTTTGGCTACAAAATCACAAATCAAGAAGTCTTTACCTTTGGCGAACTCAAAGGTTCTCCTTGTATAGATATCTTTTTAACCATAGAAAAAAATGACAAAATTTATTATGAACAACATTGGATGCAAAGAGATGATCAACCAATCTATATAACAAAACAAGAGCTTTATCCCTTGCGAGTTTATACTTTTGGAGAAACAATAGTATTAGGACCAAACAATCCAATTCCCTATCTTAATGCATCATTTTCACCAAATTGGCCACATTACGGAAAAATATGGAACCATTTTTTTAATATTCAAGAAGAACGAGAACTTACCACAGATGATATGATTGCCGCTCAACCAACTGGCCCACTTCATAATCGCGTGTTAAAAAAATCAACAGATTCCATCCGCGTCTATGCAAGCATGGTAGGCGACCTATTCCATTATGGTCATGTAGCATTTCTCAAACAAGCACGTGCTCTTGGAACACATCTGATCGTAGGATTAATACCTGATGATGTAGCAACCGCATACAAAAGACAACCCATTTTACGACAAGACGAACGAGCCCAAGTAATGGCCGGATGCAAATATGTTGATGAAATTATTTGCTCTGCACCACTCGCTCCCACCAAAGATTTTATTAAACTTCATAATATTGATTTTGTAGTTCATGGTGATGATTTTGCCACAAGCACACTCCAAACTTACTTTGCTGACCCATTAGCTATGAATATTATGCGAATAACACCCTACACCAAAGGAATTTCAACCTCAGAAATTATTGAGCGCATAAAAAACTCTCAATCTATTACAAAAAGCGAAACTTTCTATGATCTTTTTCCTCTATAGAAAAAAGCCTCATCTGCGGATGAGGCTTTTTTCTATACTATTAATTCCAGGTTAGTTACTTAGCGATGTATATTTGAATACTGCTGATACAAGCGAAAGATCACCAGCATATTCAGATTTACCACCCGTTGGCGATGTGCGAGAAACACTTAACATTGCAAAATAACCAGGTTTTATATGTGATTTTGAAAGAGGAATATTAATAAGCATATATTTTACATTATCTGAATTTGAAGCTTCTGTTATTTTTATATTACCGGATGTATTTGCATGCGTCCAACTAACATCATTAGGATTAAAACTATGCTTTGAATCTAAATATTTTGCTTGTACTAAAAAATTTGCATATCCATTAACAAGTCCATTATTTGGTATCAAAAAACCAAGTTCTAAGCTTACTGGTTGATGACTTGCAAAATCATCAGGAATCACAAATTGCACATTAACGGGGAATTGCAGATCATTCGGAGTTAAAGCCCATCCATTAATAACAGGAGAATTAACACCAGTGCCACCAAGAATAATGGTCGGTGTTAATGACTGTGAATTAGTCATACCATTCGGCCTAAAATTAATTGATGGATCAGTAAAAGCTCGTTTAATATTCTTCATTACGGACGCATCTAATGAAACTCCATTCTCTTCACTACCACAAAATATTAAATTACATGATAATTCATTACTTAAACGCAACAAATCACACGCTTCTCTCTGATCTAACATCATAGAACGTTCAATTAATCCCAATGGCCATGATCTGACTCGAGACATATCTCCATTAAGAGCAAGCAATACGCCTCTGTCATTTAAATTATTAAGGTATTGTTCTAAATATTGAATGATTTCTCTTTGATTACTGCGATTAGACGAATTAATAACTTCAATAGCTTCTGCTATCCCCTGAGAAACAATAGTATCAGGAGCCAACATTCTATTTTCTCTAATAGCCTCATATAATTCTTCTAATGCTTGCTTACGACAATTAGATCCAGCTCGTTCATAAACTACAGCTATACATTCTCTTAACGTTTGAGACATATATGCAACAACTCCAAAAGATTGCATATGAAGGGACAACAAAATAGCTGGTATTACTATTTTTGAAAATCTAGAAACAATTTTTTCTTGCATCTTTTCTCCTTTTTAGAAAAATTAATAAATACTATCAAAAAGAAACCTATCACATTAGAAATCATTAATCAATTACTCCATGTATGATGAACAATCTCATCGCCATTATCTATCAAAAAGCCACCAATTTGGGCTTCCCACAACTTTTTATAGAGGCCGTCTTTTTCGAGCAGCTCTTCATGAGAACCATCCTCCACAATAGTGCCTTGATCAAAAACGAGAATGCGATCCATATGAAGTAACGTAGAAAGACGGTGCGCTATGATCAATGTTGTTTTATTCTGCATCAAATCCCATATACTATCTTGAATTTCACTCTCTGTTACCGAATCAAGCTGACTTGTTGCTTCATCAAGAATAAGAATTGGCGCATTTTTCAATATTGCACGCGCAATGGCAAAAGGAATTTCAACTTCAGAAATTATTGAACGCATAAAAAAACTCTCAATCTATTACAAAAAGCGAAACTTTCTATGATCTTTTTCCTCTCTAAAAAAAAGCCTCATCCTTTTACAGATGAGGCTTTTTGAATTAATACTTTTGTTTAAAGATCAATACGTGTATATCTAAATACAGCAGATGCCAAATAAATATCTTGCTCATACTCCGCACTCGCAACTGGCGCAATACGTGTAAGAGACAAAAACGCCAAATCTAAGTTTTTTATTACTGCATATTGAAGTGGAATTACTATGGATACATGTTTAAGACTATCAGCTGAGCTTGGCTCTGTAATCTTAAAGTTACTGGAATTATTTGTATAATTAAATATCGGATCCGAAGCTAAAATATCAAAATCCGCGTTATTATGCATATATTTAGCATCAACTCTAATACACACCTTACCCGCAGGAGCCAGCTGCTGCTTGACTAAGAAATGCAATTCTAACGATATTTCTTCTTCTATTTTTAAATCTGCAGGGATTGAAAACTGCATATTAATAGGAGATTGCACTGATGTGCTTGGCGCCATCGACCATGTATTAATAATTGGGGAAGAAACACCTGTTCCAAAAATTACATTAGGATTGTTTGATAATGAATTAGTCATCATAGTAGAAGAAATAATAATGCTTGGGTCTTTTGAACTATTCACCTGAAAATTCTTCAAAACATTTGCTAGAATACGCGTATTTAAATCATTATACAAAGGAGAATGCGCTGCAACATTTCCACATAATTGTATATTGTTTGTCGAAGCTAATTCGCTACTTAAATGCATCATATCCCTATCAACCGAATAACCAGGCAAGCTACGTGCAACGAAAGATATTGGCCACGATGCAAAACGAGAACCTTCACCTTGAATAGCAAGCAGTATCGATGCATTATCTAAGCTCTTAACATATTCCTTCAAATATTTTTTGATTGCTGCATGTTGTTTGTTATCTCTAAAGTCATTTTTATGTGCTTCTATAACATTAAATGCTTCTTTTACCGCCATACGCGTCATATTATCAGATGCAAGAATCCTGTTTTCTTTAATCATTGCGTGCAACTCTTGCAAATTTCTTGTATCACTTGAGGCTTCAGTAATTTCATGTGCCACACTAATACATTCTCTTAATGCCTGAGGAATATAGGCAATTGAGCCCTGAGACGATAAGGGAAATGATAACACCAAAACAGACAACATAACTTGTGAAGACCTAGCAATCATTTTTTTTTGCATTGCATGCTCCTTAAAAAAACTACTCCTAAACTACTATCAAAAATGACACTACCATATAAAAAATCATTGATCAAACTCAACCAACATAATGAACTTACTCAGCATCATCAAGTAAAAAGCCACCAATTTGGGCTTCCCACAGCTTTTTATAGAGGCCGTCTTTTTCAAGCAGCTCTTCATGAGAACCATCTTCTACAATAGTGCCTTGATCAAAAACGAGAATGCGATCCATATGAAGTAACGTAGAAAGACGGTGTGCTATGATCAATGTTGTTTTATTCTGCATCAAATCCCATATACTATCTTGAATTTCACTCTCTGTTACCGAATCAAGTTGACTTGTTGCTTCATCAAGAATAAGAATTGGCGCATTTTTCAATATTGCACGCGCAATGGCAATACGCTGCCGCTGCCCACCAGAAAGACGCACACCACGCTCACCAACTTGTGTATCATACCCCTGCGATAATGTTACAATAAATTCTTGTGCATACGCACGTTTTGCCGCTGCAATTACTTCCTCTTGAGTTGCGTTCCTACGACCATATAAAATATTTTCATATAATGATCGGTGAAACAACGATGGATCTTGCGGAATCATCGCAATAGCTTCATGCAAACTATCTTGTGTGACGTTACGGATATCCTGACCATCAATCATAATTTTACCCGCGGTAACATCAAACAATCGTAAAATTAAATTAACAAACGTTGATTTACCACTACCAGAGTACCCAACCAACCCAACCTTTTGACCTGGTTTGATGACTACTGATCTGTGCTCAAACAATGATTCAGCAGCATGGTACTGAAACTGTACATTCTCAAATACAATCTCACCTTTGGTGACAACAAGTTCTTTCGCATCAGGACTATCTTGTATATCAGCAGGAGTTTGAATAACCGCAAGCCCTTGCACAATATTTCCCATTTTTTCCCAAAAATCGCGCATATCTTTTGCGATATTCCAAAAATTCTCAATAATATGCAAATTCAAGGTGAGTACCAAAATAAAGTCGCCCGGCGTAATTGTTTTACTCACCAACCCACCAAGCAACCACCAAAAACAAACTGCTTGAAACAATAAAAAAGATCCCCCTTGAAATGCATGTAATTTCAAAAAAAACCAATCACGTGCCTGATTTTTTTCAGTAGAAAAATCAACAGTGCGCTTCAAATAAGAAAGCTCAAACCGTTTACTCGCAAAAAACCGAATACCGGTCATATTGGTTAGAATATCAGCAACAACACCTATTACCGCAGCACGAGCTCCGGCAACATTGTATGCTAAATGTTGATTGCGAAAAACAAGAATAACTGAAATCCCTAAAAACAAAAATACCCATAACCCTAATGCTATGGTAAATTTCATATGAATTCTTGATATGTTATACAATGCGAATAGCAACATCAATGAGCATGCCAATAAGCGATCAATCACCAAACGTAAAACATCAGGAATTCCACCAATAATATCGGTAATCCGCGTTGTTAGGCTTCCCGCAAATTGACGTTGATAAAAATTATGAGAGTGATTCATCATTGTATCCATAAGAACAAGGCATAACTCTGCTTTAAGTGCAGGAATAAACTTAAGTACAATCCAATCGTATACTCTAAAAATAAGAACATAAATAAACTCAGAAGCAAGATATAACCCCATCAGCAATGCAAGTTGGTTTGCAAGATTATCATGATCAGTCATTGCTACATTCAAAATAAGCTTTACAATATATGGTTGCACGTTAATCAATAATGCCCAGACAAATGCAACAAATACCATTCCTGCAATATAAAATCTGAAAGGCTTTGTGACCTGCTTAATAAATGCTAATGCCCCTTGCGATTGCATAATTTTTCCTTTTTATAGATGGTACAAATTTTCTCTTATTAGCATCTAAAAAAAGCAAAAAATTGTCCACCATCAGGCCCTTTTTCATAAAAATAGCCCCATTTGTCAGTTTTCTATGCCTTTTATAAACATAAAAATATATAATTATACGTACAGATCGCTCTTTTTGGCCACCCTTATTGACTTATTTCAGATTGATATATAATAGTATATAGAAGCTAATATTTTAACCAAAACAGGAGATCGTATGAAAAACTACTTATCAATTATTATCAGCCTACTTATAGGCAACACCATTTTTATGCCACTCAAAGCTTTAACCACAGGTACCTATAATGTATTACATGGGGGAACAAAGGGATGGTTTGCAAAAGAAGGTAATTGGCCAAAGCGTCAACAAGGAGTATGCAATATAATCAAAAATATGAATGCTGATATTTATGGTTTTCAAGAAGTTATTAAGGATAACAATCAATTTGATGATATAAAAAAAACATTACCAAATTACGGTCATGTCGGAAAACCACGCAGTACTCATATGGGAAAATTATGGCATTATGTTACCATGAAAGCTGCCACGGATGAACATAACCCTATTTTCTATAATCAGGATAAAATAGAACTCATTGATAGTAATACCTTTGGTATTAATGACAACACAAAATGGCACCTGCAATCACTACCACGCATTTGCACGTGGGCTCTTTTAAAAGAAAAAGCAACTGGCAAAGAATTTTATATCTATAACACACATCTTGACCATAGAAACCAAGACAATCGCATTATACAAATAAAAAATATCATCGCCGATAGTGAAAAACGTTGTAATAAAAAACCGGTTATTTTGATGGGTGATTTAAACACAACATTTACTAACGGTATGCAAACAACTCTTTCTGAATCTGGTTTTACCCATGCACGAACTGTAGCAAAAGAAGCCAATCAACATATTGCTACGCATCTCAAAAAAGGGAACCCCGTTGAAATTGATCATATTCTTGTTAAACCTAACAGTGCATTTAACATAAAAACCTACAAATTATGTGGTGAGAGTAGTGAAGCTACCAGTGACCACAACCCTGTATGCATGCAATTTTCGTTTAATTAAAGAGCATCCAGCTGCGTATTATGACCTCATAACAACCAAAATCCTCGGTATATACTGGGGATTTTCTTTAATTTTACCCCTAATTAACCGCTTTTATACGTCCTGATCGTGCTTTCACCCACCCTGTTGAATTATTTCAAATAGTATAATATAATAGTATATAGAAGCTAATATTTCAACCAAACTGGAGGATTACTATGACTATATCAAAAAAACTATTATGTATGGCTATATTGGGTTTTGGCTTAAATATGCCATTTATCACATCGGCATATGACGGTAAAGAAACCAACTTTGAAGTTCAAAAAAAATACAAACAAATAGGTTGCATCGCATGTTGTGCATGTTCTATAGCCGTTGTTCTCACAGGTCTAGCTTGTGAAAAATATAATATAAATACAAGCTATGACACAAAATTGGGTAACTTACTCAGTGGATCCGCAGCTGCTCTAATGATGACCTCGATGTTTCTCGCTATTGACATTGACAGTGATTAATATGTGTTATAATAACAATCAAAATCCTCAGTATGTACTGGGGATTTTTTTTAACCTACCCCTAATTAATTGCTTTTATACGTCCTGATCGCACTTTCACCCCCCCTGATTGACTTATTTCAAATAGTATATATAATAGTATATAGAAGCTAATATTTTAACCAAATTGGAGGTTCTTATGAAAACATTACGAAAATATGCAACTATGGCTCTTTTATCGTTCTCAGTGGCAACAATGGTTCCTACATACGCTAACCCAGTTATTAACGAGCAAGAACAAATCAAGCAAGAAGAAACAATTGCTAAATATGAAAAATCTATAAGAGGGCGTATTTTACGATATTCAAAAGACCACCCAGGCATAGTTCTAACCACATACGCTGCCTTACTTACGTCGGCGGTTCTAGCCATAAAGTATGATCTGTGTAAAAACAATAAACAATTAGAACAAGTTCTCGCTGTATACACAACTACTCTGATATTAATGGCGATACCTCTAGCCGCCCTCGATGAGGATTAATACAGCAAAATGAATGGGATGCTTTAATAGGCATCCCATATCTATTAAAAGCCTTCTTTTCTAAACTCTATTTCAGTTAAACTTAAAAAAAACTCCAAACCAAGGAAAATAATGAAAAAAATATATAGCACACTTCTTCTTGCTAGCATCTTTTGCAGCACAGCGCTGCCAATAGAAACACCTGTGGCAAAAAAGAAACCCATTCTCATCACAGACTTTGATGATGTATTGATAAAAAAATCATCCTTCCTTGGCTTACTTGCTTACTTACAACCTCTTGAAAATTTATTCAAAAGCAAAAAGTCTACAAAAGATATTTCTGACGAACCCTACTCCGCTGAAGCTACGAAGGGCGGGCCTACAGAAAAAAAACCCCGTAAATTGGGTAATCTTCCTTTAAGACTTCTTGATTATGGTAGACGCTATCCAACACTTGCCCCATATGTTCCAGGATTAGTGGAATATATTGGAAAATCTCGTTGCCTTAATCAACCAATTGACAACCTTTATCATCACCTCAAAGAAGACGGCTATCATTTTGTTATTGCCACTAATAAAGATCGTATGCTCTATGATCTTTCTATAGAAGCATTAGGTAATGAAATTCCCAACATGGTCGATAAAGTATTTGTAGCCGAGCCACAAAGTGAAGATACTGCAATCTCGCAATTACAAATCTTTGCAGATAAACCAACAACGCCCGTACACTATAAAAATATGGTCCATAAAGCTATCAACTTAAAAGAAACCTCAACAATTGTGCATGTACCAAGCAAAAAACCAGCAAACCAGTTCTTTACCTATGTAGTAAACAATCTTGGTGCTGACAATGACATGATCTTTATTGATGACAATGAAGAGAACGTTGATGCCTTTAATGCGCTACAAAAAGATACCACCAAGCTCCGTCTTGGCATACTCTATAATGAAAACAACTTAGATCAATTTGCTGAAGATATTAAAAAAGCTGGAATGGTATCAGAAGAAAAAGATCATACACTTTTGGATGAAATTCGTTATCCAGGAATTAGCGGTAAAATAAAACAAAACTTTCACTCTATTTTTGCAAGATAAAGTACTGCATAAACAAACCTAGACAATTCCCATTACAACTCGATATGCTGCCTGTATATATAAAAAAATGGGGATTGTCTTGAAAAAATGTATAAAACTATTTATTTTGCTCATTCTTTCTTCTGGCACCATAGCATCAATGGATAAACAATTTAAACCAGAAAACGTGGATATCTACTCTGATATTGACGAAGTACTTATCGAATCTTCATATTCAACATACAAACTTATACTTGGCGGCATATCCCTTAATCCATTTACTACATTGGCTTATTTATATTCACTTTTAAAAGTACAGCAAGCTTATGCGTATGATAAAGATGGTATTAAGGAAGCGTTATATGATAAACGTGGTGATGCAATAGAAGGTATCACTTTTCATTTTTTATATCATGGTATGAAAGATACAAACTTAACCATTTATGTACCATGGCTTATTGAAACTCTCGAAAGTTCACGTCAATTTATTCCAGGAACAAGAAAAATTTATAAGTATCTCAAAAAAGCAAAAGGGTATAACATAAATTTTGCGACTAATAAAGATCGCATTGCTTACGATTTAACCGTAAAAAATTTTGGCCATAAATTCAGTAAAATTCCGAGTAAAGTCTTTGTTGCACATCCAGGAAACAGTACCGCACTGCTCAATGATATTCAGCTCTTTATGGACCGATCAACTACTCCTAACAATTACAAACAGTTAGTTGATGAAACTATGAATATACAAGAATCAGACAACATTATTCATCTACCAGGAAAAAAACCCGAACCAGCGTTTTATGAGCGTATGATCGCCCATAGCAAGACTAAAAAAAATATTACTTGTATGATTTTTATTGATGATAAAAAAACAAATGTTGATGCCTTTAATAAACTACAATCAACAACAGATCTCACGCTGCATGGTATACTGTTTAAAAATCCATCTCAACTTGCTGAAGAATTGACTACCCTTGGCATTTTATCACAAGAAGATGATTGCAAACTTTTTGAAAAGCTATAAATAACAATCGGAATAAATAAAAAAGGGATGCTGTTACGCATCCCTTTTTCGCTATTCAGATTATCCTGTTCTACTTATAAAAACCAGAACCGATCAGGTATTTTTTGCCATTCTTTTCCACCTGTTCAGCATAATCAACACGCATTTTTTTATTAAATTTATAAATATAATGATCCGGCCCATGTGATGATTGTTCAAGCATATTTTTAATAAATAGCTTACCTTCATCATCTTTCCAATCAATGATATTTTTCCAAATCAGCGGATAATCATCGCCCCAGGCATAGCAATAACCATCAAGATCTATCGCAAATACAAAAAGATCGCCACGCATAAATTCACCTTTTCGCGCAACAAACTTTTCAAAACTTACATCTTCTGCATTGGTCTCCAAATAACCAATCGCACTTTTGACAAGCAACGTCATTGTTTCCGGTTTGCTCACCGGGAATATACCTGAACCAATAATATAAGTATCAACACCCATATCAACTTTTTCTACGTATACCGCTTCAAAAGAATTTTTTAACTTAAAATCAACCCAACCGCTGGCCTTGCTTGCTTGATCAATCATTTCACGAACGTAATAACGGCCATCCTGATCTTTTTCATCAAACTGATTTTGATCAATTAATGAACTGTTGCCACCGTGCGCTATACATTTACCTTTCATATCATATATAAACAGATAAAGATCACCCAAGCGATAACTGTTATTACCTCTATCGGTAAACTCTTTTGATGCAATAGAAATACCGCTACTTTTCATGAGTTGATATCCACGACGAACTAACTCAACTGTTTGATCACGATTAAGTTCAGGATAATACCCACATGCAATAAAGTAATAATTTCCATCTTTATCTTTTACTTTTTCCGCATAAGCATATTTCAAAGCATTTTTTGAATAATACTCAGTCCATATACCTTCACCTTCTGGCTTTCCCTTAAGTTTTTCAATAATTTCTTTATTAACCGCTTTACCCTTGGAATCCTTATAATCCAAAGCATTTCTGTTAATAAGACCAGGCTCTTCACCTTGAGAACGAATTTTTCCATTAAAATCAAGCGCATACAAGTAAAGATCTCCAAAAACAAATCGCTCACTCTCTGCGTACCCCATTGCACCGAACGTATCTCCAACAGGATAACCAGATTTAACATCCTGATTAAATAAACTCACCGCACCTTTAACAAGGCCAATTACCGCGTATTTTTTGGAATGAGGATAATATCCACAACCAATAACATAATCTTTATCATCAATCTTAATTTTTTGCACAAAGGAAACTTTAACCGCACCAGCCCATTCATACGTCAACCAATTGGCACCAGCATTTGCCGTTTTAACCATTGATTGTATGATAAGAGCGCCAAAACTATCACGATAATCCCAAAGATTACTCCATAGAAGATCTTCACGATCACCATGGGCATACACAACACCTTTTGTATCTAAAAGAAATAGATACAATTCACCTTCTATAAATGTTTTTGTATGCGTTAATGCCTGACAAATTGCTGGCAGAGAATTATTCGCACAAAACTTAACACCACGCTCAAGTAGGCTACGTACTTCTTTTTGTTTTCGCTGAATATCAAATTCATCCACCGCAACTTCTTTTTCATCTTCTTGATCAGCACCACGAATAACATTTTCTTGATCCTGATCTTCTTGAACTCTTGGTTGCGGCGCAGATTTATCTTTTTTTTGACTGGTTTTGTTAGGCGCAGCAAACAATGTTTTACCTGTCCAAACAAAACCAACTGCTCCCAACACCGTAATCAATAACAACGAAGCCGTACGTCGATTCATAATAAATACTCCCTTACTACTCTTTTATTTTTTTATTTCTAACAATTTTATTGATCGCGACGTTTACCCATAAAGCGCAAAAGATAAAGAAAGAGATTAACAAAATCAAGATACAATGTTAAAGCACATAATAACGTAACTTTTTCAATAAGTTGTTGATCAGCAAGCATAGGACGTGCGATCTGTTTTATCTTTTGCGTATCATAAGCCGTCAAAAGAACAAACACCACAACACCAATGCCAGATAAAATATAATCAAACTTTTCGCTTTGCAAGAACATATTAACAACCATACCAATAATCAAACCAATGAGTGCCATCATACTCATACTACCCATGGAAGTTAAATCTGCTTTGGTTAGATAACCATATAATGACATAGATGCAAACATTAGCATTGTTGTTAAAAAAGTAGAAAGAATTGAGGCTTCTGTATACACATAAAACACGGATGAAAGAGTTACGCCAAGTGTTATTGCATAGAGTAAAAACATTACCAATGCAGCAATAAATGAAATGCGATTAATAAGGGCACCTATTGCAATAACAAGCCCCAATTGGAAAATAAGTAACCCAATTAAAATTGCTGAATGAGTATAAATATACGTAAAAATTGCCGGACTGCTCGCAATGTAATACGCTGCTCCCGCAGTTAGTGCTAACGCACAACTCATCCATCCATAGACTCCCGCCATAAATGATGACATTTTTCGATCAAGCTCATAGCCATTTGAAAACATACTGTGTATCCCTTCGGTTTTTTAATTAACAGATTTGCTTAATACTCTACGCGATATATAACTCATTATACAATGATTTTAGCTTAGCATACAATACACTTGCATAACAGAAGACACCTGTGTTAAAAATAGCTTAAACACGCAAACTAAAGGAATAAATATGATTTATGTACTTCTCCTGATCAGTTCACTACTTTCTGCAAACATCATTAAATGTACCTCATTTGGTTCAACAACGGCCAAAAATCTCAAGCAGCCGGTGAATTTTTCTGGAAAACTCACCACCCACCAAGGACAAGAATATGTCGTTGATAATATTTCCATTGATAACAAATGCAAGCAAATCATCATGTACGCAAAACCAGCAACACATACTGCGCCTGTCATGAACAAAGATTCACAACATCTCGAAATTAAACTTGATGATAATCCTGCTACAGACTTTGTCAAAGGCACCGTTGATTTTGATGAAACCGCCGAAATTCAAGTCCCATCACCCAACACGGTTTGGTATTATCAAAAAAATGAACATCAACAAAAAGTAGAATATTTAGAAGTAGTAGTTACCACTAAAAGTAACACAAAAAATTACTATCTCCTGGAACGCAAAACACCTGTCTATTGCGATGGCATTGATACTGCTGGGCCACAAGAAAAAATCATACCATTATCAGCACTCAAAACACTGACTATTGAAGGTTATACGTACCGTGATACGAGCAAAGACAAAAAAGACAACTCAAAATCATGCCCTCCGTGTTCCGTTAACAAAAAATAACTGCCAACAGAAATATCACTGCAGCTTTTAAACTAATTTTTTCCTGCGCTCGTCCTGAACTTGTTGAAGGATTTCTTCGAGCGCTCGAGGATATCCTTCAACAAGTTCAGGACGAGCGCGGTTAGATATTTTGAGTACAACTTAACAAATGGTGCTATATCTTAATCTTTTTTCACATCTGTATTCAAAATTTCATGACGCACCGCAGATATCGCTTTATTTCCAGCTTGGATACCATTAAAAAATTCTTGTGTTGCTGGGTTGTGTTCAGCAATCATTCTCATCTCTTCAGCTGTCAGATTAACACCATGTTCTGATGCAAATTTTGCCGCACAGGCATACAACATTTCTTCATGCTGTTCATCAAAATGAGGATTAGTGAAAACTTGTGGGGATAAACCTTTTTTATCATAACAAGCAAGATCTTTACGACAATCTTTTAATGCAGACACACAGTAGGTATTAATAAAATAACGATCATCTTCTAACCTACGTTTAAAATTTGGCAAGACTTCTGTATTAAATGTGTCTTGATCATTTTTAGCTTTTTGTGAAAACTGTTTGTTTATTGAATTTTTAGTCGATTTATGCTGTGTATATTGATAAAATTTACGTCCTGTTTCAGATTCAATAGTCGGCTCAGTTGACCAGTAACCAAGAATGCCATCATATTGTTTTTTTCTGCTATCTTTTTCTTCTTGATCATTTACATCAGCATTACTTTTATCTTGATCATCAATAGCTTGGTCATTATCAGACAGAGCATTAATCAATGCTGATCGATACAAAGCAGCTTGCTGACTTTGATAATCAGCATAAACTTTTTCATCAGCCATATTATATTCACCCGCCTGAAGCATTGCACAATTAGCTACCACAAATAACAATAATAAATTTTTATGCATACTATTCCTAATAAAAATGTGTAATAAAGCCGTATAATTCATAACAATTGTTTCTCATTGAAAGTATATCACAACAAAAGATATCTTCAATTTTTTATCCCTTGTTATCAGAACAATTACAGGTTATTATATTTTTTATTATCATCACATTCATAATAAATAAGGGACCAGAAATGGCTGTATCAATTACTCCAGAAAATCATGAAGCAGAAATCAAACACTCAAACAAACCAGTAATTTTAGATATATACGCAACCTGGTGTGGACCATGCCAACAGATGAATCCAACCTTGGAGGAACTGGAAAAAGAGCTCGGCGATATCTATAAATTTGCAAAGCTCAATGTTGATGAAGCACGAGAAATATCAATCAAAGATTACGGTGTTACCTCTGTTCCTACCTTTGTTTTTATCAAAGACGGCGTTGTTAAAGGTAAGGAAACGGGATACATGAGTAAAGAAGTTTTGCACGAAAAAATTATTGCCGCATTAAAGTAATAAATCGAATTAAAAAAAGGGCTCTGAATGCAATCAGAGCCCTTTTTTTACCTAAAAATATATAATCTTGTTTAATCTTGCTGTTCCAACGCAATCAAACGATCATTCATATTTTCAATTCTTGCATATAATTTTTGAACTTCATTCAACAACAATACTGGTAACACATGATATTGCACAGTAAACGGTTCATCTTCAGCATCTCTTACCACAATACCAGGGAATATTGCATCAACTTCTTCAGCTATTAACCCATACTGTTTTGTTTCAGAAGCATCACTATTGTAAGCAAATGTTACCGGGCGAAGATTGTAAATAGCTGCTGATTCATTACTCATATCTGCAATAGCATGTTTCACTCTTTTTGTTGAAGCAGCTATACCAAGTTGCCCTGTATTATCAACTAATACTGATAATGTCGTTACACTTCCTGTTGTTGTACCATAAATATTAGCAATACGTGTAATGTCATTTTCAGATGATGAAACTGCACCGATATTAAAACCAATGTAAATATTATTACTTCCTGTTGTTAATGTTCCTCCAGCATCAGTACCAATTGCAATATTATTATTTCCTGTTGTATTGCTTGCTAATGCTGAATCTCCAAGAACAACATTATTATTACCTATTGTGTTATTGGCTAATGCAAATCTTCCAATTGCTGTGTTAAGCGTACCTGTTGTATTAGCAAACATCGCTCTATAACCTACCCCCGTATTATTATCAGCATCGGTATTATTTAACGCAAGCTGACCAATAGCTGTATTACTTGAACCACCAACATTAAACTGTAATGTTTCATCACCAACAGCTGTATTACCACCACCTGTTCCATTAGTTGCCATTGATGATTGTCCTATCGCGGTATTAGCATTACCTCCTGTATTATTATTCAATGCATTTCTTCCAACAGCGGTATTACTTACCCCGACACTATTAAATGTCAACGCACCTGATCCCATGGCAGTATTTTGTGTACCTGTTGAATTTAATTTTAACGCATCTTGCCCAACTGCGGTATTAAGATTATTCATATTCAATGATAATGCGTTACTACCAACTGCTGTATTACCAATGCCTGTTGAATTTGTATTAAGCGCATTATATCCAACAGCTGTATTTGGTGCACCCGCGGTATTGGATTCTAATGCACCGCTACCTACTGCTGTATTACCAACAGTTGCATCATTTGCAACAAGAGCATTATAACCAACTGCAGTATTATCTGTACCTGTTGTATTACTTGATAACACATTGTATCCTATTGCGGTATTATTAATACCAGTACCATTTGCGAACAATGCACCTACACCCATTGCTGTATTATTACTACCCGTTAAGTTATTTTGTAATGCACTATTTCCAACAGCGACATTATTAAAACCAGTTGAATTCGTTAAAAGTGCATTGTTTCCAACGGCAGTGTTACCATCAACTATATTATTAAGCAATGCATTAACACCAACTGCTGTATTAAAAGAACCTATACTAAAAGTTAATGCATTAAATCCAACAGCAACGTTATTATTTCCCGCTGTATTCAAACCAAGAGCAGCTTGCCCAACTGCGGTATTGTTTGCACCGGATGTATCATTTGCAAGCGCATATTCTCCAAACGCACTATTATTATTTGCTACATTATTTTGTAATGCATTAACACCAACGGCGGTATTATTAACACCAATAATATTTAATTGAAGTGCATCCTGTCCAACTGCTGTATTATTTGTTCCAAATGTATTTAACAATAATGCATTTTCTCCAAGAGCAGTATTCGAAGAACCAGTTGTATTGCTTGCTAAAGCATTTTGACCAACAGCAACATTAGAAGAACCAAAAGTATTACTTGAAAGCGCATTTTGTCCCATTGCTGTATTTTGAATGCCTATGGTATTTGATTGCAATGCTCCTTGTCCAACGGCGGTATTTTGCCATCCTGTTGAATTAGCATTAAGTGAATTTTGTCCAACTGCTGTATTTTGGAAACCTGTTGTATTATTTGCTAATGCATTGTGTCCAACTGCAGTATTATGATCAACAAGATTAGCATTCAAAGCGAGTAATCCAACAGCTGTATTATTAACTCCTGTTACATTAAATGATAATGCTCCAAGCCCAATGGCAGTATTATTGACACCAGTCGTATTTTCTTGCAATGCTCCTGCGCCAAAAGCACTGTTTTGAGAACCTTCTGTATTAAATTCTAATGCATTAGTACCAACAGCTGTATTCATATATCCAGCATCATTTAATTGAAGAGCATTTTGTCCAACAGCAACATTAGAATAACCTGATGTATTTGCTATAAGCGCTTGGTAACCAACTGCTGTATTAGCAATACCCACTGTATTATTTAAAAGTGTTTGATAACCAACTGCAGTATTGTTAACACCAGTTGTATTTGCCGCTAATGAACCACTGCCAACTGCGGTATTACCAACAGTTGCATCATTGTTAGCAAGCGCATTACACCCAATTGCTGTATTATCAGTTCCTGTTGTATTGCTTGATAATGCAGAGTATCCCACCGCTGTATTATTAATACCAACAGTATTAGATAAAAGTGTCGTTTGCCCAATACCAGTATTAAAAGAACCAGTCGTATTAGCGAGCAATGCATCTTGCCCAACAGCAGTATTTTGAGTACCTAAAGTATTAGCAGCAAGTGCATCTTGTCCGACTGCAGTGTTTTGATATCCTGCTGTATTAGAAGAAAGCGCGCTTTGTCCTATGGCAGTATTTTGATCTCCGATTGTATTATTTTGTAATGCATTAAATCCAATAGCAGTATTAAATCCTGTTGTATTATTCGCAAGCGCTTGAGATCCAATAGCAACATTAGAACTACCAGTTTGATTTGCTGCTAAAGCAGAAATACCGATTCCAATATTATCACTGCCCGTTGTATTATTTTGTAGAGCAAGATATCCCATTGCAATATTATTTGAACCTTCTGTGCTAATAAATAAAGCATTAGCACCAACCGCCACATTATTAATACCAGTAACATTACTGCCTAAAGCATTATTACCAACCGCAGTATTATTATAACCAGTTGTATTACTCCCCAACGCATTATTACCAACTGCAGTATTAGCAGATCCACCAAAGATGCCTCCTCCAAATCCTATATTTGAATTAAGCGCGTAGCTTCCAACTGCTGTATTCTGAAAACCATCTATATTAACGATAAGAGCTTGGAATCCAACAGCTGTGTTTTCACCAGCAGTCATGCTGAAATTCCCTGCACTTTCACCCACAAATGTATTTGCTGAATTAGTACCTGGGAATGTATGCATAAATGGTTGACCATCTTTAATAACATTACCAACCGTAGAACTTGCTGAATCATTTAAAAACAAATTACATCCAACAAAAACATCACACGTTGATAACGGCCCACTAATTATTTCATTCACAACAGAAAAATTATTAACGCATAAACTGTCTATACAACTTGAAGGATCAAAAGTTCCCGTGGCACCTGCAGGCCCCGTTGCACCAGTTGACCCAGTAGCTCCTGTTGATCCAATTGCACCCGTAGCACCTGTTGCTCCTGTACCACCATCACCATAAGCCCCCGTTGCACCGGTAGCTCCTTGATATCCACGGTGTCCACGATGCCCACGAGGGCCACGCGGGCAGGGAAACAATGCATCATCAAAATCTATATTCGCATCTTTTCTATGCACAACATGATTTAAATCACCATTTTCAATGACGCATGCTAAGTGATCAAGAACATCATTAATATAATTAAATTTATTTGATGAAAGTTTTTTACGTTGTTTTTCAACAATATTTTCAGCGTACGCCAAGGC
The DNA here is from genome assembly GCA_963701085.1 of uncultured bacterium. Classification (GTDB taxonomy): domain Bacteria; phylum Babelota; class Babeliae; order Babelales; family Vermiphilaceae; genus SOIL31. The sequence continues at coordinate 21,500 of OY969561.1, read as the reverse complement.
CTCTACAACAAAATCTTGAGGCACTATCAGATTACCCTCTGCAATATGTCTCTGTAATTGCCACAAAAGAGAATTTTGATTTTCATCCCATGAACTTATTTCCTCTACAATGTCTATCAAATTGTCATGGTCACCGCTAAGATCAAGATACACATCATTCGAAGAATTTGGTTGCGCTGATAAAAAAAGCGCAAGAAAAAAGAAAAATGAAGAATGTTGCCGTTTCATAAAAACCCTTTTTTTTGTTATAAGAACAAACATGTTATTTCTTTCCATAACAAAAAAATAAGTAGCTAATCAACACAACAAAAAAATCAGTTAACTCTATTTTTCCATATTTACACAATAAATTTCACAATAGCGCTACAGAAAACAATAAAAAAGAGCTTTGGCAAAAACCAAAGCTCTTTTTTTACGTAATAGCGTATGATGTACCGCTTAATTTTGCGCTTCAAGTGCCGCTAAACGATCATTCATATTTTCTATTGCTGCTTGGTGCTGCTCTAGTGCTGCTTGTTGTTTTATCAACTCATTCAATAAAAGTGCTGGAAGCACTTGATATTGAACAGTATAAGGATTTCCATCTTCATCTCTTACAACAATAGAAGGAAATACTTGATCAACTTCTTCAGCAATTAACCCATATTGTTTTGTTTCTGATGCATCACTGTTATATGCAAATGTTACGGGACGAAGATTAAGAATACTTGAAGAATCATTACCCATATCTGCTATGTTGTGTTTGAATCTTTCTGATGAAAGAATAGTACCAAGTTGGCCATTCACATCAATGAGAACAGGTACAGATGCTGCAACAGTAACCCCGCTAATTCCTTGGACAAAACATGTTGTCTGTGTACCAAGAGTACCAATACGAATAGCAGCAGATTCAGCTGCAACACCAACATGGCCAATATAAATATCGTTACTTCCTGTTGTTGCTGCACCACCTGCATTATAGCCAAGAGCAATATTATGATTTCCTGTCACCAGCCCAAGAGCGCTACTACCAATGCAAGTGTTTTGTATACCTATTGAATTAGCTAAAAGAGCATTACAGCCAAGAGCTGTATTATCATTACCAGTGGCGTTACTTGCTAATGCGCTATTTCCCACAGCTGTATTATTATTACCAGTGATATTGCTGGTTAATGAAGCAGCCCCCACAGCTGTATTAAAAGCACCAATGGTATTAGCGAATAATGAATGGTCGCCCACAGCTGTATTATTCAAACCGTTTATATTGGTAAAAAGTGCAGCAGAACCAACAGCTGTATTACTACCCGTTTCAACTGTTATATCGTTGAGTAACGCTGACCAACCAACTGCCGTATTATTAGCACCAACAGTATTTGCACTCAATGCATTATAACCAACAGCTACATTTTGGCCACCGGCAACATTAACCGTATAACTTTGCAATGCACCTGAACCAACTGCGGTAATTTCATTGTCAGTATTAACAACCAATGCATTATATCCAACTGCAGTATTGTCAGAACCTGTGATGTTAGTGAATAATGAACCACTCCCCACAGCAGTATTTTGTACCCCTGTTGTATTAGCAACTAATGCACTATCACCGCTTGCAGTATTATCATGACCTGTTGTATTTGCTGTTAATGCTTGATAACCAACTGCAGTATTAAAACCAGAAGGAGAAACTGTTACATCTGCTTGTAGTGCTTGATAACCAACCGCAGTGTTACCACTTCCTGTAACATTGGAATTTAATGCTTGATAACCAACTGCCACATGCTGACCGCCACCATTAACATAATTTTGTAATACACCAGATCCAACAGCAACATTTTGATTATCAGTATTAGCTGCAAGAGCATTGAGACCAACGGCTGTATTATCATTACCTGTTACATTCACTGCCAATGTATTACTACCCACTGCAGTATTACCTGCTCCAGTAGTATTTTGATTTAATGAAAAATATCCAACAGCAGTGGTAAGATCTGTGATGTTGCTTGCAAGTGCAGATTCTCCAACAGCAGTATTGCCCTGACCGGTGATATTTGCACTGAGTGCACTGTCACCTATCGCTGTATTATTAATACCTGTTGTGTTTGCAGCTAAAACATTATTTCCTACACCTGTATTATTAGTACCAGTTGTGTTTGAATTTAAAGCACTAGTTCCTACACCTGTATTATTAGTACCAATGGTGTTTCCAGCTAATGCATGACTTCCCACAGCTGTATTAGTAATACCCGTGGTATTACTCGATAATGCATCATTCCCCAGAGCTGTATTATCAGTACCTGTTGTATTGGTCGCAAGTGCCGCCCAGCCAACTGCCGTATTATTACCTACAGTAGTTGTTACATCTAAGGCTAATGCTGTCCAACCCACTGCAGTAAGACTATTACCTCCTACGTTTGCATTTATTGCCTGGTAACCAACTGCTACATTCTCACCGCCATCACCATTAACAAAGTTTTGCAATGCACCAGAGCCAACAGCGGTAATTTGAACATCAGTATTATTAGTCAATGCATTATAACCAACTGCTGTATTATCAGTACCTGTTACGTTAGATGCAAGGGTATTTGCACCAATCGCAGTATTAAATGATTCTGTGTTAAGATTTAATGTGTTAGCTCCAAGCGCAGTATTATTGCTACCGGTAATATTAGCACTCAGTGCATCCCCAACAGCAGTATTATTACTCCCTGTTGTAGTAGCTGCTAATGTATTATACCCAAGAGCAGTGTTACCAGTACCTGTTGTTAAAGCTGTAAGAGCATTTGTACCAAAACCACTATTTTGCGTGCCAGTTAATGTAAAATTACCAGCGTCTATACCTACGAATGTATTATTTGTTCCAAAATCGTGAATAAACCTACTTGCACCTTTAATAACATTTCCTGCTGTTGCTGTGCTTGGTTCTGTGCTTAAAATAAGATTTTCGCTGACAACACCATCAACCATGCTAATAACTTCTGCTGCAAAACTTCCCGTGCCATCACGCGCAACAAGAGTGTTTGGCGTATTGAGATTTGTACCTTCTACATCAAGTGTTATATCACTCGCATTATTAGTTATACTAAAAAATGATCCCTGAATAAGCGACTTAAAGTTTATAAAAATACCTGTTTTATCTCTAAAAATAAGACCTGTTCCTGCACCAACATTGGCACCAGTTACCGTTGAGCCATCAGCGCCAGTAGGACCAGTTGCGCCAGTAGCTCCCGTAGCACCAGTTGATCCAGTTGCTCCTGAACCTGGGCCAGCAGGACCAGTTACCCCAGTAGCTCCCGTTACGCCAGTATGTCCATGATGACCTCTATGTCCGCGAGGACCACGAGGCCCTTGGCAACAAACTGGTGGAAAAAAACAGTCAAATTTTTGATCAGATTCACAACATCCATCTGTAGCAAAATCTCCATTATTAATTTTACGTGCTAACGTATCGAGTGAATCATTGATGGTGTCTAATCTATCTTGTGAAATATTGTTGCTTTTTGTCTCTACTACCGATTCGGCGTATGCTAGAATTTCTAAAATAGTATCTTTCAATGCAATGGAATTGCCATCAGCAATATATTTATTGAGCTGGCACAGAGGAGAATTAACGTCCATATCCAAAGAACTTATTTCCGCGACAACTCTTACCAAGTTACCATTGTCACTACTGAGATCAAGATACAAATCATCCGAAAAATTGGATTGCGCTGATAAAGAAAACGCAAGAAAAAAGAAAAGTGAAGAATGTTGCCGTTTCATAAAAACCCTTTTTTGTTATGAGAAAAAACATATTATTTTTTTCTATAACAAAAAAATAAGTAGCCAGTCAATAAACAATAAAAAAGAGCTTTGGCAAATACCAAAGCTCTTTTTCTACGTAATAGCGTATAAAATTTACCGCTTAATTTTGCCCTTCAAGTGCCACTAAACGATTATTGATGTTTGCCATTGCGCTATTAAATTCTGCTTTTTGTTTAATCAACTCATTTAACAATAACACTGGAAGTATTTGATATTGAACAGTGTAAGGATTGCCATCGGCATCATAAACCACAATAGCAGGGAACACTTGTTCAACTTCTTCAGCAATTAACCCATACTGTCTTGTTTCTGATGCATCACTGTTATATGCAAATGTTACTGGACGCAGATTAAGAATAGCTGAAGAATCATTACCCATATCTGCTATGTTGTGTTTGAATCTTTCTGATGAGAGAATAGTACCAAGTTGGCCATTTACATCAATAAGAACAGGTACAGATGCTGCAACGGTAACCCCGCTAATTCCCTGAACAAAGCATGTAGTTTGTGTGCCAAGAGTACCAATACGAATAGCAGCAGATTCAGCCGCAACACCTTCATGAGCTATATAAATATCATTGTCTCCACTTGTAGCCAATAATCCTGCATTACTGCCAATTGCAATATTAGAATTCCCCGTTACATTTATAAGCGATTGAAATCCAACAGCCGTATTATCATGATTTGTTAATGTCAGTGTATTATTCATTGAAAAATAACCAACGGCAACATTATTATCTCCTCCATTTTCGACAAGCACTCCGTTTCCAACGCCAACATTAAACGATCCGTTGGTAGGACCTGCAGATGCTCCAACTACAACATTTTGATTCCCTGATATGTCTACACCAGAACCAATCCCCACATTATTACTTCCAGTTATATTACTCGCTAATGAAGTATCACCAATTGCTACATTGAAACTGCCTGTTGTAACATTTCCCATAGCAAACTCACCAACTGCGGTGTTGTTCATGCCGTTTGTATTAGAAGGTAAAGCAGAAGCACCGACGGCTGTGCAATTCTGGCCACTAATATTAGAACTTAATGCATTTGACCCAACTGCTGTATTACTATTACCTGTTGTATTGCTTGAAAGCGCCGCCCATCCTACCGCAGTGTTGCTGCCGGTAGAAGTGGTTACATCCGATGCAAGCGCCGTCCAACCAACTGCAGTGAGAGCATTACCTCCTATGTTTGCATTCAATGCCTGGTAACCAACTGCTACATTCTCACCGCCATCACCATTAACAAAGTTTTGCAATGCACCAGAGCCAACAGCGGTAATTTGAACATCAGTATTATTAGTCAATGCATTATAACCAACTGCTGTATTATCAGTACCTGTTACGTTAGATGCAAGGGTATTTGCACCAATCGCAGTATTAAATGATTCTGTGTTAAGATTTAATGTGTTAGCTCCAAGCGCAGTATTATTGCTACCGGTAATATTAGCACTCAGTGCATCCCCAACAGCAGTATTATTACTCCCTGTTGTAGTAGCTGCTAATGTATTATAACCAATAGCAGTATTACCAGTACCTGTTGTGTTAGCAGTAAGAGCATTTGTACCAAAACCACTATTTTGCCCGGTACCACTTGTGGTGAAATTACCAGCATTTATACCTACGAATATATTATTTGTTCCAAAATCGTGAATAAATCTGCTTGAACCTTTTATGACATTTCCTGCTGTTGCTGTGCTTGGTTCTGTACTTAAAATAAGATTTTCACTGACAACACCATCAACCATACTAATAACTTCTGCCGCAAAACTTCCAGTCCCATCACGAGCTACAAGAGTATCGGGGGTGTTAAGATTTGTACCTTCTACATCAAGCGTTATATCACTCGTATTATTAGTTATACTAAAAAATGTTCCTTCAATAAGTGATTTAAAGTTTATAAAAATACCTGTTTTATCTCTAAAAATAAGGCCTGTTCCTGCACCAACATTGGCACCAGTTACCGTTGAGCCATCAGCCCCAGTAGAACCAGTTGCACCAGTAGCGCCGGTAGCTCCTGTTGAGCCATCAGCACCAGTAGGACCAGTTGCACCAGTAGAACCTGTTGCGCCAGTAGCGCCGATAGCTCCTGTTGAGCCATCAGCCCCAGTAGGACCAGTTGCGCCGGTAGCTCCTGTTGATCCATCAGCCCCAGTTGCACCAGTAGAACCTGTTGCACCAGTAGCTCCGGTATTGCCTCCACCAGGACCAGTTGGGCCGGTAACTCCAGTTACTCCTGCACCAGTTGATCCGGTAGCTCCAGTTACGCCAGTATGTCCACGATGACCTCTATGTCCGCGAGGACCACGAGGCCCCTTACAACAAACTGGTGGGAAGAAACAGTCTAATTTTTGATCAGATTCACAACATTCATCTGTAGCAAAATCTCCATTATTAATTTTGCGTGCTAACGTATCGAGTGAATCATTAATGGTGTCTAATCTATCTTGTGAAATATTGTTACTTTTTTTCTCTACTACCGATTCGGCGTATGCTAGAATTTCTAAAATAGTATCTTTCAACGCAATGGAATTGCCATCAGCAATATATTTATTGAGCTGGCACAGAGGAGAATTAACGTCCATATCCAAAGAACTTATTTCCGTGACAATTTTTACCAAATTGCCATGGTCACTACTGAGATCAAGATACAAATCATCCGAAAAAATGGATTGCGCTGATAAAAAAAGCGCAAGAAAAAAGAAAAGTGAAGAATGTTGCCGTTTCATAAAAACCCTTTTTTGTTATGAGAAAAAACATATTATTTCTTTCCATAACAAAAAAATAAGTAACCAGTCAACACACAACAAAACGATAAATGAAAAAAAGGGTTCTTGCGAACCCCCTTTTTCATTTATCGTTTTTCACTAAATAGCGCTCAAAAGAAGCATTCGTCCAATGACGATACGTAAAAACCTCTCCCGTTTTCGCTCCATATCGTGCATCATTTGTTAGTACAGATGTTGAATCAATTGGTATATCCATAGGTGCATCATAAAAAACAGCAAGAGTATAGCGCTCTACAGCTCCCACTGCCTTTTGTACGCAATGCTCTGTAGCTTGAATACTATCATTCATTACAAGTTGACCAAACTCACCTACTTGAAACATCATTACATCAAGATCATCTGCAAATACTTTTTTAAAAGTCATTTCTTTTGATGTTCGTATGAAGAGTCCTGCTTCTTCAGGTTCAGGAATTTGTTCTCCATCTACAAAATAAACAGCTGGAAGAACGGCCGTAAATAAGCCATGATCAAAGTGAGCTCCACACCAAAAAGGATTTTCATTACTATCACTTTTACGATAATAAAGCATACGCCCTAAACAAGCATCCTCCTCAAGTTGTAAATCTGTACTACCTCCCAAAAGCCCGATCTTACGCATAATCGACTCTCCCGTTTCTGCCATAATTTCCCCAAGATCTTGAAATGGCATTCTTAAATCAACCTCACAAGGCCATTTATTTTTAGAATTATCTGGAATACGTGCATAGTAAGAAACTTTTAAATCATCAATTACCCAATCACCATTTGGTTTTTGGAATTTTTCTTTCCCCTCTTCATAGCCAAGAAACGTATCTCCAAGAGATCTATTTGGTTTATATTGCTCTTTCATTTCTTCGGGCAAAGCATTAAATTCTCTCGCTGCTTCAATGAATCGTTCATGCTTTTCTTTAAAGCCAGGAACACCGCGAACCCCTACAATCCCTTTTTCATGCAAAGCATCTTTCAATATCTTAAGAGTCTCTGCATCTCCCTCAACTAATTTTTCATAGGAAATAACATCTAATGAAAGAGCTTCTTCTATACGCGCATTCAAAAAACTACTTGCCATTAATAAGACACTCAAAAAAACTCGCAACATATTCTCTCCTGTATGTAATAGTGTGTGTACAAATAAATCTTTTTATATTTTTTTTATATCAACTAAATCTTGCCATCATGCACATCAAAGCCTAACTGCTGCAACTGGTCACGTAACTCATCTGCACGCGTCCAATTTTTTTCCCTGCGTGCTTTATTACGCCCATCAATCAACGCTTCAATTTCCGGCGTCAGCTCAACCGTGCGCTCTGGTAACGGTTGCAATGTTAATCCAAGTTCGTTAACAAGAATATTTTTTACTGCCGCCAATTCATGCTTATTCTGAGCAATCTCAGTACTATTTTCAAAAATAACACCAAGCAACCCTGGAGTGTTCAGATCGTCTTGCAAAAATTCAAGCATACGATCGATTATCCCCTCCTTCGCTCCATCCTTCGCTAAAAGCTTCGGAGGACACGGTAAAGCTTCGGCGGACAAGTCAGAAGACAAGGCACAAAGCCTGATTAACCGTTCATAGCTTTTTTGTGCACTTGTCAGACCTTCAAAAGAAAATTCAATAGGCATGCGATAATGATGCGTCAAAAAATAATAACGAATAACCATTGGATCAAAATGTTTATAAAGATCACGAAGCACAAAAAAATTGCCGAGCGATTTCGACATCTTTTCTTTATTACTGTTCACCATGCCGTTATGCATCCACATGCGAGAAAATGGCGCACCAAACAAACTTTCTGATTGCGCAATCTCATTTTCATGATGAGGAAATATCAGATCAAGACCACCACCATGAATATCAATGTGCTCACCCAAATTAAGGCGCGCAAGCACTGAACATTCAATATGCCATCCCGGACGACCATAACCCCAAGGGCTTGACCAAAACTCTCCTTCAGGCTCACCTTTCCACAATGCAAAATCAAGCGGGTTCTTTTTTTGCTGGCAAACATCAATACGAACTCCCGCATACAAATCTTCTATTTTTTGCTTGGATAATTTTCCGTATTCTGGGAATTTTTCAATCTGGAAATAAACGTCATTGCCAGCCTGATACGCATCACCCTTATCAATAAGCTTTTTTATAAATTCTATAATCTGCGGAATATTTTCAGTTACGCGTGGTTCAACATCCGGCGACAAACAGTTGAGCTTACCAATATCATGATGAAAATTTTTAATATAACGATCGGCAATCTCGTTAAAACGTAAACGATCTCCAAACTCTTTTTCCGCACGGCGCATTGTTTTATCATCAATATCAGTAAAATTTCTGCAATACGTTACCGACGTACCAAAAGAACGAAGCATCCTATACAACAGATCAAAAGCAACGTAGCACCTGCCATGTCCAACATGGGCATCATCATACGGCGTGACCCCGCAGACATACATTTTCAGTTGCTTGCCCACCACAAATTCTTCTTTTTTCCCACTAAGGGTATTAGTAAATTGCATAACAGATTCTCTTTTAGTTTTTTAGTCACTTTTCCTTATCGTACCACATTTTTACCATTTTTTAATTACACGTATAAAGCCACCTTATTATTTCTTTGAAATCAATCGCGAACTCTTTATATACTCCCTAAAAGAAATAACTATTTAAAAAAAAATAATTTTTTTTAGGCGGTACCAATAACTAATATCACAAAGTATACATCTCAGCTTACATATCACAAAAAAGATGAAAATTTTTCAAAAGGAATTGTAATGATAAAAGGAACATATCGTTCAGTACTTGTAAGCCTTATCACTTTTGGTGGTTTGATTACTACGTCTCAAGTCGCGGCAAAAACAAAAATAAAAAAACATAATATTCAATTACAGCTTGCTGATTCCCTTGGATTTCCTATTGTAGGAAGTGAATTCTGGGTTACCCTTGAGGTAATCCGAGAGTCGCTCGAGGAGAATAAATCATTAGTAACATTACAACTACCACTCATTAACTTTCAAATTCAAGCAGCACCTTCTCCCGATAATCCGTTTGGCTCTGAATTAGTTCCTGGAGGATATCTTTACACCTCTGATGGTTTTTTATCAAGAAAAAATCGGCCGTTCGTTTTAGTTCCGCCTTCAATTGTAGCAGCGTCTAACAATGGTCAAAGTCCGGTATTTTCATTCACGCAAGATCCAGCAACATTACCCAATCCTCCAGCTGGTTACATTGTACAAGTGACTAATGCCGGTGAATTGCAAATACAATCAGCGGAACCTTTGGAAACATAATTACACCAGGTCCACAAATTTTAATGCCTTGTTCTATCTCCTACTTAGCAAAAAGTAGTACCAAAAAGCTCTCCAAAAATACCAAAATCAGCACTGGTGCCACAAATATTACCCAATTTACCGGTAGAGCAGCGAATAATGGCATTAGAGATTCTCACGTCAACGATGCATTCAATGGTGTTGTTGCATTCAGCTGGACCGATAATTCTATGAATGTACATCTCAATAACGGAACCATGAATACATTGGTTGCAATAGGCAAAACAGTCAAAGGCGAACTGAAAATGCATGCACCAATTAATTTAACCAACTACCCAGACAACGTGCTAACACCTACCAATCAGGGTATTCAGGCATGGACTACTTCAGTTGCTATTAATAGAGCTAATCCGAATAATATCGTAGTTTCATGGGGCAAAATCGATCGATCAAATTCGCCAAACTTAACCGTCCTCCCTTATCGTGCCGTTTCATTTGATGGCGGTAAAACATGGCCTATAAATGGACTAATGGACGTACCTCCAACAGGAAATCCTGCTCGATTTGGCGACTGTCTTGGAGTATCCTCAGATAAATTTGGTAATATTTGGTATTCTGCAACAAATAGATTTGATGGTTCAGGCAACTTTATCAATCAACCATACTTTGCCGTGAGCACCGATGGTGGTGTTACCTTCACGCTTGCGTATACAGCACCTGCAATTGACCCTTCTTTGGGAAGCACCGATTATCCACAATATTGTTTTGGTGGTGATGGATTTGGCAACTATGGCTTATGGTTCCAAACTACTGTTTTCCTCAATGATGGTGATGCCTACCCCAATATTGGATTTATACAAATACCAGGCCCCCTCACACCTTCTGATTTTCCTTTAACCAGCAATTTCACCGATTTATTTGGACTGAATAATAGCATCGATATAGGGGATCTTGCAGCAGCCTCAGATGGACGAGTATGGTTTCAAGGATTTCCAAGAGCATTTGAAGCATCAAGCTACATTCAGCCACAATCAATTTCATTCAAATCACCTGGCGCTATCGATGAAAACTGGAGTGGATCGTGGGATTACTTAAATTCCAATGATATAAGCGGTCTGTACGGTACGTCTTTTAGCTCGGTCCCTTCCCCAATTGCTATATCGTACCCACTCGTTGGTTTTTTTGCTAATACTACATTAGGCATTGTTTATGATGAACAACGTCAAGCTCTCTATGCCATTGCTGTTGAGCCAAACCCCAATTATTCTCAAAATTACAATATACCCCTTATTATCTCACGTGATAATGGCATGACGTGGTCTGATCCAATTCGAATCAATACGAGTCATTCTGGCAATCGTGGTTATCAGTCAATGGCACTTGATACAGTAACTGGTGATTTAGTATTTGGTTTTTATGATGGGCGTAATGATCCGACACTTCAAACATTAGAATATTTTGGTGCCGTATTATCAGCCAAAAAATTGGATAAATTGGTAAAGAAAATACCACTATCAAATCCAACCTTTGTGGTGCCTTCGGCAGCGTAATAATGTTGATCGAATAGTAGGAGGTGACTGAGCCACCTCCTATCTCCCACACCACCATATATACTTATCATATAGAGCTGTTTCTTAAGGTGTACAATTTTTTTGTACACCTTTTTACTTAAACTAACCCATTGTTTGCGCATTCCTTAAAACTTATCTTTTTATGAGCTGCCCTAGCAAAAAATTAAAAAATGAGTAGTATGTTTCATTAATTCATCACAATTATTGTGTCAATTAAAAGCAACGTCGGGCAGCGGGATTATCTATGATTCAAAAAGTAAAAAAAGGACCTCGAAATTATTGTACTATGCACTTACCTACTCCTTCTGAGTAGTATCATACGACCTTCCTCCTTCGACACGCTCAGGACGAGCGAGGATAGGCAAGAAGCACCAGATACCACTATTACCTCTTCATACACGTGGAGAAACATGCTCCTTATAATGAAATCAGTGAAACTGATTATGAAATCAGCAATGATGATACCGAAAATGATGACGATGATATCATTGAGCAAGAACAACACAACAATCAATAAGCTATCACGCCGCATTAATAACATTCTTGTGCATGGTAACATCTCTACATCAAAAGATGCTATCATCAAACAAGTTCCCTACAAAATTGGTGAACTATTTGATCCACGTAAAACAAGAACGCTCATTCGTAATCTTTATTACAATCTCAAAAAATTTCGCACGGTAAAAGTGATGAGTGAGATAGTTGATAACAATTATATGAATCTCCATGTTATTGTTGAGGAAAAATCTCCGCTCAAGGAACTCAAAACAGTTGGGAATAAAAAAGTATCAGAAAAGGATATTGCAAAAAAAATCAATCTTGAAGAAATCACCTCAATTGATCCTGAAGAACTTAAAATAATCGCCAACAAAATCAAAGAAATTTATCTTGAAAAGGGATATCACCAAACGGATATAGAAACAGAGATATCGCTTGATGATAATAATCGTGCAACCGCTACATTAACTGTTCATGAAGGAATCGCCGCAACGGTGAAGCAAATTCACTTTATCGGCAATAAAACAATCAGCAGCAAAGATTTACGTGCTGTTGCCCTCACCAAAGAAGATTGGTTGTTAAGTTTCTTAGACAAATCAGGAAATTATCATCCTGATCGTCTTGAAGGGGATAAACATTTTATCGAACAATATTATCAAAATAGCGGATTTTTACATGCCAAAGTTGTTGATATTGTTGTTGACATAGATCCAGAAACACAAAATATTATCCTTACCTTTGAAATAGAAGAAGGGGACCGTTATGTCATTGATAAAATTAGCGCTCCCGGCACTGATAATGTTTCTGAACAATACCTTCTTGCCATGCTACCAATCCGTCCTGGCATGTATTATTCACGAGAAGCTATTAGCAACTCAATAAAACGGCTCGAGCTTATTTGGGGTGATTACGGTTATATTTTTGCACACATTGAACCATCAATACAACCAAATGAAGACACAAAAACTGTGTCACTTTCTTTCTTTTCTGAACTTGGTGATCAAGTATATTTGAACAAAATTAATATTCGCGGCAACAACAAAACACGTGACAAAATTATTCGTCGTAAGATCATTCTTGATGAAGGTGAACTTATTACGCAAAATAGAATGAATGTCTCAAAGCGTAATGTTGCCTCTCTTGGTTATTTTGATCCCCGTGAAGGTGTTAACTGGAAAATCAAACGCCTGAGCAAAGAAGAAGCTGATCTTGACCTTATCGTAAAAGAGACAAAAACAGGTCACTTTGGTGCACAACTTGGATTTGGTGGTGCAGGTGGTGCTGATTGGCGATCCGCTATTTCAGGTGTTTCAGTCAAAACTGAGCTCTCTGACACCAATCTTTTTGGTAGCGGTGTTCACTTGAACTTAAGTGCTACGTATGCAAAGGATGAACAAACAGCAATGCTCCATGTTGCACAGCCATGGCTCTTTGATAAGCCGATCATGGGCGCGTTTGATATTTACCACCGACGTCCAGTCTATGACGAATTGAGACACGTCAAAACAATTCACCAAAAATTTACCGGTGGATCGGTCACGCTTGGCTGCATTACGCAATCAAGAAATCATCTTTTCCATGATATTAACATTCTCTTCAGTACAGGTGTTGAGGATCTTAAATATGATGCAAATCCTCCAAAAGCACTCTTTGCAAACCCAGTGGAAAGAGAACAGTATCAGCAAATTTTAACAAAAGAATTTACACCAGGAACTTTTGCATTTATAGCAACCAAAATGGAGCAAGATACGCGTAACCATCCCGTTCACACCATGTATGGACACAAGTGGAAATTCGCAACAAAATTTGCATTCCCAAGTTTTGGCAACAATATTGGTTACTACAAAGTAGAGCTTGATGCCAGCTGGTTTACACCACTCATTGCCGAATATGATCTTATCCTGAGACTACATGGCTATTTTGGCATAACAACTGCATTCAAAAATAGAATTGTTCCCTTTGGCGATCTTTACCATATTGGTGGTCAAACAACCGTTCGTGGTTTTCTGTTTGGACAAATAGGGCCACAATTTGAAGGAGATACTATTGGTGGCTCACGAGCATTCTTCTGGAACGCTGAACTTGTTGCACCAATAACTGCCGATATGAATATGAAAGCCGTTGTATTCTATGATGGTGGAACCGGTTTTAATAACCCTTACGTCACCGCAGCAGATAAGCCTTTTGTTACGAGTAACAATTTTGATTATCGTCAAGCAGTTGGTATTGGTATTAGATTATTGCAACCAATGCCAGTCAACATCGATTGGGGCTTTAAAATTGATCCACGCAAAAACAAACTAAATCCTAGCCAAAGTGAATCTGCTTCTGAGATACATTTTGGTATGTCATATGATTGGTAAGAAACACAAATATGTCATATAATTGATAAAAAACGCACAACAATTACTCAAGGAATCTCATGAACATAAAAAACACCTCTGCTCTTTTACTTGTTCTTGTCACAAGCACAACACGTATACATGCGTGCGAAAAACCAATAAATTTGTGTGCTGTTATTAAAGATAGGGAAAATAAAGCGAAAGCCTTTGCCCAAACCACAGAATGCACACAGTGGAAACAAGCAACAATACTTCACCAAACAAATAACTCTCCAGAAACATCTCTTTTGGTCGAAAAAGCATACAACGATGTAACTAAAACTAAAGAATTTCAAGCATGGATGCAAGCAGCAATCGTTGCTGACAATTTTAAAAAATCAGCAGGATTGTTATGCACGCAATAACACGACTGCTTTTACTTATTCTTGTAACGAACACAGCAAGTATGCATGCAATGGAAGACTCATGCTCACCTGCAGAAAGATCATTCTTAAATATGGAAGAAAAATATGGTGATTTTTTACAAACACCACAATTCCAAAACTATGAAAAAGCAAAAAAACTGCATGAACAGTTCAACACACAAGAAACATCTGCATCACTGGAAGAGGCTGCCGGCAAACTTTTAGAAACAAAAGAATCACAATTATTTATTCAAACGGTAAAACAACAAAAGACAGAGATAAACGATGTTGTTGGCAATGTAATCACAAAAAATCTCGCCGTGATAAAAACTCCAGAATACATACAATATCAAGCAGCAAAAGCAGCTCACGAACAATACAATACCGCTGACACATTATATATAGTTAATATATGTAAAGATGAATTATTCAACACAAAAGAGTGGCAAGAGTTTAAACCTTCCACGGCACAGGAAATGCATGTAGTTGAAAATATTGCAAAGTCTCAAAATTGCTTTCATGCACAAAAAGCAACATGTAGTTCATCTGCACTCTATAATTGGAAAATGGGAGAACTTAAATTTGCTCAAAAAGTCCAAGAAAATAAGGAAGCTGCATGGCTTGCTGTTACAAAAACCAAAGCATATCAACTCTATCAACAAGCAGATATAGATCATAAAAAATATAATACCCCTTCTTCATTGGCAGAACTCAAACGGTACAAATATGCCGCAAAAGCAACCAATGCGTACTTCAATTTTTGCAAAGCAAGTGAAGAAAGACGTCAATTTCTCGCCAGAGTTAAGGGATATATTGCACCAATCACCGTTATTGAACTCGGTCTTGATCAGTGCTTATTCGATTACATATACAACGAAAAAATGATGAAAAAACTCAATCTCCAAATAATACCCATTCCCTCAAAAAAATGTATGTATTGATTCTTGCCACACCGTTGCAGTAACCTCATTTTAAGTCAAATCCAAAAAAGGGGGATTACTGATGTTTATCAAAAAAATAGTATGTGTTTCTTTATTATTTGTTACTTATTGTGCATACGGCGATGCATTATCTGTCGGACTTATTATCTCTAAAACGCAAGAGAATTTAAAACCTCAATACACAGAACAAGAGGCACAAGAAAGACAACCTCTATTTATTCAAGCGGAAAAACACGAACAATATTTTATTACTACACGAGCACAATGCCTGCAAGCTGGCGACTGCGATACAAGCCAAGAATTTAATGAGGCACGGCATTATGTGCTGTATTCTATTCACCAATTAAAAATTTATCTTGGCAAGCTTGAGCAGCAAACGCATAACACACGTAATACGAGCAAAAAGGTTGAAGCTAACGCTATTAAAACACGCCTTACTGAATTGATAGAATCTGTTCAGTAGATTATTGCATTAAAATTTCACAGCTTGTGATTTTTTGAAGCTTCAATCTATTGCGCTCTCTTTGTTACAGCTTTTTTATTTTTTTAAACAATTGACTCTTGTCCCTCTATCTGTTTAAGCTACATAAAGAATAATTTATATAAACTCAAATAACTGCCATGGAAACAGTCGAAGAATCTATTCAAACAAA
The DNA here is from genome assembly GCA_963701085.1 of uncultured bacterium. GTDB lineage: Bacteria > Babelota > Babeliae > Babelales > Vermiphilaceae > SOIL31. Next base: position 5,277 of record OY969561.1, on the reverse strand, counting down.
TCTGGATCGTCTTGATCGACTCATTCTACAAACAACTATTAAAGCACATAGGCAATGTACAACAGTAACCCAAGCGAAAGATAAGTATACACAATACCTTATGCGAGAACGGGGAAGACAAAAAAAACACTATCTCTATTATCTTCGTGTAGCGGCACAACTGCTGATGTAATATCATACGAGGAAACACACTATCAGAAGTCTCTCAATCAATACAAACAGCTGCTGCGCAGAATAGAAAGATTAGAAAAAGCATCTGCGTTGTTTCAAAACAATTTTGAACGTGGAAAACGCCTTCTGAAATTGCCAGAAAATGATGATTTCATGGTCCCAAACAAATATCATAAAAAAGTAGATGCTGATAATTATCTAAAAAATCTGGCTGACAATCTTGATAGCTACATCATGACTCATATCTGCATTTATTCGCTTGTGAATGGGTAACATGAAAAAAAACTCATTTATCACCATCGTCATCACTACCCACATTATACTGATCTTCTTACAGGTACATAAACATACGCTGTTCATCAAAAACAGTTACCATCAACAACAATGTGAAAAAAAGATAGCAGCTCTTACGGAAAAAAAGCAGACACTGACGCAAGAGCTCTATGCACTCAAAGACCGCGACAGCATTAAAAAATATGCTCAAGATAAACTAAAAATGCGTCCTTATGCCTTAAACCAAGTTAAAAAGCTGCCAACATGATACAAAGCTTTAGACTCCGCTCAACAATCATTTTCTTTTTCTTCACCACACTGTACGCATTAGTTGGTATTAATTTATACGTAATTCAAATAAAACAGCATGATTTCTATAAAAAATTAGCTGAGCAACAGTATCATGTAACTATCACACAAACACCACTGCGTGGGCCAATTTTTGATAGAACAGGCCGTAACTATCTTGCAATGAACAAAGATTATATCGCTGCCTTCATTTTACCAACACAGATGGCTGATAAAAAACGCACACTCAAATTTTTGAAAAAGCATTTTCCACAAACTATCAAGCGTTTTGAACAGAATAAAGATAAACATTTTATGTTCATCAAGCGGAGATTATCACCCCAAGAAATTGAAATAATTAACGCAGAAAAAAATCCTGATATTTTCCTACTCTCTGAACCGGGACGCTACTACCCCCTCAAGGCAGCAAGCCCACTGATTGGGCTAACGAGCATTGATAACAAGGGACTGCTCGGTGTTGAATTACTGTATAATCACACCCTTGCAGGAAAACCAACTACGTGTCACTTAGAAAAAGATGCACGCTCTGGATACTACTATTTCAAAAAAGAAACAACCGTACAAGGTGATATCGGTCACCCACTCCAACTAACGATCGATGCTGATTTACAATTCTTAGTACAAGAAGCCGTGCAACAAACAGTAGAAAAGTTTAATGCAAAAGAAGCTGCGGTGATTATCATGAACCCAAAGAACGGTGAAATTATTGCAATGCTTTCTTACCCCTATTTTGATCCTAACAATGCTCACTCTGCAAGCAGTGAAAACTTTAAAAACAGAATTATCACCGATGCTCATGAACTTGGCTCAGTGATGAAAGTGTGCGCTGCACTTGCCGCACTTGAAGAAGATGTAGTAACCCCTGATGAACTGATTGATTGCAAAAATAGTCTCACTACGCACATAGATGGACGCATTATCAACACGGTTCAAGCACATGGCACCATTCCATTCACTGATGTTATTGCATTATCAAATAATATTGGCATCGCCATTGTTGCAAAACGATTGGATACAAAATTGTATGATCATTACAAACAATTAGGATTTGGCAGCAAAACAGGTATTAAATTCCCGGGGAAAATACAGGGTTCCTTAACCCTCCTGAAAATTGGTCAAAACAATCCAATTATTTCACTTTCTTATGGATATGAAGTTTCTGCAACATTACTCCAACTTGCCTGCGCATTTTGTACAATTGCAACGGGATACAAGGTGACGCCCCTACTTCGCCAAGGCTTCGAAGGGCAGGCTACACAAAGGGGTAAACAACTCTACTCAGATGAAGTCCCTCACTACCATCAAAGAAATATTAGAAAAAACAACTCTCTACGGTACCGCGCGCAGAGCTGCAATAAAGGGATATCGCGTCATGAGTAAAACAGGTACCGCAAACATGCTCATTGATGGCAAATATGATACAGAAAAAAATATCTACTCCTGTGCAGGCATTGTGGAAAAAGATGATTATCAACGAGTGATTGTAACTTTTGTGAAAGAAGCGCAGCAAAAAAACATTTATGCCGCAACAGTATCCGTACCCTTGTTTGAATCAGTTGCTGAACGTATGCTTATTCATGATAAAATAATCTCTTAACAGGATAAAATTATTTCTTAGGAGAATAAGTACATGTACAATAAAAATCATTGCTTTGTTCCGGCGGATGTTCCAGAAAAAAAACATGACACCTTTATAAAAAATTATAATGCAATCACACGCCAAACCGGCCGTCTCTTTTTATTTTCATGCGATCAAAAAATAGAACATCTTAATGAGGATTTTTATGGTCCAACAATTAATGCACAAGCTCTTCACCCTGAGCACCTTTTTCGCATTGCATCTCAAGGCAATATTGGCGCAATGGCAACACACCTTGGCCTTCTTGCACGCTATGCCAAGCAATATACTAACGTACACTATATTGCAAAACTTAACGGTACCACTCATCTTATTCCAACAAAACAACAAGACCCAAAAAGTGCATTGTTGTGGACAGTTGATGATGTCATAAATTTTCACCATAATAACAATAAAGTCATGATCGCCGGCGTTGGTATTACGGTCTACCTTGGCAGTGAATATGAAGCTGAACATCTTGCACAAGCAGCACGTACCATTACACACGCACATAGTGAAGGTCTTGTGACAATTGTTTGGATGTATCCACGCGGAAAAGCAATTGAAGCGGAAACAAATCCTCATCTTATTGCAGGTGCGGCTGGTGTTGCATTATCACTCGGTGCTGATTTTGCAAAAATAAAGTCCCCTGCAAGAACAGAAATACTATCATCATCTGCAAGTCTTAAAATTGCATGCGCAGCTGCAGGAAACACCAAAATTGTTTGTTCTGGCGGTGCAATGGTTGAATCACAAGCATACCTTACACAACTGTATGATCAAATTCATAATGGTGATACTGCAGGCACAGCAACAGGAAGAAATATTTTTCAACGCTCTCTCACAGAAAGTATTGCACTTACCAATGCAATTGCCGGTATTGTGTATGATAATATCGATCTCAAAACAAGCATATCTTTGTTATCCTCTTGAATTTATGCTAATCCTATCCTAAGCTAGAAGCAAAAAAAAGGATCTCTTGAATGAAAAAATATCTCGCGCTGCTTTCCATTGTTTTTTTTGTCCCAGTACAATCCTATGATCGCAAAGTCTATGCGCATTCTTTTATGTATACCAAGCCGGCATTTTATGATGTTGTCATGGAACAAGCGCTCTGGCATAACATTGCGTATAATAAAAAAGGCTCAATTAAAGGCGGCATTCAACTCATTCCTTTTTTCCAACAATCAATGTCTCTTGAAAAAAATGCTCGTTACTTTCTTATGAAAGGCAAAACAGAGCTCCTTGTTGCGGGTGATAAAACTTCCCCAGAAGATCTTATCAACAGAGATATACGTGCTGAATGGGTAGGACTGCCAGATAATTTTACGGGCATACTCTCAGTCAACCCAAAACAAAAACAAGCTGGCTGCCAGCTTGAATACCATCAAGATTTAAAAAACTGGACCAATGTTGCAGTGCTGCGTGATATGTATATTACAATGTTACTGACCGCTTCTGAAACACACAATCACATCAATCTCAGACAAACTGATGTTACCAACCCCGGCACAACGTTTCCAGAAGATATATTACAAGCGTTTAATCAGCCGTCATGGTGTTTCAGCCGTATAACAAATGATACAAAAAAGAAAGTTGGTGTAGCGGAACTACGCATAAAAATTGGCACATCATACATATCGGAAGAATATTTCCAACTCAACTACTACTCAATACTTGCAATACCAACGGCAACAAACAAAATGGTCACACAATGTTTGAAGCCGTTAATGGTAACAATCATCATCTAGGAATTGGTGCCGGAATCAATATGCAGCGCCGCTTAATCGTGATACCAGTAGCTATGCTTTTTGTGCATTTTTGATCTTGAATCAGTCATTCTCATTAGAAATAAACAGTTCCGTACCTATGATTTATTTGATAAACCATGGAGCCGGTTTCTATGATGAACCAACCAAACACAATTCCGCCAACTGATATTTCATCAATCTCCAATCTACCTGGTGTTAATTTTATGACACAAAAAATTTACGCAAAACTATTCAACGTTGTTGATTTTGCACTCGGATTGCGTTTAGCAACACAATGTGTAGAAGCTGAAATTGGTTATGGTATTTGGGGACATGGTACTGAACGCACTAATCTTAATACAACATTTACGCACGTTTTTGGTATTGCGGGTAGCGCTCGGGCAAAACAGCAAGTAAAAGTACTATCGCCTTCCAAGCACCGGACGATCTTGATTTTGTACCAATAACAAGATTTGATCTTGATCGAGAATCAGGGGAAAGTAATGGCGGATTTGCGCAACGCGCTCTCATGAGTCTTGGATGGATGCATAAAGGAAATTCCATTGATACCATCTTAGGTGTAGGCGGATCTGTTGATGTTCCATTCGAAACATCATTACTGCAACTCTGGAAAGTATGGGTAAAATTATCAGCAACATTCTGAACATAAAAACCTCATGTTTTTACGCATGAGGTTTTTTTTAAACAATTGTTGTTTTTCAGTACATTTATTTTTATTTTTCTTCAGCAAGTGTTTGTTGCTTTAAATATTCTTTAACCAAAGCACAATCTTTTACATCTTGTGTACCATAAACTATTGCGCCAATATCTTCTGGCTTATCAAAATAATTTAATTTTTGTTCAACATCAGCACAACATATAGCATTGTTCATTCGTGCAAATTTTTCAAATCTATTAAGTGGCTCCAATGATGGTGCATCTGGAACCGACGGATATCTACCTGACAGTCTATGTGCCTTTTCAAGCGATCCAAGAGTACCTATTTCTGTTAACTTCTTTATCCTTCGTACATTCTACCACTCTTGTATGTTTAAATACATAACTAGGATTTCCCTTGCTCACGCTGTAAATATATATACGAAAACATACTATTACCATTGACTTCAGTATGCATTCCTCTATCAAAAACAAAAT